>JAJDWB010000008.1 GCA_022825855.1 Dehalococcoidia bacterium
GGATTGGACCATGGGTGATGTCGACGACAGGCGGATCGATTGGCGGATCACGGGATTTCAGAACTATCGGGAGTTCGTCCCGACTGAGCGCCAGCGCCAGCTCTACGACGCGCTGCTGAGCGGGCCTTGCCCGGCGGACGACGACGATGTGGGCGGGGACTCCCTCACGTTGTTGGGCTATGGCGGGGCGATGGGCGGGGGCAAGACCCGGGCGATCGCCGAGTTGGCGATTGACGCGGCGCTCGCGTTTCCCGGCAACAACGTGCTCGTCGCCCGGCACCACCTCTCCGACCTCTCATCGACCACGATGAAGGAGTTCTTCGCCGTCTGCCCGCCCGAGATGATCGAGCGCCGGCAGCAGGCGCCGACCACGCTGGTCCAACTGCGGCTGCCCGGCTGGAAGTCAGGGCAGCACTCGACCGTCAACTTCCGCCATCTCTCCGACTGGCAGGGTCTGGGCTCGCAGCAATACGGCGCGGTGCTCATAGACGAGGCGGGGCAGGTCGACGAAGACGCCGCCCTGATGCTGCTCACCCGGCTGCGCCACCCGGCCCAGCCCCAGCGCTGGTTTGTGGCCGCCTCCAACCCCTGGCCGGGCTGGTTCCAGCGCTGGTTCGTTCGGCGAGAGTTGCCAGAGGACGCCCTCCGCGCCGCCAGCGGCCAGGTCGAGTTCATTCCGGCCAAAATCGCCGACAACCCGCACCTGCCCGACAACTACGCCGAGATCAATCACGCGCTGATGCCGCCCTCCTGGCGCGAGCGCTTCATCGAGGGCCGCTTCGATTCCCTCATGAACCGCGTCTACCCCGACTTCGACCCCGAGCGACACCTGTGGCATGCGCCCCTGCCCAGGTTCAAGTACTTCATCGGCGGCCTCGACTTCGGCGGACAGACCGAGACCGCCCACCACACCGCCGCCATCGTCGCCGGCCTCGCGCGCAACCCCCTTTCCGACCATCTTGTCGACCATCTTGTCGATCCATTTGCCGACCCGTATGCCGACCCGTTCTCCGACTTCCCTCGCTTCCCCGCTCGGGGGGGAAGCTCCCGCGCAGCGGGTGAAGGGGGGATCGGAACCGACCCCCGCCACCGGTTCACCCTGATCCGCCTGGCCGAGTTCGAGGACCGCGGGCCCGGCGTCATTCAACGCCTCGAACAGTGGCAACGAGCCTGCCAGAAGCGCTTCGGCCGCATCCGCTGGGCCGCCGACCGCTCGCAGTCGGCCTGGATCGACCACCAGAAGCGGCAGCGCATGAATGTCGTGCCCGCCTCCGGCGCGCCGGGCTCCGTGCTCTACAGCGTCAACCTGGTCTACGAGTACCTGGCCGCCGACCCGCCGCTCTCGTTCTACACGCCCGAGCTGACCCAGTTCCCCTTGCGCATGAGCGAGTACGTCTGGCAGACCGGCGACGACCCGGATCCGAAGCCCAGGAAGCGCCACGACGACCTGCTCGACGCCGACCGCTACATGCACGAACTGGTCCAGCAGCTCCCCCGCCCCTTCCGCCCCCGACGGATCAAGAACACCCCCCTCCAGTTCGGCCGCGCCGCCCTGATCACCGACCACTGAGGGGGGCGGTTGCAGATGTACACTCGGTTCGAGACCAACGACCTGGAGGACCCATGACCACCCTGACCGCCCCGGCGACGGAGACGCTGCTCTACGAGGAGCGCGGACACGTCGCGATCATCACCCTGAACCGCCCCGAGCGGCTCAACGCGATTTCCAACGACATGCTGGAAGCGCTCTCGGCCCAACTGATCGCCTGTCAGCGCGAACCCGATATTCGCGTCATCGTCCTGACCGGCGCGGGACGCGGCTTCTGCTCGGGGCTCGACCTCGTCGACCAGCAGCAGCGCATGTCGACCGGCGAGGGCCGGCCCGGCTACTCGCTCTTCGACCTGCGCGACGCGCCGCCGGTCGTGCTGCAGAAGATGGACAAGCCGGTGATCTGCGCGCTCAACGGCGCGGCCGCCGGCTACGGCATGGACATGGCGCTGCTGGCCGACATCCGGATCGCCTCGGAGCAGGCCAAGATGGGCGCCGTCTTCGCCCGCCGCGGCGTGCTGCCCGAGTCCGGCGGGACCTGGATCCTGCCCCGCCTGCTGGGCTGGGCGCGGGCCGCCGAGGTCGCCTTCCGCGGCCGCGTGCTCGACGCGCAGGAGTCGCTCGAGGTCGGCCTGGTCAACGAGGTCGTGCCGCACGACGAGCTGATGACGCGCACGCTGGAACTGGCCGACGAGATCGCCGCCAACGCGCCGCTCTCGGTCCAGGCGACCAAGCGGATGATGCGCCTGGGCATGGACGAGCCGTTCGAGGCCGCCGTCGACCACATCTACCTGCAACTGCTGCCGCTCTTCGGCTCCGACGACTTCAAAGAGGGAGTCCGCTCCTTCATGGAAAAGCGCGAACCCAACTTCCAGGGGAGGTAGATCATCTTCGTCATTGCCGAACTTGCTTCGGCAATCTCGCCGCGCCCGGCACGTGGGTGGCGAATTCGACGAGATACCCCCGATCAAGTCGGGGGTATGACGAACGAATCCAAGGAGTGATTCGATGCCCCAACGACCGATCAGCGACAACGAGATCGACCGCGTCTCCGGCTACCTGCTCGCGCAGGGCGAGAAGTACCGCTGGATCGAACTCTGGCCCCGCGTCGTGGACGCGCGAATCGACTTCCTCGACACCCTCAACCGGGTCTCGCCGGAACAGGCCGCCTGGAAGCCGGGTCCCGAGGACTGGAGCATCGAAGAGGTCGCCCAGCACGTGCTGGACGGCTCGCGCCGCAACGCGGACATGATCGCCAACCTGAGCTTCGGCCGCGAGCCCAACCTGGGGCCGCAGGGCATCGGCGCGATCGACCCGGCGCAGCGCGCGGCCGAACTGGCCTGGCCCGACTTGGTCGACGCCCTGCTCGACGATTCACGCATCTTCGGCAACGTGATCGACGGTCTGCCCGAGCCGCCGTCCTACGAGATCCGGCCCTCGCACCCGTACTTCGGTCCGCTGCACTCGCGCGCCTGGTTCATGTTCCAACGCGTCCACGATCTCGACCACGTCAACCAGGTCAACGAGATCAAGGAAACCGAGGGCTACCCGGGAGCACCCTCACCCTAACCCTCTCCCAGAGGGAGAGGGGATCAGAGAGGCATCGAGCATGCGCGTTGCGATCGGGATGCACCGCGACGGGATCAACGACTGGGACTCGGCCGTGCGTTACGCGCGGGAGGCGGAGCGGCTGGGCGTGTTCTCGTTCTGGTCGGCCGAGGCCTGGGGCCACGACGGGCTCACGCCGCTGGGCTATCTGGCGGGCAAGACCGAGACGATCAAGCTGGGCACTGGCATCATCCAGGGCGGCACCCGAACTCCGGCGCTGGTCGGTATGACCGCGATGACCCTGCAGTCGATGTCGGGCGGCCGCTTCATGCTGGGCCTGGGCACCTCGGGACCGCAGGTCGTGGAGGGCTGGCACGGCGTGCCCTTCGCCGGCGCGGTGACCCGGCTGCAAGAAACCGCCGAGATCGTGCGCATGGTCTGCAGCGGCGAGCGGGTGGTGTACGAGGGCAAACACTACACGCTGCCGCTGCCCGGCGGCGAAGGCCGGGCGCTGCGCGCCGGCGCGCCGCCGATGGCGGCGCCGCCGATCTACTTCGCCTCGCTGGGGCCGCGCAGCCTGCGCATGTGCGGCGCGGTCGGCGACGGCTGGCTGGGCACCTCGTTCATTCCCGAGACCGCCGACGTGTTCATCGACGACATCCGCGCCGGCGCGGAATCGGCCGGGCGCAACCTGGACGAGATCGACCTCGAAGCCGCGGCCGGGATCGAGTTCACCGACGATCCCGAGGAAGCCGGCACGCGGCATGCGCGCGGGATGGCCTTCACGCTGGGCGCGATGGGCTCGGCCAAGACCAACTTCTACAACGACGCCTTCTGCCGCCAGGGCTGGGCCGATGTGGCCAAAGAGGTGCAACGACTCTGGGTCGAGGGCGAACGCGACCTGGCCCGCGAGCGGGTGCCGGTGGAGCTGGCCTTCAAGGTCAACATGATCGGCTCGGACGCCGATGTGCTGGAGCGGCTGCGCGTCTACCGCGACGCGGGGATCGACACGATCCGCGCCGGGATCGCCGGCGAGACGGTCAACGATCGGATCGCCAACCTCGAGCGCTTCATGCACCTGGTTGACGAGGTGAACGAGGTCAACGGCGAGGACTGATCATCTCGTAGCCGGCCCGGCCCTCGGTCACGCGGATCCAGGAGTTGGCCGGCACGTTGGTCAGGGTCGTGACCAGTCCGCTGGCCGGCCAGCGGATGACGAGGTCGGCCGCGGCGGCCCGGGCCAGGCCGAAGTGCAGCGCATCCTCGCTCTGGCCGAGGAAGTGGGTGGCAACGCCGGCCTCGCGGATCTGCTCGGCCAGTCCGTCGGCGAAGACCGAGACCCGGGCGCCGAGCCCCTGTCGATTGCTTGTCACTCCCTCGAGCGACACGCGCAACCAGCCCCCGGCGCCCTGAGATTGGTTACGATAGAACAACGGTGCTGAGGCGTTGTTGACAACGAACACGTCGAGGTCGCCGTCGTTGTCGGCGTCGAAGACGAGCAGGCCCTTGCCGTCCTCGATGTCGTTCAGGCCGACTTCGGCGCTGCGCCCCTGGAAGCGGCCGGAGCCGTCGTTCTCCCAATAGCGGGTCGCGTCGGCGTCGAAGCCGGGCATCATCTCCATCCCGTTGGTCATGGTCAGATCGAGGTCGCCGTCATTGTCCGCATCAAAAAACGCCGCGCCCCAACCCCAGGAGCCGTTGCGCACGCCGGCCCGGTCGGTGACGTCGGTGAAGCGCCGGTCGCCCTCGTTGCGGAACAGCCGGTTGCCGTCGCGCAGACCCTGCTCGCCGGAACCGGGACTGCCGCTGCGGAAGGAGAAGACCGAGGTGACGAACCAGTCGAGGTCGCCGTCGGCGTCGTAGTCGCCGAAGGTGGTGCCCATCGCGTTCTGGGCGGTGCCGACGCGGGCGTTGAGCGTGCCGTCGGCGAAGGTGCCGTCACCCTGGTTCCAGAACAGGCGGCTGGTGCCGAAGTCGGAGGCGACGGCGAGGTCGGGCCAGCCGTCGTCGTCGAGGTCGACGAAGGTCGAGCCGAAGGCGAAGGTGCCCTCGGTGAGCTCGTCCTGGGTCTGCGAGACGACCTGCTCCATGCCGACGCCGGCGGCGTCGGTGACGTCCTCGAAGTGGCCGGGGCGCTCGGCTCCGAGGTTGCGCAGCAGTCGCACGCCGGCGACCGCCTCGCCGACGAGTTGCGAGGGCCGCCACTCGGTGACGTGCAGGTCGAGGTAGCCGTCGAGGTCGTAGTCGCCGAAGGTGGCCGAGAAGCCGATCCGGCGGTCGCCGGTGTCGACGGCCGCGCCGCGCTCGACGCCCTCTTCGGAGAAGACGCCGTCCTCGTTGACGAAGAGGTAGTGGCGCGTGTCGCCGACGGTGGTGACGAAGAGGTCGAGGTCACCGTCGTTGTCGATGTCGCCCCAGGCGGCGCCGTTGGTGGCCAGTTCCCAGCGGCTCAGTCCGGTCGACTCGGAGACCTCGTCGAAGCGGCCGTCGCCGCGGTTGCGGAAGAGCAGGTCGTGGTCGTCCATGCGGGTGACGATCAGGTCGATCGCGCCGTCGCCGTCAAAGTCTCCGGCGGCCGCGCCTCCGGTCATGCGCTCGGCGTCGCAGAGCGTGCCGCGGCGCTCCTCTTCGGTGGGCCGCGAGATGTTGTCGAAGAGGCAGTCGCCGGGCTCGCGGGCCTGGAACTGGATGTAGGTCAGGCCGGCGGCGTCGGCCGACTCGCGGAACAGTGTGCCGAGCTGCGGCGCGGGCTCGATCGGCGCGTCGGTCTGCGAGGGGATGCCGTCGTCGCAGGCGGCGGTCCACAATGCGACGAAGGCGACGAACGCGGTGAGGGACCTCGTCATGGTCACGCGTAATCCGGTCATGGCGGATACTGCCTGCATTGCAATCGCGCGCTACAGCGATCACTCATGCGCACGCGCTTGAAGGGTAAACGACCATGACCACGACCCACGACGGCTCGCCGCATCGCGGTCCGCTGAGCGGCATCCGGGTGCTGGAGTTTTCGCAGATCATCGCCGGACCGTTCGGTTGCCAGAATCTGGCGGACATGGGCGCGGAGGTGATCAAGGTGGAGCCGCCGGAGGGCGAGGCCTGGCGGCAGTTCTCGCAGTTCATCCCGGACGAGTCGAAGTGGTTCCAGTCGCTGAACCGGGGCAAGCGCTCGCTGGTGCTAGCGCTACGCGAGCCCGAGGCGCAGGCGATCATTCACCGGCTGATCCCGGAGGTTGACGTGGTCGTGATCAACTACCGGCCCGATGTCGCCGCGCGGCTGGGGATCGACTACGGGACGCTGCGGGCGATCCGCGGCGACTTGATCTATGTGGACAACACGGCGTTCGGTCGGCAGGGTCCGTGGGCGCAGCGGCCGGGTTACGACATCATCGCGCAGGCGGTGTCGGGGTTGATGGCGCTGGACGGCAAGCTGGACGACAACGGGACGGCGCCGTCGCCGGTCTCGTCGCCTGTGGCCGACTACGGGACGGGGATCGTGATTGCGCTCGGCGTCTGCGCGGCGCTCTTCCATCGGCAGCAGACGGGCGAGGGTCAGATGATCGAGACGACGCTGTTGAATACGGCGCTGGCGATGCAGGGCAGCAATGTGATGCAACTGCCGGCCGCCGACGCGGCGCCGCTGGCCAAGATGGCGCAGGTGACCGAGCTGCGCGAGGCGGGCGCGTCCTACGCCGAGATCCAGGAGGCGTACAAGGATCGGGGCGCGCAGGGGGCGTTGAACATCTACTACCGCTGCTACGAGACGCGCGACGGCGCAGTCGCGATCGGGGCGCTGTCGGCGTCGCTCTGGGCCAAGGTGCGGGAGGCCCTGGAGACCGACTTTCTCGGCTTCGCCGACCCCGAGCTGGACCCGACCGATCCGGATCAGTTCGCCGAAGCGACGCGGCGAGTGCGGGAGATCGAGGCGCACGTGCGGTCGTCCAGCACGGAGCACTGGCTGCAGCGCTTCGACGCGTGCGGCGTGCCCAGCGGCCCGATCAACTTCGCCGAGGAGCTGGCCGACGAACCGCAGGTCGTGGCCAACGGGATGGTCGTCGATCTGAACCACGACCTGTCGGGTCCGCAGCGGCAGGTCGGCCCGCTGTTCAAGATGAGTGCCACACCGACCGCGCCGCAGGGTTCGTCGCCGCCGCTGGGTCGCGACACGGACGAGATCGTGGGCAGCGCGGGTTACAGCGAAGAAGAGCTGGCGGACCTGCGGTCGCGGGGCATCATCGGCTAGAGGACGCCGTCCCAGGCGGCGACTTCTTCGGCTCGGTGGTTGTTTTCCTGTCGGGCGGATTGGCCGAGGACGATGGTGGGGCGGGTCTGGGGGTCCCAGGCGGGCCAGGGGAGGTTGTCGGTGGCGGGGTTGCCGGTGCGGGCGAAGGCGAGCCAGGTGTCCATGGTGAGTTCGGCCAGGGCGTTGGCTGCGACGCCCTCGCCGGCGAAGGCGGACGCGACTTTGTGGGTGCCGAAGACGAAGGGGATGTCGAGCGCGTGGCAGGAGCCGAGCGCGCCGTCGAGCATGGGCGACTTCCAGTCGAAGAGGTAGCACCAGGTCTGGTCGCTGTGCTGGGCCTGGGCGTCGAGCAGGCGTTGGGCGGGGATGCGGAAGAGCTCGTCGCCGGAGGCGGCGGTCTGGATCTCGTAGGGCGTGGCTGGTTCGCCGCGGGCTTCGCGGGCGGCGCGGTAGATGTCGGAGAGGTGACGCCCGTCGCCATGCAGACCGTCCATCACCGCAATTGCGTCCTCTTCGTTCGGCGGCTCGGTGGGGACCATGGCCGCGAACAGCTTGCTCTCTTCGTCGAGGCAGCCGATCAGCGCCGCGACTCCGGACGCCTGGCCGGCGCGGACCGCGTCGATGGGCATCGAAGTCAGAAACTCGCCGTCGACGATCGGACGGAACGGCATCTCGGGCTGCTTGCCCGCTTCCATGGCGACGTAGAGCATCTGCTCTTCGAGCTTGGCCTGCGCCGCGATGATGTCCTCGACCGACGCGGATTGCAGAGCGGCAGCGTCATCCGGGTCGACGCCCAGCAGGTCGCAGAACAGGCGGCCGTGCTCGACCGCCTGCGGATCCTCGATCCCGTGATGGCCGGCGCCGGACTGGGGGATGGCCTTGTGGAAGAGGCCGGTCGCCTCGGGCGAGCCCATGAGCGAGGCGACGGACATGCCGCCGGCGGACTCGCCGAAGATGGTGATGTTGGCGGGGTCGCCGCCGAAGGCGGCGATGTTGTCGCGGACCCAGCGCAGCGCGGCAACCTGGTCGCGCATGCCGAAGTTGGACTCTTCGAAGGCGGGCAGGTGGAGGAAGCCGAGCGCGCCGAGCCGGTAGTTGATGGTGACGACGACGACATCGCCGCGCGAGGCGAGCATGTGGCCGTTGTAGAGGCCTTCGCTGCCGGAGCCGATGGTGAACGCGCCGCCGTGGATCCAGACCATGACCGGGCGGGCGGCGTCATCCGTGCCGGGGGTCCAGATGTTGAGGAAGAGGCAATCCTCGGACTGTTCCTGGGGGGCTGCGCCGATCATGGCGTCGAGCGCCTCGTTGGGGATCTGCGGGGCCATGGGGCGGAAGGACTCGCAATCGAGGACGTCGTCCCAGCCGGGATGCGGGCGGGCGACCCTGAAGCGCAGGTCGCCGACGGGCGGGGCGGCGTAGGGGATGCCTCGGTAGACGCTGAGGCCGTCTTCCGACGAACCGTGGATGCGGCCGGACTCGGTCTGGATGATTGCGGCCATGCTGACGCTCCCTGGCTGGCTGTACTGGCTGGTGGTGTTCGTGTTGCAGGCTAGCCGTTGACCGGCGCCGGGCCGGTCAGCGTCGAGAGAAGAGCCTTGTGAGGCGATGGTCATGGGGATCGATGGGGCGGAGCTTGCGCAGGTCGAACGGCGGGTCGGGAATCTCGTCGAAGATGGGCGTGGGCGTCGGGATGGGGATCCGGGGCTGCGGTTTCTTGCGTGTTGGGCGCGGCGGGGCCTGTACCGGTGGTCGCCTGGGCGCTTCCTGTTCGGTCTTGTTCGATTGTGTTCGATTGTGTACGGATTTGGGCGGTGTTTGTGCGGGTTTGGGCGGTTGTTGTGCGGAGGTGGGTTGCTGTTGTTCGGGTGTGGAGGTAGGTGGGCCGCCGCCTTCGCGGGGGCGACGGTCCTGGGAAAGGGGGTGAGGTTCAGAGGTGAGGGGGTGAGGTTGTTCGGCGGTGGTGGCGTGTGGGCCCTCGCCTTCGCGGGGGCGAGGTGCATCGGCGGGTGCGGCGTTGGGGCCGAAGACTGGTTCGAAGAGGCGATCGACGTCCTCTGTGACGTCCCAGTGGCCGGTTTCGATCATGATCCGTGCGATCTCTTCGAGGTCTTTGACCTGCTTCTCGGCGTCGTGGACGTTGTTGTCGTGGACGCGACGTTCGCGGCGCTGGCGTCGGTCCTCAACCTGGTCGAGGGAGTTGAGCAGGAGACGGAGTTCGCGGGCGTTGGCGATGTGCCGGGCGTGGAGGTCGGGCTCGTCGCCCTGGAGTCCGGCGACGGAGTGGACCAGGATGTCGGCGGTCAGCGATTCGACGATCTCGGTGCGCCGGGCCTCGAACCGGCGGACGTACTGGGCGGCGGTGGAGGCGGCGCAGCCCATTCGCTCGGCGATCTGTCGGTAGGTGAGTCCCTGGCAGCGGAGATTGTGGGCCTGGAGGTGCCTGGCTCGTTGTGCGGGGTTCATGGATTGGGCCTGCTTTCTGCTAGGACATGTGTTCTCTCCTTGATGGTAGCGCGTTTTCGTGGAGGTGGGGGCCCTCACCCTCACCCTCTCCCTCGGGGAGAGGGGATCGGAGCCCCCCTCTGTCACTCCGTGACATCTCCCCCCGCGGAGCGGGGGGAGAGAGTAGGAACGGGAGAGGGGATCGGAAGGGATCAGGGGGTGAGGGGGGCGGTGCTGAAGACGACTCGGAAGGGTTTGCAGTAGATGATGACGGAGTTGATGTCGTCGGGGTCGAGGTCGTCGGGGAGGATGTAGTTCTGGTTGCCGACGTTGCCCTTGAGGCGGGCGAGTTCGGTGTAGCCGGCGGCGGCGATGTCGCCGCGGCCCCGGGGGTCTGGGTGGGGGCTGACGAGGACGAAGAGAGCGGGACCGTTGGTGACGCGGAAGTCCTCGAAGCGGAGGACGTGGGAGCCGTCTTCGAGCTGGTAGATGGCGGCGGAGCCTTGGCCCTTGTGGAAGGCGTCGCCGTCGACGAAGGCGCCGGTCTTGAGATGGGCGGCGGCGCTCATCGCCTCGGTCATCGATTCCTCGACCTCGATTTCGAGCTTGGAGGCGGCGGACATCATGACGCGAGCCTCGTCGTCGGTGAGTTGTTCGGGGATGGTGGCGTCGGCGCCGAGCGGGAAGGCTTCGTCGACGACGGTGTCGACGAAGAGGGGACGGATGAGCCAGCCGGCGAGGAGCAGGAGGGGGATGGCGGCGGCGATCATGCCGGCGAGGGTGATGCGGCCGTTCCTGGTGGTCCAGAGCCAGGAGAGGATTCGTCGGATGAGTTGGATCATGGGGTTCTCCTTATCGGGGATGTGATTGAGGGGCGGAGATTCCTGGATACAAATGTATGCGGAGTGTGGCTTGAGAGGGCCCTCACCCTAACCCTCTCCCTCGGGGAGAGGGGACCGGAAGGGGGAGGGGAACCCCGTATACATCGGGGACGGGGTTGGGGGAGACACTTCCGGTTTGCGTGGGGGCCCTCACCCCCCGCCTTCGCGGGGGCAGGCTCTAACCCCCCGTGTCCCCTGTTCAAGCCAGGGGCAGGCTTCTCCCTCGGGGAGAGGGGAGCCCCGTATACATCTGGGACGGGGTTGGATGGCACGTCCAGTTGGCGTGGGCGCCCTCACCCTAACCCTCTCCCTCGGGGAGAGGGGACCGGAGGCATCTCTCAGGCGCAGGTTCTTTCTCGTGAGGCTTGCGCGGATCGGTGCTGGGCAAGCAGGCGGTTGGCCAGTGTGCCCAGATCCAACCAGCGAAGATCAGTTCCGCGAAGCGCGCGGTAGTAGAGGTTGAAGCCGTCGACGTAGACGTTGGCGCGAATGGAAGGATCCTCAAGAAAAAGCTCAGGCTGCCTTGCGGCAGCCTGGCACCCTGCCGCCGAAGCGGACAGGGGGGGTACGTGTTCAGGTTAGGTATCGCCAGGCGCGACGTCAACGCCAAGCGCGATCCTGCGCGACCTCCGGTACCTTCAGTCCCAGACGAGTTCACACTGGCACGCGCGCCGGAGAAAGCGATCCAGATCATGACCGCAACCGTTGGCAACACCGGGATCAGCATCGAGGCACTCTCCAAGCTGGATGGGCACCTGTTGAAGCGGTATGTGGAGCCGGAGAAGATTGCGGGGTGTTTGACGTTGGTTTCGCGGCGGGGGGAGGTTGCGCATCTGTCGGCGATGGGGTCGATGGATCGCGAGCGCGGGAAGCCGATGGCGACGGATACGATCTTCCGGTTCTACTCGATGACGAAGCCGATCACGTCGGTGGCGCTGATGCAGTTGCACGAGCGAGGGATGTTCCAGCTCACGGATCCGGTGAGCCGGTTCATCCCGCAGTGGCGGGATCTGCAAGTGATGTCCGATCCCGACGGACCGGTGACGGACACATGCCCGCCAGGGCGGCCGATGTCGGTGCGCGATGTGCTGTCGCACCAGAGCGGGCTGACCTACGGGTTCATGGAGGGGTCGCTGGAGATGGCCTACAACCGGGCCGACGTGTACTCGGCCGGGACGATGCGGGGCCGCGATCTGCAGTCGATGATCGATCGTCTGGCGGAGATGCCGCTGAAGTTCTCGCCGGGGGAGCGGTGGAACTACGGGGTCTCGACCGACGTCTGCGGATACCTGGTGGAGACGATCTCGGGTCAGCGCTTCGACGAGTACTTGCAGGAGCACGTGTTCGATCCGCTGGGGATGGCCGATACGGGATTCGACGTGCCGGCGGAGAAGCTTGAGCGGTTCGCTGCGAACTATGAGCGCGGTCCGGACCGGCGGTTGCGGTTGCTGGACGATCCGGCGACCAGCCACTACGGCGAGCCGCAGACGTTTTTCTCGGGCGGCGGCGGACTGGTGTCGACGGCGGAGGACTATCACCGCTTCTGCCAGATGCTGCTCAATGGCGGCGAGCTGGACGGGGCTCGGCTGCTGGGTCCGAAGACGATCGAGCTGATGACGATGAATCATCTGCCGGACGGAGCGGACCTGTCGGAGCGGGCGCTGGGCTCGTTCTCGGAGACAGCCAACGATGGGGTCGGGTTCGGGCTGGGCTTTGCGATGATCGTGGACTTGCCGCGGACGCAGAACGTGGGATCGGTGGGCGAGTACTACTGGGGCGGGGCGGCGAGCACGATTTTCTGGATCGATCCGGCGGAGGAGATGATCGTGATCTTCCTGACGCAGTTCATGCCGTCGGGGACGTTCAACTTCCGGGGTCAGATCAAGCAGATCCTGTACCCGGGTCTGCTGGACTGAACGGCCTTGATAAACATGATCGGCGCGAGACAGCACGGCGGCCTGCGGAGAGAGACACGAGATGGACATTGACATCCGACAGCTCGCGAGAGAGTTCGACGATGAGTTCGGCAGCAACGCTCAGCGACACGAGAAAAAACTGGCTGCGATTCCGGAAGCCCTCAACGCCGACGAGGCTGTGACCTTGATCACGGATGTCCAGTTGGTTGGAGCCTTCCGAGCAGATGTCCTAGTTGCCACAGAAACGCGTCTCCTGATCGTCCGAAAAGACGGGAAACGGATCGACGAATACGACCTGTCCGAACTTCTGTCCCTGACTCTCAAAGAACCCGACGGTGTCGGCAGCCTGTTGACCGTTGTCACCACGTCCGACGAACTGCAGGGCCGGATCCACTCGGAACCCGCCGCGGTCGCTCTCCTGCAAGTGATCAACTATGCTTCCATCGCTTTACGAGCACTACACGACCTTCCGCCACCAACAATCACCATGCCGTCGACTCGAACGGTTGATCCCACCATTGCAAAGATCATCCGCGCGTCCGACCGAGACTACGGCACCTTCATCGCGCGGCATCGCTCCAAAATTGCAGCCATACCAAGTGCGCTACTACTTAAAGAGAGCGTTGTCAGCATCATCGACCTTACACTCGAAGGTGCCGTACGGACTGACATTGCAGTCTGTACGGACAAACGACTGCTCATCATCCGACGCGAAGGCGACCAAGTCGACTCCATCCACCTCAACTCCATCCGCAGCGTAACGCTCGGTAAGGATACTGTCGGGGAACCCAAGCGGCTCACCATTAAGTACGACACTAACAAGACTTGGCAAGCGGCCATCGACTCGCCGAAAGCTGCGAAGCGCTTTGCTCGCACAGTTCGATTAGCCATAAAGAAGCAAGGCGTGACATCCACGAACTCTTCACAGGACAAGACCGATCAAGTTGACGCACATGCTCTAACACGTCAGAACACTCCCACTGATTCCGATTTACCTCCCTCTGCCTCCACGGCCCACTACTCCCTGGAAGAGATTGACAACTTGCTGCGACAACCACTCCACTCCATACCTCACGAGGTGCGTGAACGGCTCTATGCTCACTTTGCAGACATGTTTGGCTTTCCTCTGCAGAAGTACAAGAAACCCCTTGCTGCCTTACTAAGCCTCGTCGCAGATGATGAACGCCTAATCCTCCTCCTTGAAATCAATCGCCACCGCACTTCATCGCCAAAGCTGATTGCACTCACGAGCAAGAACATAATTGTTCAAGGCCCTCGAGCAGGTGGATTAGACATAATCGCCCTGCACACTATCGAGTCAGTCTCAACAACTGCAACAGGCGCTGCCGGGACCGTCCGGATTATACTCTTGGACGGTAAAGTGAGAACGCTTCGTTTTGTGCCCGAGAGTTGCATTGGAACTCTAGTCGAGGCTGCAGAGGCAGCACGAATAGAAGAAGCGGACCGCGTCAGACAAGAAATGACACAACGGTTCAACCGACTCGAGGATTCGCTCACCGACTCGATGCGCAACGAGATCATGCGGAACTATAGTCAGATCGCGGACCGAAACGGCATCATCCTAAACGAATTCAACCTGCGACAGTTCGCACTTGTTGACCACCTCATACAAGAGAAAGGACCGGGCTTTGGTGAGAAATCGCAACTATGGCGTGAGGAATTCTTGTTGATAAGTTGCCCTGACTTGTTGGAGTTGGCCGCCTCTACAAGCGAGGAGCTGGACGAAGCAACCACTGATGAACTGCTTAATGTGGGGCAAAACTCACTCGCAAGGCTCCTCGCCTTCTTAGCGCTACGATTGGATGAGGTCGAGTCAGGTGATACCGATATGTTACGGATAGTCCTGACAGAGTCGCTAGGTATCGATGAAGGGGAGATGTCGCAAGGGATGTGGTTGGCTAAGCCCAATGACTTAAGCCCTTTCGTTGAATCGAGTCTGGACCTGAGCTACAGCGGGCAGTACTTGCCAACAGCAGTCCATTCCCTTTCAGAAGATCAATTGACGCGAGTGTACGATCAGATCGCCAGAGAGACGGTGGACTTTGAGGCGTTGACCAAATGGCAACTCAGCCACTTGCCCGAAGTTATGTTGCCGGGCGAGTTGCTCATTTGGTTGGCCGAAGGGTACCTACAAGGCTCCTTCAAGGACCCCGGTGACTCCGGTGGCACGATGATCGCCGTCACCGACCGCCGTCTCCTTCTGCTCGTAGATCCGTGGCTGGCAACCAATCAGGTCAAAGCTTTCCGACTGACTGATATCACTGCGGTTCATCGAGACGGCGGATTCATTACTGGAGGGTTCCGCTTCCGAGAGTCAGGGGGAGGGCAGAGAAAGATCACCAAGATGAACCAATCTGCCGCCGATTCCATTGTCGCGAAACTCCAAGCAGCGATTGACGCGGTTCACTCGCCACAACCTCAGCGGCCCTTAGTCCAAGAGTCACGACCACCTGCCTCAGATGTCGCCGACCAACTGGAAAAGCTGGCCAACCTGGTCGACAGAGGATTCCTCACGCCGGAGGAGTTCGCCGAACAGAAGGCCAAGCTGCTGAACGGCTAGACTTCGGGCAGTTTCGCTGCTAACGAACCTGGATTTGAGATGTCCGACGTACCTGAGACCCTCCCGACCTATGACCAGCTTCCCTACAAGCCGGGCAATCCGGCGAAGACGGCATGGGGGCTGTTCGGCGACGACGACCAGGTGGGCATGTTCAACCTGCAGACGCCGGAACGGATTGTGCAGGCGGCGTCGCTGATTCGCAAGGGGTCGATGTTCCCGATGAATTGGGATCAGTCGATGCCGAGTCCGCCGCTGTACAACCGCGGGGCGGTGCGGCACACGGTGATGCGTCGGGCGGGGTTCGGGCATCACGGGGACGACGTGCTGGACAACTTCTACACGCAGCAGTCGTCGCAGTGGGACGCGCTGACGCATGTGGGGGATTTCGAGCACGGGTTCTGGGGCGGGGTGACGAACGAGTGGCTGCTCGAGAATCGGGATGCGCCGAGGCTGGGGATCGAGCACTGGGCGCAGCGCGGGATCGCGGGTCGGGCGGTGCTGCTGGATGTGGGGCGCTGGTTTGAATCGCAGGGCGAGCCACTGGCGATGGACGAGTACCGGCCGATTACGGCGGACGAGCTGGAGGCCTGCCGGGCGGCTCAGGGGGTTGAGCTTCGGGACGGCGACGTGCTGCTGATCCGGATCGGCTGGATCGGCTGGTATGAGCAGACGGACTTCATGACGCGGCAGGCGCTGTCGCAGATGCCGAACCTGGCGTTTCCGGGTCTGGGCTGCTCGGAGGAGATGGCGGCGTACCTGTTCGACCACCATCCCTCGGCGGTGTGTTCGGACAATCCGGCGCTGGAGGCGTGGCCGCCGCCGAACTTCGCCGATCCGGACGGGTTCCTGCACCACTGGATCATCGGGCGGTTCGGGATGGCGATCGGCGAGATGTTCACGCTGGACGCGCTGGCGGACGATTGCGCGGCGGACGGGGTGTATGAGTCGTTCTTTGCCGCGGCGCCGCTGAACGTGACCGGGGGGACGGGCAGTCCACCGAACGGTCTGGCGATCAAGTAGGAGTAGCCTAGGTTGGAGTGTCCTGGCAGGAGCCGCCGCAGATGACCGATACGCAGATTGAGATCATCCAGGGCGACATCACGAAGCAGGATGTCGACGCGATCGTGAACGCCGCGAACAACCATCTGTGGATGGGCGCGGGGACGGCGGGGGCGATCGTGCGGGCCGGGGGGCGCGAGATCGAGGACGAGGCGATCCGGCAGGGTCCGATCGAGGTGGGCGAGGCGGTGGTGACGGGTCCGGGGCACCTGGCCTGCAAGCATGTGATTCACGCGGCGGCGATGGGGCAGGATCTGCATACGTCGGCGGACAAGATCCGGGCGTCGACGGACAATGCGTTGCGTCGGGCGGAGGAGTTGGGACTCTCGTCGGTTGCGTTTCCGGCGCTGGGGACGGGCGTGGGCGGGTTTGACTACGCGCGGGCGGCGGAGATCATGCTGACGGTCTGCTACCAGCACTCGGGCGAGGACAAGAGCGTGCGCACGATCCGGTTTGTGCTGTTCGACCAGAGAGCGTTCGAGGCATTCGAGCAGGTGGCGCGCAATCTTGCGGCCGCCGACCAGGGTTACGAGTAGGCGCTGGGCGCCGAGCCGATTGGAGGCCGCCATGTCCCGCCAGATTGACCAGTGCGAACTGCAGGCGCGGGTGACTCCCGGCTCGGAGGCGTGGTCGACGGTGACCGGTCTGAGCGATGCGGAGTGGACCGGCTTTGCGCCGGCGGGCTGCGGCGTCGACCAGGGGCGGGTGATCGCGCTGCCGGCGGACGCGTCGGCGGAGCTGCTGGATGCGGACGCGCCGGACCGGATGTGGCGGCTGGTGGACGGCGCGGGCGAGGCGCTGTTCGAGTTTCTTGGTTATGTCGACGATCGGCGGCCGCGGAAGCGGGGCTACATCATCCTGGGGATCAGCACGACGCCGGAGCTGCTGGGTTCGTGGAGCGAGCTGCAGCCGGCGGCGACGTAGGGTTGATTCGTCGCGGCGGTCTGATCGGACGCGCTCGCAGATACACTCTGGGCATGCCGCACTACACGCGTTCGGGGGACGACGGTTCGACGACCCTGTGGGGCGGCGGCCGGATTGGCAAGGACCATCCGCAGCCGGAGGCATACGGGGCGATCGACGAGGCGTCGTCGGCGCTGGGTCTGGGTCGGGCGCTGTCGACGGATCCGCGCACGCGGGAGATTGCGATCGAGATGCAGCGGCGTCTGTATCTGATCATGGCGGAGCTGGCGGTGGCGCCGGACAAGCCGATCCCGGAGGACTTTGCGACGAGCGCCGAGCACGTGGACGAGCTTGAGGCGTGGGCGGCGGAGCTGGAATCGCTGGCGCCACCGCCGCAGGAGTTCGTGCTGCCCGGGGGGTCGCCGGGATCTGCGGCGCTGGACCTGGCGCGGACGACGATCCGGCGGGCGGAGCGTGAGGCGGTGCGGCTGCGCGGTCATGGACATCCGGTCAACGAGGAGACGATCCGCTATCTGAACCGGGCGTCGTCGGTGCTGTTCGACCTGGCGCGGTACGAGGAGCAGCAGGCAGGGGTCGAGGCGATTCGCTCGCGCGACGCGGGCCCGTCGACGGCCGCCGGCGCGGCGGCGCAGTGATGGCCATGAGCTCCACGCCGCTTGCGATGATCTCGGAGGACGCCTCGCTGAAGATTGCGCGGATTACGGGTGAGGGCGCGGACTGGCAGGCGCAGGTGGAGACGCGGCTGGAGATGCGGTCCGAGGGGATGGTGTTCATGTGGCCGTCGTGGTCGCCGGACGGCGAGCAGATCACGGTTTCGGCTTCGTCGCAGCGGCAGGACGATCCGCGGCTGGAACTGTGGAACGTGCCCAGCGGCGAGGGTCCGGCGGAGGTGGTGTTTCGCAATCCGCGCGACGGGCGGCAGGTGATCGCGCCGGGTCTGGCGCACTATGTGCACTGGGCGCCGTCGGGCCGAGCGCTGGCGGTGGTGGGCAATGTGGGCAGCGGGCTGGCGGTGAACCTGGTTGCGGCGAACCGGCCGGACGATCCGCAGCGGCTGGTCGACGGCGCGCCGCTGTATTTCTCCTGGGCGCCGGACGGGCGGGCGATCCTGGTGCACCGGGCGGCTCAACTGGTGCTGTTCGACCTGGCGGCGGGGTCGGAGGGTCCGCTGCAGATCCAGCGGGCGCGGCCCAGCTTCCGCTCGCCGGCCTGGTCGGCGGACGGTTCCTCGATCTACTTCGCCAAGCCGCGACCGGGCGGCGGGGCGATCCTGGTGCGGGCGCAGCGCGGCGAGGTGGGCGCGGCGGAGGAGCACGAGGAGCTGATGGAGTTGAGCGGACCGGCCTCGTTCGTGGCATCGCGCAGCGACGAGCGGCTGGCGGTGCTGACGCTGGGTCCGGGCGACGCCGAGGGGCGCCAGCTGTCCATCCTCGATCCGGTCACGGGCGGGCAACTGCCGATCGTGGACCGGGCGATGAACGGGGTGTTCTGGGCGCCGGACGGTCGGGCGCTGTTTGCGTTTGAACCGCAGCCGTCGAGCACGATGATCGGTCTGACGCGCTACGATCTCGACCGCAACGGAGAGTTCGCCGGGAGCATGCGGTTGGCCCGCTTTCAGCCCTCGGCCGAGTTCGCGACGATGCTCAACTTCTACGACCAGTTTGCGCATTCGCATCAGATCGTCAGCCCCTGCGGGCAATGGATCACGTTCGCGGGGCTGGCGCTGGGCAACGGCGGATCGGGGCGGCGGGGTTTCGGTCCGCAGAACGGCTGCTACCTGGTACCGAGCGACGGCTCGGAGGCGGCTCGGCGGGTGGAGGCGGGCAGCATCGCGTTCTTCCCCAGGTCGGTTGCGGACGAGGCAGGCTAGACAGCTCATGGCGTGCACGACCGAGTCGGAACGTCTGCTGCGCAGCAACGATCTGCGGGTGACGCGGCAGCGGCTGGCAGTGTTGAAGGCGCTGCGGCATGCTGAGCAGCACATCACGGCGACCGACGTCTACGCGCGAGCCAGGGACGAAGCCGCGGATCTGAACGCGTCGACGGTCTACCGGACGCTGACCCAGCTTCGCGACCTGGGGCTGGTCTCGCAGACCGATCTGGGCGGCGGCGAACGGACCTATGCCTGGCGGACGGAGCGTCCGCATCATCACCTGGTCTGCACGTCGTGCGGGCGGATGACGGAGCTGGCGCACGATCTGCTGGCCGACTTTGCCGATCAGTTGCAGCGCGACTTCGCGTTCGAGGCGCATCCCGATCACTGGGCGATCTACGGGCGATGCCAAGACTGCATTGCCGAGGAGGTCGGAAGATGAGCGAGACTCCGGCGGCGCTGACGCGATACCACGAGGCGGTGCAGGCGGAGATGCGGGCGGCGGTACCCCAGGTTTCGCTGCCGATCTACGACATGGCGCGGTACGCGCTGGGCTGGCTGGACGAAGCCGGGCGGCCGGCGAGCGCTTCGGGCAAGGGCGCGCGAGCGGCGTTGACGATGCTGGGGGCGGAGGCGATCACGGACGAGCCGGAGGCGCTGGAGCGGGCCGCGGCCGGGGCGGCGGCGGTCGAGCTCGTACACAACTTTTCGCTGGTCCACGACGATGTGCAGGACGGCGACGTGGAGCGGCGGGGTCGTCCGACGGTGTGGACGATCTGGGGCGTGGCTCAGGCGATCAACACCGGCGACCTGATGCGCGAACTGGCGGACGCGGCCCTGCGGCGGGCGTTGCTGCACGGCGCCTCGGCGCAGTCGGTGCTGGAGGCGATCCGGCGGCTGAACCAGGCGACGATGCTGATGATCGAGGGTCAGTACCTGGACCTGACCTTCGAGCAGCGGCTGGATGTCGAGGTGGACGAGTACCTGGCCATGGTGGAGCGCAAGACGGGGGCGATGATGGGCGTCTCGCTGGCGATTGGGGCGACGCTGGCGGGGGCGTCGCGGGAGCAGGCGGATGCGCTGGACCGAGCCGGGCGGCGGCTGGGGCGCTGCTTCCAGATGCGGGACGACTGGCTGGGTATCTGGGCCGATCCGGACGCGCTGGGCAAGCCGACCGACGCCGACATCCGGCGGCGGAAGAAGTCGTTCCCGATCCTGTTCGCGCTGAGCCAGGCGCCGGCGGAGGCGCGGCGCGAGCTGACCGAGATCTATCGCGGCGCGCTCGACGACGGGGGCGAGGATCTACCCGATCCGCAGGTGGACTGGGTGCACCATCTGCTGGGCGAGGTGGGCGCGGACGCGGCCACGGATCGGGCGGCGCGGGAAGAATACGAGGCGTTCCGGTCCGAGCTCGACGCCTGCCGGCCGAGGCCGCAGGCGGTGTCGGACCTGGAGGCGCTGGCGCTGTTTACGCTCGAGCGCGACCGCTAGCGTGCCTCCATGCCGAGCCGTCCGACTCCGGTCGCCGACGCCAGACTCGCCCGCGCGCTGCGGCAGGCGACAGACTGGCTGATCGAGCAGCAGGACGAGTCCGGGTACTGGTGGGGCGAGCTGGAGTCGAATCCGTCGATCACGGCGGAGTATCTGCTGCTGACGCACCACCTGGGGATCGGCGATCGGAGCGAGTGGGACGGGATTGCGCGGTATCTGCGGGCGCAGCAGCGGCCGGAGGGGTTCTGGGCGCAGTACCTGGACGGTCCGGGAGACGTCTCGACATCGGTCGAGGCCTATTTTGCGCTGAAGCTGGCGGGGGACGATCCGGACGCGCCGCACATGAGCCGCGCGCGCGAGTGGATCCTGGAGCAGGGCGGGATCGTCGAGGCCCGGGTGTTCACCAAGATCTGGCTGGCGCTGTTCGGCGAGTTCGACTGGGACCGGCTGCCGGCGATGCCGCCCTGGATCAGCCTGCTGCCGTCGTGGCTGCCGATCAACCTGTACGAGTTCGCGAGCTGGGCGCGGGCGACGATCGTGGGGATCACGGTGATCATGACGCTGCGACCGACGGCGGCGTTGCCGGCCGGCGCGGGGGTGCCAGAGTTGTGGGTGCGATCCTCGGATCGACGCCGGTTCGCGGTGCGTCCGCCGAAGCGGCCGTTCTCGGCGCAGGGCGTGTTTTATGTCGTCGATGCGCTGCTTCGGTTGCTGGATCGGAACCGGATCCGGCCGTTCGAGCATCGGGCGCTGGCGTTTTCCGAGCGCTGGCTGCTGGACCGGCAGGAGGCGGACGGCTGCTGGGGCGGGATCCAGCCGCCGTGGGTGTATGCGATCCTGGCGTTGCGAGCGATGGGCTATTCGCTCGATCATCCGGTGCTGAGGCGGGCGCTGGACGGCTTCGAGCGGTTTACCTGGAAGCGGGACGGCGGCGAGGGTCGGCAGATCTGGACGGAGAGCTGCCAGTCGCCGGTCTGGGACACCTGTCTGGCGGCGGTGGGATTGCTGGACGCGGGGCTCGATCCGCAGCATCCGGCGCTGCAGCAGGCGGCGCGCTGGATGCTGCGCGAGCAGGTGCTGGCCGGGGGCGACTGGCAGGTGAAGAATCCGGACACGCCGCCGGGGGGTTGGGCCTTCGAGTTCGACAACGACGTGTATCCCGACGTCGACGACACGGCGGTGGTGATGATGGCGTTGGAGCGGATCCCGCTGCCGGGGCTGGAGTCGGAGCGGCAACTGGCGCTGGACCGGGGGCTGCACTGGATGCTGTCGATGCAGTCGTCGGGCGGGGGCTGGGGCGCGTTTGACGTGGACAACGACAAGACCTACCTGGCGGCGATTCCGTTCGCCGACTTCGGCGAGCTGCTCGACCCGCCGACGGCGGACGTGACGGCGCACGCGCTGGAGTACATCGGCCAGCTCGGGTACCGCGGCGAGTATCCGCCGGCCAGCCGCGGGTTGCGCTTCCTCTACGACCTGCAGGAGCACGACGGTTCGTGGTGGGGGCGCTGGGGGGTGAACTACATCTACGGGCTAGGTGCGGCGCTGCCGGCGCTGGCGGCGCTGGGCGAGCCGATGTCGGCGCCGCCGGTGCGGCGGGCGGTGGAGTGGCTGTTCCGTCACCAGTTGGACGACGGCGGCTGGGGCGAGTCGTGCGACACCTATGCCGATCCCTCGCTGCGGGGGATGGGTCCGTCGACGCCGTCGCAGACGGCCTGGGCGTTGATGGCGCTGATTGCGGCCGGGGAGGCGGAGCACGAGTCAGTGGCGCGAGGGGTGCAGTACCTGATCGATCGGCAGCGGGAGGACGGGACCTGGGACGAACCGGAGTTCACGGGTACGGGATTCCCGTCGGACTTCATGATCAACTACCACCTGTATCGGCATTACTTCCCGCTGATGGCGCTGGGTCGCTACGAGCGAGCGATGGCGCCCGGTTGAGGAGGCGGCTGCGCTAGCGGCTACCATGACAGCAGACCAGAGAGAGCGCACGCAGAGAGGGGGCAGCATGACCAGCACGCAGAGTTCCGGCGCTGATATTGAGATGCATCAACTGCCACGCGATCTGCGCAGCGGCGAACGGACGATCCGGCTGCGCCACCTGGCGAGCGACGACGGCAACGCCTTGCTGGACTTCGGCCGGCGGCAACCGAACGAGGATCTGCTGTTCCAGGAACGGGATATCACCAACGTCGCCGACATCGGCGACTGGATTCACGAGACGGAAGCGGGGCGGATCCGTTCGGTGGTGGCGGAAGAGGGCGGCCGGATCATCGGCTACACGACGGTCGAGCGCGGGCGGCTGCGCTGGACCCGGCACGTGGCCGAGATCCGGGTGATGGTCGATGTCAGCGCCCGCCGGGTCGGCCTGGGTCACGTGCTGCTGGGTCTGGCCTTCGAGGGCGCGCTGGCGGACGATGTGTCCAAGATCATCGCGCAGATGACGCCGGACCAGGTGGGCGCGCGAAAGATCTTCGAGCGCCTGGGTTTCGTCGAGGACGCGGTACTGACGCGGCACGTCGCTTCGTCCGACGGCGAACTGCACGACCTGGTCGTGATGCGCTTCGACACCAAGCAGCGGCTGCTCTGCAAAGAGTGCGGTCAGTACGTGCTCACGCTGATTCCGCTGCAGGGCAAGCAGCTCTGTTGGTCGTGCTACGAAATCCTCGACCTTGAACTTGGAGCGGGATAAGCGACACCCGGGAATCGGAGGACCGCATGGCGGAGCATCGAGACCATACGTACAAGATCATCGAGTTGGTGGGGTCGTCCCCGGACGGGGTGGACCAGGCGATTCGCAACGCGATTGAGCGCGCGGGCGAGACGCTGAAGAACCTGGACTGGTTCGAGGTGCGCGAGATTCGCGGGCCAATCCAGAACGGCGAGATCGGCTGGTTCCAGGTCAAGCTGGGGGTCGGCTTCCGGATCCTCGACCCGGCGGACCTCGAAAACGATTAGCCGCGCCTGCCGATGACGACTTCGAGCGCCGAAACCGCCTTTGCCGGCGACGCCGCCGACGCCCTGGACTGGTGCCGGCGCTACACGCGCCGGCACGGCGAGAACTTCACCGTGGTGAGCTGGTTCCTGCCGCGCGAGCTGCGTGCGCCGATGTTCGCCGTCTATGCCTTCTGCCGGTTCACGGACAACATCGGCGACGATCCGGACGCGGCCCCGGCGGAGCGTCTGGAGCGGCTGGACGCGTGGCAGGCGGACCTTGAGCTGGCCTTCGGCGATTCGCGGCCGCAGCATCCGATCCATGTGGCGCTGCAGCACCTGGCCGAGCGCAAGCCGCTGCGGCCGGATCCGTTCCGGCGGTTGATCGAGGCCAACCGGCTGGATCAGCGGCAGCGGCGCTATGAGACGTTCCAGGACGTGCTCGCCTACTGCGATCTGTCGGCGAACCCGGTGGGCGAGATGGTGCTGCAACTGTGGGACATCGACACCGAGAGCGAGGAGGGCCGCTACCGGGTCGATCTCTCGGACGCGACCTGCACCGCTTTGCAGATTGCCAATCACTGGCAGGACGTGCGGCGCGATTTTCTGGACGAGGACCGGGTGTATCTGCCGCTGGAGGAGCTGGAGGGGTTCGGTCTGAGCGAGGAGGACCTGGCCGAAGGTATTCGCTCGGGGCGCTGCCCCGACGCCTACCGCGAGCTGATGCGGTTCCAGGTGGATCGCGCGGAGGCCTACTTCCGCAAGGGCGAGCGGCTGATCGACGAGGTGCCGCGGGAGCTGGCGATCGACCTGCGCCTGTTCACGGACGGGGGTCGGGCGGTGCTCCAGGCGATCGAGCGGCAGGACTACGACACGCTGAGCCGGCGGCCGAGGGTGGGCAAGCACACGCGGGCCTGGCTGGCGCTGCGCGCCGCCGTGCAACTGAAACTAGCCTGACGCCACCATGCTGCGACGCATCGATCCCCAGATCGCCGACGCCTACCGCGAGTGCCAGGCGTTCACGCGGCGGCGGGCGACCAACTTCTACATCGCGTTTTCGGCCTTGCCGAGTCACAAGCGGCGGGCGATCTATGCGGCCTACGCCTACGCGGGCACGGTCGACGATGCGGTGGACGATGCGGGCACGCAGGAGGAGCGGGCGGCGGCGCTGACGCAGGCGCACGGGTTGCTGAACGCGGTCTACGACGGGGGCACGGCGGATCCGGCCTGGCTGTCGACCGGGCTGGGCGACGCGGTCTCGCGCTTCGACATCCCGCGTGAGCACTTCGAGGAGCTCGTGCTGGGCATGGAGCACGACCTGACGATTACGCGATATGAGACCTTTGCCGAATTGGAGCAGTATTGCTACCGGGCGGCGTCGGTGATCGGGCTGATCTGCATCTGCATCTTTGGCTACGACCGGACGCAGACGCAACTGGCGACGCAATCGGCGATCGCGATGGGCCAGGCGCTGCAACTGACGAACATCATGCGCGACGTGAAGGAAGACGCCGAGCGCGGGCGGATTTACCTGGCGCTGGAGGACCTGGATCGGTACGGCGTGTCGGAGGAGGACATTCTCTCGGACCGCTACACGGAGCCGTTCCGGGAGTTGATGGCGGACTACGCGCAGCGCGCGTACGCGCGGTATCACGAGGGCGACCGGCTGATTGCGCTGCTGGACGGGCCGCGCAGCCGGGCCTGCTGTAACGGGCTGCAAGGGGTCTACCGGATGATCCTCGACGCGATTGTGGCGCGCGAGTACGACGTGTTCAGCCAGCGGGTGTCGCCGTCGCGCGGAGGGCGGGTGCTGCGCTTGCTGGAGCTGTGGCTGCTGGGTTCGCTGCCCAACCTGGCTCGCGTACGCTGATCGCGTGGTGAGCGAGCAGCACTCCGACGCCCCGACCGCCGTGATCGGCGCGGGTCTAGCCGGCCTGGCGGCGGCGTTGGACCTGGCCGAGGCGGGCCGCGAGGTCGTGCTGTTCGAGCGGCGTCCCTATCCGGGCGGCAAGGCGTACTCGTTCAGCGATCCGCGGCACGAGGTCGTGCTGGACAACGGGCAGCACATCACGATGCGCTGCTGCACCGCGTTCCAGGACTGGATCGAACGGATCGGCTGCGCCGACATCGTGCGCTATCAGTCCGACCTGGAAGTGGCGGTGATCGATCCGGAGGCGCGTGGTCGGCGGGTGAGCGTGCTCTCGGGCGCGGCGGCGGGCGGGCTGCGGCGTCTGGGGCTGAGCCGGTTGCCGGCGCCATTTCACCTGGCGCCGTCGTTGATTGGCTACGAGCACCTGAGCATCGGGGAGAAGGCTCGGCTGGGCCTCGCGCTGCAGCCGATCAGGCGGATGGGCGAAGCTGAGCGGCTAGCGCTGGACTCGCAGTCGTTTGCCGAGTGGCTGCGGGCGCATCATCAGTCGGAGCGGGCGATCGAGCGGTTCTGGGACCTGATCGTGCTGCCGACCTGCAACGACCGCAGCGCGGAGGTGTCGGCGGCGCAGGCGATCTTCGTCTTCCAGCGCGGGTTCAGCCGGGATGTGGACGACGCCAACATCGGCCTGTTCAGGCGCGGTCTGGGTGAGGTCGCGGAGACGGCGATGCGGCGGCTGTGCGAACGCGGGGTGCGAGTCGAGAGCCATACGACGGTGCGGGGGATCGAGATGCGAGACAGCCGGGCGGCGGCGGTCCGATACGGGCGCGAGGAGCGGATCGAGGTCGGCGCGGTCGTGTCGGCGTTGCCGCCGCAGGCGGCGCATGATTTGATTCCTGCCGACTGGCGGAGTCGGGAGCCGTTCTGGCGGCTGGCGCAGCACGAGGTCAGCCCGATCGTCAACGTGCATATGCAGTGGGACCGATCGGTCATGAGCCGCGAGTTCGTGGCCGTGCTCGATGCCGACGCGCAGTTCGTCTTCAACCGTTCGCAGATTCACGGCTGGGCGACGCCGCCGCACTGGATCTCGGTCTCGCTGAGCGGGGCGCACGACCTGGTCGATCTGCCTCAGCCGGAGATCGTGGAGCGGGTCGAGCGGGCGCTGAGACGGTCGCTGCCGCGGACCGACGGCGCCACGTTGCTGGCAGCCCGGGTAGTGAAGGAAGAGTCGGCGACGTTCCGGCCCAAGCCGGGCATGCACGCGCACCGGGTGGGTCCGCGGACGCCGATCACGAATCTGGCGCTGGCCGGAGCGTGGACGGCGACGGACTGGCCCGCGACCATGGAATCGGCCGTGCGCAGCGGTCATGCGGCGGCGCAGGCGCTAATCAACGGAGGGGAGTCCGAATCATGAGCGAACGGCGGCGGGTGCATTCCAACCCAACCTTCGAGCAGCAGTTTGGCTATTGCCGCGCGATCCGGATCGGCAACGCGATCGAGGTCAGCGGGACGGCGGCGGTCGAGCCGGACGGCAGCGTGACGGCGGGCGGCGTGGGGCCGCAGACGGCGCGCTGCCTGGCGATCATCGGGTCCGCGCTGGAGGAGCTGGGCGGTTCGCTGGCGGACGTGATCCGGGTGCGAATCTACATCACCGACATCAGCCAGTACGAGGCGACCGGCGAGCACCTGCGGGCGGCGTTCGGCGGCGCGCCGCCGACCTCGACGATGGTTGAGGTCAGCGGGCTGGTCGACCCGGAGATGATGGTCGAGATCGAGGCCGAGGCGATCATCGACCCCGATCACGACGAAGCGGATTGAGGCCGCGCTGCTCGCGCAGCTCGTTCGCCGTGGCCCAGAGGTGGGGTTCTGAGGCGAGCAGCTTGGTCAACTGGTTGGAAGAACAGCCCAACAACGCGGCGCAGTCGGCGACCGACGCGTCGACCGCCGCGAACAGATCGAGCAGCGGCGCGACGCCGGTCCAGAACTCGCGGTGGCGAGGCCCGACGCGTTCTTTGCGCGGGACCTCGGCGGCGACGGTGCGCGGGAGGATCCGCTGCAGTTCGAGCGGCGGATGGTAGCGGTCGAGGGCCAGCTCGGTCCTGACCTCCAGGGCGATACCGCGGCGCAGCCGGGCCAGGGCGGTTGCCCGATTCTGGTGTTGCGAGCGGCGTTCGGAGGCGTAGCCGACCACACCGCTCGGCTCGTGGGTGAGGCGGACGGCGGAGTCGGTCTTGTTGCGGTGCTGTCCGCCGGGCCCGGAGACGCGGAAGCGCTCGAACGCGCACTGCGCGAGCAGTTCCTCGTCGGAGAGCGCCAGCCAGGTCACGTTGGTTTGCTCAGACATCGACGGTGGCGGGCGGCGGGGCGAGTTCGGACGACCTGGGGATCTCGAAGCTGATGTATTGCCAGTCGGAGATCGTGGTGTGGGTGACGTGCGAGGCCAACTGGTTGAGGAGCACCAAGCCCAGGTCGCGCAGGTCCTCGCTCTCCGCCTCGACCAGATCGGGCGGCAGGTCGGGCATCTCCACGTCGCGGGCCTCGGAGCGGTCGGTGACCATCACGTCGACGGTGCTGTCGTCGGGCGAGAGCTCGATCCGCAGGGTGCGATCCGGCTCGCCCTGAGAGGAGAGATGGGTGAAGACTTCCTCCAGGCACAGCTCGAGCTCGTTGGCGGCGCGCAGGGGCAGACGCATCGACTCGGCCGACTGCTGCGCGAACTCGAGCACGGCGGGCAGTTCCTCGGCGTCGGCGCGGCCGCGCCAGCGGAAGCGCTTGCGCGGGGCGAGACGGAACAGCGCCGTCAGCGTCACGGCCAACACCGACGAGGCCGAGATCGAGTTGCCCGCGATCGGCTCCAGCGCGTCGGGGATCTTGTCCATGAAGAAGAGGCCGTTCTGCGCGGCGAAGCCGCCCCAGAAGGCGACGCCGATGATCAGCGTGGTGCGGCCGTTGATGCCGCCGGAGACGGCGAGCTGCAGGCCCATCACGAAGAGCAGCAGCATGGTGACGAAGGTGACCGCGCCGATCGCGGCCAACGGCAGGTCGAGGACGAAGCCGGTGAGCACGGGGAAGAAGGCCATCACGATCATCAGTCCGCCGCCGTAGAGCGCGACGTAGCGCGAACCCACGCCGATCACGGGGATCATTCCCGTGGGCGACGAGTAGGTCGTGTTGGGCGTGGTGCACATGATCCCGGCCAGGGCGTTGCCGACGGCGTCGGCGTTGAGCGCGCCGCGGACCGATTCGTAGTCGATCCGGTGGAACCGGCGCTGCGAGACCTTCTGCACGGCGATCGCGTCGCCGACGGTCTCGAAGGTGCCGGCCAGCGTGGCGATTACGAATGCGCCGAGCACGGCGAACGCCTCTCCGGTCAGGGGAAAGGTCGGCGTTTCCCACTCGCCGATCGGGAAGCCGACAATCGCCGCCTCGCTGGTCTGGGTGAAGTGCCAGTCGCCCGTGGCGAGGGCGGTCAGGGAACCGGCGGCGAGTCCGAGAATCGGCGACCAGAGGCGGAAGCGGGCCGGAGCCCAGACGATCATCGAGATCATCACGATCGCCGAGACCGCGCCGATCAGCAGGAACTCGGACGAGCCCTGCTTGCCTTCGACGAATGCGCCCTGCCACTGGTCGAGCGCGATCGGGACGACGAGCACGGCCACCGACATGACCACGACGCCGCCGACCGTGGGCGTGAAGATGGTGCGCAGCACGCGGAAGAAGTGGGCGATCAGCCACTCGGTGGGGGCGGCGATGAGCGCGAGCGCGGCGACGAAACCGATGCCGGCCAGTTCGATCGCGTCCATGGTGGCGGCGAAGAACGCGCCCGAGGTGCCCATGAAGAGCATGTAGCCGGAGCCGACGCGGCCCATGCGGATGGCCTGAACGGCGGTGGAGAGTCCGGCCGTGAGCAGGGTTGCGGAGACGAGGAAGGCGGCCTGGTCGAAGCTGACGATGCCCAGCGAGCGCATCAGGATGGGCAGGAAGATCGCGCCGGAGATCACGAACAGCGCGTTCTGCAGCCCGAGTCCGGCTGCGATCGCGAACGGCGGCCGCTCGTCGACCGCGTAGCGCAGGGGCGTTTCCCGTTCTCGCATGGCGCGCGTAGTCTAAGGCGAGCCCCGGCGTCCACCCCGCTCCAGCGGGTTCAAGTGCGTCCCAGTGAATCAAGTGAGGCTTGCCATGAGATCCGGTCAGACCGCCCATGTGAACGGACTCGAGCTGCACTACCTCGATCACGGAGGCGACGCGCCTGTCGGCGCGGTGGCGCTGCATGGATTCGCGCTCAACTGCCACTCGTTCGACGAGGTCGCGCCGGCGCTGTCGGACCGGTTGCACTGGTACGCGCTGGACCAGCGCGGTCACGGACACTCGGACCGGGCGGCCGAGCTGTCCGACTACTCGCGCGATCACATGGCGGCCGACATCGGCGGGGTGATCGAGGCGCTGGGGCTGGAGCGGCCGGTCGTGCTGGGGCATTCGATGGGCGGGATGAACGCGATGACCTTCGCCGCCAGGCATCCGGATCAGCTTCGGGCGCTGGTGCTGATTGACGTGGGACCGGGGGTGAGCGTCGACGGGGTGCAGCAGGTGCGGCAGTTCGTGCAAGGCCCGTACGAACTGGACTCGCTGGACGCCTGGGTGGAGATGACGCACCAGTACTATCCGTTCCGCTCGAAAGAGGGGATCCGCAAGCGGCTGGAGGTCTCGCTGCGGGAGACGCCCGAGGGCAAGATGGCGAAGATGTTCGACGAGCGCTTCCGCGAAGCGGAGTTCCGCGGCGTCGCCGACGGGCGCGAGGGCATCTGGGAAACGGCGGAGGCGCTGGCGGCGCCGACGCTGCTGCTGCACGGTGAGAACAGCCCGGTGCTCAAGCGGGAGCAGGCCGAGGAGTTCGCCGAGCGGGTTCCGGTGGTTCGATTGGTGACGATCGCCGAGGCAGGGCACTCGGTCGCGGGCGACCAACCGGAGGCGTTCAGCGAAGCCGTGCGGAACTTCCTCGACGATGTCCTCTAGCGGCTCAGCCTCAGCGTCCGGCGGCGGCGCGCGGCGGAGATCGTCGCTGCTGATCCCGATCGTCGGCGCGATCATCGGCTTCATCGCCGCGCTGTTCCTGCTGCGCGAGCTGGACATCTTCGAAGGCGATCCGGCGCCGATCGGGTTGCAGGTCAACGAGTCCTGCGACTATCCGCCGGGCAGCTACTTCGACCAGCTGTGCAACCTGGTGGCGCGGGCGACGGTCGAGATTCAGACGGCGATCGATCCGGAGGCGGCGACGGTCTGCGCGGAGCAGGATGTCGATTGCAATCTGCACCGCGAGAATCTGCGGCAGGGATTGCCGACCAGCGAGCGTTTCCGCGACGCGCTGTTCGATCTGGAACCGCCCGATCAGGCCGAGGACTGGCACCAGCGCTATCTGCGGGCGGTCGCGTTCCTGCACAGCGGATACAGCGCGCAGTTCGCGGCGCTGCAGGACGACGATCGCGACGCCTTCCTGCTGGCGCACGAACAGACGCTGGAGGCGGCGTCGGACGCGGCCTTGCTGTTCGAGGACTTCCAGATTGCGTTTACGGACCTGCGGGAACCCTAGGCCGCGATGATCGTCATTGCCGCGCTTGCCGCGGCAATCTCGCTGACATCAACTCCGACGTCAGTATCCGAGGCGGCGAGATACCCGCGGCAAGCGCGGGTATGACGAAGACTCTCAGGGCTTCTGATTCGATCTGAACAGGCCCCGACTCAGTTCGACTCGAGGATCGACTTGAGCTGGTTGAGCTCCTTGCGCAACTGGCGGGTGAACATCATCTTGGAGAGCGGGCGGAGCAGGGTGAACATGATCGAGGTGACGATGTGATCGCTAGCGGCGGTCATGGCGTTGGTGACGGTGGTGGCTGAGCCGGAGCGTTGCAGGGTCAACAGGCCGTTGAACGGGAACGGGCCGTCGGACGACTCGATGGCCAGCCTGCGGCCCTCGCGGAACTCGGTGATCGTGATCGTCATCGGCGAGGAACGACCTTCGAAGGTGTAGGTGCCGCGAATCTCCGTGCCGCGGCCGATGGGGCCGTCGCCGACGATCTCCGAATCGGACATGCCGTCGACCCAGTGGTCCTGGTTCCTGACATCGGAGACGTAGGCCCAGACATCGGCGGGGTCTCGGTCGATGGTGACTGTGGCGGATGCCGTGAGGCTGACCATTGGTCGAGCTCCCGCTAGCGGAACAGATCGGTCTCGGCCGGACGAACGAGGGCGGAGTGATCGAATTCCTCGACGGGGACGTTGAGGCCGCGCACGACGGCGACCGGCACCTGGTCGAGCTTGTTCATCACCGGCTCGGCGGCCGAGGCGAGTTCGTCGACGATGGCCATCTCGGTCACGCGCAGGTCGTAGCCCTCCGCGTCGACCTCGCCGACGTAGGAGCGGATCGGATTCATACCGCTGACGCCGATGGCGACGTTGGTCAATCCGTTGCGCCAGGGCCGTCCGAAGGTGTCGGTGACGATGACCGGCACATCGACCTGGCCGCGGGCGACGAGACCGCGGCGGATTGTTGCGGCGGAGGCTGAGGAATCGACGGGTAGCAGCGTGACGGCGTCGCCGCCGCCGACGTTGGATTGGTCGACGCCGGCGTTGGCGCAGACCCAGCCCTCGCGGGTCTCGGAAACAATCAGGCCGCGAGTCATGCGCACGATCCGCTTCGACTCCTGCAGGACCAGCTCGACCGCGCGCGCGTCCTTCTCCCAGTCCTCGGCCCATTCCCGGGCGAACTGTCCGGCGGTGACATCGTCGAGGCGAATCACGCGGCCTTCGGCCTTGGAGACGATCTTCTGCGTGACGACCAGCACATCGCCCGCTTCCAGCGGCGTTTGCTGGGACTGCAGGGCGGCATCGATCAGCTCGGCCAGGTCGTCGCCCTCGACGACCTCGGGGATGCCGCCGACGGCGAAGACGCGGTACTCGGAGGGAGGCGCCATCAGTCGATCCCCACCATGCGGACGGCAGCCTGGGTCTTGTAACGCATGTTCATGCCGATGATCAGCGCGGTCAGGTCCTCGACGAACTTGGACATCGAGAGCGGTCCGGCGTCGATCGGGCGCAGGTCGGGCATCTTCTGGACGAGGTCGACGACTTCCTGCTTGGCGTCGGCGTCGTCGCCGGTGATCAGCACGTCGCCTTCCATGGGGTCGGAGAGTTTCTGCAGCTTGCGCGCGCTGAGGTTGTGGAACGCTCCGACGACCCGAGCCTCGGGCAGCAGCGCCTGCGCCTGCTCGGTGGCCGAGCCCTGGGGCACGTCGGAGATGCCGGGCACGCGGTTCTCCATGGTCAGCGGCACCGCGGCGTCGATCACCAGCTTGCTTCCGATGGCGTCGCGCAGATCGTTGAGGGTGGCCTCGTGTCCGTCGAAGGGCACCACGATGATCACAACGTCCGACTGCTCGACCACGTCGCGGTTGACGCCGCCGCCGGTGTCGGGCGCGCCGCCGGCCTCGCTGACGGCGTCGCTGACGGTCTGGGCGGCGTCCTCGGCGCGTTCGATCCGGCGCGAGCCGATTAGAACTCGCTCGCCGGCCATGGCCAGCCGCATGGCCAGACCCAGGCCCTCGGGTCCGGTGCCTCCGATGAATCCAATCGTCGCCATACCCACTCCTGATCTACGCCTAAACTGAAAGCGGCCCGCGCCGCACGCACGAGATCAAGGCTAACGCCCCACCCCCTGAGACTCTCCCGACGCCGTGTCAACTCAGCACTCCGCCGCCACATCCCGCGCCCACCTGGTGATCAAGCATCCGATCGAGCCGGACGCCGAGCCGGCCGTGCGGCTGAACGAGGTGCGCCTGACCTACGAGACCAAGGAGGGCAAGCTGCTCGACGCGGTCGCGCCGACGACCCTGACGATCCGCGCGGGGGAGATGACGGCGCTGGTTGGTCCCTCGGGCTGCGGCAAGACCTCGCTCTTGCGGATGATCGCCGGGCTGACGGCTCCGTCGGGGGGCGAGGTGACCGTCTTCGGCGATCCGCCCAGCCAGGCGCAGCGGCACAAGCGGCTCGGGCTCGTGTTCCAGGAGCCGGCGCTGCTGGCCTGGCGCAGCGTGGCCGACAACATCCGCCTGGGTCTGCAACTGAACCCGCGCCAAACGCATTCGCCGACCAACATCGACGAGCTGATCGAGAGCGTCGGCTTGCGCGGATTCGAACGCTACCGTCCGACCGAGCTCTCGGGCGGGATGCAGCAACGGGTGGCGCTGGCCCGGGCGCTGGCCATCGATCCGCCGCTGCTGCTGCTGGACGAGCCGTTTGCCGCGCTGGACGAGATCACGCGCGAGCAGATGCGCTACGAGGTGCAGCGACTGTGGGGCATCTCGCACGATCCGGTCGAGCCGCCGCGCTCGGCGCTGTTCGTCACCCACTCCGTGCCCGAGGCGGTCGCGATTGCCGACCGGGTGCTGGTCATGTCGCCTCGGCCGGGACGGATCATCGCCGACATTCCGGTCTCGACGCCGCGCCCGCGACGGCCGGAGCACGAGCATTCGGACCGCTTCATCAACGACACCGCGATCGTGCGCGCCGCCCTGCGTTCCCCGACCACGCCGGCCGTGCCGCTGGACGCGGCCTGACCCACACAGCAATGCCATGATCTCCGAACCGATCCCCGAACTGGACAGTCTCGACCCAGCCGAATCGCGGCGCGGCAGGCTGTCGCGGCCCGATCTGCGTCCGGCGCTGGGCTGGGTGCTGCCGCCCTTGATTGCGCTGCTGCTGCTGGCCGTGGCGGTGGAGGTCTGGGTGCGGCTCGGCGATGTCTCGATCTGGCTGATGCCGCGACCGACGGCAGTGATCGAGAACTTCTTCGTCGATTTCGGCCGCTACTTCAACGAGGGTCTGAAGACGCTGGCCGTCTCGATGGGCGGCCTGGCGATCGGCACGGCGGCGGCGACGCTGCTGGCGGCCGGGGTAGCGCATTCCAACATCCTCGAGCGCGCCGTGCTGCCAATCGCGATCATGGTCAAGGTGACGCCGGTTGTCGCCCTGATTCCGCTGTTCATCATCTGGCTGGGTCACGGCTGGAACCCAAAGATCGCGATTGCCGCGCTGATCACCTACTTCCCCGTGCTGATCAACGCGATCGCCGGCTTCCGCGACATTGACCCTCGGATGCACGACTTCTTCCGCTCGGTCGACGCATCGACCTGGGAGATTTTCCAGCACCTGCGGTTGCCGGCGGCGATTCCCTACCTGTTCGCCTCGCTGAAGATCTCCGTCACGCTGTCGCTGATCGGCGCAGTCGTGGCCGAGTTCTTCCTCTCCGGACAGGGCGGGCTGGGCGCGGTGATCTGGATCGAACAGAACAACCTGCGGCTGGAGCAGGTCTTCGCGGCGGTCTTGATGCTGACCGTCCTGGGCGTCACGCTATCCACAGCCGTGGTCGTCGCCGAGCGACTCTTCTCCTGGCGTCTCGACCAACCCGTCACCGCCTCGTAAGCTCAACCAGTGGAGCAGCCATGACCACGTCCGACCCGCCTGCCGACGACGCCGAGAACACCGACTACCGCCTGCCGCAACAGCAGGAAGCGCAGCAGGCGGACGCGGTCGTGATCAAGTTCTCGGCCGACGGACTGGTGCTCGAGCTGGAAGGCGACGACGTCGACCTGGGCACCGACCTGAAGGTGCGCAACGAGCACCGGCTGATCGCGGAGTTTCGCCGCGACGCGGTGGACGGCTGGTGGTACAAGTCCTCCGTGATCGCCGAGCCGCGGCGGATTGAGCCGGAGTCCTGACCGCTCCGAATCGGCGAACTTGCCCCAATTCTTCGCCATTCATAAGCTGTGGACGGTCGCTATCGCCGCGGCAACCCCGTGGAAGCGGCTCCGGCTAGCCGGCCCGGCCATATGAACTGCCCGGCATCCGACCAGCCCAGGAGCCCAGCGCCCATGCCCACGTTCGCCGTTTCCATTCGCAAGCCACTCGCCCTCGCGTTTGCCGCCGTCGCCGCGGCCGCGATTGCCTTCAGCGTCGCCTGTTCCGGCGACGACTCCGACGAGCTGCTGTCGATGACCTACATGGGCGGCTTCGTGCCGCAGGCCAACCTGCCCTTCGTGGCGGTCTACGTCGCCGAGGAGCAGGGCTTCTTCGCCGACGAGGGCCTCGAGGTCGACATCCAGCACGCCGGCTTCACCGGCAGCCACAAGAGCCTGATCCTGGCCGGCGAGATCGACATCACGACGTTGCCCGCCTCGGAGATGCTGCAAGTCCGAGCCAACTCCGGCGCTCCGTACGTCGCGGTGATGCTCTTCGGTCAGCGGGGCGACTTCGGCTACGCCGTGCTCAATTCCTCCGGGATTTCCTCGCCCGCCGACTTCGCCGGACGCAACGTCGGCTTCAAGGGCATCGTGCAGTCCGAGTTCCACGCGATGCTGGCCGCGCACGACCTGACGACCGACGACATGAACATGATCGACGTCGGCTTCAATCCGGTCGTGCTGGTCGAGCAGCAGGTCGATGTCTATCCCGTCTTCCTCTCCAACGAGCCCGACACTCTGTCCCGCAACCTGAACCAGGAGATTACGGTGTTCGAGGCCGCCGACTACGGCGTGCCCACCCTCGGCGTGGTCTACCTGGTGACCGAGGAGTACCTCGAGGACGAGACGAACCGCGAGAAGCTGGAGCGCTTCCTGCGGGCGACGGTGCGCGCGTTCGAGTTCGCGATCGAAGATCCGGCGGCGGCGATCGAGTCAACCGAGGCGTTCCTCGCCGAAGACCCGCCGCCCGACCTGGTCCACGAGCGCTTCATCCTCGACACCGAACTGGAGAACGCGCTGAGCGACCTGACCCGCGCCAACGGCGTCGGCTGGTTCACCCAGCAGCAGTTCCGGGCGCTGACCGACGTGCTGCTCGAGTACGGCGCGCTGGAGAACGACATCGACCTCGAGCAGGCGCTCGACCGGTCGTTCCTTGAGAGCATCCATCGCTAGGACGCTGGTCGGATGGGAAGGCCCTCACCCTAACCCTCTCCCTCAGGGAGAGGGGATCGGAGAGCCGAAGGACTGGTTGTCCGTGTCTGGCTAGGCGCGGGTGCGCAGGAATTTTTCCTGGCCCGGGGTCGGCTTGTCGTCCGGGTAGTGCAGCTTCTTGAGTTCCGGTCGGCGCGGGTAGATGTGGACGGCGTCCCAGCCGCAGGACTGCTCGCAGAGCCGGCAGCCGGTGCAGTTCTTCTCGATCACCACGGCCTGGCCGAAGAAGTCCGAGGCGGCGTCGGTGAAGTCGAGCTCGAGCGCGTCGAAGGGGCAGACGTTGATGCAGATCTCGCAGCCCGAGCCGATGCACTTGTCGGCGTCAACCTCGGCCTTGGGCCACTCCTTCTTGGCGAACTTGCGGCAGATGTCGCCGTCGTCGTCGAGGATGCACTCGACAGGGCAGACCGCGCCGCAGGCGCCGCAATCGATGCAGAGCGCCGGGTCGATGTAGTGGATCGCGTTGCGCTCGCCCCAGATCGCATTGGTGGGGCAGCGGTTGGTGCAGGCCGTACAGCCGATGCAGGTTTCAACGATGTCGTAGGCCACAACCGGCTCCTCTGCACTCCCGTTGCATACTCGCACGATTATATCCGCCGCGTGAAGCAGCGTTCAATCAACGCCGAAACCGATCATCCCCCCGCGCCGATTGCTCGTATAGTGAACGTGAGGCGGTTGGGATTGGTATTCACTATGCAACGCACGTTCCTGCGTGGCCCTCGGGCCGTCCTGGTCTTCGTCCTGGGATTGGCCCTTGTGTCCGCGATCGCCGTCGCCTGCAGCGACGACGGCCCCGACACGGCCGATGTCGAGCAAGCCGAACAAACCCAGCAAGCCCAGCAGTCGGCCCAGCCCGAGCAGCAGGCGGAGCCGATCGACGCCGCCCAGCAGCAGGCTGCCGCACAACCGGAGCCGCAGGCGGCCGCCGAGCAGCAAGCGGTCCAGGAGCAGAGTCAACCCGCCGAACAGGCCGAGCCGGAGCAGGCCGCGGAGCAGCAGTCGGCGAGCGACACGCCGGTCAGCGATCCCGACCGCGACACGCTGATCGAGGGCGAACTGTTCGCCTCGTCGATCGGCCCGGAGGAGACCGAGCGGCAGTTCCGCTTCGAGGCGGCGACCGGCGCCTGGCTGCGCATCTTCGTCGACGGCAAGGGCGGCATGGACCCGATCGTCACGTTGCTCGACCCCGAGGGGGTGGAAGTCGGCGTCAACGACGACCTCTCCTCGACTAACCGCGACTCGCTGCTGATCGCGCAGGTGCCGGCCGAGGGCCTGCAGTTCATCCGCGTGCAGCCGTTCGATTCCAACAGCCGCGGCGACTTCATCATCCAGGTCCAGACGCTGACCATCGGCGCGGACGACGACAACGCGATCATCTCGGTCGGCTCCAGCACCGACGGCCGGCTCAACACGCCCGGCGACATCGACGTGTTCGAGTTCCATGTGGACCTCGGTCAGCAGGTGTTTGTGTTGGTTGACGGCGACACCGGCGTGGACGTGTTCGCGCAGGTCTTCCAACCGGGCGGCGACCTGCTGCAGATCGACGACGATGGCGGCCACGGTCTCGATTCCGAGATTTACTTCACCGCCGAGACCGCCGGCCTCTGGCGGATCGAGGTCTGGCCGGCCTCGAACAAGGTCGGCCAACGCCAACTGATCGGCGCCTACCGGGTGACGGTGGAGGAAGGTCTGCCGACCAGCGCCGTCACCGAGGCGGTCGCGGGCGACCTGGCCGCTGCGGCGCTGACTTTCCTCGAGGCGCTGCGCAGCGGCGACCCGCTGACGATCCTCGCGCTGGCCGGACCCGAAGCGCTGACGATCTGGGGCTGGGACGACGCCGAGGACGTGAGCCGCGACATCCAGAAGCTGCAATCGATCTCGCTGGGCGGCGAGATCCTGCAGACCGTGTCGTTCGGCGACGTCCTGCACACGTCCCGCAGCCGGGTCTACTTCCAGTTCAGCGAAGACGACTGGATGCGCTTCGAGCTGATCCAGCTCGGCGGCCGCTGGCTGGTCGACGACTGGGCGCACAGCATCGGCCCGCCGAGCTGACGCATCCTGGACCGATTCCTCGCTCCACCTGCTGATATCGTCACGGAGTATCTCGCACGCACCCGTCCCCCTGCAGGTGGAGCAGACGCCATGACCGAACAGCCGCACGACGCCGAGGGCCCGCTCGACGAGGTCATCGTGATGACCAACGGCGCAGACGCCGACTGGTCCAACCATCGCTCCGGGATGTCGATCCAGTTCGGCGTCTCGGGCGACCTCTCCGGTTCCAGCCAGGTGTTCATGACACGGCAGAAGATTCCCCCCGGGATGTACTCGACGCCGCACTGGCACGTCAACTGCGAGACCGCGATCTATGTCCTGCAGGGTCCGGTCGAGATGACCTACGGCGAGCAACTGGAACACAAGCACCGCTGCGAGAGCGGCGACTTCCTCTTCGTGCCGCCGCGCTCGATCCACCAGCTCAGCAATCCGCTCAGCGACCGCGAGGCCGAGGTCGTGCTCTGCCGCAACGCCGCCGAGGAGATCGTGGCCGAGGTCGACATCCCCGGCGCGCCGGGCTGCTCGCCGGCCGAATAGCGCTGTTCAGATCCAGGGGTCCGAAGGACGACCGCTCAGTTAGCCGGCGGCCATCGCCAGCGCACGCTCCGACTGCAGGTCCGCCAGGTACTCGAGCATGGCCGGGATCGCGGCGTGCGCCCCGGCAAGCGCCGTGACCACCAGGTCGGCTCCGATCACGTTGTCGCCGCCGGCAAAGACGCCCGGGCGGGACGTGCGGCCATGCTCATCGACCAGCACTTCGCCCCAGTCGTTGACATCGATGCCCGAATCCCCGTAGACCTCGCGCCCCACGTCGTAGCCGACGGCGACGACGAAGGCGTCGCAGTCGATCACGAACTCCGAGCCCGGCAGCGGCGTCGGGCGGCGGCGGCCGCTCTCGTCCGGTTCGCCCAGGCTCATGCGCACGCACTCGACGCCGACCACGGCGCCGTCGCGCTTGATCAGACCGACGGGCGTTGTCAGGTACTCGAAGATCACGCCCTCCTCGCGGGCGTGGCGGCGTTCCTCCTCGCGGCCCATCATCTCGTTCTCGGTCCGCCGGTAGAGCAGCGTGACCTGCTCCGCGCCCAGCCGCACCGCCGAGCGCACGCAGTCCATCGACGTATCGCCGCCGCCAACCACGACGACGTTGCGGCCGACATCGGGCGCCGACCACAGGGCCGACGGCAATTGGTCGTCGCTGAGATTGGCGCGGACCAGGAACTCGGTCGCGCTGTAGACCCGGGCCAACCGCTCGCCGTCCAGTCCGAGACGCTTGCCCACGCTCGCGCCGTGGCCGAGGAACACGGCGTCGTACTGGGACAGCGCGGTCCAGTCGACGTCGACGCCGACGCGGGTATCGAAGCGGAACTCGACCCCGGCCTGGCAGAGCGCCTCTGCCTTCTCGTCGACGATGTCCTTGGCGGTCTTGAAGTTGGGAATGCCGTAGCGCAGCACACCGCCGGCCGAGGGCCAGGCCTCGAACACGGTCACCGAGTGTCCGGCGGCGCGCATCTGCTCGGCCACGGCCAGACCCGCCGGTCCGGCGCCGACCACGGCCACTTGCTGTCCGCTCTCGTGCTCCGGCGCGGGCACGGGGAAACCGCCGCGCTGCTTGCGGTCCCAGTCGCCGAGGAAGGCTTCCAGCTTGCCGATCGCGACCGGTTTGGCGTTCTTGCCGATCACGCAGACGCCTTCGCAGAGCGCCTCCTGCGGACACAGGCGGCCGCAGAGCTCGGGCATCTCCGAGGTCTGGCGGAAGATGGCCGCGGCGTCGGCCAGCTTGCCCAGTTCGAGAAAGGCGAGCGCGCCGGGAATGTCGTTGTCGATCGGACAGGCCTGGGTACAGGGCGCAGCGGGACACTGGATGCAGCGCTGAGCCTCGAACATCGCCGGGCCGGCGGTGTAGCCGAAGTAGACCTCATCCCAGTTGTGGATGCGGTCGTGCGGCGTCTGCTTGGTTACGTGGTGCGGGGGAATGCGCAATCGCTGACGGCGGTCAATGGGTTGACCGGCGCGGGTGAGTTGCTGCTTGCGGGCCCGTTTCGGCGGCTGTTCCGTCTCGTCGGACATCTCAGCCCACACGCCTCTCGCTCTGAACCGTGCGACTCGCTTCCATACTACGCCCGAAGAGCCCTCCGTTGCCTGCTAGCCTCGAAACATGGCCGAGGACCTGGAGCAACGTTTGGTAAAACCTGACGATCTTCGTCTGGCCAGGCAGTTCGGCGTGCTGGCCAGGGGCAATCCGCGCGCGATCCGGCTCGATCTCTGCTGCTTCCTGATCGGGCGGATCGTCGATCCCAGCTTCGACCAGTTCGCCGCCCAGGCCCGCCTCGATCAACTCGCCGGCGAGGTCCGCGATCTTGACGCGTCGTCGGTGGCGGCGCGGGTGGAGAGTCTCTGCCGCGTGCTGTTCCAGGAGCACGAGTTCCGCGGCGATACGGACACCTACTACGAACCCGGGAATTGCTGCCTGCACTCGATCCTCGAGAGCGGGCAGGGCATGCCGATCACGCTGGCCGTGTTGATGATCGAAGTCGGCCGGCGCGCCGGACTGGAACTGCAGGGCGTGGGAGCGCCCTTCCACTTCCTGGTCAAGTACCACGACCCGGAGAGCGACTCCGAGCGATTCCTCGATCCGTTTCACGGCGGCCGGGAGATCGACCGGCAGGCGCTGGTCGATCGCTGGCGCGCGGCCCACCGCGGCGCGGGTCCCGAGCCCGAATCGTTCCTCGCCGCAGTAACCAAGCGGCAGATCCTGCAGCGCATCCTGACCAACCTCAAGGGTGCCGGCGTGCGCAAGCGCGACTACGACGCCGCGATTGCCGCGACCGACTTCCTGCTCGCGCTCTCGCCCTGGTCGCTGGAGGAGCGCCGCGACCGCGGCCTGCTCTGCTTCCAGACCGGTCAATACATCGAGGCGCTCGACGACCTGCTGCAGTACCAGGAGCACGCCGGCGACGCGCCCGACACGGGCCGCGTCGCCGAAGTGATCGAGCGCGTCCGCAGCCGGATCGCGGAAGCGGGCCGCTGAGACCGCTGCGGCCCTCCGACGGCTGTTCCGCACTCCACAACCGGCGGAACCGATCCGGTATATTCAGTCATAGTGTTCGCCGGGAATGCTGCAACCGGTGGCATGCTCTCATTCTTCATCCGATCATCTCGCAGCCTGAGAAACCCAGGGGAATGGCCAACGCAACAGCCTTGCGCAGCGTCAACGGCGCTGTGCCGAACACCAATGTGCCTGCCCATGCCTTCCGTCACGTCCACGACGAACTGCGCTACCGCACCGCAGACGGCCCGTCGTTCCGTGACATCACCGAAGCGGTGCGAGACATCGTGCAGCGCTCCGGGATCGGCTTCGGACAGGTCTCGGTGTTCTCACAGCACACGACGGCTGCCATCATCTTGCAGGAGCACGAACCGCTGCTCCTCGACGACCTGCGGGATCGTCTCATGGCGTGGGCGCCGCCCGGCGACTACTACCGCCATAACGACTTCGAGATCCGCACCGTCAACATGCACGAGAACGAGCCCGAGAACGGTCACTCGCATGTCCAGCACATGATGCTGGGCACGTCAGAGACGATTCCCGTGCTCGGCGGCGACATGCACATCGGCGAGTTTCAATCGATCTTCCTGGTCGAACTCGACGAATCGCGCGATCGCTGCGTGAGCGTGACGGTGCTCGGAGTCCCGGACGAGTAATCCGGGGGCAACGCCCGCAACAGGACCCAACCGCGACCGCCCCGGCGTCTGCCGGGGCGGTCGTTCGTATACTCGACCCATGTCTGCACGCGGTCCCACCACGTTCAATCCGCTGGCCGCCGCCGGGACCGCGCTCGACACGCCGCTCGCCCGCATCCTCGCCGAGCGCATCCAGGTCGAAGGACCGATGACGTTCCGCGACTGGATGGACGCCTGCCTCTATCACCCGGAGCACGGCTACTACCGCAGCGGCCGGCCGACCGTGGGACGAGACGGCGACTTTCTGACCAGCCCGGAGGTCCATCCGCTCTTCGGCGCCGCCGTCGGACACGTCGCGGCGTCGCTCTGGCGGTCGCTGGGGCGACCCAACCGCTTCCGCATCGCCGAAGTGGGGCCCGGCAGCGGCGCACTGGCCGAGTCGATCCTGCGTCACGTCAGCGCGGACGAACCAGAGCTGGCCGAGGTCATCGGCTACACCCTGGTCGAGCCCGACCAGCGGGCGGCCGAGTCGCCACAGCAGCGGCTGGCCTCGTTTCGCGGTGTCAAGACATCGTCGGATCTCTCCCGCCTGCAAGCGGAACATCAGCTCGTGGTCGCCAATGAGTTGCTCGACGCCATACCCGTCCATCTGCTGTGCTTCGGCAACGGTCGCTGGCGGGAGCGTTATGTCAACCAAACCCCGGAGCGAGGATTCCACTTCATCTCCGGGGAGCCAAGCAGCGAGCGACTGCTCGCCCCGCTGCGCGAGGTCACGCCGGCGGAGGGCCAGCTCGTCGAAGTCGCGCCGCAGCGCGGCGAGATCGTCTCCTCGCTGCGTGGGGCCCTGGCCGAACGCGGCCTCTTGCTGCTGTTCGATTACGGCTACACGCGCGACCGGCTCTACGCGCCCTGGCGGCGCGACGGCACACTGATGACCTTCCGCCGCCATGTCCCCGGCGACGACCCCCTGGCGCATCCCGGCGAGCAGGACATCACCGCCCACATCGACATCGACCAGGTGCACGATGCAGCCCGAACGGCCGGACTCTACGCACTGCCGGTGTTGAATCAATCGGAGTGGCTGCACCGCCTGGGCGCGGCCGTGCTGCCGGCGGTCGCCGAGGCGCAGTCCGACACGTCCGCCTACCTGGCCGCGCGGCGCGCCGCCGAGACGCTTACCGATCCGGCCGGACTGGGCCGCGTCGCCGTGATCGGTCTCAGCCGCGGCGAGCTGCCGCCGCTGCCGGGCTGGGAGACGGCATGATCGAACCCGGCGTCCAGCTCCCCGACACCCGGCTCAACCTGCGGACGTTCCTGTCCGACGGACCCCTGCTCGTGCTCTTCTACACCGAGGCGCAGACGCCGCTCTGCACGCAGCAACTCTGCGCCTTCCGCGACGACGAAGAGATGATCCTCGAACTCAACGCCTCGGTCGTCGCCGTCTCCAGCGATCCGCCCGAGGTCCTGGAGGAGTTCAAAGCCAAACACCGCCTGCCGTTCCCGTTGCTCTCCGATCCCGAGCTTGAGGCGGCCGGGGCGTTCGGCGTCGACGACCGGGAGACCAAACGCTCGCGCCGCGCCGCCTTCGTCGCCGATGCGCAGGGCGTGGTCACGCTGGCGATTCCCTTCTACCAACCGAACAACCTCGACGACTATCAACGCATCTTCGAGGCGCTGGGACTGGACATCTAGTGTTCGCCGCCTTCGACGAGCATGCCGGAGCCATCCTCGACGAGCAGATCGCGATCTGCGAAATCCCCGCGCCGACGCATCAGGAACAGGCGCGCGCGGATTATGTCCACCGCCAACTGGCGGCGCTCGGGCTCCAGGTCCAACGGGACGAAGTCGGCAACGTCATCGCCCGGCATCCCGATCCGTCGCCCAATCCGATCGTGCTCAGCGCGCACCTCGACACGGTCTTCGGACCCGACCAGCCGGTCGGCGTGGCCCGTCCCGGACAGCCGAATCCCTACCGATCCGGCGAGATCGTTCCCGAGCGCGAGTACCACGCGCCGGGCATCTCCGACGCCGCCGCCGGGCTCGCCGCGATGCTGGCCGTGGCGCGCGTACTCAGCGCCAGCGACGCGCAGAGTCACATGCTCTACCTGGCCACGGTGGGCGAAGAAGGGCGCGGCGATCTACGCGGGGCGCGACAGTTCTGCAATGCGCCGCTGGGACGATCCGCGCGCGCCTTCATCACCATCGACCACTCCGACCCTGCCGCGATCGTCCACAGCGGGATCGGCTCGCGCCGCTACAACGTCCGCTACCGCAGCAGCGGCGGGCATAGCTGGGCCCACTTCGGGCGCTACAACCCCGCCTTCGCCCTGGCCGCGGCATCCGACCGCCTGGCCGACATCCGCGTGCCTCGCAGTCCGCGCACGACCTACAACATCGGTGTCGTCCAGGGCGGCGAGACGGTCAACGCGATTCCCGAGCTGGCCCAGATGGACATCGATCTGCGCAGCGAATCCCCGGCCGAACTCGATCGCCTGGACGCCGACGTGCAGGAGATCATCCAACGCGGGCACGAGAAGGAGCTGCGCCGCCGCGGCGCGGGCGCGCTCGACCCGGTTGTGACTCAAATCGGCGATCGACCGGCCGGCACGACGCCGACCGACTCCGCACTGGTCCTGGCCGCCTGCGCCGCGGTCGAGGCTGAGGACCTGCGGCCCCGACTGATCGCCGCATCGACCGACGCCAACGCCGCGATCGCGGCCGGCATCCCCGCGATCGCCATGTGCTGGGGCGGCCGCTCCGACAACCAGCACAGCGTCCGCGAGTGGTTCGACCCCACCGATCGCAGCCGCTCGCTGCGCGTCATTGCCAGAACCCTGCTCGACCTCGCCGAGTCGGCGGCTGGATAGACTGGACCCATGCCCGACGAAGACCTGCGCGCCTACAGCGAGATCGTGATCGACCACTTCCGGCATCCCAGAAACGCCGGGGTGCTGGTCGACGCCAACGCCGTCGGCGAGGACCGCAACCCCGTCTGCGGCGATCACATGAGACTGATGCTGCGGATCGACGGCGGCGCGATCGCCGAGGCGCGCTTCCAGACCCGAGGCTGCCCCGCCGCAATCGCGACCAGCAGCATGGCGACGGTCGTGCTCACGGGCATGACCATCGATGACGCGGCTCAGCTCAAGCGGCAAGATTTCGTCGACGCCGTCGGCGGCCTGCCCAAAGCCAAGATCCACTGTTCGGTGCTGGCCGCCGCCGCCTTGAAGAAGGCGCTCGCCCACTACCGAGCCCAGACTCCGGCCAGCCAGTCCGCGTGAACGAGCAGCGCATTCCGCTCAATCGATCCGTGCTCGACCTGCAGAGCCAGGGCGACAACGCGATCAACGACTGGTTTGCCTTCGGCGACTCGGTCTCGACGATCCGCATCTGCCTGGAAGATCCGCAGCACCACGCGCTGGCGGCCGCATTGATCGTGCTCGACGCGCAACTCAAGCTCGCCGACGGCGACACGGCGCATCTCGACGCCCGCCTGCTGCACGAGGGCGGCGTCGATATCGACGGCCGCGAGGGCGCGGCGAGCGCCGAAGAGCTGCGCATTCCCCGCCTGCCGCGCGGTGCCCAGACCGCGTCGGCCGTCGCGCGGGCCGACGCCAGCGTCAGCGCCTCGGCCCGGCTCTCGCTCAACGGCGACGCCGCCGTCATGCTCGTCGGCGTCGCGCCCCATCCGATCCGCGCGCGCCAGATCGAGTCGGTCGTGCGCGGACGCCAGCTCAACGACCGGATCATCGATCTCGCCGCGCAGACCGCGCGCAGCGAGGCGCAACCCTACGGCGTCGGCGACCTGACCGACGCCGTCGCCGTCGACCACGTGGAAGACGCCGTGCGCCGCCTCTTCCGACGGTTGCGCGACCGGTTTGACGAGGCAGAACCTTATGATCGCCGCCATCCTCCTCGCCGCCGGTGAGTCCAGCCGCATGGGCCGGCCCAAGCAGTTGCTGGACTGGCGCGGTCAAGCGTTGATCGCCGCCCAGGTCGAGGCGCTGCTCGCGGCGCGATGCCGGCCGGTCGTGGTCGTCCTCGGCGCGCACGACCGCGAGGTCCGCGCCGCCATTCCGTCGCGGCCCGACGTGCAGATCGCCACCAACCGCAACTGGCGGGAGGGCCGCGCGTCGTCGATCCGAACCGGAGCCCGGGCGGTGCCTCCGACCATTGACGCCGTGGTCGTCGTCTCGGTCGATCAACCGACCGACGCTGCGGTCATCGAGACACTGGAATCGGCATTCGATCGCTCGCCCGATGCGCGGATCGCCGTGCCTCGGCACGACGGGCGCAACGGTCACCCGCCCATCTTTCGCGCCGAGCTGCTGCCCCAACTGCAGAGCGTGACGGAGCGACAGGAAGGTCTGCGAGCGCTCCGACGGCGTCACGCCGAGCGCACTATCTTCGTGGAGATGGACAATCCAATCGTGACGCTCAACCTGAACACGCCCGACGCCTACCGCCGCGCGCGTGCGCTCCTCTAAACTGCATCAGGTGCAAGAAACCGCGTTCGACCCCCGATACCGCGCATCGGCCCACCCAGGCGCGGCGGATAGAGTGGATGACTGATGGCCACGCCGCTCAGACAGACGATCAAAGTCGGCAAGTACGTCGTCGGACAGCGCCTCCGAGGAACGGAACGCTACCCGCTCGTGCTGATGCTCGAGCCGCTGCTGCAATGCAACCTTGAGTGCGCCGGCTGCGGCAAGATTCAACACCCGACCGACATCCTGCGCCGGCGCCTGACGCCGCAACAGTGCTGGGACGCGGTCGAGGAGTGCGGCGCGCCGGTCGTCGCCATCGCCGGCGGCGAGCCGCTGATCCACCAGGACATCGTCGAGATCGCCAACGGCTTCACCGATCGGCAGAAGTTCGTCTACCTCTGCACCAACGCGATCCTGCTCGAACGCAAGCTGCAGGATTTCGAGCCCAATCCCTATCTCACCTTCTCCGTCCACGTCGACGGCTTTGAGCAGGACCACGACGACTCGGTCTGCCGCGACGGCGTCTGGGATGTGGCGATCCGCGCGATCGAGGCGGCCAAGGCGCGCGGCTTCCGCGTCACGACCAACAGCACGTTCTTCCTCGGCGCCCAGCCCGACCGGATCCGGATGATGTTCGACAAGCTGATGGAGATCGGCGTCGACGGCCTCATGATCTCGCCCGGCTACCCCTACGAGAAGGCGCCCGACCAGGAGCATTTCCTCGCTCGAAACCAAACCAAGGAACTCTTCCGCGACATCCTCAACGATCCGCCCAGGCACTGGAAGTTCAACCACTCCGAACTCTTCCTCGACTTCCTCAAGGGCGAGATCGAGTACGACTGCACGCCCTGGGGCAATCCGACCTACACGGTCTTCGGCTGGCAGCGGCCCTGCTACCTGATGGACGAGGGCTATGCCGAGAGCTGGCAGGAACTGATCGAGGAAACCGAGTGGGAGAACTACGGCGTCGCCTCGGGCAACCCCAAGTGCGTCGACTGCATGGTCCACTCGGGCTACGAGGCGTCAGCCGTGATCGACGCCACGACCAACCTCAAGGCCGGCCTGCGCAGCTTCGTCGGCTCGATTCGCTAACGACATTCGTCTGATCGGGCCACATCCCCGCCTCGGCAGGGATCGAGCGTCTCCTGCTTCTGCAAGAATTCCAATCGACCGCAGCCCTGGCCGCAGCGGCGCGTCCGCGTGCAAGGAGATCTCACGGTGTCAAGACAAGAACCAGGCCCTGCGCCGACCATGGAGAGCCAACCGCCGACCCAGCTCGCCCCGGCGATTCCGTTGGAGGAAGTTGGCCGGATCGCCGAGCGGGTGCAGGAGCTGATCGCCGCCGGCAACGAAGCCGCGGCCTGGCAACGACTGCGCCAGTTGCATCCCGCCGATGTCGGCCTGATCCTCGCCGGACTGCCGCGTGCCAGCAGCGAAGCGCTGTTGGAGATCATGTCGCCGCAGACCGTCACCTGGGTGCTCCGTCATATGAATCCCGTCGAGGCCAGCCGACTTGGCGCGCGACTGAGCATTCAGACGCTCTCCTTCGTCCTCGATCAGGTCAATCCCCGCCACGCCCTCACGGCCCTGCAGAAACTCCCGATTCGCCGGGCGCGGGAAGTGGCCGAACAGTTGGATCAACCGATTGCCGAAAGCGAACTGCTCAGTCAAGACCCCAACACGGCTGGCTCGCTGATGACCAACCGCTTCGTCGCGGTTGACGCCGACGCCGCCGTCGCCGAGTTGCGGACCGCGCTCGAGGCGCTGCAAGAGGACCGCAACCGCCTGACCTACCTCTATGTCCGCAACGCCGAGGGCATGCCCGAGGGCCAGATCTCCATGGTCAACTTGGCATTGGCATCCGCCGACGACGACGCCTCATCGATCGCAACTCCCCTGACCGCGGTCGTATCCGTCGACACCCCGGCCCAGGAGTGCGCCCGGTTGCGCCGCCACTACAACCTGACCCAGCTACCCGTGATCGAAGGCAATCAGCTGATCGGCGTGATTTTGCCCGACGAACTGCTTGGCGTCACCGTCGAAGAGGACACGCGGCAAATGCTCCAGGTCGCCAACGTTCCGGGTGAACGAGCCGACGGCCCGATGGCCGCCTCGATTCGCACGCGGCTGCCCTGGCTGACGATCAATCTGGCCACAACCTTCCTCGCCGCCGCGACCATCTCGCTGTTCGAGTCGACCCTGGCTCAACTGGTCGTGCTGGCGGCGTTTCTGCCGGTCGTCGCCGGACAGGGCGGGATCGGCGGCACGCAAACGCTCACGCTGATCGTCCGCGCCATCGCCCTGGGCGAACTCGTCGGCGTGCGGGCGAAGCGGCTGCTGGTCCGCGAGGCCATCCTCGGCCTGCTGCACGGAATCTGGCTCGGTCTGCTGGTCGCCGCCATCGCCGTGATCTGGCAGGACAACCTCGGGCTCGCGCTGGTGCTGGGATTCGCCATGCTCGGCAACATGGTGATAGCCGGCACGGTCGGCGCGGGCGTGCCATTACTCATGCGACGCGTCGGCATCGATCCCGCCGTGGCCTCGGCCGTCGTCGTCACCACCTTCACCGACGTGTTCGGCTTCCTGCTCTTCCTCGGCATCGCCCAGGCCGCGATCAGCCTGCTCGTCTGACCACTCGCGCGATACCTAGACCAGCCGGAAGCGCACGCCGCCCAGCATCACCGTCGACTCGTCCTCGGACACGTCCAGATCGTGGTGCCGCGCCGTCGTGACCACATGCCCGCGATCGACCGTCGCCACATCCAGCCCGCCCAGGCCGTCGCCGCGGCCGTCTGCGGCCTCGACGAAGCGCAACTCGGCGTCGTCCAGGGCAATCGTCGGGTGACCGTCGGCGTCCGATCCGCAGGGAATCTCCAGTACCTCCGACCAGCGGGCCGCCATGCCCGGCGGGTCGCCGCTCTGCAGCTCGGCCGCCGCCATCTTCGTGATCACGTGCTCTCTCCGCGCCGGTACCCAGTGGTCGCCGGCCGGATTCCAGGGACCGCCCGGCTGCTCGCCGGTGTTCCAGCGCAGCTCGGCGATCGCTCCGGGCACGTCCTTGGGATGGAGTTGGATACCGTCGGTCTGGTCGTTGCCGGCGTCGATGATCGAGCGAATGCCCAGTTCCGAGACCCGGGCGCGCCGGGCGGCCATGTCGTCGCACTGCATGATCACCATGTAGCCGCCGTCGCCGCCTCGGCGGCGCAGATAGCGCCCGCCGGCCGTGCCGGGAGTGATCGGCGAGACGACTTCGATGAAGGAGTCCCCGATTGGCATGAGGAAGTTGTGCAGCCCGAATCGGCCCACGCCGGGATCTCGGTGACAGACTTCCAGCCCGAAAACGCCGCGCAGGTGCGACTCGATCATGTCCAGATCTTCAGCCACCAGGCAGATCTGCCGCATTCTCAGCATGGCGCACCTCTCAACCCACCTGTTGGACCGCCCTCGGCCCGTTGACTCACCTGCCTGTGAACACCGGACGCCGCTTCTCGACGAACGCCCGGCGTGCTTCGATCGAATCCTCGCTCTCGCCCACGCGGCGCATTCGATCCGCCTCGCGCCGGACGGCCTCCGACAGCGGAATCGTGAACGCGTCGTTGAGGTTGTTCTTGATCTCCGCGATCGCGCCGGGATGCGAGTCCCGCAACTGCGCGGCGACCTGCAAGACATTGGGCATCAGCTCCTCGGGGTCGAACGAGCCGTTGGCGAGTCCGAGCGACATCGCCTCCTCCGCGTTGACGCGGTCGGGCAGCAGGTACATCTCCCGCGCCTTGCCCATGCCCACCAGCCGCGGCAGCAGCCAGGTGCCGCCGAAGTCGCCCGAGAAGCCCACCTTGAGGAACGCCGTGTAGAGGTACGCCGTCGTCGACATGTAGCGCAGGTCGCAGGCCAGCGTGATCGAACAGCCGGCCCCGGCCGCGCCGCCGTTGATCGCGGCGATCGTCGGCTTCGGCATCTGGTGCAGCAGGATCGACGTGCGCTCCTGGTTGGTCAGCGAATAGATACTCTGCTCGAGGTTGCGGATATCGCCGCGTCCGGTGTCTTTGAGGTCCCCGCCGGCGCAGAACAAGCGCCCCGCGCCGGTCAGGATTACAACGCGCACGTCGTTGTCCGCCGCCGCCTGCTCGCAGGCCAGCGGTAGCTCGTTCAGCATCGTGCCGTTCAGCGCATTCAGCGACTCAGGCCGGTTCAGCGTGATCGTGCAGATCCCGTCCTCAACGTCATAGAGCAGGGTTTCGTACATCAAGCGTTCCTTCAGCTCGGTTCGGTCGGTTCGATTGGGCTCAGTCTACCCGCCGCGTGCCGCCGTGCCGCGGCGCTGGCGTAGACTGACGAGGATGCTCACAGTCACCGCCGCCTTGCCCTGGGAAGCCAAAGCCGCGAGAGCCGGACAGGCGATCGCCGGCCGCGGACGGGTGCGGCTCGTCACCTCGGGCGTCGGCCCGGACCGGGCGCGCGACGCCGCCGAAGTCGCCATCGAACAGCACGAACCATCCGCCGTGATCAGCATCGGCGTGGCCGGAGGCCTAACCAACAACCTGCGCCGGCCGTCGATCACGATCCCGACCAGGATCCTCCGCCGGCGCGACGGGGCCGAGTTCCAGCCCGACGACGAACTGCGCAAGCAGATCGTACGGTTGCTGAACCAGGCCGACATCTTCTGGCAATCGGTGACCAGCATCACCACGCCCGAGATTCTCTTCACGCGGCCGGAGAAACGGGAAGCCGCCGAGACCGGCGCCGAAATCGTGCAGATGGAAGACGCCGAGTGGGCCGACCTGTGCGACGCGGCCGGGATCCCGTTCGCCTCGATCCGCGTGGTCATGGACGCGCTCGACGACGACATTCCCAACGAGGTCGTCCAGTGGCGGGGCAAACCCTCCGCCCTCGACATCGCCGTCGGCGCGATTCGGCGTCCGGGACTGCTGCCCGAGCTGCTCTCGCTCGGCATCCAGCGCCAGTCGGCGATCCAGGAGCTTGAACGCGCGATGACGCTGATCATCCCCGCGATGACGCCCGAGCTGATCAGCGCTGACGTCGACTAGCCCGCGAACTGAGCAACGTGACACGCGCGCTCGTCACCGGCGCGAACGGATTCATCGGCGCGCACGTCGTCCGCGCCGCGCTTGAGGCCGGCGCGGAAGTCCGGGCCATGGTTCGCGGGGGCAGCGATCAGCGCAGCCTCAATGGGCTGCCGATCGAGATCGTCCACGGAAACCTTACCGACCCGGCGTCGCTGGCCGGCGCAATGGCAGGCGTCGACACGCTCTTCAACGTCGCCGCCCGCTACGACCTCAGCCGCCGCGCCCGCGCCGACGCCTATCGAGCCAACGTCGATGGCACGCGCAACCTGATGCTCGCCGCGCTCAGGGCGCACGTTGACCGCGTCGTGCACACATCGTCGGTCGCCGCAGTCGGACCGCCGCGTGACCCCGCTCGTCCCGCCGACGAAACACAGTGGGCGCCAGTCGAAGATGCGCCAGGTCCGTACGAGGAGACCAAGATTCTCAGCGAGCGCCTGGTCCACGAACTGGTCCGATCCGAGTCCCTGCCCGCCGTCTGCGTGCTGCCCACCGCGCCCATCGGTCCCCTGGACCTGAAGCCCACGCCCACCGGCCGGCTGATCCGCGACGCAGCCAGCGGCGACATGCCGGCCTACATGAAGCCCGCAGGCCTGAACATCGTGCACGTCTCCGACGTCGCCGCCGGACACCTCGCGGCCGCCCAGCGCGGACGCATCGGCGAGCGCTACATCCTCGGCCACCGGGACGGCAACCTGACCCTCCGCCAGATCATCGAGCGCGCCGCAGCGGCCGGAGGCGCGAACCCGCCTCGCCTGGCGATGCCCTCGTCGCTGGCCTACGCTGCCGCCCTCGTGGACGAGTTCCTGATCAGCGCGCTCACCCGGCAGCAGCCCGGGGCGACCATCGCCGGCGTCCGACTGGCGCGACATCGACAGTTCTTCAATCCAGGCAAGGCAATCGAACAGCTCAACCTGCCCCAAACCGATCTCGACACCACCTTCACCGAAGCAGTCAACTCGTTTCGTACACTCAAGCAATGAACACGCACACCCAACCTTCCACCGCCCTGATCACCGGAGCCAACAGCGGCATCGGACTGGCCGCCGCCACCGAACTGGCGCGCCGCGGCTGGCACGTCTTCGCCGCCGCCCGCTCGCCCGAGCGCGGGCAGGCCGCCGTTTCGCAGATCCAGAAGGACAGCGGCTCGATCGCCGTCGAACTGCTGGAGATGGACCTGGCGTCCTTCGCCTCCGTCCGACGCGCCGCCGGCGAGCTGCTGGAACGCACGGAGCGGCTCGATGTCCTGGTCAACAACGCCGGCCTCACCCTCGACCAACGACAGCTCACCGCCGACGGCAACGAGACGATGATGCAGACGAATCATCTCTCCCCGGCCCTGTTCACCTCGCTGCTGCTGCCGAAGCTGCTCGAGTCGGACGACGCCCGGGTCGTCAACGTCAGCTCGCGCGTCTACGAACGCGTTGACGCGATGCCGCTCGACGACCTCAACTTCGAGCACTATTGGGGCGGAATCCGGCCCTACTGCGCGACCAAGCTGGCCAACATCCTCTTCACCAACGAACTGCATCGCCGCACGCACGAACAAGGACTGGCCGCCTTTTCCGTCCACCCCGGCGTCGTGGCGACCAACTTCGTGCAGAACTTCCCCACGCCCTTGCGGATGGTGTTGCGCATCGCGCGACCGTTGCTGCGCAGTCCAGAGCAAGGCGCGGCGCCGGTCGTCGAGCTCGTGGCCGATCAGGCCCGGCGCGCCGACGCCGGCGCGTACTTCGATCGCCACACCCTCACCGAACCGATGCCGCACGCTACCGATCGGCAAGCGGCGGAACGCCTCTGGGAGGCCACCAACGAGATCACCGGAGCGGAGTGGCCGGGAACATGAGCATCACGACCCGCGACGAGCTGATCTCAGCACTGCAGCAGGACAGCGAAGAGTTCCAGCAGGCGGTCGCCCAACTACCCGACGAGGCCTTCGAGCGCGGCGTCTACGAGCAGGGCTGGAACGCGCGACAACTGCTCGCACACATCGCCGCGATCGAGTGGACCTACCCCCGCCTGATCGAGCGAGCCGAGCAGCGAGCCGCCGGAGACGACGTGCCCCAGGGCGGCGGCGCCGGCTTCGACATGGACGCCTACAACGCCAGACAGGTTGCCCGCCGCGACGACCAGCCGGTCGAACAACTGCTCACCGAGTTCCGCCGCAACCGGGCCGAAACGATCGACGCCATCCGCGCCGCCGACGAGGACCTGCTCACGCAGCCCACCCGCTCAGCCGGAGGCGTCGAAGGCACCCTCCTCGACGTCCTCGAAGGCGTCGCCGTCGGCCACGTCCGCGAGCACGTCGACGACCTGCTCAGGGGCGCACGCTCAGACTTCGATGAACACTAGCAACGGCGACCAGCTAGATCGCAGAGGCCGCAGTAAAGATCTGTGACGCTCGCTCACCCTCGTACACACTTACTGGTCCCATATTGAAGTAGCGGATCCACAGTTGCCAGATCATTCTCCACTGATCGCTCTGTGGATCGAGCTTTACGACTGGCAACTTCAGTGAAATGGCATGGTCTGCTGAGATCGTGGCAGCATGGTCATTCGGTTCTCCGATCAACGCCTCCGAAAGCAAATCTCTGACGGAATCGATCTCTACGCCGTCGCGATCTGGGTTACCTGACAATGCCTCGACCAGCTGAATCTCTGCATGACTAAGTGCATTTCGTGCCTCTTGAATGTCAATCGCAGTGGTGTCTGCCAGCAAGGCAGCGTGCAAGGGCAATGTCTCCGGTCTCGATTCGATCTCACTGAACGCATGATCAGCCGCCGCGATGATGGTCTTGGCCGCAACAAGTCGACCGTCTGATCCCCTGAACTGTGGGTCAATCGGACCAAGATCACTGGTTGGACCCATCAGGATGTGGTGCGCTCCAAGGGTGAGAAGTGTCCCCGCGCTTTTGGCCTTGTCAGGAACGACAACGGTTAGCTCCTGACAGCGGGCCTGAGCCTGCTGCGCGAGTTGCAGGGCCGTTTCTCCGTCACCTCCTAGAGTCCGAAGCATCACGTGGAGATTCAGGCTCGGGTCGGCGTCAAAAAGCATCTCTTCGAACAGCGGAATGCCATATGGCATCAACTGGTCTATGAGCACGACCAATCGGCAATTGAAGCGATCCTGATATGCCTTGATCAACTGCTGGCGCTCATAGCGTTCCGAGTGCTGGGCCTCAAACAAAGGGGTCCGCAGAGGGACCCCTTCGAAGGAAGGTCCGGTGTCGTCCTCGTTCATCGATGCACCCGCTCAGAAGGAATCGTGTCTCGGAATGGGACGATCAAGCGCCGGCCGCCGCGTACCTTGATTGTCTGCTCACGCGCAATACGCGCTTTCTCGATCTGCTCGAACAGAGTTTCCTCTGTTTCTTCCTCTGTGACCGAGGTCCCTTGTTTCTCGTCGGACATCCGATCCCCCTATACCTTGACTCTCTTCTCTTCACCTTGCCACTTTGGGACGCAAGATGTGAAGCGAGAAAGTAAGGTCGTCTACTGCCGCGGCAACTGCAACCCTCGCGTCGCGATGATGTTCCGCTGAATCTCCGACGTGCCCGCCGCGATTGTGCTCGGCACCGTCGACATGTACGCCCGACCGATCCGCGCCGCCAACGGCGCGTCCGGGTCCTCCGGGTCGATCCGCTGCGAGTGCAGACCCATCATGTTCACCCCAAAACGCGCGACCCGCTGGCCCAGCTCCGAGCCGAACATCTTCGACATCGACGCCTCGTGGTTGGGCACCAACTCCTGCGACTGCATCCAGACCACGCGGTAAGAGATCAGCTTGGCGATCTCCGACTCGATCATCAGGTTGGCCAGCCCGTTGCGCACGCCCGGGTCGTTGATCAGCTTGTCCCCGCCCCGCCGGCCGGGGCGCTCCGAGGCGTACTCGGACATCAGCTCGACGCTCTTGCGCGACGTAGCCGACCAGGCCACCCCCGAACGCTCGAAGTCGAGCAGTGTCGCCGCGACGTACCAGCCGCGGTTGTACTCGCCCATCATGTTCGAAGCCGGCACGCGCACGTCGGTGAAGTAGACCTCGTTGAAGCCGTGTTCGCCGAGCATGTTGATCAGCGGCCGCACCTCAATCCCGGGCGACTTCATGTCGAGCAGGAAGTAGGAGATGCCGCGGTGCTTGGGCGCTTCCGGATCGGTGCGCGTCAGCACGTGGATCCAGTCCGCGTGGTGCGCGCCCGAGGTCCAGATCTTCTGCCCATTGATCACAAAATCGTCGCCGTCGCGCACCGCGCGGGTCTGCAGACCGGCCAGGTCCGAGCCGTTGCCCGGCTCCGAGAATCCCTGCGCCCAGTACGACTCGGCGTTGGCAATCCGCGGCAGATGCTCCCGCCGCTGCTCCTCGGTGCCGTGCAGCATCAGGCAGGGCCCGACCATCGAGATGCCCTGGCCGCCCGAGCCGGGCGCGCCGCGGTAGGCCGCTTCCTCGCGGTAGATCATCTGCTGGATGTGGCTCGCCCCGCGGCCGCCGTACTCCTCCGGCCAGGCCATCGTCAGCCAGCCCTTCGACGCCGCCCGCTTCTCAAACGCGCGCTCGGCCTCGTAGAAGGAGTCGTCGCCCGGCTCGTTCGATCCCTCGGGCGGCACCCAGTTGTTGTCGATGAAGTCCACCACCTCTGAACGGAAGGCGTTGTCGGATTCGTTGAATTGATAGTCCATGCGTGACTCCTCCGGCTCATGCAGACGTTCGCAACCTGCGATCAGGCGGGAGCAGTATAGGCCCAATCTCGCGGAGAGCGGGCGTGTGGAGCCCTACGCTGAACCCATGTGGGACGCAATCGTGATCGGCGCCGGACCGGCCGGCGCAACCGCCGCCCGTCGGCTCAGCGACGCTGGCGCCTCGACCCTGATCCTGGAGAAGCAGCCGCTGCCGCGCTACAAGGCCTGCGGCGGCGGGGTGCCCGCCCGCACGCTGGAGTTGCTGGACGGACTCGACATCTCACCGGTCAGCGAGGGCTATGTCGAAACGATCGACGTCTCGCGCTTCGGCCGCCACCAGTTCCGCAAGACGTCCGAACGTCCGCTGGCCTGGATGGTGATGCGCGACCGCTTCGATCAGTTCCTGACTGAATTGGCCGTCGAATCGGGAGCGAACCTGCGCGACGCGACACCGGTGCAATCGATCGCCGAGCAGGACGGCTGCTACGAGGTCGAGACGCCGACGGGATCGGTCGGCGCCCGTCACCTGCTCGCCGCCGACGGCGCGACCGGCCCGACCGCGCGCTGGCTCAACATTGCGTCCGCCCCGACCCGCAGCGCCGCCTATGAGGTCGAGGTCGCCGCGCCCTCTGCCGCCCTCGAGCACTGGCACGGCGCCGCCAACGTCGATGTCGGCTACCGACCCTGGGGCTACGGCTGGGTCTTCCCCAAGGCCGGCAAGCTCTCGGTCGGCGTCGTGACCTCGCCCGGGCGCGGCCGCTCGATCCGCAAGCAGACCGACCGATATCTCTCCCGCCTCGGTCTCGCCGACGCCGACGTGCTCAAGGTCCAGGGCCACCCGATCCGCTACCGCCGCTCATCCGGCGAGCCGGTCGCCAGCGAGCGCGCCCTCCTGCTCGGCGACGCCGCCGGCCTGGCCGACGAGTTCACCGCCGAGGGCATCGCCTACGCCGTCCACTCGGCCAACCTCGCCGCCGAGGCCGTGCTCACGTCCGACAATCCCGCGTCCGCCTACACGCAGTCGGTCAACCGGCAAATCCAGCCCGAGCTCGACGCCGCCCGCACCATCTCCCGCCTCTACTACTGGTGCGTCACAACCTGGCCCTGGCTCGCGCTCAAGACATCGAAGCACGTCAACTACCTCTGGCGAGCCTTCTTCCGCGTCATGCGCGGCGACTCCACCTACGCCGACGAGCTGGCACGAGTCCCCGTGATCCTCTCTCCCCCCGCTCCGCGGGGGGAGATGTCGCGGAGCGACAGAGGGGGGCCGCCCGCAGCGGACTAGGCTGAGTGCCATGCCGTGGCTAGTGCTGGATCACCTTGGAGTCGGTCTCTTTGAGTTCTTTGGGATCTTGTTCCTCTTCTTCGTGGCCCCGTCACTCGTTGGCGCCGTCGCCGGCACTTGGATCATGTGGGGGAAGGATCGCAGCCTCTTCCTCGGCTTTCTGATGGGCTTCGCCATCGGGGCGGGAGGCACGGCGATATCGGTTGCGCTAGCGTCGCAGACCGATCTTCTTGAAACGTACGCCGTGGGAATGGCGCTGGCGGTTGCCGTGCTCATCGTGATCGCGAGATATCTGCCCAAGGGCAAGCTGTACCAGCTACCCAGACCAACCGCCCCGCACAAACCAGACCGATCAAGCCCTCACCAGTGACCCGCCACCCGAGCAACCGCAACTACACTAAACACACCAATCGGAGCGACATGTCCAACCGCGATGCCCACACCTCGACTCAGACCCTGGTCCGCTTCCGCCTGCCGGACCCGCCTGAACGGCATCCCGACGAAGTGACCTCCTACGACTACGTCCACCTCGTTGGCAATCCGCACTTCCTGGCGCGGCACTTTGGCCGACCCGAGTCCACGCTCGTCACCGCCGAGAAATTCCTCACCGCCCAACTTCGCTCGCGGCCGGTGCGCGTGCCCGACCTGCTGATCGCCTTCGATGTCAATCCAGACTTGTACTACGAGCAGAACGGCTATGTGATCTCCGATCAGGGCAAGCCGCCCGACTTCATCCTCGAAGTGGCGTCGCCGAGCACGGCGCGGGTCGACACCGTCGACAAGCGCGACGACTACGCCGCATTCGGAGTCAGGGAATACTGGCGCTTCGACCACACTGGCGAGTCGCACGGCACGCGACTGGCCGGCGACCGCCTGGCCGGCGACCGCTACGAGCCCATCGACATCGTCGAGATCGCGCCCGGCGTCCTGCAGGGCGAGAGCCAAGCCCTCAACCTCTGGCTCCGCTGGGAGGACGGAGAACTCGGCTGGTACGACCCGGCGACGGGTGAGCACATTCCAACGTTTGACAGCACGCAGGCCGAGTTAGCCGCCGAGCGCGCAGCCATCGATGCCGAACGCGAAGCCCGCCAAGCTGCGGAGCAACGAGTCCGCGAGCTGGAAGCCGAACTCCGCCGCCTGCGGGAGTGAGCTTCCCAGCTCGACGCCTTCCCGCCTCACGAGGATGCCCCGCGTGGAAGTGTTTGACCCGGACTGGGTTCGACTCGTTCTGAACGGCACGCCCCTCGGAGCGCGCTTGTTCCTCTTGGCGTTGGTCTTGTTCCCTGTCGCGCTTGTCCTCGGAGTCATCGGAATACCGGTCGTGTGGCTCTTCGAGTGGGGCTGGAAGGGGTTTGTGCTCACGACATTGGCGGCGTGGGTACTCATCTTCCTCTTCTTGTCCCTTCTCAGTTATGCATGATGACTCGCCGACGCCACACACTCGTTCATCCCGTCCTCCGCATGACGCCGCCAACCGTCCACTAGGATTACCCGCGTGGAACTGTTCGACCTGGACTGGTTCCGGCTCGTTCTGGACGGCCCGGGCGCCGAGTACGTCTTGGCCGTGCTTGCCTTGCCTGTCCTGGGCATCCCAATTCTCCTCGCCACGGTCTTCGCCGTAGTTATGCGCTACTTGTCCGCCTGGCAGGGCGTTGCGATCATTGCTGCGGCGCTGGTGTTGTGGTTCATTACTGTTGTCATCACTGCAGGTAACTGACTGAACCATGCCTCGCCGACCCCGCACGCCCCCACATCCCGCCCTCCGCATGACGCCGCCAACCGTCCAATAGGATGCCCAGCGTGGAACTCCCGACCATCGCCGCCGCCTGGCTCGTGTTGGACCATCCGTCCCTCGGGGAAGTTCTACCCGTCTTCGTCGTGGTGTTTCTCGGTATCTCGCTTCTCGTCGGAGCGGCCGGAGCTGCGGTCGTACACTTCCTCGAAGGATCTATCCGGAAGGGCTTCTTGATCACGGCCATCGCGACATTCCTGATACTGCTCGTCGGCTTGATCGTTATCTGGCGCTGACAGATTATGCCTCGCCGACGACGCACACCCCCACCCCTCCGACCCACCGCGATCATCAACCGTCTGATCCGCGAAGCACCCCTCACGCCCTGGCGCGCCACCAACGATCCCGTCACCGAACTCGTCCTCACCCTCCTCTCCCAGAACACCTCCGACACCAACTCCGGCCGCGCCTTCCAGCAGCTCCTCAAGCGCTACCCCGATTGGGACGCCGTACTCGACGCGCCGGTCGAGGAGTTGGAGCAGACGATCCGCCCCGGCGGTCTGGCCCGCACCAAGGCCCCGCGCATGCAGGCGCTGCTCGCCCAGCTCCGCGAGCGGCTCGGCCCCGATTGGGACGCCTCACGCCTCGCCGACATGCCCATCGACGAGGCCAAGCAATGGCTCACCGAGCTGCCCGGCGTCGGACCCAAGACCGCCGCCTGCGTCCTGCTCTTCTCGCTCGGCCGGCCCGCCCTGCCCGTCGACACCCACGTTCACCGCGTCGCCCAACGCCTCGGCCTGATCGGCTCGAAGGTCGCCGCCGTCCCCGCCCACGACATGCTCGAAGCCCAGCTCCCGCCCGACCGGTACTACGACTTCCACGTCACCCTGATCCGCCACGGACGCCGCGTCTGCCACAAGCAGCGCCCAAACTGCGCCGAGTGCGTCCTGCTCGACCGCTGCCCCGCCGCCGACGACTTCCGCTACGCCTGACCCACTCGTCCGTCGCCCCGCGCCCCGACGCGGGGCCCAGACCTCGACGATCGAGCGCAGCGCAACCGTCATCCTCAACGCCTGACCCCGAAGCTGTAGCCTCATCTCCGTCTGAAGCCTGCACCAGGAGTCGAATCATGAGCGCCATCGCACAAACCACCGCCGGAACCGTCCAGGGCACGGAAGAGAACGGCCTCTGCGTCTTCCGCGGCCTGCCCTTCGCCGCGCCGCCCGTCGGCGACCTGCGATTCAAAGCGCCCCAACCCGTCGAGCCCTGGGACGGCGTCCGCGACGCCTCGTCCTTCGGCCCGATCTCGCTGCAAGCCCCCAACGAGATGCTGGAAGGCCTGCTGCCCCCGGCCGACCCGCCCCAGCCGCAAAGCGAGGACTGCCTCTACCTCAACGTCTGGACGCCCGGTCTCGACGACGCGGCGCGCCCCGTCATGGTCTGGATTCACGGCGGCGCCTTCACGATCGGCTCCGGCAGCGAGGTCTACTACGACGGCTCAAATCTCGCCGCCCGCGGCGACGTCGTGATCGTGACGATCAACTACCGGCTCGGCGCGCTCGGCTTCCTCAACCTGCCCGCGCTGGGCGAGACCAACTTCGGCATGCGCGACCAGGTCGCCGCGCTGCAGTGGGTCCAGGCCAACATCGCCAGCTTCGGCGGCGACCCCGCCAACGTGACCATCTTCGGCGAGTCCGCCGGCGGCATGAGCGTCGCCTCGCTGATGGCCTCGCCCGAGGCGGCCGGACTCTTCCACAAGGCGATCCCCCAGAGCGGCGCCGGACACAACGCGCTCAGCGTCGAGGAAACCAACGCCACCGCGCTCAAGTTCTGCGCCGCGCTCGGCGTCGATCCCGACGACGTCGACGCGCTGATGGCCGCCGACCCCGCCGACATCCTCGCCGCCTCGGTCGCCGTCGACCCGATCGCCAGCGCCGAATCCGCCTCCGACATGGCCGACGCCGGCGCATCGCCGACCCCGCAGATGCCCTTCCAGCCCGTCATCGACGGCGCGTTCCTCTCCGTCCTGCCCATCGACCACATCCGCATGGGCTCGGCCGACGGCATCGCCACCCTGGTCGGATCGCTCGACGAGGAGCTCAAGCTGCTGGCCGCCGCCGGTCCCGCCGAGCCGATGACCGAGGAAGCCGCGATCGCCGTCTTCGGCATGATGCATCCCGACGGCGAGTCCGCCTACGCCACCTACCGCGCCGCCCGCCGCGAGCGCGGCGAGGACGACTCGCCCAGCGAGATCTTCGTCGCCGCCATCGGCGACGTGATGCTGCGCGTCCCCGGCCTGCGCCTGGCCGACGCCCAGACCATGCGCGCCCCGACCTACACCTACCTGTTCGACTGGAAATCGCCCGGCATGGACGGCGCGCTCGGCTCCTGCCACGCGCTCGAGTTGCCCTTCGTCTTCGGCACTCACGCCGCAGTGCCTTTGTTCGCCGGCTCGGGACCCGAGGCCGACGCCTTCGCCGAAGCCACCATGGACACCTGGCTCGCCTTCGCCCGCACCGGCAATCCCGATAACGACGCCGCCGAAGCGCCCCCCTGGGACACGCAGAGCAAGCCGCTCATGGTCCTCGGACCCAACATCCGCGTCGAGCACGACTGGCGAGGCCCCGAACTCAGCGTCTGGGACGCTGTGATCTCCTAGCAACTCATCCCAACGAGCAACACAGCAGAGGAACAGCCCATGCCCCTCACCCCCATTAGCAAGGACCAGCTCAGCAAAGTCGGCGTCGGCGTCCAGCGGCCGGAGGATGTGGTCGTCTCCCGCGACGGCCGCGTCTGGATGTCCGACCAGGCCTCGGCTGCCGCTGAAGCGCTGCCCGACGGCACGCTCAACCGCGTCGGTAACGCCGGCGGCGCGCCCAACGGCAACAACATGGACACCGAGGGCCGGATCATCATCGCCAACGTCGGCGGACTCGATGGCCAGGGATCGGACGATTCCGGCTCCGGACCCGTCCAGCGCCTTGATGTCGACACGGGCGAGATCGAGGTCCTGGCCGATCAGATCGACGGCATCCCGCTCGTCGCATCCAACTATCCGCACGTCGACTCCCAGGGCCGCATCTGGGTCACGCACTCGACCTCGCGCTCGGGCGGCGACGCCTTTTCCGGCGATCCCGACGGGTTCCTCTTCCGCATCGAAATCGACGGCTCGCTGACCATGCTCGCCACCGAGATCGAATTTGCCAACGGGATCACGCTCGACCCCCAGGAAGAAAACGCCTACGTCTGCTCGACGACCGGCTGCCACGTGCTGCGCTACCCGATCCACGACGACGGCTCGCTGGGCGCTCCCGAGGTCTACGGACCGCAACTGGGCAAGACCGTCGCCGACCTGGCCGCCATGCGTCCGCTGACGGCCGAGCAACGCGGCGAACTCGGCCTGACCGACGGCTGCGGCTTCGACCAGGAGGGCAACCTCTGGGTCACGCTGCCGATGTCCAACAAGGTCGTCGCGATCACGCCGCAGCACGAGGTCGTCACCATGATCGAGGATCTCGACGGCGAGATCATGCAGGCCCCCACCAACGTGAGCTGGGGCGGCGACGACATGTGCGACCTCTACATCGGCTCAATCCGCAGCAACTACGTCGTCCACGCCCGCTCCCCCATCCCCGGCGAGCCCCTCGTCCACCAGCGCTAGCCCGCATAATCGTCATACCCACGCTTGCCGTGGGTATCTCGTTGCGTCCAGCACGTCGTTCGCAGTCAGGAAGCCACAGCATGCGCCAACGCCTTTGGCCCCGCGACCGCCTCCTGATCGCCCTCCTGCTCTACGCCATCTGGATCCCCTTCATCGTCGTCCTCGTCATGTACGTCGACGACAACAACGACGAACAGACCGCGAGCGAAGTCCGGGTCGAGGAGGAGGAGCCGGACGACTTCGCCGAGACCGTCGGCTGGACCTGGGGCGTGCTCTGGATCGGCTACGCCGCCCTCGCCGCCTGGCTCGCCAAAATCAAGGGACGCGACCCCGTCCGCTGGGGCCTCGCCAGCCTGCTCACCTTCATCGCCCTCTTCCCCTTCCTCGCCGTCGCCCCCGAACAAAACTAAGAAGTCGCCCCCGCGTAGGCGGGGGTCGCCCCCGCGCAGCCTGCCCCTGGCGTGAACAGGGGGCGGGGGCCCCGCGCAGCCTGCCCCTGGCTTGAACAGGGGGCGGGGGCCGCACGCGCTAGACGCGAGTAACCCACAACTGAAACCTGCTCAACAGTTCTACCCAATCTCTGTTTGACATCTCGCCGCCATCACCGCAACATCAGAACACATGTAACACAACGCGAGGAGCCGCCCCATGTCCTGCCACCCCAAGCACATCGAACTCGAACCGCTCGAACTCCCACCGCTCGAACGACGCCAACGACTCCTCCAGGCCGCCCGCCTCCGCGCCCAGGGACTCAGCCTGCGCAAAATCGGTGCGCAAATGGACTGTGCCCACGGAACCGTGGCCAACTACCTCGAGGAATTCGAGAAGCATCGCTTTCACCTCGTCCAGTCCGTCGCCGTCGACCAGCTCCTCGACAGCATCCTCGAAGTCGTCGCTCCCAACGAAGAACTCAACATCGAGGTCCGCGATCGCCTCCACGCCGCCCGCGAACTCCGGCTCCTCCTCTCATCCATCCCCCAACTCGCCGATCACGATGAACAGCAGCGCCAGGGCCTCGCCCAGTACGAGGACAGGGTCCGAGCCTGGAAAGAATACGCCGAATCCGAGCAGCAGCAGCACAATCACACCGGCCAGCAGGCGTAAACCGCTCAGAATCGCTTGAACAGAATTGGACATGATTGGACGGAGTTGGACACAGTTGGACATGGTTGGACATGATTGGACGGAGTGAGACAGAGCTGGACGAGACTGGACGACGTTGGACGATATCGGACCCCGCCGGTCCCACTCCGAACTCCCCCGCCGAACTCGATCGCCGAAGTCCTATATTGATCACGCCCGCACTCCCGATCGAAAAGGAACTCCCATGCACGATCTCGTCATCCGCAACGGTCTCGTCGTTGACGGCACCGGCTCGCCGGCGCGACAGGCCGACCTTGCCATTGACAACGGCGTCGTCGCCGCCGTCGGCGAAGTCAACGACCTCGGCCGCGAGGAAATCGACGCCAACGGTCTGCTCGTCACCCCCGGCTTCGTCGACATCCACACCCACTTCGACGGCCAGATCACCTGGGACCCGCTGCTCACCCCCTCCTTCTGGCACGGCGTCACCACCGTCGTCTTCGGCAACTGCGGCGTCGGCTTCGCCCCCGCCGCGCCCAACCGCCGCGACTGGCTGATCGGCCTCATGGAAGGCGTCGAGGACATCCCCGGCTCCGCCCTGGCCGAGGGCATCCAGTGGAACTGGGAGTCGTTCCCCGAATACCTCGACTTCCTCGACACGCTGCCCAAGGCGATCGACATCGGCACCCAGGTCCCCCACGGCGCCGTCCGCGCCTACGTCATGGGCGACCGCGGCGCCCGCAACGAGGACGCCAACCCGGAGGACATCCAGGAGATGGCCGCCATCGTCAAGGAGGGCCTCCAGGCCGGCGCGCTCGGCTTCACCACTTCGCGCACCCTCGCCCACCGCGCGATCGACGGCGAGCCCGTGCCCGGCACCTTCGCCGCCGAGGACGAGCTCTTCGGCATCGGCCAGGCGCTCAAGGAGCTCGGCACCGGCATCTACGAAGTCGCCCCCGCCGGCGTCACCGGCGACGACGCCAACGCGCCTGAGCTCGAGATCGCCTGGATGCGCAAGCTCTCCGCCGAGATCGAGCGACCGGTCAGCTTCGCCATGGTCCAGTTCGACAACGAGCCCGAGGCCTGGCGCGACGCCCTGGACCGCTCGCTCGAAGCGCTCGAGGACGGCGCGGAACTCTACCCGCAGGTCGCCGCGCGCGGCATCTCGCTGCTCCTCACCCTGCGCGGACGCCACCCCTTCATCCACTCGCCCAGCTACCGCGAGCTGGACGAGCTCGACTGGGCCGGGCGCGCCGAAGCCATGCGCGACCAGCAGCGCCGCGAGAAGATCCTCGCCGAGGTTGAAGCCCCCGACGCCGCCCTCGGCTTCATCATGTGGCACAAGCTCTACCCCATGACCGATCCGCCCAACTACGAGCCGACCGCCGACGACTCCGTCGCGGCCCGCGCCGAGGCCGCCGGTCAGACCCCGCTCGAGTTCGCCTACGACTTCCTCAGCCGGGACGACGGCCAGAATGTGCTCTTCGCGCCGCTCTTCAACTACGCGCACAACAACCTCGACGCGACCCGCGAGATGATGATGCACCCCCGCGTCGCCATGGGCCTCTCCGACGGCGGCGCACACTGCGGCGTGATCTGCGACGCCTCAATGCCGACCTTCATGCTCACCCACTGGTCGCGCGACCGCAGCCGCGGCGAGAAGCTGCCGCTCGAGTGGGTCGTCAAGCGCATGACCAACGACACCGCCGAGCTCTACGGGCTCGGCGACCGAGGCACGCTCGAAGTCGGTAAGAAGGCCGACGTCAACCTGATCGACTACGACGCCCTCCAGCTCGAGCCGCCGCAGGCCGTCCACGACCTCCCCACCGAGGCCATGCGCCTGATCCAGAAGTCGCGCGGCTACGTCGCCACCATCGTCAGCGGCGAAGTCATCTCCCGCCACGGCGAAGAAACCGGAGCCCGCCCCGGCCAACTCATCCGCGGCGCCCGCTAACCCGCGAGCCCGCGCCAATCCCCCTCCGATCCCCTCTCCCCGAGGGAGAAGCCTGCCCCGTGCTTGACACGGGGGGTTAGGGTGAGGGCCCCCGCGCAGGCGGCTGAGGCCCCCAACGAAGTCGCCCCCGCGCAGGCGGGGGTCGCCCAGCCTCTTGCCCAACGAACAGAACATGTGTACCTTAGTACGCATGTTGCAACTCTCCCTCTTCGACCCCAACCCCACACCCACCCGGCCCGTAACCCAGGGCAGCGCCGACGTCATCTACGCCGACGCCTCCGCCATCCTCGCCCGGCCCACCGGCCGGCTCGCCGACCTCGACTTCGTCATCAACCCCTACCAGGGCTGCACCTTCGCCTGCACCTACTGCTACGCCGCCTTCTTCGTCGCCGAGGAAGAACAGCGCGAGCGCTGGGGACAGTGGGTCCGGGTCAAGACCAACGCGATCGCCAAGCTGCGCAACTCGCGACACGATCTGCGCGGTCGCACCGTGCTGATGAGCAGCGCCACCGACCCCTATCAGCCGATCGAGGCCAAGCTGGAGCTGACCCGCTCGCTCTTGCCCATCCTCGCCGACCGCGGCGCGCATCTGGCCGTGCTCTCGCGCAGCCCGCTCGTCACCCGCGACATCGACCTGTTCAAGTCGTTCGACCACATCAACATCACGATCAGCATCACCACCGACGACGACGCGATTCGCCGCCGCTTCGAGCCCCAGTGCGCCAGCATCGACCGCCGTTTCGAGGCGCTGCAGGAACTCGCCGAGGCCGGCTTGCGCACTCGGATCAACGTCGCCCCCCTGCTGCCCCTGCGCGACACCGCCGGCTTCGCCGAGCGGATCCTCGACAGCGGCGTCTCCCGCGTCCACATCAACACCTTCCACGAGTCAAGCGGCCCCTTCGCCTCCGGCACGCGCCCGCCCGCCCTCAAGATCGCCCGAGAACTGGGCTGGACCGAGTCACGCCGCGACCGCGTGCAGGAGGAGTTGCGCAACCACCTGAATCGCGGAGGTCGGCGTCTTGCCGCGGCCTAGAGAGGCTCCAGCAACACCGAGGGCGAGTCGCCGTACGTCAACTCGAGCCGAAAGTGGCGCAGCACATCGCGGCCGAGCAGACTGGGCAGGGGCGGCGCGATCCGATCCGCAGGCGGTGGAATCACGATCCGCTGACGCAGGCGATGTTGGCCCTCATCGCCGCGTAACGTCAACAGCGCCTCGATCACGTTCCCGGCCGTCAGACCGGCGAGTCCGCGCAAGCCGATCCGCTGCGCGTCAGCCTGAAATCCCAGCAGCCTGTGCTCGCTACCCAGCAGGCGCCTCGCATCGCGATCGCTCAACACCGTCACCGCAGAACCGGTATCGATGTCGAACTCAATCTCCGCTGAGCGCCCCAGCAGTTCGACCCGGACTCGAATCGTTGGCGCGCCGACAGTCTCTATGCCTGGCGCGCCATCCTCGGCTGCGCGAACATCGCCGTGAAACTTCACTCCTCAGCGCTGTCCCGCGGTTGTCCCAGCATCCTGTAGAGGCATTCGCGGCGCTCCTCGCCGGTCGGCAGCCTACTCAATTCGGTCAGTTGACCCTTGCTGAGGAACGTGTGGCGCATGTCCCAGGAGACCGAGAAGTCCTGGTCAGATGGTTCCGTATCCAGATACCTGAGCGCCCAATCGAGCCAGGAGTCCACTGCTCGATTCCACATCCCACGCAAGGTGGCCTCCTCCGAGGCCGACAGATCCTCCCAGACGATCCATGCGGGCATCTGCGGTCCAAAGACGATCATCTCGCCCGTTACTGCGGTCGCCATGCCGTTCTCTGCTTTCGCCATGCTTCAGCCTCGACGATAGCGAGCTCGCTACAAGCTCGCGTACACCGCGCCAATCATCGGCTTCCAGCGCGGATCCGCCCCGAGCCCGGCCGACATCTGGTTCATCACATAGCCAAACCCGATTCCGGCGTCGGGATCGGCAAAGCCCAGCGAGCCCCCAGCTCCCGAATGTCCAAACGTCCGCGGATTCGGACCCCACTCGTAGCGCCCCCCGGCGGTGCTCAGGATGAAGCCCAGCGATCGCCGCACGAGGAATCCCAGCACCATGTCCTCCCGAGCCGCCTGCTCGGTCGCGCCGCAAGCCTCAACGGCATCGCGCGAGCACAGCTCGCCGCCGCCCTGCGCGAGCGCCGAGTAGATCGTCGCCAGCGAGCGTCCGTTGCCGTGGCCGTTGGCCGCCGGCAGCTCCGCCGCCCGCCACTCGCGCGAGTTGACCGTCCCAGCCAGCCGTGGCGCAGCCAGCCCCAGCGCCCGCGCCGCCAGGTTGTCATCGCTGCTGACGCCGATTGGACCCGCGCCCGGCGCGGCAATCAGATCGGCGGTCCGCGCGTCTTCCGACTCCGGCAAGCCGATGAAGAAGTCAATACCGAGCGGTTGGGCAATCTCGTCGCGCACGAACTCGCCGCAGCTCCGGCCGTCGATCCGCCGAATCACTTCGCCCACCAGCCAGCCGTACGTAATCGCGTGATAGCCCATCCCCTCGCCCGGCGTCCACAGCGGCGCCTGCCGCTCCAGCGCGCCGATCATCCGCTCCCAGTCGAGCACCGCGCCGTCGGGCAGCTCCTCGTCGACCCCTGCCAGACCCGCCTCATGCGTCAGCAGGTGACGCACCGTGATCTCCGACTTGCCGGCCTGCCCGAACTCGGGCCAGTAATCGACCACCGGTCGCTCGACATCGAGCTGTCCCCGGTCGACCAGCATCGCCGCGGCCGCCGCCGCAATGCCCTTGGTCGACGAATACACGTTGGCGATCGTGCCCGGCTGCCAGGCACGCGCGCGCGCCTCGTCGGCGAACCCGCCCCACAGGTCGACCACGACCTCACCGCCGACGATCACGCAGAGCGACGCGCCGACCTCGTCATGCTCGGTCCAGTTGGCAGCGAACGCGTCGCGAACAGCGCCGAAGCGCGGCTCGCAATGTCCGTGCAGCTCGACGGTGCTCATCGGTTAGTCCGCGGAGACGGGCTCGGCGACCGCCCGGCCGGAGAGCTCTTCCGGCATCGAACCTTCCAGTTCGTGGATCGCCGGCAGCACCTCCGAGGCGAACAGCCGCATGCTGCGCTCGGCGGTCTCCGCCGGCACGCCGCCCGAGATGCGGAAGTTCATGATCATCTCTTCCGCCGCCGTCATCTGCTGGATGTGCTTGAGCTTCTCGATCACCTGGTCCGGCGTGCCCCAGGCCTGCGGCGTCGCCGCATACTGGGCCCGCTGCTCCGGCGTCGTCCGCGCGTTGGTCTTGCCGAACTCGGCGTAGTACTTGTAACCCTTGGTCTGCTCGAAGCGCGCCGACTCGCTGAACAGGTAGTGACGCTCGACGCTCTCCTGGAACTCTCCCGTGCCCTGCAGCATCACGTCCCAGGCCTCTGCCTCCGTGTCGAAGCAGGCCACATTGGCAACCACGGTCGGCTGCCGCGGCTCCCAGCCGTTGCCCACCCGAATCTCGTTGAATCGGCGCACATCGGCCTGGTACTCGTCCCACTTCTTCGAGTTGGTGAACAGCATCCCCAGCCCGGCGTTGGCCGCAATCTCCAGCGTCTCGGGAGAGATCCAGGCGACCCGCATCGAGTCGAGCAACTGCTGCGGATTGCGCGGACGCGGCCGGATCGTCGTCTCCGGGATCGTGTAGAAGTCGCCCTCGTGCGAGAAGTACTCCTGCGTCAGACCCTTGCGCACCACCTCCAGCGACTCCATGAAGCGGTCGCGCGACTCGCCCATCGGCGACCGGAACGCTTCGAATTCGCGCTTGGCCGCGCCCCGGCCGAGGCCGAGCGTCAGCTTGCGGCCCTGCAGCATGTTGTCCAGCACCGTGATCTGCTCGGTGATCGCCACCGGGTCGTACCACGGCAGCACGATCACCATCGTCCCGAAGTCGATCCGCTCGGTCTTCCCGGCGAAGTAGGTCAGGTTCTGCAACGCGCCCGAAGTCATGATGTAGGGCGAGAAGTGGTGGTCGATGCACCAGTAGGAGTCGAAGCCCAGCGGCTCAACCAGGCCGCCCAGGTGCAGATCCTCTTCATAGACCTGCTGATCGCTGACCGGCATCTCCTCGGCGACCGCATGCGCCTCGAATCGATCCCAATCGGTGTAGTTCTGGAAGTTGAAGTGAACGCCGACCTTCATGCGAGTTGCCTCATCTCTGGATGGGTAGTTGACGGTCTAACCAGCGCAGGATACGGCAACTCCGCCCCCCCTTGCAGGGGGAGCTGCCGCAGGCTGAGGGGGTCCAGCCGGCGGAGAAAGCGGGTGATGTTAGGTCAGGACCTCGTCGAGGCGCTTGGCGAGGTCGCTCTTGGGGCGGAAGCCGACGATCTGGCCGGCCACTTCGCCGCCCTTGAACACCAGCAGCGTGGGGATGCTGCGAATCCCGTACTCGGTCGCAATGCCCGGGTTCTCGTCGGTGTTGAGCTTGTAGAAGGCCACCCGGCCGTCGTACTCGTCCGAGAGCTCGTCCACGATCGGGGCCACCATGCGGCAGGGACCGCACCACGGCGCCCAGAAGTCGACCAGCACCGGCAGGTCGTTGTCCTTCACGTCGGCCTGGAAGCTCGCGTCGGTCACTTCCTGGGGCTTTGCCATCTGACTCCTCCAAGCGGTCTGTGTTCAATCAGTCTCTCACCCGTCAAATGTAACGCATCGGCGGGCGCTCTCGACCTGCGATCAGCGCCGTTCGTAGCGCCAAGTGTCGCTCACCTCACCGTCCGAGCGCGCAGGCTCGGACCACTCCGACTCCTCCTCGACCGGAGCCGTACCGGCGACTGCGTCGCGGATCGCCTGCACCACGCCCGACTGCACCACGCTGCGCGCCGATCGGATCCCGCTGGTCACGGCCTCGGCGTTGGCCCGCCCGTGTCCGACCAGCACCGCGCCGTCGATCCCGAACAGCGGGGCAGACCCCACCTTGGCGTAGTCCCAGTGCGAACGCAGGCTGCGGAACGCGCCCCGCATCAGCCAGGCGCCGGCCATGTGCAGCATGTTCGCCTGGATGCTGCGCCGCAACTCGCCGAAGAGCTGCTCGGCCACGCCCTCGGTCAGCTTGACCGCCACGTTGCCCGTGAATCCGTCCGAGACGATCACGTCGGCCGCGCCGGCGACCATCCGGTTCGCCTCGATGTTGCCCACGAAGTTCTGTTCCTGCCGCGCCAGGAGCTGATACGCCTCCTGGTGCAGATTGGTGCCCTTGAGCTCTTCTTCGCCCACGTTGAGCAGGCCCACGCTGGGATTGCGGTGGCGCAGCACGCGCTCCACGTAGGCGCGGCCCATCGTCGCGAACTGGCAAAGATACCGCGGCCGCGCCTCGACATTGGCGCCCACATCCAGCAAGAGCGAGGTCGTGCCGCGCCCGTTGCGGAAGAGCGCTCCCAGGGCGGGACGCGCGACCCCGGGAATCCGGCCCAGCGTGAACAGCGACCCCGCCATCACCGCGCCGGTGTTGCCGAACGAGAGAAACGCATCCGCGTCGCCGTCGGCGAGCAGGCCGAGCCCGACCATGATCGAGGAGTCCGGCATTCGCCGCACCGCCGTCGGCGGCGCGTCCATCGAGATCGCCTCCGAGGCCTCCTGGATCCGCAGGTTGCGCTGGGCGGCGGGCATCAGGCTGCGAATCTCGCGGCCCCGCCCGACCAGGATGATGTCGACGTCGAGTTCGTGCGCCGCGCTGAGCGCCCCCTTGACGACCGCAGCAGGCGCCTGATCCCCGCCCATCGCATCAAGCGCAACGGTGATCGGCCGCTGCCCCTGCCCGCTCTCGATCCTCCGCTGCATGTCACCCCCAGGCGCCCGATGGCCTTCTCGACTGGAGAGTCTATTCGTCCGCCGCATCGCCCGCAGCGCTGCAACGGAAACTTGCAATCAACGGTAGTGCAACCGACTCGGGGTCCTCCGGATCGAGCACGTGCAGGACGAACTCCCGCCCGCTGTCGTTGCAGTACCAGGCGTACGACTGGATCATCATCACGCCTTCGCCAAACGGCGTCTCGGTCTCGCCGGTCCGCGCCGCACGCCCGTCGACCACGCCGGCGTCGCGGAATCCGCTCACGTTCTCGATGCCGAGGGAGTCCCGCAGAGACTGGGTGATCGCGGTGTCGCCGTCATAGAACGCTTCGCCCAGGATCTGCCAGGTCAGCACGGCCTTGAGCGCCGTCGTGGTCTGCAGAACCAGGATGCCGGCCTGTTCGTTCGGTGGGTTATCCGTTGGCTGACCGAACTCTTGCGCAAAGTCGGCCGTGTCGTAGTCGAGCACGAAGTCGAACCGCGCATAGCGACCCGGACGGGCGGCAATCTCGCGGGGCAGGAAGAACGAGTCGATCGCCCGTTCCAGCGCATCCGCGACCGAGTCGTAGTCGTCGAGCACCGCCCCGGCGCGAAGCACGATCGCCAGATCGTTCGCGCGCACCAGCACCGCGTGCCAGCGCACCTGGAAGCCTCCCGTGGCGCGGCGATCCTCTTCCCAGTCGAATCGTTGCGCCTCGTCTCCGGTGACCGTCACCGTCTGTTCAATCGAGGCGAACTCGACGCTCTCGAGGTCGAGCCGCGACCTGACGAACGCTTCGGCGTCGGAATCGTCGTCGACGTAGACATCCACGCCAATCAACGCCCGACCCGTCTCGGAGCCGAAGCTGACGCGATCGATGCCGTTCGACGTCGGCGAGCAGAAGGGCGAACAAATCAGCTCCAGCGAGTAGCCATAGGTCGGACTCGTGTAGCGGCGGATAATGTCCTCCGCCGTCTGCAGCGTGCTGTCGTCTGCTTCGTCATCCTGCTGCGCCTCTGCGGGCTGCTCCTCTTGCGACGGCGCCGTCTGCTGCTCCTGGCCCGCTGCCTGCTGCGGTTCATCCGCCTGCGCGGACTCGGCATCCTGCTCGGGTTGCGTGGACTGGACGTCGCCGTCGTCGCCCTCGGTGTCGGCGGCGCTGGCTTGGTCCTCGGCCGCCGGCGCCGACGGACGGAAGAACTCGTTCGATTGCACGTGCTCATTCGGGTTCTCGGCGCAGGCCAGGACGCCGGCGGCGAGCAGCAGCAACAGCGCAGCCAGGAGCGTGGTCGGTCGGATCATGCCGCCTCCGCCGACACGATCAGGCGGTCGCCCTCGCCGGGTTCGTCGAGTTGCCACGAGCCGAACCAGTCCACCGCCCGCAACCCCGCTTCGTGCAGCAGACCCGACATCTCGCCCGCCGACAGATTCACCCGCAAGGGGAAGCGCGCCAACGAACGCTCGACCGAACCGGAGTCGTCGACCGCGTCGTACTGATACGTGATCCAGGCAATCGGCGAGGCGCGGTCGATCGCGCTGCCGCAGGATCGATCAAGCGCCAGCTCCTGCGCAGCGTGCTTGGTCACCCACTCTTCCGCGTCCGTGCGCCGCATCCACTCGAACTGCATCGGACCGGGAGTCGGATCCAGGTCGTCCGGGCGCGGCGCGGTCCAGTCGATCAGCAACCGGCCTCCGGCGGCGAGATGCGTCCTCGCGCATCCCAGCACGGCGAGCTGATCCTCGCGCCGCAGCAGGTGCTGGAAGGTCGACAGACCGATCAGGACCAGGTCGTAGCGCGCCTCGAGGCTCAGGCAGCGCATGTCGCTGCGCCTGAGATCGACGCCGGCCTCGCGCATCCGCGGCTCGCCCAGCGCGAGCATCGCCGGGGACGAGTCCACGGCCGTCACGCGGTGACCCGACGCGGCCAGCGGCGACGCGATCCGGCCGCTGCCGGCGCCCAGTTCCAGCACTCGCTCGCGGCCGGAAGCCAACTCCAAGATCATCTCCAGATCGTCGGTCAGCGGGCCGAAATCAAGGTCGTACCAGCGGGAAATCGTGCGCAGCGCGCGCTCCTGGTCGGCTGACGACCAGCGCAGAGGATCGTCCAACATTGGCCTCCGCTCGCCCGCGACACCACTCCAGGTCAGCCTACCAGTGATACCCGGCCCCGCATGCGAGTCCCGGACCAGGTCAGTTGGTACGCTGACGGCATGACCGACACGCCGACCCTCAGCGACCTCGTCGCGCAGTACATTCGCGCGATTCCCGACTTCCCCGAGCCGGGCATCCTCTTCCGCGACATCACCCCGTTGCTGGCCGAGCCCACCGCATTCGCCCGCGCCCTGGACTGGCTGGCCGAATCCTGCGAGGGCGCCGACGCCGTCGTCGGGATCGAGTCTCGAGGCTTCATCCTCGGCGCGCCGGTAGCCCAGCGGCTCAACCTGCCCTTCGTCCCGATCCGCAAGGCGGGCAAGCTGCCTGCCGAGAAGATCGCCCGTTCCTACGATCTCGAGTACGGCTCGGCCACGATCGAGATGCACGCTGATGCGTTGTCGCTCGGTCACCGCGTCGCGGTAGTCGACGACTTGCTCGCCACAGGCGGGACCGCCGAGGCCGCCGTCCAGCTCATCCTCCAGTCCGGCGCCGCGGTCGAGCAGGTCGCCTTCCTGATCGAACTGGAGGCGCTCAACGGCCGCGACCGGCTGCGGCCCCATACCGTCGATTCGATGCTGATCTACTAGCCCGACCAGCGAAGTGTCAGAGGTGCCGCGCATGACCAGCGATCCACCGACCGCCAAGCTCGCCGTGATCGGCGGCTCCGGCTTCTACCAGATGCCGGGACTCAGCGATGTCCGCCGCTGGAGCACGGACACGCCGTTCGGCCCGCCCTCGGACGAGCTCGTGATCGGCGACCTGCACGGCCGGTCCGTCGCCTTTCTGCCTCGGCACGGCGTCGGACACCGGCTGATGCCGCACGAGATTCCCGTGCGTGCCAACATCTGGGCGCTCAAGTCGCTCGGCGTGCAGGGCATCCTGGCCGTTTCCGCGGTCGGCTCGTTGAAGCAGGACATCGTCCCGGGACACATGGTCGTGCCCGATCAGATCATCGACCGCACCCGCGGCCTCCGGCCGACCACCTTCTTCGGCGACGGCCTCGTCGTCCATGTCGGGTTCGCCGATCCGTTCTGCGCCGACCTCAGCGCCCGGCTGATCGACAGCGCCGGACGCGTCGGCCAGACGGTTCACTCCGGCGGCGCATACATCGCGATGGAGGGCCCGCTGTTCAGCACCCGCGCCGAGTCGCACTTGTATCGATCCTGGGGCGCATCGATCATCGGCATGACCGCCGTGCCCGAAGCCAAGCTCGCCCGCGAGGCCGAGATCGCCTACGCAATGCTCGCCACAGCCACCGACTACGACGTCTGGCACGAGTCGGAAGCCGACGTCACCGCCGCCGCCGTCGCGGAGATCGTCGCCCAGAATGTGCAATCCGCGCAGCGAATCATCGCCGACCTCGCCCAGCATCTGCCCAAGGGCTGGACCTCGACGGCCGAGGGCGCGCTCGAGGGCGCGATCATGACCGACCCTCGACGCATTCCCGACGCCGCCCGAGCACGGTACGAACTGCTGATCGCAGGCCGGCTGCCGTGAACGCGGCCGAGATCGATCTGGCCGTCGTCGGCGCGATCGCCCTCGACGAAATCCACAGCCAGGCCGGCGACATCGACCAGTTGCTCGGGGGCTCGGCGATCTACTCCTGCCTGGCCGCCTCGCTAATGGCGAGCAGCGCGCCTGTCTCGGTGATCGGCAACGACCTCGACCGCGGACTGCTGCAGCCGCTGCACGACCGCGGCGTGCGCATGAACAGCGTGATCGAGGCCGACGGCCCCAACTTCCGCTGGGGCTGCCGCTACTCCTCCTCGGGCGACGTCCGCGAGACGCTGTACACCCGCGCCGGCGTCTACGACACCGTGCCGGTCGTCGTCGCGCCGGCGCTGCAATGCGCTCGCCTGCTGCTGCTGACCGCCGGCAATCCCGACCAGAACCGCCGCGCGCTTGAGCAGATGAGCGAGCCCGAGCTGGTCGCGATCGACACGATCGAGCGCGAAGTGGCCGAGCGCCGCGACGAGTTCCGCGATCAGTTGCGCCGCGCCGATCTGGTCTCGATCAACACCCTCGAAGCCGCCCACCTGATCCAGTGGCCCGGCAGCGAGGACGATCCGGCGCTGCCCGAGGCCGCCTGGAACGAGATCCGCCGCATGGGACCACGCATCTTCGTGCTCAAGAAGGCTTCGCAGGGAGTCGAGGTGTTCCAGGATGACCGGCGCACCCTCGTCGGAGCGGTACCCGATATCGACGCCGTCGACCCGACCGGTGCGGGCGATTCGTTCGCCGGCGCGCTGCTCAGCTGTCTGGCTCGCGGCCAGGACCTGATCGAAGCCACGGTCTGGGGCTGTGCGGTCGCCTCCTTCGCGATCGAGCGCTTCGGTACCGAAGGCTTGCTCCGGGCCGCGCCGGACGCGATCCGCTCGCGCGCAGCGAGGATCACCGTCCAAGAGCAGGCCCAACACACGCCAAACAGAGGCAGCGGTTAACGTTCCCACATGGCGCTCTCACTGCGATTGGGCGACACCCACGAGTTCGTCGAGATCCGGCGAGCCGACGACCGCGTGCAGCTCGCCCGGACCCTGCAATCGGATCGCTACAACGCGGCCTACGCGCTGGCCCAGCTCGACGACGACGCCTGGCCGGACGCCGAGTTCTACTCCTGCGCGGCCGGCGGTGGCGAGGCAGTGGTCTGTCACTCTCACGGTGGGCTGGGCTACGCCAGCACGCTGAGTGGACCGGCCGTCGGTGTTGAGGCAATCCTCGGACTGCACCCCGGATTCCCCAACACGTTCGCGATCGCTGGAATCCATCACCGCGAGGCGCTGGAGCGCGTCTACACGTTCCGCCACATCACCCGCATGTCGCGCATGCTGGTCACTCGCGAGAGTTTCCGACCCTCGCGCCAGCCCGCCCAGCCGATGGTCGCCGCCCACGCCGACCTGCTCAACCGGCTCTACAACGCCGAGGGCGATCCCACCCACTACCGGCCGGAGCATATTGCCGAAGGCTGCTACTGGGGCGTGACCGACGAGGAGCGGCTGGTGGCCGTCGCGGGCACGCACGCAATCGGCCGTAGCCACGGCATCGCGATCCTCGGCAACGTGTTCACACATCCCCGCTACCGCGGACGCGGCCACGCCACCGCAGCCACATCCGCCGTGACGGCTGCGCTGCTCGAACAGGTCGACGAGGTCGTGCTCTCGGTCAATCCCGACAACATCCATGCCGTGCGGGCGTACGATCGCCTCGGCTACCGCCAGGTCGGTGAGATCATCGAGGCCTCCGCAACCCGGCATACCAGTACGCTGGTGACCGCTGTCCGCCGATGGGTCGCGCGACGCCGCGGCCCCGATGGAGAGCGGGAGGTCGTCCACACGTGAGTTCGACAACCAGCGACATCGCGGATCCGCGCCTGGCCGAGTACGGCGAGCAGCGCATCCTCTGGGCTGCCCGCGAAATGCCGGTCATCGCCCAGATTCACGAGCGGTTCGCGCGCGAGCAGCCGTTCGCCGGCCTGCGCATCGCCGGCTGCCTGCACATCACGTCCGAGACCGCCAACCTGGCGCTCGCGCTCCAGGCCGGCGGGGCCGAACTCACCCTCTGCGCCAGCAACCCGCTCTCCACCCAGGACGACGTCGCCGCCGCCCTGGTCGAGCGGGCCGGCATCGGTGTCTACGCGGTCAAGGGCGAGTCCAACGAGACCTATTACAACCACATCCACCGCACGATCGACGCGAGACCGCAGATCACGATCGACGACGGCGCAGACCTGGTGTCGACCCTGCACACCGACCGGCGCGAGCATCTCGACGAAGTCATGGGAGGTTGCGAGGAGACCACCACCGGCGTCATCCGCCTGCGGGCCATGGCCGCCGACGGCGCGCTCGCCTATCCGATCATGGCCGTCAACGACGCCGCCACCAAGCACTTCTTCGACAACCGCTACGGCACCGGGCAGAGCGCGCTGGACGGGATCATCCGCGCCACCAACATCCTCTTGGCAGGCAAGACCATCGTGGTCGCCGGTTACGGCTGGTGCGGACGCGGCGTCGCCTCACGAGCCGACGGTCTGGGCGCGCAGGTGATCGTCACCGAGGTCGATCCGCTGCGCGCGCTCGAGGCGGTTATGGACGGTTACCGCGTCTTGCCGATGTCCGACGCCGCCGCCGAGGGCGACATCTTCGTCACCACCACGGGCGACATCCACGTGATTGACGCGCCGCACTTCGCGCGGATGAAGACCGGCGCGATCCTCGCCAATGCGGGACACTTCAACAACGAGATCAACCTCGAGGCGCTGGCCGAGATCAGCGAGCAGCAGCGCGAACTGAAGCCCTACGTCAGCGCGCACACGACCAGCGACGGACGCGAACTGCTGGTCCTCGCCGAGGGCCGCCTGGTCAACCTCTCCGCCGCCGAGGGACATCCCGCCAGCGTGATGGACATGTCCTTCGCCAACCAGGCGCTGGCCGTGGAACACCTCGTCAAGACCGATCCGCCGCTCGGTCCCGGCGTCCACAACGTGCCCGACGCGATTGACCAGAGCGTCGCACGGCTCAAACTGGCGAGCATGGGCGTTCAACTCGACACGCTGACCGCCGAACAGCTCCGCTACCTCAGCTCATGGGACGAGGGCACATGACCAGTTCCCAGCCATCGACCGCTCCCGACAGGAGCATCAGCGGCCTGTGGACCTCCGAGTCGGTGACCGAGGGCCACCCGGACAAGGTCTGCGACCAGATCTCCGACGCCGTGCTCGATGCCTGTCTCAGGGACGATCCGGAGTCCCACGTCGCTTGCGAGACGGCCGTGTCCTCGGACCTGGTCATGGTCTTCGGCGAGATCACGACGCAGGCCACGATCGACATCGAACAGATCGCGCGCTCGACCCTCAGGCAGATCGGCTACACCGACCAGGCCTGGGGCATCAACGCCGACACCTGCAAAGTATTGCTTTCGATCAATCGCCAGTCTCCCGACATCGCGGACGGCGTGGGCGGCCGGGCGGGCGAAGCGTCCCGCAGCGGCGATGACCCGTTTGGCCGCCAGGGCGCCGGCGATCAGGGCATGATGTTCGGCTACGCCTGCGACGAGACCGAGAGCCTGATGCCGCTCCCGATCGAACTCTCTCACCGCCTCACGCGGCAACTGACACAGGTTCGCCGAGAGGGCCGCGTCGATTGGCTTCGACCCGACGGCAAGTCGCAAGTCACGGTCGAGTACGCCCACGGTCGCCCCTACCGGATCGACACGGTCGTCGTCAGCACCCAGCACAGCGAAGACGTCTCACAGGACGAGATCGCCGAGGCGATCCGCGCCCTGGTGATCGACGAAGTGGTCGACCCTAAGATGGTTGACGAGCGCACCCGCGTCTACGTGAACCCGTCGGGCAAGTTCGTCACCGGCGGACCGTTGGCCGACGCCGGTCTGACCGGCCGCAAGATCATCGTCGACACCTACGGCGGTATGGCGCGCCACGGCGGCGGCGCATTCTCTGGCAAGGATCCGTCCAAGGTCGACCGCAGCGCCGCCTATGCCGCCCGGCACGTCGCCCGCAGCATCGTCGCGGCCGAGCTCGCGGCCCGGGTCGAGATCCAGGTCAGCTACGCAATCGGCAAACCCGAGCCGACCAGCCTCGCCTTGCAAACGTTCGGCACCGGCCGTCTCTCGGATCAGGAGCTGACTGGACTTGTGGTCGAGCACTTCGACCTGCGGCCGGCTGCAATCATCCACCATCTCGGCCTCAAGCAGCCGATCTACCAACAGACTGCCGCCTACGGACACTTCGGCCGCCCGGACCTCGATCTGCCCTGGGAACAGTCCCACCACGCGAACACGCTGCGAGCCGCCGCCGGCCTGGACTGACCCGACCGCCAACGCCGTCGTATCTGAAGCAGCGCGCCGGCCGCCGCCTAGCGCTTTGTGTACTGCGGCGCCTTGCGAGCCCGCTTGAGACCGGGCTTCTTGCGCTCCTTGGCCCGCGGATCGCGGGTCAGCATGCCTGCCTGTCGCAGCGGCCGGCGCAGCGTCTCATCGCTGGCCAGCAGCGCCCGAGCGATGCCCAGACGAATCGCGCCGGCCCAGCCGTTCATCCCGCCGCCGCTGCAGCGCACCATGGCCGAGAAGCTGTTCTGCATGCCCGTATGGCGCAGCGGCTCCTCGATCAAACGGCGCTGCTCCGGGCGGCGGAAGAGTTCATCGGCCGGCTTCCCGTTGACCGTGATCTGTCCGTTGCCCGGGTAGAGCCGGACCCGTGCGATCGCCGTCTTGCGCCGTCCCAGTCCGTAGTAGTAGTTGCCCGCTGCGGTGGTCATCGGTTACTCCGCTCCCTGTTCGGCCATCTGGCCGGCGTGCGGGTGATCGGGGCCCGCGTAGACCCGCAGGTGCCGGTATTGCGTGCGGCCCAGCGAATTCTTGGGCAGCATGCCGCGCACGGCGTGCTCGATCACGCGCTCCGGACGCTTGGCCAGCATCTCCTTCAGCGAAGTCTCCTTCAAGCCGCCCAGGTAACCCGAGTGCCGGTAGTAGATCTTCTGCTCAAGCTTCTTGCCGGTCACCGCGACTTTGCCCGCGTTGACCACGACGACGTAGTCGCCGACATCCTGCGAAGGATGAAACACGGGCTTGTGCTTGCCGCGCAGCAACGTGGCGACCTGCGTCGCGACGCGTCCCAGCGGCCGATCGGCCGCGTCGATCACGTGCCATTGCCGTGGGACCTGGTGTCGTCCCAGTACGGTCGTCGTCATCCGTCACGCTCCCTCACGTTGCCCTGCACGGGGTGATTCGTTGATGTCCTGTTCGGCCGGCTCGAGTCGCCCGAACAGCGGCCGCTCGTACCTCACTTCGGACAGCGTCAGACCGCAGGCGGGCGCCGTCGGACCCATCGATCCGGGTTCTGCCCGAGCGAACTCGCGGCAAAACTGTTCGACCGATTCCCGACCGCGGGCCACCTCGCTGATCGCTCCCGCCATGCGCCGCACCTGGTGTTGTAGAAACGAGTCCGCGCGAAAGCGTATCGCGACCGAATCGCCCTGCATGTCCAGCGACGCGTCGAGCATGTGCCGCAGCGTCGACTGTTCGGTCGTGGGCGGCGTGAACGCTGCGAAATCGCGCTCTCCCTGCAGGCTTTGCAACGTCTCGCGCGCGGCCTCCTCGCTGAAGGGCGGCGGCAAGATCCAGGCGTGCCGCGTCCACAGCGGCTGGCGCTGCCGCGACAGCCGGATCCGATAGGTGTACGTGCGTGATACGGCGTCGCGGCGAGGATCGAACCGGTCGTCCACGGGCGCCACCGCTTGCACGGCAATCGCCTGAGGCAGAAAGTGATTCAAGCCGCGAACCCAGCGCGGGGCGGGCATCGCCGACTCGTCCCACTCCGAGACCCACGAGCCAACCTGCCCGGTCGCGTGGACGCCGGCGTCCGTGCGACCGGCTAGCGACAGCGGCGTCTCGACGCCGGTCAGCGATTGCAGCGCGTCTTGCAGCGCACCCTGCACGGTTGGACGATTCGGCTGCCATTGCGACCCTGCGAACTCCGTGCCCTCGTACTGCAGTAACAGCGCCCAACGCTGACTCACTGGTCGGTTCCGCGACTACTCTTCCGAGGTCTCCTCGTCGGTCTCGACCGGCTCCGGAGCCGCGCGCTCGACGAGTTCAATGTGCGCCATCTGCGCGCCGTCGCCGCGCCGAGGTCCCAGCTTGATGATTCTGGTGTAGCCGCCGTTGCGCTCCGCGAACCGGGGCGCAATCTCGTCGAACAGGGTGCGCAAGACCTTGCGATCGGTGAGCACCGCTCCGGCCTGACGGCGGGAGTGCAGGTCGCCGCGTTTGCCCAGCGTGATCATCCGCTCGGCCACGGGCCGGATCGACTTGGCTTTCGCCTCGGTGGTCACGATCGCCTCGTGCCGCAACAAGTCGGTGACCTGGTTGCGCACCAGCGCCGTGCGATGCGATCTGCTGCGACTCAGCGCCCGACCGCTCTTTCGATGCCGCATCCGTTCACCCCTTCAATCCCACCCGACCGCGTGCGGAATCAGCCGCGCTGCGTGTCGCTCGGGCGGACCCTGTCTGTTCAGTTACTCGTCGACTCCGCTGCCGGCCTCGCGCAACGCCTCCAGAAGCGCCGCGCCAAGCGAACCGGTGATCTCAGGATCCTCTTCGCTCTGACCGACCTTCTCGGGTTCCTCTGTCTCGGCCTCGCTCAACGAGGGCGCCTCGGTGGTCTCCTCCTGCGGCGGAGGCAGCTTGGTCAGCACTTCGTCGCTGCTCGGCGCAAAGACGCCGTCACGCGCTCGGCGCACGCGCGGATCGTCGTCCTCAATCAGACTCATCTCGAGCAGCTTGTCGATCAGCTCGATGTAGGACTTCTCTCCGAAGTTGCGCAACGTCAGCAACTCGTCGTCGCTCTTCTCGAGAATCTGACCGACCAGCATCAACCCGCTGCGCTTCAGGCAGTTGTGGGCCCGCACCGAGAGTTGCAGCTCCTCGATCGGCATGTCGTACTGTTCGGCGGTCAGACCGACCCGCGCGTGCGCAGGAAGTTGGCGCGTCGTGATCGGCTGACCCATCGTCTCGAACAGTTCCAGCTCGGTACGCAGTGAGCGCGCCGCCGCCTGCACCGCATCGACGCCGGATATCGTGCCGTCCGTCCAGACCTCGATCAGTAGCTGTTCGTACTCGCTGCCGCGTCCGCCCGAGGCGGGCAGTACCTCGTACGACACCTTGCGCACCGGCGTGAACACCGCGTCCAGCGGAATCAGGCCGAGCAGGTGCTCGCCGTTCTTGTTCTGTTCAGAGGGTCGGAAGCCGAAGCCGGTCTCGACGTCCATGACGACGTCGAGTCGGCCTTCTTCGCTGTCCAGCGTGGCCAGGTAGTGGTCGGGATTGACGATCTTGTAGTCGCCGGGCACTTCGATGTCGCCGGCGGTGATCTGGCCGGCGCCGGTCACATTGAGATGCATCTCGGCCGGGCGGTCGGCGATCGCGTGGATCCGGATCTCGCGCAGGTTGAGCAGGAACTCGGTCGTGTCTTCCTTCATCTGCGGGATCGTCGAGAACTCGTGCTGAACCTGATCGATCCGTACGGAAGTGATCGCCGCGCCGCGGATACCGCTGAGCAGAACCCGCCGTAGCGCGTTGCCCTCGGTGTGCGCGAACCCTCGCGTGAGCGGCTCGACTGCGATCCGGACGTAGTCGTCGCCTTCTTCCTCAATCGAGAGCTTGGGAGTTTCGGTAGCCAGGATCACGTTGGTGCGTCCCTCCCTGGGACTGGGTGGTGCTGCGCGCAGGGATTAGCGCGAGTAGTACTCGACGATCGCGTTCTCGTCGACTCGCATGTCCAGGTCTTCTCGGGCAGGTACGGCCGTCAGCTCGCCTTCCAATTGGATCGGGTCGATGCGCAGCCAGCCGGGCACCTCGCGAGACCCCTGCCAGGTGCGCGCCATCTCGTAGAACTTGCTCTTGCGGCCGCGATCGGTCCAGCCGATCTTGTCGCCGATCCGGGTTTCGATGGATGGAATATCGGCCTTCTTGCCGTTGAGCGTGATGTGTCCGTGGCGCACGAGCTGACGCGCCTGCGCGCGCGACTCGGCAATGCCCAGGCGGTAGACCACGTTGTCGAAACGCAGCTCCAGCATCTGCAGCAGGTTCTCGCCCGTCGCGCCGGGCCGGCGGTTGGCCTCGCTAAACATTCGTCGGAACTGACGCTCCAGCACGCCATAGGTCTTGCGGACCTTCTGCTTCTCCTTGACCTGCTCGCCGTAGTCGGAAATCTTGCGCCGGCGCGGCGATCGCTGTCCGGGCGGTTGATTGCGGCGCTCGATGGCGCACTTGGGGCCAACGCAGCGTTCGCCCTTCAACATCAGCTTTTCCCCCGCCCGACGACAGATGCGGCAGACGGGTCCGGTATATCGAGCCATGAGCGTGTCTCTCTCTGGTTCGGTTCGCGTAGAGCCTGCGGCCCTGTTCCTGATCGCTGCTAGACCCGGCGGCGCTTGCGCGGCCGGCAGCCGTTGTGGGGAATTGGCGTCACATCACGGATCGAGAGCAGCGTCAGACCCTGCGCCTGCAACGCCCGCACCGCCGACTCGCGACCCTGTCCCGGTCCCTTGACATACACGTCGACCTGGCGCATGCCGTGGCTCATCGCCTTCTGCGCAGCGTCTTCAGCCGCGAGTTGCGCGGCAAACGGCGTGCCCTTGCGCGAACCGCGCGTCGCCGAGGTGCTCCCCGCCGACGCCCAGGCAACCGGGTTGCCTGCCAGATCGGTCATCGTGATGATCGTGTTGTTGTAGGTCGACTGGATGTACGCGCGGCCGTGGGGCACGTTCTTGCGTTCACGCCGCCGACGCGCCCGTTCTCGTCGTTGAGTGCTCATCCCGTTCCCTTCTCGTCGGCGCAGCACCGCGTTCGGCGGGCGCCGCAGCGTAGGTCGTTAGCGCTTGACCGCGCGGCGACGGCCGGCGACCGTCTTCTTCGCGCCGCGGCGGGTCCGCGCGTTGGTTCGCGTTCGCTGCCCGTGCATGGGCAGGTTGCGCCGGTGGCGCTGGCCGCGATAGCAGTTGATGTCGATCAGCCGCTGGACATTGCCGCGCACGACGCGCCGCAAATCGCCCTCGACCAGGTAGTCGCGATCGACCACTTCGCGGATCCGAGCGAGGTCGGCGTCCGACAGTTCGCGGATTCGAGACTCGGGGTCTATATTCGCCTTGTCGACGATCTCTTTCGCCCGGGTGGCACCGATGCCGTAGATGTAGCGCAGCGCGTAGGGCGCCTTCTTGTTGTCGGGGACGTCCACGCCCGAGATTCTCGCCATCCGACCTGTCCTCTCGCCTCAAATCCCGCCGTCCCGCTCTCACATCGCGCGGGGCGCGGTCCGTCACTCGTCAGCTCTTGAACCGATAAACGACCCGGCCTCGGGTCAGGTCGTACTCCGACAGCTCAACCAGCACGCGGTCACCGCGCAGGACGCGGATGTGGTGCTGTCTCATCTTGCCTGCCAGGTGCGCCAGCACTTCGTGACCATTGGGAAGCTCGACTCGGAATGTTGCGTTGGGCAACAGTTCCTTGACGACGCCTTCGACTTCGATCTTGTCCTGCTTGGGCGGAGGCGAAGGCGACGCCGCGCGCCGATCTCGCCGTCCCGACCTCGTGTTCCGATTTCTCGCCACCGAACCCCCGTTGCTTGTTCGTGCTTTGCCAGTCCGTCGTCGTGCTGACCAGACTGCTGATCGTTCTGGTCAGGCCCGAGTCAAAATCTCCGCCGGACCGTCTTCGCGCAGTGCGACCGTGTGCTCAAAGTGAGCTGACAGACTTCCGTCCGCGGTGACGACGGTCCAGCCGTCGTCCAGCACGGCGGTCGCCGGATCACCGACGGTCGCCATCGGCTCAAGGGCAACGACCATCCCACGGCGCATGGTCATTCCGGAGCCTTGCCGACCATAGTTGGGCATGCTCGGCGGTTCGTGCATGTCACGCCCGACGCCATGCCCTACATATCCTCGGACTACTCCGTAACCTGCTGATTCTATCACTTCCTGAATCGCTGCTCCGATATCACCTTTACGTACACCGATACGAGCCGCGGATATGCCCGCCGCCAGGGATTCCGAGGTCACATCCAGCAACCGCCGCGCCTTGGCCGAGATCGTCCCCACACCCTCCGTCCGCGCCGAATCGCCGACCCAACCGTCGATCGTCGCGCCCAGGTCAATCGTGAGGATGTCTCCTTCCTCCAGCACCCGCTCCGTCGCGAAGCCGTGCACGATCTCCTCGTTCACGGAGGCGCAAATCGTATGCGGGAATCCCTGGTAACCCAGGAATGTAGGAATCACGTCCAGCCGTCCGAACTTGTCCAGCACATACCGGTCCAGCTCCGACAGCTTGCGGCCCGGCTTGACCATCTCAAACAGCTCGTTCAGTGTCTCGCCGACCATCTGACCGGCCGGACGCATTTGCGCGATCTCGTCCTCGGTCTTGAGGATCACTTGCCGTGGTCGCTGCCCGTTCGCCATCTCAGTTTCTTCCGATTCCCGTGCTCGCGTGGCTGTTTGCTAGTTGCCAATCGCCTCCAGCGCCGAGAGCAGATCCTGACCTACGGCCTCAGGCGACTGCTCGCCGTTGACCGTTGAGAGCTTGCTCGCCGCCGTGTAGTAGGCCACCAGCGGCTCGGTCTGGTCCGTATAGACCTGGAGCCGATTCGCGATCGCCTCCGGTTTGTCGTCGTCTCGCTGAATCATCTTGATCACGCCACAGCAGGGCTTCGATGGATCGGGCGGATTGAAGACCTCGTGAAACACGCTGCCGCAGGTGGCGCAGCTCACTCGACCGCCGAGGCGCCGCGTGATCTCCTCGTTCGAGACATCAATCAAGACGGTGACCGCGATCTCCTGGCCCCGGGCGGTCAGGGCCTCGTCCAGCGCGCGGGCCTGCTCAACCGTGCGGGGGAAGCCGTCGAACAGGCATCCGGCCCGCGCGTCGTCGCGGCCGATCCGCTCCAACAGCATGCCGATCGTGACATCGTCCGGCACGAGTTCGCCGGCGTCCATGTAGGTTTTGGCCAGGTTGCCCAGTTCGGTGCCGTTGCGCAGGTTCTCGCGGAACATGTCGCCGGTCGAAAGGTGCAGCAGACCGGTCCGTTCGGCGGTCTGCACCGCCTGCGTGCCCTTGCCCGCGCCCGGCGGTCCCAACAGGATGACGTACATGGTCTGGCCCTCGGTGTCTGACATGGCTAGCGAATGAACCCTTCGTAATTGCGCATCAGCAGTTGTGCTTCAATCTGCCGCATCGTGTCCAGCGCGACTCCGACCACGATCAGCAGGCCGGTCGACGAGATCGTCAGGGCCGTGGAGTCGGGAATGAACTCCGTCGCCAGGAACGGGACCACCGCGACAAAGCCCAGGAACAGCGCTCCCGCCCAGGTGATCCGAGCCAGCACGCGGTTGATGTAGTCCTGCGTAGGACGGCCCGGCCGGATGCCGGGAATGAACCCGCCCTGCTTCTGTAGGTTCTCGGCCAGGTTCTGCTGCTGGAAGGTGACGAACGTGTAGAAGAACGTGAACCCGACGACCAGCACGAACGAGAGCGCCCAATACGCCGGTCGTCCCGGCGAGAGATTCAACTGGACCCAATCCGCCACCCGAATGATCCAGCCTGGACGCTCGCCCAGCGTCTGACCCTCGGCGATGTCCGGCGTCAACGGATTGTCGGCCGGATCCTCATGCGTCTTGATCTCCGAGACCGCGATGAAGTTGCCCTCGCGATCGGAGAGCCGGATCGGATCCTCGGAAATCTCGTTGGCATCGATACGCCAGGCATAGAGCGTCTCCTGCGTGGCCTGGATCGTCGTCGTCTCGACCTGGGTCAGGACGTTGGCGTCGGAGTTGGAGTTGATCCGATCCAGTACGTCCTGGAACGTGTCTTCTTCCTTGTCCCACTCGACGATGCCTTCATTGACCGTGAACTCGCCGGAGGCGTCCAGCTCGGGCAGCAGCGTGGCCAGCGGCTGCTCCACGTCATCACGAGTGAACGGCAGCTCGACTGCGACCTGGGTCTGCGCTTCCTCGCCCGCCGCTCCGGTCACCCAGCCGGCCAGGACGGAAGGGAAAATGATGATCGAGAATGCGAAGATCAACGGGATCATGCCGGCCGAGTTCACCCGCAGCGGGATGTAGGATTGACCGCTCTGGCGGTACATCCTCCCTCCGCGGAACACCGATCGGGCATATTGAACGGGAATCCTCCGCTGCGCCTCCTGGAAGAACACGATCAGGGCAACGAGGGCGATCGCAATCGCGATCACCACGGCGATGCCCGACCAACCAATGTCGGACAGCCGCACCGAGTTGAACAGCGTGGGGAAGCTGGCCACGATCCCGGCGAAGATGATCAGCGAAATGCCGTTGCCGACGCCTTTCTCCGTGATCAGTTCGCCGAGCCAGATCAGGAACATGGTGCCGGCTGTCATCGTCATCAGCGCCGACAGCGTGGGCAGCCACTCTTCGGCGCCGAAGCCAATCCCGGTGATCGCCCTGGCATTCTCGAGCAGCAGCAACTGACCGTACCCCTGCACCACCGACATCGGCACTGCCAGCCAGTAGGTGTAGAGCTGAATCCGGTTACGGCCCGACTCGCCTTCCTGCGCCAGCGCTTGCAGGCGCGGCACGACCGGCTGCATCAGGTTCATCACGATCGACGCCGTGATGTAGGGATACACGCCCAGGGCGACGATCGACAGGTTGTCCAACCCGCCGCCCGAGAAGAGATTGAGGAACCCGAGCACCGGGTTGTTGTCCAGCGCGTTCTCGAGCTGGGTCTTGTTGATGTCGGGAATCGGGACGTGCGCGACCAGCCGGAACACGACCAGCATGGCCAGGGTGAACGCGACTTTCTGGCGAACGTCCGGCTGCCGCCAGGCGTCGACCAGGGCCTGCAGCAGCTTAGGCCTCGTCGGCCCCGCCGCTGTCTGGGCTCTCTGCATTGATCACCTCGACGCTGCCGCCAGCGGCAACGATCTTTGCTTCGGCTGCCGACGAGATCCGTTCCACGCGCAACTGCAGGGCAGTGGAGATCTCACCGCCCGCGAGCACTTTGAATCGCTGCGACGCACGCCGCAGCAGTCCGGCCGCGACCAGCGCCTCGCTATCGACCGTATCACCATCGGCGAAGCGTCGATCCAACTCGACGACGTTGATCGGTTGCGCTTCCACGCGGAAAGGGGCCTTGAAGCCCTTGCGCCGCGGCAGCGTGCGCATCATCGACATCGCGCCGCCCTCGAACACCGAATTGTAGTCGCGGCCCGCCCGTGATCGCTGTCCCTTGAGACCGCGACCCGAGTACGTGCCCTTGCCCGAGGCGTTGCCCCGGCCGACCCGCTTGCGCTTCTTCCGCGAACCGGGAGCCGGCCGCAGATCGTTGAGTCGCAGCACCATCAGACGTCCTCGACTTCCGTCACCGTGACGAGATGGGAGACCTTCTGAATCATCCCGCGCACGTCCGGGGTGTCATCCTTGACCGTGCTCTGACCCAGCCGCCGCAGACCCAACGAGCGGATCGTGTGGCCCTGGTCGGACCGATAGCCGATCGCCGACTTCGTGTACGTGATCTTCAGTTGTGACATGACCTGCTACTCGCTCGTTCCGGCGGCAGCGAGTTCGGCCTCCGGCGCCTCGGATTGCTCAACAGGCTCGGCCGCCGGCTCGTCGGGCACGCGGCCGGCCAGCCGCAGACGCTCGCGCCTTACCTGGACCGGATCGCGCAGTTGCTCGAGGGCACGCAGCGTGGCCTGAACCACGTTGACCACGTTGTTCGAACCCAGCGACTTGGACAGCACGTTGCGCAGTCCCGCCGCCTCCAGGACGGCACGTACACCGCCGCCGGCGATCACACCGGTTCCCGGCGCCGCCGGCTTGAGCAGCACCTGCGAGGCGCAGAATCGCGCCGTAATCGGATGGGGAATCGTGCCATTGCGAATCGGCACGCTGACCATCTCACGCCTGGCAATCGTCGAACCCTTGCGAATCGCGTCCGGGACCTCGTTCGCCCTGCCAATCCCGATGCCCACGCGCCCGGCGCCGTCGCCGACCACGACGACCGAGGTGAATGAGAACCGTCGACCGCCCTTAACCACCTTGGCCACGCGCGAGACCGCGACGACCTTTTCGATAATGTCGTCCTGCGGCTCGTCGCGGTCACGGCGGCGGCCTCTGCCGCGTCCGCCGTCTCGCTGTTGCACCATGTCCTGCTCCTGTTTCTCGCCTTCGGTCGGCGGCTAGAAGACGAGTCCCGCCTCACGCGCGGCCTCGGCCAGCGCGCGGACGCGTCCGTGATACTGATACCCGGCGCGGTCGAAGACCACGGTCGAAATGCCGGCATCCCGCGCCGTTTGAGCGAGTTGTCGGCCTACGGCGCGAGCGCTGGCCCGCTTGCCCGAACCGTCATCTTCGGTTGCTTGCGCCGCGCCGTCGCCCAGATCCGATGCGCTGACCAGGGTCACACCCAGGTCGTCGTCGATGATTTGGCCATAAATGTGCCTGGCCGAGCGAAACACGCAGAGCCGCGGACGCTGGGCCGTGCCGTGCACGCGCTTGCGCACGCGCAAGTGCCGACGCTTGCGCGCGGCATGGTTCGTCAGCCGCTTGCTGCGTACCGTCATCGTTTGTTCTCCAGATCAACGAGCTCCGGCCTGGGATTCCGGCGCCGATGCGCCGTGGCCCTAGCCGATTGCGCTCTTGCCCTGCTTGCGGCGAACCCATTCGCCCTGGTAGCGGATGCCTTTGCCCTTGTACGGCTCGGGCGGCCGCACCGCGCGAATCTCCGCCGCCTGCTGGCCAACGACTTGCTTGTTCGCTCCCCGCACGTGGACCAACTGGCCCTCGACGGCAAACTCGATGCCGTCCGGCGGCTCTTTGCGCACCAAGTGCGAATAACCCACGCGCAGCACCAGCGTGCGGCCGTCCATCTCGGCCCGGTAGCCCGTGCCCTGGATCTCCAGCGTCTTCGTCCAACCCTCGGACACGCCGGTCACCATGTTCTGGATCAAGGACCGCGCCAGACCGTGCTGGGCTCGATGCTCGCGCCGATCGCTGGGCCGCGTGACGACGATCTCGCCTTCATCCAGCGCCACGTGCAGATCTCGGTGCAGGTCCTGCGCCAGTTCGCCGCGCGGCCCCTTGACCGACACGTGGCCGGGCTCGATCTCCACGCTCACACCGGCCGGAACCGGCACGGGTAGACGACCCACTCGACTCATCGTCCCGCTCCCGTCCCGAATACTCGACTGCTCACCAGACGAAGCACAGCACTTCTCCGCCCACGTTTTCGCGGCGCGCCTGCGCGCCGGTCATGACGCCTCGCGGCGTCGTCAGAATCGCCACGCCCAGACCGCCGTACGGCCGCGGAATCTCGCGCTTCTGCACGTAGACCCGCAAACCCGGGCGCGAGACGCGCTTGAGACCCGTCACCACCGAGGTTCCTTCTTCGTCGTACAACAGCTCGACATCGAGATCGCGACCGGCACGGCCGGCACGCTCGCGGACCTCGTACGAACGGATGAAGCCTTCCTCTTCGAGCACACTGGCAATCGAGATCTTCATCTTCGACGCCGGAATCTCCACGCGCGGATGTCCCGCGTGGATCGCATTGCGAATGCGCGTCAGCATGTCGGCGACGGGATCGGTCACTGGCATTACGAATCCTGCCTGCTAGCACAGTTCCTGGATGCTCTGACTGTGCTGGACGTTCGGTCTTTCATGTCTGCTCTCACTGCGTCCGCTCGAAGGGAAAGCCGAGCAGCTCCAGCAGCCGTCGGCCCTCCGCGTCCGTCCGCGCCGTGGTGATGATGTTCACCTGCAGCGAGCGCACCTTGTCGACGTTGCCGTAATCAATTTCGGGAAACACGATCTGCTCGCGAATCCCCAGCGAGTAGTTGCCGCGTCCGTCGAACGCCGTCCGCGAGACGCCCTGGAAGTCGCGAATACGCGGCAGCGCCGCGTTAATCGTTCGGTCCAGGAACTCCCACATCCGTGCGCCGCGCAGCGTGCACGAGACGCCGACGTTGTTGCCTTCCCGCAGCTTGAAGTTCGCGATTGACTTCTTCGCCTTGTTGATCACCGGCTTCTGACCGGTGATCGCAGTGATGTCGGCCACGCAGTTCTCGAGGATTGCCGCGCCACCCTGGCCCAGCGCCTCGCCGACGCCCGAGTTGACCACCACCTTCACCACCCGCGGCACCTGCATCACGTTCTCGAAGCGGAACTCCTCGAACAGCCGCGGCGCGATCTCATCGTCGAAGCGCTGCTTCAGGCGTGGGGCCTCGACGCTGTGCTCGGTTGCCTGTGTCGTCATCAGTCAATATCCCCATCGCACTTGCGGCAGACCCGCGTCTTTACGCCATCGGCCCGTTCGCGGAAACCGACCCGGCTCGGCAGATCGCAGATCGGACAGACCACGGCCACCTTCGACTCGTGCAGCGGCGCCTCACGCTCGATGATTCCGGCGGGTGCGCCGAGCTGCGTCGCCTGCATGTGCCGCTTGACCATGTTGAGACCGGTGACAATCACGCGCTGCTCTTTCGGCAGCACCTGCCGCACCTGACCGCGGCGGCCTCGATCTTTTCCGCTCCGCACTTCGACCAGGTCGTCACGCTGTATTCGACGCATCTAGACCACCTCCGGCGCCAGCGAGACGATGCGCATGAAGTCCCGTTCCCTCAACTCCCGCGCGACGGGTCCGAGGATCCGGGTTCCGGTCGGGTTCTGACCGTCGGCGCCCAGAATGACGGCCGCGTTGTCGTCGAATCGAATATAGGAACCGTCCACGCGCCGATACTGCTTGGCCACGCGCACGATCACCGCGCGAACGACCTGGCCGACGCGAACCTCGCGGTTGGGATCGGCTTGCTTGACCGTCGCCACAATCGTGTCGCCGACCGAGGCGTAGCGGCGCTTGGTCCCACCCAGCACACGGATGCACTTGATCACCCGGGCGCCCGAGTTGTCCGCGACACGCAGGGATGACTCCTGCTGGATCACTCCGAATCCTCACTCCCCGTGGCCGCTTCCGCCGCAGCGGCCGGGGTCGCTTCGTCCAGCGACGGCGCCCCGATCTCCTGCGGCTGAATCTCGGCCACCTCGCGGCGCTCGAGGATTTCAACCACTCGCCACGACTTGCGCTTCGATAGCGGACGGCATTCCTCGATCACCACACGGTCGCCAATCTTGCAGTCGTTCAGCTCGTCGTGCGCCAGGTAGCGCTTGCGACGGCGCATCACTTTCTTGTACAGCGGGTGACGCACAGTGCGCTCCACGTGAACCGATACGGTCTTGTGCTGCGCATCGGCGACAGCAAATCCGACACGTCGTTTGCGAGCCATCGGTTACGCTTCCTCGCTCGGAGAACCGGACTCCGGCTCTGCCTGGTTCTCAGGTTCGTGTTCGGTCTGCGGTTCGTCCGCGACGGATTCGGCGACCCGGGCGAGTGGCTCGATCGGCTCGCCGCGCGCCTCGGCCAGTTGGCGCTCGCGCAGAATCGTGCGCAACCGCGCGACCTGCCGCTTCGCCTGACGCATCGCCATCGGATTCTGCAGTTGCCGCGTGCCGCGCTGGAACTGCAGATTGAACACCTCGCGATAGGCCTCGTTGATCGCCTCGCCCAACTCGCCATCGGTCATCGAGCGGGCTTCGTCGGCCAGTGGATTCGGCATCGCTAGACCACCTCCGCCTCTCGCACCACCACACGCGTGCGCACCGGCAGCTTGTGGCTCGCGCGGCGCAGCGCCTCACGGGCATCCTCCTCCGGCACGCCGGCCAGCTCGAACAACACCCGTCCCGGCTTGACCACCGCAACCCATTTCTCGGGCGCGCCCTTGCCCTTGCCCATCCGCGTCTCGGCCGGCTTCTGCGTCACCGACTTGTCCGGGAACACGCGAATCCAGACCTTGCCGCCACGGCGGACATAGTGGGTGATCGCACGCCGCGCCGCCTCGATCTGGCGCCCGTCGATCCAGGCTGCCTCCAACGACTGCAAACCGATCTCGCCGAACGCGACCGAGTTGCCCGTCTGGGCCATGCCGCGGCGTCGACCGCGGTGATGCTTGCGCCACTTCACTCGTCTCGGCTGAAGCATCAGCGGCCTCCCCGTCCACCGGCGACCGGCGGCTCAATCGCCTGGGCCGGTCCGCCCGTGCCGTCCGGTTCCGCGCCGAAGGGCAGAATCTCGCCCTTGTAGATCCACACCTTCACGCCAATTTTGCCAAACACGGTGTTCGCCTCGGCGAAGCCGTAGTCGATGTCGGCCCGCAGCGTGTGCAAGGGCACCCGGCCCGACATCTCTTGCGCCTTGCGCGACATCTCGGCCCCGCCCAGGCGGCCCGAAATGATGATCTTCGCTCCCTGCGCGCCCCGCTGCATCGTCCGCTGCACTGCCTGCTTGATCGCCCGACGGAACGCGATCCGGCGCTCCATCTGCTCGGCCACGTTGCGCGCCACGAGCTGCGCATCCAACTCCGGCACGCGAATCTCGGAGACGTCCACGCGCAGCCGAATCGGACGCGCGATCAACCGCTCCAGGTCCTTGCGCAGCTCCTCGACGTTTTGACCTCCCCGGCCAATCACGATGCCTGGCTTCGCCGTATGCAGCTTGACCCCGAGCTGATTCGCGTTTCGCTCAATGTCGACCCGCGAGATCATCGCCTCGTTCAGCCGCTCGTTGATGAAGTCGCGGATCTTGCGATCCTCGGCCAGCAACTCCGCATACTGCTTGTCCGAGTACCACTGCGAGCGCCACTCGTAGATCGTGCCGATGCGAAAACTGGTGGGATGTACTTTCTGTCCCATGGCGAGTTCCGTCCCCTGCGTCCCTATTGGTCGTTGCCGTCGGACACGACGACGGTGATGTGCGCGGTGCGCTTCAGAATCCGGCCAACCCGCCCACGCGCCTTCGCTTTGAACCGGCGCAGCGTGCGGCCGTCGCCGGCCTCGATCGAGTGAATGTGCAGGTCGCGGGCGTCGAGCCCGTAGTTGTTCTCCGCATTCGCCACCGCCGAGTCCAGCACCTTCGCCACGTCGCGGGCGATTGGCTTGGGCGTGAAGCGAAGCTGCAACCGCGCGTCCTCGACGGGCATTCCGCGCAGTCCCTGCATGACAAGTCGGACCTTGCGCGGCGAGGTGCGCACAAACTTGGCGCTGGCCTGTACCTGCATCAGCGCACCCGCGTCCCACGGTCGGAACGACCGATGTGCCCGCGGAAGGTGCGCGTGGGCGCAAACTCGCCCAGCTTGTGACCAACCATGTTCTCGGTCACGAAGACCGGCACATGACGCCGTCCGTCATGCACTGCGATCGTCAGGCCGACCATCTCCGGCACAATCGTCGAGGGGCGCGCCCAGGTCTGGATCACCGTTCGCGCGCCCGCCGCGCGGACCCGCTGCACCTTCTGCATCAGCTTGTGGTCCACGTAGGGACCCTTTTTCGTCGATCGGGACATCGCGATAGACCTCTGTCTTCCTTAGCGCCGTCGGCCGCGGCGGCGAACGATGTACTTGTCGGACTGCTTCTTGCCGCGCGTGCGGCGGCCCAGCGTGTACCAGCCCCACGGCGATTTGGGCCCGGGCAGGCCAATCGGCGCCTTGCCCTCGCCGCCGCCGTGCGGGTGATCGACCGGGTTCATCACCGATCCGCGAACCTGCGGCCGCCGGCCGCGGTGTCGGTTGCGCCCGGCCTTGCCGAGCTTGATGTTGGAGTGCTCGACGTTGCCTACCTGGCCAATCGTCGCGTAACAGGCGGAGCGCACTCGCCGCATCTCGCCCGACGGCAGACGCAGCAGCGCGTAATCGCCTTCCTTTGCCATGATCTGCGCCGACGCCCCGGCGGAACGCACCATCTGCGCACCACGGCCTTCGGTCAGCTCCACGTTGTGCACCTGCGTGCCGTTGGGAATCGCCGCCATCGGCAGCGCGTTACCCACTCGGATCGGCGCTTCCGGACCAGACATCACCCGGTCGTCCACCTTGAGACCGTTCGGCGCCACGATGTATCGCTTCTCGCCGTCGGTGTAGAAGATCAGCGCGATCCGCGCTGTGCGGTTCGGGTCGTACTCAATCGCCGCCACACGGCCTTCGATTCCCGCTCGGTCGCGCCGCTTCCAGTCGATGATCCGGTAACGCCGCTTGTGTCCGCCGCCGCGATGACGGACGGTCACCCGACCCTTGTTGTTGCGTCCCGACTTCTTCTTGAGCGGAGCCAGGAGGCTCTTCTCCGGCTTCTTCTTGGTGATCTCCTCGAACGTGTGGCCCGAGGAGTTGCGTCGACCGGGAGATGTCGGTTTGAAGTTCTTGATTGGCATGTCAGACCCCCTCGAACAGGCGGATCTCGTAGCCGTCTGCCAACGTCACGATCGCCTTTTTCCAGTCGCGCTCCCGACCCGGACGGCCGCGACCGATCCGCTTCGTATCGCCGCGCACGTTGATCACATTCACCTTGGTCACCTGCACCGAGAACGCAATCTCGATGGCCTCGCGAATCTGCAGCTTGTTCGCCCGAGGATCGACCTCGAACACGTACTTGCCATGCTCCGCCAACTCGGTCGATTTCTCAGTGATGATCGGTTCGCGCAGCACCGCGTAGGGATGAATGTCCTTAGGCATCGCCAGCCTCCTCCGCCCCGTCCGACTCGACCGCCCACATCGCCTCGCAGCGGCGCACCGCAGCCTCGGTCATGACCAACTGGTCGTGCGTGAGGATCAGATAACTGCTCAACGTCTGCGCCGGCATCGCCTGAATGTTGGGCAGATTCTTCGTACCCCGCAGCAGCGCCTCGTCTACACCGTCCGACACAACCAGCGCCGTGCGCTCGATGCCCAGTGTTCGGCAAAGGCTCGCCATCGCCGACGTCTTCGCCTCGAACTCGACGTCCGGCGCGGCCACGATCACGCCGCCCTCGGCCGCCCGTTGCGAGAGCAAGGAGCGAATCGCCAGCCGCTTCATGCGCTTGGGCAGGCGCTGCCGGTACGAGCGCGGATGCGGCCCGTGCGCCACGGCTCCACCGATCCGGGTCGGCGACGACGGCGTGCCCATCCGAGCCCGACCGCCGCCCTTCTGACGCCCGGTCTTCTTCGACGCCTGGCGAATGTCTGACCGATTCATCGTCGAGCTGGTGCCCTGGCGCGCGTTGGCGCGTTGCGCGGTCACCGCCTGATGCACCACGGCGAGGTTTGGCTCGATGCCAAAGACCGAATCGTCGGCGTCGATCTCGCCGGCGGCCTGACCCTGCGCGTCAATCAGCGGGAGTTTCATCGCTTGCCGCCTCGCCGCTTGGTCTGCCGAATGCGGACCAGACCGTTCGTCGCGCCCGGCACAGATCCCTTGACGAAGACCAAGTGCCGATCCGCGTTGATGTTCACCACTTCCAGGTTCATCGACGTCGTCGTCTTGCCGCCCATCCGACCAGCCATTCTTGTGCCCTTGAGCACGCGGCCTGGGGTCGTTCCCGCGCCCACCGAGCCCGGAGCTCGATGCCGATCGCTCTGGCCGTGCGTCCGCGGACCGCCGCGGAAGCCGTGCCGCTTGACCACACCGGCAAAGCCCTTGCCCTTCGACACGCCCTGGATGTCCACCCGGTCGCCGACCGAGAACACTTCGCTCGCGTTGACGACCGTGCCGACTTCCACCTCCGACAGCTCGTCGCTGCCGGCCTTGAACACTGTCAGGTGCTTCAGCGGACCGTTGGCCTTGGTGTGGCCGAGCTCGGCGCCGTTGATCCTCCAGGGCGGCGCCTCACCGAAGCCGATCTGCACGCCGGAGAACCCGTCGCGTGAATCCGTCATGATCTGCGTGACTGGACAGGGTCCAACCTCGAGCACCGTGCAGCCTACGACCGCACCGTCCTCGCCAATGACCTGGACCATGCCCAACTTCTTACCAAGGAGTCCGGGTATCGCCATGGTTAGAGCTTGATCTCAACGTCGACGCCCGATGACAGCTGCAGCCGCATCAGGGAATCGACGGTTCGGCCGGTGGGTTCAATGATGTCGATCAATCGCTTGTGCGTGCGAATCTCGAACTGCTCGCGCCCGTCTTTGTGGACGAACGGTGATCGAATCACCGTGTACTTGCGAATCTCGGTCGGCAGCGGAATCGGTCCGGCCACGCCGGCGCCCGTCTTCTCGGCCGTGTCCAGAATGTGGGCCGCCGACTCATCCAGCACACGGTGATCGTATGCCTTGAGCCGGATGCGAATCCTCTGCCGAGCCATAGTGTCGTCTCTCTGCCCTGGGCCTCTCGCGGTTTGCCGCTACTCGACGATCGAGGTGACGGCGCCGGCGCCCACCGTGCGGCCGCCCTCGCGTATCGCAAAGCGCAGACCCTCCTCCAGCGCAATCGGCGAGATCAGCCGCACCGACATCTGCACGTTGTCCCCCGGCATCGCCATCTCAATGCCCTCCGGCAAGCCAATCTCACCCGTCACATCCGTCGTGCGAATGTAAAACTGCGGACGG
>JAJDWB010000017.1 GCA_022825855.1 Dehalococcoidia bacterium
CTCGAAAACGCCACGTTCTCGCTCGTCAGCGCCAGCGTCTTCGTGATCGCCGCCGTCAGCGTCGTCTTGCCGTGATCCACGTGGCCAATCGTGCCCACGTTCACGTGCGGCTTCGTCCGTTCGTATACCTGTCGCGCCATCTTGCTGTCTCCTACCTGTCGTCTTGCTGGTTGACGGTCGTGGTTTCGCGCACCGGCAGGCGCCTCAGCGGGCCTCCGCCAGGACGCTCTGCGGCACTTCCTCGTAATGGTCGAACTCGATGCTCGCTGTAGCGCGGCCCTGCGTCATCGAACGCAGCGCTGTCGTGTATCCGAATAGGTTGGCGAGCGGCATCTGCGCCTGGATAATCTGCACCGTGCCGCGTTCCTCGGTGCCGTGTACCGAGCCCCGACGGCTGGACAGGTCGCCCGCCACCTCGCCGAAATACTCGCGCGGCGTTGAGATTTCCACGCGCATCATCGGCTCGAGCTGCACCGGCGCCGCCTTGCGCAGCGCCTCGCGGAACCCGATCGACGCGGCCGTTGCAAACGCCATCTCACTCGAATCGACTTGGTGATACGACCCGTCCGTCAGCGCCACCTTGACATCCACCACAGGGAAGCCGCCGACCACGCCCGAACGCATAGCGTCCTCGACCCCTTTGCGTACCGAGCTGATGTACTGATGAGGCACAGCGCCCCCCACGGTCTCGTCCTCGAACTCGAAGCCCTTGCCCGGTTCGTTCGGCTCCACCCGCAGCACGACGTGTCCGAACTGTCCGCGACCGCCGGTCTGTCGCACGAAGCGGCCTTCCGACTCCGACGTGCGTCGGATCGTTTCGCGGTACGACACCTGCGGGCGGCCGACGTTGCACATCACCTTGAACTCGCGCCGCAGCCGGTCCGCGATCACTTCAAGGTGCAACTCGCCCATTCCCGAAATTACGGTCTGAGCGGTCTCGTCGTTGTACTCCACCCGGAAGGTCGGGTCCTCTTCGGCGAGCTTGCGCAAGGACGCACCCAGCCGGTCCTGATCATCGGCGCTCTTGGCTTCGATCGCAATCGAGACGACCGGCTCCGGGAACGAAATCTGGTCCAGCAGGATCGGCGCCTTGCGGTCGCACAGCGTGTCCCCGGTAAAGGTCTCCTTGGGTCCCACGAACGCCGCGATGTCGCCGGCCGAGACGTGGTCAATGTCCTCGCGTGAATCCGCATGCACGCGCAACAAGCGACCCACGCGCTCGTTCTCGTCGCGCGAGGAGTTGTAGACCGCCTCGCCGGCCTTGAGTGTGCCTGAGTAGATCCGCACATAGGCGATGCGGCCCACGTATGGATCGGTGACGATCTTGAACGCCAGCGCTGCCAGCGGCTCCGACAGGTCGGCCAACCGCGATTCCGCCCCATTCCGTCCCACGCCCTCCACCGGCGGCACCTCGTCAGGCGCCGGCAGGTAGTCCACGATCGCGTCCAGCAACCGCTGCACGCCCACGTTCTTCAGCGCCGAGCCGCACAGGACTGGCGTAAAGGCGTTTGTGATCGTGCCCCGCCGCACCGCCTTGACAATCTCGTCCACCGACAATTCGTGACCTTCGATGTACGAGATCATCACCTGCTCGTCGAAATCGGCGATCCGCTCGATCATCGTCTCCCGCCAACGCCCGGCGTCGGCGACGTAGTCCTCGGGAATATCGCCCTCGGTCGGCGGTGCGTCGCGGTCTGGACTGAAGAACCAGGCCCGTTGTCGAATCAAATCGATCACACCCTGGAAATTGTCCTCGGAACCGATCGGAATCTGCACCGGTACCGGGGTCATGCCCAGTCGTTCACGGATCATCTCCATCGTCCGCCAGTAGTCGGCTCCGATTCGGTCCATCTTGTTGACGAAGCAAATGCGCGGCACCTCGTACTTGTCCGCTTGCCGCCAAACCGTCTCCGACTGGGGTTCGACGCCGGCTACAGCGTCGAACACGACCACGCCGCCGTCCAACACCCGCAACGAGCGCTCGACTTCGACCGTGAAGTCGACATGTCCCGGCGTGTCGATGATGTTGATTGTGTGGTCAGCCCACTCGCAGGTCGTCGCGGCAGCCATAATCGTGATGCCGCGCTCACGCTCCTGGTCCATAAAGTCCATCACAGCGGTGCCTTCGTGCACCTCACCGATCTTGTACGTGATCCCCGTGTAGTAGAGGATCCGCTCGGTCACGGTGGTCTTACCCGCGTCGATATGGGCAATCACGCCGATGTTGCGCAATGAAGAGATTGGCAGGTCAGCAGGCATGTCCGTAGCTTCCTCTGCTCAGCTCTCTGATCGATCTTCAACTGGCGCCGTTTCGCAGGCTGCGACCTGTCGCGGAATCGTCGTGACCTGATTCTCGCCGGCGTGTCTCTGTTTCGCTCCCGCAGCGCCGCGCCTTACCAGCGGTAGTGCGCGAATGCACGGTTGGCTTCCGCCATACGGTGCGTTTCCTCCCGCCGCCGCACGGCGGCGCCGGTGTTGCTGTATGCGTCGAGCAGCTCATCCGCCAGCGACAGGTGCGCCGGTCGGCCCTTGCGCGACTGCGCCGAGGTCACCAACCAACGGATCCCCAGCGAGGTCCGGCGGTCGTGCCGAATCTCCACCGGGACCTGGTAAGTCGCCCCGCCCACGCGCCTGGGACGCACTTCCATCTCCGGCGTGATGTTGTTCAGCGCCTGGTCGAACACCTCCAGCGGATCCTGCCGTACACGCTCTTCGAGGATGTCGAGCGCCTTGTACACGATTCGTTCCGCGGTGCCCTTCTTGCCGTTGCGCATCAGCCGATTGATCACCATCTGCACCCGCTGCGATCCATAGACCGCATCCGGGCGAATCTCGTGTCGGTCGGGCCGTCGTCGTCGCGGCACGCTGCGTCATCCATCTCTAACGCGAGTCGGTCGGACCCAGGCCCGAACCGCCCGCAACACTAAAGCGACCACCCGTCAGTGGGTGGCCGCGGTCGTCAATCCTGCCGTCTTGCGAGTTCCGTACTTGGAACGCCCTCGCTTCCGCTCGGCAACGCCAAGCGCATCGAGCGCACCGCGTACCACCTGATAGCGAACGCCGGGCAAGTCACGAACGCGACCGCCGCGCACCAGCACGATTGAGTGCTCCTGCAAGGTGTGACCCTCGCCGGGGATGTAAGCCGTGACTTCGATCCCGTTGGTCAGCCGCACACGGCAGACCTTGCGCAAGGCGGAGTTCGGCTTCTTGGGCGTCACCGTGCGCACGGCCGTGCAGACTCCGCGCTTCTGCGGCGAACCGGAGTCCTGCGACGTCCGGCTGGTCAACGCGTTGTAGCGGAACCGCAAGGCCGGCGCCTTCGCCTTCTTGCGGGTCTTCTTGCGTCCCTTGCGGGCCAACTGATTGATGGTCGGCACGGTCGCTGCTCGATTTCCGCCTCGTGATCCTCCAGGCCGGCGCGCTCACGCGGGCTCTGGCACGAATACAGGGTCAAAGCCGCTGGTTGATCGAACCGGCGCTGGCCGGTGGTCATCAACCGCTGGTCGGCCTCGACCCTTCCCCGCGCCCGACCGCCTCTGCGACAGGCGCGTGAAACGCCACGATAACCCATTCTTGACCCGCCCTGCAAGATGCCTGACCGAGCCCCCCGACACTTCCGCTGCTGTGTGTTGCCAAGCTGTCAAACCACTCAGACGCCTGCATACGAGTGCAACCCCGTGATCCACAGATTCACGCCCAAATAGGTGAACATCACAGCGAAGAAGCCCAGTACCACGATCCATGCCTTGCGCGACCCGCGAAACAGCCGCAGCCAGCGACCATGGATGTAGACCGCAAAGATCAACCAGGTCACCAGCGCCGCCGTCTCCTTCGGATCCCAGCCCCAGTAGCGACCCCAAGCGTCGTTCGCCCAGAACGCTCCCAGGGCAATCCCCGCCCCGAGCAAGGGAAACCCCACCAGCACGGCGCGATAGGTTAGCTCGTCGCATCGTTCCTCGGATGGCAACCAGGCATAGCGACCGCCACGTTCCGCCACCGCGTCCGGAAACCCTTGCAGCAGATGCATGGCCGCCCCGCCGAATGCCACTGCCAGCACCGCGTACGAGAGGATCATCAACGCCACGTGAATCGTCAGCAGAGTCGGACTTTGCAGGGCCGGCACCAGGATCTCCTGCCCCTCGCTGGGAAACGCCAGCGCCGACCCGTACAGCCCGCAGGCGACCGGCAACACGAACGCCCCCGGTAACCTCGTCCCCGACCTCAGCTCGAAGATGCCGTAGAGCAGTACGATCGCAATGCCGAACGCCATGGAGAACTCAAACAGGTTGCTGTACGGCGCGTGATTCAGCGCCACCGTGCGCATCACCAGACCGACAATCCCCAGTACCGCCGCCGTCCACACGCTCAGCGTCGCTACTCCGCCCAGTGTCGGCGAACGCAGCGGCGCCGGTTCCGCAGTGCCGAACGAGGATGGTTCGGTGGCAAGCATCCGCCGCGGCGCCCAGCCCAGCCGCAGCTTCGGTTGCACGGCGTACACCACGTAGGTCAGCGCCGCGCAGCCGGCCGCGACGAAACTCGCCCAGAGCATGAACAGGGCGCCGTCAGCCATCGCGATCCCGCTCCGATTCCTCGGCCTTCGCCTCAGCGCGCAGCGCGTCTGCTCGGCGCGGCGGCTGCGACCCGCCGAAGGTCAGACGGCGGAACCCCTCGGCCCAGGGCACCCGCCCTGCCCGTGCCGCCTGCTCCGATCGACGTTGCATCCGCTTCGCCATCTCGTCGCGATTTGCCGCCTGCACCTGAGAGGCATGGCGCAGCAGCGCGTCGATCCTGCGGTCCTGCTGGTCCGAGACATCGACAAAGAAGTTCGCTTCATTGCTGCCTGCGAGCAGCACCGTGTTCACCCGTACGGGTTCAACGCCGCTCGCCACCTGCTCCGCATACGAGTTCGCGTTGCGCGACAGCGGGAACACCGCATCCAGCGCCGCAATCCCTACCGTTCGGTGATCGCGATGGTTGAACCCTCGATACCCGTCCCACGTGATCATGAGCTCGGGCCGTACTTCGCGCAGCACACGGACCATTTGTCCGCGAAACTCCGAGCCGTCCTCAACGTGTCCGTCCGGTACGCGCAGAAAGATGCAGCGCTTGATCCCCAGCTCCCTCGCCGCCGCCTCCTGCTCGGCCTCACGCAGCGCCCCCAAGTCGGCCGGACCGAGCTTGGGATCCTTCGTCCCCTTGTCACCACTCGTGACCAGGCAGAAGGTCACATCCCAACCCTCGTCCGAGAGCTGCGCAACCGTGCCGCCGCAGGTGAACTCGATATCGTCCGGGTGCGCCATCACGACCAGCGCCCGCCGTGCTTCCGCAGCCCTCTCGGCGTCTGGCATCTCGACTCCTCGACCCATACTGCAGCGAAATCAGCTCGCCGCCACCAGCAGTGATTCTGCCGGATCCGGACAGCACGACTCCCGCTGCCAATCCGACATCGCCCGTTCGCGCAGCAGAGCCTCGTAGACATCCAGAATACTGGCGGCCACGCATTGCCAGGAGTACACGGACATCGCGTTTGCTGCAGCCCCGCCCATCCGGACTCTCAACGGCTCATCCGAGAGCAATCGCCCGATGGCCGAAGCAAACTGCTCGGGCCTTCGCTGCGAGACCAGCATCCCCGTCCTCCCATGCGCGATCGTGCTCGCCAGGCCGCCTACACGGGTCGCCACCGCCGGCGTTCCCGAAGCCATCGCTTCGACCGCGACCAATCCAAACGACTCATATGCGGACGGCACCGCACAGACGCTTGCCGCCCGGTACAGGTCCGGCAACTGCTCACGTCCGACCGCATTGACGAAGCGCACTCGGCCGCCGACGCCGCCGTCCTCGGCGAGCTGTCGCAAGCGCGATCGCTCCGCTTCGTCCCGTTCGTCACCGCCCACGATCCACAGCGTGGCGTCGGGCCGCGCCTCAATCATCGGCAGCGCCTGGACCAGCAGGTCGACTCCCTTGGCCGGCTCCAACCGTCCCACGAACAGGATTCCGGGACCATCGAAAACACCCAGCTCCGGCAACGCCTCGGCCACGCGTCGCCGCGCCGCCTTCAGCCCGTTCGGGTGGAACTTCTCCACGTCCAACCCGCAAGGGACGACTTGCACCCGCGACGCCTCCGCGCCGTACTGGCCGATCAGGAATGCTCGTTCATGCGAAGTCGCGCCAATCACCACGTCGGCACAGTTCACCACACGGCGTTCGCCCGCGATCCGATACTGCGGCTCCGGTTGCTGGAACATCTGCTTGACCGCGCCCAGCGTGTGGAACATCGCGGCGTGCGGAATCTGCCATCGCCGGGCCAACTCAATGCCGCTCAGGCCGGATACCCAATAGTGAGAATGCACCAAGTCGTAACCGCCGCCGCGTTGCGTGACTTCGGCAACGCCGTCGGTGAACTCCGAGACATGCCCGGCTACCTCCATCGGCGTCAACGGCGCCGTCGGTCCCGCCGCGACGTGGAACAGGCGCACGCCCGGCGCGAGCTCCTCAGCGTGCGGCGCGTCCAGCCGATCGCGCCGGGTGAACACATCAACCTCCCAGCCAAGCCGTCCCAACTGGCGCGACAGCTCAGCGACATACACGTTCATTCCGCCGGCCTTGGTCGTACCTGCCCGGGCCAACGGAGATGTATGCGTCGAAATCACGGCCAGACGCCGCTGCGGCCGCAACATCACCCGCCCTCCCGAGTGAGTCGCATACGGCGCACCACCGCGTCGCGGCCGCCCAGTTCGTACTTGTATGGCTCGTCACCGCGCAGGAAGTTCACGCTCGACATCCCCCGCTCAACCGCATCTCGAATGCACAGCACTTTCGATCCCAGCCCGGCCGACAGTTCCCGGAACTTAGGATCGTAGCCACTGTTGTACAGCAGCAGCTGATTTCGAGCCACGAAGCACAACACCATCGCCGCCGCCTCGCCCGAAATCGACATCACATATAGCCGTAGCAGACCGGCCTCGGACAGCGATTCCGTCAGGCGCTTGAAGAATGCGCGCATCTCGTCGGTCAGGAAGACCGCCTTGTCGCCTCGCGAGTCGGCCATCATCGCCATGAACTCCGGCATCCGCCCGGCGACCTCGTCGGGCGTCTCCGCCGCTTCGAACGCGACAGCGCCGCGCAACTGCCGCAACGGTCGCAGCTTGCGCCGCACCTCACGACGATCACGCGATCGCAGACTCGCGACGTAATCGTCCCATCCGTGCCCGATCTCGACCGTGGGACAGACCGCTTCGTCCGAGACATCCAGCCGCCAGCCACGTACGATCGCGACCGCAAAGGCGTCCACCCAGGCTGATCCGGGCTCGAGACCTCGGAACTCCGCTGTCAGCGCACCCGCATCCTCCAGACGATCCAGGACCGCCTCCGCCAGCGCGGGTTCCTGTCCCCGCATCGCCGCCGGACCCAGGTAATCCGAGACTTCATGATCGCCGGCAAATGACCAGTGCGTACCGCAGCGCTTGAGCGGCGCCAGTCCGACCAGTTCTCCGGAACCGTTCTCGAGGCCCAGCAACTCGACCTCGGCCGTGCTCGACTCACCAAACACCGACCACCAGGCTTGTCCAAACTCCGGCGTCGAGAACGGCATCGCCTCCGCCGAGCGGCTCAATGCGCTCCAGCGCTCGCTCAGTTCGGCGAACCCCCCGCGTACGACCGTCAGACTCACAGCCGCTGCGTCCCAACCAGCGAGAGGAACTCCGCCCGCGTCTCCTGCTGCTCTCGGAAACTGCCCCGCATCGCCGATGTCAGCATGCGCGAGCCCGGTTTCTTGATCCCGCGCATTTGCATGCACAGATGCTCTGCTTCGACAGCCACGCCGGCACCCTGCGGTTGCAGCGTCTCCATCAGCATGTCCGCAACCTGGGCCGTCAATCGCTCCTGCAACTGCGGGCGCCGTGCGATCGCGTCGACGAGTCGGGCCAGCTTGGACAGTCCAACCACCCGGCCGTTCGGCACATAGCCCACGTGCGCCACTCCGTGAAACGGCATCAAGTGATGCTCGCACATTGAGAAAAACGGCACATCTCTGAGGATCACCATCTCGTCGTGACCTTCTTCGAACCCCACCGACAGCAACCTGGGTACGTTCACCTCGCGCCCACCCAGGGTCTCCTCAAAGGCCGCCACCACCCGCCGCGGCGTTTCCAGCAATCCCTCGCGCGCCGGATCCTCGCCGAGCGCCAGCAACAACTCGCGCACCGCCGCCTCGGCCCGCTCCCGATCCACCAGGCTGCTCATGCGAGCCCCTCCCTGATCACCGCCTCCGCCTCTTCGTACTCGGGTCCGATCTCCACCACATCGGCCTGAATCGACTCAATTGCTCGTTCCGGATCCTTCAAGCCGTGCCCGGTGATGGTGCAGACCACGCGCCGGCCGGCCAACGACCCGTCGCCGTGCCGCGAGAGCAGTCCGGCTACCGAGGCCGCCGAGGCCGGCTCACAGAACACGCCTTCCTCGCCGGCCAACGTACGATAGGCATGCAGAATCTCGTCATCGCCGACGGCGATGATTGCTCCCCGCGACTCATCGCGCGCCGCCACGGCGCCATCCCACGACGCCGGCGATCCAATCCGGATCGCGGTCGCAATCGTCTCCGGCTGCTCGACCGGCCGGCCCAGGACCAGCGGTGCTGCGCCCGCTGCTTGCACGCCCAACATCCGCGGATGCTTCGACGACCGTTCGGCCTGGAAGTACTCCCGATATCCACGCCAGTACGCCGTGATGTTGCCCGCGTTGCCCACCGGGATGCAGTGCAGATCCGGTGCGTCGCCGAGTTCATCGACGATCTCCATCGCGGCCGTCTTCTGACCGTCGATCCGGTACGGATTCACCGAATTGACCAACGCCACCGGCAGGTGTTCGGTCAGTCTCTGGGCCGAACGCAATGCATCGTCGAAGTTGCCGTCCACCGCCAGGATCTTCGCCCCGTGTGCTGCCGCTTGGGCCAGCTTGCCCTTGGCGATCCGCCCTTCTGGAACCAGCACGAACGCTCGTAATCCGCAGCGGGCCGCGTACGCCGCCGCCGACGCGCTCGTGTTCCCCGTTGACGCACAGAGCACCGCCGTCGCCCCCTGTTCGATCGCCTTCGCCACCGCCACCGCCATGCCTCGATCCTTGAACGACCCGGTCGGGTTGCACATTTCCAGTTTCAGCCAGACTTCGTCCGCTCCGGTCGCCCGTTCCAGGCTCCTCGCTCGCACCAGTGGCGTGCTGCCCTCGCCCAGCGACACTCGGGGCGTCGATGCATCGATCGGCAGCCAATCGGCGTAGCGCTCCAGCACGCCGCCGCTGGCCCAGGGCTCCGACCTGACCGCGCTGCTAGTCATCGCCGCGCACCCGCAGGTAGGACTTCAACTCTCGGATCTCCTGCTCCAGCTCTTCGATCTGCCGCCGCCGGATCTGCTCCTGCAACGACACGAATCGTTCCTGCTCCTGGGCTGTCAGACTCGACACGCCGTCGATCCGATCGCCCAGCGACGCCACGGCGCGCTCGCGCCGCGCATCGCGCGCGCGAAGCTGCTCCCCCATTCGTTCGATGTTGCCAATTCGCTCCTCGATCGCCTCAAAGCCACGCTGAACCGAAGAGACAACCGCTTTGGATGCGTCCAGCGCCTGCAGCGATTCCTCCACACGGCCGCGCAGCGCCTCCACGTTCGTGCTCAGATCCTCCCACTGCTCGGCCGTCTCCTGCACGCGCCGCAAGCTCTGATACGACAGCTCCAGCCGCTCGGTCAGACTGCCCACTTGACGCTCAAGCGAATCTACTCGCGTCTCCAGCGCGCTGCCGTCGCTCGCCGACCGCCGGATCCCGTCCGCGTTCGCCGAGATCCGCGCGCCCAGCGCCACCTGGCTATTCTCGATCTGCGACATACGGTGCGCGGTCTCGCCGCTCTCCGCGTTGACTCGGCGGATCGACTCGTCGAACACTTCCAGCCGCTCGCGCAAATCGTTCAGCGCCTTTTCGCTCGCCTGCAGCCGCCGCAGCGAATCATTACCCGACTCACGCACCCCATCGAGTTCCTGCCGCGCCTGGCGGACCGACGCGTCCACCAGCTCCCGATGCTCGGCCAGATCGGCGTTGAACCGGTTCATCCGCTCGCGCAGGTTTTGTAGCTCGTCGAGCTGGCGCGCGGCCGCGCCGATCTCAGCAGACAGCGACAGCGCCTTCCCCTCCAGCTCGCGCATACGCTGATCCAGTGCGTCAATCTCCCGCTCCTCGCGCACCCGCGACTGCGCCAACTCGGCCGTTCTGCTCTGCAGGCCGGTCAGCGACTCCTCGAAGCGCAGCCAGCGCCCTTCACTACCTTCGCCCGGGTTACTGGTCGTCACGGCCGTCCTCGATCCGCAGCCGCACGCCCAATTCAATCAGGCTGCTCGAGTGGGCCAGCTTATCGAGCACCCGGTCGATCGCCCCATCGGTACAGGCATGAGTCGTCACGATCAGATCCGCCGACCGGCTGTGCTCGGGGTGCGGAGTCTGCAACACCGAAGCGATGCTCACGCTTTCGGCGGCGAACACCGCTCCCAGCTCCGCCAGCACACCGGCCCGGTCGGGAACCTCCAGCCGCAGATAGGTGCGTACGCAGATGTCTTCGAGCGAAGCCAGCAGCGGCGACGATTCCAGTCGTCGCTGTTGGCGCGGCTCCTGGCTTGACGCCATGCGGCCGGCGACATCCAGGATGTCCGCCACCACTGCGCTCGATGTCGCGCCCGACCCCGCGCCCGCTCCTTCCAGCATCACCGAACCAATCAGATCGCCCGACACCGACACCGCGTTCAGTACGCCCTCCACGCCGGCCATCGGATCCTCGAGCGGCACCAGCGTCGGATGCACGCGTAGGTCAAGCCCGGTCGGCGTACGCCGAGCTGTCGCCAGCATTCGGATCGCATAGCCCAGATCGCGCGCGTGGACGAAGTCCCGCGCCGCCAGCGAACGAATACCCTCGCGGTACACGTCGTTCGGCGCGACCTCCGCGTGAAACGCCAACGATGCCAAGATCGCCAGCTTGTACGCCGCATCGATCCCGTCCACGTCGTTGGTCGGATCGGCCTCGGCGTAGCCGAGTCGCTGGGCATCACCCAGGGCGTCGGCATAACTCAGCCCGTCGCGAGACATCGCCGTGATCATGTAGTTCGTGGTGCCGTTGATAATCGCCCGAACTGACGACACCTCATTCGCCTGCAATTCCCGCTGCAACACTCCGATGATCGGGATCCCGCCGCCCACACTCGCCTCGTAGCGCAGTTCCACCCCCCGCGACTCGGCCAGCGACAACAGCGCCGACCCTCGCTTGGCCATCACTTCCTTGTTGGCGGTCACTACCGACTTGCCAGCCGACAGCGCCGCCTCGATACACTCTGAGGCTGGCGTTTCCCCGCCCATGAGTTCCACGATGATGTCGAGATCGTCGCGCGTCGCCACCTCCGCAGGGTCGGTAGACAGCGACAGCCCATTCGCCGCTAACGCCGACCGCGACGACACGTCTCGCACCGCCGCCGCGCGGACTTCCAACCCGCGGCCGCAGCGTTGTTCGTAAGCCTGCGCATTCGCTTGCAACGCCTCTAGGACGCCGCCTCCGACGACCCCCAGTCCCAGCAAACCAATGCCCAGCGACTCACCCATCAGGCGCCGGATTCCTCGTCCGCCGGCGGGTCCGCCGTTTCCTGCGGCGCGTCCGTCGCTTCAGCGGCTTCCGTTGTTTCGCTTGGTTCCTCGGTCGAAGCCACGCTGGGCGCCGGCTCCGCCGCTTCCTGCGGTGCATCCGTCGCTTCAGCAGCTTCCGTTGTTTCGGTTGGCTCCTCGGTCGAAGCCACGCTGGGCGCCGGTTCCGCCGCTTCCTGCGGCGCGTCCGTCGTTTCAGCGGCTTGCGTTGTTTCGGTTGGCTCTGCAGCTGGGACGACCGTGGCCGACTCCAATATCTCCGCCACCGCAGCCGCAGGCGCCTCGGACGCGGCAGACTCAGCCTCGGCGCCGTCAGGCGCCGCCTCGGACGGCGGCGCGTCGTCCAACTCCGCTCGCATCGCTCGCTGTGCCATCCGCGTCACCATCCGGAACCGCGAGGTTTGGCGCATGTGCTCGGCCGTGTAGGGCAACAGCGCCACTTGCCGGGCCCGCTTGATCTCGCGCGCAATCTTGCGCTGATCCTTGGCCGTCAACCCCGTCTTGCGTCGCGGCTCGATCCGGCCCCGATCTGAGATCAACTTGCGCAGCCTGTCCACGTCCTTGTAGTCGATGGTCGCCACCTCTTGCGGGGTGAACACCGGCGCACGCCGCCGCCGACCACGACGCCGCGTACGCTCGATCATCTGCGGCAGCCGCTCGCCCGCTTCGGGCGCAGGCCGGATCACCGGCGCCGGGGACGGCGCCGCCTCAATGTTCGGTTCCGGTTCAGTCGTCATTCGTACGTCTCCTGAGAACAGTCTCCAGCGCTCATCTCAGAGCGCAGCATCGCCTACTCAAACGGCAAATCCCCGGCATCGGGTCCGCCGCTAGGGTCGCCAGGTCCTTCATCCCAGTTACCGCCGCCACTGTCGCCGAAATCTCCGCCCCCACCACCTCGGCCGCCCAAGAACTGAATGTCGTTGGCGACGACCTCGGTGGTGTAGCGATTGTTTCCTTCGCGGTCCTGCCACTGCCTCGTCTGCAGGCGACCTTCCACGAACACGGGGCGGCCCTTGCTCAGGTACTGTCCACAGAGCTCAGCAAGTCGCTGCCAAGCGACGATCGTGACCCACTCGGTTACCTCCTGGCGCTGCCCCTCCCGATCGGTGTAGGAGCGACTGCACGCGATCCGGAAGTTGGCGACCGCCGCTCCGTTGGCGGTAAAGCGCAACTCCGGGTCGGCGCCCAGGTTGCCGATCAGCATCACCTTGTTCAGTCCAGCCATCAATGCACCCCCGCGCTCATGCGTCCGCAGGCTAATGGTCGCGACGGACGATCAGGTGACGCAGCACCTGCTCGTCGATCAACAGCGACTGTTCCAGCTCATCACGGCGGGAATCCGGTCCGCCGTCGTAATGCGCCAGCAGGTAATGACCCTCGTACGACTGCTTGATCGGATACGCCAGCCGGCGCCGGCCCCAATCGATCACCTCAGTCACGTCGTTGCCGTACTCGGTCAGCGTGCCGCGCAGATGCGCCATCCGCTCTTCCACCTGCTCACCCGCGACATCAGGGTGCAGCACCACCATGATCTCATACTCAGTGTCGCCCTGCGCCATGTCTCGCTCCTCCGGTTGCGTTCGGTTGTCTGGTTCGTCTCGGCTCAAATGCCAATCCCGGGAATCGGGAAGCCCGACGCCAGTTCGCGCACCTCTGCGCCCACGCGCCGGTGCTCGTCCGCGTCGTCAATGTGATCCAGCACGCGGCCAATCAGTGCTGCCACCTGCGACATCTCGTCCTCGCCCATTCCCCGAGTCGTCAGCGCCGGCGTGCCGATCCTGATGCCCGATGTCACCGTGGGACGCCGCGTGTCGTAGGGAATCGTGTTCTTGTTCACCGTGATCCCCGACGCGTCCAGCGCCGCCTCCGCCGCCTTGCCGGTCAGCCCCTTGACGCCCACGTCCAGCAACAGCAGGTGATTGTCGGTCCCGCCCGAGACCACCCGCCAGCCCTCCGACTGCAACCCAGCCGCGAGCGCGCGAGCGTTCGCCACGATCTGCGCGGCATAGGTCGCGAACTCCGGTGTCGACGCCTCCTTCAGCGCGACCGCCTTCGCCGCAATCGTGTGCATGTGCGGACCGCCCGAGGTGCCCGGGAAGATCGCGCGATCGATCGGCCGCGCCATCTCGTCGTTGGTCAGGATCAACGCCGAGCGGGGCCCGCGCAGCGTCTTGTGCGTCGTCGTCGTCACCACCGGCGCATACGGCACTGGCGACGGATGCGCGCCTCCCGCGACCAGGCCCGCAATATGCGCCATGTCGACCATCAGCACCGATTCCACTGACTCTGCAATCTCGGCCGCGAGAGCGAAATCGAAGATCCGCGGATAGGCCGTCGCGCCGACCACGATCACTTTGGGTCGGTGCTCGCGGGCCAACTCGGCCATGGCGTCGTAATCGATCTGTTCCGTTTCCGGATCCACCCCGTAGGACACGAACTCGAACCAGCGGCCGGAAATGTTGACCGGCAGCCCGTGCGTCAAGTGGCCGCCGTGATTCAACTCCAGACCCATCGCGGTGTCGCCAGGCGAGAGCAGCGCAAAGTAGGCCGCAATGTTCGCCTGCGTGCCGGAATGCGCCTGCACATTCGCGTGGTCTGCGTCGAACAGCGCCTTGGCCCGTTCGATCGCCAACTCCTCCACCACGTCCACGAACTCACAGCCGCCGTAGTAACGCTTGCCCGGATAGCCCTCGGCGTACTTGTTGGTCAGCACCGACCCCATCGCCGCCAGGACCGGCTCGGATGGATAATTCTCCGACGCGATTAGCTCCAGGCCGTCCCGCTGCCGCCCGGCCTCCCGCTCGATTGCCGAAGCGATCTCCGCATCGGCCGCATCCAGAGCAGCCCCTGCCAACGTCAGCGCCATCTCGCACCCATTCGCGTTCCGGAGACCCGCTCAACGCGGGCCGCCGCCGAGTCACACGCCCGACAGCACACGAACCACGGTCGATCTCAGCTTACACGCGCTCAAGACGCCTCAGTCAACCAGGCAACCCCCGCCCGGCTTCCAGCCGCGTCCAGGCCGCATCGATCCCCGCCAGCATGCCACCGCTAACCAACGAGTGCCCACCCATCATCACCGTCGAATCCTCCAACATCGACACCAGTCCCCGCATCCGCTGATCCGTGACTTGCTCCGAGCAGCCGAGATCGGCCCAGAACCGGTCGCAGCGCGAAATGTCCCAGCCGAGGTGAGACTGGAACGGCCGCGTATCCCAGATCATTGCGTCGCCCATCCCCTCCAGCGCCAGAAGAAATCCGTCCCGACCACCCCACTCGAACAGCTCGCCCAGGAGGGACCGCGCCCGGCGCCGACGGGTTCGCATGCCCCGTTCCTCCGACAGAACCCTCACGCGACAAGAGGTGTCGCGATCCACGACCGCCCAGTCGGATCCGCTGACCCGGCCGGCAATCATCAATTCCCCGTCATGGCGGGTCATCACGTCGAAGACCCTAAGCGCTTGCTGTACCGACTCATCAAGCTCTGGCCAGTTGGACAGCGCGGCGGCGGTGGCAGCGCCAAGCTGCATCGATGCGACGCTCAATGCAGCCTTCAGCACCGTCAGGTCTGCCGGCGTATCCACGTCCAGCAGTGACCGCGCCGATCGGGCGAACGACTGAACCCTCACCTCCGTACGGTCCCGGACGAGTGAGGCAAAGCGGTTGTCGACCGGCTCACCGGCCAGGCCTTTGAATAGCTCCCCATCGGGCACACCAATCCAGTCGCACGAAAACATGCGATTCGCCGTCGCATGACCCGATTCGATCGTCCCGCGAACCGCCGACCAGTCTTCGGCGGTCATCGCCGGCATCCCCGATCCTGCGTAACAGACTGGTCCGGCTGTATCACGCGACGCCGTCGCCACGATGTCCCCGATCGACTGGTCCGCGCGCGTCGCTTCGACCGCTAGGTTGGCAATCGATTCGCTGGCAAACACCCGCACGCGGTCGAACCCGGCTTCACGCGCGCGCGCCGCCGTATCTTGCAACACCGCACTCCGCACCTCATTGACCATCCGCACCGGAACACAGTCTTCCGCAAGAGGGCGATGACACAGCCAGAACTCCGAGAGTCGCGTCCCCGACATGTCAGTGCGCCCGCGCCGCTGTCCAGGCATCAACCACTCGCGCTCCGGCCGCCAGCAGCGTGCGCGCCGCCTCCGACAGGGTCGACATCGTCGTCGCCACGTCATCCACCAGCAGCACGCCGCGCCCGGCGACGCGGTCTTCCCTGGCCGCGAACGCGCCCCGTACGATCCGTGACCGGTCCGCCCGTGACGCCGCCTGCGCCTGCCGCGGACCCCACCAGCCCCTCCGCCTCAGGGCGGCAGCGTCCAGGTCCAGGCCCGTCCGAGATGCGACGGCCCGAGCCAGGTACTCCGCCTGGTTCCCGCCGCGCCGCCGCTGGCGCAGCAGCGGGATCGGAATCGGCACGACCATGTCGATGTCGTCGGCGGCCCGAATCTCCCCCGACAGTTCCACCAGCTCTTCCGCCAGTCCCACGACGCCGCGATGCTTCAACGCCAGCACCGCCGCCCGCGCCGGACCGTCGTAGACAATCCCGGAGCGCAGCTCACGCACGGCCAGCGCCTTCGACTGGCACTCGCGGCAGACCGGCGAGTCCGACGCCAGCCAGCAGTGACGGCAGCGCCGACCATCTGCTTGCCGCATCAATATCCGACAAGCCAGACAGATCAGCGAGCCCGGCGCCCCACAGGAGACACAGTGAGACGGCAACGCAAGGTCAATCAACGCCCCTGCAGCGGCCTTGGCCAACTCGCTCGACCGATACACTGCCTTCATGAGCCTCACCGTACAACTCTTCGCCAACCTCGCCGAGTCCTGCGGGACGCGACAGGTCGAACTCAGCGACCTGCCACAGCCGCTCACCGCTGAGCAGGTCATGGACGCCTTCATCGGTCGCTTTCCCCATGTCGGTCCGATGCGAGACTCGATCATGTTCGCCGTCAATGCCGAGTACGTCTCGCCTGACCATCCTGTCTGCCTGGCCGACGAAGTCGCCCTGATCCCGCCGGTCAGCGGCGGGGCAACAGACGACCCACTCTTCAAAATCACTCGAGCCGAGCTCGATCCGAGCGAGTTACACGGCCTCGTGCTCTCCAATCAAGCCGGAGCGGTCTCACTCTTCCTCGGCGTCGTGCGCAACAACAACCTGGGCCGTGAGGTTGATTACCTCGAGTACGACGCTTACCCGGCCATGGCCACGAAGGTCATGCGCCAGATTGCCGGTGAGATTCGCCAGCGTTGGGACGTGCTCGAGATTGCCATGCACCACCGCATTGGACGCCTCGAGATCGGCGAAGCCTCCGTCGCCGTAGCCGTCGCCTCGGCCCACCGCTCCGAGGGCATCGAGGCCTGCCATTACGGGATCGACCGGCTCAAGGCCATCGTCCCGATCTGGAAGAAAGAAGTCTGGGCGGACGGCGAAGAGTGGATCGAAGGCTCGCTCACCCCCGCCGCGGAGATCGACGCCGCTTCTGATTGATCACCATCGCCGGCTGATCGGTCCGATAGTCCTTCGCCTTGACGTACTGCACGGTGCCCCGCTGACTATCCAGCAAGCGCGACGCCAGCCTTGGATCCAAACTCTCAGGCGCCACGTTTGTCGTGATCAACGTCGGCGCTCGACGCAGATATCGCGAGGCGCAGAGCTGGTACAGCTTCTCGCTCGCCCACTCCGTTGACTGGTGAGCCCCCAAGTCGTCCAGCACGAGCAGATCGACATCTTTGAGCCAGGCGAAGATCGCCTCGAACGACGCCTCCCCTTCGTCGCGATACGAAGCGCGCAGCGCATCCAGCAGCTCCGGCACCACGGCGAAGCAGACGCGGTCGCCCGCGGCAAGCCGGTCGTTCGCCGCAGCCGCCGCCAGGTGCGTTTTACCCACGCCGGTGCCGCCGATCAACGTCAGCCAGCCCGCCGGCTGCTCTGCCCAGGCCACCACCAGCGACTTCGCACCATGCAGATTCTCCGCGTCGCCGCGGCCGCCCAGCCCCTGCTCGCGGAATCTGTCGAACGTGTACTGGGCAAGCACCGACTCCGACATCCCGCCGTACTCCCGATAGCGCGCTCCCGGCGACGACTCAGCCAGCTCCAGTCGCGCGACGTCGAGCGTCAGAAATGATTGCAAGCCGATCGCCGACAGGTCGGCCGTCTCCGCCACCAACACCGTCCTGCGACCGGTGTTGCGCCGGTGGTTGAGCAACTGGAACAGCTTCTCGCGAGCCCAGTCGGTGGGCGAGATGCAATCCAGGTCGTCCAGGATCAGGAACGGCGCGTCGCGCACGTGCTCGAACAACAAAGCGAACGAGAAGTCGCCCCCGCTTGATGCGTTCATCGCCGCACGCAGCCGATCCAGCAGATCGGCGGTGACGAAGTACAGCGCCGCCCGTCCCTCCGCGATCCGTCGATTCGCCATCTCCGCCGACAACCGCGTTCGTCCCGATCCCGCGGCCCCGGTCAACACCAGCCAGCCCGGTTCCTCGTCGGGCGCGTCGGCGAAGGCGCAGGCCGCCGCCGCAGACTCGCTTGACGTATCTGCAGCGTCCAGGCGCGCGTCCGAAAGCGGACCGAGATTGCTCAGGCGCTGCAGGCGTGCCGCCTCCCTCGCTTCCTGTTCCAGACGCCGGCACTCGCAGGGCTGCACGCGACCGAACTCTGGATCGCCGACCGGCCGTGACACGCGCACATAGCCCGCTCCGCCACAGATGTCGCAGTCAGCAGAGCCGTCACGCGTCCAGAGGGAGTCGTCGCGCTCCAGCTCCTCTTCAGTCTCGGAAGAGGTGCCGGTAGCGCGACGACTCCAGTCCGCCAGCAGCGGTCCCAGCCGTTGCATCTCCGCCATCGCGTCCCTCCGTCTCCCAGCGCTCGAGGATGGCCCGCGCGTAACGCCAGCTGTGCGCATTGTTGGCCGCGGCTTCGACGAAGGCGTCATGCAGCCAATCGGCGCCGTAACGCGCCTCTGCCGCCTTGAGCTCCTCCGCCAGAATCGGCGGCATTGGTGTCCCAAACGCACTCTGCCAGATCTCGGGCGCCGTGCCGTAAACCGCCTCCCGCCCATGTACCTGAGCGGAGTCGGGAGGCATTGGAGCCGACGCCATCGCCCTGCGGCCGTCCGCGTCGTTCAGCGCCAGCCACTCAACCCATCGGCCTGCCGACTGCGCTCGACCAATCAACAACGACCCACGCCGGAGCGCGGCTGATAGTCCCTGCTCGAACGCCACGTTGACATCCCGATCCATGCACATGCCGGCCAGCGCCTCAATCAGCGGCCGCTCCTCTCGCAAACCGGCCGTCGACACCCGCCTCGGAAACCGGCGTTGTCGACCAATCGCCTCAACAGCGAACAGCGTCACAATCAGCTCCGCAGGGTCACTCATCGCAGGCGCCAGGTCCCGTAACAGCGCCTGCGGCAGCGGCGTCACCGGAGCGCCCGAGGGAAATCCGTCGAATGCCATCAGAACCCGCTCACTCCCGGTTCAGGCTGCGCATAGAAGTCCTCAAATTTGGCGATCGTCGTGACAAAGCGCACATCCACACGACCCACCGCGCCATGCCGATGCTTGGCCACGAGCAACTGCGCGACTTCATGGTCGCCCATTCGCGAGGCGTCGCTGACCAGGTCGTCCTGGTAGTCGTCGCGGTCGTACATGTCTTCTCGGTAGATGAAAATCACTACGTCGGCGTCCTGCTCAATCGAGCCGCTCTCGCGCAGGTCCGACAGTTGCGGCACCGGCGGATGCCGACGCTCCACCGCCCTCGACAGCTGTGAGAGGGCCAGGATCGGCACTTGTAGCTCGCGGGCAATCTCTTTCAACGTGCGGGAGATCAGAGAGATCTCGCTGACCCGGTTCGTGTCCGACTGCGCCCGTGCCCAACCGTGTACGAGCTGAATGTGATCGACGATGATCAGCCCCAGACCTGCCCGCTCGTCGCCCTGTCTGTGCGCCCGCTCCTGGAGACGCGTGTGCAGATTCCGCGACTTCGCCCGGACCTCCGCCAGCGACTGACCCGCCGTGTCGTCGATGTAGATCTCCGCCCGGCTCAGCAGCCCGATCGCCTGCGAAATCCTGGCGCCCTGGTCTTCCGTATGCCGGCCCAACCGCAGCCGCGAGTGCTCGACGCCCGATTCCGCAGAGACCAGACGCGCCGCCACCTGCTCGGCCGACATCTCCAGGGAGAAAATCGCCACCGGCAGCGTCTGACCGATCGCCGCGTTGCGCGCCACCGTGAGCGCCAGCGCCGACTTGCCGACCGAGGGTCGCGCCGCCAGCACGACCAGGTCCGAGGCGTGCATCCCTTCGTTGAGCAGCGTGTCCAGATCGGTGAAGCCCGTCCGCGTCGGTCCGTCGACGCCGAGTCCCGACTCGCCCTCTTCGCCCAACACGTCGCTGAGCAGATCCTCCAGGACACGGAAGTCCTGCCGCCGATCCGCGCCGCGAATGCCGTACAGAATCTCGACTGCCCGAGTCAGCGATTCACCCACATTCGGGTCCGCCTGGTAGGCCAGTTCGCCAATCTCGCCCGCCGCGCGGATCATGTCCCGATACGTCGCCGACCGCTGCACCAGCCGCGCGTAGTGTTCGGCACCGACCGTGGCCGGCAGTTCATAGACGAGCTGGTTCAGATACGCCTGGCCGCCCGCCTCCTGCAAGCGGCCCTGGTTCGATAGATCGGCCGCCACCGTGATCTGGTCGATCGCCTCATAACGCTCAAACACCGCCACGACCGCCGCGAAGATCGCTCGGTGACGCGGATCCATGAAGTCGTTCGGTTCCAGCATCCCCGCCAGGCGCTCGTACACGCCCGGTTCGGCCAGGATCGCGCCCAACACCGACTCCTCCGCCGCCTGGTCGTGCGGCACTCCACGAGGCGCCGACCGCCCCCGCCCATTCGGCCCGCCCGCTTGCGCCTGCTCGTCATATGTCGGATCAGAGGAGACCATCAACGGCCTCCCCGCGATCAACTTCCCGTGAGGACCCGGACACACAACTGGCGGACGGCCAGCGAATCGGAATCTGTCTCAGGACTGCAGGACAGAGACGCGCGCCTACTCTTCGGCGTCCTCGACGTCCGCTGCTTCCTCGCCAGCATCCTCGTCCTCGGCAGCCTCCAACTCCGCCGCCTCGGCTTCCTCCACCTCGGCCACCACTTCGTCGAAGCTCAGCTCCGCGCTTTCCGCGTCCGGCTCGACGATCACTCGTACCTCGGCAGACACGTTGCGAGTCAAACGGACTCGCACATCCTCTGCGCCCAGCGATCGCAGCGATTGCGGCAGCAACACCTGACGATGTTCGATCACCGCCTCCGGCACGCTCGACGCTGCGATCTCCGTCAGGCGTTCGGCGATGTCGCGGGCCGTGATCGAGCCGAACAACCGGCCCTGCTCCCCGACTCGCGCCTGGAAGGTCAACTCCTGCCCCGCAATCGCCAGCGCGACCGGACTCGCGTCGCCGTCCAGCTTCTCCTGTCGGATCGCGTCGGCCTGCGCCAGCCGCTCCGCCCGGAACAGGTTGTTCTTCGTTGTGGGACCAGCCAGGCCCCGCGGCAGCAAGTAGTTGCGCGCGAACCCGTTCTTGACTTCCTTGACCTCGCCCACCAACGCAGTCCCCTCGACCTCTTCGAAAAACACGACCTTCATCTGTTTGCTCCGCTCGATCCGTCAGCGATTCCAGACAACCATACCGATCCATGCGATACCGCCAAACACATGCCGATACAGACGAACGCACGTTCACGATAGAACCTCTGTACATCCCTTACAACCCCGCCGCCGAGTCGCCTGCGGGCACGGTCGCTGCCGGCGACGCGGAAATCGTCGCGCTGCCGCGTTCGCCCAGCGTCCGGCTGACCATCTGCACGACCTGCTCGTTTGCATCCAACCGCCACTCGTCCGAGCAAACCATGACGTCCACTCGATCACCCTGTCGAATCCGCAGAAACACCGGATCCGACCCGGCGTGCATCAACTTCATCGACGTCAACCCTCCCTCGAGCTGCTCCATCAGTTCGAAGTCCGCCGCTTCGTTACCCGATGCATCGATCGTGATCCAAAGCGCCGGTGCGGGCTCCGCGACCGCCGGACCCGCGACCGGAATCGGCGTCGGCTCGGTCGCCGATGCCTTCGGCGCAGATATCTCTGCGACCGTCGACTCTGCCACTGACGTCTCCGGCAAGGAACGCCTGGGCTTCAACATCCACGGCGGCGGTGGCGCGTTCCGGATCGGTGGAACGACAGTCGGCTCAGGCCCGCCCAGTGGATCGGGCGTCTCCGAGGCGGCTGCCGGGACTGACGCCACCTGTTCGTTCCAGGCCTCAACCGACTCCACCGCCAGGGTCAGGCGATCCATGCGCACGCGGATGTTCACGCGCGTGACCACGATCTGGTTGGGCTGCCACAGCTCCCGCGTCAGCGCCCACTGGTCCGGCCAGACCGTCACTTCGGCCGTGCCCGAGAGGTCCTCCAGCATCACCGCGGCAAACGGATCGCCCTTGCGCGTGGTCAACTGACGAATGCTGTTCACCAGCCCTGCCACGGTCTGTGTGCGTCCCGCCATCTCCTCGGTCAACTCCGACAACTGCGCATCGACCCGTCCCTGCAGCGCTCGAGTGGCAGCCTGCAGCGGATGCTCCGACACGTACGCGCCCAGTAGTTCCCGCTCCCAGTTGAGCTGCTCGTGCGGCGTCGCGTCCATGCCCTCCTCGAGTTCCACTGCCGGCGTCGGCGTCGCCACCTCGGCCCCGAACAGATCGAACATCGAGGTCTGACCGCTGTCCCGCAACTCCTGCGCCCGCCGCGCCCGCTTGATGATGTCTTCTGCCGCCGCGACCATTGCGCCGCGAGGCTCGATCGCATCAAACGCCCCGGTCTTGGCCATAGCCTCAAGCGCGCGCCGGTTCATCGACTTCGTATCCAGACGCTCAGCCAGGTCGGTCGCGCTCTGGATCGGACCGTGCTCTTTGCGTTCCGCAATCAGCGGCTCGACGGCGGCCCGCCCCACGCCCTTGATCGTGCCCAACCCGAAACGGATCGCGCTGCGGCCATCAGCCATCTGCTCGAGCGTGAACGTCGCCTCCGACCGGTTCACGTCCGGCAACAACAGCTGAATTCCCATCCGCCCGCACTCGGCCGCCGCCTCCCGCACCCGATCGCCGTTACCCGATGCCGCGCGCATCACTGCCGCCATGTAGGGCGCCGGATAGTTCGCCTTGAACCAGGCCGTCTGATACGCAATCGCCGCATACGACACCGCGTGCGCCTTGTTGAATGCGTAGCCGGCGAACGGCTCGATCAACTCGAAGATCGTCGCCGCGTCCCGCTCCGTGTATCCCTGCTCTACCGCGCCGCTCAGGAAGTTGCCCCGCTCGGCCTGCATGACCGCGGCAATCTTCTTGCCCATCGCCTTGCGCATGATGTCCGCCTGCCCCAGCGTGTAGCCGGCAAACTTCCTGGCAATGTGCAGTACCTGGTCCTGGTAGACGATGACCCCGTAGGTGTCGTCCAGAATCTCGCCCAGGTCGTCATGCGGATAGGTCACGTCCACACGACCGTGCTTGCTCTGGATGAAGCGGGGTATGTGCTCCATCGGCCCAGGTCGGTAGAGGGCCAGCAGCGCCGCCAGGTCGGGGATCGATGTCGGCTTGAGGTCCTCCACCACGCGCCGCATCCCGCCCGACTCGAGCTGGAACACGCCAAACGTGTCGCCCGTCGCAAGTCGCTCGTACGTCTTGTGGTCGCCGTCCGGCAGATTCAGATAGTCGATCTCGACGCCTTCGTGTTCCTGTACCAGCGCCACCGCTTCTTCAAGGATCGTGAGGTTGGTCAGGCCGAGGAAATCCATCTTCAGCAGCCCTACCGCTGCCACCTCGTCCATGCCCCACTGCGTCATCGGAATCCAATCACCGTCCGCCGACTCGTTCACCGGCCGCCGCAACGGCACGTTTTCCGCCAGCGGCTCCTGCGAGATCACCACTCCCGCCGCGTGAGTCGACGTGTTCCGCACCACTCCGAATAGACGCTGCGCGTAGGACAGCAGCTCCGCCACGTTCGGATCGTCGCGCTGCGCCTGCTGAAGGTCCTGCGACTGCGAGATCGCATCGGACACCGAGATATTGAGCTGGTTGGGCACCATCCGGGCCACGCGGTCGGTGTCGCCCAGTGGAACCCCCAGCGCTCGGCCCGAGTCGCGGATCGCCGCCTTGGCCCCCAGCGTGCCGAACGTGATGATCTGCGCCACGCGGTCTCGCCCGTACTTCTCCGCCACGTAACGAATCACCTCGTCGCGGCGATTGTCGGCGAAATCCATGTCGATATCGGGCATCTCTCGGCGTTCGAGATTGAGAAACCGCTCGAAGACTAGGTTGAACGCCATGGGATCGATGTCGGTGATGTCCAGGCAATACAACACCAGGCTCGCCGCCGCCGAGCCACGCACCGCCCGGGCGATGCCGCGCCGCTTGGCGAACAGCGCGAAGTCCATCACGATCAGGAAGTACTCGGCAAACCCGGTCTCCTGGATCACGTGCAGCTCGTACGCCAGCCGATCACGATGGCTGTCCGGTGGATGTCCGTAGCGCTGCTCGAGTCCGCGATAGGCGATGTCGGTCAAATGCTCGAGCGCCGTCTTGCCCTCAGGAATGTCGGGCTGCGGCAGCATCAGCCGGTCGAAGTCCAGCTTCACGCTGCAGCGCTCCGCCACCATCTGCGTATTCGTCACCGCCTCCGGCAAGTCGTGAAACGTTCTCAGCATTTCCTCTTCCGAGGTGAGATAGAAATCCTCACCGTCGAAGCGGAACCGCTTCTCGTCGGTGCGCACCGCGTTGGTGCCGATGCAAAGCAGCAGATCGTGCGCGTCGTGATCGCCCGGCTCGCAATAGTGCGCGTCCTGGGTCGCCACGATCGGCACGCGCAGTTCGTTCGCCATCGCCACGGTGCGCTCCAGGAGCGGCTCGAACTGCGGTAGTCCCTGGTGCCGCTGAATCTCGAAGTAGTAGCGGTCTTCGAACACGTTCCGGTACCAGTCAACCACCCGTTGCGCTTCGGCGAAGTCCTCCTGCCTCAACGCTCTCTGCAGCTCGGACGACGGGCACCCGGACAGCACGATCAGGCCTTCCGAGCACTCGGCAAGCAGTTCTCGATCCAGGCGCGGCCGGTAGTAGAAGCCTTCCAGATGCCCGCGCGTCGAAAGCTGGACCAGGTTGCGCCAGCCGCGTTCGTTTTCCGCCAGCAACACCAGGTGGTACGAGTTCGATGCCGCCTCGCGGCCGTCCGACCGGTCGTACCGGCTGCCCCGAGCGACGTACGCCTCCATCCCCAACACCGGCCTGATCCCCTCCGACTCACAGGCCTTGTAGAACTCGACCGCCCCGTACAGATTGCCGTGGTCGGTGATTGCCAGCGACTCCTGCCCCAGCGAATGCGCCCGCGCCGCCAGCGCCGAGATCTTCGACAACCCATCCAACTCCGAGTACTCGGTGTGCGTATGCAGATGAGCGAACATCGGGATCAGCCGTCCTTAACAGATCATGGCACGTTGGACCAGTGAATGATCCGCCACTCCAACGATCTGGCGAAACGGCGGAGACGTGGGTTCGTGGGCAGCTAGTGGGACGGTCGTGGACGATTCGTGGGCAACCGCCGCGAGATGTGGACGTCCCTAGACCGCTTCGTCCAACCGAAACGCCGCGTGCAACACGCGCACCGCTTCTTCGCCGTGCGCTGCATTGACCAGGCAGGTGATCCGAATCTCCGAGGTCGTGATCAGCTCGATGTTGATCCCCGCCTCCGAGAGCGAACGGAACATCGTCGCTGCGTAGCCCGGACCCGACTGCATCCCCGTGCCGATCAGCGACACCTTCACCAGGTCGTGCTTGAACAGCACATCGGCGGCGCCCAGTTCCTCGGCTAGCGGCCTGCTAATCTCACGCGTCTCTTCCCAGTCGGACTGCGAGACCGTGAAGGTCAGATCCGTAAGCTGCAACTCCGAAGCGTTCTGCACGATCGTGTCCACCGAGATGCCCGCATCAGCCAGGGGACCGAACAACTGAGACGCAATCCCAGGCCGGTCAGGCACGTGCCGCAGGGTGACCGACGCCACGTCGCGGTCCAGGGCAATGGTTCGTACTCGGTTCTCGGGTTCCATCTGAACCTCCCTGCGAATCAAGGTGCCGCCGCCGGAGCCGAACTCCGCCTGCGACGACGCCACCAGGATCGGTATGTCGTAAAGCAGCCCCAGCTCGACCGCCCGTGGATGCATCACGCCGGCGCCCTGCGCCGCCGCCTCAAGCATCTCCTCCGAGGCAATGTCCTGCAAACACCGCGCCTGCGGCTCGATGCGCGGATCAGTCGTATAGATCCCTGGCACATCGGTGTAAATCTCGACCTGAGATGCGCGCAACGCAGCGCCCAGGGCTACCGCCGACGTGTCCGATCCGCCGCGCCCCAGCGTCGCGTAGTCGCCTTGCGGGCTCTGCCCCTGGAATCCCGCCACGACCACCACGTGACCTTCGGCAAACTCCTCCTCCACCCGCCAGGTATCAATCCCGCGAATGCGCGCACGGCCGAACGTCGCGTCGGTGAACACGCCGGCCTGCGCGCCGGTCAGCGCCACCGCCGGGCAGCCCAGCTCGACCAGCGCCATGGTCAACAGGGCACTGGAGACCATCTCGCCGGTTGCCATGAGCAGGTCGGTCTCGCGCCGCGGCGGTCGCGGATTGATCTCCCTCGCCAGGTTGAGCAGATCGTCCGTCGTCTTGCCCATCGCCGAGACCACCACCGCGACCTGTTCCCCGTCCGCTGCCCGCGATGCCACGCGGCGCGCGACGTTCCGCAGCCGCTCGACGGAACCGACCGACGTCCCACCAAACTTCTGAACAACGGTCACAGAATCTGCGCCCCGCCCGTATCGATCCCCGTCACAAAACCGCGACCCATTATCCCTCGCGCCGCCCCCGCCGACTCGAACGCCGCCTGCACCTGCGGTGCCCGATCCTCGCTCGTCAGCGCCATCAGTGTCGAACCGCCGCCGGACAGGTAGGCCGCATATGCGCCCGCCGCGACGACCGCTTCGAACAACTCAAACATCTCCGGAAACAGCTTTGAGCGTGGAATCTGGTGCAGGCGATCATCGACCGCGGTCGGCAGCGCGTCCCACGAGCCCGTAGTCAGCGCCGCCACCAGCAGCGCCGACCGGCACGAGTTATGTACCGCGTCCTTGCGGCTCAGCTTGTTCGGCAGCAGCGCTCGACCTTTCTTGGTCGACATGTTGAAGTTGGGCGTAAAGCCAACGAATCGCAGCCCGTCCGCCACCGGCAGCGCCACGCGCGACACCTCGGCGCCGGACATCGCAACCACCTGGCAGCCGCCGAACAGCGCCGGCGCCATGTTGTCCGCGTGACCCTCGAGGTCCGAACCGAGCTCCAACACCCGATGCGCCGACAACTGACCGCCCAGCAGCGCGTTTGCCGCGACCAGTCCCGCCCCGCGGCAGGCCGCGCTCGCCCCGAGCCCGCGACCCAGTGGAATGTCGGCCTCGACCGTCACCTGGATCTCCTCCGCCTCGGGTCGTTCCAGATCCAGCTCCCGATACACCTCGCGCACGGCCTTGCGCACATGACGAGACATCGGCGAGCGCTCGCCCTCGTCGCCGACGGCCACTGCCACGGTCACCGTCGCATAGCGCTGCAGGGCCACGCCCAGCGCATCAAACCCGGTGCCCAGGTTCGCCGTCGACGCGGGTACGCGAACCGTGATCGGCCCCAGTGGCTCGATCGCTTCCGCATGTTCCGGCCAAGTCTCAACTGTCATCGCGCCACATTCTATGACCGAGATCCCTGTGCATCCAACCACTTGTTCACAACCTGCAGAGCCTCCGTCAACACCGCCGTCGCCGCTTGCCGAGCGTCGATCACGCGGACCCGCCCCGGTTGCTCTCCTGCCAGCCGGCGAAACCCGGCATTGACCCGCTCATGGAACGCCAGGTCCGCATCGCCGATTCGGTCGCCCTGCGAGGATCGGGCCCGTGTGCGGGCCAGGCCCTCCTCCGCCGAAATGTCCAGCATCAGCGTCAGATCCGGCGACAGCCCCTGTGTCGCCTCACGGTTCAGAGAAGACAACCGCTCCAGATCCAGGCCGCGTCCGTAGCCCTGATAGGCCAGTGTCGAGTCCGAATAGCGATCGCTCAACACAATCTCGCCCGCCTCCAGCGCGGGAATCAACACCTCGTGCACGTGCGACGCCCTCGCCGCCAGGAACAGCCAGGTCTCGTCCCAGTCGCTCATCGTCAACTCGGGATCCAGCACCAGACTCCGCAACCGGGTCCCCAGGGCGGTGCCGCCCGGTTCGAACGTCAGGCGCACCGTATGGCCGGACTGCCCCAGACACTCCGTCAGCGACCGGGCCAGCGTCGTCTTCCCTGCGCCGTCTCCACCTTCGACGGTGATGAACACGCCCGACCGAGCGTCAGCCGGCATGGATCCGCACCCGACGGTTCGGCTCGCGGCCCCGGCTGACCGACTCCAGCGCTTGATCGCTCGCCAACTGGTGTTGCAGTTTGCGAATGTACGGATTTTGCGGCGCCAGATCGATCGATGACTGACGCCCGGCGTGAATCTGCGAAATCGCGTCCTCGGCCTCCGACAGCGCGGCCGTCACCGTATCGCTGGGAGCGTCGCCCTTCGACAGCGCGCGCAAGCTCTTCTCCATCTGCAGCACTGTGTTGTGCTTCAGCACGACCACCGGCAGCCGGCGCGACTCGGCCAGCCGCAGTTCCGGCGGACGCCGACGGAATCCCGCGCGCAGCGTCATCACCACATCCGCTTCCTCGACCCGCTCAGCAATCGACACATTCGCCCCTGTCTCGCGAATCGCCTCCCGCAGCCGCGACAGCGAAACCCCCAACGGATACACCTTGCGATGCGGTCCCGACGACATTGATGTCGAACGCCCACCTCGTCGCCGCCGCAGCGGCGCCTCATGCTCCGATCCGTTACCGAACGACGCACCGTTGCCTCGGCCGTGACCGTTGCCGAACTCGCGGTTGAAGATGTCGTTGGTGGAGGGCTCCAGCCCTGACCAGACGCCGTCCGCCACGCTCGATTCCACCGCATCGGACGACGTATGCACCGCCCCGTCGTCGTCGACCTCGCGAATCTCGGCCGCCACCGACTCGCCCCGCAGCAGTGCATCCACCGTGTGGCCAATCTCGGAATGCACCGCCACCCGCGTGAACGATTGGATCTCGACCAGCGCCTCGAAGGTCGGCGGCGCCTTGCGCTCGAGCACCGACTTGCGCGTTCCCCGCCGCCGCGCCTCCTCGTCCGAAAGCGTCACCGTTTGGATCCCGCCGATCAGGTCGACGAGTGTTGGATTCAGCATCAGGTTGGCCAGTGTGTTGCCGTGCGCCGTGGCGACCAGTTGGACCCCGCGCTCGGCGATCGTGCGCGCCGCCTGTGCCTCAAGCTCCGTGCCGATCTCGTCGATCACGATCACTTCCGGCATATGATTTTCGACCGCTTCGACCATCACCGAGTGCTGCAACTCTGGGCGCTCGACCTGCATTCGCCGCGCCCGCCCGATGCCGGCGTGAGGGATGTCGCCGTCGCCGCCGATCTCGTTTGAGGTATCGACGATCACCACCCGCTTGCCCTCGTCCGCCAGCACTCGCGCCGCTTCGCGCAGGATCGTCGTCTTGCCCACGCCCGGCCGCCCGAGCAGCAGAATCGAACTGCCCGCCTTGACGAAGTCCTCAATCACCGCCACCGACCCCGAGACCGCCCGACCCACTCGCATCGTTAACCCCACGACCTCGCGCTGCCGGTTGCGGATGCAGGCGATCCGATGCAGCGTGCGGGGAATGCCGGCCCGGTTGTCGGCGCCGAAGTCGCCGAGTTGCGAGACCACCAGTTGCAACTCGATCTGCGTGACTTCCGTGTCCCGCAACTCGACCTCGCCCTCCAGGTACCGCGCATACGGACGCCGACCCAGGTCGAGCACGACCTCCAGCAACTCCTCCGCCTCGCCGCTGGAGCAGACCGCCCTCCTGATGCCTTCTGGCAGTGTCGACAGCAGCGCCTCCAGATCGTCACTGCGCGCCGGGTTGGTCAATGTCGCCATCAGCCCGACCCTCCGGCTGCGGCAAGTCCCGGCTGCAAGGCAACCCGGGCCGCATACTCGGCGCACAGCCCGACGAAGCGCTCGTGCAGCCGGCCGTCCTCGGTCAATTCAGGGTGAAACGTCGTCGCCATCAACGAGCCATACTGCACCGCGACCGGCTCACGCTCCTGCTCCGGACCCAGGCGCAGCAGCACATCCACGCCGTCGGCCACCGTGCGAATGCGCGGCGCGCGAATGAAGATCGCGTGCAGCGGCCCGCCTTCCAACTCGCCCGGCGCGACGTCGGCTTCGAACGAGTCGATCTGGCGCCCAAAGGCGTTGCGTTCCACCGTCATCGGAACCAGGTGCAAGCCCGGCCGATCCAGCGTCACAATCTCTTCCGCCAGCAAGATGGCGCCGGCGCAGGTGCCCCAGATCGGCAGACCGGCGCGTCCACGTTCGATGATCGGCTCGCGCAGCTCATACGCGATCATCAACCGCGCGATCGTCGTGCTCTCACCCCCGGGGATGATCAGCCCGTCGACCCGGCTCAGGTGCTCGGCCGTCCGCACCTCATGCACCTCGGCGCCGACCCGCCGCAGCGCGACGGCGTGCTCGGCAAAGTCCCCCTGCAGGGCCAGGACACCAACAACAACCGAACCCGACCGCCCAACGTCACCCATTCTGTGCGCAGTCAACTCAGTCACCGGCTCCATTCCCGCGTGTGTGTCACTCACCATCCCCGCTTGGCCAGGATCTCGGACTCGGGAATCTTGTCGATCTCAAGCCCCGGCATCGCTCTGGGCAGGTTGGTCGACACAACCGCCAGGATTTCGTCGTCCTCGTAGTGCGTGACCGCACGGACGATGGCATTGGCCATCCGCGCCGGCTCCTCCGATTTGAAGATGCCGCTGCCGACGAATACGCCGTCGGCGCCCAGACGCATCATCAACGCGGCGTCGGCTGGCGTGGCGACCCCGCCAGCAGCAAAGTTGACCACCGGAAGACGGCCCATCTCTCGCGTCTGCCTGACCAACTCCACCGGAGCGCCGATATCGCGAGAGTATGAAACCAGTTCCTCATCGCCCATGCTTTGCAAGCGGCTGATGGCGCCCTGCACCGACCGCATGTGACGCACCGCCTCAACGATGTTGCCCGTCCCCGCCTCGCCCTTGGTGCGAATCATGGCCGCACCCTCGGCGATCCGCCGTAGAGCTTCGCCGAGATCGCGGCATCCGCAGACGAACGGCACCGCGAACTGATGCTTGTTGATGTGAAACGACTCATCGGCCGGCGTCAACACCTCCGACTCGTCGATGTAATCAACGCCAAGCGCCTCGAGAATCGACGCCTCGACGAAGTGGCCGATCCGCACCTTGGCCATCACCGGGATCGAAACTGCGTCGATGATCCCGCGAATCAGCGAAGGGTCCGACATCCGCGCCACACCGCCCGAAGAGCGGATGTCGGATGGTACCCGCTCCAGCGCCATCACCGAGCAGGCGCCCGCTTCTTCCGCGATCCGCGCATGCTCCGGCGTGACCACGTCCATGATCACGCCGCCCTTCAGCATCTGCGCCAACCCGGCCTTGACGGTCTGCGTCGCGGTTTCAACGACCATCGAATCACCTCTCACGGCTATGGGTGCGATCAGTCTATCGCGCACCAAGCGCGATCATGTGCGGAGCGATGCGAATCCCCCCGCCTGCGCATCCCCGTACATGCAGGACCGCGAACATCGCTTAGCCGGTGGCGACTTCGGTCTCCAGCTCCTCGACTTCACCGCCGCCGGCCATCAGATAGGAGAGGCTCTCCAGCGTCAGCGTCTCACTGCGCCGGTCCTCGACCAACCGTCCGCGTTGGAAGACCAGGAACCGGTCGCCCACCCAGAACGCGTGCTGCGGCTTCGGCGTCACCAGCACTACGGCCGTACCGCGCTGAGCGGCGCGCCGAATCAACCTCAGCACTGCGCCCGATTGCCGCACCCCAAGCGCCGATGTCGGCTCATCCAGGATCAACACCCGTGCGCCGTAGTACAACGCCCGGGCGATCGCCAGACCCTGCCGTTCGCCGCCCGAGAGCGTGTGCGCCGCGCGATCCGGATCGCCCAGATCGACGCCCAGTTTCTCCAACTCGGTCTGCATCGCTTCCTTGGCGTAGGTCACGTCGAACCGCTGGAAGATTCCCCAACCCTTAACCGGCTCGGCGCCCATGAAGAAGTTGCGCCACAGCGACATCATTGGCGCCAGTGCCAGGTCCTGGTAGACGGCCACGATCCCGTGCGACCGGGCCTGACGCGGCGAGCTGAACTCGGTTCGCTTGCCGTCCAGAAGAATCTCGCCCTCGCTCGGCGAGATCAGCCCGCACAGCATCTTGATGAAGACCGACTTGCCCGCTCCGTTGTCCCCGACCACGCAGGTCACTTCTCCCGCGCGCAAAGCGACATGCACGTCCTCCAGGGCCTGTACCGATCCGAACTGCTTGCCCAGACCTCGAACTTCCAGCACCGGCAGATCCGCTGACTCCGCATCCGCCTCCGGCGCGGCAGACGCCGTGGCAGCGCCGGTCTCTTCCATGGCGTCGGTCGGTTCCGTCGTCTCGGTCGTCATCTCCGCTCCAACTCCAGCCGGCTATCCCGACCTCGCGGTTCGCACTCGCTCACCAACCACGTGGTTGATCAACGTGGCGACCAGCAGCAGCACACCGTAGAACGCCCAACGCCAGTCGGAACTCCAACCGGCATGCGGGATACCGACGAAGGCGATCCCCCAGATCAGCGCGCCGATCGCCGGACCCAGCGCTGAACCGCGTCCGCCCGACATCGCGCAACCGCCGACGACCGCCGCAATGATGTAGAAGAACTCCTGGCCCACGCCCTGCCCTGCCTGTACCGACGTGTAGCGAATCGCGTTGCTGACGCCCACGAACCAGGCCGCTCCGGCGGTCAGCATGAACAGGCCGATCTTCGTCCCGTTCACCGGCACGCCCACCGCGCGCGCTGCATCACGGTCGCCGCCGGTGGCGAAAATCCAGTTGCCAATCTTGGTCCGCCACAGAATCCAGGTCGCGATCAGAATGAAACCCGCCCACCAAATCAACGAGACGCGGAAGTCGGACGGCGCCGTGCCGAACACCGTCGCCACGATCGTGTGCAACGAGTCGTATCCGCCCGCATCGTCGATGTTCTCGATCAGCGCATCGCCCGTGAAGTACTTGGAGAGCGCCACATTCGCCCCGCGCAGGCCGAAGAACGTGCCCAGGGTGATCACAAACGACGGCAACCCGGTCCAGACGACCAGCACGCCGTTCCACAGCCCCAGCGCCAGGCAGACCAGCAGCGAGAGGAATACGGCCGCCCAGAGGTTCATCCCCCACTCCGTCGCCATCACTCCCAGCAGCGCCCCCGCGGTGCCCACCATGACCCCGGCCGAGAGGTCGAACTCCCCGCTGATCATCAGCAGTCCTACGGCCACGGCAATAATGCCGTATGGCCAGGCTGTGTCCAGCACCCGGGCAATCGTCGGAACCTCCAGCATCGCGCCGGAACTGGCGATGCTGAAGAAGATGAAGAGCAGCGCCGCCGCCACTAGCGACCCCAGCTCGGGCCGTAACACCGCCGTTCGCACCCACGGGCGCGCTTTGTCATATGCCGGTAACTGCAACAGTGACACCGCGTCCCCTCTCCTCAGGCGGACTTCCGCACTTTACTCCGTCGACGGCTCGTCGTCGCTGCTCAACGTGCCGATCCGTTGGGTGGCGTTGCGCACCCGCTCAACGTTTCCCTGATCAACGAATCCCGGACCCAGCAGCACGCCCCGGCCCGCAATCCACTGCAACAGCGCATCAGCCAGCTCATCGCCTTGGGTACGCTGCGAATACTGCGTCAACCGCGAGTACGCGACGGGCAGATAGCCCTGCAGATACGGCTGCTGATCGACGGCAAACAGGACCTCACCGTCCTCGATCGCATCCAGGACCTCATCGTTCAACTCGAATACCGCGTGCAGGATCGGTCGAGTTCGGGTCTCGGTCGAGCGGATCCGATCAATCGCGCTCGACGCCGCATTCATCAGCCAGGTGTTCATCGTGAGCACCACGTCGATCGACGGATCCTCTCGCATCGCCTGCTCGATCTGCGCGCCCACAGCTCCTTCCGGATCGACGTACAGCTCGGTCAGCTGGCCAATTCGCTGTCCCGCCCTCGAACAGCGCGTGTCCAGCGCCACGTTGAGTAGCTCGTGCTTGACGCACAGCAGATGCGCGCCGCCCGCCTCCTTCAGCCGATCCCCGGCCGCGAGACCGGCCACTGTTTCGACCTGGCCGAAATAGGAATCGACGCCCAACTCCGCCCCGGCCACATCTCCGGCGTTGATCACATACACCGTGACGCCGATCAGCAGGGCGTCGCTGACCACTTCGGACAATGCCTCCGGCTCCGATAGCGTCACGACCACGACGTCGAATCCCTGCTGGACGACTTCGTCAATCAACCGCACCCGCTCCTCGCTGGCCGTCAACGATCGCCAGAACAGGTTGACATCGAATGTGCGAGCCGCGTCCTCCGCCCCTTCGCGTACATCCTCCCAGAAGGGGTCGCCCTCCGCGCCGTGCACAATCATCGCCACCGAGATCGGCGCCGCATCGCCCAGACCCAGACGCTCTCTCGCTGCCTCGGCGCACCCAGCCGCGATCAGCGCTGCCGCCGCCAGGACCAGCAACAGCCAGACCCGCCCGAGTCCATCCAGAGACATCCGGCCGCTCATTGGTCCCCGCCCAACTGTGGGTATCGCCGCGCGTTCGCCGAATCCACGAACCCAGGACCGGTCACCAGCCGCCCAGACGCGGCCCAACGCTCCATCCCGACCAGCACGCCTCTGGTCGCCGGATCCGCTTCCAGGGACTGCATGTAGGCGAACGCAATCGGCAGGAATCCCTGCAGATACGCCTGCTGATCGACCGCGAACAGTACCTCTCCCGCTTCAATCCGCTGCAGGATCGCGGGCGAAACGTCAAACGTGGCCAAACGTGCCAGCGAGCCCGAGGACGCGATCGCGTCCAGGGCCAACTCGGCGATGCTCGAATTCAGAGCCAACACGCCGTCGATACTCTCATCGGCTTGAAGCACCGCGGCAATCTCTCCGGTCGTCGAGACCCGATCGGCGGTGCCGGTCACGAACAGCCGCTCCATCGATCCGCCCACCGCCTCCAGGGCCAGACCGGCATTCGAGCAGCGCGACTCGAGGCCAACATTGCCCGCTTCATGGACCAGACAGAGCAGCCTGGTCACCCCCTCCGAAACCAGGCGTTCTCCCGCGCCCAGTCCCGCCACGCCGTCGGGCTGCCCGAAGTGCGTCACCGCCCCAAACTCGCGCCCACGTTCCTCACCGGAGTTGATCGTCATCACCACCAACCCCGCCGCCACCGCCGATCGGATCGAGTCTTCCAGCGCATCCGGGTCGGCCATCGAGACGATCAGCACGTCGTAACCCAGGGCAATCGCGTTGTCGACCAGGCGCACCTGCTCGCTCACGTTGCCGTCCCCGTCGTAGAACAACTCAACCCCGAATTCCCGCTGCGCCGCGAACGCTCCCGCCGCAACCTCGTCCCAGAACGGGTCGCCGATCCCGCCGTGCGTGATCATCGCCACCCGGATATCGGTCTCGGGCAATGCCCCGGTGCCGGCCAGAAAAGCGGTCTCCCGGTCGACCCGGCAAACGTACGCGGCCACCATCGCCAGCGCGACCAGCCCGGCCAGCACCACCCACCGCAGCCAGCCCTCGTTCGCCAGTCGTTCGATCCGTCGAGCCACCGCGCTGCCTTCTACTCGGGACGCCGCTCGTCTCTGATGATCAACGCCGGCGCCGGCCGCGCACAGCGCACTGGCTGGCCGAGTCCTAGCGGTTGACCGCTAGGCTATCAACCATGCGCATTGGACTCATTTCGGATACCCACGTGCCCGAGGCTGGCACGGAACTGTGGCCCCAGCTCTGGGAGCGCATCGAGACCGCCGACGTCCTGCTCCACGGCGGCGACATCCACGACATCCGCCTGATCGACAAGCTGGAACGCGTCGCGCCCATCTACGTTGCACGCGGCAACGGCGACGATGGCTCCGGCGGTCGCCCCGTCCAGCCCGAGGATCCTCGCCTGCGCGAGGCATGGAATCTCGAATTCGAGGGCTTCCGCTTCGGACTCACCCACGACATGGCCCTGCCCGAGTGGCCGCCCTACCGGACCGTGGAGTCGATGATGGACCACTACTTCGGTGGACCCCAACACGTCGTCGTCCACGGCGACACCCATGTCGCCTCGATCGAGACCATCCGCGGCGTCCTGCTGATCAATCCCGGCAGTCCGATGTACCCGCGCAACCTCGACACCAGGCTGGGCACGCTGGGCTTCATCGAGATCGAGAACGGCCGCCTGCACGCCTGGCTCGAACAACTCGACGAGACTGGCTCCCACGTGATCAAAGAGCAGCCGAAGTACGTCTACTGAGGTATCGAAGCGGCACGCCGAACCCTTCCCGTGAATCCGCCCGCTCCTGAGTTGACGACCGAGCCCGCGCAGCGAATACGCTAGGCGCATGGCTGGCATCTCGGTCCTGGTTCCTTTTGATCGCTCGCCGGAGTCGCGACGGGGTCTGGAGATCGCCTTCCACCTGGCCCGCGTCGACCGGCGCAAGTCGCGCGTGCTCCCGATCTACGTCGTCGAGGTAGATCGCGCCTATCCGGTCGACAGCGACCTGCCCCAGCAATCAGCCCGCGGCGAGGCCTGCCTGGCCGAGGCCGAGGCGGCCGCACGTGAGGCCCGCGTCTCCTGCGACGCCATCCTCCTGCAAGCCCGCAGCGCCGGCCCGGCCGTCGTCGACGTGGCCGCAACCGAGAAGATCGACCTGCTCGTCCTGGGCGTCTCCCACGCCAACGCCGTGCACACCAGCGGCGGCGAGCAAACCGCCCTCGCCCGTCGCGCCGGCGCCGGCATCGACCTCGGCCACACCGCCGACTACATCCTCTCTCACGCACCCTGCGAAGTCGTCGTCGTACGCGAGTCCGCCTATCACCATGACCGCTTCGCAGACCAGAACCAGCTCGAGCGCTAACGCTCGGGGGAATCGAGCCGTGTCTTCATGCGCGTCGTAATCATGGGCTGCGGACGACTCGGCTCGACGCTCGCCCGCGAACTCGACCACGAGGGCCACCGCGTCACCGTAATCGACGTCGACTCGGCCGCCTTCAACTGGCTCGAGGACGATTTCCGCGGCGTGACGATCGTCGGCGCCGGAGAAGATATCGACGTGCAACAGGCGGCCGGAGTCCCACGCGCCGACATCTTCCTCGCGCTGGCCAATGGCGACAATCGCAACGCCATGGCCGTCCAAGTCGCCAAGCACATCCACGGCGCGCCCCGAGTGGTCGCCCGAATCTACGATCCGGAGCGAGCCGACGTCTACCGCCAACTCGGCATCAACGTCGTCAACCCGACCACGATCCTCGACGAGATGGTCCGCGAGGCTGCCTTCGGCCAACGCGACGACGACACCGGCGAGGAGCGTTGATGTACATCATCGTCGTCGGAGGGGGCAAAGTCGGCCGCGGCGCCGCGCGAGACCTGATCGGTATGGGTCATGAAGTCTGCGTAGTCGAACGCGACGCCAACACCGCCTGGTCAATCAACAACGAACTCGGCGAAGTCGCCCTGCTCGGCGACGGCGCGGAGATCCATGTCCAGCGCGCCGCCGGCATGAACCGCGCCGATGTCGTCGTCGCCTGCACCGGCCGCGACCAGGCCAACCTCGCCGTCGCCCAGACTGCGCAGACCCGCTTCAACGTCGGCAAGGTCATCGCTCGGATCAACGATCCGCGCAACGAACGCATCTTCCGCACCCTCGGCTTCGACTACACGATCTCCGCAACCGCAGCGATCGTCAACGCGATCGAGCAGGAGGTCAGCGCCGGTCTCTCGCGCCTCACCCAGTTCCGTTCGACCGCCTTTGTCCTCGCCGAAGTCTCTATTCCCCAGGTCGCGCCCGCGGTCGGCTGCACCGTGCGCGACCTCTCCCTGCCGCCCAACACCGTCCTGGCTCTGATCATTCGCGACGACGATCAGCCTGAGGTACCCGGACCAAACACGCTGATTCAGGCCGCCGATGTCGTCATCGCCGTCACCCAGCCGCAACACGAGGCCTCGCTCCGCGAAGCCCTGACCGGAGTAACCTAACCCCATGCCATACCACGATCCAAAAGAGCTGCGACGCATTTCTTATCTCGGTCCTGCCGGAACATTCACTCAATTGGCTGCCAGCATTTACAAGCGGGATGCTGAGCTAATCCCATATCCAAGCATCACTGCGAGTGCCGAAGCGGTGTTGCAACAGGAGGTCGATGCTGCAGTTGTCCCATTCGAGAATGCCCTCGAAGGCTCCGTAGGCGAAACTCACGACATCATCGTCCATCGCTTCAACCTCGCAATCTCCGGCGAGTTGGTGATTCCGATCGAACAATGCCTGATACTGCCGCCCGGCACTGAGCTTCAAAACACGCAGATTGCTCTGGTCCTTTCGCATCCACAAGCGCTCGGACAGTGTCGCCGGTTCATCGAGCGGCGCTTCCCCAATGCCAAGACACAGGCCACTCTCTCCACTTCAGAGGCCGTCGAACGAATGATGGAGGCACAAGTCGATCCTGAGCTGAAGGACCGAGTCGTCGCCATTGCCCCGCGTCAGGCCGCTGAAATACACGGTGCCCGGATCGGCGAAACCGCCATTCAAGACAATGACCTGAACGCGACACGCTTCGTCGTCCTTACACCACACGGACATGCACCGACTGGAGAAGATAAGACGACTTTCGTGTTCAAGACCATGAACACTCCCGGTGCCTTGGTTCAGGCACTGAAGTGTTTCGCGGACCAAGAGGTCAATCTGACACGTATCGAGTCTCGCGCCGCCAGAGAAGGTCTAGGCTCGTATCGCTTCATGGTCGATTGCGAGGGCCACCGTGATGATGAAAAGCTAAGGGCGGTGGTCATCCAACTCGAGACCCAAGTTGAGGAGTGGCGAGTGGTCGGTAGCTATCCCAAAGCGCCCCGACCCTGAACCGACCCGGACCGTCATGCCGGAAATCCCCGAGCTGCAGCACATCTCACAGGTCCTGACCGCCCGGCTCGCCGGGCGGCCGATTACGAACGTCGACATCCAGAAACCGATCGTGATCCGCCTGCCGCGGGAAGACTTCGAGGCCGGCCTGCTTGGTGCGGAGATTCTCGCCGTGCGCCGCAGCGGCAAGTTCCTGCTCCTCGAAACCGATCGCGACAGCGTGATGGCCGTCAACCCGATGCTCAACGGCCGCTTTCAGTGGATCGACGGTCCCGACGGCAAGCGCAAGGCCCACGCCAGAACCTGTTTCACGCTCAAGTTCCAGTCGGACGAAGGCGAGCTGGGCATTCGCTACATCGACGAGCGCTACCTGGGCAAGGTCTACCTGGTCGACGCCGAAGACCTCGACCAGGTCCCCGTGCTCAATGAACAGGGTCCCGACGCGCTCGACCCGGCGCTCGACGAGGACGCGTTCCTCACGCGCCTCAAGCGCTACCGGGGACAGGTCAAGAACGCGCTCGTCAACGCCCGCTTCATCGCCGGGATCGGCAATGCCTACTCCGACGAGATACTCTTCCAGGCCGGCATCCACCCTTTCACCAAGATCTCGAGCCTCGATCAGGAACGGCGCATTCGACTCTACGCCGCGATGCACGAGACGCTGAACTGGGCCGCCGGCATCTCCGCTGTCGAAATCGGCAACCGGATCGACCGCAAGCCCCGGGACTTCCTCAACGTCCACCGCAAGGGCGGGCAACCCTGTCCCCGCTGCGACCACACCATCTCCGAGGTCTCGCCCAACCGCCGCGTCACCTCGTTCTGCCGGACCTGCCAGCCCGACTAAGCCGCGCCTCGCCGCGCTGCCCTAGTCGCCCGACAGCACCCGCTCGGACCCGGGGATGAACGGCGCCCAGCCCGGCTGATTCTCGAGATACTGGCCGAACAGGTTGATCGGACTGACCGTCGGCCGCTTCGGTTCGTTCCTCAGGTGCATCCGAGCCTCTCGCGGGGTGCGTCCCGCCTTGCGGTGATTGCACCCGCGGCAGGCCGAGACCAGGTTCTCCCACGTGTGCGAACCGCCCCGGAATCGCGGCATCACATGATCGAGCGTCAAATCCTTGAGCGCCGTGCGGCGCCCGCAGTACTGACACATGAAGCGGTCGCGGATGAACACCTCACGCCGCGACAGCCGCATCACCGGCCGCGGACGCCGGATGAAGTAGACCATCCGGATCACCGAGGGCACATCGTACTCGCCGCCCACGGTGCGCAGCAGCGACTTGGCCCGATCCAGCTTGTCGATGACTTCAGCCTTGCCCCGCGACACCAACACCACAGCCCGGCGCACGTTGCAGACGTGCAACGGCTCGTAGTTCTGATTCAGCACCAGCACCGACTTGTTCAGAACCGTCATCACACCGCAGTGATCGTACCACCGTCCGCGACGAATGCCGCTCCCGCCCGGTCTCGCTGAACCGAACGACGACAGGCGCGCCTCAGCCGCCGCCCAGCGCACTGTTCGCGCCGTCCACGGCCGAACGCCACTCCTCCACCTCCGCCACAAAGCCCTGGATCGCCGTGTCGAACTCTCCCGGCAGCAGCGCGCGCACCACGGGCACGTTCTCCAGCATCGTCCAGCCGATCGCCGAGTGGCCCACCACGCCGTCCGCATCGTCCAGCCCGGCCAGCACGACGATCGCAATCGCGGCCTGGATCAGCAGCAATCCAAACAGCACGCCGAACAGCCCGCCCGCGGCCCGATCCGCCCAGCCCAGCAACAGCAGCGAGGCCAGACCGCGCAGGAAGGTGCCGACCACATACCCGCCCACGCTGACCAGCGCGAGAATGACGAAGAAACTGGCCGCCCGCATCGTCCCCGACGGCGACTCCGAGATCGCCAGGTCCGCAAACACCCGCTCGTGATAGATCCCGGCCAGGAAGACGCCCAGCACGACGGCGAGCAACGCCACGCTCGCCCGCAGAATGCCCAATCGCCAGCCCCACACGCCGATCCCCACGGCCAGCGCAATGATGACCAGGTCGAGAATGTTGAGCCCCAGGATCAGCGACGACTCCGACACGAAATCACTCTACACAGCCGTCCGCGCCACGCCGATCCTCAGCCGGAGCCGTTGGCCCCGTCCCCCGCGCCCGAGGCCGAGCCCATCAAGCCCAATTCCGCCAACGAAGCAAACTGCGAGCGCGAGACGATCACGTGATCGAGCAAATCGATGCCCATCATCTCAGCCCCGGCGGTCAACTCGGCCGTCAGTTTGACGTCCGCCCGCGACGGCGCCGGCGACCCGGACGGATGGTTGTGCACCACGATCATCGCCGGGCCCTGGTGCATGATCACCGGGCGTAGCATCTCCGAGACCCGGACCGTCACGCCATGCACCGTCCCCTTGTACAACCGCTCCTCCCGGATCAGGCAGTGCTGTTGATCCAGCACCAGCACCCAGACCTCTTCGTGGGTCAGATCGCCCAACAGCCCGCGATAGCGGTCGAACACCTGCTTCGACGTCTGGAACGGGACCCGCGCCGGCCACTCGTCGTCGGCCAAACCGCGCGCCGCCAGCTCGACCGCCGCCTTGATCCGCGTCACCTTCGCCTCACCCAGCGTGGTCACGCGCATCAACTCCTTGATATCGGAACGCAGCAAACCCACTAACCCGCGCTCTGCCAGCAGACCGCGCGAGATCTCCAGCACGTTCTCGCCCTTCCGGCCAGAACTGAGCAGGATGGCCACCAGTTCCGCGTTGGAGAGCGCATCCGCGCCCAGCCGGATCAACCGCTCTCTCGGACGATCAGCGGGATCCATGTCCTTGATCGTGCCGCTCGGGCGTCCCTGCTCGGTTGCGGTCTGCGGCTCCGCCGTCTGAGTGGTCGGCGTTGACTCCCCCGAGTCCTCCGCCGCCCAGGCCGCCCTCAACTCGGCCTCGTGGTCGCGCATCTGACGGCTCGTCACGAATCGTCGCGCTGGTCGCCGAAGCTCGGCAGCTCCACCCGCTCCCGAGCCTGCGCCGCCTCCGCCTCACGCTCCCGCCGACGCTGTTCCCAGGCATCGTCCGCTTCCGGCTCTTGTCGGTCGCCCTGGCCGTCTGCGATCAGCGCCTCATCCTCACCCAGCGGCCGCCAGGCCACCAGCGCATTGGTGTGCGGAAAGTGCAACAGGTAGACCCAGCCGCCCGACTCCGGCATCTCCTCGAAAATCAGTCGTGGCACCCGGAACACCCGCTTCGAGACCAGCACGTAATGCGCGCGGAAGAAGATCAACAAGTCGAACTTGCGCCACTTGCGACCCACCCGTCCGGTCGTCTCGACCGGTTCCGAGAACCAGTCGCGAAACGCGGACAGCGCCGAGAATCCCGACAGGATGCCAATCAGCGCGAACAGCGAGAACCCGAACCAGGAGCCGCTGTTACCGTTCAGGGCCTCGACCATCATGTAGACCGCACCCACCGTCAGCAAGCCAAACGCAGGCGTCCAGATCGCGATCGAGCGCAACAGCGACCGACGAGCTCGCTGCTCGTCCGGCTCCTGGCTGCTATGCCAGTCCTGGAATCTACCCTCCGCCACGACCGCTCTTCCCATCCTCCGCCGCTCCCGCGGACTCATCCGCGACGCTGGAGAGACTCCATTGCGGAATCCAGAGCCACTCTCCCCGAATCAACACCGAATCGGCGTCCAGTTGCCAGTTCCAACTCAGCAGTTCCTCCACCGACACGCCGTGCGCGCCCGCGATCGAGAACAGCGACTCCCCCCGTTGAACCTGGTAGCGCTCAAACGACGCCGGAATCGACGGCGCCGGCGGATCCGGCTGTCCCGGTACGATCCCGGTCTGCGCAGGAATCGCAATCTCCGGGTTGATGCCCGTCTCTGTTGCGACGGTCGGCGCCGGTTCCATATTCGCGAGCGGCGCAGCCTGTTGCCTGACCGTCGCAGACGCAATCACGGGCGCGTCGCTCGACAACTCGACTCCGGCCGACTCCGGAAACACCGCCGGCCCTGCAGATCCCTGCGATACCGTCTGGTCCGAATCGGACGCCTGCCCCCAGACCGCCGCCACGGCGACCACCGCCACGGTCATCGCCACCACCACACACAACTCGAACAACCGCGAGCTTCGCCGGAACTGCGGTAGACCTTCTGGAAGCACCGGGTTGTCAAGCGCCATCGCAGCCCCCGGATACGGATCATACAGCGATTCCGCGAGGCCTCCGAATCGCCGCGAACCCGTAAAGCGCGTTAACAATAGCGCACAATCCGCGCATCCTGAGCCGCGGCACCATGCCCACGCACCGCGCCGACCCGCGCGATCGACCGAGTCAAGGAACGAGCTGCGACCAGTCGGCTACTTGATCTCGACGGTCCCGCCAGCCTCTTCCAGCGCCACCTTGATCGCGTCGGCCTCTTCCTGGGTCACGCCTTCCTTGACCGTCTGCGGCACCGCCTCGACAAATTCCTTCGCCTCGCGCAGGCCCAGATCGGTCACCGTGCGGACCGCCTTGATCACGTTGATCTTCTTGTCGCCGAAGGCCGACAGGACCACGTCGAACTCGGTCTGCTCTTCGGCCGCTTCCTCCGTCGCCGCCGCGCCGTTCGCGCCGGGCGCCGCCACCGCGACCGGCGCGGCCGCCGTGACGCCGAACTCTTCCTCGATCCGCTTGACCAGGTCGCGCGCCTCGAGAATCGTCATCGCGCTGATCAGATCAAACGCTTCGTCTACCTTCGACATGTCTGTCTCCACTCAATCCCGGCCCGCTGGGCCGCTCGTACACCGGCCAGCCGCCGGTGAGATGCTCGCTATTCCGCGCCGGCGTCCGCCGACTCCAGTTGTTCCGCACGCGCCTCGACGATCGCCGCGACGTCGCGGAAGACCGCGCTCAGCACGCCGGCCAGTCCGGCCACCGGGCTGTTCAGACCGCCCGCGACCTTGGCCATCAGCTCGGGCCGGCTCGGCACATCGGCCAGCGCCGACACCTGCGAGCCGTCCTGCAACTGACCCTCCACGTAGACGCCGTGGATCGGCAGCTCCAGCCGGGCCTCGCGCGCGTACTTCTGCAGCGCCCTCGGCGCTTCAGTCAGATCGCCGAAGCCGAACAGCAACGCCGTCGCCTCTTCGGCCAGCTCGGCCGCGCCCGGTTCGCCCGCGCCCTCGGCGGCGCGCCGCCAGAGCGTGTTCTTGATCACCCGCAACTCGGTCTCCGGCGCTTCCGCGCGCAGACCGCGCCGCAGTTGCTGCATGTCCTTCACGCTCAGACCGCGATAGTCGATCCCAATCGTGATCGACGCGCGGCCCAGGCGCTCCTCCAGCAGCGCGACCTGTTCCCGTTTACGTTCAGTCGCCATACGCCCTCGCAAGTCTGTCGCTTCCGCCGCCTCGTCCCGCTCGACCACCAGACCTGCAACCACTCGGACATCCGCGCTCGGGCGGACCCATCTTCGGCTGCTGCCTGCGCCGGTCGTTTCAGGACTCCGCGGAGTCCGCCGGCGGTCTCGGGCGGCAAATGTCTGCCTGTTCCGTTCTCAGCCTATGCCAAGTCCTGTCTCTACGTCTGCCGCCCGGACAACGCCCGGACGACCACGCTGCGCCGGGCGGCTAATCCGCCTTCAGCGCGATCGCCGACTGCTGCTCCAGCTTGACGCCGGGACCCATCGTCGAAGTAATGCTCAGGGATCGCAGGTAGCTGCCCTTCGAACCCGACGGCCTGGCCTTGACGATCTCCGAGACCATCGTCGTCAGGTTGTCGAGCAACTGATCCTCGCCGAAGCTCGCCTTGCCCAGCGGCACATGCACCGAGGCCTCGCGATCGGTGCGGAACTCCACGCGTCCCGCTTTCGCCTCGCCGACCGCCTTCGCGATGTCGTTGCGATCCACCACCGTGCCCGCGCGCGGATTCGGCATCAACCCGCGCGGACCCAGTACCCGGCCCAGCCGGCCGACCTTGCCCATCAGCTCGCGCTGCGCGACGGCCACGTCGAAGTCCGTGAATCCGTCCTGCACCCGCTCGATCAAATCGTCGGCGCCCACGACTTCGGCTCCCGCCTCCGTTGCGGCCGACGCGGCGTCCCCTTCGGCAAACACGGCCACCCGGACCTCTTTGCCCAGCCCGTGCGGCAGCCGCGCCGTGCCGCGCAACTGCTGATCGGCGTGGCGCACGTCGAGTCCCGTGCGGATGTGCAGCTCGATCGTCTCATCGAACTTCGCCGTCGCCATCTGCTTGACCAGCGCCACCGCCTCGGCCGGCGGATAGTGCTGCTCCTTGTTGTACAACTCCAGCGCTGTGCGATAGCGCTTGCCTCGCTTCGGCATGGCTAACCCTCGACTTCCACGCCCATCGAACGCGCCGTGCCGGCGACCATGCGCATCGCCGCTTCAATGTCGTTCGCGTTCAGGTCTTGCATCTTCTGCTCGGCGATCGTCCGCACCTGGTCCGAGGTGATCGACCCCGCAACCTCACGCCGCGGTTCCGACGCGCCCTTCTCCAGACCCGCCGCTCGGCGAATCAGGTCCGAGGCCGGCGGCGTCCGCAGCTCGAAGCTGAACGACCGATCCTCGTAGATCGTGATCTGCGCCGGGATCAGCTCGCCCGCGCTCGATGCCGTGCGCTCGTTGTAGCTCTTGACGAACTCCATGATGCCCACGCCGTGCTGACCCAGCGCCGGGCCCACCGGCGGCGCAGGACTGGCCTTGCCCGCCTCCAGTTGCAGCGTCAACACTGCTCGCACTCGCTTCGCCATCCAACCGTCTCCCTACGTCGCCGGCCGATCCGTTCGGCCCGACGCTGATTTGCCGCGCTCAGTCGTCGCGTTCAACGCACAAGTGGTCAGCCTACTGCTTCTCCACTTGATCGAAGTCCAGCTCCAGGGGCGTCTCGCGGCCGAACATCGAGATCCGCACGCGGACCTTGCCCTTCTCCACGTTGATCTCCTCGACCTCGGCCACCATGTCGAGGAACGGGCCGTCGGTCAGCCGCACCGAGTCCCCCACCGCGAAGCCCACGCGCACGCGCGGCTCCTCGACCTGGGTCTGGCCGATGATCTTGGCGATCTCTGCCGGCGGCAGCGGGATCGCCCGGTCTCGCAGTTCTTCCCGCGTACCCACGAATCCGGTCACGCCGGCGGTGCCGTTGACCACGTGCCAGGACTCGTCCGACGGCTGCCCAGTGCCCTGGTGCAGGCGGATCTGCAGCAGCACGTAGCCGGGCAGCAGCTTGCGCTCCACCTCTCTCCGCTTGCCGCCGCGAATCTCGACTTCCTGCTGGGTCGGCACCAGCACATAGCGTTTTTCCGCCGCGCCCTTCTTCGGCTTGCCCGCCCGCTCCGGCGACAGCTCCACGAACTGATCCTCGACATCCATGTTGCGGATCCGCTGGTCCAGCGCTTCCATCACCCGGTTCTCGTGACCGGTGTAGGTGTTGATCGCGAACCAGGCCGCGTCGTGCTCCTGGATGCCCTCCAGTGAGACCTCCGCCTCGTCCTGTTCCTCGTCCGCCTCCTCGCCGCGCAGGAAGGTCGGGATCGGCGTCGGCGCTTCTTCAACCGGCCGGTCGAGGCCAAGCTCGACCAGCGCCTCCGCCGCCGTCGCGTCGAAGTCTGGCTCCTCCGTCTCCGCCTCGGTCTCGATCCCCAGCGTCCGAGCCGCCGCCAGGACCTCCTGCAGCTCCCGTTCGGCCGCCGTCATCTCGCGGCGGTCGAAGCCGGAACCGCTCTGCGACGTGTCTGGTGTGTCTTGTGAAGTCGTCATCAGGGAATCAGCGTTTCCTCGACGACTCGATTCAAGCCGAAGTCAATCACGCCCAGGAAGATGCCCACCGCAATCGCGACCACCAGCACCACCACCGTCAGGTTCGCCGTTTCCTGCCTCGATGGCCAGACCACGCGGCGCAACTCGTCGATGATCGCCATGATCGCCCGCGGGTGCGTCAGCCGGTAGAACAGGCTCTGGACCCGCGGCGCATCGGCGGTCGTCGGCCGCGACGATGCAATCTCACGTCTTGGCCGCGCCGGCAGCGATGGGGCTTCGCTCGCGCCTGTACCCGATTCGGCTGCGGCGCCGGACTCAACCGGCTCGGCCGCCGGTTCGCTGCGCGACGCGCTCGATCGGGTCGGGCGCGGCGTGGCCGCGGCTCGCGGTTGGCCGCTCCTGCGTCCTCGCCGGCGACGATTGTCTCGCGTTCTGGCCACGGATCACCGAGTCTCCCGGTACTCACGCCGCCCGCGGCACTGCGGACAGTACTTGGTCAAGGCCAGCCGGTCGGCGTTGTTCCGACGGTTCTTGGTCGTGTGGTACGTGTGCGACTGGCACTCGCGGCAGCGCATCGTGATGAACACGCGGTCACCCTTCGCCATGGCCAGCTCCCTTCCTCGCCCGTCGGGCGAATAGAACCATCATCGCACGAATCGCGACTCCGGCGCTATGTCTGAGTCACTCGTCGCTACTCGACGATCGAGGTGACGGCGCCGGCGCCCACCGTGCGGCCGCCCTCACGTATCGCAAAACGCAGACCCTCCTCCAGCGCAATCGGCGAGATCAGCCGCACCGACATCTGCACGTTGTCCCCCGGCATCGCCATCTCAATGCCCTCCGGCAAGCCAATCTCACCCGTCACATCCGTCGTGCGAATGTAAAACTGCGGACGG
>JAJDWB010000007.1 GCA_022825855.1 Dehalococcoidia bacterium
GGGGGTCAGCCTCGAGCCGATCCTGGGCGTCCTGGCAGACTCCGGCGGCGATGCCAAGCTCTTGCAACCGGGTCATCAGTTCCCAGCGGTCGTGCTGGCGGGTCCACTCGGTGATTCGCTCGTCCAACTCATCCTGGTGAGCGAGTCGGTCGGCGAGCGTCGCGAAGCGGTCGCCGGCGGCCCACTCCGGATCGCCCATGACCTGGCATAGCGACTGCCAGTCGGACTCGTCGAAACAGGCGAAGGCGATCCAGCGGTCGCTGGACTCGATGTCGTCGCGGCATCGGTACGCGCCATGCGGTGCGGCTGGCTTGTACGGCGAGCGGTTGCCGTAGCGCTGCCAGATCGTCCCGTTGGCCGACCACTCGAGGACCGACGTGCCGTTCAGATAGATACCCGCGTCAACCTGTGAGGAGTCGATCCACTGACCCTTACCGGTCCGGTCGCGGTAGTACAGCGCCGCCATCATCGCGTTGGCGAGGTTGTATGCGCCGAACCAGTCGAGGTAGCTGTAGCCCCACCCGGCGGGCGCGTATGGCTCCGGCAATCCCGACAGTTCCGAAACCGCGCCGAACGACGCCGCAATCGGTCCAACCGTCCGGTAGCGGCCATAGACCCCGACCTGGCCCATGCCCGACTGAGACAGATAGATGATGTCGGGCTTGATCTCCTTCATCACCTCGTAGCCTAGTCCCCAGCGTTCCATCACGCCCGGTGAGAAGCCCTCGGCCACGATGTCCGACACCGCAACGAGCCGCTTGGCAATCTCCAGCCCGCGCGGATCGCGCAGGTTGAGCGAGAGCCCGCGATGCCCTGCATGGAAGTCGTTGAACTGACCGGATCGGTTGATCGTCGAGTTGTCCGGCGGCAGCGGCGCATCGCCAACGCCCAACTCCTGCCGCGCTGCCTTGCCGCCCTGTGGGAACTGCGCCATGCCGACCCGCAGGTCCATGTTCTGGTGCCACTCGACCTTGATGTCCTCCGCCCCCAGCGCCGAGAGGAATCGCGGCGCTCCGCCCGAGGCCAGCCACCAGGTGAAATCAAGAATCCGAACGCCCTCCAGCGGAAACGCCGTCCCCCATCTCGAGAGCGCGCCTTGCGGTCCGTTCGTCCCGTTGGTCGAATGCACAACCAGAGGTGGCGTCGCCGCCGATGGAACCTTCGCGATCTCCGCAAGAACCTCGTCTGTGTGCTCGCCAAGCAGCGGCGCCCGAGGTCCCACCTTCCACGACGTCTCCGACGACACCCACTTGCTCGAGGTGTAGACGAACTCCACCTCATGTTCGGGATGCGCAACCCTGGCGAAGCTGCCCCGCTCCCACCAGTGCGGATCGAGCGCGTTCTCGTGCGGCTTGCGCAGCGGCGCCCAGAGGTGGCCCAGGTCCTGCGCATCTCGCCAGGGCACGTCTTCAAAGCGGAACTTGCGAATCAGCCGCTGCGACACCTCCTGCAAGTGCGCCGCTGTCTCGCCCCGAGACCGAGTGCCCGCGCCGCCCATTTCCGGCGGCGTCTCCTTGAGGTCCGCTGCCATGTCATAGCGGTCGAGGAAGTCGATCAACGACTGCGAGCGACCGCGCGGCAGCGCCATTACCCAGCGGCCGTCCTTGGTCGGCCCGATCATCGGCAGCGGCGAGACCTGCTCCGAGGCGTGTCGGCAGGTTTGGCGGAAGAACCGCGCCCGTCGATAGACCCAGCTCATCAGGTCAAGCTCAGTGTTCTTGGCCACCGCGTCGTGGACCGCCGTATGCAGCGTCTGCGCCCGGCCTGAGCGTCCTCGATCGATCAACGCGCCAATCGCGTTCATCACGGTCAGTTCGCCGGCGATGTGGTACGCCTGCCACATCTGCGGCGCAATCGGCGGAGTGTCGTAGGTCCCGTCGGGCTGCGGATCGTAGCCGCAGTTCATCATTGGCCCGCCCAGCGCCAGATGCACCAGGTCCGACCCCCGATAGCCGGCCCACGGACCCGAGTCGCCAAACGGCGACATGCGCGCAATCACGATGTTCGGATTGGCTTCGCGGACGGCGTCCTCGCCGGGTCCAAGTTGGTCGACATCGCGCTTCGGACGAGCATCAAGGAACAGGTCGGCGGCCGCCAGAAGTTGCAGCAGGGTCGCCTGTCCCTGGGAGTCGGTGAGATCCAGCGTCACCGAGCGCTTGCCGATGCTGTAATGCCACCAGAACAACGACCGCTCAGGTCCCGGCTCATCCTCGTAGAAGGGGCCAATCTGCCGAGTCGAGCAACCTTCCGGCGGCTCTACCTTGATGACGTCCGCGCCAAGCCCGGCCAGCAACTTCCCCGCATAAGCCGAGACTTCGTCGCCAATCTCGATCACCCGCAAGCCATCAAGGAGGTGTGCATCGCTGGTCATTGGGGAGTCCGGATTCGTCGTGTCTCAGGGGTTGCTCGTTGCTGCCGCAAGCGCTCTGGCGGACGTGGACTGGTCGAGCTAGGCCCGAGGCAGGCCGAGGCCTCTGGTCGCGATCACGTTCCGCTGCACCTCGCTGGTGCCCCCGCGGATCGTGGCCGGGACCATGCCGACGTAGTTGCGTGTGAAGGTGCTGGCCGGCGGGGAGTCGCTCCAGGTCTGCGCGTGCAGTCCAAAGACCTTGGTGGCGGTCAGTGCCAGCCGTTGACTCAACTCAGAGGCGAACAGCTTGGCCGTCGAGGCTTCGTGGTTCGGCACCAACCCAGCCGACTGCATCGAGATGATGCGGAAACTGAACTGGTAGAGGGTCTCCGTCTCGACCCAGCGATCGACGATTTCCTGCCGCAGCTCGGGCGTCACCCGCTCACGAGCGCCCTGGTCGTTGTTCTGGATATGCGTGATCAGTTGCCGCAACTGGCGCCGCGCCGCGACCGCCCCGCCGATGTTCGAGCGTTCGAAGTCGAGCAGCGTCATCCCCACGTACCAACCCCGATTCAGCTCTCCGACCAGATTGCTGGCCGGAATCCGGACATCCTCGAAAAACACCTCGTTGAAGTAGTGGTCGCCGTTGATGTTGATCAGCGGACGCACCGTGATACCCGGCGTCTTGATGTCGTCGATCATGACGAAGGAGATGCCGCGGTGCTTGGGCGCGTCGGGGTCGGTGCGGACCAGCGCGAACATCGCGTCGGCCGTGTGCGCCGCCGAGGTCCAGATCTTCTGCCCGTTGATGATGAAGTCGTCGCCGTCGCGCACGGCTCGTGTGGTCAGCGAAGCCAGATCGGAGCCGGAACCGGGCTCGCTGTAGCCCTGCGCCCAGGTCACCTCGGCGCCGAGAATCGGCGGCAGGTACTTCTCCTTCTGCTCCTCAGAACCATGCACGATCAAGGTCGGTCCGAGCATGTTCACGCCCGAACCGCCGACGCCCGGCGCGCCGGCCTCGGCCAGCTCTTGATTGAAGATGAACTGCTCCATCGACGAGAGCCCGCCGCCGCCGTACTCGGTTGGCCAGTGCGGAGCCACCCAGTGCCGCTCGGCCAGCGCACCGTGCCAGTCGATCGCCGCCTGCAGCGCCGCTGGATCGTCGGACTTGCGATCGTTCTCCCAGGCTCGCTCGGGCATCGAGCCACGCGCCGCGAAATCGCGGTAGCGCTGAGGCAGGCGCTGATCGATCAGCGTCGAAACCTCGTTGCGGAAGGCTGCCTGTTCGGGTGAGTCGCGCCAGTCCATCGTCGGCTCCCGTCGGGAATACGTTCAGTCGTGCCCGGCATCGTTCATTCTATGGGCGGCTTATGCGCGCGAAACGACGCTCGGTCCCGACGCGCGGCGGGAACCGAACAGAAGGAGGCGAGAACCGGCGGACTAGAGTCCCGGCACGGCCAGCGCGACTGCGGCCTGGATCTCGTCAAGCGTACGGTTGACGCTCATGCCGATCAGGTCCATCCGCGCGAGCTGTTCGATGCGGGGTTCCACCCGGTCGAGGTACTCGCGCGGCAGCAGCAGTTCGAGCAGCCTGCTGGCCCGCGCGAGACCGATCAGGGCGACCGTCTCCGGGTCGGGAATCTCGTCCGAGAGCAGCGTGTCGATCAGCTTGCGCTGGACATCGCGGACCACCTGCGGATCGGTGGGCGGGAACTTCTCCGACTTGAGCACGATCAGGCGGCGTCCGGCCTCGCGGTGAATCACGTTGCGATCGAGCAGGTCTTCGATCACCTGCTGCCTCAGCACGAGGGCGTAGCGCGCAATCTCGGAGATCCAGTACGAGATCGGCTGATTCGGCGGGCCGGAGTTGATCTGGTGCAGCACGCTGTCGAGCAGCGGATTGTTGGTGGCATCGGCGCTGATAATGAAGAGACGATTCGGGTCGGTGTCGATCCGATTCTGGAAGGACAGGTCCAGCAGCGACGCGCCCGCGATGGCGTAGTCCAGGCGCCCGTCGTAGGGTCGCTCGAGCACGCCGTCCTCCCCGAGGCCGAGCAGTACTATCTGGTCGCTGATTGAAAGTTCAGTCACGTGTCGGACCTTTCTGTCTCAGAACTATCGGTGCAGGAGCAATGCGCGGATAGAGATTCGCGTATAGAGCAATCCTACCCGACCGCCACGCCCGACCATCGGCACAACTGACCAGCACATCTCAGAGCCACGGCTCAATCGTGACATTGACGGCGTGCTCCGTGGGCTCGGGTGCGTCGCTCAAGTGGTTCCCCTAGCGCTGATCGATTAGCGGTTGCAGCCGAGCCGTGCGGTCCATGCTGGCCTGCATGTGGCGCGCCCGCTCCTGGCCAATCTCCGACTCCGGGTCCTCCATCAGCCGGCCGCCAAGGGAGTTGCGAATGCCGCCGTCCATCAGCAGGTAGCTGCCGGTCATGAAGTCGGCATCGGGACCAACCAGAAACGAGATCAGTCCGGCAATGTCCGACGGCCGGCCCTCGCGGCCGAGCGGAGTCGACGCCTCGAGAGCCGTGCGAATCGGTCCGCCTTCGTCGCCGGCTAGCCCGTGCGCGAGCGGCGTGTCGATCACGCCGGGTCCGATCGCGTTAATGTTGATGCCGTGCGGACCGAGGTCGGCAGCCCAGCCGCGGACCATCATCGCGACGCCGGCCTTGGTCGCCGAGTAGCTCCACATCAGCGCGTTGGTGCTGAGCGCCGCCAACGAGGAGATGCAGACGATGCGCCCACCGTTGCCGGCTTCGACCATTCGCTGCGCCGCCGCCTGCACGGTCAGGAACACGCCGGTCAGGTTGATGTCGACCTGATCCTGCCAGTCCTTGAGTTCCATCTCCAGCACCGAGCCGCCGCGCCCAATACCGGCGTTGGCTACGGCGATGTCGAGGCTGCCCAGCTCGTCGACGCAGGCGTCTGCAGCGTTCTGGATCTGCTCCTTCGAGGCGACGTTGCAGCGAACGACCTGAGCAGACCGCCCAAACTCCCGCACCATCGAGGCGGTCTCTTCCGCGCCCTCGAGGTCAATCTCGGCGATGCAGATATCTGCGCCATCGCGGGCCAAGCGCAGTGCCGTGCCCTGTCCAATCCCACTGCCCGAACCGGTGACAAACGCGACCTTGCCGGATAGATCAGCCATTGTGGCCCTCCAGAGCGTTGCAGCTACAGCGTGAACGTCGCAGTTGAATGTAGCGAACTGAAACGGTGTCCGACCCTCAAACTGGTTCGAACTCGTCTGTCCGTTCGACCCGGGCGGCCGGGAGCTCCGGTGAGTCGGTCGGAGACTTGCTCGCTTGCTTGATTGTTGCTGGGGGAGTCAGGAGGTTGCGCAACCCGCTGCCGAAGGCGTAGACGGCCAGGAGCAGAGAGGTCAAGGCCAGACCGCAGATGAGCGTCATCCAGGGGGCGGAGAGGACCCATCCGCGACCCACGGCGATCAGGTAGCCCCAACCGCCGGGCGACTGCCCGAGTCCGAGGAAGCTCAGCGCCGCTTCGAACAGCAGGGCGAGGATCATGACGTCGCGGAACACCCGAATCAGCGACGCTGCCAGAGTCCGCACACTCCACGATCGTGAGCGATTCAGCGCAATGCATGAATCCTCCTCGTGCAGCTCTCGCCAGACCAACGGCAAGGCGATTGCGGCCAGCGGCAGTGCCAGCGCCCAGGTGCTCACCGTGTTGCCCAACAGCACCAACAACAACAGGACCAGCGGCGGCAAGGCGGCCAGACCGTCCAGCAAGCTCTTGATCACGGAGCGCGCAGCGGGGCCGGCTCGGGTCGATGCCAGAAGACTCCCGAGCGCCGCAACGATCACTCCGCCGACAGCCCCCAGCAGCGCCGCCAGGAATCCGATCAGCCAGCCTTGCCAGGCCGAGTCGGCGACCGCCGCGTAGATGTCGTGTCCCACCCGATCGGTGCCAAACCAGTGATTCCAGGACGGGGGCTTGAGTGCGGCGGGCATCAGGGGCCGGTTGTTGTCGCGGATCAGCCCGGTCTCGGACTCGCGGAAGACCCCGTCCACAATCTCGATCCATGGCTGCCGGCCGTCCGTCAGCAGGGGGAGCAATGTTTCGTTCTCGATCAGTGGCTGGACGAATTCCTGGATCAGGTCTTGCGCATCGGCGGCGTCGGCGAAACCGCCGTAGACCTCGGGTTCGCCGAGCAGCTCGCTTAACTCCTGCCCGGGCAGATCCGACGGCGCGCCGTCCAATGCCAGCGAGACGCGGTAGTAGACGAAGTCAGGGTTGAGTTCCTGGAACACGGTCGAGCGATCGTACCGAGCGACGCCCAACCAGCCGGCGCCGGAGCCGATGGCGCCGATCGCGATCACCGACCAGAAGAGCAGCACGATCAGGCCCAGCGAACCGATCGGCTCGCGACGCGCAAGCAGCCAACAGCGGCGCAGCCTGGCGGTCATGCCGTCCGCTCCGGTCTCTCAAGCAGCACGCGGGCGCCGTCGAGCATCAGGAACGACCAGACCAGGAACAACGCCGTCACGGAGGCGACGGCGACGATGACCGGCAGGTCGGCCTGGTTGATTCGTTGGATCAGGAGCAAGCCCAGGCCTTGAAGATTGAAGATCAACTCCAGCAGCATGTTCATGCCGACGAAGGCCGGCAGATACAGGCGCAGCGAGTCGATCATTGCCCGGATCGTCGAGAGGCGACGCCCTTTGCTGTTAATGGCCGAAACGTGCCGATGGATCCCTGTCGCGAATAGCCCGGCCAGGAGCAGTCCGCCCGACAGCGCGGGGATGCTGTAGAGCTTGAAGAACTGCGAGGGCGAGTCGGTGATGTTGCGCGCGTCGGGATCGGTCAGCGGAATGCTCCAGAGGCCGCCGTCGAACAGTCCCTCCGGCGTCACCGCCGCAATAGACAGCATCGCAAGCCAGAACGACGGCGCCGCGAGCGCCAGCGCAGACAGTATTCGTCCGAACCGAGCGCTCCGCAGGCCGCGGACTCCCGTGGCCAGCAGCCCGAGCGGCACCCCAATTGCGAGCGCCACGATCAGCGCAAAGAGATTGAGTTGCACCGTTGGTGCGAGCCGAGAACCGACAAGGGCAAGCGCGCTCTCCTGGGTCTGGAATGACCTGTCGAAGTCGAGTCGGACCGCATCCCAGAGGAATGCTGCGTACTGTCGGCCGACTGAGCGGTCGAAGCCCAAACGATGGCGGATGTTGGCTTCCGTCATCGCAGTGAGCGGCAGGATGATCCGGTCTCCATGTTGCAAGATCGCGTCGGCGCTCAGGCGGCCATCAGGGTTACCGGCGCTCTGGCTAGGATTGACTGCCAGGATGTCCTCGACTGTGATTCGCCGGACCCGCGCGAACTCGGCGAGGCTGACGCCACGGTGCAGCGTCAAGGTCGTCCCCTCAGGCGCGTACTCGCGCCCACGGTACGCGGGGAAGGTGATGCCGGGGTTCCGCTGCTTCAGCAGCTCGACACCTTCGGCGGCGTCTTCCGGCAGGACCAGCCGATTCCAGACAACCAGTTCGTCCAGCCATTCGCCGTCGAGCAGCACAATCACCGTGCCTCGCAAGAGCGGCTGCCTCGGGTCGATCTGTGGATTGAGAGAGGACAGATGGGTGAGGCTCAGGCCCTCGCCTTCGGCGATCTCGGGGAGGGTCGATCCGGCGGGATGGTTCCTTATCGTGGCCTGAGCCGTTACCTGCCCGACGACCTCCACAACCCGTTGCTCTGAACCCTGATTTTCCAGATTTGAGAGCCTGAGCACCAGCTCGTCACTTGGTGCGACCTTGGTCAGCAGGAAGATGATCGAGAGCGCCACCCAGAGCGAGACCAGCGCCAAGCCGACGCGCGAAAGCAGTTTGCGCCGATCACCGGCGGAGATTCCCACGCGCGCAACCTAGCGGCTGCCTCGCAGCCTGGGATCGAGCACATCGCGCAGCGCATCGCCGAGCACGTTGAAGCCGAACACCAGGGAGGTCAAGGCCAGTCCCGCCCACAGGGATGTCCAGGGCGAGTAGACGATGAACTGCCGGCCGTCGGCGATCATCTTGCCCCAGGAGACGTCGAGTGTGCCCAGTCCGAGGAAGCTGAGCGCCGCTTCGGCCAGGATGAACGCACCGATGGTGATCGAGAAGATTACGATCAGCGGCGCGAAGATGTTGGGCAGGATGTGGAATCCCATGATTCGGGTTGAGGTCGCGCCGATCGTTCGAGCCGCCTCGACGTACGGCATCTCGCGGATCTGGATCACACTGCCACGCACAATCCGGTTGGTCGGCGCGATGCCGAGCACCGAGAGCGAGAGTGTGACCCACAGCGCCGACGGGTCGGTAATGGAAGCGATCAGCAGGAGGAATGCGATCGGCGGGAAGCTCTGCACGGCGTCAAGGACCCGATTGATGATCAGATCGACCGAGCCGCCGAAGGAGCCCGAGACCAGTCCAGTCGCGGTGCCGGCGATCACGCCGATCAGCGTCGCGAAGAATCCGATGTACAGCGACAGCCGCGCTCCCTCGGTGACGCGGGAGAACAGGTCGTGACCGGCGCGATCGGTGCCGAACCAGTGCTTGCCCGATGGTCCCAGCAGCGAGGCCGTAATCAGCGGGTTGTCCGTGCCTGCCGCGAGCAATCGGTCAACGTCGACGATCGTGCCGTCCTCAATCGCAATCTGCTCCTCTTCGATCAGGGTGTCGAGCAGGAGCCCAGCCTCAACCTGTTCCAGCGCGTAGGCGACCATCTCGCCTTCCACGTTGACATCGGCGGCGGGCTGTTCAAAGATCGCGGCGTCGCTCACGATGGCGCGGAGTTCAGAGTCGGAAACATCGGCGGAGACGCCGTCCAGCGCGTTAGCGAGCTTGTCGTCGGCATACTTGACGGAGGCGATCTCGAACACGCTGCGTGAGTCGTATCGCCCGATGCCCAACCAGCCGCCGCCGTCGCCCACGGTCCCGATCGCAATCAGGCTCCAGACCACGACGATGATCACACCGGCCGCACCGAGCCGTTTCTGCACCATGAAGTCCTTGAAGGCGATCAGCCCGCGCCGCAGGCCGGTTGCCTGGTCGACGCGCAAACCCTGCGTCGCGGCGAACTCGTCAAGCTGTTCAGTGGCGCCGGTTTGCTGGCTCATGGTCTGCTCAGTTACCTGACCAATTCAGTCGCGAACGACTAGGTGTAGCGGATTCGCGGGTCGATCAACGCGTAGCTGATATCGATCACGATGTTGACGATGATCACGAACAGGGCGAGGAAGAAGACGGCCGTCTGGATCACGGGAATGTCGGCCTGGTAGAGCCGCTGCAGCAGCATCAGGCCGACGCCGGGAATGTTGAACAAGACCTCGAGAATGATGTTGCCGCCGACCAGCGCCGCCAGCTGCAACCCGAACACGCTGAGCACCGGCACCAGCGCATTGCGCAACGCGTGTCTGCGGATTACGGCGCGCTCGCGCAGGCCCTTCGACCATGCCGTGCGGACGTAGTCCTGGCGCAGCACTTCGAGCAACTCGGAACGCGTAATCCGCATCAGGCCTGCGCCGGCTGCGATGCCGCCGGCCACGGCCGGGATCGTGTAGAGCGCAAAGAACCCGTCAACCGAGGTGAAAATGCTGCGCGCGTCTTCGTCCGTGAGTGGGATTGACCAGATCCCTCCCTCGAAGATGCCTCCCGGCGAGACGACGAAGATCAGCATCGTCGCGATCCAGAAGGAAGGAGCGGCGAGCGCCATGATCGCGAATCCGCGCAGACCGTAGTCCAACGCCTGATCCTGCCGCATCGCCGAGAGGATGCCGACCGGCAACGCGACGATGACCGCCACGAGCAACGCGTATGCGTTGAGGTGCAGCGTTCGCGGCAAGGAGCGCAGGAAGATGTCCATCGACGGCTCGTTGGTCTGGAAGGACGGACGGAACTGGAAGCGGATCGTGTCCCAGAGGTACTCGACGTACTGCCGCCCCAGTGGTTTGTCGATGCCGAGCTGATTCTTGATGCTCGCTTCGGTGATCTCGCGGGTGGGTGAGATAAAGATGTCGCCGGGAAAGAGCGGTGTATCGACGGTCAGCGAGCCGTCCTGATTGGCCGGCGTGCCCTCGAGATTGACATTCATGTAGTCATCGGGAGTGACGCGGTTGACTTGGGCCAGTTCGCGCAAGGTCGTGCTTTCCCGCAGGGTCAGCGTGACGCCTGCGGGCGCGAACAGTTGCCCGGCAAAGGTGCCGAACTCCACGTCCGGGTTACGTTCCTGCAGCAGCGCAATGCCCGTTTCGTTCTCTTCGGGCAGGGACAACCGCGAAGTCCGCGCTATGGACGACAGCAGTTGGCCGTCGATCACGACGAGGGTCGAACCGGGCCGGAGTTCGGAGTTCGCCTCGAGGTTGGGGTTGACGGCCAGGATGTCATCGACCGAGGCGCCGTATTGCGCGGCAATCGAGGCGGTGGTGTCGCCGCCGACCACGCGATGCAGCGTGCGTTCCACCTCGAGTTCGCCGACGACCTCAGCCTCGATCTTGGTCGCGCCCGAAGCTTCAAGGTTGGACAGCTTGATCGTGACGTAGTCGCCCGGCAGCGCGTTCAAGACGAGGAAGAGGATCGAGATCACCAGCCACAGCGTGGGGATCACCAGCAAGAAGCGTCGGATCAGGTACTTCTGCATGCGGCTCCGTCAGTCCTGCCTGAGCAGGATGCTGCTGGTGCAGCGGGACTCCCCCGGCGAGCGTACTCGCCGAGGGTTGCGCCGCGGCTCCCCCTCCAGGTTGGAGAGGGAGCCGCGCGATGTGTGTCTTGACAACCCTGGTGTTAGGCCGAGTACTCAGGGTGCTCGGTGTCGACCCAGGCGGTGTCGAAGTTGTGGGAGTCGTGCGCGAACTGCCAGGTGTCGTCCGGGCGGTTGACGTACGGCCACCAGATCGTCGGCGCGATGCCGTTCATCACACCGAACCAACCGAAGATGCCGTCGAGACCGTGCTCTTCGTCGACACCCAAGCCGATGCGCTGCACCTTGAGACCCAGATCGCGGCGCTGTTCGGTGTCCAGCGTCAACGCCATCTCGTCCACAATCTCCTCGGTCGGAGCGTAGTTGTACTGGGTCAGGTTGGAGGCGCCGCCGACCTTGAGCGAGAGCGTGAACTGCGCCGTCGGGTCGAGGTCGGCCGGCGGGTTGGTCCAGGTCGGCGCTCGGCCGGGGAACGTCTGGTTGTCGTAGCGGTCCTGCATGACCGTGTACGGCTGGATGTCCAGCTCGACGTTGATGCCGGTCGCCTCGGCGTACATGTTGCGGGTGGTTTCGGTGATACCGGGGTAGGTCTGCTCCCAGAGGTCGGGGATGTAAATCGTGACCGTGCGGTCGGTGTCGAAACCGGAGGCGGCGATCAGTTCACGGCAGAGCGCGATGTCTTCGTCGCGGTTGAGGCGGAAGCCCGGAACCGTGCGCAGCTCCTCCGGCGGAATGGTCCAGTAGGTCGAGAACCACGGGCAGAAGTGGGTGGCCGAGGGCTTGGCCGCGCCCAGGTAGACCGCGTCGATCAGCAGGTCGCGGTCAACCGCGACCTGCATCGCGTAGGCGAAGCGCCGGTCGAGGTAGGGGTTGCCCAATCCGTCCGAGCCTTCCCAGCCGGGCTGGTAGGTGCCCATGACGGTGACGATTGTGAACCCGAACGCGCCTTCGCGGACCTCGTGGTCGGGGAAGTCGCCGGTCAGCTCCTCGACCTGGACCGCCGAGAGCGGGAAGCCGCCGATGTCGATGCCCTTGCCTCGGTAGGCGGCGTCGACGGCGGTCGCGTCGGTCAGGTTGACGAACTCGACCGCGTCCATGAACGGCAACTGGCTGCCGTCCGCCGCGTTCTTCCAGTAGCTCGGGTTGCGCTCGAGGTAGATGCCGATGTCGGGGTCGTAGGTCTGCGGAATGTAAGGACCGGTCCCGGACGAGAGCGAGACGTTGGCCGTCTCGTCGCGCCAGCGGGTGCCGAATTCCTGGATGCCCTCGGGTGAGGTGATCCAGGAGAACGGTCGCAGGATGGTACCGCCGAGGTAGGTCGCGTCGGGACCGTCGGTGCGGGCGATAAAGGTCGCTTCGTCAACCGCTTCGTGGAAGGCGGTCTTCTTGAAGGCGTCCTGGCCGCGGAATCGCGCGTCTGGATTGCCTTCGGCGTCCAGCGCTGCGATCTGACGGTCGAAGTTGATCACGATGTCGCTGGCGGTCACCTCGCGGCCGCCTTCAGTCGGATACTGGTCCCAGTAGCGCGCGCCCTGGTCAACGCTGAAGATGTAGGTCTCAGCGTCGGGCAGCTCGGGCAGGGAGGTGATGTCCTCCTCCATGATCCCGCCCTCCTTGGAGGCCCAGCGGATCATGTAGTTCATGTAGAACCCCATCCAGTACTGGGTGGGGCCGAACACGCCGCGATGCGGGTCGAAGAAGTCGTGCGTGGCTGCAGGGGTCGAGAAGCGCAGGGTGCCGCCGTAGCGGTTGCTGCTGGCCGCCTGCACCTGCTGCGCGGCCTGCTGCTGTTCCTGCTCCTCCTGCTGCGCGGCGGCAACGGCCTGTTGTTCGGCCTGTTGCTCTTCCTGCTGCATCGCCTGCTGCTGTTGCTGCTGCATGGCTTGCTGCTGTTGCTGCATCGCCTGCTGCTGCTGTTGGTCCTGCTGCTGCGCCTGCATGGCTGCCTGACCGTCGTCGTCATCATCGCCACAGCCGACCAGCGCCAGACCGGCGGCGCCGACGCCGGCGCGACCCGATGCGCGCAGCAGCGCACGCCGGCTCATCCGGTTGCGCTGCATCCGCTGCCAATAGTTGCGTTCACTCATTGAAGCTCGCTCCTTCTTCCGGCGCGTCAACACGCCACTCGTCTTGGCAGTCTAGCGCAAGTTTGCCGGAACACTACGATGCCGGAGGATTCGGCTGCAACCGCTAGCGGCTGCCCCGCAGGCGCGGGTCGAAGACATCGCGCAGCGCATCGCCGAGGACGTTGAAGCCGAAGACCAGACTGGTCAACGCGAGACCGGCGAACAGCGAGGTCCAGGGCGACTGGACGATGAACTGCCGGCCGTCAGCGATCATCTTGCCCCAGGAGACATCAAGCGTGCCCAGTCCGAGGAAGCTGAGCGCCGCCTCGGCGAGGATGAACGCGCCGATGGTGATCGAGAAGATCACGATCAGTGGCGCAACGATGTTGGGCAGGATGTGCAGGAGCATGATCCGCGCATTGGTCGCACCCAGCGTGCGCGCCGCTTCGACGAACGGCATCTCGCGCAACGCGATCACGGCACCGCGCACGATCCGCTGCACGGGCGCGATAGCAAGCACGGAGAGTGCCAGGGTGACCCAGAGTGCCGAGGGTTCCGTGACCGAACGCAGCAGCAAGAGCAGCACGATCGGCGGGAAGGAGAGCAGGGCATCGACCAGTCGGCTGATGGCGAGGTCGATGTTGCCGCCCAGGCCGCCGGCGATCAATCCGATCGCTGTGCCGGCGACGACGCCAATCAGCGTGGCGAAGAAACCGATGTACAGCGACAACCGGGCGCCTTCGGTCACGCGCGAGAAGAGGTCGTGACCGGCGCGATCGGTGCCGAACCAGTGCTTGCCAGAGGGACCTTGCAGCGACGATGTCGTCAGGGGCGTGTTCGTACCGGTGGCGAGCAAATCGTCGACATCGACGACGGTGCCGTTGCTGATCTCGATCTGCGCCGGATCCAGCTCCTGCAAGTGCGTGAGGACGGTCCCGGTCTCGATCAAACCCTCGACGTACTCGAGCATCTGATCCAGCACACCTGACTCGGCAGCCAGATCCCCGTAGACCTCGGGGTCGAGCAGCAGCGTACGCAGCTCGGCGTCGGAGATATCCGCAGATCGTCCGTCCAGAACGTTGGCCATTTTGTCGTCGACGAAGTTCTGATTCGCGATTTTGAATACTTCCTGCGAGTCATACCGACCCAGCCCCAACCAGCCGCCGCCGGGACCGACCGTGCCGATTGCGATCACCGACCAGACGAAGACGAGCATCAACCCGGCAGCGCCCAGCGGTTTCGTCTTGAAGAAACTGACCAGGGCCCTGCCCAACAGCGCAAGCGTGGTGCGCTCCTCGATACGGAGCCCCTGCGCCTGCGCGAACTCTTCCAGTTCCCGGGAGGTCGTCTGACCAGCGTCGCTCACGGTGCGTCTCCTCGGTCAACCCGACTAGGTGTAGCGAATGCGCGGGTCGATCACCGCGTACGCGATGTCGATCACGATGTTGACGATGATGATGAACAGGGCGAAGAAGAACACCATCGTCTGCACGACCGGCAGGTCGGCCTGGTTGATCCGCTGGATTAGCAGCAGGCCGATGCCGGGGATGTTGAACAGCAGCTCAAGGATGATGTTGCCGCCCAGTAGCGCCGCGATCTGCAGCCCGAGCACGCTCATGACGTTGACCAGGGCGTTGCGCATCGCGTGGCGTCGAATCACGGTCCGTTCGCGCAGACCCTTCGACCACGCCGTACGGACGTAGTCCTGACGCAGCACCTCAAGCAACTCCGAGCGGGTGATACGCATCAAACCAGCGCCGGCCGCGATCCCACCGGCGACCGCCGGAATCGAGTACAGCGCCAACGCGCCCGTGAACGATGTGAACACCGACCTCGCTTCCTCCGACGTCAGCGGAATCGACCAGATGCCGGCCTCGGAAATGCCGCCCGGGGTCACGACGAAGATCATCATCGTCGCGATCCAGAAGGACGGCGCGGCCAGCGCCAGGATGGCAAAGCCGCGCAGCGCGTAGTCGAGCGGCCGGTCCTGACGCATCGCGGAGAGGATGCCAACCGGGATCGCGATGACCAGCGCGACCACCAACGCATACACGTTTAGGTGCAACGTGCGCGGCAGCGCGCGCAGGAAGATATCCAGCGAGCCCTCCTGCGTCTGGAACGAGGGACGGAACTTGAGTCGTACTGTCTCCCAGAGGAACTCGATGTACTGCTGTCCCAGCGGTTTATCGATGCCCAGTCGGTTGCGGATGTTGGCCTCGGTGATCTTGGTCGTCGGTGTGACGATCTTGTCCGAGGGGATGTGGATCTGAATTCCGGCTTCCAATGCCGCGGACGGATCGATGCCTCGGTTGGCCATTGACATCGTCTCGATGTCGCGGTTGAACGCCGCCGCGATGCCTTCCAGCGTGTCGCCCTCTTCGGCGACCACCAACGCGGTGGGTAAGAGCTGCGTCTGTGCGGTCAACTCGCCATCCGGGTTGCTCGCGCTGCCGGTCGGGTTGACCGCCAGGATGTCGCTCGCCTCGATCCGGTTAACGTGCGCCAGTTCGTCCAGCGTTTGGCTCGTGCGAATCGTGAGGATCGATCCTGTCTCCGCAAACGGTTTGCCCTGGTAGAGCGGGAAGTCGGTATCCGGGTTGCGATCGATCAGGAGCTGAACGCCCACATCCGCTTCTTCAGGCAAGGACACCTTCTGGGCCACGGCGACTTGTTCCAGCAGGGTGCCCGGAATCACGACGATTCTCGTGCCCGGCCGCAAGTCCTCCGACGTGTCGAGGTCGGGATTCTGGGCGAGCAACTCGGAGATCGTCGTCTCGTTCGAGAGGGCGATCGATTCGAGCGTGTCTCCGGTGATTACGCGGTGGGTGGTGTCCTCAACCTCGATGTAGCCGATGATCTCCGACTCGCGCTGCTCGGCGCCCTGGTTCTCCAGGTTCGAGAGCTTGCGCGTGACGAAGTCGCCGGGCAGCGCGCGCAGGGCCAGGAACAGCAGCGAGACGACCAACCAGATGGTCGGGATGACCAGGATCAATCGTTGGATGAGATATCGCTGCATCGCTGTTCCTGCTCAGCTCGCGGCTGCCGGCGACCGTGGACGGGCTCAGGCCGGGTACTCGGGGTGGTCGGTGTCGATCCAGGTTTCGTCGTAGCGGTGGCGCATCCCCAACGTTGACCTACGCACAATCTGTGGCCACCCGTGTAGCAAGTCGGTCCATGAGTCACGATCCCAGCCTAATCCAGGGGGCACAGCGATTGGTCCGTTCGTACCAGATGTATCCAATGCACTCCGACCAACCCGCACTCTGTGACCACTGCTGCGACTTTCCGAGAAGCCTGTGTGAACGATGGGCCTAAGCTCTTGCTGTTGGTTGTTGTAGCTGATGAGGCTGGCTAACTCAGGACGCTCGGCATTAATCATGAGCTGCTGGAGAGTCTTGCCTCCTACGGCACCGTTGTTCAGTGGTTGACCTCTAGGGACATCCTTTGGTGGCTGCTGCACGAGTGCTCCTTCAGCAGACCGTGCGTCGTCAGCGAAGCCGTCCGACATGATCACCGCCGTGGCCAGTACACCAGCCGCGACAAGAAACAAGGCTAGGACCGTCTTGGGGATCTCTCGCCTAGAGGCCAACGGCTGCTCCTCAAGGTCGCGACAGCCCACGGGCGCGATTCGTGCGTCACTCACAGCTGAGCGGCCCGACGAGCGGTCCTGCACGCGCCGACTCTTCGACACTCGCCGCATCCGTTGCCAGTAGTTGCGTTCGCTCATCCGGAATGTCCTCCTGTGTCTCGCTCAGACTCGGATTCGCAGAGTGTAAGCGAATTGACACCCGATGCGCCAATCCGTGCACAGCCCAGAACCGCGCCGGGCGGCGCGGGTCTAAGTGTGGTCAAGCTCGAGCGACGCGGCAACACCGGGTAGTGGGGATGCGTCGAATCGAGCCAGATCTCGTCGTGTCGGTGCGAGGCATGCGCGAGCTGGATTGAGTCGTCGACGCGGTGCAGATACGGCCACCAGATCTCGGGCGAGATGCCGTTCATCACACCGAACGTGGGGAAAAGGCCTTCGACGCCGTGGTCCGGGTCAACGCCCATGCCGATTCGCTGCACCTTGAGCGACATCTCGACGCGCTCTTCCTGGTCCAGCGTGGTCTGCATCTGCTCGATGATCTCCGACTCTGGCGAGTAGTCGTGTTTGAGTCTGATTGCGAATGCCGTCAGCGGCCAGCGCGGTCAGAGGGTGTCGAGCCACGCCGCAAACCGAGCTTCAGCTGTGTCACGTCGCGCTTAGGCTCGCCGAGTCCGACTTCGACGAACGGCAAGTCGCCAACGGCCCAGCCGATCTCTATGAGGCTGCTGGGCCACTGGACAGCGGGGGTATTGCGTAAGCCTTCGAAGGGAATGTGCACAACGGCGCTCAGCTGAGTGCGGCGGTCGGTGGCATCACTGCCAACTGCACTTTTGGACGCTGACGAAGACAGTCGTGACTGTGATCACCACGCTCACAGTGCCGTCTCCATTGGAGACCGGCGCCCTAGTGACTTTTGTTGTGGCGACCGGCTCGTAGTAACAAACTCGCTGCTTTGGCGCTGGCGGCGGCGGTGGTGGCGGCGCTTGGTGGTCTGCTATCGCTATGCCAGCTCCGACATTGCCGCCGCCGGGGGCGGAACCGCCGCCACAGAGTCCACCAAACCCCAGCACGAAGCAATCATCGCTGCTGGGAACTCCAGGAGTGCCTCCAGCTTGAGCGGGCTGCACCGCCACCAGCGCATAAGCGAGGAGTCCGGCGGCCACGGCGAGCAATGCCAGCAGCCTTGTGTTGTCAATCGGCAGATTCATTTCCAATCCTCTCCGCGCGATTGCTGCGGGGCGATAGTCGCCGCCCCATGTCGCGAAAGCAAGGCATTAGCGCGCGCCGCCTGATTCCCTTGCGACGCCCGCGATGCAAATGTTGCGTTCGCTCATCCGGAATCTCCCATTCGTGTCTCGCTCAGATTCGGATTGGCAGAGTGTAAGCGATTTAACACCCACTGCGCCAATCAGTACCAAGAGCAGACCCGCGTCGCACGACGCGGGCCTGATCCTGGTTCAACGCCAGGAAGCTGCGGCTAGGTCGGGTACTCCTCGTGCGCGGTGTCGAGCCACAGCTCTTCGACGATCTTGTGGCCCTGGTGAGCGAACTGGTAGCCGTCGTCGATCACGTGGTACCAGGGCCAGGCTGCCTCGTTCGAGACCGGATTCATTACGCCCAGACCCGGCGAGAGCGACTCCCAACCCCAGTCCGGATGGATTCCGAGCTGGAGCTGGACCATCTCTTCGGAGAGCGCGCCCTTGGCCTCGATGTCGAGGGTGACTTTCATCTCCTCGGCGATCTCTGTCACGCGCGGGTTCTCGTAGCTGTAGAAGTTGGCCGAGGCGCCCGGAACCCGACCGTTCAGCCAGTAGCTGGTCGGGTCGAGGTCCGACGGCGGATTGGTCCAGCACGGAATCTGTCCCGTCGAGGTGCCGTCAACGAGGCGCTGCAGCAGGACCGTATACGGGTCAATGCTGATCTCGACGCCGATCCCCATGGTCCCCTCGTACATGTTCTTCGCCGTTTCGACGATGCCCGGGTACCGCTGTTCCCAGACATCGGGCGCGAACAGGTAGATCGAGCGGCCCGTGTCGCGGAAGCCGGTCGCGTCCATCAACTCGTTGGCCTCTTGCAAGTCCTTGGCGCGATCCGCGCGGAAGCCCGGAATCTCCGTCATTTCCTCCTGCGACGGCGAATAGAACTCGGAGAACCAGGGGATCTCCTCCAGCACCGACGGCTTGGCCGAGCCCAGATAGACCGTGTCGATCATCAGGTAGCGGTCGGTCGCCAGGTGGAACGCTGCTGCCAGGCGACGGTCGAGCCAGGGGTTGCCTTCGCCGTCCTCGCCCGGCCAGTCGGGGTTGTAGTTGGTGCGGATCATGATCGTGAATCCGCCGCCGACCGAGTGCCGCTGCATTTGCGGGAAGTCGTTCAACAAGGACTCGACGCGGCTGATGTTGAGCCAGGCGCCGTCCAGCTCCTTCGAACGCACTGCGGTCTCAATCGCCGTCTCGTCGAACAGGTTGTAGTACTCCATCCGGTCGACATACGGGAGCTGGCGGCCCCACTGGTCGTCCTTCCAGTAGTTGGGGTTGCGGTTGGCGACGAACACCTCGGTCGGCTCGTAGCTCTCGGCGATGAACGGACCGGAGCCGGCAACCCGCAGCGTCGTCGGATCGTCGCGCCATACGTCCGACTCCGTACCCCACTCCCTGATCGCTTCCGGCGCCGCCATCCAGCCGAACGGACGCAGGAAGGTGGCCGACAGGTAGGTGGAGTCGATGCCGTCGGAGGTGGTCAGCAGCGTGTGCTCGTCGACGGCCTCATGGGAAGCGATCTTGCGCCAGCTCGACAGGCCCAGGAAGGTACCGTCTTCGGCGCCGGTCGAGTCGACGCCCGCGATGTTGCGATCGACGTTGACGGCGATGTCCTCGGCCGTGATGTTGCGCCCGCCCTCGGTTGGGTAGGCGTCATGCCAGGCGGCGCGGGGATTGATCTGGAAGATGTAGGTCGTCGGATCGGGGATCTCCGGCAAGGCGGCGATATCCGCCTCCATCTCCGACTTCTCCTTGTTCTTCCAGCGAATCAGGTTGTTGTAGAGCATCGAGTGCATGAACTGGGTCGGACCGAACACGCCGCGGTGCGGGTCCCAGTAGTCGTGCGTCTCGATCGTTGAGGAACGGCGCATCGTGCCGCCGTAGGTTGGCTGACCCTCGGTGCTGACCTGAGTCGCTTGCTGTTCGTCGTCCGAAGCGTCGGCTACGGTCTCTTGCTGGTCGGCTTGCTGAGCCGCCTGATCGGCGTCCTGCTGCTGGTCTTGCTGCTGCATCGCCTGCTGCTGCTGTTGCTGCCCGGCTTGCTGCTGCATCGCTTGTTGCTGTTGCTGCTGCGACTGTGCGACCTGAGCGACCGAGTCGTCGTCATCGTCACCGCAGCCGACCAGCGCCAATCCTGCCGCGCCGACGCCGGCGCGACCCGACGCGCGCAGCAGCGCCCGCCGGCTCATCTGCTTTCGCCTCATCCGTTGCCAGTAGTTGCGTTCGGTCATTCGCTTGCTCCTTCGCTCTGTGTCGGCAAGTTGCTAAAGTGTAGAGGCAACCACAGACACGAAACGCAACAGTTCGGATATCCGAAGAAAAGCGTTCGGGGCAAGGCGGCCAGCCCGCGACGAGGGACGCTCGTCGCGGGCTGGCGGAGATGTCGCTCGCGTCGCGAGCTAGGCCGGGTAGTCCGGGTGACTCGTGTCGAGCCAACTGCCGTCGTACCGGTGCCCGGCGTGAGCGAACTGATAGATGTCCGGATCGGGGTTGAACCACGGCCAGTTGACGGTGTGGTTGATCGGATTCATCACACCGATTGACGGCGCAATACCGTCCCAACCGGTGTCAGGGTGGACGCCCATCATGATCTGCACGACTTCGTCGGACATCACCTTCTTCTCTTCGAGATCGAGGGTGATCTTCATCTGCTCGGCCAGCTCGGTCACGCGTGGGTGCTCGTAGTGGTAGAGGTTTGACGAACCGCCCGGCACACGGCCGTTGAGCCACGTGCTGGTCGGGTCGAGGTCGGCCGGCGGGTTCGTCCAACTGGGACCGTCGCCGGGGTAGGTGCCCTCGACCAGCCGCTGGAGGACGACCGTGTACGGCTGGATGTCGATCTTCAGCTCGATCCCCATCGCCGACTCGTACATCGACTTGGTTGTCTCGGTGATGCCCGGGTAGCGCTCTTCCCACACATCGGGCAGGATGATGTCGAGCGTGCGGCCCGTGTCGCGGAAGCCGGTCGCATCCATCAGTTCGCTGACGAGCTGCAGTTCCGCTTCGCGGTCCGGCCGGTATCCAGGCCAGGTAATCAGCTCGTCCTCGGGCGGCGACCAGAAGGCGCTGAACCAGGGGGTCTCGGGCAGCGCCGACGGCTTGGCCGAACCCAGATAGACCGTGTCGATCATCAGGAACCGGTCAGTGGCGACGTGGAAGGCGGCCCACATGCGGCGATCGAGCCACGGGTTGCCTTCGCCATCCTCGCCGGGCCAGTCGGGGTTGAAGTTCGTGCGGCACTGAATGGTGAAGCCGCCCGCCGTGATGCGGCGATCCAGGTCGGGGAAATCGCCCATCAGCGAATCGACGCGGGCGATGTTCAGGCCCACCGTGTCGATCTGCTTGGAGCGGAACGCCGTCTCGGTTGCGGTCTCGTCGAACAGATTGACGTACTCGAAGCCGTCCGGATAGGGCAGCTGATTGCCCTGCGCGTCGTACTTCCAATAGTCCGGGTTGCGACGGACGACAAATCGTTCGTTGGGGTCGAAGAACTCGGCGATGTACGGCCCCGATCCGGCGACGCGCAGTACGGTCTGCTCGTCGCGCCAGAGGTCGGTATCAAGTCCCCAAGCCTGGATGCCCTCGGGCGCCGCCTGCCAGCCGAACGGATTGAGGAACGACGCCGACAGGAAGGTGGAGTCGACCCCCTCGGAGGTGATCCGCAGCGTACGGTCGTCGACTGCTTCCTCGGTGGCGATCTTGCGCCAGCTCGTGGAGGACAGGAAGGTGCTGTCCTCCACGCCGGTGGAGTCGAACGCGTCTTTCTGACGCTGGATGTTGAAACGCAGGTCTTCCGCCGTCACGGCCCGTCCACCCTCGGTGGGGAAGGCGTCGTGCCAGCGGGCCCCGTCGGTCACGTTGAAGATGTACGTGCTGCCGTCGGGAATCTCGGGCAGGTTCGCCAGGTCGTACTCCATCTCCGCCTTTTCCTTGTTCTTCCAGCGGATGATGTAGTTGTAGACCCAGCCGTGCATGAACTGCGTGGGTCCGAAGACGCCCCGGTGCGGGTCCCAGTAGTCGTGCGTGCTGACCGGTCCGGAGATCTTCAGCGTGCCGCCGTACTGCGGCTGCGGCGCGTCGGAGACGACCTGCTGCTGCTCGTCCTGCTGCTGGGCCATCTGCTCCTGCTGATCGGCCTGATCGGCCTGCTGCATGGCCTGCTGTTGCTGTTGCTGCTGGTCCTGCTGCTGCATGGCCTGCTGCTGTTGTTGCTGCTGGTCCTGCTGCTGCATCGCCTGTTGCTGCTGTTGCTGCGGCTGGGCGACCTGAGCGACCGAGTCGTCATCGTCGTCGCCGCAGCCGACCAGCGCCAACCCAGCGGCGCCGACACCGGCGCGGCCGGAGGCGCGCAACAGCGCACGCCGGCTCATCTGCTTGCGGCGCATGCGCTGCCAGTAGCTGCGGCCATCTTGTCGCTCTGTCATCGGTGTCCTCCAAGAAACTCCATCGACCGTCCAGAGGTGGGGAAAAGCTAGCGCTTCTATCACACGTTTGCAAAGTAGACAACACCGCGGCCAAACGGCACACGGCGTTCACGCGTCCTCGATGCGATCGACGACCGACTTACGCGGGGTAGTCGGGGTGGTGGACGTCGATCCAGGTGTCGTCGTGGCGGTGCGAGTCATGGGCGAACTGCAGCGAATCCTCGCCGCGGTGGATAAAGGGCCACCAGATCGCCCGCGTGATCTCGTTCATCACGCCGGGCGTCGGCGATATGCCGTCGATTCCGTGGTCGGGATGGGTACCGAACAGGATGCGTTGCGCCTCGCGCGCCAGTTCGCGGCGCGTTTCGATGTCGAGCGTCACCCGCATCCGGCGCACGATCTCGGCGAACGGCTCGTAGTCGTAGAAGAAGTAGTTCCAGCTCCCGCCCGGCAGGAAGCGATTGGCATAGGCGGTTGTCGGATCGAGCTCGACCGGCGCGTTGGTCCACTGCGGACCGGAGCCCGGATAGGTGCCGTCGATCAGACGCTGCAAGAGGAGCGGAAACGGTTCGAGATCGAACTGCACATTCAGCCCCAGGGCGTCGTGGTACATGGCCCGCTCGGTCTCGATCACGCCTGAGTAGGTCACTTCCCAGAACTCGGGCGCGATCAGTTGCAGGGGCCGCTCCTTGTCGTAGCCCGAGGCGTCCAACAGCGCCCGCGCCTCGAGGATGTCCGCCTCGCGATTGGGCCGAAATCCAGGCGTCGACAGCAACTCGTCCTCGTCAATCGACCAGTAGGTGTTGAACCATGGGGTGTCTTCCTGGCCGGTCGGTTTGCCGGCGCCGAGGTAGACCGAGTCGATCATCTGGAAGCGGTCGACCGCCAGATGCAGGGCCTGGCAAAAGCGTCGATCGAGGTACGGGTTGCCGAGGCCGTCCCATCCGCTCCAGTCTCGGTTGAAGTTGAACCACCCGGTGATCACGGTGTAGCCAAGCGGCACGGTTCCGGTGGGATGTTCGGGGAAGTCCGAGGAGAGCGACTGCGTCTGCAGGGAAGAGAGCGGGAAGCCGCCGATGCTGATCTCCCTGCTCCGGTAGGCGGTCTCGATCGCTGTCGGGTCTTCCAGGCTGGCCAGGGTGACGCTGTCGAAGTAGGGCAGCGGGAACCCATCCAATCCCGGCTTCCAGTAGCGCGGATTGCGCTCGAGGAAGAGACCGATGTCCGGGTCGTAGGACCGGGGAATGGTCATCCCGGTCCCGCTGGACAGTTCGATGTTGCCGGGCTCGTCGCGCCAGCGATCTCCGAACTCGGAGATCGCCTCCGGCGAGGTAATCCAGCCGAAGGGGCCCAGCGGCACGCTGAGCCAGGTTGCGTCGGGACCGTCGGTCCGGGCGATGAACGTCATGTCGTCCGGAGTCTCCATGGACGCGGTCTTCGCGTAGGAGTCGCCGTGAGGGAAGGTGCCGTCCTGTGCGCCGGTCGAGTCCGTGCCGTCGATGTGACGCTGCACGTTGACGCGGATGTCCTCCGATGTGACCATCCGCCCGTCCTCGGTGGGGAACTCGTCCCAGAATCGCGCGCCCTGGTCGACGCGGAACAGGTACGTTTCTTCGTCGGGCGTCTCGGGCAAGCTGCAGATATCGGCTTCCATCACGGCGTCGGACTTGTTTCGCCAACGCACGATGTTGTTCATGTAGAAGCCCATCCAGAACTGCGTGCTGCCGAACACGGCGCGATGGGGGTCGAAGTAGTCATGCGCCCGAGCCGGAGTGGACAGGCGCAGGTCTCCACCTCTCGACACCTGGCTCACCGCCGCCTGCTGCTTCTGCGACTGCTGCCCGCGCGTCTGTTGCGGCTGTGACTGGGACTGACCTTCGTTCGCAGTCTGTTCTTGCTGATCGGCCTGCTGCGCCTCGCGTTCGGCGTCCTCGCGCTGACTGGCCGGCGACGCCGCTCGTATCTGAGGTTGATCCTGCGCCTGGGCGGGTTGCTCCACGACCACTTCGGTCACGGCGTCGGCCGCGTCCTGGCCGTCACCGCAGCCGACCAGCGGCAGCGCCGCCGCTCCGATGCCGGCTCGACCGGCGGCACCCAGCAGCGCCCGACGGCTGACGCGCCTGGCTGCGAGCCGATGCCAATAGCTCCGCTCTCCCACACTCCACTCCAATCGGAGGTGGCGCGAGTATAGAGAGTTCGAGGTCGCCGACCGCGGGGTTTGCCATCCATCAGACACACATGACGACTACCCTGCGGACATGACGCAACCCCCACCCGACATGCCCTCCAGTCCCGAGGAGTACCTCGCCGAACTTCAGCGGCAGGTGTTCGACGGCTGGGAGCAGGGCGCCGATTTCTTCGACGAGCGCTGGGGCGACCAGGGCGACGAGTTTCATCACGGCGTCTTCGCGCCTGCGGCGGAGCGCATGCTCGGACTCGAGCACGGCGCCCGAGTGCTCGAACTGGCCTGCGGCAACGGCGGATTCGCCCGCCGACTCGGGCGACAGGGCATCCAGGTATTGGCCACCGACCTCTCCCCGGCGCTGATCGCCCATGCCGAGCGGCGCACCGAGACGATCTCCGACCAGGCGGTCGATGTCAGCTACCAGGTGGTCGACGCAACCGCCGAGCGGCAGATCGTCAACTGCGGCGGGCCGTTCGACGCCGCGGTCTGCATCATGGGCGCGATGTCGATGCCGGCCCTGCGGCCGATGTTCGGCGGGGTCTGGCGGGTGCTCAAGCCGCGGGGCATCTTCGTGCTGATCACCCTGCATCCCAGCTTCGCCACCTCGGGCTACCGGTTCGCCAAGTCCGAGGAGGAGGACGAGCCGCACGGCCTCACGATCACTCGCTATCTCTCGCGTTACGTCACCCATGGCGTGACCAACAGCCAGCAGAAGGAGCCGCAGATCTACTTCCACCGGCCGTTGAACGAACTGCTCGCGGACGCGTTCGCATCGGGACTCGTGCTGGACGGGATGGAGGAGCTGGCGGCGCCGGAGCAGCCGATGGCGGAGTCGCGGCTGATGTGGAACGTGCTGCCCGAGATTCCGATGGCGATCGCTTTGCGCTTTCGCCGGCCCTGATTGGAGCGGATCCGTGTTCGTGATTGGCCTGGGCGAGGTCTTCGTGCTCGCGGTGATTCGCCCGCTGCGGTTGCTGCTGGGCGGTCGACGAACGCCATTCGGCCGGGGCATGCTGCGGATTGAGAACTGGATTCTGCATCACCTGCACATCATGGGCGCCGAGTCGAGGATTCGTTACGAGGTCGAGCTGCACGGCCAGGCTTCGGGTTTCCTGGCCGAGGGTCTGAGCAATCAGACCAACGTGATGCAGAACATGGACGACACCATGACCCGCATCCGGGGCGAGACCGGCGCCGACCATCACGCCTCGTTGGAGGAGTCGAAGCGCGACGACGGTCCACTGCTGAGGCGGGGACAGCGGCAGGTCGAGTCGCGCGGCGGTGAACGCTCGGACGACATTCACAAGGCCATGCTGGAAGCGCAGCGGCGGAAGGACCAGGAAACCGAACGCGCCCGCCGGCGGCGACGCTAGCGTGTGCGCCCTTCGCGGGCCTGTCACCTGAGAACTCCGGCTAGCCCGACTGATCCCAGCGGAAGGTGCGGACGGCCAGGGCCAAGCCGACGACGATCCAGATGAGAAGCACGATCGCGACCCACTCGAGTTGCCAGGAACCGCCGGGCTCGACGTTCTGGAACTCGTCGGGCAGGAACACCGAGCGGAGTCCCTGGCAGAGCCAGCGCAGTGGGAAGACGCTGGCCAGCCATTGCAGCCAGGTCGGCAGGATGTCGAAGTTGAGGAAGACGCCGGAGATGAACTGCAGCCCGATGAAGGGGAAGTTGACGACCGGCGGAGCCGAACGGACGCTGGGGATGATCCGCGTGACCGCGATGCCCATGCCGCAGCCGGCGGCGACGCCGAGCGCCAGCACCCAGATCAAGGTCAACCACTGCGTGCCGGAAGGCAGGTCGAGACCGAAGGCGGCGATCCCGATGATCAGCATCGCGATCACCTGCGCGACGGTGATCACGAGCGCGGAACCGATCTGACCGGCAAAGAACGAGAGCTTGGGCACGGGCGAGCCGCCGAGCCGCTTGAGCCAGCCATCCTCGCGCTGCCCCACCAGTCCGATCGAGAGATTCATGAACGAGGTGCCGAACAGCGACGAGCCGATGATTCCGGCCGCCAGGTAGTGGCTGAGCTTGACGTCGGTGCCGTCGATCTCCCAGGGGAACACGCTGCCGAAAATCACGAAGAGCATGATCGGAAACAGGATCAGGAAGAAGACGGCCTGCGGTTCGCGCACGGTTGCCTTGAAGGCGAGCACGAACTGGACCCAGCTCAACCGCACGGTGCGACGGAGCAGTTCAGCCCGGTCCGTCACCAGCGTTCCTGCGGCCGCGGTCATCCGGCCGCCTCCACCAGCGGCGGGTCCTGCGCCTCCGACTCCGCGCCAACCAGTTCGAGGTAGATTTCCTCCAGCGAGGGCGACCGCACCCAGAGCTCGGGCAACTCATCGAGTCCGCGCAAAGCGGACCAGGCGAGCAGGTCGCGCAGCAGCCGGGTCGGCTCGTTCGTCTCCAGCGTCAGACGACCGGATTCGGTGCGCCGCCAGGCGCTTGCTTCTTGCGGCAGGCCGGCCAAGTCAAGCTCCGGGTCGGGCCGCCATGAGATTCGCGTGCTCGTGCCCAGCTCCCGGCGCAGGTCCCAAATGGTGCCCTCGATGATCAGCTTGCCCTCGGAGATCACGCCAATCCGGTCGGCCAGCGCTTCGGCCTCGTCGAGATAGTGCGTGGTCAACAGAATTGTGCGGCCCTCGGCCGAGAGCGAACGAACGACTTCCCACGACTGGCGGCGGGCGACGGCGTCGAAGCCGGTGGTCGGCTCGTCGAGGAAGAGCAGGTCGGGGTTGCCGACCACGCCGAGCGCGAAATCGAGCCGGCGGCGCATACCGCCCGAGAACTTCTTGCCGCGCCGATCGGCGTGCTCCGAGAGACCGACCAGCTTGAGCGCCGACTCGGGATCCATCGGATTCGGATAGGCCGCCGACCAGGCCGAGACCAGTTCCCGGGCTGTATAGGTGTCGATCGATCCCTGCGACTGCAACACAATTCCGATCCGCGAGCGGAAGGCGAGGCTGCCGTCGGCGGGGTCCATGCCGAGCACCGAGATCTCGCCGCTGTCCGCCTTGCGGAAACCCTCGAGCATCTCGACCAGGGTTGTCTTGCCAGCTCCGTTGGGACCGAGCAAGGCGTAGACCTCGCCTTCGGCGATCTCCAGGTCGACTCCGTCGACGGCCGTGACCGGTCCGTACCGCTTGGTGACGCCGCTGACGCTGATCGCGGGAGGCATGGTGGTCAGGCTAGGCGACTGCACGGCGATCCATTGCCCCGGGCATTATGGGCTGCTCGGAGCCAGCGGGTGCGGCGGGGCGGCGGCTGTTCGGGCGAGGGAGGATTTTCGGGCCGGGGGGTGGTTGACAGGAAATTTTCTCTGGAGCGGTGCAGATAGCGAAACCCAGTGTTTTACGGGAAATCATGCGATCCAGGTGGTTAGATCTGGTTAGGTTTGGCAGGATTTGGTTGGATTTGGCCGTTCGGATTTGTTCGATTCTGTTCGGTTGCATTCGGTTGCGTCGCGGCCGGCGTGGGTGCGGACGGGGACAGATCGGAGCGCGGTTTCCTGTGAGCGACCGGTGGTGTTGAGCAGTCATGCAAGAACTCTCAGACCGACGATGATTGTGCGCACAAATGTACTCTCTATTCGGGATGACGCCAAGCAGGGAGTGTGTCGCAGGGCATGTTGGCAGGGGAGAGCGGCAGCGCGATTCGGCGGTCAGCCGAGCGGTTTGAGCAGGCCCTAGACTTGCCACAGCCCGGAACCGACCGGCAGAGGCGGAGCGCACCATGACTTCCATCAACCAGGACAAACTGAACGAGCTGTTCGATTACGTCGAAGGCATCGTGAGCGAGGAGCGAGTCCCGGCAGCGCAGATCGCGATCGGGCACGATGGCGAGCTGGCCGGCATGCGGACGTTCGGCGCCGCGCACCAGGGCACGTCGGTCGGTCCGGCCGCGGACGACACGCTGTTCTGCATGTTCTCGTCAACCAAGGCGATCGTCGGGATCGGGGTCTGGAAGCTGCTGGACGAGGGTGTGCTGGACCTCGACGAGCGGGTGGTGGACATCATCCCCGGCTGGTGCGCGGAGGGGAACGGCGAGGCGTCGTACGCGGATGTGACCGTGCGCAACGTGATGCTGCACACGGGCGGGTTCCCGCACGCGCCGATGAATCCCCGGCTGTGGGAGGACCGCGAGGCTCGGCTGCGGCGGATGATGGGCTGGCGGCTGAACTGGACGCCGGACACGCAGTGGGAGTACCACGCGACCTCGGCGCACTGGGTGCTGGCGGAGATCATCGAGCAGAAGACGGGGGAGGACTTCCGCGAGTGGCTGCGGGCGAACCTGCTGGACCCGATGGGTCTGGACAACCTGTTCGTGGGGCTGCCCAACGAGGAGCACGGGCGGGCGGCATCGATTGTCTACACGGAGGAGCCGCTGCCGGTCGACGGCGGGGAGGTATTCCCGCAGACGATCCTGCATTTCAACCTGGCCTCGCAGCGTCGGGCCGGATGTCCCGGCGGCGGCGCGTTCGCGAATGCGGCCGATGTGGCGATGTTCTACCAGCAGGTGATCAGTCCCTCGGAGGACGGCCCGCTGAGCAAGAGCGCGGTCGAACTGGGCACGACGGTGCTGACGAATCCCGACCGGCACACCGATCCGCTGAGCGGGATCCATGTGAACCGGGCGTTGACGGTCGTGCTGGCGGGCGACGACGGCCTGACGGAGGAACGCGGCTTCGGCACGGGCGCATCGCCGAGCGCGTTCGGACACGCCGGGGCGGGCGGACAGATTGCCTGGGGCGACCCGGAGACGGGCCTGTCGGTCGGCTTCCTGACCAACGGGTTCCAGCAGGACGAGCACATCCGCGAGCGCACATCGAGGATCGGCACGATGGCCGCGGCTTGCGTGGAGTAGGGATTGGCGCTCGACTCGGCGAGATACCCGCGGCAAGCGCGGGTATGACGGAACTCGTCGTTATTCGGACTCGGTGCCCGGCAGCAGCGGACCGTCGGAGATGGCGGGGAAAGCGCGCGTGACTGCGAGGGCGGCGTCGGTGTCGAAGAAGGTCAGGCGCTGGATGATGGTCCAGTCGTCGGAGGCCCAGCGCTCGCGGAGCTGATCGCCGTTGGTGTGCCGTTCGCAGACCACCGCGATCAGATGCTCAAGCAGGGCGTCGAGCCAGGTGAACATGCCCAGCAGTGAGGCGTCGATCGCTTCGGCGGCGGCGATCGTCTGGCGAGCGGACGCCTTCAGCGCTTCCAGCTTTTGTTCGGGATCGGCCCGTTCGAAGTTGGCGTGATTGGTGATCAGGTAGATGTTCGGGTCGTTGGCCATCGGCAGCGCGGAGAAGTCGGGCGCGGCGCCAATCGACGAGCTGGCCAGGGTCTCGGCCCACGGCGGCAGCGAGCCGCCGGGCGCCAGCATCTCGGCCAACGCCGGATCCACGTCCGAGAGCGGCGCATCCGCGAGGCGGCGCAGGCTGCCGCGTCCGTCGCTCAGCCGCGCTCCGTCCGCGCCGTAGCAACCGGGAATGACGGTCGCCACGTGGTCCAGCAACTCTGCCAGATAGGCCGCGACCAGGTCCACCGCCAGGGGCGTCCGCTCGACCAGTTCCAGGGTCAGTACTTCTTCGATCGCGCCGACGGTGCGGTTCTTCAGGTCTTCCAGCGGCTCCTGCATCCGCTGCAATGAGGCGACGATCTTCGGCCCCAACTGACGCAGACGCACAGCCGCATCGGTGAACGCGTCGTCTACCTCGGCATAGGCCATCAGCCCGGACGGCCAGAGGCAGATGCCGAAGCGGATGTCGGGATTCGGCATACGCGAGACGTCGCGGGCGCGTCCGGCCTCGACGAACGTACCGCGGGCGGGCATGTAGATGCCGTGTCGGCGCAACTGCGGAGTCGTGGGCAGGGCGTCAGTAGCCGGCATTGCGATCCACGACGTCGCACAGGGGCTCGTGATTGAGGAACCGCCGCAGATTATCAGCGAAGCGGTGGGCGGCCTTGCCGAAGTAGTCCGGCTGGAGACCGCTGTTGTGGGGCGTGATGAACAGGTTGGGCGCGTTCCACAGGGGATGGCCGTCGGGCAGCGGCTCGGGAGTGGTGACGTCGGTGTAGGAGGCGCGTAAGCGGCCTCTCTCGAGGGCCGAGACCTGCGCCTCCCAGTCGGCGACCTCGCCTCGGGCGATGTTGATCAAGGCCGCGCCGGGCTTCATCTGGGCCAGTTCCTTCGCGCCGATCAGGTGATGCGTCTCCTCGGTCAGGGGCACGGCCAGCACAACGTAGTCGGACTCCGAGAGCACATCGCCCATGCGCTCGGGCGGCCAGATCAGGGCGACGCAGTCGGGCGCATCCTCGGGCGGCGTGCCGTCGCCGGACGCGCGTCGGCGGATGCCGACCACGCGCATGCCGAACGCGCCGCAGAGGCGCGCGATCTCGGAGCCGATCGCTCCGTAGCCGATTATGCCGACCGTCTTGCCTTCGAGGGTGTCCGGCTCCGACCGGACCCAGCGGGCCTCGCGCTGCGAGTCGAGGTGGAAGGTCATCCGCTTGGCGTCCATCAGCATGAACGCCAAGACCCACTCGGCGATCACGCGAGCGGCGAGACCGGGCATCTTGGTGATCACCACGTCCTCGCCGATCGGGTGCTCGAGTATCTGATTCGCGCCGGCCGAGGCGAGCTGAATCCACTCCAAGGCCGACGCTTCACGCCCGACGTCGCCGCTGAAAAACGTGAACCAGATGCGGTCGCGGCGCTGCAGCTCGGCGCACTCCGCCTCCGCCGCCGCGCGATCGACGGCCGGATGTTCCGGCTCGCGCATCCAGCGGACCATGTTCTGCGAGACGTTGTGAATCCGTATGCGCGAGTCGACGGCGCGGATCACGTCGAGCGACTCTTCGGCGACGGGCAAGAAATTGGCGATATGAATGGTGTCCATAGGCTCAGAATACCCCTCTGGGGATAAGCTGGGCCTATGCCAGACACCTCATCCACACTTCGTCTGACCTGCGACGACGCCGAGGCTACGCGCCGGGTGGGGGCCGCCATCGGACGCTGGGCCGAGCCCGGCACGACGGTGCTGCTGCAGGGAGACCTGGGGGCGGGCAAGACCGTGGTCGCCCAGGGCGTCGGACGCGGCCTGGAGTTGCCGACCGTGGTCAACTCGCCCACCTTCGTGTTGGTCAACGAACACCTCGGCGGGCGCCTGCCGATGCGCCATGCCGACCTCTATCGGCTTGACGATCTTGATCTGATTGCGGAGCTCGGTCTCGACCAGGCGGCCGAGGGCGGGATCCTGCTGGTCGAGTGGCCAGAGCGCGGGCAGGGCGCGCTACCTGCCGACCACTTGCTGGTGCGGATTTCGCCGTTGACCGAGGAGGTTTCCGAGGATCAGCTCGACGCGTCGCCGCGCGAACTCGTCCTCACGGCCAGCGGCCGGCATGCGCAGGCGCTGCTCACGAATCTCGCCTCCAGCCTCAGCGCGGTTCCCGCCTGATGGAACTCTCAATCGATACGGTCGGCGAGCAGTCCAGTGTCGCGGTCAGCGATCAGGGCCGCCTGCTGACCGAGATCTGCTGGGAGTCGGGCCGGCGGCATACGCCGTCGCTGACGCCGATGATTGACTTCGTCTGCCGTCAGACCGGTAACACGGAGATCGTGAAGCAGGAGCTGGAGGCCGTGTTCGTCAACGTCGGCCCCGGCGCGTACGGCGGCATCCGCTCCGGGATGGCGGCAGCCGCGGGACTGGCGGTCGCGCTCGACCTGCAATGCGTGGGCGTGGGGCGGCTCGAGATCGAGGCCTACCAGCACATCGCATCGGGTCTCGCGGCAGCCGTGCACCGCGCCTCGCGCAATGCCTGGGCCTGGCAGATCTTCTGGGGGCCGCTCGATCGCTGGCGCGAACTCGGACCACCGGGCGCCGGCGCGGAGTTTGAGTTGATGCGCGCGTTGGGCGACGCGCGCCGTTTTGTCGGACGCGCCGGCGTGATCTGCGGAGAGCCGCAGCGGCTGGACGACGATGCGGCAAGCTCGGTTGCGGACGCCGGCTGGACGTTCGCGCCCGCCTCGCTCAACGTCCGGCGCGCCAGCATCCTGGCCGAGCTCGGCTGGCGCAGACTGCAGGACGGCCAGGGAGTCGCACCCGCCGCCCTTGAACCGCTCTACCTGCGAGAACCCGCGATTGGCCCTCAGCCGCCGCCATCCTGTTAGGAGATATCCGCGCCATGTCCACCGAACGCACCCTCGTCCTGGTCAAGCCCGACGGCGTCCAGCGCGGACTGATTGGTCAGGTTCTGGCCCGTCTCGAAGCTCGCGGTCTGAAGCTGATCGGCCTCAAGCTGATGCAGATGGACGAGGCGCTCGCCAACCGGCACTACGCCGAGCACGTCGAGAAGCCGTTCTTTCCCGGTCTGCGCGACTTCATCACCTCGGGTCCGCTCGTCGCCGCCGCGTTCGAGGGCGCCAACGCCGTACAGCTCGTGCGCAACACGATGGGCGCGACCAATCCGCTCGACGCGACCCCGGGCAGCATCCGCGCCGACTTCGGAGTTGACCTTGGGCGCAACGTGATCCACGGCTCCGACTCGCCGGAATCGGGCGTGCGCGAGCTTGCGCTGTTCTTCGAAGAGTCCGAACTGGTCGATTGGACCCGAGATGTCGAGGGGTGGATCTATGAATGAGCCTCTGATTCACGGATCCTCCAAGGCTGGTTTCACGCCTCCAATGTCCAGATTCTCCCAATCACGTTCCGGTGGGAGATGGCGTTGATGGGACATCAAGCCGCGACGTCTGATGGCGACGAGTTCTGCACCTTCTGCTTCCTGCCCATCTTCTCACTCGGGTTCATTCTGGTCGCGTGGTTAGGCGCAAGCTGGGTCGCAGGAGGCTTTTCACTCTTGCCCCGTAGGGTGTCTAGTGACTACACGGTCTCAGGGTTTGCGTGGTATCCCGATCCTGATATCGCCCATGCTGGCGAGATGATGCTCTTCACGCTCATAGGCGTCGCCGTTGTCGTCTTCGTTCTCAATCGATTTGGGGCGAATCTCGGCCCTTTCTTAATCTGGCCTGCAATCTGCGCGGTCCCTGCGTTCGTCGCTATCTGCTTTGACTCTATTGGCTCATCGAGCGGCATTTGGGGAGGTACTCCCTCGCTTGCTGTCTCTCTCTTCCTGGTGACCCTCTTGGTCGCCAGCAGTTAGGCTCAAATTGAGCTCACGCCCACAGCTACCTTGCCATCACTATCTGCAGTTGCGTCCGCAAACTGCTGAAGTGAGCTACTCGACCCGCAGCAACGTGTCGGCCTGCGACCAGAGGCCGTCGAGGTCGTAGTAGTCGCGGGTCTCGCGATCGAAGATATGCACCACCACCGAGCCGTAGTCGCAGAGCAGCCAGCCGCCTTCCGCGCCGCCTTCGCGCCGCGGGAACTCGGCGTCGGGCACGTGACGCAGCGCGTCCTCGAGCGCCCCGAACTGGCGCCGCGAGGTCGCCGACGCGATCACGAAGAAGTCGGCCAGGTCGGTATGAGGACCTACGTCGAGCAGCACGATGGCCTCGGCCTGCCGCTCATCGAGTTGCTCGACGATGGCGCGGGCGAGCCGCTCGGCGTCTTCCTTGGTGATACGTTGAGGCCTCCGAGCAGATGGGTCGAGTCCCGTCGCTGGAGTAGTCACGGGAACCATGGTAATGCCCATGTCTGAGCGAGTCGTCGTCGGGATGAGCGGAGGAGTCGACTCCTCCGTCGCGGCCGCTCTGCTGGTCGAGCAGGGCTACGACGTGATCGGGATCACGATGCGGCTCTGGACCGAGGCGCGGCCCGAGGACTACAGCGGGCGCAGCCAGTGCTGCGCGATCGAGGACATCGGCGACGCTCGCCGGGTCGCGCAGCGTCTGGGCATCCCGCACTACACGCTCAATCTCGAGCGGCCCTTCCGCAGGTTCGTGGTCGACCGGTTCATCGACGAATACGCACAGGGGCGGACGCCCAATCCCTGCCTGAGCTGCAACACGTTCATCAAGTTCGACGCCTTTCTCGAGCGCGCCCGCGCCCTCGGCGCCGACTGGATCGCAACCGGACACTACGCGCGCGCCGGCATCGGCGAAGACGGACGCGCCCAACTCCTGCGCGGCCACGACCGTAACAAGGATCAGTCCTACTTCCTCTACACGCTCACGTCCGAGGCGCTGGCAATGACCTGTTTTCCCGTCGGCGGTCTGCAGAAGGATGACGTTCGGGCCGTTGCCGAGCGCCACCGGCTCGCCGTCGCCGACAAGCCCGAGAGCGCCGACATCTGCTTCGTCCCCGGCGGCGATTACCGTGCCGTTGTCGGCGCGAAGATCGCCGACCGCCCAGGCTTGATGCTTGATACCGAAGGCCGCGAGGTCGGCCGACACCGGGGCATCCAGCATTTCACAATCGGCCAGCGCAAGGGGCTCCAGACCGGCGGCGGGGGCGAGCGACGGTTCGTAACCGGCATCGACGCCGACACGAACGTCGTCACCGTCGGCAGCGCCGACGACCTGCTGGTCGAGCAGGTCCGACTGAGCGACATTCGCTGGCTCGCGGAGCCGACCGACCGTCTCGAGGTCCAGCTTCGCTATCGTTCTGACCCGACTCCGGCAACGCTGATCGGCGACACCCTGCGCCTCGACCGACCTGCGCGCGCGGTAGCTGCGGGACAGGCCGCCGTCTTCTACGACGGCGACCGGGTGCTCGGCGGGGGCACCGTGGAATCGACGGCGTAGGCTACGCTCACCTCATGCCGCTGAGCACGATTACCGACATCCGCGACATCGTCATCGTCGTCGCCGGTCTGTTGAGCGTGATTGCGCTGTTCGTGATCATTGTCGCGACGATCGTTATCGGTTTCCTCTCCTTCCGCCTGCTGCGGGCCGCGCGCAAGACTTTCCGGGAAGGCGTGCCGCCGCTGCTCGAACATGCGCAGGACACCGTCAAGACGGTCAAGGGCACGGCTGAGTATCTGGGAGATTCCGCCGCCGAGCCCGTAATCCGGGCCTACGCCACGGCCTCGCGGGTGCAGCGGATGTTCGACGTCCTGAGCGGGAACCTGCGGCAGAAGGGCGACTGAGATGGGCTTCTGGCGAGGGCTTCGCTGGGGTCTGTTCCTGGGCGTGATTGGCGCTCTGGTTGGACGCATCGTGAGCGGTCCCGACAACGAGGCGAACTGGGAACAAGCGAAGATCGCCGGCGATGTCGCCGCCGCCCAGGCCGAGGCCGAGCAGCGGGAGAAGTTCAATCGCTCCCGGACCGGAGCCTGAGTCCGGCTGGCTCTACAGACTGCGCACGTCGACGAAGTGTCCCGCGACCGCTGCGGCTGCGGCCATCGCGGGGCTGACCAGGTGCGTCCGGCCGCCGGGGCCCTGGCGACCCTCGAAGTTGCGGTTGCTGGTCGAAGCGCAGCGCTCCTGCGGGCTGAGGATGTCGGGGTTCATACCCAGGCACATCGAGCAACCGGCATCGCGCCACTCGAATCCGGCGTCGCGGAACAGGTCGGCCAGACCTTCCTCTTCGGCCTGCACTTTGACCAGTCCCGAGCCGGGCACGACCATCGCGTTGACGCCTTCCGCGACCCGGCCGCCGGCGATTGCTTCGGCTGCCGCTCGCAGGTCCTCGATCCGGCCGTTGGTGCAGGAGCCGATGAAGACGCGGTCGATGGCGATGTCGGTGATTGGCGTACCGGCGGTCAATCCCTGGTAGGCGAGCGCCCGCTCGGCCGACTCCTGCGCCGACGCGGTGGCCAGGCTGGCCGGGTCGGGAATCGATCCGGTGACAGGCGCGCTCTGCGCGGGATTGGTGCCCCAGGTCACGAATGGGACGATCTCCTCGCCGGCAATCACGACCTCGGTGTCGAAGACGGCGTCGTCGTCGCTGACCAGTTCGCTCCAGCGCTTGACGGCGTCGTCCCAGGCGTCTCCAGTGGGGGCGTGGGGTCGACCCTTGACGTACTCAATTGTCGTCTCGTCGGGCGCGACCAGGCCGGCGCGGGCGCCGCCCTCGATGGTCATGTTGCAGACCGTCATCCGCCCCTCCATCGAGAGGTTGCGGATCACGTCGCCGCGGTACTCGATCACGTGACCGACGCCGCCGCCGGTGCCGATTGTGTTGAGGATGGTCAGGATCACGTCCTTGGCCGAGCAGGCGCCGGGCAGTTCGCCGGTGACCTCGACCGACATCTGCTTGAGCGGCGCCTGCGGCAGGGTCTGGGTGGCGAGCACATGCTCGACTTCCGAGGTGCCGATGCCGAAGGCGAGCGCGCCCAGCGCGCCATGCGTTGAGGTGTGGCTGTCGCCGCAGACGATCGTCAGACCGGGTTGAGTGAGTCCCTGCTCCGGGCCGATGATGTGGACGATGCCCTGGCGCGGGTCGAGCGTGTCGTAGAGCGGCACGCCGAACTCTTCGCAGTTGGCCCGCAGCGATTCGACCTGCTGCTGCGAGAGCGGATCGGCATACGGTTCGATCCGAGTGTCGGTGGGCACGTTGTGGTCTTGCGTGGCCAGGGTCAGATCGGGCCGGCGCACCTTGCGACCGGTGATCCGCAGGCCTTCAAAGGCCTGCGGCGAAGTCACTTCATGGACGAGATGCAGGTCGATATAGAGCAGGTCTGGTTGACCTTCAGCGCTGCGGATCAGGTGCTCGTCCCAGATTTTCTGCGCAACGGTACGTCCGGCCATCATCGTCTCCCTGCTCTGGAGTGTCGGTCTCAGGAGTCATCTTACGCGCAGTAATCGCTGAAGCTCTCTGGCCGGGATATCCTGAGACTCCAGAAGCGGAGGAGCGCATGGCCACGCCCGCCTCAGACATCGATGTCAGCCCGATGGTCTTGGATGAGTTCGAGTCGAATGGTCAGCGCTACCGGACCGACCGGCCGCTCGTCTTCACCACGGAGTATCTGGACGAAGACGAGATGTACCTGATCGAGGGCGAGTTCGACATCGCATTGTGGGCTCCGACTCGGGAAGAAGTCTGGGACATTCTCACGGAAACGATGGACTGGATGTGGCGTGAACTGGCGGAGGGCGATCCTGAGCTCTTGGCCAGAGTCCCACTTGAGCAGGGCGCGCAGCTGCGGCAACGATTCACACTAGTGCCTGATGCCGCGTAAGGCCCGTGTTGTCGAGCGCGGCCTGCTGCGCAAAGGGTTCCGAATCACGTACACGCATCATCGCCGCTTCGTCTACCACACCCTAGATGGCGAAGAACCGCAAACCGTGAGCACGATCATGTCCCATGGCGCAGACCGCGACGTGAGCGACCAACTCATCGCCAAGATGGCCCGCCAACTCCACCTGACACGACGGCAGTTCGACGATCTGATCGACTGCCGACTGTCCCAGCTCGATTACGAAGCGATGCTGCGCCGCGACGGATTGATCCGCTGACGCCGTCGCGGCGCGTGCATCGCAGGCGTCAGACGCTATGGCGTGCGCTCTTGCGTGGTGGCGGCGGTGGCGCCGGTCTGACCGCTGACGTGCCGGTTGATCGCATTGATGTACGCCCGGGCGGAGGCGACCAGGATGTCCTGGTCGGCCGCTCGACCGGTGTGGGTCGCGCCGTCGACGAGGATGCGAATTGTGACATCGCCCTGGGCGTCGAGGCCCTCGGTGATACTGGAGACGCTGTACTCCTCCAGCTCGTCGGCGACTCCGGTCAGTTCGCGGATCGTCTGGTAGATCGCATCGACGGGGCCGGTGCCGGTTCTGGCGCCTGAGCGCTCGTCACCGTCGGGCGAGCGCAGCGAGACTGCGGCCGAGGGGGTTGCGGTCGTGCCGGCGGAAATCTCGATCGAAACGAGCTGCCAGCCCTCGGTCGGCTGACCGAGGCGGTCCATCACGATTGCTTCGAGGTCGCGATCGTCGACGACGGTCTTGCGGTCGGCGAGCTGCTGGAATCGTTCGAAGGCGGCCTTCAACTCGTCGCCGTCCAGTTCGTAGCCGAGATCTTCGAGCCGCGAGCGGAAGCCGGCGCGGCCGGAGAGCTTGGAGAGCACGAACTGCGAGCCCTCGACCCAGCCGACTTCCTTGGGGTCCATGATCTCGTAGGTCTCGCGCATCTTGACGACGCCGTCCTGGTGGATGCCGGACTGGTGGCGGAAGGCGTTGAGGCCGACGATTGCCTTGTTCGGCTGGACGTGCATGCCGGCGAACTCCTGGACCATGCGCGAGGCCGGCACCAGGTACTGGGGGTCGACGCCGATCTCGACGCCGAGGTGGTCGGCGCGGGTGCGGATCGACATCACGGTCTCTTCGAGCGATGTGTTGCCGGCTCGTTCGCCCAGGCCGTTGATGGTGCATTCGACCTGGCGCGCGCCGGCGCGGACGGCGGCCAGCGAGTTGGCGGTCGAGAGTCCGAGGTCGTTGTGGCAGTGGACGGAGACGACGACGTTGTCGGCGCCGGGCACGTCCTCGAGGATTCCGGTGATGAAGTTGGCAAACTCGTCGGGGATCGCGTAGCCGACGGTGTCGGGGATGTTGATTGTGGTCGCGCCGGCCTCGATCACCTCGCGCAGCATGCGGCGGACGAAGTCGACGTCGGAGCGGGTGGCGTCCATCGGCGAGAACTCGACGTCGCTGGTGTACTGCTTGGCGCGGGCGACCATCTCGCGGGCCTGCTGCAGCACGGACTCGCGGTCCTTGCGCAGTTGGTGGGCGATGTGGATGTCGGACGAGGAGAGGAAGACGTGGATGCGCGGGTTCTCGGCGTCGCGGATCGCTTCCCAGCCCTGGTCGACATCGTTGGGCACGGCGCGGCAGAGCGTGGCGATCTGTGTGCCGCGGACCTCGCGGGCGATGCGGTTGACGGCGTCGAAGTCGGCGGGCGAGGCGGCGGCGAAGCCGGCCTCGATGCAGTCGACGCCCATGCGCTCGAGCAGCTTGGCGATCTGCAGCTTCTCCTCGGCGGAGAAGGAGACGCCGGCGGCCTGTTCGCCGTCGCGCAGGGTGGTATCAAAGATTCGGACTCGGTCAGCCATCGGGGGTACTCCTGTGGTCGGAACACGGAACGGAAGAAGACGGAGACGCGGCCGCCGGCACGATCATCGGGCGGCGGCCCCTCATCAGGCCCCGAGCACCCCGCGGGCAACAGCCCGCGGTTCAACTCCCCCAAGCACACACTGCGTCATGGCCTGAAGTATAGACGCGCCGCCACGATCAGGTCGCGGCGCGGGGGAAAATTTCGGCGGATCGTGGCGATCTGGCGTTGGGGGCTGGGAATTTGGGGTGGATCATGTCAGATTTGGTCAGATTTGGGTGAGTGAGGTCAGTTGAGGTCAGTTCAAGTCGGAAAATGTCGAGGATTTGCTGGCATTTGCTTCGCTTTGTCGGAAGTTGTCGATGGTTGCTGTTGGGGGAGTTGGCCGTCATGGAGGCTCTCCGGCGTGGTCTTGGGCGTTGGTTGAAGTCGATTGTATCTGCACAGGCGTGCGACTATCGAGGCCCGGAGGCGAAACGTCTTGTAGATGACACTCGGGCTGTTGACGGACGCAGATGCCGTGCCGGCTTTGCAATAGTCGCCGCGGCGAAGTGGAGGCGGTGGTGCCGAACCTGACCGAACTGATTGCGAACGCTCCCTGGCGGGAGGCGGTGACGTACCGCGAGACGTGGCCGCACGAGTACGTGATGAGCACGAGCGATCACCAGCGGGAGCTGCTGGCGGCGATCTGCGAGCGTTTCCAGAGGGGGGAGGGCGTCGCCGGGCGCTTCTTCTCGATGGAGAACACCTACCTCTTTGTCGGCGAGTACAAGTACTGGCTGATGACGCATTACGAGGAGATCGATCCGTACTTCGACCAGGACAACTACGCGATCAATCGGGCGCGGCTGTACCGGGATCGGCGGGATTTCGTGATCCAGGATGGGGATACGGGGAAGGTGGGGGATTATCCTTCGGAGCCGGCGCGGAATCTTTGAACCAATGAAGGAGTCATTTCGATGACTGAGAGTCAGTCCCTGCTTGCCCATCTGACGCCGTGGTTCTACCGCCCAATCGAAGACCGCGGAACCGACGCCCTTGCGTACATTCTCAATGGGTCAGCAGCCTGCCGCGCTGCTCTGAACCAGATGCTGCGCGACGACGCCTTCGCCCCCGAGCCAACGCTCAGCTTCAAGACACAGGTGCAATACCACGAAGGCAAGTCCCGCGTTGACATGGTTGCCTACGACTCGGACGGATCCGTGGCGATGGTCGTCGAGTCGAAGTTCTGGGCTGGGCTTCAGCCTGAGCAATCGAGTCGCTACTTCGAGATTCTCTTGGAGACCACTTCCAAGTCTGGTTTGCTTCTGGTTATCTCGCCTAAGAGCAGGAACAACTTCCTATGGCCCGAGGTGAGTGAGCAGATGAAGGCGGCTGGTTGGACATTGGAGCGGGTCAGCTCGTTTGAAGGCATCAGGGTTGCCAACGTCAAGGGCACGAACAAGCGATGCGTGATGGTCAGCTGGGAAGCCTTGGTGGACAGACTCGATGCTGCGGCGGAGAGTTTCGCAGTAAGGGCGGACATCCACCAGCTTCGAGGGCTCGTCCAGCGACAGAACGACGAGGCTTTTCCACCTCTTACGGCGGAGACTACTGGGCATGGTTTCGCGATTCTGGACGCTCACTTTCGCAGAATGGTTAGCAACGCGGTCCAACGCGGAAAGCGAGAGTTCGGACTGAACATGAGAGGTCTTCAATGGGGCGTCACCAAGCAATATCGGCGGCGCTTCTTCAGAGTCGAAGGGGTCAAGAGACCGCGTTGGCTGACTTTGGGAATCGAGTATCAGGAGGAGCTCTATGCGAAGACCCCACTGTGGGTGAGGATTCCTCTCAGTCACAAGCCCAAAGTCAAGAAAGTACTTGGGGCGATCACCAAGGAAGAGCACTACTGGTTACCCATCACCCTCAAAACAGGTGCGGTCTACGACGATGTGCTCGACGACGTCGTCTCACAGGTGAAGGCGATTACCGATTACTTCGAGAGAGCGCCTGATCAATAGCGGCCAGAGTCCGTCATTGCCACGAAGGCGGGGCCTACAAGCGCCTACCTAGCCGCGGGGCCCCCGCCTTCGCGGGGGCGACTTGATCTTGGGTTTGCGCGCGGATCTCTCTGCGGCGGGGCGCGGGAATGACGAGGGTGGATTGACGACGGGGACGATTTGATTTCCTTATCCTCCGGGCAACCGTTTTGGGGGCGCGGAGAGCGCCCTGGATTGCCTGGAGACTGAGATGGCTGAGTTTGACGTACTGATTCGCGGCGGGACTGTCGTGGACGGGACCCGCGTGCCGCGATTTGTGGCGGATGTAGGGATCAAGGACGGGGTTGTCGCCCAGGTGGGCGGCAGGATGAATCCGGCCGACGCGGACCAGGTGCTGGAGGCCGACGGGCTCGTGGTGGCGCCGGGATTCGTCGACCTGCACACGCACTACGACGCGCAGATCCAGTGGGATCCGTACTGCACGATCTCGGGCTGGCACGGGGTGACCTCGGTCGTGCTGGGCAACTGCGGCTTCGGCTTCGCGCCGGTGCGCACGGAGGAGCGCGACCGGGCGATGTTGACCATGTCGCGGACCGAGGCGATCCCGTTCGACTCGATGAAGGAGGGCATGATCTGGGACTGGATCACGTTCCCCGAGTTCCTGGACACGCTGGAACGGATTCCCAAGGGCGTCAACTGCATCTCGTACATGCCGCTGGCGCCGCTGATGACCTGGGTGATGGGACTGGAAGCGGCGAAGTCGCGGCGGGCGACCGACGAGGAAATCGGGGAGATGCAGCGGCTGCTGCACGAGGCGATGGACGCCGGCGCCTGCGGCTGGTCGACGCAACGGCTTGGCGAGCATTCGGTCCAGGCCGACTACGACGGCACGCCGATGGTGACCGACATCATGTCGGACAACGAATGCCTCGCCCTGGCCGAGGTGCTGGCCGAGCGCGACGAGGGCTTCATCCAGATCACGCAGTTCACCGGCGACCTGCAGCAGGACCTGGACTTCCAGTCGGTGCTTGCGGCGACAGCCAAGCGGCCAATCCTGCACAACCTGGTCGCGGTGAACCGCAACAACCCCAGCATCCACCGCGACCGGTTGAAGTGGCTGGAGGAGTGCAACGCGCGCGGCGAGCGGGTCTTCGGACAGGCCGCCACGATCCGCGCCTCGTTCACGTTCACGCTGGAGGACTGGAACCTCTACGACTCGTCGCCGGCCTGGAACTACGCGACCACGGGCACGCACGACGAAAAGAAGGTCAAGATGGCCGATCCGGACGTGCGGCAGCGGATCATTGACGAGATCGACGAGGCGATCAAGAAGCTCGGTCAGACGCAGGCGTTGGGCGGGCCGATCGAGGAGCTGATGATCCAGGACCTGGCGCACATGGACGAACTGGAGCAGTACGTCGGCATGACCGTCGGTCAGGTCGCCGAGATGCGCGGCTGCCATCCAGTCGAGGCGATGCTCGACCTGGCGGTCGAGACCGACCTGGCGGCGGAGTTCCTGACGCCGATGCGGGAGCAGAACGACGAGTGGATGGCGGAGATGATCACGTCTCCGTACTGCATCCCCGGCGTGTCGGACGGCGGCGCGCACACGAAGTTCCTGACGGCCGGTTCGTACCCGACCGATTTCCTGATGTGGTTGGTGCGCGACACCGGCCGCTTGACGCTCGAGGAGGCGCATTACCGGTTGAGCTACCTGCCGGCGCGAGCGGCGGGATTCCACGACCGGGGCACGCTGACCGAGGGTTCGCCGGCCGATGTGGTGGTCTATGACCTGGACGCGCTGAACCTGACGCCCGAGTGGGCCGGCGAGATCGTGCACGATTTCCCCGGCGGCGAGTGGCGTCGAGTGCAGCGTCCGGAAGGCTACCGCTGGATCCTGGTCAACGGCGAGGTCACGTTCCAGGACGGAGAAGCGACCGGCAGCACGCCGGGCAAGCTGCTGCGTCACGGACGGGGCTAGATCAACACTTCGCGTTTCCCCCCTCTGCCTTCGGCATCTCTCCCCCCGCCGAGCGGGTGGAGAGGGGAGAACGAACAGTCCTGGGAAATCACCTGCAGAAGGAGACTGAGATGGCCAAGTACGACGTACTGATTCGCGGCGGGACCGTGGTGGACGGAACCCGCGTCCCGCGATTCGTCGCCGATGTCGGGATCAAGGACGGGCGCATCAGCCAGGTCGGCGGCAGGATGGATCCGGCCGACGCCGACCAGGTGCTGGAGGCCGAGGGCCAGATCGTCGCGCCGGGATTCGTCGACCTGCACACGCACTACGACGCACAGATCCAGTGGGATCCGTACTGCACGATCTCGGGTTGGCATGGGGTGACCTCGGTCGTGCTGGGCAACTGCGGTTTCGGCTTCGCGCCGGTGCGGCCGGAAGAGCGCGACCGCGCGATGCTGACGATGTCGCGGACCGAGGCGATCCCCTTCGACTCGATGAAAGAAGGGATGATCTGGGACTGGATTTCGTTCCCGGAGTGGCTCGACACGCTGGAGCGGATTCCCAAGGGCGTGAACTGCCTGTCCTACATGCCGATTGCCCCGTTGATGATCTGGGTGATGGGGCTTGAGGCGGCCAAGTCGCGGCGCGCAACCGAGGACGAGATCGCCGAGATGCAGCGTCTGTTGCACGAAGCGATGGACGCCGGGGCGTGCGGATGGTCGACGCAGCGGCTGGGCGAGAACTCGGTCCAGGCGGACTACGACGGCACGCCGATGGTGACCGACATCATGTCGGACAACGAGTGCCTGGCATTGGCCGAGGTGTTGCGCGACCGCGACGAGGGCTTCATCCAGATCACGCAGGCGACCGGCGACATCAAGTCCGACCTCGCCTTCGAGGCCGAGCTGGCGCGGGTGTCGGGACGGCCGATCCTGCACAACGTGATCGCGCCGTCCAACTTCCGGCCGGAGGCGCATCGCAAGTCGGTCAAGTGGCTGCAGGAGCGCAACGACGCGGGCGAGCGCATTTTCGGCCAGGCGTTCACGATCCGTTCAGCCTTCGCCTACACGCTGGAAGACTGGAACCTGTACGACTCCTCGCCGGCCTGGAACTACGCGACGACCGGCACGATCGAGGAGAAGATGGAGAAGTTCGCCGACCCCGAGGTCCGCGAGCGGCTGAAGGCGGAGATGGACGACGCGATCGAGAAGCTGGGTCAGACGCAGGCGATCGGCGGCTCGATCGAGAAGGTCATGATCCAGCACCTGGAGGCCAAGCCGGAGCTGGAGGAGTACGTCGGGCTGACGCTCGAGGAAGTCGGCGAAATGATGGGCAAGCATCCGATCGACGCGATGCTCGATCTCGCGCTGGCGACCGAGCTCAAGGCCGAGTTCCTGACGGAGGTGTCGTCGGAGAATCCCGAGGCGGTGGCCGAGATCATGGAGTCGCCGTACACGATTCCGGGCGTCTCGGACGGCGGCGCGCACACCAAGTTCCTCACGGCCGGCTCCTATCCGACCGACTTCCTGATGTGGATGGTTCGCGACACGAATCTGATGACGCTGGAGGAGGCGCACTACCGGCTGAGCTACCTGCCGGCGAGAGCGGCGGGGTTCCGCGACCGCGGCTCGCTAGTCGAGGGCGCGCCCGCGGATGTCGTGGTTTACGACCTCGACGAGCTGAAGCTGGATCCGGAGTTTCAGGGCGAGATCGTCTACGACTTCCCCGGCGGCGAGTGGCGCCGGGTGCAGAAGCCGCACGGCTACAAGTGGATCCTCGTCAACGGCGAGGTGACGATGCAGGACGGCGAGGAGACAGGCGCGACGCCTGGCAAGCTGCTGCGTCACGGCCGGGGCTGAGTCCGGCCGGTCCCCGACGTCAGGGCCGGATGATGCGCTTTGGTCGCTGGGCGATGCGGCGCAGCATCGGTTGGGCGGCGTCGATGAACTTGAAGGCGATTCGGCGCGTGTCCCGGGGATCGATCAGATCGATCACGTCGAAGTTGTGGGCCGCCTTCATCGGACTGCGCAGCCGCAGGAGGCGGTTCTCGATCATCTCGCGGTGGGCCTCGGGATTCTCGGCGGCCTCGATCTCGCGGCGGTAGGCGGCTGCGACGCCGCCCTCAATCGGGATGCCGCCCCACTCGCCCGCGGGCCAGCCGAAGCGCATGTTGACGCCGACCGGCTCGCCCATGCTGTTGGGCGCGTCGGCGGCGACCCCGTAGCTCTTGCGGATGTTGAACTCGACCTTGGGTACCTGCGCTTCGTAGGCGGCGATGAGCGCCCGAGTGCCGCGGCGCATGGTCTGGTTCAGCTCGGCCTGCGAGCCGAGCATGAAGCCGGGCATGTCGAGGAAGACGACCATTGGCAGGTTGAATCCGTCGCAGAGGTCGACGAAGTGGGCGAACTTGTCGGCCGCGTCGCCGTTCATCGCGCCGGCCATGACGTACGGGTCGCTGGCCACGACGCCGACCGCGTAGCCGCCGATCCGCGCGAAGCCGGTGATGATCGCGCCGCCCCAGTGGGGACGCATCTCGAAGAACTCGCCGTTGTCGACGACGAGCTTGACCAGCTTGCGCGGGTTGTAGCCGCGCTTGCGGTTCTCGGGGATGATCCGCAGCAGCTCTTCGACCCGCCGATTCGGGTCGTCGCCGGTCTCGATCCGCTCGGTCACTTCGTTGGTGGTGTTGGGCAGGTAGGAGAGGAACTGCTTGATCTGGTTGAACGCATCCTCCTCCGACTCGGCCTCGTTGTCGACCTGGCCGCTCTGGTAGACGTGGACTTTCGAGCCGCCAAGCTCTTCCTTGTTGAAGGTCTCGCCAATTGCGCGGCGCACGACGGGCGGTCCCGAGGGGAAGATTTGCGATTGTCCCTTGATCATCACGGTGAAGTGGGACAGCAGGGCAAACGCGGCCGGCGCGCCCGCGACCGAGCCCATGATTCCCGACGCGACGGGCACCTTGTCGAGCAGATTCAGGTGCCGCCACCAGGTCTGACCGGCGGGCAGCGCCATCCGGCCTTCTTCCTCGTCCCGCTTGGCGCTGTGTCCGACGCCTTCGATCAGTTGTACGTAGGGCAGCCCGTACTGGGCTGCGAGCGGCGTGGCGAATTGCGACGCGCCCTTTGAGACATTGTGCGGCGATCCGCCGGAGATGGTGAAGTCGTCTCCGCCGATGACGATGTTGCGGCCGTCGATCTGGCCCATGCCCATGACAAAGGCACCCGGCGTGAAGTCCCGCAGGTCGCCGTTCTCGTCGTATTCGTAGCCGCCTACGAGCGGTCCCGCTTCGAAGAAGGAGTCGGGGTCCAGGAATTGGTCGATGCGCTCGCGGATCGTCAGTCGTCCGCCGCCGTGCTGGCGGGCGACGCCGTACTCGCCGCCCATTTCCTGGGCGAGTCCCTTGATGTAGTTGATTTCGTCGATCGCGCCCTGCCAGTCCTGCCCCGGCTTCCACGATTCGCGATTCTGATCCACAGGCATATGTCGTCCTCTGTTCGATTCCCAGATGGCGTCAGTCTAGTCTCGGTCCTCAGATACCATGACATCATCTGGAGTCAGCGCATGGTCACCACCGATCCCGAGTCCCCGGTTGATGTCAGCCCCATCGTGGTCAATGAGATCGTCGTTGACGGTCAGAGATTGGTGGCGAAGGAACCACTGCGGTTCGATGTGAGCTACGACACGCAAGACCCGGAGCCGTTCTTCCTGCTCGAGGGGCCCTTGGACATCATCCTGTTTGCCGAAACCAGAGAACTGCTGATTGATGTCCTGGAGGACGACCTCGAGATTCTCTGGCGAGACTTCGCCGTTGGAGATCAGACCAGGCTTCATAGCAGTGCGCAGCGCTTGGGCGCGGAGATGCGTCGCATGTTCTTGAAGGCTTCCGATGCCGCGTAAAGCGCGGCAGGTGGAATCTGCGCTGCTTACGAAGGGCTTTCGGCGAGCCGACTCGAAGCATCGCAAGTTCCGTTACTACGAGAGCAACGGCGAGGAGACTGGCATCCGTACGTTGCTCTCTCACGGCGGCAATCGCGATATCGGGGACTCACTACTTGCCACCATGGCGAGGCAATGTCGGTTGACGCGTCGCGAGTTCGAACGGCTCGTTGACTGTCCCTTGTCGCAAGAGGGATATGAGGATCTGCTCCGGGAACGCGGACAGATCTGACTAGGGCGAGACGGCCGGGATCACCTCCGACGCGAAGGCGCGCAAGGCGTCCCAGTCCCAGGGCGGACGCAGGGTGATATTGGCTCGGTTGACGCCCGCCTCGGCAAATGGGGTGAGTAACTCAATTGCCTCATCGGGCGTGCCCAGGATCGCGCCGCGCTGGCGGAACGCGTCGCCGGCGGGGCCGAAGACCTCCTCGAAGTGGGCGACCGCTCGGGGCCGGTCTGCCTCGGTCGCGGCGAGGTGGAAGGAGAGGTTGACGTCACGCTTGATCTCGGAGGGATCTCGGTCGACCCGTTCGCACCAGTCGTCGAGCACGCCCGAGAGCCGGTGGTACTGATCAATGGTCAGGTAGGGCGCATTCCAACCCTGGGCGTAGCGCGCGACGAGTTGCAGCGTGCGCTTCTCGCCGACGCCGCCGATCCAGATCGGCAGCGGCGACTGGACCGGCTTCGGTTCGCAGAGCGCGTCGGTCAGGGTGAAGAAGCGGCCGTCGAGGTTGGCCCGCGGCTGCTCCCATAGCGCGCGCAGCACCTGGATGCCTTCCTCCAGCTTGTCGAGCCGCTTGCCGAGGCGTTCGAAGGGGATGCCGTAGGCCCCGTACTCCTGCTCGTTCCAGCCTGCGCCGAGGCCGACATCGAGCCGGCCGTCGGAGAGCTGGTCGATCGTCGCCAGCGCGTTGGCCAGCACGGCCGGGTGGCGGTAATCCATCGCGATCACACAGGTGCCGACGCGGACGTGTTCGGTGTCGGCAGCCAGCGCCGCCAGCCCGGCCAGGCACTCGAGGTACGGCCCCTGTTTCTCGGTCATCGGGGACTCGTAGAAGTGGTCGGAGACGTCGACCCAGGTGAACCCGGCCGTGTCGGCCCAGCGCCAGAGCTCGCGGCACTCGCCGATCGTCACGTTCTGCTGCACCAGGTGTATGCCGAATTCCATGTTGTTCTCCGCTTGGACGCTGACCTATGCGAGTGAGAAGACGTTTGGTGCGGGTGGTTCCCGCACGGAGTTTGCCTAACTCGTTAGTCCCAGCTTTTCGGCCAGGCCGATGCGCTGGACCTTGCCGGTGGCGCCCTTGGGGATCTCGTCGAGGATGACGATCCTGCGCGGCGTCTTGAAATCGGCAATGCGCTCGCCGACGAAGCGGCGGATGGCGCGCTCGTCCGAGTCCTCGCCGTCGCGCAACACGACGGCGGCGGCGATCTCCTCGCCGAGGCGGTCGTGCGGCATGGCGAAGGTGACGGCCTGGGCCACCGCGGGATGCTGGAGCAGGGCTTCGTCGACCTCGCGCGGGGAGATCTTCTCGCCGCCGCGGTTGATGATCTCCTTGAGCCGGCCGGTGATGGTCAGGTAGCCGTCGTTGTCGAGCACGCCCTGGTCGCCGGTGCGGAACCAACCTCTGGTGTAGGCGCTGGCGTTGGCTTCGGGATTGTTGCGATAGCCGTCGGTCACGTTGTCTCCGCGGATCACGACCTCCCCGCGCTGACCCATGGCCAGCAGCGCGCCGTCTTCGTCCATGATCGCGATCTCGGGACCGGCAGGCAGGCCGACGCTGCCCGGTTTGCGCTCGAGCGGCGGCAGCGGGTTGGAGCTCATCTGGTGCGCGGCCTCGGTCATGCCGTAGGACTCGATCACCGGCGCGTTGAAGGTCTCTTCGAGCTCGGCCATCACGGTCGGCGGCAGCGAAGACGAGGAAGAGCGGATCAGGCGCAGGTTCGTCTCGGCCAGCACGTCCGCGTTGCGCGAGGCGCGGGTGAGAATGAGCTGATGCATCGTGGGCACGGCCGTGTACCAGGTCGGCCGTGCCTCGCGCAGCCAGCCGAAGACCTGCATTGCGTTGAATCCCGGCGAGCACCAGGTGCAGCCGCCGGCGCCGACGCTGGCGAGGATGCCGGCCATCACGCCGTGGATATGGAACAACGGCATGATGTTGAGGCAGCGATCCTCATGACTCAGATTGAGCGTGTGGCGGATGTTGTGCGCGGTCGCGGTCAGGTTGCGCTGGCGCAGCGGCACAATCTTGGGTCGCGACGTGGTGCCCGACGTGTGCAAGACCAGTCCCACATCGTCCGGTCCGGCTTCACCGGGCCGTTCCGCCATGCCGCTGATTCCGGAAGACAGACTAAACGTGCCGGCCGGGCCCTCGGAGGCCGGTTGCAGTTCGATCAAGGGAATATTCAGCCGCTGCGCGACCTCGCGGACCGGCGAGTCGACGCCGTCCTGGACCACGACCGCTTTCGCCTCAAGGTCTTCGAGGTAGAACTCGAACTCGTCGGCGCGGTAGCCGGGATTGAGCGGCGCGGCGGTGGCCGCGTTGGCGACGCCGAGGAAGGCGGCGGCCATCTCGGCTCCGTTGGGCAGCACGATCGCGATGCCGTCCTCGCGTCCCAGGCCGAATCCGTTGAGCTGCTCGCCGGTCCTGGCGATCTGGTCGCGCAGACCGTCGAAGTTGAGGTCGGCTCGGCCCGGCGCGCCCAGGGCCGAGGCGTCGCCGTCGAGCGGGGCGAGCAATGCTGAGATGGTCTTGGCAGTGGGACTGGTCTGGGTCACGAGGTCTCCCGACGAAACATCAGGGGCGCGTATCGGCGGTCAAATGCGCCACACGAGGCACAGCGTATTGCCTGTCCGTTGCCGGAACTGACAAGGCCGCTGCGTATACTTGAGCGTGGAGAGGTGTCCGAGTGGCCGAAGGAGCCGATCTCGAAAATCGGTAGGTGCGGCGACGTGCCTCGTGGGTTCGAATCCCACCCTCTCCGCCAGTTCGTTCGTCGGCCAACCGTCTCCGGAGAGGTGCTGGAGTGGACGATCAGGCACGCCTGGAAAGCGTGTAGGGCTGCAAGGCCCTCGTGGGTTCGAATCCCACCCTCTCCGCCAGCAGATTGCCTAAGTCAATCTCAGGAACTGCTTGATGAGCGGCACGATGATCTCCGGCGCGTCCTCCTGGCAGAAGTGACCGGCGTTGGGCAGGACCGTGATCGGCGCATTGGGATAGAGCGCCCGGAATCCGTCCATGGCGCGCTCGGGGTCGATGGCGTGATCTTGAAGCCCCTCGACCATCATGGCCGGTAGCGAGGCCAATTCCTGCACCCTGGCGATTTCCTCGAAGACGAAGTCGCGTGTGCGTCCCAGGTAGGCATCGAGCGGGAACTCGATCGCGCCGATGCAGGATTCCTTGTCGGGGAAGGGCGCGGAGTAGGCGCGGATCCAGGCGTCGTCGACGGCCGCGGAGTTCTCGAAGCCGATGATCTTCATCACGCTGAGCACGTGGCTGCCGAGGTGACCGAGCGTCTCATGCAGCGTGCCGGCCTCGTGGTGCTTGCCGATCCACTGGAACCAGGGCGACAGCGGAGCGTTTGGAGGCTCGCGCCGCGAACCGGGGATCACCGTGTTCAACACGCACAGGCGCTTGACCCGGTCAAGGTGGCGCACGGCGTACTGCGAGCCCATCGGCCCGCCCCAGTCCTGCATGACGAAGGTGATGTCGCGCAGGTCGAGCTCCTCAATCAATGCAGAGAGATTGCCGACGTGCGTGCGCAGCGTGTATTCGCGATCCTGGGGCGTCTCGCTCTTGCCGAAACCCATGTGGTCGGGCACGATCACCCGGTTGGTCTCCGACAGTCCGGGGATGAAGTTGCGGTAGAGGTAACCCCAGGTCGGCTCGCCGTGTAGCAGGATGACCGGTTCGCCCTCGCCCTCGTCGACGTAGTGCATACGGAAGCCGGGCGCATCGGTGAAATGCGGCTCGAAGGGAAAGCTGCCGTCAAAGGTCTCGTCGGCAGGAATCATGCGGACATCTCTCATTCAGCGCCGGTGGCTGGCCGGCAGGTTCGTGCGGCGTACATCTCGGATCAAGTCCAGAGCGCCAGCTCTTCTTCCCGATCCGCCGTGACCGTCCTGACGTCGGGGCCGAAGACCATCGTGTAGGGCTGATCGCCTCGGTACTGCGGCCAGCCGGGCAGCGCGCGGGTTGCCGGGCTGCCCGATCGGGCGAAGCTGATCCAGGCGTCCATCATGAATCCGCTGAGCTGATCGACCTGCGGGTCGTCACCGACAAAGTCGCGCATCAGCTCCGTCGTCCCCCAGACCAGCGGCACGTCGAGCGCGTGCGGCGAACCCAGCCGACCTTCGAACATCGGCGACTGCTGTTCGACCAGGTAGGCGTAGGTGCCTCCCGAGGCGCGCTCGCGGGCGTTGAGCAGACGCCGCGTCGAGCCGCGGTACTGACGATCGGTCATCACCGCGTTGTAGACATCGAGCGGGTCCGACGACTCGCCGCGTCCGGTGCGCAGCGTTCGGTACGTCTCGAAGCACTCACTCGCGCGTTCGCCGCCGCCGACCAGCGGCGCCATCAGCTCGAGCGCGCGCTCCTCGTTCAGATCGGTCAGTCCGGTCATCGCCGAGAGCAGCGTGAACTCATTGCGCATCGTGCCCGCGAGCAGGTTGACTTCGCTGCCGCGACCCTCCCGGACCACATCGATCGGGACGCCGTCGAGGAACTCGTCCTCGATCACGGCGTTGAAGAGTCCGTGCAGTCCGGCAGCGGGATTGACCGCCGGATCGGCGGCCGCCAGGGCGCTCTGGGCGGCCAGGATGTCGTCGACCGGAAGCCGGCGCAGTTCGTCCGCCGACGGCTGAGTGAGACCCAGTTCGCGGTAGAAGCAGGGCAGCATTTCGTCGACCGACTCGCGCGAGTGGATGCGGTCGGCTGCACCGCTCTGCATGATCGCGCGGTGAAACAGGCCCTGGGCGCTGGGCGAGGCGAGCAGGACGCCGACCGAGATGCCGCCGGCGGATTCGCCGAAGATGGTCACGTTGTCGGAATCGCCGCCGAACGCGGCGATCTCGTCCCGCACCCATTCGAGCGCCGCCACCATGTCGTGGAAGCCGTAGTTGCCTTCTGTGCCGTCCTCGGCGAGAGCCGGATCGGGCAGAAAGCCGAGCGCGCCGAGGCGGTAGTTGATCGTGACGATCACCACGTCGCCCCGAGCGGCGAGCGGGGCCCCGTCGTAGGCCGGCGACGAGCCCGATCCGCTGGACAGGCCGCCGCCGTGTATCCAGACCATGACCGGTCGGCGAGCGTCGTCGAGACCCGGCGTCCAGACGTTCAGGTAGAAGCAGTCCTCCGACATCCGCTCCTGGCTGTGGCCCATGATCCCGGCGAACGGACCGGCCGCGGGCCGCGGAGGCTGCATCGAGATCGGGCCAAACTCAGTGGCGTCTCGAACGCCGTCCCATGCGGCAAGCGGCTGCGGTCGCCGCCAGCGCAGATCGCCGATCGGCGGCTGGGCAAACGGTACGCCGCGAAAGACGTGGAGGTCGTTCTCGATCTGGCCTTGCAGGGCGCCCTTCGGCGTCTGGGCGGTCGTCGGACTCGAAGCCATCATGCACTCCTACTCGAGCAGATCCGAGGTCCAGATCTCGCGTTCGGCCTCGCGGTCCTCGCGGACCGTCTTGACATCGGGACCGAGGACCATGGTGTAGCGCTGGTTGGAGCGGTACTCGGGCCAGCCGGGCAACGCCTGGGTGCTGGGATTGCCCGTGCGGGCGAAGTTGATCCAGGCGTCCATCACGAAGCCGGAGAGCTGATCCGTCTGCGGATCGTCGCCGATGAACGATCGCATCTGATCGCCGGTGCCGAAGACGAAGGGAATGTCAATCGCGTGCGGCGCCCGCAGCCGACCGTCCATCGCCGGCGACTGCTGGTTGAAGAGATAGGCGTAGGTCTTGCCCGAGCCGTCAAGCGCGCTGTGCGCGTCGAGCAGGCGATCCGAGGGGATGCGGAACACGTAGTCGGTCATCACCGAGTCAAAGACGGTCAGCGGATCCGAGCCGGCCCCGCGCGCGGCGCGGGCGTCGCGGTAGTGCTCGTAGAGACTGCCGGCCGTGTCGGCGTCGCCCGAGGTGACGGCCAGCGCGCCTCGCGCCCCGGCCTCGTCCATCTCGTTCACGCCCTGTATCGCGGCAAGCAGGGTCCACTCGTCCTCGATCGTGCCGCACAGCAGGTCAACGTCCTTGCTGCGCCCGTTGCGCACGGCTTCAATTGGCAACGTCTCGAGGAAGGACTGTTCGACCACCGGCGAGAAGGGCATCAGGTAGCGGCCGGTCAGCGCCGACGTCTCAGGATCGGCCTGCATGGCGCCCTGAGCGTCGAGCATGTCCTGCGCCGGGATGCCGCGCAGGGACGCGGCGTCATCCGGGTTGACTTCGAGAATGGCACAGTAGCGGCGGCAGACTTCCTCGGCGACATCGGTCGGCAGCGAATGATGACCCGCGCCCGACTGCGGGATCGCCTTGTGAAACAGACCTTCCGCCTCGGCGGCGCCCAGCAGCACGCCGACGCTCATGCCGCCCGCCGACTCGCCGAAGATGGTCACGTTGTTGGGGTCGCCGCCGAACTGGCTGATGTGATCGCGCACCCACTCCAGGGCGGCGACCTGGTCGCGCATGCCGTAGTTGCCGGTCTGCGGATCGTCGGCGTCGGTGAACGCCTGGTTGTAGAGGAAGCCCAGCGCGCCGAGCCGGTAGTTGATCGTGACGACGACGACATCGCCTCGTCGGGCGAGGTGCTGCCCGTCGTAGATCGGCGTCGCGCCCGATCCCCCGGCGAATCCGCCGCCGTGAATCCAGAACATCACGGGGCGTTTGGCGTCGTCCAGACCCGGCGTCCAGATGTTCAGTGTCAGGCAGTCCTCGTCGACGGGCATCTCCCACGCGCCCAGTAGCTCCAGGCCGGGCACGAACATCTGCATCGACCCGTGGCCGACTTCGTTCGCTTCGCGGACGCCGTCCCACGGCTCCGGCGGTCGCGGCGCCCGGAAGCGCAGCTCGCCGACCGGCGGCGCGGCAAAGGGAATGCCTCGGAAGACGTGCAGATCGTCTTCCAGCAGTCCTTGCAGCTTGCCATGCCGGGTGTCGACGACGGGTGTGCTGGTGGCCATGAGTTGCTCCTGTTCTTGCTACTCGAGCATGTCCGTACCCCAGATCGAACGCTCTTCCTCTCGATCCTCGCGGATCGTCTTGACGTCCGGTCCAAGGACCATGGTGTAGCGCTGGTCCGCGCGGTACTGCGGCCAGCCGGGCAGCGCCTTGGTGCTGGGATTGCCGCTGCGGGCGAAGTTCAGCCAGGCGTCCATGACGAAGCCGGCGAGCTGGTCGGTCTGTGGATCGTCGCCGACGAACTCGCGCATCTCGTCGGTGGTGCCGAAGACGTAAGGCAGATCGATCCCGTGACAGGCGCGCAACGCGCCGTCCATCGCCGGCGACTGCTGGTTGAAGAGATAGGCGTAGGTGCTGCCCTCACCGTCCTGTCCGCTGTGTGCATCAAGCAGGCGGTCAGCGGGAATGCGGAAGACGTAGTCGGTCATCACCGCGTCGAGGATCGAGAGCGGGTCGGTCGCGGCGCCGCGAGCGGAACGAATCTCGTGGTAGTGGTCGTAGAGCCGGTCACCAAACTCGTCATCGCCGAAGGCGTAGAGAGAGAACTGGGCGCGCGCCTGCGCTTCATCCGTTTCGGTGACGCCGAACATCAGCATGCGCAGCAGGGTCCATTCATCCTCGGTCGTGCCGCAGAGCAGGTCGACATCCTTGCCGCGGCCGTCGCGGATCGACGCAATCGGCAGCGTGTCGAGAAAACCGCCGTCGACCGTGGGGCAGAAGGGCATGCCGTAGCGCCCCAACAGGTCGCGCGTCCGCGGATCGAGCAGGATGGCGTTCTGCGCGTCGAGAATGTCCTGCGCAGGTATGCCGCGCAGAGAAGCGGCGTCGTCGGGCGCGATCTCAAGCACGGCGCTGAAGCGTCGCCCGATCTCCTCGGCGAGATCGAGCGGCAACGCATGGTGGCCGGCGCCCGACTGAGGAATCGCCCGCTGAAACAGACCCTCAGCCTCAGGCGAGCCAAGCAGCGCGGCGACGCTCATGCCGCCGGCCGACTCGCCAAAGATGGTCACGTTCTGCGGATCGCCGCCGAACGCGCCGATCTGCTCGCGCACCCACCTCAGGGCCGCGACCTGATCGCGCATGCCGTAGTTGCCGCTGTGCGCATCGTCGCCGTCGGTCAGCGCCTGGTTGTAGAGGAATCCAAGCGCACCAATGCGGTAGTTGATCGTGACCACGACCACATCGCCGCGACGCGCCAGGTGCTGACCGTCGTATGTCGGGGCCGAGCCTGCGCCCGCCGCATACGCGCCGCCGTGAATCCAGACCATGACCGGCCGCTTCGCGTCGTCCAGTCCCGGCGTCCAGATGTTCAGGGTCAGGCAGTCCTCGTCGGTCGGCATGTCGTAGAAGCCGATCAGCTCGCCGCCCGGCGCGTAGGACTGGATGGCGTAGGGACCGAACTCGGTCGCTTCCCTGATTCCGCCCCAGGGCTGCGGCGGACGCGGCGCACGGAAGCGCAACTCACCCAGCGGCGGCTCGGCGAACGGAATGCCGCGGAAGACATGGAGATCGTCTTCGGTCGTCCCTTGCAGTCGGCCGTAGCTCGTGCTGACGATTGGCGGCACTCGATGGTCCTCTCCGCCCGATCCGGGATGGGCGATAGCCTGCGAGAGCAATCTGGGACGCATGATAGGCGGGACGCGATGGCAATCGGACAGGTCGGATTGGGACTGGACTTCTCACTGGGGATGTCGTTCGAGGACCAACGCACGCTGGCGCGAGAGGCGGCCGAGCTGGGCTATCAGTCGCTCTGGACGCCCGAGGGCGCGGGGCTCGATTCGTTCCATCTCTGCTCGATCCGCAACCAGGCCAGCGGACTGGCGACCGGAATCGGCGTCTGCCCGATCGCCTATCGCTCACCCGTCGCGTTTGCGATGTCGGCGGGCACGGTTTCCGCGATGAGCGGCGGTCAATTCTCCCTGGGCATCGGATCCGGCGGCATCTATCGGGCCGACGCGCGCAGGCAACTCGGACTGCCTCGCCGCTCGACGCTGGGCGTGATGCGTGAGTACACGGCTGCCGTGAAGGGGTTGCTGGCCGGTGAGTCCGTGACGATCCAGGGAGAGTCGGTGCAGTACGACGGCGTGCAACTCGGCTTCCGTCCGCCACCGACGCCGGTGCTGGTCGGCGCGCTGGGTCCGCAGATGATCCAGCTCGGCGGCGAGGTCGGCAACGGCGTGGTGCTCAACTGGTGCGATCCGGAGCGGGTGAGTTGGAGCCGGGAGCGGCTCAACGAAGGCGCGGCCAAGGCCGGAAAGCGTCCGCAGGACGTGCGACTGGTCGAGTACATCCGCATTTGCGTCGACGAAGATGTCGAGACGGCCAGGATGTCGTACGCCAAGTCGATGCTGGGCTACGCGCTTGGTCAGTCGGTACCGACGGAGCGGCTGCGCAAGTTCGCCTACCGCGCCCACTTCGAGCGCATGGGCTTCACCGACGAACTGGCCTCGCTCGACGACATGCGCCGGCAGGGAGCGTCGGCCGACGAGGTGGCGTCGGCGGCATCGGAGGAGTTACTCACGCGGGTCGGCTACTACGGCAACGCTTCCGGCGCCAGGGCCGCGTTTGAGGCCCTCGCCGACGGTCTGGATACCGCCATCGTGCGGGTCGTCGCGGCCAGGCCGGGGCTGGACTCCGTCCGAGCGGTGATGCGCGCCTGCGCGCCGAATGGCTGAACTGCTAGTAGCGCGCTCGCCCTCTCACAAACACATCCCGGATTTCAACGGTCCGAAAACGGTCATCGATGTCGTAGACCATCCGCCAGTCCTTGAGCACGCGAACGCGGTACCCGTTTCCCTTCGGCCTGAGTTCGCGGTACCCGCGTGGACGCGGATCCTTGCCCAGATCAATGGCAACCTGCCGCATACGCTGCGACACGTGAGGCGGCAACCGCCGCAGCCGACGATCCCAGTCCCTTGGGTAGATGACTCGATAGCTCACCCTGATCCGCAGAGCTACGCGTTCGCCTGGGTCCGCTGCGCGATCTCCGACATGGACTGCGGATCAACCAGTGTGAAGACTTGGTTTAACTCACGCGTCGGCAAGCGAGCGTACAACTCTTCGTACTGAACTCGGGCGTCCAGGACCCATTGCGCCAGGTGCATCACCTCATCTTCAATGCGGATGCCACTGCGCCAGAGCGCGAGGCGGCGTTCGTCGGCTTCGGTCCACTCGCGCTCCGGTGGGAGTCCGCATTCGCTTCGGTACCAGGCCCGGTCCTGATCGGACATGATCCAGCCATTGCGCTGCGCGGCCTGCAACTCGTAGACGCAGTGCACGACGCCATGGTTGCGCAGGTCGTCCAACAGATCGCACAGGTCGTCAAGCTCGTCATCCGGCAGTAGGCGCTCGGCCTCTTCGTACGACATCGTCCGATCCCACGCCAGCCGCAGCAGGTTCGCGCGCCGATCGGGTACTTCCTCGCCACGGCGCAGCGCATCAAGCACTGGATCGCTGGTCAAGCCAGCATCCTGATACGTGAGCCCTGCGACGGGATCCCTGACGATCGGCATGACCGCTCCTGATGGTTCAAGGATACCTAGGCCGAGTCAGGCGCAGGCCTCGTCGTCGAGCGACCAGCGGTTGTACTCGGGATCGGGCTGATCGGCCAGTGCGGCTCGGGCGTCGAGCCACATCTGGCGCCAGCGGGCGGCGTCGGAGAGCACGGCGTCGGGGTCCTGGCTGCTGCGGGCGACGAAGCCGGGGAAGGCCTCGCGGCCGGTCGGCTGACCGGGCGGGTGGTAGCGCAAATCGAAGCTCCAGCGGATGCGCTCGCTGAGGTTGGGCAGCGCGCCGTGGACCGTCTTACGGTGCAGGAAGAGACAGCCGCCGGCCGGCAGCGGCACGGCGCGGGCGCTTTCTTCTCCGGGCAGGATCGACGACGGAATCGTAAGCCCCTGCACGCTGGAACAGTGAGTCAGGACCTCGCCGCGGTGCGATCCGGGGATGACCTGCAGGCAGCCGTTCTCGGCGTCGGTGTCCATCAACGGGAACCAGACGGTCAGCATGTCCGTGTCGTCGGCCGAGGCGTTGATCACGCCCGAGTCCTGGTGGAACGGGGTCGCGCCGTAGATCACGTTGCCGTCGGCGTCGCGCGGGGCGATCGACTCAGGCACCTTGACCCGCACGTGCTGGACCGGATTCGAGTAGATCTCGGGTCCGATGAACGACTCGACCGTATCCAGCAGGCTGGGGTTGGTCAGCGCGTTGAAGACCGCAGGCCCCGCCCAGAACGGCGTGTCGGCCGTGATCCCTTTCTGCGGCAGCGAGAAATCGAAGTACTGCGCGTGGACCTTCTGCGACTCGACGTAGACCTGGCAGACCCGCTCGGCGAACGCCAGGTCGTCGTAGGTGTCCGAGATCACGCCCTGTGCGTGCAGTTCCCCGGCCAGTACGTCGAGCACGCCGGCGTACTCGTCCATCACCGGCGCGATGACCTCCTCCGGATCGAAGACCTCGTCCACGGCGAGAAAACCAAAGGTCTCAAAGTGATCAAGTTGTTCGGCGGTCAGGCTGGCCATCGGCGATTCCTACAACGTCGTTCGCGTGTGTGCTTCGCCTCAGGCTAAACCACGACGGTAGAGAGCGTCGGCGTCCCGCAGACGCGTCACCGTTCAGTTGCCTGCCGCGACGGTATCGGCGATCAGCTCGCCCAATGCCTCGGTGCCCAGCGATGCGTCGCCCTCGGAGGCGAGGTCGGCGGGGCGGTGACCGGCGGAGAGAGTCTCGATCACGGCCTGCTCAATCGTCGCCGCTTCCTGCTCCAGGCCGAAGGAGTAGCGCAGCATCAGGGCGGCGCTCAGGATCATCGCCATTGGATTGGCGATGCCCTGGCCCGCGATGTCGGGGGCGGTGCCGTGAATCGGCTCGTAGAGCCCGAGCGTCGAGCCGTCGGCGGCGGCGCCCAGCGAAGCGGAGGGCAGCATGCCCATCGAGCCCGCCAGCATCGAGGCCTCGTCGGTGAGGATGTCGCCGAACATGTTCTCGGTCACGATCACGTCGAAGTAGGACGGATGGCGGATCAGGTCCATGGCGCAGGCGTCGACCAGCCGGTGTTCCAGCGTGACGTCGGGATAGTCCTTCGCAATCTCTTCCGTGATCTCGCGCCACATGCGCGAGGTGTCGAGGATGTTGGCCTTGTCGACCGAGGTCAGCAGCTTGCGCCGGCCGCGGGCGGTCTCGAAGCCGAGCCGGACGATGCGCTCCACTTCCTCCTCGGAGTAAGCGAGCGTGTCGACCGCCTTGCGTTGGCCGTCTTCATCCCAGCGGCGTTGCGGCTCGCCGAAGTAGATACCGCCGGTCAGCTCGCGCAGCACGACCATATCGACCGCCTCGACGGTCTCGCGCTTGAGCGGAGTCGCGTCGGCGAGGATCGGCAGCATCTTGACCGGACGGATGTTGGCGAACAGGCCGAGGCCCTTGCGCAGTCCCAGGATGGCCTGCTCCGGCCGGACTGACGCCTTGGGATCGTCCCACTTCGGACCGCCTACGGCGCCGAAGAGGACGGCGTCCTGTGCCTGGCACATGTCCAGCGTCTCGTCGCGCAAGGCGACGCCGTGCGCGTCGATCGAGGCGCCGCCGACCAGGTCTTCGGTGTACTCGAAGGAGTGATCGAAGCGGCCGCCGAGCGCGTCGAGCACGCGGACCGCCTGCCCGATCACCTCGACGCCGATGCCGTCGCCGGGCAGCAGCGCAATCCTGTAGTGGGCCATGGAGTGATGTTCCTAGTCGTCGCTTGGGCGCTCACCCGGAGCGCGTTCAGGAGAGACTCAACAGCCTGGAGCGCCGTAGTTTCCGCAGCACGTTTGCCGGTTGCGCAACCGGTCCCACGCGATCCACAGCATGCCGCGCACCAGACCGCGTTCGTTGTCATCGCGCCGCAGGTTGGCGATCGCTTCGGCAAACGAAGGTCTCGGACGCTCACACATCGTACCCCCAGGGCTGCGCTGAGCCGCGTTCAGCGACCGTCGTCAGGATATACGTCCCACCGTGCGGACTGAACCGATGTGGCTACTCGTCTGTTGGACGCTCATCCTGAGCGTCGGGCGGCCCCGTTCAACAGCCGGGATCGCCGTAGCGACCGCAACACGAATCGCGCCGCCACAGCTTGATCAAGTTGGTGACGAACACGCTGCGCAGGAAGTGGATCAACCCTTCGCCGTTGCGCAGATTGGCAATTGCCGAGCCGCCGAGCTCGGGTTTCTCGTTGCACATCCATGATCACCTTTCACCACTGGCTCTGTTCAGATGCTCACAGGGTAGATGGTGCAAATCGAAAAGTGCAGAAGCTATGCCTCGTGTCTATGGTCATCAGCCGCGTCGCGCTCGGCCCGAGCGCGCTCACCGGAGACTCAACAGCCCGGATCGCCGTAGTTGCCGCAGCAGTTCTCGACTCTCCGGATCTTCAGCAGCGTGTTGTTGATCAGGCCATAGATGGCGTGCCGCCGGCCGATCGAGCGACGCAGGTTGGTGATGCTGTCGCGGACCGATGGTCTTGGATGTTTCGCCACGAGGGGGTTCCGTCCAGGAGCTCGGTTTCGCGGCTGGACAGTTCGTTGCTCCTAGACCGTGACGGGTTTCGTCGACGGGCGGGTCGACTCGAAGTCGGAGATCAGATCGTCGTGTTCGAGGGTCAGCGAAATGTCGTCGAGGCCGTTGAGCAGGCAGTGCTTGACGAACGGCGCGATCTCGAACGAGCGCGACCAGCCGCCCGGCGCGGTGACGGTCTGTTCTTCGAGACTGACCGTGATTGGCGTGTTCGATTCAGACTCGACCATGCGCATCAGCTCTTCCACATCGGGCTGCGAGAGCTGGATCGTGAGCAGGCCCATCTTGGCCGAATTGTTGCGGAAGATGTCGGCGAAGCTTGGCGCGATCACGGCCCGGACGCCCATGCCCTGGATCGCCCAGACGGCGTGCTCGCGCGAGGAGCCGCAGCCAAAGTTGGGTCCGGCCAACATCACGCTGGCGCCCTCGTACTCGGGCTGGTTGGTGACGAACTCCGGATCCTTGGCCCAGGCCTCGAAGGCGAACGGCCCGTAGCCGGTCCGCTCGATCCGCTTGAGGTACTTGGCCGGGATGATCTGGTCGGTGTCGACATCGGCGCGGTCAAGCGGCAGTCCGGTGCCGCTAAAGGTCGTGACGGGGTCCATGAGCTACTCCATGTGCTGGTGGCAGTGGTTCGGCATCCTCTCTCGCAACGCGGGTGGAGAGATGTTGGCTAGGCGAAGAACTCCTTGAGCGCGGCTTCGGTCTCGTCGGGGAGTTCTTCGGGGAGGAAGTGGCCGCAGGGCAGGCCGACGCCGGTGACGTCGGTGGCCCAGCGGTGCCAGGTGGCCATGAAGCGGCCGCGGCGGTTGGTCTGCCGTCCCGCGCCCCAGATGACGAACAGCGGGCAGGTGATCTTCTTGCCTTCGGAGCGGTCCGCGCGGTCGAGCCGCAGATCGAAGCGCGCGCCGGAGCGGTAGTCCTCGCACCAGCTTCGCACCGTCTCCTGGTCGTTGGCCGCGGCCAGGTACTCGGCCATCGCCGCCTCGGTGAAGACGGTTTGGCCGTCCTCGCCCGCCCAGGATCCGAGCATGCGCTTGAGGAAGAAATCGGGCGCGCCGTTGATCAGCGTTTCCGGCAGCGGAGCAGGCTGGGCGAGAAAGTACCAGTGGAATCCGCCGAGTCCGCCGGCGATGCCCATCTGCTCGAACTGCTCGGCCGTCGGAATGATGTCCAGGAGCGAGAGCCGCTCGACGCGCTCGGGATGGTCGAGCGCAAGGCGGTATGAGACGCGGCCGCCGCGATCGTGCCCGGCCAGGGCGAAGCGATCGAAGCCGAGGTCGGCCATCAGCTCGACCATGTACCGGGCCATGGCGCGCTTGGAGTAGGCCTCGCCGCCGCCGTCGCCGGGCGGCGAGTCGCTGGCGCCGTAGCCGAGCAGGTCGGCCACGACCACCGTGTGCTGCTCGGCCAGTCCGGGCGCGATCTTGTGCCACATCGCCCCGGTCTGCGGGTAACCATGCAGCAGCAAGAGCGGAGAGCCGGAGCCGCCAACGCGGGCGAAGATCGGCCCCGCCTTGTGCTCGCGGAAGCCGGGGAACAGGGTCTCGGTGTCGGGCATGGTCCCCCTCTGCCTTCGGCATCTCCCCCCGCGTTGCGGGGGAGAGGAATATTGGTTACAACGCGACCGTACCGCTGATCGCCGGCTGGAGCGGGTCGCAGATGTAGCGGATCCGGGGCAAGGTGATATTGGCCGTCGTGTAGCTGGCCACGATCGGATAGACCGGGCGCAGATCCGGCGCGTCCCAGAAGACGCTGTCGAAGGCGTCGATCTGGGCGGTGCCGCGATCGGCGCGGCTCACCTCGAAGTCGGGATCGACCTGCACCAGCCAGGGCTTCGTCTCGCCGTCGCGCTCGACGTTGGCGATGTGCATCCCGGCCGTGTAGAGCAGATCGCCATTGCCGATCGGGACCGGGTCGATCAACTGAGCCGAGAGCACCGCGACGTTGCCGTCGTTGACCTCGATCGACTGGCGGTCGTAGCGCTCGCGCAGGACCGGTTCGCCGATCGTGATCGGGAATCCCCAGCGCTGCTCGAGCGCAGAGGCGGCCTCGCCCGCGGTGCAGACGGCGCGAGTGGGCAGACCGCGCGGTCGCACGGCGGCGCGGCAGCCGACGCGCACCACGGCCAGGGTGAACGCGCCCAGCGGTCCGTCGTCGGCGCGTAAGCCGATCACGTGCACCGTCGGCGGGATCGTGGGGTGCAGGGCCGGCGGAATCAGCTCCGCCATGACCGCGTCGTCGATCTCGTAGATGACCTGCAGCACCTTCACGTCGGGCAGGGTCAACGCCTCGGTGTCGAGGCTCGACATCGTCGGCGCGTATTGAGTCAGTTGAGTGGGGTCGGCAGTGCCATTGATCGGCATCTGTGGCCTTTCGTCTTCCTGTTCCTCGCCGTCGGCTCCTGGACTAGTCGCCCGCGGCCGCGGTGGCCGCGAGTTCGCGCGGCTCGGAGGTGGTGGCGGGTTGGTCGTCGCGGAAGTGAGGCATGACCTCTTCGCCGAACAGCCGCAGGCTGTCCAGCACCTGCTCCTGCGGGATCGTCTCCAGCGCGTTGAGCAGGAAGTTGATCTGGTCGACGCCGCAGGATTCCCACTTCTTGATCTCTTCGACCAGCCGGTCCGGATTGCCGATGCAGACGCCCTCCGGCGCGGAGACGCCCTCGCCGGGATTCTGCGCCGCCTGCTGACGGGTCGCCGCGAGCAGACCCGGGTTGGGATAGCTGCGGGTCGGGTGGACTTCGCGGACCGGCAGGAGCTGCGCGGCGAGGTAGCCGAACGAGCCGGTCAGGCGGCTGCCGGTCTTGATCCCCGTCTCGTTGTCCGGGTGGCAGTAGAGGAAGTTGACCGTGGCGACGCGCTCGTTGACGAATGCGCCGGCCGGCTCGCAGTTGCGGATGATGCTGCGGTAGCGCTTGACCTTCTCCTCTTGCTCGGCGAAACCGCCGAAGGTCAGGCCGAGCGAGCCCATGCCGCGTTCGGCGGCGTCGATCTCGGTGCCGGGCGAGGAGACCGCGACCCACATCGGCGGGTGCGGCTTCTGGTAGGGCTTGGGCAGCACGGCCCGGGTCGGCATGCGGAAGGCGCGGCCCTCGTAGCCGTAGCGCTCGTTGGTCCACATCTGCGGGATCGTGCGCGTGTACTCGTCCCAGGTTTCCTTGGTCTCGTCGGGATTGGCGTCCATGCCGCCCAGCTCGGTCCAGGTCGCCGAGCGGCCGGTGCCGAATTCGAGCCGGCCGTCGGAGAGGATATCGAGCACGGCCGCGCGCTCGGCCGCGCGAATCGGATGATTGAACTGCGGCACGCAGACAACAATCCCGTGGCCGACGCGGATCTGCTTGGTCTGCATCGCGCAGGCAGTCAGGAACAGCTCAGGCGCTGAGCAATGCGAGTACTCCTCGAGGAAGTGGTGCTCAACCGCCCAGACGGAGTGGAAGCCCAACTCGTCGGCCAGCCGGACCTGCTCAAGGCAGCGGTGGTAGACCGTGTGCTCAATGTCGTTCTCCCAGGGTCGGGGAACGGAGATTTCGTAGAAGATGCCGAATTTCATGGCGCTAATCCTCACTGCCGCGCATGGGCGCTGGTTCAAGAGCGATGGTAACGGACGGACGAATCGCGGCTCAGGGGCGCGACGGTGGATCCTGTTGGCCGAGTCGCCGCTTTCGACGCAGATCGTCAAGGCGCAACTCGCGCAGCAGCGCGTCCGCCTCCTCTTGGATTCGACGCAGCCGTTCGGCGGACCAGTCCTTGGTAAGTTCTGCGAATGGTCGGTGACCAGCCATGAGGTCGATCCTTCGCAATGCAAACTACTCCCTCTCCTATCATGCCCTCATGGTCTTGGACGATTTGCACGAGTTAATCGAAACCCTGCAGACGCGAATCGCTGCGCACGCCCCCGCCCTGCAACAGAGCGAGGCCTTGACGCGCTACGCGCTGATCGATCCCCTACTGCGGGCGCTGGGATGGGACACCGCTGAGCCCAGTCAAGTCCGCGTCGAGCTTCCTCTGGCGAAGGGCTACGCGCAGCAAGGCTTCGCGGACTACGCGCTGCTTGGGATAGACGGCAAACCGCGAGTCGTGATCGAGGCCAAGAGCTTGGGTACTTCCTTGCAGCAAGCAGCGATGCAAGCGCTCGGCTATTGCAATGCGCTCGGCTTCCCGTACTTCGCTGTTACCGACGGTCGTCATTGGGAACTCTACGAAACGTTCCAGCCGGTCGCACTGCCAGAGAAGCTCGTGATGAGGTTGGACCTCAATGGTCCCATCGCACGCACATGCCTTGACTCACTGGCCCTCTGGCGATCTGGAGTGGTGGCCGGTAGCGCCAAGGCTGGTACGGCGCCCGTGACAGAAGAACATCCGCAAGCCGCAGTTTCCACTTCGACACCAAGCACCGCACCGAATCTCCCCAATAGCGAACAGTGGCACCCATTGACGGACTTCGCTCCAGCAGGCGGAACCAAGCCTGCCGAAGTCAGGTTCCCGTCGGGAGTTACCTCGGTAGCAACGTCGTGGGCGGAGGCAATTGCGCGAATCGGGCAATGGTTGTACGACAATGGCCACCTCTCTAAGGCAATCGTGCCGATTGGCCGTTCTCAAACCAAGCGGCTCCTTCTTGCAGAGAAGCCTGCTCATTTGGATGGTGCGCCATTCAAGGGAAGAAAACAGGTTGGTCCCTACTACATCCATACGGGCTTCAATGCACGAGACCAGATGTCAAACGCCCGCTTCATAATCAAGCGTGCCGGAGTGGATCCAGCAGGTTTCGCCGTGAGGATGCAGTAGGCAACCCCAGATCCTTGCCTTGATCCTCTCCCAGAGGACACCCACGCTCAATCCAATCAAAGTCGGCCCCGCGCAGGCGGGGCCATGCGTCGCTGGTCCACCACCCGCGCCCCCGCCTGCGCACGGGCGACTTCCCTGCGGCATGGCGCGCAAAGCGACAAAGTCGCAGGCCCCGGCGCCTCCTCACAACCCGTTGACCCGGACCGCCTCCCCGAGTTGCCGCCGACACATCACGGCTGACCATAAGAATGTCCGTTCGGATACAATCGCCGATATCCAGCACGCGACCGCGATCCAGGAGCGCCCTATGAACCCCACCAACGCATCCGACATGACCCATCAGCATCCGACATGGGCCGACATACCTCACCCAAATCTGACCTCAATCAGACAAAATCTGACCGGATCTGACCAAATCTGACATCGCTGAGCAAGAAATGCGCATCCAGAGCAGGAAATTCATAGATTTCCACCCAAAATCACGGCAAATTCGCCCCTGCCGACCTGATCAACCCTCGGTGCGCAACTGGCAAGACCGGAAAGGAGCCAATAACGAACGGGGCTTAGGTGCGTTGACCGAATTCTCGGCTGGTGTCGACGACGGCGATGGCGGCGATGCCCTCCTCGGAGGACATCACCTTGACGCCCTTGGAGGATCGGCCGACCTGGCGGATCTGCTGGATCTCGGTGCGCAGGATCTTGCCGCCGGCGGAGATCACGACGAGCTCCTCGTCGCCTCGCACGACGGCCATGCCGACGACCGGGCCGGTTTCGTCGGAGACTTTGTGGCCGATCATGCCCTTACCGCCCCGACCCTTGGTCGGGAACTCGGCCTGAGGCGTTCGCTTGCCGAAGCCTTGCGAGGTGACCGTGAGGACTTCGGTCTCCGGATCGACGGTCTGCAGACCGACGAGCGCGCCCGTTTCGGGAATGGCGATGCCCCTGACCCCCCCGCTGATGCGGGAGGCCTCGCGCAGCGAGTCGATGGCGAACCGGACGGTCCGACCATCTTCGCCGGTCACGATTACGTCCTCACCGGCCTTGGCGAAGGTCGCTTCGACCAGCTCGTCGTCGTCGCGGAGATTGAACGCCAGCAGACCGCTGCGGCGCACGTTCTGGAAGTTCTTGAGCTGCGTCTTCTTCACGTACCCCTGACGCGTGCCGAGGATGATGTAATCGTCCTCGAAAGACTCGACCGGGATGATTGTGGTCACGTGCTCGTCGAGCTGGAGCTCGACCACGTTGCGCACGGGCAGGCCGCGCCACTCGCGCGAGCGGGCTTCGATCTCGTGGGCCTGGAGTCCGTACACGCGGCCGCGCGATGTGAACAGCAGCAGGTGATCGTGGGTGTCACAGGCGATCAGCCGGTGCGGCGCCTCGACCGAGGTCGTGCCGTTCTTGCGCTCGATGCCCTTGACGCCCTTGCCGCCGCGCCGCTGCGAGCGGAAGGCGTCGACCGGCTGACGCTTGATGTAGCCGTGGCGGGTCAGGGTCACGACCGAGGACTGGTGGGGAACGAGGTCGGCCTCACTGAACTGCTCAACCGACTTGGGGATCACGCGGGTCTTGCGCTCCTCGCCGTAGGTCTCGACCAGTTCGTCCATGTCCTCGGCGATCAGGCCGTCGATCTTCTTGGGATCGGCGAGCAGGCTTTCGAGGTACTCGATCGTCTCGGTCAGCTCCTGGTACTCCTCTTCCAGCTTGGTGCGCTCGAGCTGGGCCAGGCGCCGGAGCTGCATTTCAAGCACGGCCTGGGCCTGGCGCTGGGAGAGGTCGAAGGGGTCTTCCTGCAGCCGGTCGCGGGCCGCCTCGGCCGACTCCGCCGCGCGGATCGCGGCGATGATCGCGTCGATGTTGTCGATCGCCTTGAGCAGGCCCTCGACGATGTGATGGCGATCGCGCGCCTTCTCCAGGTCGAACTCGGTCCGCCGCGTGATGATCGTCTGGCGGTGGCGGATGAACTCGCGCAGCAGTTGGAACAGGGTCAGCGTGCGCGGACGGTTGTCGACCAAGGCGACGAAGTTGCCGCTGTACTGCGTTTGCAGTCCGGTCGACTTGTAAAGCTGGGCGAGGATGGTCTGCACGTGACCGTCGCGGGTCAGCTCCACCACCAGGCGCATGCCGTGGCGGTCGGACTCGTCGCGCAGGTCGCGGATGCCCTCGATCTTCTTATCGCGGACCAGGCCCGCGATCTGCTCGATGATCCGTACCTTGTTGGCCTGGTAAGGAATCTCGGTGAAGACGATTTGCAGGCGGTTGCCGGTCGTCGTCTCTTCCAGGTGATGGTGGGCGCGGACGGTAAAGCCGCCGCGACCGGTCCCGTAGAGCCGGCGCAGGTGCTCTTCGTTCTCGCCGGCGAAGAGGCTGCCGGCGGTGGGAAAGTCCGGGCCCTGGATGTGCTGCAGCACATCGTCGAGCGTCGCCTGTTCGTTGTTGAGAATGGTCTTGATCGCACCGCCGAGCTCGGTCAGGTTGTGCGGCGGGATATCGCAGGCCATGGCCACGGCAATGCCGGCCGCGCCGTTGAGCAGCAAGTTGGGCGCGCGGCCGGGCAGTACGGTTGGTTCGTTCAGCGATTCGTCAAAGTTCGGTGTGAAGTCGACCGTATTCTTGTCGAGGTCGGCCAGCATCTCTTCGGCAATACGCGAGAGCCTGGCTTCCGTATAACGCATCGCCGCGGGCGGATCGTTATCTATAGAGCCGAAGTTGCCTTGGCCGTCTACAAGCATATGACGCAGCGAGAAGTCCTGCGCCATACGGACCATGGCGTCATACACGGGTTGGTCGGAGTGCGGATGATACTTACCGAGTACTTCGCCAACAATACGCGCGGACTTGCGGTGGGGCTGGTTGGCCCGCATACCGAGGTCGTCCATTGCGTAGAGAATGCGGCGTTGGACCGGCTTGAGACCGTCGCGGGCGTCGGGCAACGCGCGGGAGATGATCACGCTCATCGCGTAGTCGAGGTAAGACGAACTCATCTCCTCGACGAGCGTACGCGTGGGCAGATCGGGGGCGGTATGTTCCGTAACCAAGCGTCAACTCCGATGGCGGTGCCTGACTACATACTCTAGCACAATTGAGACATAAAGTCAGCGTCGATTCGATGCGTGTGCGCGTCCCTCGGTACCACGTGCCAGCCCTCGGGGATCGGGTTCGGACATGAGCTTCCATGCTCAATGTCCAGGCCTGCTTGCTGGCGCAACGCCGGTCGATAGATGTCGAGCCAGACGGGACCGCCGCGAGTGCAGAGCAGCGAATCGAACCACCAGGCGTAGACGATCCGGGGCCGCGGCCACTGCGCCGGCATCTGCGCCGACGCGGCCAAATCCTCACTGCCGGCGAGGGCGTAGCGCGGGCCCTCGCTGGCGGAGATCAGGTTGAGCTGGTCATGCGTCAACCACTGCAGCCAGGTCAGGCAGGTCGCGCTGGGGCGCTGGGCGAGCGTGACCGGCACGTAGCCCTTGCGCGAGCGCACCGGGCAGTAGGCGACGTCGAAGCCGCCGAGGATGATCGGCAGCAGAGGGACGCCCTGGAGATCCGCCGGCGTCCCGGCCAGCTTGTCCTGGAGCTGCCGCGGATAGCCGTTGCTTCCAACGGCCAGCACCGCCACGCGGTCCGCGAGATCGCCCTCGCGCTCCAGCGGGAAGCACTTCCCGGCCCGGTACAGGAGCGGTCCCCGGTTGATGCGGTTGCGGGCGTCGGGATAGAGCGCCGGCACCTCGACCAGGCTCGGCCAGGTGCGGGTATGCGTCGGGAAGAGCATGGACACACGCTAGCGCCCGTTCACGGTCCGGCTGCTGCCGCTACGGGAAGTCGGCGCTAGGCTCACCAGCGGAGCCGTGAGAGCGAGGTCGAGACGATGATGCGTTATCGCAAGCTGGGCCGGACCGGATTGGTGGTGTCGGAGATCGGCCTGGGCGGCGGCGGCATCGGTCACGTCTGGGGCGAGACCACCGACGACGCGATCGCGGAGACGATCTCGCTGGCAATGGACGAAGGAATCAACTTCTACGACGTGGCGCCCAGCTACGGCGCAGGAGCAGCCGAGCGCAACCTGGGCCGGGCGCTGCTGGAAGCGCCGGAGGGTCGTGGACAGGACATGCTGGTCGCGACCAAGGTCCACCTGAGTGAGCACGACCTGGACGACATCCCCGGCGCGGTCGAGCGCGGGATCGCGGAGTCGCTGGAGCGGCTGCGGCGCGAGCGGGTTGACGTCTTCCAGTTGCACAACACGATCACTCCTGAGCGCGGGCGATATCGGCGCTCAATCGCCGTGGACGACGCGATGCTTGCGGTGGAGACACTGCACCGGCTCAAGCAGGACAGCTTGACGCGCTTCATCGGGATCACCGGCATGGGCGACGCGGCCAGCGTGCGCGAGGTGCTGCAGCGGGGCGGGCTGGACACGGTCCAGTGCTACTACAACCTGCTCAACGACTCGAACGCGAGGCCGCTGCCGGCTGGCTCGACGCTGCACGACCACGGCCAGCTGCTGCCGCTGGCCGCCGAGCTGGGTCTGGGCGTAATCGGGATCCGCAACCTCTCCGGCGGCGCGCTCTCGAGCGGGCTGGATCGCGAGGTCGATCCGGGGTCGCTGGTCGGCATGGACAGCCGCCGCGCGGAGACGCTGCGCTTTCTCGAGTCGGACGGCGTGCCGCTTTCCCGCTGGTCGGCCCGATTCGCGCTGGAACAGCCGGCGATTTCGACGGTCGTGCCCGGAGTCAAGAACCCAGGGGAACTCGCCGACCAGATTGCAGCGGTGGAAATGCCGGACATGGGCGACGAGCAGGTCTCCCGGATCGACGCATTGCGCGAGACCGATTTCGGCCTGCCGCAGCCCGACGACCGAGTGTTGTGAGTGGAACATGGTTCGATCGCTCGGCGTTGAGCGTTCGGTCCGTTGATTCGCGGCTCGGTTGTAGTGTGATAACACGACCGACACGGTGAGAAGGGCGACACGTGAGCGAGACCGATATCCCGGACATCGTGATCCGTCGCCTGCCCCTGTATGCGCGAGAGCTGGGCCTGCTGGCGGGAGAGGGACGCGACTTCATCTCGTCACAGGAGTTGGGACAGCGACTGGGCGTGACGCCGGCGCAGATTCGCAAGGACCTGTCGTACTTCGGCCGCTTTGGCAAGCGCGGCCGGGGTTACGAAGTCGTCGGCCTGCGTGAGCGTTTGCGCACGATCCTGGGCTTGAACGGCCGGGTCAAGGAGATGGTGCTGGTCGGCGTGGGGCGGCTGGGACGCGCCGTGCTGGGCTACGCCGGATTCCGCCGCGGCGGCTTCGAGGTGGTTCGGGTCTTTGACTCCGACCCGCGCCAGATCGGCCAGGAGGTCGACAATCACCGCGTCGCCGATGTCGCCACCTTGCCCGAGTACCTGCAGCGCACCCGTGTCGCTATGGGAATCGTCGCCGTGCCGGCCGAAGCCGCGCCCTCGGTAATCGACATGCTCGTCTCGGGCGGCGTCCGCGCGATTCTCAGCTATGCGCCGGTGACCACCAGCGTCCCGCGCGGCGTCCACCTGCGCCAGATCGATCCGGTGATGGAGCTGGAGAGCATGGCCTACTACCTCGAAGCGCCGTTCGACGGTTATGTCGAGGATCACCCATAGGGCGTAAGCGCAGGCTTGAGTCCCAGAACTGGCTAGCGAGCCTCGGCGCCGCTGAGCGCACTCTCCTGGGCGAGCAGGTTGGGCCCGACGATATCCAGGTTGTCCAGCGCCTCCGCCGCGCCCAGCGCGACTGCGTCCTCGGCGTTGTCGGCGATCGTGACCGGAATGCCGATCTGCTCGGCCAGGTAGAGGTCGATCCCGGACAGACGGGCCGCCGCGCCGGTCAGCAGCATGCCCCGGTCGATGATGTCGGCCGTGAGTTCCGGCGGGGTGCGCTCAAGCGTGCTGCGAGTCACCTCGATGAAGGTCTGCAGGACCTGCTGAATCGACGGCACCAGCTCATTGGCCGTGATCGCCACGCTGCGCGGCATGCCGGTCGACTGGTCGCGGCCGCGCACCTCGGCGCGCACGGGATCGTCAATGGGAATCGCCGAGGCGGAGGCGTACTTCAGCTCTTCGGCGGTCGGCTCGCCGATCAGCAGGCTGTGACGGCGCTTGATGTGCTCGGCGATCGTCTCGGTAACCACCTGGCCGCCGACGCGGGCGGACTCCCAGACGACGACGCCGTACATCGAGAGCACGGCGGCCTCGGAACGGCCTGCGCCGAGGTTGCCAATCAGCGCGCCGCGGGCGTCGCCCATCGGTACGCCGGCGCCGATCGCGGCGGCCAACGGATTGGCGATCAGGTGCGCCGGCCGGCGGGCGCCGGCCTGTTCGGCGGCATCGCGGACGGCGCGCTGCTCGACGTTGGTCACGCCGGCCGGCGTCGCGATCATCACTTCCGGCCGGACCAGATTGAAGCGTCCCGTGACCTGGGCCATGTAGTAGCGCAGCAGCGCCTCGACGATGCGGTAATCGTCGATCACGCCTTCGCGCATCGGATTGACGACGGTGACCGACTCGGGCGTCCGGCCGATCATGTTGGCGGCGTCGTTGCCGGCCGCGAGTACCGCGTTCTCGGCGCTGGACAGCGTGACCACGGTGGGCTCGTCCACGACGATCGTGCCGCCGCGTCCCGGCACCGCGATCCGCAGCCTGGAGGTCCCGAGATCGATGCCGAGTCGCTTGGTAAAGAGCATGTCGTCCTGTGGCTCGATTGGTAGAGTCGCGGCCGCTGCCGGGTCAGGAATTCAGTGTATCGACGGTTGGCAGTTGCTCAATGTCCGCGCCCAGCGCTCGGAGTTGTCCGGGCAGGTCGGCGTAGCCGCGGGCCAGGTGGTTGATCCCATAAACCCGGCTCTCGCCCTCGGCCGCCAGCGCCGCCACGATCAGGGCGGCCGTCGCCCGGATGTCCGTGCCCCGCACCAGGGCGGCGGAGAGCGGGGTCGGCCCGATGATCACCGGTGCGGCGCCCCCGGCGATGATGTTGGCGCCAAACTTGCGCAGCTCGTCGAGATGCTGCATGCGGTTCTCGAAGACCCGTTCATGCACGATCGACGTGCCCTCGACCTGCGTGAGCAGCGCCGTGATCGGGGCCTGGAGATCGGTCGCGAAGCCCGGATAAGGCAGCGCCTGCAGATTGGTCGCCTGCAACTCCGCCATGTGGTCGACGCAGACGTCGAGCTGATCCTGTTCCCGCCTGATCTCGACGCCGATCTCGGCCAGCTTGGCCAGCAGGGCCTCGTTATGGTCGGGCCGGACGCCGCGCAGGCAGACGTCGCCGCGGGTCGCGGCGGCCGCGATCAGCAGCGTGCCGGTCTCGATCCGATCGGGAATCAGCTCGTGGTCGGCGCCGGAGAGGCGCGACACGCCGTCGATCGTGATCGTGTGCTGGCCGGCGCCCGTGATCTTCGCGCCCATGCGCACCAGCATCTCGGCCAGACAGGTAATCTCCGGCTCCATCGCGGCATTCACGATCCGGGTGCGGCCTTCGGCGAGCACGGCGGCGAGCAGGAGATTCTCGGTGCCCAGCACGCTGGGATAGTCGAGCACGATGGTCGCGCCGCTCAGACCGCGCGGCGCCTCGGCGATCGTGCGTCCGCCGACCGTCTCGACCGTCGCGCCCAGCGCGCGAAAGCCGGCGATGTGAACATCGATCGGACGTGCGCCGATCACGTCACCCCCGGGCGCGCCGCAACTGGCCCGGCCGGACCGCGCCAACAGCGGACCCATGACGAGGAACGAGGCGCGCAGGGCGGCGGCCAACTCGTCGGGCGGCGTGCCGCCGCACTCGCCGCCGGGCGTGACGACGACCTCGCCGTCGGCAAACTCCGCCCTGGCGCCGACCGCGCGAAGGATGTCGATCAGCCGCTGCACATCCTCAATCTCGGGCACACGCCGGATCCGGGAGGGCTCGTCGGAAAGCAGGGCGGCAGCCATGCAGGGCAGGGCGGCATTCTTGGCGCCGTTGACCGTGACCTCGCCGCTCAGGCGGCGCAATCCGGACAGGCGCAGGCAGGGCTCAACCGCGGCGCTCATACTCTGACTGTAGAGGGTGGCCGACTCAGGCTCGCCTCGGGCCAGGACCGATGACGCCCGCGCCCAGTGCAGTGGCCGTCGACCCTCGCCAAACTGCGCTAGCGGGACATCTCCCGGCCGGTGGCGCCGCGGCGGCGGCGGTGCTCCAGCACACGCAGGCGCTGCAGCGAGCGGGAGAGCGCGGCCTGGGCGCGAGCCCGGTCGGCGTCGCTCGCCTGGTCGAGTCGTTCGACCGCTCGGCGGCGCGCTTCTTCGGCGCGTTCGGCATCGATTTCCGAGCCGTGCTCAGCCGCGTCGGCGAGAACGGTGACCTCGTCCGAGTGCACTTCGAGGAAGCCACCGCTGATGAAGAACTCCTCCACGTCGCTGCCGGTCTTGACCCGTAGTTCCCCGGGAACCAGCGAAGTCACTAGCGGCGCGTGATGAGGCAGAATGCCGAGCTCACCCAGCGACCCGGGCGCGACGACCTCGTCCACATCCTCCTGGCGCAGGAGCCGGCGTTCGCCGGTGATGATCTCGAGCGTGAGCGGCATGGCAGCTCCCTCTGTCCCCCCGCTGCGCGGGAGGAGCCTGTGACTAGGCGGCGGTCTCGGCCGCGATCTGCGCGCCCTTCTCGACGGCCTGCTCGATCGTGCCAACGTTGAAGAACGCCTGCTCCGGCAGTGCGTCGTGGGTGCCGTCGAGAATCTCACGGAAGCCGCGCACCGTGTCGCGGACCGAGACGTACTCGCCCGGCAGCCCGGTGAACTGCTCCGCGACGAAGAACGGCTGGGTCAGGTAGCGCTGGATCCGCCGCGCGCGGGCGACGGTCTGCTTGTCTTCCTCGGACAGCTCGTCCACGCCGAGGATGGCGATGATGTCCTGCAGGTCCTTGAAGCGCTGCAGCACGCGCTGCACTTCGCGCGCCACGTCGTAGTGCTCCTGGCCCACGATCTTCGGGTCGAGCGCGCGGCTGAAAGAGGTCAGCGGGTCGACGGCAGGGTAGAAGCCCTGCGAGGCGATGGCGCGCTCGAGCGCGACCACGGCGTCGAGGTGTCCGAAGGTTGTGGCCACGCCGGGGTCGGTGTAGTCGTCGGCGGGCACGTAGATCGCCTGGAACGAGGTAATCGAGCCGCGGTTGGTCGAGGTGATCCGCTCCTCCAGCTCGCCCATCTCCGTCGAAAGCGTCGGCTGGTAACCAACGGCCGAGGGCATCCGACCGAGCAGCGCCGAGACTTCCTGGCCGGCGAGCGTGTAGCGGTAGATGTTGTCGATGAACAGCAGCACGTCCTGCCCCTGCTCGTCGCGGAAATGCTCGGCGAAGGTCAGGCCGGTCAGGGCGACGCGCAGGCGCACGCCGGGCGGCTCGTTCATCTGGCCGAAGACGAGCACGGTCTTCTCCAGCACGCCGGACTCGCGCATCTCGTGCCACAGGTCGTTGCCCTCGCGCGAGCGCTCGCCCACGCCGGCGAAGACCGAGTAGCCGCCGTGCTCAGTCGCGATGTTGCGAATCAGCTCCTGGATGACGACGGTCTTGCCCACGCCGGCGCCGCCGTAGGCGCCGATCTTGCCGCCTCGGGTGAAGGGGCAGATCAGGTCGATGACCTTGATCCCGGTCTCGAGGATGGTCGTCTCGGCGGCCTGCTCCTCGAAGCTGGGCGGGGTGCGGTGGATCGGCGAGCGGACGCCGCCGTCGGGCATGTCGCCCAGGCCGTCCAGCGGCTCGCCGAGCACGTTGAACAGCCGGCCCAGCGCGACCTCGCCGACCGGAACCGCGATCGGCTGACCGAGGTCCTCGGCGTTGTCGCCGCGCTTCATGCCGTCGGTCGAGTCCATGGCCAGGCAGCGGGCTCGGTTGTTGCCGAGGTGCTGCTGGACCTCGGTGACCACTCGAGTGCCGCTGCCCATCGTGATCGTCACGCCGCTGAACAGCGCCGGCAGGCTGTCGGGCGGAAACTCCACGTCGACCACGGTACCGATCACCTGAACCACTCTGCCGTCAGCCATGTCAGTCTCCCATCTGCAAGCCGCCGCAGTTGATTATGCCGCACCGACGGCGTCGGGCAGCTCTGTGGACAGCCATGTGAGTTTGAATTGAGTCAAATCGTCGACCTGCCAGTCGGCGGCGAGGTCGAGGTCGTCGGTCAGTTCGCTGCGCACCAGGACGACGCGCATGCCGGCCGCCCGGGCCGACTCGACGCCGGCGGGCGCATCCTCGATAGCGATGCAGTCCTCCGGGTCAACGCCCAGGGTCTCGGCCGCCTTGAGGTAGATCTCCGGCGACGGCTTGCCCATCGACACCTCGTCGCCGGCGGTCGTGTGCTCGAAGTAACCGCGCAGCCCGGCGCCCGTCAGCGCCGCCTCGACCCACATCCGGTGCGAGGAACTGGCCACCGCGATCGGCACGTCCGCCTCCCGCAGGCGCTCGATCAGCTCGCGGGCGCCGCCGATCAGAGGCGCGCCGGCCTGGTATTGCTTGAGCACGTCGGCGTTGTAGCGAGCTTCGAACTGTTCGAAGTACATCGCAACCGGGTAGCGCTCGCAGAGGTCGTCCCAGGTGCTCGTCAGCGTCGTGCCGAGGTAGCGGAAGTAGTCCTCGAGCGGAAACTCGACGCCCTGTTCGGCCAGAATCACGCGGACCGCTTCGTAGTGCAGCGGCTCAGAATCGAGCAGCACGCCGTCCATGTCGAAGATGACTGCTGTGCGTGGCGAGCTGGTCGGCATGGATTAGCCCTTGAGCGCCTCGACGCCGCCGGTGATATCGAGCAGCTCGGAAGTGATCTGCTCCTGGCGGGCCTTGTTGTAGACGAGCGTGAGGTCGGCGATCATGTCGTTGGCCGCGTCGGTCGCGTTGCGCATGGCGACCATGCGAGCCGACTGCTCGGACGCCGCCGCCTCGAGCACCGCCTGGTAGACGAGCAGATCGACGTAGCGTGGCAGCAGGTCGGCCAGGACCTCCTGCGGCGACGGTTCGAAGATGTACTGGGTCTCGCCCGACGCGTCGTCCTCGCTGGGTGGAGGCTCGACCGGCAGGATCGGCACCGTCACCGGTTCCTGCGAGACCGTGTTGATGAACGAGGCGTAGACCAGCAGGACCTGGTCGACGCGGCCTTCGGTGTAGTCGTCGATCGCGATCCGCGAGATCGGCTGCGTCTCTGCCAGGCCGGGGTAGTCGCCGAGCTCCTGGAAGCTGGCCCGGAAATTGATCCCGAAGCGCTGGAAGTAGTCGCCGCCCTTGCGGCCGACCGGGATCATCGAGATGTCGCCCGAACCGCCCGCCTCGGGTCCGAGCACGATCTCGCCCGTGTGCCGTTCAAGATTGGCGATCAGGCCGCCGCACAGTCCACGGTCGGGCGTGATCAGGATCACGGTCGTCTCGTTGATCTCGCGGCGTTCGAGCAGCGGGTGCGAAGTGTCGGGATCGCCGGCCACCGAGGAGAGCTGACCGAGCACGGAGCGCATCTTCTCGGCATAGGGCCGAGCCTGCAGCGCGCGATCCTGGGCGCGGCGCATCTTCGACGCTGCCACGAGCTGGATCGCGTTGGTGATCTTGGCCGTGTTCTCGACCGAACGGATACGCCGTCGGATTTCTCGGGTGTTGGCCATGAGATCCTCTTGCTCTCCGTTGCTGCTGCCTGCTCGACGCGACGCCTAGAAGGGGACGGTGTCCTTGAACGTCTGCAGCGCCGTCGAGAGCGCCGCCTGGTCGTCGTCCGAGAGCTGTCCCGAGTCGCCGATGCCGCTGAGCAGGTCGCGGTGGGAGGTATTGAGGTAGTCACTGGCGCCGATGGCGAAGTCGTTGACCTTGTTCACGGGCACGTCGTCAAGCACGCCCGAGTTCGCCGCATAGAGCAGGGCGACCTGGGTCGACATCGGCAGCGGCTGCTGCTCGGGCTGCACCAGCAGCGCCGAGAGCCGCTGGCCGCGCTCCAACTGGCGGCGGGTCGCGGCGTCGAGGTCCGAGGTGCCGAACTGGGCGAAGGCCTGCAGTTCGCGGAACTGGGCCATGTCAATCCGCAACTGCCCCGCGACCGAGCGCATCGCGCGCCGCTGGGCCGAACCGCCCACGCGGGAGACCGAGATGCCGGCGTTGACGGCCGGCCGCTGACCGGCATTGAACAGGTCGGCCTCGAGGAAGATCTGCCCGTCGGTGATCGAGATCACGTTCGTCGGGATGTAGGCCGAGACGTCGCCGGCCTGGGTCTCGATGATCGGCAGCGCCGTGATCGAGCCGCCGCCGTGCTCGTCCGAGAGCTTGGCCGCGCGTTCGAGCAGGCGCGAGTGCAGGTAGAAGACGTCGCCGGGGTACGCCTCGCGTCCCGGAGGCCGGCGCAGGAGCAGGGAAATCTGGCGGTAGGCCCAGGCGTGCTTGGAGAGGTCGTCGTAGATGATCAGGGCGTCCTGGCCGCGCTCCATGAAGTACTCAGCCATGGCGACGCCGGAGTACGGGGCGAGGTACTGCTGCGCGGCCGACTCGGCGGAGGCGGCGTTGACCACAATCGTGTGGCCCATCGCATCGTGCTCCTCGAGCGTGGCCACGACGTTGGTCACCTTGGCCTGCTTCTGGCCAATGGCGACGTAGATGCAGATCAGGTCCTGACCCTTCTGGTTGATGATCGTGTCGATCGCGATCGACGACTTGCCGGTCTGGCGGTCGCCGATGATCAGTTCGCGCTGGCCGCGGCCGATCGGAATCTGCGAGTCAATGGCGAGAATGCCGGTCTGGACCGGCGTGTCGACCGAGGCGCGGGTGACGACGTTGGGCGCGATCCGCTCAACCGGGCGCGACTCCGCCGCGCTGACCGGTCCCTTGCCGTCGATCGGCTCGCCCAGCGCGTTGACGACCCGGCCGATGAGCTGCTCGCCGACGGGCACCTCGGCGACGGTGCCGGTCGAGCGAACCTCGTCGCCTTCCTCGATCACGCGGTAGTCGCCCATGATCACGGCGCCGACGATCTCCTCTTCCAGGTTCAGGGCCATGCCCATGACCGGATCGGAGCCGTCCTTGGGCCGGAACTCGAGCAGTTCGCCCGACAGCGCCCCGGCGAGGCCGTAGACGCGGGCGATCCCGTCGCCGGCTTCCACCACGGTCCCGACTTCGGCCGAGACGACCTGGCTCTCGAAGCCTTCAATCTGCTGCCGGATGATGGCGGCGACTTCTTCTGGTCGGACAGCCATGATGCTGACTCCTTCGGTCTGATTAGCCCTGGGCAAGCGAGCGGCGCATGGTCGCGAGCCGCGTGCGAACGGATCCGTCAATGATGCGGTCGCCGATCTGGACGACGGCGCCGCCGATGATCTGACTGTCGACCGTCTCGTTGAGCGAGACGGTCTCCGCGTCGGTGTAGCTGCGAACGGCGGCCTCGACGGCGGCGCGCGCCTCGGCCGACAGCGGTACCGCCGTGGTCACGGTCGCGACGGCGATGCCGCGCACGTCGTTCAGCCGCTCGCGGAAGGCGTCGACAATCTGCGGCGCCAGGTTGGCCCGCCGTTTGCGCACGAGCAGCTTGGCAAAGTTGCCGGCCTGGCTCTGCACGTCGGGCAGCGCCTGGTCCAGCACCTGTTCCTTCTGTTCCTGGCTGACGCGGGTCGAGATCAGGAACCCGTAGACCGTCGGCTCGCCGAAGAGCTGCGCGATCTCGCCGAGATCGGACAGCCAGCGGTCATGCGACGCAGTGTCGTGAGCGATGCCAAACACGGCGTCGGCGTAGCGTCGGGCGGCTGGGTCGCTCTGCGGCACGCGTGGCTCCTCGTCTGGATCCTGGTCCGGGCGTCTAGTTCTGCGATGACTCGGCGAGCACGTCGGCGATCAGACGCTGGTGGTCGTCCGCGTCGAGCGACTGTCCGATCACCCGCTCCGCGGCCGAGATCGCCATGCCGGCGAACTCGTTGCGGAGTTGCTGGACCGCCTGGTCGCGCTCCTGCTCGATCTCCGAGCGGGCGCGTTCGATCAACTGCTCGGCCTGGACCGAGGCGTTATCCCGCGCTTCGGATTCGATCCGCTGCGCCAGCTCCTGCGCCTGGGCCACGAGTCGCTGCGCTTCCTCGCGACCCTGCTGGATCTCGGCCAGCGCCTCGGCGCGGGCCTCCTCGGCGGCCTCCTGGGCTCGCTCCGAAGCCGTCAGGCCTTCCTCGATCCGCTTGCGGCGCTCATCGAGCACCCGGCCCAGCGGCTTGTAGAGCAGGAAAACCAGGAGGGCGAACAGGATGCCGAAGCTGATGAAGTGCGTGATCAGTCCGGCCAGGTTGAGACCGAGTGCGTCCATACGGTCCTGCCAATCAATCTGTGCTCGCTGCCGTCCGTCTCAGCCCGCCGCGCGGTCAACGCAAGCGCGCCGAATCGGGCGGCCGCGGCTTCCAGCCCGCTCGCGCGAGCGAGGCTAGAAGACGAATCCGACCATGACCGCGACCACGAGCGAGTAAATCGCGATGGCCTCGGTGAACGCGATACCGAGAATCATGTTCGTCTGAATCACGGGAGCGGCGTCGGGGTTGCGTCCGAGTGCTTCGAGGGCGCGGCCGGCAAGCATGCCGATGCCCAGCGCCGGTCCGATCGCGCCCAGGCCCATGGCCAACGCGGCGCCGATGAACTTCATCCCGTCGTCGCCGATCTGTCCAATCAGGTCGAGCATTCTCTTTCCTCTCCGTGCGGCCTTGCGCGACCGCGCTGCACGCTGTGTTGATTGAGGCGGTCCGACCGCCGCTGCGCACGTGTGACTAGTGATCCGCCGCCTCTTCGTGGTGTTCGTCGTGATCGCCGACGGCGGTCGAGGCGAACACCAGGGTCAGCATGGCGAACACAAACGCCTGGATGAAGCCCACGAACACCTCAAGCCCGAAGAAGACCGTCGGCACCACGAAGGCAACCAGGAACATCGAGATAAACAGCACCACTTCGCCGGCAAAGATGTTGCCGAACAGACGGAAGGTGAACGAAATCACCCGTCCCACCTCGGAGACAATCTCCAGGATGCCGACAAACACCCCCATCGGCCCCTTGACGATCGCGTGCGATCCGACGCCGATGTACTTGCCGAAGTTCGCCCCGATCCCCACCCCGCGCATGCCGAAGTACTGCACCGCCAGGAACGACCAGAGCGCCAGCGCCAGCGGCAGATTCACATCCGACGCCAGCGCCCGGAAGATCGGGAAAATGTGCCCGACGGTGCCGGTCGTCGTGCCGTCCTCGTCGACGTAGCCCTTCTCTTCCATCCGCAGGATGAAGCCCAAGTGGGCCGTGTTGACGGTCGTCGGGACAATCGCCGGTTCAGAGTCTCCGATGGCGATCTCGCACTCGATCAGACAGAGCTGCGCCACGCTGCCGTCGGCCCCGGGCTCGATCACCAGCGGCTCGGCGAAGGCGTCGTAGGAAAAGTCGCGAGTCTCGTCGAACAGCGTGCGCGGCGGGATGATCTTGAAGCCGTCGCCCGAGAGAATCGGCCCGGTCGCTTTGACCAGCTCCGCGTCGCCGGCCACGATCGGCAGGTTGAAGACCATCGCATATTCAAGCTCGTGGTGGCCCTCGTCATGGATCCCGGCGGACTCGAGCCGCTCCTCGATCGCATGCACCAGGTCCGACCCGTCGGTCCCGTAGGGAATCGGATTGGTCCAGAACTCGCGGCGCACCGCGAACTCGGTTTCGGTCAGGTGACTCTCGCGGATCTTCTGGATCGTCTCGTCCGACTTGTCCTGCTTGTCGACCTTGAACGGGATCGGCTCGAAGAAGGCGCTGCCGAAGGCATCGTTGATCGCGTCGATCTCGCCGTCCGTCAGCTCGCGCTCGCCGTGTTCCAGGTCCTCGACCACTTCCATCACCGAGACTTCCATCTCGTGCAGATAGTGGTAGCGATAGTTCTCGACCGGCCCGATCACGTTGTTCCAGGGGAACAGCGCGAACCAGTTGCCGATCAGCAGGAAGATGAAAATCGTGAAGACGAACGGGAAGAACTTCTTGCCATTGCGTTCGCCACCGACCTGCTGGGCGATATTGAGGAAGGCCTCGTAGATTGCCTCGACCAGGTTCTGGAATCCGGTTGGCACCAGCGCCGATTCCACGTCCCGGGTGCGCCGCCAGACAAAGAACGCGGCAATCGCCAACAGCGCAATCACGACCCAGGCGGAGAGGATCGTGTTCGTGATCTCGTAGGAACCGATCGAGATCACCGGCTCGGCCGCCAGCGCGATCACCGGCGCGGGCGCGCGGACGACGAAAAAGCCAAAGACCGCGAAGCCGAGCACTGCGATGATGATCAGGCGCCTTCGGCTCACGCGCGATCCTCCTCATCCCGTTCGTCGTCGGTCGGCGCGTCGTCGCTTGAGCGCCGGGCGCTGTCGCGTTCCTTCGCCTGCGCGGCGAACAGATCCTGCAGCATTCGATACCCGCCCCAGCCGGCTGCCGCCAGCCCCAGGCCGAGTCCCACGAGCGTCAGCACGAAGTCCGTACCCAGCTCGCCGTCCAGCAGGACCCCGCCGACAACGCCCAGCACGATGCACGTGGCCACGTACCAGCCGATGCCCATGAGCTGCATGGCCGCCGGCCACTGTCTCACGGGGGACCCCCTACCGGAGCAATGCGAAGATTATCACAAACTTCACTTGCCACAAGATGCGGCCGGGTCCGGCCTGGCCGTTTTCCCCAATCGCATTCCCGCCGCCGCGTGTCTGTGTCTCGCGTTACTCGAAGTCGTCCATGTCCAGCGACTCGATGAAATCGCGGAACGCCGACATCTTCTCCAACTCTTCCGGCTTCACCGGCTCGGGACGCCCCGCCTCGTCGCCCGCGACCAGGCCCTCGTCGTCGAGCAGCACACCCGCCTGGTCGATCACCGCATCCTCGACGAAGATCGGCGCCTCCGCCCGGACCGCCAGCGCAATCGCGTCGGAGGGCCGCGAATCGACCTCCACCTGCTCGTTGTTCACATCCAGGAACAGCCGCGCGTAGTAGGTGTCGTTGCGCACCTCGGTCACCACGACCTTGGTCACGCTCGCGCCCAGTTCCTGCATCACGTTGGTCATCAGGTCGTGGGTCATCGGACGCTGCACCGAGACGCTCTGCAAGCGGATCGCGATGGCGTCCGCCTCGGCCGCACCGATGTAGATCGTCAGGTACCGATCCGCGTCCTTCTCCTTGAGCACGACGACACGGTTGTAGTTCATCAGGGAGACGCGAAGCGCTTCAATCGTGACTTCCTTCATGTCGCGTGGCCCTTCCCATGGCATCTGCCGTGTCAGATTAGCGTAGGCCCTCCCTGCCCGGCGTGGACTCACGCCAAGTCGTCAAGTGCGGATTCACGCCGCGTCCGCAGGCGGCGGACGCGCGGGACCGGACCGGCCCAGCCACAGCGAGGCCATCGTGATCAGGAACAGACCGCCCGCCAGCAGGAACAGTCCTTGGCGCACGCCCGCCGCGTCCGAGACGCCGCCGACCAGCAGCAGCGCCAGCATCGAGACCGCGTTGGCCAGCATCATCTGCGTCGAGAACAGCCGCCCGCGCATCTCCGGCGGAGCCCGCTCCTGCAACAGCGTCTGCGCCGGCGCGTTGACCATCGCGTAGGCCAGACCCAGCGGGAAGGCCATGATCAACGTCGCCGCCAGCAGCCAGTCCTGCGTCGATCCCCTCGAACCGAGGAAGTCGAGCACGCCGAACATGGTCACGATCACGGTGATCACGCCCAGTCCGAACGAGGCCATGACCGTGATCCGGAATCTGCGGCCCAGCCAGGGCACGCAGACCAGCGCCAGCAGCGCACCGAAGCCCGTCGGCCAGAAGACGAAGACCGCGTCCTTCTCATCCCGGCCCAGCACATCGTGCACGAACTGCGGCACCAGCACCGCGAACATGAACAGCATCATCACGCCGGATATGAGCTGGATCAGCGCCAGCGCCGTCAGCCGGTCGCGCCAGACCAGGTTGCCCGTCGAGCGGATGTCGTGCAGCGTCGCCGCGAACGCGGCCCGGATCTGCCCGACGTCCTCCGCCACCCGGTGAGCCACGCGGTCATAGGGCGGCAGTGCAGGCAGGCAGGCCAGCAGCACCGCCGAGCACGCTAGCGCGGCCGCGCTGAGCATGTAGGACGCGTCGAACTCGATCACCTTCAGCATGATCGGCGCCAGCACGACCAGCCCGATCAACTGCATCGAGGTCGCCGTGAACTGAAAGGCCGAGTTGGCCGACAGCAACTGCTGTCGCGCCACGAACCGCGGCAGCGCCGCCGCCCCCGCCGGCACCGCAAACTGCCCCGCCAGCGCCGTCCCGAACGCGACCGCGTAGACCGCGCCGACGGAGACGTTGTCGGCCAACAGCAACAGCGCCGTCAATCCGGCCCGGATGATCACCGCGACGATCAGCACCCGCCGCTTGTCCAGCCGGTCGAGCAGCACGCCCGCGACCGCGCCGGTCGCCACCGGCGGCGCGGCCAGACAGATCACAAGCAGGGTCGAGGCAAACGGCGAGCCGGTCTGTTCCAGCACCCAGATCAGCAGCACGAACTGCAGCGCCGAGTTGATGATCAACTGGATGCTGGTCGCCGACCATAGCGCGAGGAAGGGTCGATTGCGAAACAGCGAGCCGACGGGCGGATCCGGCGGACGGCCCGCCGTCACGTCCGAGTCGGTCGTCACGACGCGTTACGCGCAGGCTTGGCCGCATTCGCTGCGGTGCGCAACTCTGCCGCCGCCGCGCGGATGTCCTCCTCGCCACCCGCATAGATCACTGACCGCGACGCCGAGACCAGCAGCCCGCCGCCGCTGGCGTCGACGCCGGCCGCCACCGACGCCTCAAGATCGCCGCCTTGCGCGCCGATCCCGGGCAGCAGGATCGGCAGGCGCGGACATCGAGCGCGGACCTGTTCCAGCTCGTCCGGCCAGGTTGCGCCGACCACCAGGCCCAGGTTGTCGTGGTTGGCCGCGGCCCACTCGCGAGCCTGCGCTGCGACCGCCAGGTACAGCGGTTCGCCTTCGCCCACCTGCAGCGACTGCAGATCGCCCGCGCCGGGGTTCGACGTGCGGCAGAGTGCGAACGCGCCGCGCTCGGGCCGCGCCAGGAACGGCGCGACCGCGTCTCCCCCGAGATAGGGATTGATCGTCAGCGCGTCCGCCCCGAACCAGTCGAAGGCGGCCTGCGCGTAGGCCTCGGCCGTGTTGCCGATGTCGTTGCGTTTGGCGTCGAGGATCACGAAGGCGTGCGGAGCAATCCGCCGCACCGTCGCAATCGTCTCCCGCAGCGCTCGCCAGCCCAACTCGCCCGCCGCCTCGTAGAACGCCGACTGCGGCTTGTAGGCGCAGACCAAGTCGGCGGTCGCCTCGATCACCCGGGTATTGAAGGAGAGCAGCTCCTCAGGCGGCGTGCGGCTCGGCTGAGGATCGAGACCGACGCAGATCAGCGAGTCGGCCGACTCCATCGCCGACGCAAGTCGATCCCGAAACGATGTGTCTGGCATAGCGTCAGCGTATCCCCCAAACGGCGGCAGCGTAGGCTGCGGACGTGTCACGCCAGGAATCGCTCAGCGTCCAGGTCTACCTCCAACCGCCGCCGCCGGAAGCGCTGCACGGCGCTGCCGCGATCGTGCTCGACATCTTTCGCGCCACCACCGTCCACGCCGCGCTCTTCGCCGGCGGCGCGGACGCCGTCTATCCAGTCGCCGATTTCACCACTGGCGCGGCGTTACGAGATCAGCTCCCGGGCAGCGTCCTGATCGGTGAAGTCGGAGCCCTGCCGCCGCCCGAGGCCGACTTCGGCAACTCCCCAACCGAGTTCGCCGCCATCGACGTCTCCGGCTGGACCGTCGTGCACGTCACCAGCAACGGAACCCGCGCCCTGGTCGGAGCCGCCGGGGCCGACATCGCCCTCTCAGGCTGCCTCCGCAACATGACCGCCTCGCTCGACGATCTCCTGAGTCGCGGCGCAACCCGCATCGCCGTCGTCTGCAGCGGCGACCACGGCGGCACGGCGCCGTCGGTGGAAGACAGCTTCGCCGCCGGCGCCTGCGTCGCCGCGCTCACCCGCATGCGCCCCGGGATCGTCCTGCGCGGCGGCGCGCGATTGGCGCTCAAGCTCTACCACGCCTACGGCCGCGCCCCCGCTCGCGCCTTCGCCGACTCTCCTCACGGCGACCATTTGCGCAAGCTCGCATTCGACGCCGACTTCAAGTACGCCGCCGCCGTCGACGCGAGTTCTGACGTGATCGCTCTGGGCTCCGATCCCGCCGGCCGCCCCGTGCTACGCGCCCGTTAGGCAGCCTCGCCGGGGCCGCTGTTGCCTGCGACACGCCCTTTCGGCCCAGGAGAACGTGCGTGCGCATACAATCGACGATCCCCCGCAACTGACAGCGACCAGGGAGCCCATCATGAACCCCGCCAACTCACCCAACATCATTCGACATGACCCAACCTCAGCCAGCCTGCCTCACCCGGATCTGACCTCACTCACCCAAAATCCGACAGGATCTGACCAAATCTGACATCCCCCATCATGAATTCCCAGCCCACAACGCCAGATCCCCGCAATCCAACCGCCGGCAGCGGAAAAAAGGAACGGATCCTGAACACGCCCCGGCCGAAAAAACTATCCTCAGCCCAATCGTTCCTGCCCCGAGCCCGGAGGTCATCATGGTCAGCGCCAATCCCACCGTTCACGAGAACCCGATGCTCAACGCCATCCAGGGCATCAACGTGATCGACTGCGACTCCCACGTGACCGAGCCGCCCGACCTCTGGACCTCGCGCGCGCCGGCGACCCTGCGCGACCGCATGCCGCAACTGCGCAAGGTCGACGGCGAGCACATGTGGTTCGTCGACGGCGACGTGCCGCTTGGCCCGGTCGGACTCTCGGTCGTCGAGAGCAGCGGCGACAAGGTGCTCGGCATTCTCGGCGTCCACGACTTCGACCGCCTCGACGCCGCCGCCTACGAAGTCCCGGCCCGCCTCGAGTTGATGCAGCGCCTCGGCCTCTACGCGCAGATCGTCTACCCCAACATCTCCGGTTTCGCCTCCGCCCGCTTCCTCGACATCGGCGATGTCGAACTGCGCAACGCCTGCGTCACCACCTACAACGACGCCATGGGCGAGTGGCAGTCGGAGTCCGGCGGCCGCCTCTTCCCCCAGGCGCTGCTGCCCTTCTGGGACCTCGACGCCACGCTCGCCGAGATGCGCCGCACGGTCGAGCAATACGACTGCCGCGGCTACACCATCTGCGACACGCCTGAAAAGTTCGACCTGCCCGACTACGGCACCTCGCACTGGGACCCCTTCTTCGAACTCGCCCAGGACCTCGACGTCGTGCTCAACTTCCACATCGGCTCCGGCGGCGCAAAAGGCGCCCCCTCGCCGTTCCTCTCCTCCCCCTGGGAGTCGATGGGACCCGAACGCAAGCTCGCCATCGGCGCCGCCAACATCTACATCGACAACGCCCGCATGATCTCCAACCTGCTCTACAGCGACGTGCTCGAGCGCTTCCCCCGGCTTAAGTTCGTCTCGGTTGAGAGCGGCATCGGCTGGATCCCCTTCCTGCTCGAAGCCTGCGAGTACCAGTGGGACGAGATGGTCCCCACCGAGGTCAAGCACCACGAGCTGCGCCCCACCGAGAAGTTCCGCCGCAACATCTGGGCCTGCTTCTGGTTCGAAGACTTCGGCCCGCGCAAGGTAATCGAGCAGATCGGCGTCAAGAACGTCCTCTTCGAGACCGACTTCCCCCACCCCACCTGCCTCTACCCCCGCAGCCAGGAGCACATCGCCAACGTCCTCGGCGACCTCGATCCGGAGGTCCGCACCGCCGTCCTCCAGACCAACGCCTCGGACCTCTACCGAATCCCGACCGGCTAGCTGACAAGGTAGTGTGGAGTCATGCCTACCTCTGTGATGCTTGACGACGAACTGGTTGCCGCGCTGCGAAAGCGCGCCGACGAACTTGACGAACCGTTGGAACGGGTCGCGCAGGACATTCTTCGCCGTGGCTTGGGACAGCCTCCGGAAACTCCCGACCCACAGACTTCGTTCAGAGTCAGAACGTTTTCGTCCGGCTTGAAGCCGGAGTTTGCCCACCTCACGCCCAACCAGATCCTCGACCGGATGGATGACGAGTACTACGAGAAGAAGCTGCAGCAGTGATTGTCCCGGATGTCAATCTGCTGCTGTACGCGTACTTCGACGAGTTCCCTCAGCACCGGGCAGCCCGGCAATGGTGGGAAAAGGCAGTCAACGGAAGCGAGCCAGTTGGTCTTCCCTGGTCAGTGATTGTCGGCTTTGTGCGCGTTGCCACTCGGTCTAGAGAACTGTCCAACCCGATCACGGCGCTCCAAGCCATCGCTATCGTGGATGGTTGGCTGGCTCACACGCACATCGCGACGATACAACCGCAATCGGGACACCTGTCCGTCTTGGCGACGCTAGCGACGGCTACCACAGTGGAAGACAATCTCGTGCCTGATGCGCACATCGCCGCTATTGCGATCGAACACAACGCCGAAGTGCACACGAACGACCGTGACTTCGGGCGGTTCCCCGGTCTGCGCTGGCGCAATCCCCTGGCGGAGACTGCCTAACCGCCCCGCACGCCCGCGGCGACCGCCGCGCGGTTCTCGGGGGGCGTCTGCGGCGGGATCGAGCAACCGCCGCTCACGAACACGCGCGTCTCACCAACCGACGCCGCCTCCGACGCCTGCGCCTCAATCTCGGCCGCGCTGAGTTGACCCAGACCCACACGGCTGACCCCGCCCATCACGCACTTGTCCGTCTGCGACCAGACCTCGGCGAGGTCCGGGTTGGTCTCGTGCCGGTCGTCCCAGTTGAAGGCCTGGACCGGGTAGTCAAGCACATCGCTCAACATGTTGTTGGTATGACAGACGTGCAGGATGTTGAACTCGGCGTCCCGGATCGCATCGAGCACCTGCAGGTCGTAGGGACGCCCGAACTCGCGGTAGAAGTCCGCGGTCGAGATGTCATGGCTCGCCCACTGCAGCGGCGCGTAGAAGACGCCCGACGCCCCCGCGTTCATGTTCGCCCGGCTGTAGTTGATGATCGTCTCCGTCACACGCGCGATCGCCGCATGCACGGCCGCCGGCGCCTCAACCGCCGCCTGCTTGAAGGCCCGCGGATGGCCGAACATCAGACCCACCGTGGCCATCGGCGAGAACACCGTCTGCACCACATCGACCCCGCCCCCGGTCCGTTCCACCACCAGCCGCGTCGACTCGATGTGCTCGCCGAACACGCCTCGCTCCGCGTGAACCGAGACGACGTCGTGCAATTCGTCCAGCTCCGCCAACGCCGCGCTCACCATCGTCGGATTCGACTGATCGCTGGGCGGCGAATAAACCGCGCCCCAGGCCTCGGGAAACATCGACCAGCGCGGGTTGATCTTGATGAAATCCCAGTCGTACGCCTCGTACTGCTCGCAGGTCGCGCCGACCAGCTCCTCGTTGCTCCACTCGCGCAGGAAATCATGTCCCCACAACGACGCCGGAGCCCGGTCCACCGCTTCGCCCGCAATCGACGCTCGGACGCGCTCGCGCTTGGTCATCTCGGTCATGTCTCTGCTCCTTCGGCCGCGCCGGGACTCTGCTCCGCCGCTCGCCAGTCGACTCTGAACAGCTGCACCGACTCACGGAATCCGCGCAGCTCATGCCTGCCCTGATCCTCAAAACTGAAACTGCGCCCCTGCAGCAGACCCCGCACCAGATCCGACACCAGGATCTCCCCGCCCCGAGCCTTCGACATGATCCGCGCCGCCTGGTTCACGGTCGTCCCGTACAAATCGTCCGACTCGGCAATCGGCTCGCCCGCGCTGATCCCGATCCGCACGTAGACGTCGCTGTAGCGCTCGTGAGTGGCCAGCCCGTGCTGGATCTGCACCGCCGCTTCGACCGCCGCCGACGCCGCCCCGAACCAGGCCAGCACGCCGTCGCCCATCGTCTTCACCTGGACCCCGTCGTGCCGCCGGATCGCGCTCAGCGTCAGTTGCTCAATCTCCCGCGTGATCGCCCGCGCCCGGGAGTCTCCCAGCCGATCGACCAGCGACGTCGATCCCTCGATGTCCGTGAACAGCACCGTCCGCGTCGCCTGACCGATCGTCTCGATCGACTGCTCGACTCCGATGAAGTCCTCCAGCGCTTCCGCGATCTGGGTGATCACTTCCGCGCCGTCGACCAGCACCGGCGTGTCGTCCTGCGCCACGACCAGCCGCGCGCCGCGGATGATCCGCGCCCACTCGCGCGAAGTCGAACTGTAGCCCCCGTCGCCTCCCTCTCCTTCATAGGGAATCGAGATCAGCGTCGGAATCTCGACGTGACGCAACTGATCCCGCAAATCCAGATCACGCATCTCCCGCACCAGGCCGAACAGTCGATTCATCGACGGATAGTGGTGCATCGTCTGCGACAGATTACGCAACGTGTCCTCGTCCGCCGTGGGCGCGATCATCGTCAACAATGCCCGCCGCGCCGCCTCGTCGTGATGCTGCCAGCCCAACCGCAGCAGATTCTCCACCGTGCTGTCCATCAACTCGCTGATCTCGCTCTGCTGGATCATGCCCGACCGTTCGCCGCCCATCGGGATCGGCAGATGCAGCATCAGATGCGTGTAACGCTCCGGCTCGTTCAGCATCGCGATCACCGCCGCCGGCGTCCCGATGTAATGACCCATCAACGCCACCCGCGGCTCGCCCACGGCATTGACGACCGCCGCCAGATCCATCGCCTCGTCGTGAAACGACCCAAACACCCCGTCCCGCTCCGAGAGTCCGCAACCCCGCGGATCGAATCGAATCACCCGGAACGACTGCGACAGCCGCTCCCAGATCCCGCCCGACTCCCAGCCCGTGCTCAGCGGGATCATCGGCCCGGTCGACACCACCAGCGCCTTGCCGGAGCCGCGCTCCATCCAGGCGATGTCGATATCGTCCTCGGTCCGCGTGTACTGGACGGGAGGTGGACTCATGCAGTCTCCGCCAATCGCTGATCAAATCCCCTGGATCATCCCGCCGTCGATGATCATCTCGGTCCCGTTCATGTACTCCGAATCGTCCGAAGCCAGGAACAACGCCAGTCGCGCGACCTCCGTCGCCTCGGCAATCCGGCCGTAGGGAATCCGCCGCACCAACTGGTCGGTCAGCCCCTGCTCAATCGCCGGCAACTGGTGAAGCATCGGCGTCTCGATCAGCCCAGGATGGATCGAGTTGACCCGCACGCCCGACGGCGCGAACTCGCTCATCGCCACCTTGGTCATCCCCCGCACCGCCCACTTCGAGGCCGAGTAGGCCAGCGACCCCGCCCCGCCCCGCATCCCCGCAATCGACGAGATGTTGATGATCGACCCCGACCCCGCCTCGCACATCACCGGTCCCACGTGCTTCAGACCCAGGAACACGCCGACCTGGTTGATGTTGATCACTTCCATGTATTCCTCGACCGACAACTCGCCAATCGGCCGCGACCGGTAGATGCCGGCGTTGTTGATGAAGGCGTCGATCTTGCCGTAGTCCTCCAGCACATCCTGGACCACCGCGACCCAGTCGTCCTCGCTCGTCACGTCATGGTGGCGGTAACGGATGCGATCGCTGGAGCCGGCCGTCGCTTCGCCGTCCGAGTCCAGCACGTCGGTGATCACGACCGCCGCGCCTTCCTCGGCGAACAGCATCGCCTCCGCCGCGCCCTGCCCGCGCGCCCCACCCGTGATCAACGCAATCTTGCCCTCAAGTCGTCCGGCCATCGAAGCACGCCTTTCCGCAACACGTCGGGCGCTTAGGGTAGTGCTTCCAACCGCGGCCGTTCCCACCCCCCAAATCCCCCCTCCCACAGGCTCTCCCCTCCCCCCGCTTCGCGGGGGGAGGTGTCACATAGTGACGGAGGGGGCACGCTGCGTCGCCTACTCCGGCGGCAGCATCACATACGTGCCGTTGCCGTGACCGATGTGCCGGTCCCGCTCGTCGTACAGATCGACCGAACAGTGGCTCAACGTCCGCCCCCGCCGGATCACCTCCGCCCGCGCCCGGATCACGTCGCCGTCCAGACCGCGCAGCCAGCGAAACTCCGACTGCGCCGTGATCACCCGCTCGCCCTCCGCCTGGATCGTGCCCAGCGCGCCGCCCATCGCCGAGTCCGCCACCAGCAGCCAGACCCCGCCGTGCACGATCCCGTAGAGATTGTGCGTCTTCGGCGAAGCGTTCAGCGTGATCTCGCACCAGCCGTCGCCCGCGTCCGTAAAGCGGTAGCCCAGCTCCTGGAACAGCGCCACCGCCTCCATATCCCGCAGCGGCGGGTAGCGCTCGAAAATCTCGTCCGAACTGAGTGGCATCGCGCTGCAGACGACCTAGTCGCGCCGCATCTCCGCGGCATGTTCGCTGATGTGGTCGCTGGTGTACGCGAACACGGCGCCGACCGTCGTCTCCTCGCCCAGCACCACGCCGCCGTTGCCCCACTCGTCGTCGCCAATCTCGTTGGCTATCCCGAGCATCTTGCTGTGCCCCTCGTCATAGAAGGCCAACAATGACTCCGGCGTCGCGCTCCGCGAACGCATCCGAACCATCCACAGGCTCGCGAAGTTAATCAGTGCCATCAGCGGACCCTGCGGGTTCAAGCCCTTGTTCTTGCGCAGTCGCGAGATGGTCTGGCCTCCCGCTCCGACGCCGAAGGCCATGTGCCAGCAGAGCTGGCGGTTGCTCCAGCCCGCATTGTTGCTGTCCCGGTTCCACTCGTCCTCGGACAGACCCTGCACGAGTGCGCGGAACTCCTCACGCGCCTGCTCCAGGGCGGCGTGTGCCTCGTCGGCGTTGGTGATCTCTGACATGGTTCGGTCCCGTTCGTTTCCGGCGGCGGCGGATGGCGCTCGAAGATTGCCGGCAAGCTCCGCGCCGTCGGCGTACGCGCAGGCTAGCCGCGCCGCATCTCGTCTGCGTGCTCGCTGATGTGTTCCCGCACGAATCCGAACGAGTTACCGACCGTCGTCTGCTCGCCCAGGAACACCCCGCCGTTGCCCCATTCGTCCTCGGCGACTGTTTCGATCATTCCCCGCGTCATCGCCAGCCGCTCATCGAAGAAGTCCAGCACCGAGTCGGGCGTCGCGCCGCGTGAGCGGATCCGCACCAACCACAGGCTCAGCACGTTCAGGACCGCCATCAGCGGTCCGAACGGTTGCATGCCTCGGTTCTGGCGCAGCCGCGACACCCGCAGCGTGCCGCCGCTCGCCGTAAACGCGATGTGCCAGCAGAGTTGTCCGTTCGTCCAACCCGCGTTGTCGCTCTGCCGGCCCCATTCCTCGCTGGACAGTCCCAGCACCAGCTCGCGGAACTCCTCCCGCGCCTGGTCCAGCTCGGCCTGCGCCTCCTCGGCGTTCGTAATCTCAGCCATTGCTTGTGCTCACGTTCCGGCTAGATCCCCGCGTACCACTCGCGGATCGCCGCGCCGATCTCGTGCGGCGAGTCCTCCTGGATGAAGTGGTTGCCGGGCACCGTCACCTCGGTCTGGTTGGGCCACGTCCGGCAGAACTCGCGCTGCGCCCCGGCCAGGATCGCCCCGGGGTCCGCGTTCACGAACAGCTTGGCGATCGACGCCGACTCGTCCGACGACAGGAAATCGGCATAGCTCTGCACGATCTCCACCACGTCCGCCGGTTCGCCGCTGATCGGAATCTCGCGCGGCCAGGTCAGCGTCGGGCGGCGCGACTCGCCCGCTTCGCGGTAGGGCAGGCGGTAGACCTCCATCTCCGCCTCCGTCAGCCCGCGCAGGACGCTGCCCGGCAGGATCCGCTCGACGAACACGTTCTTCTCAATCACCATCTCCTCGCCCGCCTCCGAGCGCATGCCCTGGAATATGCGCGCCGCCGCCTCGGGCCACTCCTCCCACGTCACCGGCCGCACGATCGCCTCCATGTAGACCAGCCCCTTGACCCGATCGCGGTGCCGGTTCGCCCACTGGAACCCCAGCGCCGAGCCCCAGTCGTGGATCACGAACGTGATCCGGTCACCCAGGTTCATCCCCGCAAGCCAGGCGTCCAGCCAGCCGGCGTGGTCCACGAAGCGGTACGACCCCGACGGCGACGATCCCGACACGCCCATCCCGATCAGGTCCGGCGCCAGGCAGCGAGCCGAATCGAACAGGTGCGGCATGATGTTCCGCCACAGGTACGACGACGTCGGATTCCCGTGCAGGAACACAATCGGATCCCCACTCGGATCGCCCTCGTCGACGTACGCCATCGTCGTCTCGCCAATGGTCAATCGCTTGCGCGGGAAGTTGTCCGCGGCGGAGATATCGGGCATAGGACACGCTTTCTCAAGTTCGCTGGAGTCGCCGCGAGGATAACAGCGGCAGCGGTTAGTCTTCGCTCACCGCGGCCGAGTCGAGGCCGCCTTGAACCAATGACATGACCCAGTGAAAGGTGCGACGATGCCCGTCACCGGAATGGACCACGTCGCCATCCCCGCCGGCGACCCCGAGGCCCTGATCCGCTTCTACCGCGCACTCGGATTCAGCATTGTCCACGAGGACGAGTGGCGCTCGGGCGACTTCCCTATCTTCGCCATCGCCTGCGGCGACCAGAAGATCAACGTCCACGATCCCAGGCTCTGGCAGAATCCTAAATTCGATCTCCGCGGTCCGACCGCCGAGCCCGGCTGCGGCGACTTCTGCTTCGTCTGGCAGGGCACGCCCGAGTCGGCCTCGGCGGCCATCACCGCGGCCGGCGCCGAGGTTATCGAGGGACCGGCCGGACGCGTCGGCGGACGCGCCGCCGGCACCGCCGAGGGCGTCAGCGTCTACACCCGCGATCCCGACGGCAATCTGGTTGAGCTGATCACCTACGGCGACTAGCGCCCGGGTTACAGACTCGTGACGCCGACGCCCCGCAAGAACGGTTGTTCATGTAGACTGGGCGGCAATCTGCTTGCTGCAGTGCGCGACGTCCATCCTGTCGTCGCGCACGGAAGGGACAATCCCATGACCGTTTCGCTCCCGATCCCGACCATCCGGCAACGCTCGGACACTCACAATTCCGAACGGAATCGAACAAAACCGAACAAACTCGAACGCAGAAACCTGGCAAAACCTGACCTGGATTGGTCAAAATTGATCCAAATTGATCACTCGATCGAGCCGATCTTCAGCACATAGCTGGAGATTCGCAATCGAGAGCCGCCAGGAAAAAAACTCCCCTGAATCCTCAAACCGGAAGAAAAACGCGACGCGTACCTTATCGGCAGTAGAGGTCGGCAGTGAATCGACCAGCCCGAGAGCCAAACGGAGGCAGCTATGGACTTCTTCGACGTCATCAGCACCGCCCGCGCCATGCGGCGCTACAAGCCCGACCCCATCCCCGAGGAAACGCTGGTCCAGCTCATCGAGGCCGCCCACCTCGGCCCCAGCGGCTCCAACCGCCAGTCCCGCCACTGGATCGTCGTCCGCGATCCCGAGGTGAAGCAGCAACTCGCCGACCTCAATCGAAAGGGCGTCACGCAATACCTGGCCGGCAACATTACCCAGGCCAACCCTCACGTCGATGAGGGCCGGCGCCAACGATTTCTCGCCGCCGTCGAGCACCAGATGAATCACATGCACGAAGTGCCCGCCATCGTCATCGCCTGCGCCGACACCGTCCGCAAACCGGCCGACACCTTCGCCGCCGGTTCCGGCGCCGCCACGGAAGTCTGGGGCTCGGTCCAGAACCTGTTGCTGACAGCCCGAGCCCTCGGCGTCGGCTCGGTCCCGACCACGCTCGCCTTCTACGGCGATCAGCGCGAGGAAGCCGCCAGGGTCCTCAACCTGCCCGACCACATCCTGCCCATGGTCCTCATCCCGCTCGGCTGGCCGACCGGCAACTTCGGTCCCATCCGCCGCCGCCCGTTGGACGAGGTCATGCACTGGGACCGATACTCCGACTAGGACACACTCGCTCCCCCTCTCAGGGGGAGCTGTCATGAAGTGACTGAGGGGGGAACGCCGCCATGACCACCGAACTCCGCATGCCCGCCGACGTGGGCCGCTACACGATCGCCAGGTCCTTCGAAGTCACAGCCCGCTCGATCACCGCCTTCGCCGGCGGCGTCGATGACTTCAATCCCGTCTACTTCGAGGACGACCGTCCCGAGGGCCTGGTCGCCCACCCCGGCATGGTCTTTTCCTGGCAATGGAACAGCCGCTTCACGCCCGACTTCGAGTGGGACCTCAACATCGTCCGCCGCGGCGTGCACGCCTGGGTCGACATCCAGTTCGAGCGCCACGCCCGCGAAGGCGACGTGATCACCAGCCAGGGGCAGAGCGTCGCCGTCAAGCAGGTCCGCCCCGGCGTGCTCAGCGCCCAGCGCTTCACCTTCCGCGACAGCCGGGGCGACACCGTCGCCATCATGGACACCGGCGGTATCACCCGCGGCGCCCAACTCGACGGCGATGAGGCCGAACTCGTCTCCGCTCCCGCCTTGCCAACCCGCTCAACCGACAACGGCGGCCCGGTCTGGTCGACCACGTTCCCCATCGACCCCCAGGCGCCCCACGTCTACACCGAGTGCGCCGACATCTGGAATCCGATCCACACCGAACGCAAGGTCGCCCTCGCCGCCGGCTTGCCCGACCTCATCCTGCACGGCTCGGCCAACATCATCATCGCCCTGCGCGAGGTGATCAACCGCTGCCTGGACGGCGACCCGACCCGCGTCCGCCGCTTCGCCGGCCAGTTCCGCGGCATGGTCATACCCGGCACCGATGTCAGCGTCACCGCCACCGAGGTCCGCGACGAAGGCGACCGCGAGGTGATCTTCTACGAGATGCACAACCACGAGGGAGAACTCGCCATCGCCAACGGCGTCGTCATTGCGAGCTGACCGTGTAGCGCTCCAGCGCTTCGGGCAGGAACTCGAATCCCAGCCCGGGCGTGTCCGGCAGCACCAGCCGCCCGTCGCGCACCTCGGTCTGCCGATCGATCACGTTGCGGAAGTTGTGCACCTGGTCGTCGGGGAAGAACTCGACGTAGGTCGCATTCGGCGACGCCGCCACCAGGTGCCGGTGCAGGTCGTGGAACCAGTGCGGGCAGATCGACACGCCGTACGACGCGGCCGTGTTCGCAATCCGCCGGAACTCGGTCACCCCGCCCAGCACCGCGGCGTCGGGCTGCAGGATCATCGCCGCGTCCTGGTCCATCAACTCCTTGAACCGCCAGCGCCCGACCTCAATCTCACCGGTCGCCACCGGCACGCCGGTCCGCTGCGCCAACTTCGCATGCAGACCAATCGCATCCGGCGAGAACGGCTCCTCCATCCAGTACGGGCTCGACGGCTCGTACGCCGCCATGTAACGCAGCGCATCCTCAAGGTTCGACCACGCGTTGTTGGCGTCGAGCATGATGTGCACGTCGGGCCCGACCGCCTCCCGCGCCGCCTGCATCCGCGACGCCTCCTCCCGCACCGACAGCCGCCCCACCTTGATCTTGACCGCGTCGAAGCCCATCTCCACGTAGCCCAGCAGCTCCTGCTGCAACCCCTCGTGCCCCTTGCCTTCCAGGTAGTACCCGCCCGACGCATAGGCCGGCACCGTCTCCTCGTGGTAGCCGCCCAACAACTTGTACAGCGGCAGCCCGGCCGCCTTCGCATTGTGATCCCACAACGCAATGTCCAGCGCCGACAGCGCCCGCATCGTCGCCCCGGCCCGGCCGTGCAGCAGCGACTCCTGGTACATCGCCGCCCACAGTCCCTCGACCCGGAACGGATCCTCACCCAGCAGCACCGGCGCGAACAGGTGATCCACCGCCGAAGTCACCAACTGCCCGTTCGAGTTGCCCGCGTAGCAGAACCCGATCCCGACATGCCCGTCGTCGCACTCGACCTCGACCACCGGATGATCGCGGTGGTAGACGGTGCGGTTCGAGAACGAGGTCGGATGGTCGAGTGGAATGCGCAGCATCCGCGAGCGAACAGCGGTGATCGTCGGCATCAAGCCGCTCCTTGCTGATCCACCCTTGCCTATCCGCCCTGCGCGCCCCGGACCAACCGGCCCGGCAGCGCGCCGGTCAGTTCGTCGTCCTCCAGCACGACCTCGCCGGCGCAGATCGTGGCCACGTAGCCGGTCGGTCGCTGCATGAAGCGCTTCGCGCCCTCGGGCAGGTCGTAGACCATCTGCGGCGCGTCGGTGTCGAGCCGCTCGAAGTCGATCACGTTGACGTCCGCGCGCTTGCCGACGACCAGTTCGCCGCGGTCGCGCAGGCCGTACAGGTCGGCGTTGGCGCCGGTCTGCTTGTGCACGATCGTCTCCAGCGGCAGCCGCTCACCGCGTTCGCGGTCGCGGCCCCAGTAGGACAGGTTCCAAGAGACCATGTGCGCGTCCGACACCGCCGCCACGTGCGCGCCGGCGTCGGAGAGGCCGTTGCGCGTCAGCGGATGCAGCATCAACTCGCGCTGGTAGTCGAAGTTGCCCTGCGAATAGCCCTCGAGGTAGACCAGCAGCAACGTCGAGCCGTCGCCCCGCGTCATCAGGTCGTAGAAGGCCTCGTCGGCCGTCATCTCGTTGCGCTCGGCGTGAGCGGCAATCGAGCGCTCATACTCGGGCTCATAGACCGGCGGATCGCCGAGCACATAGACGCCCTCGGGCCAGTTGGTCACCATCTCCAGCAGTCCGGGCAGCAGATTGCCGGGCGTGGTGTCGACGAGGAACGGATGATCCTCGGCGTTCTCGACGTTGTTGCGCACGTCGTTGGTCAGGTCCCAGTCGCTGGCCAGGATCTGCGCACGAATCTCCGGGTCGCGCATCTTCTCGATCCGCTCGGCCAGCGGCAGATGCTCGACCAGTTCGCGGTAGGCGTGGTTCAGCGTGTACGGGTGGATCGAACCTTCCAGGTTCATCAGCAGCGTCGTGCCCCGACCCCGCACCTGCGGGAAAATCCGCACGCCGCGCTCGGTCGCCTCTTCGACGCTCGCCAGCCCGTCCTTCCAGCCAGCCCCGTTCGTGACCGACCCCTCGCCGGAGAGGTAGGTGACCGTCAGGTCGTGCTCCAGCGCCATGTTCTCCACCCACTCGCGCTCGAACGGTCCGACCAACTGGAAGACCCCGCCGCCGCCCTGCTCGATACCCTCGGCGACCGCCTCCAGCTCCGGGTACTGCGCCAGCGTGCCGGGAATCAACTCGCCTTCCTTGGTCCGATGAGCGAGCAATCGGTTGGACGAGAAGCCCACCGCCCCGGCCTCGATGCCCTCGCGCACGAGGCGGCGCATGTGGGCCAGTTCCTCCTCCGTCGGCTGCACATCCTCGGCCCCGCGCGGACCCATTACATAGGTCCGCAAGGCGCAATGCGGAAACTGCGCGGCGATGTCCATCACCCGCGGCTTGCCGTCGATCGCGTCGAGATACTCCGGGAACGACTCCCACTCCCAGGTGATCCCCGCCGCCATCGCCGTCGCCGGAATGTCCTCAACGGCGTCCATCAGGTCCATCAGCCACTCGCGGTCCGACTCACGCACCGGCGCAAAACCGACCCCGCAGTTGCCCATCACCACGGTCGTTACGCCGTTGTAGCAGGACGGCGTCAGATATGGGTCCCACGACACCTGAGCATCCATATGCGTGTGGATGTCAATCCAGCCGGGCGTGACCAGCTTGCCCGAGGCGTCGATCTCGCGTCGCCCCTCGCCGACGATCCCCTCGCCCTCGCGGACAATCGCCGAGATCCGGTCGCCGTCGATCGCCATGTCGCCGACAAACTCGGGCGTCCCCGTCCCGTCAATGATGCGTCCATTGCGAATCACGATGTCATGCATGTGTCTGCTCCGCGTGCTGTGGACCGTGCCGGCTCCATCCGCCGCGGTCCTGGTTCACCGAACGAGGATAGCCGCTTGGATCAGCGTCGATTCGCCGTGAAGCCGGGGCCTCGCCCCTTCTCCCAGACCATCTTGCGCGCCACATCCTCGTCGAACTCGATCCCCCAGCCCGGCTTGTTCGGCAGCTCCAGGTGTCCGTCGACAATCTCCAGCGCTCCGCCGCCGAGGTCGTCCTTCCAGGGCACATCGTCGATGTCGATCTCCATGATCCGCACATTCGGCACCGTCGCGCAAAGGTGCAGCGCGTGCATCGTGGCCAGGTGCGAGTAGTAGTTGTGGGGCGCGCAGTTCAGCTCGTAGCTTTCGGCCAACAGGGCGACGTCGCGCGAGCGGGCGAAGCCCTGCCAGGGCACATCGATCATCACGTTGTCCATCGAGCGATGCTCGAAGTAGGGCCGGTAGTCGCGAGTCGTGTACAGGTTCTCGCCCGAGGTAATCGGCACCGTCGTCTGACGCCGCACGTCGGCCAGCGCCTCCGGCTCGTACATGTCGATCTCCACCCACATCATCTCCAGATGCTCGAGCGACTGGCAGATCTGCCGAGCCGCCAACGGCGTGCAGTTGAAGTTGAGGTCCAGCGCAATCTGCACATCCGGCCCGGCGCCCTGCTTGAGCGCGCCGATGTACTCGGGAATGTGCCGCAGCAGCGACGGCATCACGTTGCGATCGATGTTGGCAGTCCCGCCCCAGCCCGGTCCGTAGACGCCGGTGGGATCGCCGGGAAAGACGATATTCGTCTTCAACGCGTGAAAGCCCTTGCTCCGAACTTCCTCGCCCAGCGCCGTTACATCATCCATCGTCCGCAGCGGCGGCGCGCCGACCACCCACTCCGAGCCGTTGTCCCAGAGAATCTGGTCGTAGCTCCGCGCCCGCGACGAGCCGCAGTGCGACCAGTAGATCATCTGCCGTTCGCGCGTCGGACCGCCGAAGAGCGAGTAGACGGGCACGCCCAACGCCTTGCCCTTGATGTCCCAGAGCGCCAGCTCGACGCCGGCAATCGCCTTGGCCGCGATCCCGCCGGGCGACTGCCGCGCCAGCCGGTACATGTCCCAGTAGCGAGCCTCGACCGCGAGCGGATCGGCCCCGATCAGGATCGGCTCCATGTCCTCGACCGCGCCAACGATCCCGAAGGGATTGCGCCCGTCCGACATCTCCCCGTACCCCGTAATCCCGTCCGATGTGCGCACCGCGACAAACTGCCACGGCCGCCAGCCGGCGTCCACCACGAACGTCTCGATCTCGGTGATCTTCATCATTCATCTGTCTCCATTTCAGCGCCTGCGCGGAAGCGGTGGCTCCGCCTTCGCCCGCGTCCCAGCGCAGGCGCCATGCAGCCACCGACCGTCTTGCGCGAGTCTACGCGCGCTAGACTCAGCCGCACGAACACGAGGAGATACCCATGCCTGACGCGCTTTGGAAACACACCGCCGTCGAGCTGGCCGCGCTGATTCGCGAGCGCGAGGTCTCCAGCCGTGAAGTAGTCGAGGCCCACCTCGACCGCATCGCTGAAGTCAACGGACAGGTCAACGCGGTGACGCTGGTGCTCGCGGAGTCGGCACTGGCCGGCGCCGACGCCGCCGACCGCAGCCAGAGCTCGGGTCCGCTGCACGGTGTCCCGTTCACGATCAAGGAGAACATCGATTGCGTCGGCTCACCGACCACTCAGGGAATTCCCGCTCTGGCCGAGGCCATGCCGCCCAGCGACGCGCCCGTCGTCGAACGGATGAAGCGCGCCGGCGCAATTCCGCTCGCGCGTACCAACCTGCCCGAGCTTGGCGGCCGCCTCGATACCGATAACCCACTGCGCGGGCGCACCTTCAACCCCTGGAACCCCAGGCTGACGCCCGGCGGCTCAAGCGGAGGCGAGGCCGCTGCGCTCGCCACCGGCATGTCGCCGATCGGCCTGGGCAACGACATCCTCGGTTCGCTGCGCAACCCCGCCTACTGTTGCGGCATCACTTCGCTCAAGCCCTCGGCGGGACGCATCCCTTGCGTGCTCTCGATGGGCGTCGACGCCGGCATGGCCGTGCAGGCGATGCTGGTCGAAGGCCCGATGGCGCGATCGGTCGCCGACCTGCGCCTCGGCCTCTCCGTGCTCGCCGGCCGCGACGTTCGCGACCCGCGTTCCGTCGACGCGCCGCTCGAAGGCCCCGAACCGGAAGTGCGACGGGCGGCGCTGGTCACCGAGATCCCCGGCTTCGCTCTTCCCCAGGTGACGGTCGCCGAGATCCGCCGTGCCGGGGAGGTGCTCGCTGCCGGAGGCTGGAGCGTGGAAGAGGTCGAGGCGCCCGAGCTGGACCGAGTCAATGAGGTCTGGTCCTACGTCATGGCCGCCGACATGGACGAACAATCGCTCCAGGACCAGGAGTCGCTGATCACTCCGCAACTTGCGGGCGTGTTTCGGCAGCTCAGCAATCGCACCGCCTCTGCGCCGTCGAACTCGGAGGTACACGCCGAGCGTTCGCGGCTGAGCCGGGTCTGGTCCGAGTTCTTCGCTGCCTACCCGGTCGCGATCGGACCGACCTGGACGTGCCTGCCCTGGCCGATCGATTCCGACCTCGATCCCGAAACCGGCGTCGACACGACGCTCGGCACCGCGCACTTCATCAGCCCGGCCAACGTGCTTGGCCTGCCGTCCGTCGCGCTGGCCACGGGCGTCGCCGACGGTCTCCCGACCGGAGTGCAGGTCTACGCCGACCGCTGGCGCGAAGACCTCTGCCTCGCCGCCGCCGAACAGATTGAGGCGGAATGTTCGATGCCGACGCCGATCGACCCCATTCCGCCCGGCAACTGACGGCCCTGCGGGTACAAGTCCCATGTGCAGTTGCTGCAGCCCCAATCGCGGAACCGGCGACGGCGTCTTGACACACCACGCCGAAGTGGTTCGGTCGGCGCATCCTGTCGCCGCCGAGACGCTCGCAGACGGTATGGCGCACATCCCTCCTGGATCCTTCACGATGGGGTCCGTCGATCACTTCGCCTATCCGGGCGACGGCGAAGGACCGCTGCGCCGGGTCGAACTCAGCGCGTTTGCGATCGACGTTCACGCGGTCTCCAACGAGGACTTCGCCGCCTTCGTCGCCAATACGGGCTACCGGACCGAGTCGGAGGCGTTGGGCTGGTCATTCGTCTTTGCCGGCCTGCTGCCCGACGACCATCCGCCGACCAGGGCCGCAGCCGACGCGCCCTGGTGGCGGCAGGTCGAGGGCGCGTCGTGGCGCAGTCCGGAAGGACCCGGCAGCGGCATTGCCGACCGGCTTGACCACCCGGTCGTGCACGTCAGTTGGCACGACGCTGCCGCCTACGCGCGATGGGCTGGCAAGTCCTTGCCCAGCGAGGCGCAGTGGGAGCGGGCGGCGCGCGGCGGACTTGAACTGCAGCCCTATCCCTGGGGCGACCAACTGACGCCAGACGGCGAGCATCGGATGAACGTCTGGCAGGGCGTCTTCCCGACCGAGAACTCGCTCGACGACGGCTGGTACGCCACCTGTCCGGTCGACAGCTACGAACCGAACGGATTCGGCCTCTACAACATGACAGGCAATGTCTGGGAGTGGTGCCGCGACTGGTTCGACATCTTCCACGAGCCGTCGCCGTCACTAGATCCCGCAGGTCCACCCGACGGCGACCTCAAGGTCCTCAAGGGTGGCAGCTTTCTGTGCCACGAGAGCTATTGCCTGCGCTACCGAACGGCCGCTCGGCAAGGTCTGACACCGGACAGCGCCACCAGCAACACCGGCTTCCGCTGCGTCCGAGCGCCGGGGCGATAGCCTTCATCCATCGTCGAGTCACACTGCCGTTCCACGGAGACATCGCATGAGCAGCGAAGCACAGTTCCAGGGCAAGATTGGCCGTACGTTTCGGGAGTCGGAGCCGTGGTGGCCGCCGATGACCACCGCGCCGCAGGATCGGCCCAATGTCCTGATCGTCTTGTTCGACGATCTCGGCTTCGCGCATCTCAACTGCTACGGCGGGCTGACTCCGACTCCCAACATCGACCGCCTGGCGCAGAACGGGCTGCGCTACACCAACTTCCATGTCACGCCGCTCTGTTCGCCGACCCGAGCGGCACTGCTGACCGGACGCAACCACCACACGGTCGGGATGCGCTCGGTGACCAACTTCAACAACGGCTATCCCAACACGCGCGGACGCATCTCGCAGCACGCCGCGACCATGGCCGAGTTGCTGCGCGACGAGCAGTACGCCACCTTCGCGCTGGGCAAGTGGCACCTCTGCCCGGGCGAGGAACTGAGCCAGGCAGGCCCCTACCGCGACTGGCCGTTGCAGCGCGGATTCGATCGTTACTACGGATTCCTGCCCGGCGAGACCGACCAGTTCTACCCGGAACTGACCCGCGACAACACGCTGATCGAACCGCCTCGCTCGCCCGAGGAGGGCTATCACCTGACCGAGGATCTGGTCGATCAGGCGCAGCAGTTCCTGCGCGATCAGCACTCGATCTACCCTGACCAGCCATTCTTCATGTACTTCGCGCTGGGCGCGACGCACGCGCCGCACCAGGCGCCGCAGGAGTTCATCGAGCGACAGCGCGGGCGCTGGGACATCGGCTGGGACGCCGTCCGCGAGCAGGTCTTCGCGCGTCAGCTCGAGCTGGGCGTCGTGCCCGAGGGCACGCAACTCGCGCCGCGCAACCGAGGAGTTGAAGCCTGGAACGAGATGGAACCGAACACGCAGCGATTTGCGGTGGCGCTGCAAGAGGCGTTCGCGGGCTTTCTCGAGCACACCGACGCGCAGCTCGGACGGCTGTTCGACCACCTTGAGGATTCGGGCCAGCTCGGCAACACGCTGATCCTGCTGATGGCCGACAACGGCGCGTCGCAGGAGGGCGGACCGACCGGGGTGTCCGACGAACCGCGCCTGTTCGGGCCGCGCGACGACCTGGAGGAGGTGCAGTCGCGATTACACGAGATCGGCGGGCCGCGCTCGGCCTCCAACTATCCCTGGGGCTGGGCGCAAGCAGGCAATACGCCGCTGCGCTGGTACAAGCAGAACACCCACGGGGGCGGCGTTCGTGTGCCGCTGATCGCGCACTGGCCGCAGGGCATCAGTCAGCGCGGCGGCATCCGCAACCAGTTCCACCACGTATCCGATGTGCTGCCGACGGTGCTAGAGACGCTCAAGACCGAGTCGCCCGACACCTACCAGGGTCGCAGCCAGTTGCCGATCGCCGGCACCAGCTTCAGGTACACCTTCAACGATCCCGACGCGGCGACCACGAAAGACACGCAGTACTTCGAGATGCTCGGTCACCGCGGCCTCTGGGATCGCGGCTGGAAAGCGGTCACCTGGCACCGCATGGGCAACGAATGGTCCGACGACGAGTGGGAGCTCTACCACGTCGACGAGGACTTCTCGGAAACCAACAACCTCGCCGAGGAAGAGCCTGAGCGCTTGCGCGCGTTGATCGACCGCTGGTGGATCGAGGCCGGCAAGCACGGCGTGCTGCCGCTAGACGACCGCACGCTGGAAATCAATCAGCCCTCGCAGGCGCCCGGCAGCCCGCACTACGATTTCCGCTACCGCTACACGCCGCCGATCACGCATCTCCAGCGCGACGTCTCGCCCGCGCTCGATGTCGGCAGCTGGACCGTCACCGCGCAATGCGCCCGCGACTCAGCCGAGCAGCAGGGCGTGATCTTCAATCGCGGCTCGATCCACAGCGGATGCACGCTCTACATCCAGGACAACCATCTCCACTTCGACTATCACGCCTACGACGACTGGTTCCGCTTCCGCAGCGACCGGGCCGTCCCCGAGGGCGAGGTCGAGATCAGCGTCTCGCTGCAAAGCGACGGTCCGCGGGGACCGGCCACGCTGACCCTCACGATTGACGGCGACGCAGCGGTGTCCGGAGAGATCACCACGCTGCAGCGGCAGAACCTGTTCGGACACGGCGAGTTCGACATTGGCGCAGATCGCCGATCGCCCGTTGGCGACCGCTATGAGCCGCCATTCGAGTTCGAGGGCGAGATTCGACAGGTGGACGTGGTCGTCGCCCCATTTGACGGCCCAGCCGCCGAGTGGGTCGCTCGCGAACGCGCGCGTCGCGAGATGGCGAGCCAGTAGCGGCGGCTAGTCTGACTGGCAACGGCAGTGAATCGACAGGGAGCCACATGATGCGCGGCGTAGGAGTGATCGAATTCGGCGGACCCGAGGCGCTGCAGGTCGTGGACCTGCCCGAGGTCCACGCCGGCCCCGGTGAGTTGCGGCTGCGCGTCTATGCGGCGACCGTCAACCCGACCGACACATTCATCCGCGGGGGTGCGCGGGCGGACGCGCTGCGCGAGCAGGGTCCGCCGCCCTACATCCCCGGCATGGACGCCGCCGGCGTGATCGACGAAGTCGGTCCCGACACCGAGACCGACCTGCAGGTCGGCGACGCGGTTATGGCGATGGTCATCCCGCGCGGCAGCCACGGGGCCTACCGCGAGAGCATCGTGCTCAAGGCGGATGCCGTCAGCCGGGCTCCGGCCGGCGCGAGCCACGCCGAAGCGTCGACGCTGCCGATGAACGCGCTTACCGCCCGCCTCTCGCTCGACCAGATGGGACTGCAGCCCGGCCAGACGCTCGCCGTGACCGGCGCCGCCGGCTGCTACGGGGGCTACATGGTCGAGTTGGGCAAGGCCGACGGCCTTACCGTGATCGGCGACGCTGCGGACCGGGACGTCCAGCTTGTCAAGGATCTCGGCGCGAACATCGTCGTGCCCCGCGGCCACGACATCTCGGAACAGATTCGTCAGGTCGTGCCCGAGGGCGTGGACGGCCTCGCCGACGGCGCGGTCCAGAACGAGCTCGCGGTGGGAGCGATCAGGGACGGCGGTCAGTACGCCAGCGTCCGAGGCTGGGGCGGTCCCGAGGGCGGCGAGCGGGGAATCAACTTTCAGATCACGTTCGTCTTCAACTACGATCGTCGCGCCGACCTGCTCGACACGCTCCGCCAGCAGGTCGAGGACGGCCAGGTCACGCTGCGCGTCAACTCCACCTATCCCGCCGAGCAGGCCTCGGAGACGCACCGCCTGTTCAAGCAGGGCGGTCACCGCGGCCGCTTCGTGATTACCTTCGACTAGCGCTAGCGTCCGGCAAGGTCGCCGAGTCTAGCCTCTCGCGGCCTCCGCGACCGCCGTCGCCACTGTCCCTGCGTTGATCACGCCGTGCTCGAGGAAGTCGGTCAGGACCCGCGAGTAGGCCGACGGCACTTCGCGCGGGACTCCGTGTCCGACGCGACTGAAGACGTGCAACGTCGCGTTGCCCAACCGGGCGAAGTCCTTGAGGTTGGGCGTGAGCAGCGAGTCGGCGGCGCCGGCGAGCAGCAGGGTCGGCGTCTGGATCTCGCCCAGGCGGTCGCCCTTGTCGTAGTTGACCATCGCGTCCCAGCAACCGTCGTAGTGACCGACCGAGACGGAGAGCTGCCGGTCGACCTGGTTGGGCACATCTTCGTGCGCGCTCTCACGCGGTACCCCGGCAAGCGTGGTGCGGATCAGCAGATCGCGCTCCTTGTTCGCCCAGCGTTGACGCATCGTGTCGCGGGCCGACTGCGGCATCACGATCCCATCGGCCGGCGCTGGCGCGGAGAGCGCGAGGCTGAGCAGGCGATCGGCGTGCGACAGCCCAAGCTCGAAGCCAATCAACCCGCCCATGCTCTGGCCGGCGTAGTGGAATCGGTCGAAGCCGTGGTAGTCGGCCATGCCGACGACATCGGCCGCGAGCTGCTCGATCGAGTACCCGTCGTCGGGATGGGCCGAGTCGCCCGCGCCGCGGCAGTCCATTACCACGCAGCGGTAGCGGCTGCTCATGCGCTCGACCACACCTGACCAGCCATCGTGAGAGGCGGTGTAGCCGTGCTGGAAGATGATCGGATCGCCGATGCCGGTGTCCTCGTAGTAGAGGTCGACGCCGTTGATGTTCGCCAATGCCATAGCTCGCTCCAGTCCTGTTAGCGCGCGGTGTAGCCGCCGTCGACCGGCAGCGCGATGCCGTTGACGAAGCTGGCGTCGTCGGAGGCGAGGAATGCTGCGGCGGCCGCGATCTCCTCCGGCTGGCCCAGCCGACCCAGCGGATGGAGCGAGGCGAGGAAGTCTTCGGCGCCTTCCATCTCCCTGATCTGCGCGGTCATCGGCGTGTGGATGTAGCCGGGACAGATCGCGTTGACCCGAACAGCGCGTGGGCCGTAGGTGACGGCGAACTGGCGGGTGATGCCGACCACGCCGTGCTTGGCGGCGACATAGGCTCCCGCGCCCTCCTCCACTTCGAGGTCGACGTCTCGCGTCGAGGCGCTGCTGAGCAGGCCGTTGAGGCCGGCGATCGAGGCGGTGTTGACGATCGAGCCGCCGCCGCGCTCGGCCAGCATCGCCGCGCCGTGGAACGTGCCGTAGTAGACGCCCGACAGATTGACGGAGATCGTCCGATCCCAGCCGTACTGGCTGCCGCCGATGCCGGCGTTGTTGAACAGCACGTCGAGTCCGCCTAACACGGCGACTGTCTGGGACAGCGCGTCCTTAACGGCGTCCTCCGAGGTCACGTCCAGCTCCATCGTCGCCGAGCGCCCGCCGTGTTCGGCGATCTGCGCGGCGGTTGTCTGCGCGCCCTCGATGTTGATGTCGGCGCACATCACGGCCGCGCCTTCCGACGCCATGCGCAGCGCCGAGGCCCGTCCAATCCCCGAACCGGCGCCGGTAATCAGCGCTACGCGTCCCTCGAGTCGATCGATTGCCATTGCAGCCTCCCGTCCTTGTCGGCGCAGTCTAGGGCGAAGCGTTGCCGACGGAGCCGGTATCGAACCGTGTTGCACTGCCGTTAGGCTGCCTGATGAACTACCGATCCATCCGAACGAGGAGTACGACATGCCGATTGCTGCTGGAGACAGCCTGCCCGACGCACGCGGAACCGTGTGGGGCGAGAGCGGGCCGGGGCCCGTGACCCTGAGCGAGCTGGTGGGCGACAAGAAGACCGTGATCTTCGGCGTGCCCGGCGCGTTCACGCCGACCTGCACCAACGACCATTTGCCGACGTTCGCGGTGGGCAAGGATCAACTCGACGCGGCCGGCATCGAGCAGACGATCTGCATGTCGACCAACGACATCTTCGTGCTGCAGGCCTGGAACGCGGCGCACGGGGCGGAGCACATCACGATGCTGGCCGACGGGTCGGGCGACATCACCCGAGCGATGGACATCGGTCTGGACCTGGGCGGTCTGGGGCTCGGCTTCCGCTGCACGCGATTCGCCATGCTGGTCGAGGGCGGCGTGGTGAAGGCGTTCCAGACCGAGGAGAACCCCGGCGCCTGCGCGCTGACCTCGGCTGCGGCGATCCTCGAGCACGCCTAGCGGAGAGCGGGCGGGCCCTCACCCTAGCCCTCTCCCAGAGGGAGAGGGAACTTCTGGAGTCGGCGGTGCCTCCTCTTCGCCGCAAGGATGAGGAGGCGCTGTTGCGCTATGGCGGGGTGCGCAGTGCGCATACCTATGAGGCTTCTTGGTACCACAACGCCACGTTCGTCTTTCCGCTGGTCGCGGTGATCATCTCCGGCATCGTCTGGCTGGCGACCGGCAGCGGGGAGGCCGGCGGCGCGGCGATCTTCTTCCTGGTTGTGACCGCGGCGATGCTGCCGGTGGTCTTCATCACCTGGCAGCGGCAGACGACGGCGGTGGTCGTGCACGAGGCGGGGGTCACTGCGTTGCACAGCGGGCAGGAACAGCTGAGCATTGCGTGGGAGGACCTGCGGAGCGTGCGGCGGGTGGAGACGATGGGCAATGTGCGCTGGTATCTCGACGGGGCCGGCGAGGAGCACATTGTGATCGAAGGCGAGATTGCGGAGCGGGAAGAGTTGCTGGAGGCGGCGCGGACGGCGATTGAGGGCCGGGGCGACGCTGGTTCCTAACCGCCGCCGGCGCCGGGCGGGTCGGGCGTGTTGAGGGTGGGACGCGAGTCGGCCGGCAGGGCGAGGGCGGCGAGGGCCGTCTCGCCGTCCTCGTCGAGGATGATGGTGACCGCGGCGCCGGAGCCGATGGCGGCCGGGGAGACGCGCTGCATGCGCAGCAGGAAGGTCGTCTCGTCGGTGAGCTGAATAGCGGCCCGGCCGGTCTGGGTTTCGATCACGATGTAGCCGTTGGAGGCGGAGATCACCCGGCCGGTCATGACCTGGCGTCCCTGCAGGCCCTCGGCGTTGCCGAAGGGACTGAGGCCGCTGGCACCGAGGACCAGCGAGGTGTTGGGGAAGGCGGACTCGTCGATCTCGATCTGGAGGCGGCCGGCGACGACGCTCTCGGCGACTACGACATCCTCGGCGGTCGGTTGGGGCGCGACGATGTCGGAGCCGACGAACCAGCCGCCGAGGCCGGCGGCGCCGAGAGCGGCGAGCAAGACGAGCCAGCCGAGCGTTCTGCGCATCATGGGGCCGGATCCGAGAGCAAAGCGTCGGCCACGGCGTCGCCGGTGATGGCCTGGTCGGCAGGGATGATGACGATGCCGGTGGTGATGAAGCTGTTGACGTTGTCGTCGGTGCCGCCGACGAGGACGTAGTCGCCGGGCTCGATGGCGTCGGTCCAGACGGGGAGCATGGCTTCGATCACGGCGTCGCTGCGGAAGCGGATCGTGCGCAGGTTGTCGCCGACGCGGACGATCCAGTCGTTGCCGGAGCGCTCGGTGACGAAGCCGTTCAGGTCGCCGGTGGGCGCGCCGTCGCTGCCGACCCGGTCCTGCTGGGTGGTGTCGTAGACGCGCACGACCTGCTGCTCGTCGGGGGCGCCCCACTGAAAGCCGGCGCCCAGCGCCGCGCCGAAGACGAGCGCGGCGATCGGGATGATCAGCAGTCGAGAGGCGAAGCCGCCGAGTCGATTGCGCACTGTGGAGCGGCCCTCACCCCAGCCCTCTCCCTCGGGGAGAGGGGGTTTCCGGAGCCCCCCTCTGTCCCTGAGAGAGGGAGATCAGAGAGGGCGGACCGGAGTCCGCCCTCTCTGGTTGGTTGCGAGCGTTGCGGCTAGACGGCGAAGCCGGCGGCTTCGAGAGCGTCGGCCACGTCGCCGAGTTCGATTTCTTCGAGCTTGGCTCGGCTGGGGACGCAGGTGTCGGTGTCCCAGCCGGAGGCGTTGAGGAAATCGGTCTCGAGGGTCTCGATGTCGAGGATGACGTCGGCCAGGGGGCCGGTCGTCTGGACGGTGCCTTCGCCGCCCCAGAGGCGCGGCGGGGCGAAGCGCTGGCGGGGGTTGTCGCCCTCGCGCACGGTGAAGGCCATGCGCAGGTTGGCGATCCGCTCGCCGGAGCGCTGGAGTTCCTCGCCGCTGAGGTCCCAGCCGGTGACGGCGTTGATCCACTGCGGGAAGCGGTCGGTCGGCGCGGCCATCATGATGAACTGGCACATGCCGGTCGAGTTGGAGATGTGCATGTACTCCGAGGCGCCCTTGTGGTGCTCGCCGCGGTTGGCGTAGTCCTTGAAGTCGCGCGGAGCGGCCGGGTACTCGGGACCGCCGTAGCGGGAGTTGCCCTCGTACTGGGTGTGGCGGGCCGGGGTCGGGTCGAGCTTGTAGGTCGTCCAGTACTCCGGCTGCAGCTTGGCGTCGTGCATCGGCAGTTCCTGGCCACCGACATCGGTGCGGAACTCCTGAGCGCGGCTGTCGCCGTTCTTCTCGTCGATCTTCGAGGCCGCGACCTGCATGCCGTCGGCGAGCAAGTCGCCGAAGCCCTCGCGCTTGCCAATCAGGTGGAGCATTTCCATGATGCCGTCGTCGTTGGACCAGGTGAGCTCGACGCCGCCGGTGTCCTCGAGGTCGATCAGACCGTTCTCGAAGCACTCGATGGCGAAGGAGATCGTGGTGCCGGCGCCGATGGTGTCGAGGCCGTACTCGTTACACCAGTGGTTGGCGGCCTGCATCATGTCGATGTTGGCGGAGAGGTTCATGGTGCCGAAGGAGGCGACGGTCTCGTACTCGGCGCGGTGGGTGTTGACCGGGTACTTGAACTTGCCCTTCTCGTGCTCGGCCTCGGACAGACCGAAGGCGACGGTGCCGTCGGGCGATTCGATCGACTCGGCGCCACAGGCCATCGGGCAGCGCCAGCAGCCGTAGCTCTTGGCCGACTTGGGGACCATCTCGCCCTGGCGGTTCTTGCGCATGGCGACGGGGCCCTGATCGGTCATCTGGATCTCGTCGTAGTCGTGGGTCATGCGGGTGGCGTTGAAGACGGGGCCGGCCATCGAGTTGACCTCGGGGAAGACCTCGACGCCGACGCCGCCCCAGTTGCGCACGGGGGAGTCGCCGTTGTGGGCGGAACCGGTGCTGATGCCGGTGGTGCCGAAGGTCGCGAAGAAGTCGCGCAGGGGGCCGATGAATTCATCGCGCGACTGGCGGGCCAGGGCGCGGATGTCGGTGTCCTGGGAGAGCATGTTCTCGCGGGGCGCACCCTTGACGACGACGGCCTTGACCTTCTTGGAGCCCATGACCGCGCCGACGCCGGAGCGGGCGGCGAGACGGCCGTGCTCGTTGCAGATACCGGCGAGGTAGGAGAGCTGCTCGCCGGAGGGGCCGATGCAGGCCACGGAGGCCTTCTTGCCGTACTTCTCCTTGAAGGCGTTCTCGACCTCGATCGCGCCCATGCCCCAGTACTCGGAGGCGTCCTCGATCGAGACGTCGTCGCCGTCAATGAGGATGTAGACGGGCTTGTCAGCCTGGCCGTAGAAGAGGATGCCGTCCCAGCCGGCGAATTTCAGGTAGGGGCCGAAGTCGCCGCCGCAGTTGGCGTCGCCCCAGCCGCCGGTCGAGGGCGACTTGCAAACGGCCTGGAAGCGGTTGCCGAAGATCGGCGTGCCGGTGAGCAGACCGGGGAGCAGACCGAGGACGTTGTCGGGGCCGAGCGGGTCGGCGCCGGCGGGGATGCGGTCGAACAGCAGTCGCGCGCCGATGCCGTAGCCGCCGAGATAGTCCTTGTACATCTGCTCGGGCAGGTCTTCGCGATCGACCGAGCCGTCGCCGAGGCGGACGTTGATGATCTTGCCGTTGTAGGCGACTTCGTTGGGGCTCCACTCCTTGTCGGCGAACGGGTCAGCCGCTTCGGCTGCGTCGGCGTTTTCCGCGCCAGGAACATTGGCCATGGGTCACTTCCTTCATCCGAATTGCTCTGCACGTACGCGAACCTTTGACGGTTCGCGCGAAACCGCTGACAGGGTAGCGAATGCGCTCGTTGAGCGCTACGGAGCAGACGTGAGCAGGCCAGACCTCGGCTTCGATGGCCGCGAGCGGTTGGCTCGTTGGAGGTGTCGGCGTTCGGCTCGGCCGGGGAAGGGGGAATCTTGGGCGAGATCGGATGATTTGCCGTTGTGGGCGGGGTTTGGGGTGTTTTCTTGTTCGGGTTTGTTCGGCTGCGTTCGGGTGGGATCGGGCTGTTCGGGTTGGGGGGAGCCCCCCTCTGCCTTCGGCATCTCCCCCCGCTCCGCGGGGGGAGAGGGGAACTGGGACGCGGGGGCGGGGGTTGGGTGACGGTGATCCTGTTCGGCGGCGTTCGGTGCTGTTCGGGTGGGTTCGATGTGGGCGGGTTGTGGGAGCGGAGCGGGTTCCGGCGCGCGGGTGGGTTCGGGGATGTAGGCGAGGGGGACGTCGGGGTTGGGTCGGCCGGCGGGGGACTTTTCGGGCGGTTGCTGGCTGGCCTCCTGTTCCTCGGCGGTGGGTGGATAGAAGCGGGCGGGGAGGGTGTAGCGGTTGCCGTACTTGTCGACGCAGACGCCGCCACCAATCAGTTGCTGGTGGCGGTCGTCCTCGTCGCGGCGGATCTGGGGGAGCGAGGTGAGCAGCAGGCGCAGTTCGCGGATATCGGCGAGGCGCTGCTCGTGCTGTGGATCGTCAGGGTCGGCGAGCTGGATCATATGGGAGACGATCTGGTCGGCGGCGAGTTCCTGGATCAGGTCGGTGCGGAAGAGTTCGTAGTCGCGCAGGTAGCCGTGGGCGGTGGAGACGGAGCAGTCCATGATTGCGGCGATCTTGCGGATGGTGAGGCCCTGTTCGCGGAGTTGCTGGGCTTCGAGAATGCGGGCGCGTCGGGCGGGGTTGGGGTAGTTGGGCATGGACATGGGTTGGGTTCTCCTGACCTGGGGTGTTGCCAATCGCTCCATCGTATATATGTTCGGGACGGATGTGTTGTGAGGAGGTGTTGCCTGGGTGACAGGTGAACCGAGCGGGTTCCGGCACGGAGGCCGGGACGGTGAGAATGCGTTGTGGGTGACGCACGAGTGGGTGCGGGGAGATATTTCGCGTAGCGCGAAGCGTCTTCGGGGCGTAGCCTGAGGCTGGTTGCAGTGAGGACGGGGATGCGACCCCGGCGATGACGGGGCGCCCGGTCCGGCAGGTGGTATGAGACAAGTTCGTCAGACCTTCGCCGCGTTCGTCGTGCGCGACTTCCGCTTCATGTGGGGCGGTTCGCTGTTGTCGGTGACGGCGTTCATGACGTCGTTCTCGCTGATTCCCTCGGTCGCCTACGAGCTGACGGGGAGCTACACGGCGGCGGGGATCGCGATGCTGGGCTCGGGCATCTCGCAGACGCTGCTGGGGCCGATCGGCGGGGTGATCGCCGATCGCTACCGCAAGAAACCGCTTGTGATGGCGGGGCAGGTCCTGCCGGGCGTGCTGCTGGGCGCGCTGGGGGCGCTGATCGTCACGGATCTGATTTCGATCCCGCTGCTGGTCCTGGCGACGCTGATCATGGGGGCGGGGTTCTCGCTGATGGGTCCGGCGCGTCAGGCGTGGACGGGGTTCATCGTGCCGCGGCGGCTGTTGGCGAATGCGGTTGCGCTGCAGCAGATGTCGATGAACACGGGCCAGGTGCTGGGGCCGACGTTGATTGCCCTGTTCGGCGTGTTCATGGCGCTGGAGGGCCGCAACACGGGGATCCTGTTCCTGCTCGTGGCGTCCTTCTTCGCGATCGTCGTGCCGCTGACCGCGTCGATTCGTACCGAGGGTCCGGCCAAGCCGATGGCGGAGCGGCGGGCGATGCGGATCGAGCTGGCGGAGGGCTTTCGCTACCTGCGCGGCAATCCGCGGCTGCGGATCCTGTGGGGCTACTTCCTGTTGATCGTGGCCTGCGGCTGGGGCTTCCAGACGCTGTTGCCGGGGGTGCTGGCGCAGGAGTTCGGCCGCGCGCCGACCGATGTCGGGCCGACGTTCCTGATCTTTGGCGTCTCCTCGCTGGTGATCAACATCCTGCTCGCCGGCGCGGTTTCGGGCCGCTGGGCCTGGCCGCTGCTGATGATCATGGGCCTGGTGATGGCGATCGGATTCTGGCTGGTGGCGATCGCGCCGAGTTACGGGATCTTTCTGATCCTGGGCGCGTTCGTCGGGGCGGGACGCTCGGGCACGATGCTGGTCAACCAGTCGCTGATGATGGGCAACACGAATCCGGCCTACTTCGGTCGGGTGATGTCGTTCGCGATGATGGCGTTCGGCTTCCAGGCGCTGTTCGGTCCGGTGTGGGGCGGGATCGCGGACGCGATTGGCGGTCGCGAGACGATGGCGCTGATCGGGTTGATGGCGGCGGGCGCGACGGTGTTCATGCTGTTCGGCTGGCTGCGGACGCGGCATCTGCCGCTGGAGGCGGGGACGGCGGCGGCGAGCATGGGTCGGCGGACGGGCACGTCGGTGCAGCGACCGGAGCCGGCCGCGGCGTCGGCGAACGGGCTGGAAGCGCAGCCTGGGTTCGCCGCCCAACTGGCGCCGGTCGCGTTGATGGAGGGGCAGAAGCGGCGGGTTGTGGCGTCGGGCGGCGATTAGGCTGAGGTTGATGCACCGCCTCCGAGCTTCGTTTGCCTCGCTGAGCGCGCGCGAGTACCGGCTGCTCTGGTCCGGCTCGCTGCTCGCGACGACGGCGTTCATGACCACCTTCATCCTCGTGCCGATCGTGGCCTACGAGATCACGGGATCGTACGCGGCCTCGGGCATCGCGCAGGCGGGGATGGTGTCGCAGTTGGTGTTCGGACCGTTCGGCGGGGTGATCGCCGATCGCTATGCGAAGAAACCGCTGGTGCTGGGCAGCCAGATCATTCCCTGCGCGATCATCATTGTGACCGGCATCCTGATCGTGACCGATGAGATCACGATCCCGCTGCTGTTCGCGTCGACGTTCCTGATGGGCGCGACCTTCTCGCTGATGGGGCCGGCGCGTCAGTCGTGGGTGGTGGAGTTGGTGCCGCCGCAGTTGCTGCCCAATGCGGTGGCGCTGCAGAATATGTCGATCAACGTCGCGGCGGTGCTGGGTCCGATGATGGCCTCGATCCTCGTGCTCTCGATGGGGCTCAACTCGGGCATTCTCTACCTGCTGGTGGCGGCGCTGTTCATCGTGGTGATTCCGCTGACGCTGATGATTCGCGGCTCGGGCGCGGCGACGCCGAAGGATCAGCGCAAGGCGGTGTTCACGGAGATGGCGGCCGGCCTGCAATACATCACCAGCCGTCCGCAGTTGCGCAGCCTGTGGGTGTTCTTCGCGCTGGTCGTGATTACCGGCTTCGCGCTGCAGACGCTGATTCCCGGTCTGCTCAACCAGGAGTTCGGGCGCTCGGAGCAGGAGGCGACGGTCGTCGCGCTGATCTGGGGCATCACGGCGCTGCCGATCAACCTGGTGCTGGCCGGTCTGGTGGGCGGACGCCTGGCCTGGCCGCTGCTGTTCCTCTCGGCGGCGTCGCTGGCGGGCGGTATGTGGATGACGGCCGCCGCGCCGACCTACGCGGTCCTGCTGATCGTGTCGGGCGTCGCGGGCGGCGCGCGCTCGGCGGTGATGCTGCTTAACCAGACGATCATGATGAGCAATACGCGGCCCGAGTACTTCGGACGGGTGATGAGCTGGGTGTTCATGGGCTTCGGCGTGCAGGGCCTGCTGGCGCCGGTCTGGGGGGCGGTCGCGGACAGCATCGGCGGCCGCGAGACGCTCTACATCGTCGGGCTGGTGCTCGTGGTCGGGACGGCGATGCTGCTGGTCTCACGGGCTCGGACTCGGCATATTCCGCCTGAGGTCGGGACTGCGGCGGCGGCGATCGACGCGGACCGGCCGCCTGAGCCGGAGCGTGCACAGCCGGAGCCCAGAACCGCGCCGAGTCCTGCTGTCAGCCCGCTGTTTGCGGCGCGGCTGGCGCCGGTGGTGTTGATGGAGGGTCAGAAGCCGCGGTGAGCGAGGTAGTCGATAAACCAATCCCCTTGTCGCCGCCGCCACCGGTTCCGCCGGTATCGGAGCCGGGACTGTGGGCAACCACCGGGTATCGCTGGCTGTGGCTGGTGTCGATGCTGCTTGGGGCCGGTTACGGCTTGACGTTGTCGACCCAGAGCCACTTCTGGGAGGTCGCCGATTACTCGACGACGGCGATTGCCTGGATTGGATTGACGAACGGGATTGGGATCGTCGTCGGCTATCTGGCGGCGGCGCTGTACGCGGACTGTCTGTCGAAACAACGCCTTGTCCGAGTGTCGGCCGTCCTCTTGGCCGTGATGTCCGGCCTGGTTGCCCTGCTTGAGCTCGGTGACCTCGTGCGTGGCGAATGGTTCTATCTGATCGCGGCCCTGTTTGGAATCGCGCATGGTCTGGCGGCGGCCGTGATACTCGGCTGGGTTGGCGACTTGCTGCCGCGCAGGCTGATCGCCAAAGGCGTGGTGGTGCTGAGTCTGGCAAGCATTCCGCTGGGTGTGTTGATTGCTGTTCCCGGACCACTTCTGCGCGAGGAGTCGTACGCGACCCTGACTCTGTTTGCGATTTCGTTTGTCATCTATCTGTTCGCTTCCGTATGCACGAGGCATGTGCCGATCGGATCGATGACGAGCCAGGGTCACGAGACGGCGGTGCGAGGTCTCAGGGCTGCCACCAGATACATGTGGGGCGATGTCAGATTGCGAACCCTGTGGTGGTACCTCCTGCTCGTCGGTGTTCTCGCAACTCTGTTGTATGCCGCGTTGTCCGACTATCTGCTACTCGACAGTGACCTCGAGCCGATAGTTCACTCGTGGAGCTTTATGGCGCGGGGACTGGCGACCTTTGCGGCGACCATTGGCTTGGTGTTTGTGATCGGCGGTCCCAGTCGATGGAGGATTTTGCTTGGCGCAGCAGTGGTTTCGAGCATCACTGTCGTCTTGGTGTCCTTCACGACGCAGCAGGCGCTGGTGATTCTCTTGTTCGTGCCGCAGGGGATGGCAATGACGGTCATCGCTCTGGGCGGCCAGGCGCTAGCACTTTCAGTGACGCGTGCAGGCTTCTTCGGGCGGGTCGCGGCCTTGTTGCTGTTTGCCGCATACCTGTTGAATTTCGCTGCCGGATTCACCAGAAACTTCCTGTACGACTGGTTCGACGGCCGCTGGTCGGTGTTGGCGCTTGGCCTGCTCTTGTTGTTCGCCGCGGCGTGGCTATACCGCCAATGGCGAGGATTCCGGCACCTTCCTGAGGATCCCGAACCGGCAGTTGACCAAAGGGAAGCAGGAGTCTGGATCGCGCCACACTTGGGCGATCACCTCGCGCCGCAGAAGCCTGCTGCGCCGGACTAGTCGGCCTGGGCGAGGTCTCCGAGGAAGGCGCGGGTTCGGGTGATGTGGGACTCGGCGTCTTCCTCGAGGACGACGATGGCGGCGAGCAGCTCGTCGACTCCGTATTCGTCGTGCATGGCGCGGACCTTGTCGCCGACCTCGGCCTCGGAACCGGAGACGATCAGGGCGTCGGCCATGCGGTCGGTGAAGTCCTGGCCGGCGGCCTCGTCGTAGCCGGCGTCCTGCAGCATCTGCGAGTAGTAGGGCAGTCGCTGGTAGAAGCCGAACTGACGGCGGGCGGCGGAGTGGATGGCGTCCTGGTCCTCGCTGAGGATGATCGGCGTGTGCACGACCATCGCCGGACGGTCGCGGCCGGCCTGGTCGGCGCCGGCCTGCTGCGCGGGCAGGGCGACATCGCGAATGTAGGGCAGCGGCGACATCCAGGAGATGCCGCCGTCGGTGATCTCGCCGGACAGCGACCAGGCGCGCTCGCGCAGGGCCGAGATCATGGTCTTGACCTGCGTGGGACCGCCGGGCAGACGGCCGCGGGCGGTGATCAGTTCGCCCTCGTGGTTGACCTCGCCCTCCTCGAGCATGGCGCGGCAGATCGTGACGTACTCGCGCAGGTGGGAGAGCGGCTTGACGAAGGGGATGCCCCAGGTGCCCTCGATCGCGGGCTTGTGCGACGGGCCAAGACCGAGGTAGAGGCGTCCCGGCGCGATCTGGTCGACCGAGGCTGCGCCCTGGACCATCGAGATCGGGTGGCGGGGGAAGGTGGGCACGATCGAGGTGCCGAAGGTGATCCGCTCTGCGCCGGAGAGGGCGGCGCCGACGAAGACGGCGAACGGGTCCGGCGCGGGTCCGCCGACGGTCAGCCAGGCGGTGTCGAGTCCGTCGCGGTCGGCGGCGACGATGCCGTCGATCAGGGCGGGCGCGCCCATCATCTGGATGTTCTGCAGGGCGATGTGGACGCCGATGCGCATGTTCTTCATGGAGTACTCCTGAGTTCGAGTGAAGCTGCATCGAGCATAATCGCAACCCCTGCCGCGGCCTGCACGCCTGCTTGTGGATTCGCGGGCGCGGGTCGCGTCAGCCGTTGTCGTAGCCGTCAGTGATCGGGCGATCCTGGCGCTGGCCGGACTGACCGTCGGGAGCGAAGTCGTCGACGGTGCGGGCGAGGTCGCCGCGATCGCGGATGGGCGGCATATGCTGATCGCCTTCGGCGCTGCTGGCGATGTGCAGGGTCTGCGTGGGGAAGGCGAACTCGACCTGGAGCTGCTGGGCGAGGCGGATGATGTCGAGGTTGAAGACGTGCCGGGTACGCAGCTCTTCGTTCCAGTCGGATGCGCCGATGAAGGTGTAGACCATGATGTTGAGTGAGGACGCGCCGAAGCTGTGCAGCTCGACGATGTAGTAGTCGTGGCGCATGCTCGGGTTGGCGCGGACGATCGCGCGGATGCCCTCGACGAATGCCTGAATGCGGTCCGGGTCGGTGTGATAGGCGATGCCGACGGTGGTGTAGTAGCGCCGCCAGGTGCGCTGTCCCATGTTGTTGACGGCGGTATCGGTCATGCGCGCGTTGGGCACCGTGATCAGCGAGTCGGCGAAGGTGCGCACGCGGGTGGAGCGGAATCCGACCTGCTCGACCGTGCCCTCGATGTCGCCGACGATGACCCAGTCACCGACCTGGAACGGCTTGTCGGCGAGGATGGTCGCGCCGCCGAGCAGATTCTTGAGCGTGTCCTGGGCAGCCAAGGCGACGGCCAAGCCGCCGAGGCCGAGTCCGGCGATCAGCGAGGTGATGTTGACGTCGAGATTCTGGAGGATGAAGACGCCGCCTATTGCGCCGACGAAGAGCTTGCCTGCGGTCCGGGCCAACGGGACGAGCTGATCGTCGAGCTTGGAGTCGGTCTCGCTGGCGATCTCCTGCCAGTAGTCGGCGGCGGCGTCGACGAGGCGGAATCCGACCAGGACGCCGCCGAGCGTGGCGGCGAAGTTGGCGAAGATGCCGACGCCGTGTTCGACGTCGGCGTCGAAGTCGAGGACCGGGAATCCGATGGCCAGCGTGACCGCGGCCAGCATGAAGAGCAGCGGTCGCTGCAGGCGGCCCAGTTCACGCTGCCAGAACTCGTGCCGGTACGGCTCGGTGCGGCGGCGGATCAGGGCCGTGAGGCCCCAAACGATGAGGAAGCGGGCGACGACGATGATCGTCGCCATGACGCCGAGGCCGATGAACTGCCAGACCTCGATCCCGATCACGGAATCGTGCAGCCAGTTGAGGATCAGGTTCGATGGCATGGTGACGACCGGAGCTGTTGCGGCGAGCCGTTCACAGCGTAGGGGCGACCATGGCGGCCGCCCGCATCCAGTCGCGCTAGGCGGTCGAGGGATCGTGCTCGAAGCCGCAGGCCTTGTGCGAACCGTCGCAGAAGGGCTTCATGTCCGACTGTCCGCAGCGGCAGAGGGCCGCCATCGAGCCCTTGGGGTTGGGGATGACGGAGCCGTCATTGGCCTTGAGGCTGAGACCTTCGGTCGAGATCAGGATCGGTCCGTTTGCGTTGATCGTGATTTCTGCCATGGGCTTCTCCGATGCTCTGGACGGGTGCTCTGGATGACTTGGCGTCACGGTTAGCATAATCGCCGAACCGTGCGGCGTTCTACGAGGACACCGCGGTCTGTGAGTGGAGCGTCCCCCGATGAAGCTAACCGTCGAGTTCCCGTCCGTGATTCACCGCGACGGCCCGGACGAGATCGCCCGCCTGGCGCGGGCGATCGAGGAGATCGGCTACGACGAGATCGACATCTTCGACCACGTGATCAACGGCTACCCGATTCCGGGGCGCGATCCGGCGCCGTATCCGGCGACGATGCCGCTGCTGGAGGCGTTGGTCACGCTGGGCTACATCGCGGCGGTGACCGAGCGGGTGGGCCTCGGTACGGAGGTGCTGGTGCTGCCGCAGCGGCAACCGGTGCTGGCGGCGAAGCAGTTCAGCACGATCGACACGCTGTCGGGGGGGCGCTTGCGCGTCGGGGTCGGCGTGGGCTGGCAGGAGTCGGAGTACGACGCGCTGGGCATGGATTTTCGCACGCGCGGCAAGGCGATGGACGAAGCGATCGCGCTGATGCAGGCCTGCTGGCGCGACGAGACGATCGAGTTCGAGGGCGATCACTTCCAGGCCGAGTCGATGGCGATGGAGCCGAAGCCGCCGCAGGGCGGCGGGATCCCGCTGTGGATCGGCGGCGGATCGAAGGCGGCGCTGCGCCGGGCCGGGCGGGTCGGCGACGGCTGGATGGCGTCGGGCATGCTGGGCGCGCAGGGCGCGGACGCCATCGCCGAGGTCAGGCGAGAGGCCGAGCAGGCCGGGCGCGATCCCGATGCGCTGGGCTTCCAGTGCCAGCTCGCGACCCCGCCGCGCGCCGGCGATCCGTCGACTCGCGAGTACTGGGCGCGGATTCCCGATGTCGCGGCTACCGCGGCAGCGGCACAGGAAGCGGGATTCGGCTGGGCCGCGGTCAACGTGACCGGCGTGTTTGTCGCCGGCGCGCGCTCGATCGACGCGATGATCGAACAGCTTGGGGTGCTGCATGATGCGATCCGGGCGGAGACTGGGTAGCGGAATCGGCGGTGTGAGGTGCGTTGGCTGCGGACTCTCGTTCTGGTCGCGGTGCTGGCGCTGTTGTTGCAGCACGACTCCCTCGCCCAAGGCGATCAGCCGCCACTCGTGGTGGTCATGGACATTGACGGCCCGATTGAGCCGATTACCGAGCGTTACCTGTCGCGGACGCTGGATCAGGCCGAGTCGCGCGGCGCCGCAGCGCTCGTCATTCGCGTCGACACGCCGGGCGGCCTGATTTCGTCGATGCGCAACATGGCCGAACAGTTACTCAATGCGTCAGTTCCGACTGTGGCCTATGTCTGGCCATCCGGCGCGCAGGCGGCCTCTGCCGGCACCATCGTGACCATCGCAGCACACATCGCGGCCATGGCCCCGGCTACGAACATCGGCGCGGCAGCTCCAGTCACAGGTACCGGCGAGGACCTCCCGCCCACGCTGCGCAAGAAGGTCGACGAAGACACGACCGCGCTCGTTCGCGGCATCGCTGCCACTCGCGGCCGCAGCTATGGGGCGATCGAGCCGACGATTCTCGAGGCCAAGGCGTACACCGCCGACGAGGCGCTGCACCTGAACGTCATTGACTATGTCGCGGTCGACCTGGATTCGTTGCTGAACATGATCGACGGCGTCGAGGTTGAGACTTCGTCCGGCATGCGCAGGCTGGACACCTCGGGTGCTCAAGTCGACGTTGTTGGTCGCTCAATGCTGGAGCGGTTCCTCGACATTCTCACGAATCCGAACGTCACCTACGCGCTCATCCTCGTGGGTACGTACGGCGTGATCTTCGAGATTCGCGATCCGGGCAACTTCGGGCCGGGCGTCCTGGGAGTGCTCGGACTCGTCCTCGGATTTGCCGGGATTGGGCTGTTGCCGGTCAATTTCACCGGCGTGGTGCTGCTGGTCGCCGGCATCCTGTTGTTGCTGTTGGAGTCGCAGTTGGACGGCTTCGGCTGGGCCGGGATCGGCGCGGTGATCTGTTGGATTCTGGCCGGATTCCTGCTCTTTGGAGAGATATTCCCTGAGCCGGCTGCGCTCGACGATCCACTTGAGATTTCGCGCTGGGTGCTGGGACTGTTGGGAGTCGTCACATTGTCGGTCATTGCGCTGTTCTGGCTGCTCGGACGCGGCGGCGGCGAATCGGAGGCGTTCATCCCTGAGTCCGAGCGCCGCCTGATCGCTCAGGAGGGCACGGTCGTCGATATCCTCAATCCAAGCGGTGAAGTCCTGATCGGGGACGAACAGTTCACGGCGATGACCGACGGCGACGACATTGGCGAAGGCTCTTCGGTGATCGTGACCGGCATCTACGCCGGGGGCGTGCTCAAGGTAGTCGCGCCGAATGATGCGCCAGCGGAGCTGCAACGAGGCTCCTGGCGAGATCGCATGACACGACTCTCGCTGGCACACGTGATCAAGCAACGAAGGGAACGCTGACATGGGAGTGATTCAGACAGTCGGACCGAATGAAGCGTTGGTCAGGTCAGGCGGCGGCGAGCAACCGAAAGTGGTAGTCGGGGGGCGGACGATCGTACTGCCGATCTTTCACCGCTCGCAGCGCCTGCCGCTGAGCGTGATGACTCTGCATGTGAAGACCGAGAATGTGTACACGGGCGAAGGCGTGGCTGTGTCGGTTGACGGCGTTGCGCAAGTCAAGGTCGCTCGATCTGAGGAAGCAATTCGAACGGCGGCACAACAGTTCCTTGGCAAGACCGAGGTTGAAGTGATGGACGTTCCATTGCAAACGCTGGAGGGCCATCAGCGCGCCATCCTGGGCACGATGACGATGGAGGACATTTATCAGGATCGGGAGAAGTTTGCGTCGCAGGTACGCACAGTCGCCTCGCCCGATCTGGCAGGAATGGGACTGGAGATTGTCTCATTCACGATCCGAGACATCAAGGACCCTGGCGGGTATCTCGATGCGCTTGGCGTGCGCCGGACCGCCGAGGTTCGCCGCGACGCCACAATTGGTCAGGCAGAGGCGGAACGCGATGCCGGAATCCGCTCGGCCGAGGCCAAACGCGAACAGGAGGCCGCGACCTACGAGGCAGAAACACGGATCGCGGAGTCAGAGCGCGGCTACAACGTGCAGAAAGCGGCATATGACCAGGAGGTCAATGCGCGCCGGGCCGAGGCCGAACTCGCCGATGAGTTGCAGCGAGCGAAGACGCAGCAGGAGATTCGCCGCGAAGAGGTTGAGATCGATGTCGTTGAGCGGGCGAAGCAGATCGAGCTGCAGGAACAGGAGATTCAGCGCCGCGAGCGCGAGTTGGAAGCAACGGTACGGAAGCCGGCCGAGGCGGAACGCTACCGAATCGAAACGCTGGCCGAGGGAGAGCGCAATGCGGTGGTGGCGCAAGCGATCGCCGACGCGGAAGCGACCCGCCGCCAAGGCGAGGCGCAGGCCGAAGTGATCCGTCTCACCGGTCAGGCCGAGGCCGAAGCGATTGAGGCGAAGGGCGCCGCGGAAGCAGCCGCGATGCAGCTCAAGGCGGAGGCATGGAAGCAATACGGCGAGGCAGCAGTGATCCAGCAGGTGCTTGAGACGTTGCCCGCCGTGGCCGAAGCCGTCGCCCAGCCGCTGGCCCGCACCGACCGGATCGTGATGTTCGGCGGCGGAGACGGCGGCGGCACCGGCGCCAGCACGCTAACACGCGACATCACCCGCACCGTCGCCCAGGTGCCGGAGGTGATCGAGTCGCTGACCGGCATCGACATCGTCGGCAGCATCAAGAACATCCCTGGCCTGGAGTCCACGACTCGAAGCAGCGAAGCGACAGAAGAATCGCCGCCGGAGATTGAGCAACCTGACCAGCCTGACCGGCCGCAGGCGTAACCGCGTGCCTGACTCAATGATGACCGAGCACGGCGTGTTGCCGATTGCGCTGGGCGATAACTGGGCGTATGCGCTGCCGACCTCGGACGGGGTGATCCTGATTGACGCGGGGCCGGACTATGACGGGGCCTGGGATGCGCTGGTGGCGCAGCTCGACGCGGCGGGGCTGGACATCGCCGACGTTCAGTACGTGGCGATCACGCATGCGCACATCGACCACTGCGGGCTGGCGTTCCGCTGGCAGGAGGCGGGAGTGACGGTCGCCGCCTCGGAGCTGGAGGCGCAGTCGTTCCTGCACGGGCGCAACATCATCGGCTACCAGACGCAGTACGTGTTCGAGCACATGCGTCGCGTGGGCGTGCCGGAGGAGCGGATCACGGGCTTCATCGAGGCGCGCGAGCGGATGCGTCAGGCCTATCGATCGGGAGACAACACCGGCGGCGGCGTGCGCCGGGAGCGGTGGCCGGGACTGATCCGGGGCACGCCGTTCCGCGCCGACGAGGAGTTGAGCGACGGAGCCGAGATTCGGCTCGGAGACAGGCGGGTGGTGCTGATCTCGGCGCCGGGCCACACGCCGGGCAACTGCGTGTTCTACGAACCTGATACCGGCGCCCTGTTCAGCGGGGACCAGGTGATTCCGGGGCTCAACTCGAATCCCGGCTGGCACTTCGACATCTCGGTCGAGCCTCCCGCGCGGTTCCGCAGCCTGCCTGCCTTTGCCGAGTCGCTGGAGCGGATCGAGGCGCTCGATGTCCGCTATCTCTACCCGGGCCACCGCGAGCCGTCGGACGAGGTGGCGGCAGAGATCGAGCGGGTGCGGCGGCATCACCGCAAGCGGCAGGGACAGCTTCGGGAGATGCTCGACGCCGGGCCGAAGTCGCCGTACGAGTTGCTGATGGCGATGTTCAGCCGGCTGCCGGATCGTCGATTGTGGCAGGCGCTGGCCGAAGTCACCGGCCACATTGACGCGCTCGTGGTGCGTGGTGAGGCGACGGAGACCGAGACCGATGGTCTGCTGACGATCCGGCTGGTCTGAGTCGTTACAGCCGCCGGTAGACCCCTGAGGAACCGGTCATCAGCTCGCCCAGAGCGGCGCGGCGGATGAGGGTGAGCGCCGAGGTAACGGCCCTGGCCTTGATCGCGGCGCGGGTCTGGGCAAAGGTGTAGCCCGTTGCGTAACTCTCGCCGGCCGTCTCGATGCCGAGGCAGACGGCGCCGACCGGCTGTCCGCCGTGCGGCTCGGGTCCGGCGACGCCGGTGATGCCGACGCCGATGTCGGCGTCGAACTGGCGGCGCACGGCGCCGGCCATCGCGGCGGCCGTCTCGTTGGAGACGACGCCGTGCTCGTCGATGACCGCAGCGTCGACGCCGTGGTGGATCTTGGCTTCGGCCGTGTACGAGACCACGCCGCCGCGGAAGTAGCCGCTAGCGCCGGGGACGTCGGTGATGGTGCTGGCCAGCAGCCCGCCGGTGCAGGACTCCATCACGGCGATCGACATGCCGCGATCCTTGAGCAGCCCGGCGACGGCCTCCTGGAAGGTGTCTTCGTCCGCGCCCCAGATCGCGTCGCCCAGCATCGAGCGAATCTGCTGCTCCACCGGCGCGATCCGCTCCCTGGCGATGTCCTCGTAGCGCGCCTTCGAGGCGAGCCGGACGTGTACGCCGTCGGCCTTGTGGTAGACGCCGACGGTTGGGTCGGGCTGATACCGCAGGTCTCCGAGCAACTCGTCCAGCATCGATTCGCCCAGGCCGGTCGTCTTGAGCGTGCGCGAGATCAGCACGCCGCCGTCGGAACGCGCCTTGAGCCGCGGCGCGATGTCGTTCTCCCACATGCCGGTCATCTCGGCCGGCGGTCCGGGCATGGCGATGATGATCGCGCCGTCTTGCTCGACCCACCAACCAGGCGCGGTGCCGCGCGGATTGGGGATCGACTCGCCGGAGGGGATGATCGTCGCCTGCTTGACGTTCTGCTCGGGCATGCGGCCGCCGCGGCGCTCGAAGAAGTTGCGCAAGTGGGCTTCGAGTTCGGGCACGACATAGGCTTCCTCGCCGACCGACTCGGCAATCGCGTCGCGGGTGACGTCATCCTCGGTCGGGCCCAGGCCGCCGGTCAGGATGACCACGTCGGAGCGACCTTTCGCCGTCCGAATCAGTTCGACCAGTCGCGCCTGGTTGTCGCCGATCTGGTGCATGAAGTACAGATCGATGCCCATCGCGGGCAGGCGCTGAGCCATGTAGTTGGCGTTGGTGTCAAGAATCTCGCCCATCAGGATTTCGGTGCCGATGCTGATGATCTCCGCCCGCATGTCGCGCTCTCCTGGTTGTGCGTTGCCGCCGGTGTTCGACTCGATGCTACCCGCCGATCGCGCCAGAGCCCTGGCGAGAGCTGCTGATACGCTGCCTGAATGACCACTTCCACTGCGCCTCCCAGCCTGGCCGACGTCGCCGACATGGCCGCCCGCGTCCGCGAAAACGTGGGCCGCGTGATCGTCGGACGCGAGCAGGTGCTCGACTACACCCTGGCCGCGATCCTCTCCGAGGGTCACATCCTGCTGGACGACGTGCCCGGCCTGGGCAAGACGATGCTGGCCAAGTCGTTCGCGCGCTCGATCGGCTGCTCGTTCCGGCGGATCCAGTTCACGCCCGACCTGCTTCCCTCCGACGTGACCGGCGTCAACATCTACAACCAGAAGAGCGGGGACTTCGAGTTCCGCGCGGGTCCGCTGCTGGCCCAACTCGTGCTGGCCGACGAGATCAACCGCGCCTCGCCGCGCACGCAGGCGGCGCTGCTCGAGGCGATGGAGGAGCGCCAGCTCACGGTCGAGGGCGAGACGATGGCGATGCCGCGTCCGTTCCTGGTGATCGCGACACAGAACCCGGTTGAACTCGAGGGCACGTTTCCATTGCCCGAAGCGCAACTCGACCGATTCCTGCTGCGGTTGCGCATGGGCTACCCGGACGCCGAGGAAGAGGACGCCATCCTGCTGCGCTTCGAGCGGTCGCAGCCGCTGGAAGAGCTGAGCCCGGTGATCGAGTCGGAGCGCCTGCGGCTGATGGTGCAGACCGTCGAGCAGGTGCGAGTCAGCGAAGCCGTGCGCGGCTACATCGTGGCCATCGTCCAGGCCTCGCGGCAGGAGCAGGCGTTCGAGCTGGGCGCGTCGCCGCGCGCCTCGCTGGCGCTGTTGCGCACGACCCGCGCCCTGGCCGCGATCCGGGGACGCGATTACGTCCTGCCCGACGATGTCCAGGAGATGGCCCGCGTCGTCCTGCCGCATCGGTTGATGCTGTCGGCTGACGCCAGACTGCGATCGTCGACGCCGGAATCGCTGCTCGAACAGATGCTGAGCCGGGTGCCGGTGCCGATCGAGGCCGCGGCGGCCGGCAGCTAGTCCAACGCCGTTCATCGAGGGAGTCCCGCATGTCCATGATGGGCGGCGGCGGAATGCTCGTCGAAGTCGAGGCGGAGTCTCGCCGCGTCGAGCGCGAACGGAAGCTCGCCTCAGGCGACTGGGGCTTCCGCCATGACAACCGCATCATCCGCGCGATCTGGGCGCCGGCGACGGTCATCGTGGTGCTGCTCGGCGTCGCCACCGGCGAGATCGTCGTCTCGCTCGTCGCTGCGACCGTGCTGGTCGCCGGCTGGGCCGCCTGGACCTGGGCGCGGTACGCATTGCACCGGCTCGAGACCGACGTCGAGATCTCCCAGACCCACGCCTTCGTCGGCGAGACGCTGACGCTGAGCCTGCGGCTGGCGAACCGCAAGATCATTCCCCTCTCGGCGCTGCAGGTGCGGGTCAATCTGCCCGAGATCCTGGAGCCGTCCAACCAGGCCTTCAGCAAGCTGCACGAGTCGGCGCCGCAGGAGGGCGTGGTCGTGCGCTCGACGTCGTTGCGCTGGTACGAGCGGCTGATCTGGGACTTCCAGATTCCGCTGATCACGCGCGGGCACTTTCAACTCGCGAGGGTCGACCTCAAATCGGGCGACTTCTTCGGCGTCTACCGGCGCGAACGGACCGACGACGCCGGCCACACGCTCTGGGTCTATCCCGAAGTGCTCTCGCTGGAACGTCTGGGTCTGCCCAGGCTGCGCCCGCAGGGCGATCAGCGCGGCGGACAGCGGCTGTTCGAGGATCCGACCCGGTTGCAGACGATTCGCGACTATCGACCGGGAGACCCGTTGAAGAAAGTCGACTGGAAGGCGACCGCGCGGCGGCAGCAGTTGCAGTCGCGCGTCTACGACCCCTCCAGCGACCTGATCGCCGTGGTCGCGCTCAACGTGTCGACCTTGCCGCACGCCTGGCAGGGCTTCTTCGGCGATATCTTCGAGCGCGCCGTCTCGGTCGCCGCCTCGCTGGCCAACGGATACTCCGACGAGCGCGTGCCGGTCGGCCTGCTGGCCAACTGCACCTGGCCCGGCCACGACACGGCGATCCGCGTGCCGCCGTCGCGATCGCCGGGCCAGATGACGCGCATCCTCGAAGCGCTGGCCATGGCCGATGTCTTCACCCTGGTGCGAATCGAGCGGATGCTGAGCGAAGAGCGGCTCACCTACGGCTCGACCCTCGCCCTGGTCACGGCGGTGCTGACGCCGGCGCTCGAATCCTCGCTGCTGCAGATCAAGCGGCACGGCGCGCAGATCGGCCTGATCTACGTCGGCATCGAGGATCCCCCGGCGACCTTCGCCGATTCTCCCGTCTACGACATCCGCGCCGCGCTGGAGGGGCTGCACTTCGAGCGGGTCGGCGAGGGAGGTCCGTGGGCTCGGACCGACCGGCTCTACGCCAGCCGGCGTCCGCCCGAACCGTCCGAGGAGGTCGAACTGCCTACGTTCGTCAGCGCCGACGGCGACGCGGTCGATTCGCCCGGAGCAATCGAGGATCCGACGCCGGTCGTTGCTGCCGCGCCGTCTCCGCGTCCCGCCGCGGCACCCGAGAGCCCCTGGTCTCGCCCTCCTGAAGCGGATCGCCGGCGATGAGCGCGGCCGTCACCGCCCTGACCGCACCGGGTTCGTCCCGCCGGATCGACCGCGCCTACACGGCCTCGCTGTTGCTCGGCGAGATCGTGATGCTGATCATCCTGGCCAAGCTGATCCCGCGGGTCGTCGCCTACGACGCCGGGGAGACGCTTTCGGTCTGGGCCGTGGCCGGGACGGTGCTGCTCGGCTTCGGCGTGTCGCGCTGGCTGGGCAACCGCGAGCTGTCGACCGCGCGCAGATTCTGGTACGGCTTGCTGATCACGCTGGTCGCGCTGCAGATCATCGGCTCGGCCGACCTCTCCGAGAGCGCGCGCATCTGGAACATGTCCTGGGTGCTCGAACTGGGCCGCCCGTCGAGCCCGGTCTGGCGCGAGGCGGTCCTGCTGGCCGACGGCAGCAGCGTGCCCGGCGAGATCGATCAACTCTTCGCCGCGCTGATGCTGATCCCGATCTGGTTCCGCGGCGTCTCGCTGGGCTCCGCCGACCTGACCGATCGCTCCTTCGCCAACTACGCGGTCTACGGGTTGATCATGATCGCCTTCGCGCTGGCCCTGGCCGACAACGGTAACGTGGTCGACCACGTCCGCGGTCTCGGCATCCTCTGGGTGGTGGTCGGGCTGTTGACGGTCGTGCTCAAGAACGCGTCCAACACCGACCAGGTCGAAGGACTGGGCGCGGTGCAGACCGGCGCGTCGGTCGCGGCGACGATGGTCGCGCTGGTGGTCGGCGTCGCGCTGTTTCTGTTGATCGTGACCGGCGTTGTTGCTGCGATCGCCGGTACCGGCGTGGTCGAGCCTGTGCTGGATGCGATCGGAGTCGTGATCCGGGGCATCATCACCGTCGTCTCTTACATCCTTTGGCCGTTCTTCTGGGTCTTCCAGCAGATCCGCGACGCGATCGGGACGCAAGAGCAGGAAGTCTTCGAACGGCTGGGAGAAGGCCTGGGTCGGCCAGTCGAAATGGCGGGTGCGGAAGCCGGCGAGGCCGATCCGACGGCGGGCATCGTGCTCTCACGCGTCTTCGGCGGTATCGCCGCCGTGCTCGTCTTCGCGGTCGCGGCCTTCTACCTCTTCCGGCGCTTCGTCAACCGCGAGACGCGCACCGAGGAGTTGCGCGAGTCGCTCTGGTCGGAGGCCAATCTGCTCGACGACCTGTTCGGCGGGTTGCGCGGCCTCGGCTCGCGCTTCCGCCGTGGATCGGAGGCAAGCGCGCCCGACGCGCCGATCGCCGAGCTCTACTACGAAGTCCTCGAACACGCCCAAGGCAAGGGCCAGGTGCGGGCCGTGCATCGCACGCCGCTGCAGTTCGCCGATGCGCTCGAACGCGCCTATCACAGCCCCACGCCGAAGCGCATCTCGGAGGCGTTCAGCACGTTCCGCTACGGCGGACACCAGCCCAACCGGGCCGAGATGAACTCGATGCGCCAGAGCTGGGACGCGCTCAAGGACAACTGACCCAGGCTTATGTCTCGCCGCCCTCGAACCAGGCGGCGACGCGCGGCGCGATCAGCGCTGCCGTGGTCGCCAGACCGCTGTTGACCAGGATCCAGGGCCAGTAGAGATCCTCTTCCAGCCAACTGACTGCCGCGGCGCTCTCGTCGAGGCCGAACTCCAGCCACCAGGCCATGATCACGAAGAGGACCAAGGCGACGTTCAGCGGGCTGACGATTGGTCCGTCGATGCCGCGGCCCACGATCCAGCGGGCGATGAACGCGAACCCCGTCATCGCGATCGCCCAGGTGAAGACCGGCGCGGGGAAGACAGCGCCGGAGTACCAGATCGCAGTGTTCAGCCAGAACTGCAGGAACGAGAAGATCAGCACCCAGACGAACAGGGGCCGGGTGGCGTAGGGAGCGAGCACCCGAGCGGCGACCACCGTGAGGATCAGCATCAGCGAGAAGGGCCAGAAGATCGGCTCCTGCGCGAACGTCGCAGCGACCGTCGACCAGGACAGGATCACCTCGCAGACCAGCAGCCCCAGCGCTCCCAGCGCGACCGTCATGTTCTCCGTGTCGCTGAGATTGCCCCGCGCGGGTCGCATGGTGAGCACGCGAGCGATGATCACGATCGACAGCAGTTCCGCCGACCACCAGATGGAACCCTGATCGACGTTGGCCAGCTCGCTGATCGTTTCGAGCAGAAAGATCAGCAGCGAGGCAATCAGGACGAACCGCCATCCGGTGTCGTCCCACAGCCCACGCAGGGCGCCAACCGGATCGTTCAGCAGCGCTTCATGGTGCGGCATCATGCTCTCCGTTTCACTCAGGGACCGATAGCTGCAACGTAGAGTCTCCCGATCGGCGATGACCTAGGTTGCAAGCAAACTGCGATATAGAAGGGAGCTCGCCGTGAGCCAACTGGACGGCAAGATCGCGTTGATCACCGGAGCGGCCTCGGGCATCGGCCTGGCGGCGGCGCAACTGTTCGCCGGCGAAGGCGCGCAGGTAGCGATGTTCGATCGCAATGCCGACCTGGTCAACGAGACAGCTCGTGAGATCGGATCGAGCGCGCTCGCGATCAGCGGCGACGTGACCAGCGAGGCGGATGTGGCGAACGCGGTCGCCGGCTGTGTCGAGCGCTTCGGCCGGCTTGACATCGGCTTCAACAACGCCGGCATCGCCGGCGCGGCGGCGATTCACGAGCAGGAACTCGGGCACTTCCAGCACGTGGTCGATGTCTGCCTGACCGGCGTCTTTCTCTGCCTCAAGCACCAGTCGCAACAGCTCATCGCCCAGGGTCAGGGCGGCTCCTTGATCAATACGGCCAGCATCAACGCCACCCAGGCGACCAAGGGATTGAGCGCCTACTGCTCGGCCAAGGCCGGCGTGGCGATGCTGACCAAAGTCGCCGCGCTGGAACTGGGCGAGCACGGGATTCGCGTCAACGCGATCGGTCCCGGGCACACGAGAACGCCGATGACCAGCCGAGCCCGCGAGGTCGACGGATTCGACGAGGCGATGATCGGCGCGACGCCGCTGGGCCGCCTCGGCGAGCCTGAGGACATCGCCCAGATGGCCCTCTATCTGGCCGGCGACGCCAGCCCCTGGGTGTCGGGTCAGCTCCTCTACGTCGACGGCGGGATCACCGTCAACGAGTTGCCGCCCGGCTTCAATCCGCTGGAGTCCCGCCTCAGGCAACCGCGCGACGATTGACGAACGCCGGCCGCCGACTAGCCTGCCGGTGGCGGAAACGGACCGACACTGGAGCACAGGAGGCAGTGAACATGGGACTGCTGGACGGCAAGGCGGCGCTGATCACCGGCGCTGCTTCGGGAATCGGACTGGCGGCGGCGAAGCGATTCGCCGAGGAAGGCGCGCAGGTCGCCATCGCCGACCGCAACGCGGACGGCGCGGCCGAGGCGGCGCGCGAGATTGGCTCGCAGGCCGTCGCGATCGCGGCCGACGTGACCAACGAGGACGATGTCGCGAACATGGTTATGTCCTGCGTGGACCGCTTCGGCCGGCTGGACGTCGCCTTCAACAACGCCGGGATCGGCGGATTCTCGCCGATCCAGGACTATCCGCTGCAGCAGTTCCAGCAGGTGATCGACGTCTGTCTGACCGGCGTCTTCCTCTGCATCAAGCACGAGGCCAAGCACCTGATCGAACAGGGCTCGGGCGGCTCGATCATCAACACCGCTTCGCTCAACAGCATCCAGGCGACCGAAGGACTCTCCGCCTACTGCTCGGCCAAGGCCGGCGTGGCGATGCTGACCAAGGTGTCGGCGCTGGAACTGGGACGCCACGACATCCGCGTCAACAGCATCGGCCCCGGCCTGATCCGGACGCCCTTGACGCAAGGGCTGCGCGACGTGCCCGAGCTGGAGCAGGCGTTCGCGCATGAGGCGCCGCTGGGCCGGATCGGCGAGCCCGAGGATGTCGCCCAGCTCGCGCTCTGGCTGGCCTCCGACGCGTCCTCGCTGATGACCGGTCAGACCGTCCAGCTCAACGGCGGGGCCGACATCAACAAGTACCCGCCGCTGTTCGAGTTCTTCGGCCAGCAGGCGTTGTAGTCCCTAGACTTCCAGCCGACTGCACGGCTTCAACCCTCCGGGGCACAGTCAGGAGGCGACCATGCGCGAGTTTGCAGGCAGAACGGCGGTCGTGACCGGAGCGGCCAGCGGCATGGGACTGGCCTTCGCTCGGCGCTTCGCGGCCGAGGGCATGAACGTTGTCCTCGCCGACATCGAAGCGGAAGCGCTCAACGCCCAGGTCACCAGACTGGTCCAGGAAGAGCGTCGCGTCCTCGGCGTGGTGGTCGACACCATGCGCAAGGAAGCTCTGGTCGATCTGCGCGATCGGACGATCGCCGAGTACGGCAACATCCACATCCTCGTCAACAACGCCGGCGTCGCCGGTGGCGAGGACGCGGGCGTCTTCCCCGACGGCCGAGTCCAGGGGACCTGGCAGGTCTCGGACCAGACCTGGAACTGGGTCATGGGCGTCAACTTCTGGGGTGTGCTCTACGGCCTCCAGGTCTTCGTGCCGCACATGCTGGATCACGGCGAGGAGGGTCACATCGTCAACACCGCCTCGCTCGCCGGGCTGATGCCCGGCGGCGGGGCCTACAGCGTCTCCAAGCACGCCGTGTTGACGATGACCGAGGGTCTCTACCAGCAGTTCCAGGCAATGGGCGCCAACCTCAGCGCGTCGGTGCTCTGCCCCGGCTTCGTCAACACCAACATCGCCCACGCCGACCGCAACCGCCCGGAGGAATTCGGCGGCACAACTGAGCGATCAGCCGAGCAGGAACAGGCGATCGCATTCCTGCTCGGCGGCGGCATGGACCCCGACCAGGTCGCCGACATCGTCTTCGACTCGATCGTCGAGCAACGCTGCTACATCCTGCCGCATCCCGCCTGGGACGACGTCGTGCGCGGCCGGGTCGAGCACGTCCTCGCCCGCGAGGCGCCGATCTCGGTCGACATGGAGGAGATGCTGCGCCGGCGCGCAGCCGGCCAGGACGTCTGAGCAACACCGCATCACCAGAGGATTGAATCATGCGCGACTTCGCAGGCAAGACAGCCGTCGTCACCGGAGCAGCCAGCGGGATGGGTTATGCCTTCGCCGAGCGCTTCGCCGCCGAGGGCATGAACGTGATCCTCGCCGACATCGAGACGGACGCCCTCCAAGCGGCCGTGACGCGGCTGGAACAGCAGGAGCGCAACGTCGTCGGCGTCGAAGTCAACACGATGCAGCGCGAAACGCTGGAACGCGTCCGCGACCAGGCGATCGAGCGCTACGGCAAGATCCACGTGCTCTGCAACAACGCCGGGGTCACCTCGCGCCGTGACGGCGGGTTGGGCGCAGGCACGGGCGCCGTGCCGGTCTGGGAGGTCCCGGACTCGACCTGGGACTGGGTCATGGGCGTCAACTTCTGGGGCGTGCTCTACGGCCTGCAGGTCTTCGTCCCCGCGATGATCGAGCACGGCGAGGACGGCCACATCGTCAATACCGCCTCGGTCGCCGGACTGATCCCCGGCGCCTCCGCCTACAGCGTCTCCAAGCACGGCGTACTGACCCTGACCGAGGGTCTCTGGCACCACCTGCGGGCGGCCGAGTCCAACATCTCCGCCTCCGTCCTCTGCCCCGGATTCGTCAACACGCAGATCAATGAAGCCGAGCGCAACCGCCCCAGCGAGTTCGGACAGTCGATTGAAGCGAACGAGGCCCAGCGCATGGCCTCTCAAGTCTTCCTCGGCGGCGGCATGGAACCCTCCGACGTCGCCGAACTGGTCTGGCAGGCGATGGTCGACGACCACCTCTACATCCTGCCCCACGACGGCTGGCGGGACATCATCCAGGGCCGGATCGAAGCCGTGCTCGAGGGCCAGCGTCCGGTCGAGGTCGATTTCCAGCAGATGATGGAGCGCCGCGCCGGCGGCGCAGACGTCTAGCCCGGACGCGATCCGCTACTCGTCGCCGCCCGACTCGAGCTGCGCCGCGAACTCCTTGCGGCCGACCCGCTCTTTCTCCGTCTTCGCCATGATCGTCTCGGGAATCCAGAACGGCAGGTTGTTGTCGGCCCGCGACGGCGCCAGCAGATCGTCCAGGTCCATGACCAGCTCGCGGCGGTCGTACTTGGTCTGCTCGTGACCCTCCCACATCGGCAGCATCGCGATCGCGTCGAAGGGGCAGACCTCCACGCAGATGTTGCAGCGCATGCAGCGGCCGAAATCGATGTAGAAATCCTTGATCACCGACTTGTGATTGCTCTTGCCGGCCGCGCTGGCCGGGTTCTTCATCAGCGTGGTCGTCATGCAATCGACCGGGCAGGCAGCCGCGCACTTGCCGCAGCCCGTGCAGTTCGGCTCCTCAAGCTGGTGGTTCCAGATCAGGTAGGGAAACGTGCGCGCGCGCTTGGGCAGCTGCTTCTTCTCGTAGGGGTAGTGGACCGTGACCGGTCCGCGCTTCAACACCTGGGCGCCCCGACTCATGACCTTGAACACACCGCGCATGGCCCGCTCCCAATCCGATAGCGCTACTCAACCAGAATAGCGCACGCCCGAGGCAACTCAGAGCGACATCTCGCGCACCGGACCCGACGTGTCGAGCGCTGCGCCGGTCCAGGCGCCGACCTCCTCCACGCTCACGCCCGGCGCCGTCTCGCGCAGCGAGAGACCCCTCGCCGTCACGTCGATCACAGCGAGGTCGGTGACAATCACGTCGACGCAGCGCTCGGCCGTCAGCGGATAGTCGCAGACCTCGACGATCCGCGGCTCGCCCTCGCGGGTCACATGCGCCATCGCGATGATCAGCGTGCGCGCGCCCACGGCCAGGTCCATCGCGCCGCCGACGCTGCCGCCGCCCCGCGCCGGGACGTACCAGTTGGCCAGATCGCCCCGCGCCGACACCTGCAGTCCGCCCAGCACCGCCGCGTCGATGTGGCCGCCGCGAATCATCGCGAACGAGTCCGCCGTGTCGAAGAAACTCGCGCCGGCCAGCAGATCGACCGGCTGTCCGCCGGCATTGATCAGGTCGGCGTCGAAGTCCGAATCGGAGATGCCCGAGTAGCCGAGGATTCCGTTCTCGGCCTGGAAGCGGATGCCGTCGGCCGCTTCGACGAAGCCGGCGACCAGGGTGGGCAAGCCGATGCCGAGGTTGACCACCGAGCCCGGCGCCAGCTCGCGCGCGGCGCGCAGCGCGATCAACTCGCGGCTCAGACTAACCGGCGCTGTCGACGACGCCACGATCAGCCGTCCCAGCGCACCGGGATCGGCTCGCACTGGACCAGCCGGTCCACGTAGAGCCCCGGCGTGCCCACCCCATCGGGCGGAATCTCGCCCGCCTCCACGATCTCCTCCACTTCGGCGATCACCAGGTCGGCCGCCGTCGCCATCACCGGATTGAAGTTCAGCCCCGCCTGCCGGTACTGCAGGTTGCCCTGGCGATCGCCGCGCCAGGCCTTGAGCAGCGCCACATCGCCGCGCAGCGGACGCTCCAGCAGCCAGGACTCGCCGTCCAACTCCAGCACCTGCTTGCCCTCGGCCATCATCGTGCCCAGGCCGGTCCTGGTCAGCACCCCGCCCAGCCCGGCGCCCCCCGCCCGCAGCCGCTCGATCAGCGTGCCCTGCGGCACCAGCTCCAGCTCCGCCTCGCCCGCTCGATACTGAGCCTCGAAACGCGACGACCGCGTCCCCGACGCCCGGATCGCGAACGTCGCAATCACCTTTGAGAGTTGCCGATCCTCGCACAGCTCATCCAGCAGATCGCCCAGCCCGATGTTGTTCGCGACCGCGGTGAGATTCGTTTGGCCGCTGCGCTTGAGAGCAAGGATCAAGTTGGAAGGCGTGCCGGCAGAGACGAATCCGCCGACGAGAATGGTGGAACCGTCTTCGATGTCGGCGACGGCGGCGTCGGGCGTGAAGAAGACCTCGGCGTTCATGCGCCGATCCTACCGCCGTCCGGTCGTCTCACTGCAATCCGATATCTTGCCGGTATCTGCGCACGCTCGCGCACCCTCGCCCCAAGGAGGCTGATCATGCCCGCGCCGCTTGAAGGAATCCGCGTCGTCGATTTCACCCGCTACCAGAACGGTCCGCACGCAACCGCGATGCTGGCCGACATGGGCGCCGACGTGCTCAAGGTGGAGATGCCCGGCAACGGTGACCCGGGACGGCAGCTCGGCGTCGCACAGGACGGGTTCTGCTCCTACTTCGAGGCGCTCAACCGGGGCAAGCGCTCGATGACCCTCGACCTCCGCGCCGAGGGCGCGATCGAGGTCGTGCACAAGCTGATCGAGGACGCCGACGTGCTGGCCGAGAACTTCCGCCCCGGCTACCTCGATTCAATCGGCCTCGGCTACGACGAACTCAAGCAGGTCAACCCGCAGTTGATCTACGCGACCAACTCCGGATTCGGGCCCGAAGGCGAGTGGGCGCGGCGCGGTTCCTTCGACGTGGTCGCGCAGGGCATGTCCGGCGCGATGGTCGCCCTCGGCGGCGGGCCGGGCGAGCGCCCGATCACCGCTCCCTGGGGACTCGCCGACCAGACCGGCTCGCTGCTCTTCGCCTACGGCATCGTCACCGCGCTCTTCGCCCGCGCCCAGCACGGCGTCGGTCAGAAGATCGATGTCTCCCAGCTCGGCGCGATGCTCACGCTACAGGCGCTCTCGCTGCAGGCCTATCTGCACAGCGGCTTCCAACCGATCCTCAAGCCGGGTCGCTCCTTCTCCGCAACCTTTAGCTGGTACCAGGCCGGCGACGGCGAATGGCTCACCCTGGGCATTCTCGATCCGAAGAGCTGGATCGGCCTCTGCGCCGCGCTGGAACGCCCGGACCTGCTGGAGGATTCCCGCTCCATGGATCCGTTCGCAAGACGGGACAACGAAGAGTGGCTCCGCTCAGAGCTGGAGACGGCCTTCGCGGCCCGGTCCCGCGACGAGTGGATCGATCGGCTGATCGAGCAGCGCATCCCCTGCGGACCGGTCTACGACTATCAGCAGGTCGCCGAGGACGACCACTTCTGGCTCAACGGCTACCTGCAGCAAGTCCCGCACCCGCACTTCGACGAGCACAAGGTCGTCGGCATCCCGGTCAGTTTCAGCGAGACCAAGACCGAGGTGCGCGGCTCGGCGCCCGAACTGGGCCAGGACACCGAGCTTGAACTGCTCAACCTCGGCTTCGACTGGGCCGACATCGAGCGCATGCACGACGCCGGCATCACCGCCGTCAAGCAACAGGCCGCCGCGGCGGCCGGGGACTAGTGACCGACCGGGCCGACCCTGCCGCCATGCCCGAGGACCCAGTCGAGCACCCGATCGTCCAACGAGCGCGTGAACTGCAGCCGCAGATCGCGGCCGGCGCCGACGAGACCGAGGCCAACGGCGCTCCGCCCGACCATCTGATCGAGGCCTTCACCGACGCCGGCCTCTACCGCATGTTCATCCCCGCCGCCGCCGGCGGCGAGGAAGTCCCCCCGCTGGTTGCCTTCCACGCCGTCGAAGCGCTCTCCGAAGCCGATCCCTCCACCGGCTGGGTCGTCATGCTGGCAACCGAACTCTCGCTGGTCACCGGATTCATCGAGACCGATCATCTCCGCGAGATGATCGGCTCCGATCAACCCGGCGGCCCGCGCTGCCGAATCGCCGGCTCGGCTCGGCCCACCAACTGGGGCAAACGGGTCGACGGCGGCTGGCGAATCAGCGGGACCGCCACCTTTGCCAGCGGCATCCTGCACGCCACGCACGTCGTCGCCGCCTTTCACGATCAGGATCATCCCAGCGACGCCTACATGTCCTTCGTCGACCCGTCAGACGGCAAGATCCTGAACACCTGGGACACGATGGGGCTGCGCGGCACAGGCTCTCACGACTTCCGCAGCGAGCAACTCTTCGCTCCCGACCGGCGCACGATGAAGATCGGTTCCAGGCCCAGAGCGCCGGGACCGAACTGGAAGATCCCGGACAGCGGCATCGCGAGCTGGCTGCAAAACGGCGGCCAGGCGCTGGGCGCCGCCCAGGGCGCGATCAATGAGGTCGTCGCCCAGGCCAGGCTGGTCGCCAGCAAGAGCGACTCCCGCTCGCTGGCCGAGCGCGAGCACTTCCGCGTCGCCCTCGGCCGAGCCCAGGCCAGGCTCGGCTCGGCCCGCTCCTACGTGCGCGAGATGGGCGCCCGCGCCTGGGAGTCGGTCCTCGCCGGCGACCCGGACCTCGACGCCGTCGCCCAGTGGCGATTGGCCAACGTCAACGCCGTCCACGCAGCGACCGAGGCGGTTGAGATGCTCTTCCCCGCCGCGGGCACCAACGCGATCCATCGGCGCTGGACGCTCGAGCGCCGCTTCCGTGACCTCCAGGTCGCCCGCCGCCACAACGCCGGGCTCGACTTCAACTGGGACGCCGGCGTCCGCCGGATGCTCGGCATGCCGCCGCTCACCCGAGGCGCCGCCATCCCCGATCGAGACCGCTACCAGCCGCCGAAGAGCGATTCGGGCTGAGGGGCTGAATTGCGCGTCCGCTCGCCGGCTGCTCCGCAGCGGGCGGCGTCGCGACTGTGATCCTCGATACATCGCCTCCGCTCTGACGAACGTGTGTGCTGATACAATGGACGGTGGCCAACACCGCTGAGCGAACCCGGGAGCGAGTCATGAACCCCGCCAAGCCACCCAACATCACCCGACATCACCCGACCTGGGCCGACGTGGCCCTCCCAAATCTGACCTCAGTCAGACAAAATCTGACCGGATCTGACCAAATCTGACATCCCCTGGCAAGAATCACCAATCCACAGCACAAAATTCGCCCCAAAACAGAAGAATGGAGTGACTTTTTGACCAGCCGCTAGTCCAACAGCCTGGGCAAGGCCGACTCCCACGCGTCCGACGCCTCGTCCAGCGGCAGGTCAATCGGGCCGAGCTGGATGCGGTCGCCACGGACGACGCCGATGCGGGTGCCGATCAGGCTCAGGTCCGTGCCTGGCTCTGCGCTGACCACGGCTCGGGCGCCGGCTTCCCCGAACAGGGCGGCGTCGAGCCGGCTGATCGCGTCGATCTCAACCTCGACGCCGATGTCGCCGGCGATGGCGGATTCGCTGATCGCCACGGCCAGGCCGCCGTCGGAGCAGTCATGGGCCGACTTCAACAGGCCGGCCTCGCTCGCCTCGACGAGCGCGTCGATCAGCGCCGCCTCGGCCTCCAGGTCAATCTCGACCGGCCCGGCCTCTCGGCCCTGAATCACCGAGAGGTACTCGCTGCCGCCCAGCGACGACACGCGCTGCTCAAACCCCGACCCCAGCAGCCAGATCTCGTCGCCGTCGTCGCGAAAGGCCATCCGCACCGCCCGGGTCACGTCGGAGATGATGCCCAGCATCCCGACCACCGGCGTCGGCGTCACTGGGCCGTCCTCGGACTCGTTGTAGAGGCTGGCGTTGCCGGACACGACCGGCGTGCCGAAGGCGCGGCAAGCGTTGGCCATCCCGCGGATCGACTCGCTGAGCTGGAAGTAGATCGCCGCCCGCTCGGGGTTGGCGAAGTTGAGACAGTCGGTCACCGCAACCGGGCGCGCCCCCGTGCAGGCGACATTGCGCGCCGCCTCGGCGACCGCGCGTGCCGCGCCCGCGTAGGGGTCCAGCTCGACCGCTCGACCGGGACCGTCGGTGCAGACCGCGAGTCCCTGCCTGAGCCCGCGAATGCGCAGCACGGCGGCGTCCGAGCCGGGCGTCACGACCGTGTTCGTGCCGACCATGTGGTCGTACTGCCGATAGACCCAGCGCTTGGAAGCAATGTTGGGCGACGCCAGCAGCCGCAGCAGGACATCGTTCGCGTCGGCCGGATCGAGGTCGAGCAGCGAACCCGGATCCCAATCCGCGCGAGCACGCGCGTCGGAGTCGCGTTCCGCCTGCGGCGTGTAGGCCGGGGGACTGGTCATCACCGACACGGGCGCCGCGGCGACTTCGGCCTCGCCGTCAAAGACGCGGGCGATGCCGTCATCGGTGACTTCGCCAATCACCTCGGCGTGCAGGCCCCAGTGCTCGAACCAGGCCTCGACGTCGGCCACGTGCTCGGGCTTGACCGCCGCGATCATCCGCTCCTGCGACTCGGACAGCATCACCTCGTACGGCGTCATGCCCGACTCACGGCGCGGGACATGCCGTGTCTGAATCCTGATCCCGCTGCGCGCCCGCTCGGCCATTTCGACGGTCGAAGAAGTAATCCCCGCCGCGCCGCAATCCTGCAGGCCTTCGAGCCAGTCGCGGTGATCGCGGACGAGCCCGACGCAGGCGTCCATCAACGACTTCTCGAGGAAGGGATTGCCGACCTGCACGGCCGGCCGCCGCTCTGCCGAGGCTTCGTCCAGTTCGACCGAGGCGAAGGTCGCGCCGTGCAGCCCGTCGCGGCCGGTGTCGGCGCCGACGATCATCAGTTGCGTGCCGGGTGGTCCGGCCGTGGCCGAGATCAACGAACCGTGCGGCGCGATTCCCAGACACATCGCGTTGACGAGCGGATTGCCGCTGTAGGACTCGCCCACGACCAGTTCTCCGCCGACCGTGGGAATTCCGAGGCAGTTGCCGTATCCGCCGATGCCGGCGACCACGCCCGTGCACAGCCGTCGATTGCGCCGGTCCTCCAGCGGTCCAAAGCGCAACGAATCGAGCAGCGCAATCGGCTGCGCGCCCATCGCGAAGATGTCGCGCACGATCCCGCCCACACCGGTCGCCGCGCCCTCGTACGGCTCGATCGCCGAGGGATGATTGTGCGACTCGATCTTCATCACCGCGACCCAGCCGTCGCCGATATCGATGGCGCCGGCGTTCTCTTCGCCGAGATTGGTCAGGATGCGTTCGTCCTCCGTGGGAAAGTGATGAAACAGCGGCCGCGAGTGCTTGTAGCCGCAGTGCTCGCTCCAGAGCGCGCCGATCATGCCCAATTCGACGTCGGTCGGTGCGCGGCCGAGCATCTCGCAGGCGCGTTCGTACTCGTCCCGGCTGAGGGCAATCTGGGCCAGGACCTCGTCATCCACGTCGGCAGGCAAGGCGTCGCCGGGCGGCGGATAGCTGGTCACGTCAGCCCCAGTGCTCGATGATCGACCGCCAGATGTAGTTGCCGTCGGTCCCGCCGAGCAGTTCGTCGGAGGCGCGCTCGGGATGAGGCATCATGCCCAACACGTTGCCCATCGGATTCATGATCCCGGCGATATCGCGCAATGAGCCGTTCGGGTTATTGCCGTGGTAGCGGAACAGGACGCGTCCCGCGTCTTCCAGTTCGTCCAACACCTCGGATGGAGCGAAGTACTGGCCTTCACCGTGCGAGACAGGCAGTTGGACGATCTGACCGGACTCGCAGGTGTTGGTGAACCCGGTGTCGGAGCGTTCGACGCTGAGTCGCTGTGGCTGGCAGCGAAACTGCATCGAGGCGTTGCGCTGCAGCACTCCCGGCAAGAGTCCGGCCTCGCATAGAATCTGGAAGCCGTTGCAGGAGCCGAAGACCGGCTTGCCACTGGCGGCGAAGCGCTCCAGCGCCGACATGACCGGAGAGAAGCGCGCGATCGCGCCGCAGCGCAGGTGATCGCCGTAGGAGAAGCCGCCGGGCAGGATCACGCCGTCGTAGCTGTCGAGCGCCGTCTCGCGGTGCCAGACCCGCTCGGCCGTCTGTCCCAGGTCTTCCAATGCGTGGACGCAGTCCCAATCGCTCCAGGTTCCGGGAAAGACGAGCACGGCAAAGCGCATGAGGCGATGGTATCGGCGTCCAACGTTATGGCCAGTTGCGCCGGAGCTAGAGCGCGGGTCGCGCCGACGATTGCTCGCGCGGCGCGGCGCGTATCTCGTCCTCGGCCGCCGGCGGATACTGGATGCGCTGGTGATGCACGCCGACCAGCGTTTGCTTGAAACTGGCCGAGATCACCCGCAGCTCGCTCAGCGTCAGGTCGCAGTGATCGAGCTGCCGCTCTCGCAGACGCTCGTCGAAGACGCCGTCGACGAGCAATCCGATTCTGTCCGCCTCGTGCTCGCCGCTGGCCCGGACGACGGCTTCGCAACTGTCGGCCAGCATCACGATGGCGGTCTCCCGCGACTGCGGAGGCGGCCCTGGATAGGTGTAGTCCTGCGCGTCGACGCGAGGGTCGGACATCGCGGCCTTGCGGTAGAAGTACGCCACGCGGCGCGAGCCGTGATGCTCGAGGATGAAGTCGCGAATCCGCGGCGGCAGACGGTCCCGGCGGGCCAACTCTTCACCGCCGCTGACATGCGAGATGATCACCCTCGCGCTTTCGTTCGGTTCGAGTTCGTCGTGCGGGTTCGTCCCTTCCTGGTTCTCGATGAACATCGCGGGACGATGCAGCTTGCCGATGTCGTGGTAGTACGCACCGACGCGGACGAGCAACGGGTCGGCGCCGATCAGCGAAGCAGCCCGCTCGGACAGCGTGGCCACGAGTAATGAGTGATGAAACGTCCCCGGAGCTTCCTCCTGCAGCCGGCGCAGCAGTGGTCGCTGAAGCTGCGCCAGTTCCAGCAAACGCATCGGCGTCGTGATTCCGAACAGCGCCCCGAGCAGCGAAAATGCGCCGATGGTGATCACCGAGACCAGCGCCGCCGTGACCAGCGCCGCGAGCGCCAGCCAGCCGAGTTGGTCGCTGACCCGGGCGGGATCCAACAGCCAGACCGCCGCGCCGGCGAGAAATCCCGTGAGCCCGGCCGCCGGGCCGGTGAGGCCGTACTGGGCGAGCGCCTGGGCGCGCGAGGCGACGAACACACCGCCGAGCGAGCTGGCCAGGAAGAAGGCCAGGGGACGCAGCGCCGATACGCCGGCCGGCGCCGTGCCATAGTCGGGCAGCACGATGGCCGCGATCCCCACGAGCAGCGAGATCAGCACTCCGGTGGTGACGCCCAATCCGGTGCTGAGCAGCGCCGCGACCAGTACGGGACCCGCCGCCAGCGGCAACATCAGATCGAGCGATTCGTTAACGCCGTCGGGCAGCGCGAACTCGAACCACAGTCTCGCCGCCGCGATCGAGAGCAGGACGAGCAGCGCCAGGAGCAGGACTCGGCGATCGCTGGCCGCCTCGGCCGGTCGCCACAGCGCGAGGAAGACGCAAAACGCTGCGGACGCGCTGACGGCAATGATCACCAGCGCCCCCAGTGATTCCGGCTCGATCCCCGCGCCTCGCGGGGTCAGGTTGGCCAGCGCCTCTGCGGCCAGGGCGTCGACCATCTCTCCCTCGCCGACGACCAGATCTCCCTCGACGACCGTCCGCTCGACGCCGACCACGGCCGCGGCGGCCCGGTCTTGCGCCTGAGCGGTGAGCGCTTGCGACTCCGCCATCGTCGGCCGCAGGTAGGCGGCGACCAGGGAAGAGATCAGCGTCGTTTCGGTCAGGCTCAGGGCCGGGTCGACCCGGTCGTTCAGTGTGGCGCGCACGCCGATGATGTCTTCCTCGAACAGTTCCAGCAACAGCAGCTCTTCGAGCACCGCCGCTGAGTGGCGGCGGATGCTGGTGAACAGAGGATCGGAAACCGCGACCAGGAACTCCTCGTCGCGCTCGGCCAGTTTCGAACCCGGGATGCGCTGCGGCTGCCGGTCTTCGTCCGAGTCGGAGGCGGCGCTGGTCGACTCATCCTCGGTCACGACTGGCGCGCTTCTCGCCTCGCGTTCCAGGGCGACCGCCTCGAGATACAGCCGCTGAGCTTCCAGTTGCGCCGGCCGGACGTCGGGATTGAACTCGAAACGCGGCTCGACCTGGGCCCGCGCGGCATCGCGCTGCTCGGCGGTCAGCACTTCACTGACAAATGTCGCGCCCTCGACGGCGACGATGTCACGGTCGGCGGCCGTGCCTGGCGTCGGAAACTCTTCGGCAGGACGGAACGGGGTCAGAGCCAGCACGATCCCGACGGCGAGCGCGATGCCAAACAGGCCCAACCGCCATCGAGTGAAATAGGTGTCGTGGCTCATCTCTGGTTCATTGAAGCAAGATCATGGCGCAATGGACGGCGACCGGCGCCGACTGCCGCCGTTTCAAGCATACAGTTGCCGTTACGTCACCTAAGCCGCAGCCAATGCCACCATTCGGTACGGCAAGTCGGCCCTACGAGCCCAGCAGTTCGCCCACCACTGCGTTGACCAACGAACCATCCGCCTCGCCGCGCAGTTCTCGCATCAACATCCCCATCACCTTGCCGCGATCGCCGGGGCCGGACGCCCCCACCTGCTCAATCACCGCCCGCGCCCTGGCCTCGATCTCGTCTCGAGAGAGCTGAGCGGGCAGGTAGTGTTCGATGATGCCGATCTCCAGCTCTTCCTGCTCGGCCAGATCCTCGCGTCCGCCCTGACGGAACTGCTCAATCGACTCGCGCCGCTGCTTGACCTGACGTTGCAGGATTGCCAGGATGTCCGCCTCGGCGAGTTCCTGTCCGCGCTTGTCGATTTCGGCGTTCTTGATCGCCGCCTCGAGCATGCGGATGGTGCTGCGGCGCGGGACATCCCGCGCCCGCATGGCATCGCGCAAATCCGACCGAAGCTGGTCTCGAACGCCAGTCATGGTGGCACACTATCCGGACGTACCGAAGCCGGAACGCCGTTAATCCAGACTCCGAATCCACGGAGTGAGTCGCTGCTAGTCAGCCGAAGGGAGCACCTTGGGCTGCATCAGTTCCATTTCCCGCTCGTCGACCTTGAGGTCGCACTCGCCCGGCTTGATGCAGAGCACCTCAATGCCCGACTCTTCGTCTCGGTATCGCTTGCCCAGTTGGACGGCCATCTTCGTATCTCCCCGATTCGCTCTGATTGGAACCCTGACCGACGACGTGATCCGTATCGCTGCGTCGGTTGTCCCGAACGCAGCGCTACTTCTTTTCCTCGAGTGGTGTATCGCCGCACTTGAGTTCCGCGTCGCCGCCGCGCGTGACGATGAACTCCGCGCCGCAACTCGGACAGAAGTAACGCTTCCCGGTCTGTGCTGCTGCCATCTAGCTCTCTCCCTTCCCCGCGGGTGTTCCGGCAGGGAAACCATAACGCTGAAGCTGGAATGGCACTCAGCGTACCAATGACGATCGATTCGTTCAGCGCCGCCTGCGCCCGACGCCGCATTCGGGCATCAAGTTATGACGACCCGCTGTGCGCGCTCAGCCAGCCGACCAGGTCTGCGGAGACCTGGCCGCAGGTATCCGCCGTGACCTGGGTTGCCGGCACCGGGATCGGCAAGCCGGCGGCGAATCGCTCTTCGGCCGTATCCAGGTCACTGACCGCGGCCTGGTAGTCGCTGACCACCTTGAGCCAGGCGCGGTTGGTGGCGACTTCCTGTTGTACGGCGGTGGCAGCGTCGAGCGCGGCCCGCGTGTCGCCAACCGCTGCGGAGTCATCCGACGTCCTCAGCGTCACCACGGCCAGTACGAGGGCCGTGTAGCCCTTCTCGTAGGCGGCCAGGGCGTCTTGCGCTTCCTGCAACCCCTCACCCGACTCCTCTGCGGCTGCAACGGCCTCCCGCAGGGCCAGGAGCTCGGCATCACCCGACTCGCTGCGCGCAACGGCGCCTTGGGCAGCCTCGAAATCAGCGAACCAGCCGGACGCTTCGAGCGTCTGCTTGGCCGCATTGAGCGCAATGTGCAGGTTCTCGATCGTGACCTCGTCCAGGTGGACGGCGTGCTCCACCGCCTTGTCCCAGGCGTTGCCCGCATTGGTGGTGATCAACGTGACGAGGTTGTCGATCTTGAAACCGTCGAGCGATCCGCCCTGATCGATGCTCCAGGGAGGCATCGGCGTGCCGTTTCGGCCACAGGTAATGGTGTAGCGGAAATCGTTCTGCAGGGTAGCGAGTTGTCCCTGGTTATCCGTCAGGAACGCGTAGGTGTTGTTCGGCGTGTTCAATGCCGGGCCGACCAGCGACGCATCGGACTCGGAACCGCGTCCGTCGTTGCCGTGGCACTCGCGGCAGTTATTGGCGAATGTCCATGCCGCCCGTTCGGCGTCTTTGGTCAGGATCTCCGAGCGGGCTTCCGTGCGGCGTCCGTTGTCGAACCAGGTGTAGGCGCCCAACGAGGCCACCGACAGCACCAACAGGATCACCATGGCGAGAATCTGCTTCTCGGTGTTCTGTCCGCTCATCGCGTTGCGTCCCCTGCCTGCTCTCTTGCCCGATCCCGGTGCGAATGAACCGCTTGTCGGTTACGCGTAGGGAGTAGTGCGCTGAGGATTGTCCTCACCGCCCTTTTTGATGCTTCCCGTGTTGACCGTCAACGAGCCGTCGCTGTTGACGGTGATGTCCATTGTGTCCATGGGCCTCGGCGCCGGTCCGAAGACGCGGATCCCGCTCTTGGTGTAAGTGGAGCCGTGGCAGGGGCAGCGGAACCAGCCGGTGACTCCCTCAAAGGGGAAGCCGGCGCGCCACGGGATCGTGCATCCCAGGTGGGGACACTTCCACCACAGGGCCAGCAGACCCTCGTCGCCTTCGAGGCCGAAACCGGCGTGGGTTCCGTCGCCGGCGCGCAGGTGGGTGAGGTAGAACTTGCCGATCTGAATCGGCTCAGGATCCGCACCCGGCGCAGGGACCGACGCAGCGGCCACCGGGATGCGTCCGCCGAACCCGGTGACCCCGCGCGGCCAGAAATTGGAGAGGAACGCGCCCAGACCGCCGGTGAGGCCGAAGGTGAAGAATCCCCAGAAGGAGACCCGCAGAAGCTGCCGCCTGGTGACCTGGCCCTGGCGAGCGCGTCGCCGCTGGGCCTGGGTGACCATCGCCCGGGCGCCTTCGCCGCTCTGGACCACTCCAGGCCGCGACTCGGAGCGCAGATGGGGCGCGCGTTGCGGCCGCGAACCGCCTGACGGCTCGGCGGCCTGGGGCAGCCGACGCTGCCTGCCGCCTTCGCCCGTTTGTTGTTCGTTGCCGTTCGCCACCGGTTACTCCTCCAGCACCACGATGTCCCAGGGCGGCTTGAGGTCCTGTCCCTGGCCACGGAATGCGGTACCGACGATCGTCGTTGTCAGGTAGACGCCGATGAAGGCCGAGAAGATGAGCAGTGCGATGTCGCGGCGGCTGTGAATCCAGCCGAGACCCTTGCAGAACAGCACGAACAGCACCGGCAGGCCAACCATCGTGGCCACCGGAATGATCTGCTGGGAGAGGAAGGAGGGGAAGTTGAGGTTCAGCAGCCACGGATCGGTGGTCGTGCCCGGAATCCCAAGCGGGATCGCCCGCCAGTCCTCGAACATCGTGAATCCGCCGATGGTGAAGCCTAAGGAATCCCAGGGAATGCCGGTGTCGAAGCCGCGCAGGTTGCGGAACCAGTCCAATCCGCCGGGCCAGGTGAAGTCGCTGTTCAGGCCCAGACCGCGAATCACGTTCTCGGTCCAGACCACGTGGAGGGAGCCGTCCCAGATGATCAGCAGGCTGGTGATGAGTGTGGCGGCGGTGAATCCGAAGACCGTCAGCCGTCCGGCGAACTTGGTCCCGAACCAGACGCCCTGACCCTGCGTGTCCCGGTCCCAATAAGGAATCGCGGCCAGCAACACCAGTGCGATCGTGGGCACGATCACGCCGGCCCAGGCCGGCTCCATGTGCAACAGCAGTTCCTGCAGGTTGAGGAAGTACCAGGGCGCCTTGGAGGGGTTCGGCGTTGTGTCGGGGTCGGCGCGGTTCAACAGCGGCGCGTTGACCATCGCCGAGAGAACCATCAGCGCGATCGAGAAGATCAGCGCGGAGATGAACTCGATGAAGACCAGGTCAGGCCAGACCAGAACCTCGGCCTCGCGTTCGCGGCGAGGACGGGTTCGGATGGCTGCGGCGGCGCGACTAACCATTCAGACCTTCCCCCCGCTACAGCGGCCGCGCGAGGCCGCCATCGCGACGGACCCGCCAGAAATGCACGGCCATGAAGATCGAGATCACCAGGGGCAATCCAATCACGTGCAGTGTGTAGAACCGAATCAGCGCGTTCGGTCCAACGGAGAAACCACCAAGCAGGAGGAACTTGGACTCGTCGCCCAGCACCGGTGCGGAGCCGACCATCGTCGTGCCGACGGTGATCGCCCAGAACGCGAGCTGGTCCCAGGGCAGCAAGTAGCCGGTAAAGGAGAGCAACAGCGTGAGAATGAAGAGCACGACGCCGACCACCCAGTTGAACTCGCGCGGCGGCTTGTAGGCGCCGGTGTAGAAGACGCGCATCATGTGCAGCAAGACGAGGATGATCATCGCGTGCGCCATCCAGCGGTGCATGTTGCGCAGCAACTGACCAAAGCGGACGTTGGCCTCGAGCTCCTGGATGTCCTGATAGGCGCGCTCAATCGACGGCACGTAATAGAACATCAGCAGCACGCCGGTCACGGTCAGGCCGAGGAACATGAAGAACGACAGCCCGCCTAGGCAGTAGGTGTGGGTGATCTTGACGTGAGTGCGGTGAATCCGCGTTGGGTGCAGGTGGAGGAAGACGTTCGTCGCCACGGCGAGCATCTGGTTGCGCGGCGTGTTTGGGTAGCCGGTGCGAAAGATCGACTGCCAAACGTAGTTCTTGAAGATCAGATCGTAGATCAGGTCGTTGAACGACTTGCGCGGCGCGCGCTCCAGGTTTGCCATGGCCGATTACCGCTCCCACCAGCGGCCGAGAATCACCAGCGCGCCGAAGCAGAAGAGCATCGTCAGCCCGACCAACGGCAACTCCATGATCTCGGAGCGGAACGGAATCGTCACGAGGGCGGCTGTCAGCAGGTCCACCAGCTACCTCTTCCCACGATTACACCGCGCGCCCCTGTGGTGGCGCGCTCAAGAAATGTACGACCGCTCCGAATTGTGGTCAAGATCAGACCCCACATCGCCACGCCATCCTCCCGCTGCTTGACCGATCGCCGGCCCCTCAGCGAATCTCGCCGTCGCTGGTCATTATCGCGACTCGACCTGATACGAACGAGTCCCCGGACTCGATCTCGCCGATCTGCGCCGCCTCGGGAATCTCAGTCAGCATCGCCGGCGCGTCGGCAGCCGAGACGACCACCGCCATGCCGACGCCCATGTTGAACACGCGGTACATCTCTTCTCTCGAGATGTCCCCGCGCTGCTCGATCAGGGCGAAGATCGGCGGTGTCTCCCAGGCTGCGCTCCAGTCGCGGGCGTCCAGGTGTGCGCCGACGCCGTCCGGCAGCACCCGTTCCAGATTTCCGGCAATCCCGCCGCCCGTTATGTGAGCAATGCCCTTGATCCGTTCCAACACACCGCGCAACTGAGGCCAATAGGAACGATGCGGCCTGAGCAAGGCATCGGCCAGCGACTCGCCCAGGCCAGGCTCAATGGCTTGCACGCGAGTGGCCCGCTCCTGCCACGCTCCGTCTTCGGGCCGCAGGCCGAAGACGGAGCGAGCCAGCGAGTAGCCGTTGGTGTGCAGGCCGTTGCTGGGCAGTCCGAGCACCACGTCGCCAGGCGCAATCAGCTCTCCCGTGACTTCCCGCCCGCGTTCGATCACGCCGACGATCGTTCCGGCCAGGTCGAAGTGACCGCGGGGATAGAGGTCGGGCATATCGGCCGTCTCGCCGCCGAGCAGCGCCACACCGCTCTCCCGGCAGGCAGCCGCGACGCCCGAGACGACGGCCACCTTGTCGTCCTCCGACAGTTCGTTGGCAGCGAGGTAGTCGAGGAAGAACAACGGCGCCGCGCCGGCGCAGAGGATGTCGTTGATGCAGTGATTGACCAGATCGCGGCCGACGCCTTCGAGTCGGCCGGCCAGGCTCGCGATCATCACCTTGGTGCCCACGCCGTCGGTTGATGCGGCCAGGACGGGCCGCTCGTAGGCAGAGAGATCGAACAGTCCGCTGAACGCGCCAACGCTGCCCAGTTGCTCGGCCCGCGTCGCGCTGCGGGCCAACTCGCGGTAGCGGGGAATCAGGCGGTCGTTGGCGTCAACATCCACACCAGCGTCGGCGTACGCCGAGGCGCTCGGTTCGGATGCTTTGGCCGGGGCAGGTTGATGCGCCTGCGTCATCGCTCAGCGACGCTCCGGAGCCAACGCGACCGTCGTTTCGTCGGATCGCGCGCCGCGCCGCAACCCGTGTCCGTTGCCGTTACTGGCGCCGTTGCCGTTCGTCGATGTCGGCACGGGAGCGGTAACCAGGGGGACGGTCAGCGTGTCGATCTCGAAGTCGGTCTGCACCGAGACCGGATAGTTGCCGGTGAAGCAGGCCAGGCAGGTCGGTTTGCCCAGACCCAGCGCCTGCTGCAGGCCGTCCAGGCTCAGGTAGCCGAGCGAGTCCGCGCCCAGGTGTTGGCGGATTTCCTCCACCGACTGCCGCGCCGCGATCAGCTCCTGGCGGGTGGCCATGTCGACGCCGAAGTGGCATGGATGCCGAATCGGCGGCGCGGCGACGCGCATGTGCACCTCGGCGGCGCCGGCCTCGCGCAGCAGCTTGACGATGCGCGGCGTGGTCGTGCCGCGCACGATCGTGTCGTCCACGACGACCACGCGCCGGCCGGCGAGCACGGACGGCATCGGATTGTACTTCAGGTGCGCGCCCAGGTCGCGCAGGCGCTGATCGGGAGAAATGAAGGTCCGACCCACGTACCGGTTCTTGACCAGGCCTTCCGAATAGGGAATGCCTGATTCGGAGGAGTAGCCGATCGCGTGCGCCGTCGCCGAGTCGGGCACGCCGATCACGACGTCGGCGTCGGCGGGATGTTCGCGTGCCAGCTCGACGCCGAGCTGGGTGCGCGATTGCCAGGCCGCCTGGCCGTCGAGGATCGAGTCTGGGCGGGCGAAGTAGATGTGCTCAAACACGCAGCCCGCCGGGTCGGCCGGGAAGATGGCCTGGTAGGAGCGCATCCCGCGTTCATCGATCGTGATCAGTTCGCCGGGGCGCACTTCGCGCAGCAGGGTGGCGCCGAGCTGATCGAGCGCGCACGTCTCCGAGGCGACCACGTAGCGGCCGCCCACCTGTCCGATACAGAGCGGCCGCACGCCGTACGGATCGCGAGCGGCCATCAGCCGGTCGGGGGTGAGCAGGACCAGCGAGTAGGCGACCTCGATGTGGCGCATCAGGGCGCTGAACCGCTCTTCCCAGATGGTGTCGGCGTCATGTTCGTCCTCGCCGAAGAGCAGCAGGTACTTGGCCAGCACTTCGGTGTCGGTCGAGGTCTCGAAGCCTTCGCCGGCTTCGGTCAGCTCGGCTCGGACCTGCGCGGCGTTGACGACATTGCCGTTGTGTGCGATAGCGATTCGCTCGCCGGTCAGTGGATCGTCGAGCAGGATCGGCTGCGCATTGCGGAAGCGGCTCGCGCCGGTCGTCGAATAGCGCGTGTGCCCGATCGCGGCGATGCCCTCAAGCTCGGCCGCGCTCTGCTCATCGAAGACCTGCGCCACCAGCCCCATGCCCGTCTTGACCGACAGCTTGCGCCCATCGGTCGTGCAGATGCCGGCGCTTTCCTGGCCTCGATGCTGCAGGGTATGAATCCCATAAAAGGTCTCGACCGCGACATCGACCTCGGGCGCCCAGATACCAAAAACCCCGCAGGCTTCGCGGGGTCGATCGTCGGTCTGGCGTTCGGGTACGTGCGTATGCGGGAACGTGGAGTCGGCGTTGGCAATCGGCTGTACCACGCGCCCGCCTCGCGTTAGTCGATCACACTGGATGCTCTCACGTTAACGCACCTATTCCGTGGATACCAGACGCCGATGCTCAACCATCAGGCAGCGGTCCTCTACGGCACGCAGGCCGGCATCCCGGGCGCGTTGCAGGCCGTCCCGATTGACGATGCCAAGCTGCAACCAGACATTGCGCACGCCCTGCTCTCGCGCGGCGATCGCGTCGGCGATCGGGCGATCCGTGTCGACCGAGCGGCGAAACACATTGACGGTGTCAATCTCGACGTCGGGCATCGCCGCCTGCGCCTCAGCGAGCGACGCGTAGACACGCTCGCCCAGAATCTCGGTTCCTGCCGCAGCCGGGTTAATCGGCACGATCCGGTAACCGTGCTGCTGCATGTATGCGGTCACGCGGTTCGAGTCACGCTCGGGCTTGGGCGACAGGCCGATCACGGCGATCGTCGACATGTCGGCCAGAGAGGCTGCAACCTCCTGGTCGATCCGCGTCTGCCAGGCCTCGGCTCGTTCGCTCATCGTTGGCTCCTACCAGATCGGGCCGCGAATCGGCGCTTCGGTGAGGGCAGAGAACGCCTCCGCGACCTCGAATATCTGCTGCAGACCTTCTTCCTCGTGCTGCCGCGGCGCGGAGACCGATCCGAGGACATGACGCGTACCGCTCTTCTTGACCAGCACGAGTTGCCACTGGGCAATCTCCTCAGCGGGCAGCGCGCCCCCGGCGCGGGCGATCTCGCGGCCCTCGTCCTCGACCAATAGCTCGCGAATCTTCCAGAACGGGATCAACTCATTGGTGCCGATGCCCAGGCCCAGGAAGCGCTGCTTCATGGAAACGTTCTGTCCGCCGCGGTCGGCGATGATGTTCGCGCCCAGCAGGGCATAGACCAGGGAGATGCCCGACAGGGGCAGCAGGACAACCGCGAACAGGAGCAGGATGCCCATCAGCCAGAAGGGGAAGGAATCGACCGACGTGCCCATCAGGGCCAGTAGACCCGCCGTCAGAGCCACGCCGAGCAGCGGCACGATTACCGCCGAACGGGGCGGGCGAACCTCGATCCGCTGCGGACGGATCGTCACGACGCGGCGATGCAAGAACAGGGTGCGCGGCTGGAGCGGCTCGTCGATTGCCCGGGGTCGTTCAAGCGGGCGCGCTTCAGCCTCTTGGGCAGAGTCGCCCAGTTCTACGAGCGGTGTCGATTCGCTGGTCTCGGTCGTCACACCGGCAGCCTAACAACGCGAGCGGTAGGGATATGCTCGCCGTATGGATCGAACCCGCTTGACCGGTCTGATACTGATGATCGCTGCCGCCTGCCAGGCGCTCTGGTTCCTACTCGGCGTCCGCCGGCGCAGCTATGCGGCCGTCGCCGTCCCGGCCGCGGCGATCACGCTGACCGCCGCGCTGCTGCTCTTCTGGGTCGGTTGGACGACCTACGAGCTGGAAGACGACCTCGAGGGTCTCAACTTCCGCACCGAGCCACTGGACGACGTCTAGCGCCGCATTCGAGCGCTGCTCAATCGGTTCGGTCGGCCCACTGCGGTCCCGCAATGCGGCGCAGGTCGTCCTGCGCCACCGTGGTCAGCAGCTCGCCGACCAGCGAGCCGTCGGGCAGGGTCAGGCCCGCCGCCAGATCGGCCAGCGGACGGAGGACGAAGCTGCGTTGGGTCATGTAGGGGTGCGGCACCACCAGTCGCGGCTGATCGATCCGCTCCGTCCCGTAGAGCAGGATGTCGATGTCGATCACTCGCGGACCCCAGTGCTGCTTGCGCACGCGGCCCAGGTCGTGCTCGATCTCCTGGATCGCGTCCAACAGGGCAAGCGGGGTCAGGGCCGTCTCTCCGCGCGCGACGGCGTTCAGGAACGGCGGCTGGTCGGTCACGCCCCAAGCCTTGGACTCGTAGAGCGACGACACTCGCAGGTCCGTGACGACCTCACGGAGCCGCAACACGGCGGCGCGCAGCGTGGCGCGGCGGTCGCCGAGATTTGCGCCCAATCCGAGGAAGACGCGGACCGCGGGACTCATGGGCGGCCGCTCCGCACGATGTCGTCCGCCATGCGCACGACGCGGGCCATCTCGGCGACATCGTGGACGCGGACCAGGTCGGCGCCGTTGGCAACGGCGAGCGCGGTGACGGCGGCCGATCCTTCCAGTCGCTGTTCGACGCCCCAGCCGAACTGTTCACCGGTCATCCGCTTGCGCGACATGCCGACCAGGATGGGGCGGCCCAGCGCGCGCAATTCCGAGAGCCGGCGCAGAATCTGTGCGTTCTCGGACAGTTCCCAGCCAAAGCCGAAGCCGGGATCGAGGATGATCCGCTCGGCGGCGACGCCGTGGCGCGCGCCAATCTTGATCGACGTGCGACCTCCCGCCAGGACGGCATCGAGCGGATCGTCCGCCGCCGGGCGGCCGCGTTGATTGTGCATCGCAATCACCCACGCGGCCCGCTGGCCGGCGACGCATGCGAGCTCCGGGTCGCCGCGCAGACCGTTGATGTCGTTGAGGATCGTCGCGCCTGCGTCGAACGACGACCGCGCGACCGAGGCTCTTGTCGTATCGACCGACAGCGGGACAGCGGGCAGCCGCGCCGCGAGTCGTTCGATCACGGGGACGACCCGCGCCGCCTCCAGCTCGGCAGGTACGGCCTCGTAGCCCGGCCGGGTCGACTGGCCGCCGACATCGATCAGGTCCGCGCCGTCGTTGACGAGCCGCTCGCCCGCGGCTACGGCGGCGTCGGGATCGAGCAGTCCGTCTCCGGAGAAGGAGTCGGGGGTGACATTGAGAATGCCCACGATCAGCGTGCGCGATCCCCAGGCGAATGCGTCGAGATCCACTACAGCGTTGTCTCCAGCACTCTCGGCCTGCCGTCGACCTCAGCCATCTCCAACTGCCTGCGCGCGGCAGGTCCGTTGGTGACGACCAGTTCGATCTCGGTCGGGCTCACGGAATCCGGATCATCGCCCTCGTCGATCCGCCAGGCGCGAACCGAGGGCGGCTCCTGAGCCAGCGAAACCAGCACCCAGTAGGGCCACTCGGCGGCGCCCTTGTGCAGCCGCGCGATGCGCAGGTCGGTCGGCGACGGGCGCGCTTCGGAGGCCACGTGCGAGTGATAGATGACGAGCCAGTCGCCCTCGTCAATGGCGCGATCCATGTGCATCACCTGTTGCGGGGGGATATTGAAGCGCCAGGGCGAAGCCTCGTCGTTGGTCGCCCGCCAGAGCGTCAGCGCGCCGGACGGCGCGCGGCCGATGACGCCGCAACACTCGTTGGGCAGATCGTCGCGCGAGTGCGCGACCATCTCGTCGATCAGCGCCTGCGGCAACTCCAGACTGCTCATGTGCCCGCCGCCTCCTGCCGTTCTTGTCGTTCTTGTCGTTCTTGCCAGAAGCTGCGCCCGGTCTGGGGATGCGCGACCGCTTCGCCCCAGGTGTCCCAGCCGGGGATCTCGATCTCCCGCGCGAACAGCTCGATCTTGCGCTGCTCGGGGAACATCCTCTCGATCCTACGCCGAACTTCCGACGGTTTGCGCGAGTGGTCGGCACGAGGCTCGGACACCAGTTGCCGCACGTTGCGCGCGCCGCGGGGCGCGGGAATCCGGCCGCGCTTGAAGACCAGGCAGAGTTCGCACTGGGACATGGTGTAGAAGCCGGGATTGACGCGCTGCTTGTCCCAGACGAACGCGACCGTGGCCCAGGCAAAGCCCCAGGCCTTGCCCAGATCGATCGCCTGGTCCAGGTGCGGCGAGGTCGCCCACAAGAAGAGCAGCGAGTCGTCGGCCGCGATCGACGCGACATTGAGCTGCATCAGATCGTTGAGCCGCACGGTCGGATAGTGGCGGATGGCGCCGCCCGAGTCGCCGCTGCCCGGACCGGCGTGCTGAAGCTGACCCCGGTAGTCCCAGGGCGGGTCGGCGTAGATGACGCCGTAGCGGTCGTCAGGCGCGGGCGCGGGCAGCGGCGGGAACTTGTCCAAGGTCAGCGCTCCTCGTTATGGACAGCGGAGGAGCCGCCGCGCTGGCGAAACTCGCGGAATTTCTGCTCGGCAAGGCGCGATCTTGCGGCGAGCGCTGAGGATCGTGCTGAATAGCGATCGGACTTGATCGGTTTTGATCGGTTTTGATCGGATCCGACCGGGTTATGTACGGCAACGCCCAGGCTGGATCGGGAGAGTACGGGTCTGATCGTGGGCACAGGAGTGGGCTTGACGGTGACCGCGCCGAACGAAGTGACGTGACCTGCTTCAGCGTGTTGACCCGGCACATCCACCTGCTTCCTCGCGATTGACCGGTGTTCTCGCTGCGCGCTCACCCGAACACGGATACGTACATTCATTCTACTCGGTTGCGGCGGATTCGGGTGGGGTCCAGTCGCGCAGTTCGCCGTCGTCGTGGCAGGCGCCGGGCTGGAGCGTCATCTGCAGGTAGGGTCGGCTGGCGCTCGGGGCGACGAGGTGATCGAGCCAGTGGTCGCGTTCGGCTTCGGGGATCAGCGAGCCAAGGTCGCCGAAGCGGAGGTGGATGACGGTGTCGTCCTCGACGATGCCGAAGTCGATCACGGCCTTGCCCGGCTGCAGCAGGCGACCGACCGTGTTGGTGCGCAGGATCCTGGCGCCGGCGTCGGTGTAGCGGGAGAGTACGGCCGCGTGGAAGTGGATGGGCAGGGCGGAGGCATCGCCCGAGACGACGGCTCGGGCGATGGTGCGTTTCCAGACGGCATCGCTGGGCATAGGCGGCCGGACCCTCACCCTCACCCTCTCCCAGGGGGAGAGGGAACCACTGCTAGGCGGACGGGTTGTCGATTGGGACGCCGACGACGGAGCCGTACTCGGTCCAGGAGCCGTCGTAGTTGGAGGTGTTGACGATGCCCAGCAGGTAGCGCAGCGCGAACCAGCTATGGGAGGAGCGCTCGCCGATGCGGCAGTAGGCGATCACTGGCTGGTCGCCGGTGATGCCCTGGGACTGGTAGATGTCGTTCAACTCGTCGGCCGACTTGAAGGTGCCGTCCTCGGCGACGGCGGTGGCCCAGGGAATGTTGGATGCGCCCGGTACGTGGCCCTTGCGCTGGGCGGTCTCGGGCAGTCCCGGAGGGGCCATGATCACGCCGTTGAACTCGTCGGGCGAGCGGACGTCGACCAGTTGGCCGCCGGCCTCGACGTGGGCGAGCACGTCGGGCAGCCTGGCGCGCAGGGCCTCGTCGCGCTCGGCGACGGCGATGCTGCCGGAGCCGGCGGCCGGCGCGTCGGTGACCGTGGCGCGGCCCTCGGCCAGCCACTTGACGCGGCCGCCGTCCATCAGCGCGGTGTTGGTCACGCCGTAGAGCTCGAGCATCCACAGCGCGTAGGCGGCGAACCAGTTGTTGTTGTCGCCGAAGAGGACGATCTGCGAGTCGTCGTTGGCGCCGGCGCTGCGGAGCAGGTCGGTGACGACCTCGCGGGAGGCGACGTCGCGCGAGACCTGGTCCTGGAGTTGCGAGGTCCAGTTCCAGGCGACCGCGCCGGCCGGGTGGCCTTCGTCGTAGGCGGCGGTGTCGACGTCGACCTCGATCAGGACGACGTTGGGGTTGTCGAGGTTGGCCGCGACCCAGTCGGTCGAGACGAGTTTCTCGGGGTGTGCGTAGTCAGCCATGTCGGTGTCCTTCCGTTGGATGGTGGTTGATCACCACCAGATTTTGCCTTCGATTTCTTCGTCGCCGGCGATGTCTTCGTACTCGCGGTTCCAGAGGCCGGTGGAGAGGTACTTCCAGCCGCCGTCGGCGAGCAGGACGACGATGTGTCCGGCGTCGATCCGCTCGGCGGCTCGCTGCGCGGCGCGGATCGCGGCGCCGCAGGAGATGCCGGCGAAGATGCCTTCTTCCTCGAGCAGCCGCTTGACGACCGCGAACGAGGTGCGGGAATCGACCATGATCCGGCCGTCCAGCACCGACTCGTCGAGCACCGGCGGGATGTAGCCCTCTTCGAGCGAACGCAAGCCCTGGACCAGATCGCCGGGATGCGGCGCGGCGGCGACGATCCTGATCTTCGGGTCGCGCTCCTTGAGGAATCGACCGACGCCGGTCAGGGTGCCGCCCGTGCCGAGCCCGGCGACGAAGTGGGTGATCTCGGGGCAGTCGCGGTAGATCTCCGGGCCGGTCGTCTCGTAGTGCGCGCCCGGGTTGGCGGCGTTCTCGTACTGCATGGGCATGAAGACGGAGGGATCGGCCTCGTACATCTCCTTGGCCATGCGGACCGCGCCGTTGGAGCCGGTCTCGCCGGGCGAGAGCACGACCTCTGCGCCAAAGAAGGCGAGCAGGTCGCGCCGCTCGACCGAGACCGACTCCGGCATCACGCAGCGGACCGGATGTCCGGTCAGCCTGCCGATCAGGGCGATGGCGAGTCCGGTGTTGCCGGAGGTCGGCTCGAGGATCGTCTGTCCGGGCTTGAGCGAGCCGTCGGCGTGGGCCGCGTCGATCATCGCCCTGGCGATCCGGTCCTTGACCGAGCCGGTCGGGTTCTGACCCTCGAGCTTGACCCAGATGGCGACATCGGGGTTGGGCGACATCCGCTGCAAGCGGACGAGCGGCGTGTCGCCGATCGTGTCCAGCAGGGACTGATAGCGAGTGGGCGCGGCCGTCACCATCAGCGGTGGCCTCCAACCACGCGGTAATCGCCTCCGGCGAGCGCAGGCAGGATGGCGAGGACGTCGCCGTCGGAGAGCGAGGTGTCCATGCCGTCGAGGAAGCGGATGTCCTCGTCGTTGAGGTAGATGTTGACGAAGCGGCGCAGCTCGCCGTCTTCCATGAGTTGGTTGCCGATGCCGGGGTAGGAGGACTCCAGCGTGGTCAGCAGTTCGCCGACGTTGGCGGATTCGAGCTGCACCTTCTTCTCGCCGTCGGTGAACTTCTGCAGCATGGAGGGGACTCGGACTTCGACAGCCATATGTGGTTTCCTCTCGCTCGTGAGAAGGGGAATCCCCCTCTGTCCCTCCGGGACATCTCCCCCCGCGCTGCGGGGGGAGGGAGTTAGTTCTCGTGGAACGGTGAGCCGCAGAACTCTTCGTAGTCGATCAGCTCGGTGACCGTGGGCGCGTCGCCGCAGAGCGGGCAGCCGGGGTCGCGGCGGATCTTGACCGTGCGGAAGTCCATGGCCAGGGCGTCATAGAGCAGCAGCCGGTTCTTGAGCGGTTCGCCCTGCTCGAGCAGGACCTTGATCGCTTCGGTCGCCTGGATTGCTCCGACCGTGCCGGGCAGCACGCCGAGCACGCCGGCCTCGGAGCAGGAGGGGACCATGCCGGGAGGCGGCGGCGACGGGTAGAGGCAGCGGTAGCAGCCCTCGCCGGGGAAGAAGGTCGTGACCTGTCCCTCGAAGAGGAAGATCGAGCCGTCGACGAGCACCTTCTCGGCCAAGAAGCAGGCGTCGTTGACCAGGTAGCGGGTGGCGAAGTTGTCGGCGCCGTTGATGATCACGTCGTACTCGGGGATGATCTCCATCGCGTTGTCGGAGGTCAACGGCGAGGTGTGGGTGATCACGTTGATGTTCGGATTCATGTCGAGAATCCGGTCCTTGGCCGAGTCGACCTTGAGCCGCCCGATGTCGGAGGTGCCGTGGATGATCTGGCGCTGGAGGTTGGAGCGGTCGACGACGTCGAAGTCGGCGATGCCGATCGTGCCGACTCCGGCGGCGGCGAGGTAGACGAGCACCGGCGAACCCAGCCCGCCTGCGCCGACGGCGAGGATTTTGCCGTCGATCAGCTTGCGCTGGCCGAGCGGTCCGACCTGGTCCATGATCAGGTGGCGCGAGTAGCGCTCGACCATTTCCGGGGTCATCACCGTGGGGGCGGCGGCTGCTCCGCCGGCGAGGGCGGGAATCACGGCCATCTCGTCGCCGTCGGCGACTGGCGTTTCCGCGCCCTGGAGCGAGGTGATCTCGTGGTTGTTGACGTAGACGTTGACGTGCTCCAGCAGTTCCTGCTCACCGTCGAAGACCATTTCTCCGAAGCCGGGGAAGCGCTGGTCCAGATCACGCAGCACGCCGTTGACGTCGATGCCTTCGGCGTCGACGAAGGTGCGGTTGCCGGTGATCTTGCGGAACGGCGTTGGGATGTAGACCTTCACGCTCATTGTCCAACCTCTCAATCTGCTCGGACCTGCGCGTCGCGCGCGGGCGGTGTGGGCATCAACTGTCCGACAGCGGCAGCGACAGGTATCGCTCGCCGGTGTCGCAAATTGTGGTCACGATGCGGCAGTGCGGCCCCAGCCGCTTCGCCACCTCGATCGACGCGTACACGTTCGCGCCTGAGGAAATCCCGCACAAGATGCCCTCTTCACGAGTGAGGCGCAGCATCATCTGTTCGGCGTCGCGATCGGAAACGCCGATCACCTCGTCGTAGATCTCGCGGTTGAGGACGCCGGGGACGAACGACGCGCCGATCCCCTGGATGGCGTGGACGGAGAAGCGTCCGCCCTGCAGGACCGGCGAGCGCTCGGGCTCGACCGCGGTGATCTTCAGATCCGGGGCGCGTTCGCGCAAGACCTCGCCGACTCCGGTGATCGTGCCTCCGGTGCCGACGCCGGTGACGAACGCGTGCAACCGCCGGCCGTCGGGCATCTCGCGGCCTTCGAGCTCGGACCAGATCTCCAGCGCGGTGGTGCGGCGATGGACGTCGGGGTTGGAGGGATTGCGGAACTGCTGGGGCATGAAGTAGCCGTCCTCGGAGGCGAGTTCCTCGGCCGCGAAGACGGCGCCGGTCATGCCCTCGATGGCGGGGGTCAAGACGACCTCGGCGCCGAACCGCTCAAGCAATCGCCGGCGCTCGTGCGACATATCTTCGGGCATGGTCAGGATTAGCCGGTAGCCCTTGACCGCGGCGACCAGCGCCAGGCCGACGCCGGTATTGCCGGAGGTCGGCTCGACGATCACGTCGCCGGGATGCAGCGCACCCGAGCACTCCGCGTCCTCGATCATCGACTTGGCGATCCGGTCCTTGACCGAGCCCCCCGGATTGAGCGACTCGAGCTTGACCACGATCTCGGAAGCGCCCTCGGGCGCAATGCGCTTGAGGGTGACCATCGGCGTGCCGCCGATCAGGTCGAGCACGGAGTCTGCCAGCATCGGTCGAGTCAGGCTCAAGGTCTGCGTCTTCTCGTCGGGGTGGTTCTAGATCTGGTAGCGGCCGCCGCTGGGCGAGCCGAGCAGGGCCGATTCGGCGGCCAGGTCGGCGATCGAGCGGTCGGCCAGGACGTCCAAAATGGCGGCGCGCACGTCGTCCCAGAGGTTGACCTGCGCGGCCGCCCCGGTACAGCGCTCGGAGGCCCGTCCGGACTGCGCGCCCCGCTCGAGGCAATCGGCCAGGGTGAGCGGCCCTTCCAGCGCCTCGACGACTCGGTCCAGCCGGATTTCCTCCGGCGGGATGGCCAGTTGATGTCCGCCCTGGGCCCCGCGCGCGGAGGAGATGAAGCCCGCCGCGCGCAGCCGGCCGAGCACCTGTCCGGCGAGCGAGCCGGGAATCCCCTGGCGCTCGGCGATTTCGGAGGAAGGAATCGGAGCGCCCTCGTCGTGCTGGGCTAGGTCGACCAGTGCGCGGATCCCGTAATCGCTGGTGGACGACAGCTTCATCATCTGGAGTTCATCCCGCCGCTCGGTGATTCGGACTACACCGGTAATCTTGACCAAAATAGTAACATTTCTCCGCGACCTGCCAACCGGTCGCAGGAGGCGTCGGCGGAGCAAGCGCGTGACTACGACCAGCAGTGCATTCGAAGCGACAGAGATCGAGGCCACGGCGCGGCGACTGGCCAATGCTCACCCTGCCGAGATTATCGCCGAGGCGCTGCGCGCCTTCGATCGATTGACCATCTCCTTCAGCGGCGCGGAAGACGTCGTTCTGGTCGATCTCGCGGCACGCGAGGCGGAGAACCTGGGCCGCGAGTTCGGCGTCTTCACGCTCGACACCGGCCGGCTGCATCCGGAGACGCTCGAGTTTATCGAGCGGGTGCGGGATCACTACGGCGTCAGGATCGAGGCGTACTCGCCGCAGGCCGACGCGGTCGAAGCGCTGGTCCGCGAGAAGGGCCTGTTCAGTTTCCGTGCGGACGGCCACCAAGAGTGCTGCGGCATCCGCAAGGTCGAACCGCTGAGCCGCGCCCTGGCCGGGGTGGACGCGTATGTCACGGGCCAGCGGAGGGATCAGTCGCCGGGCACGCGCGCCGAGATCCCCGTGGTCCAGCTCGATCCCGGCTTTGGCCGAGCCGCCAATCCGCTGGTCAAGTTCAATCCGCTGGCGAACTGGAGCTCGGCCCAGGTCTGGCAGCAGATCATGTCCTACCAGATTCCCTACAACCCGCTGCACGACCGGGGGTTCAAGTCGATCGGCTGCGCGCCCTGCACCCGAGCCACGCATCCGGGCGAACACGAACGCGCCGGCCGCTGGTGGTGGGAAGAGGCGACGCAGAAGGAGTGCGGTCTGCACGCGATCAATCTGGAGGACTGAGCGCGAGGATCGCGTCGACCAGCGCGCCGGCAACGATCGGAGCTTGCGCCAGGACCCGTCCGTCTGCGGTCGCGACCACCGGCACGGCGTCGCCGTACTCACCCTCACGCACCGACCAGTCGAAGCGCATCGCCGCCGACAAGGAGGCCATCAGCTCTCCGGCCGTCTCGCAGGCGGAGCACTCGGACTTGACCCAGAGCACAAGTTCGGGCGTGTCAGCCACGGCCGAGACCTCCACGGCGGCTGCCGCGATGCGTGTGCCGTTCGAGCGCGGCGCCGGTCGGCACCGGGTCCTGTCGATGCCTTCGCAGGTGCAGGGCCATCCAGATCGCGGCGGCTCCGGTCAGGATGGCGAGCAGTTGCGGCACCGAGAGCGCTCCGGCGAGCGCCGCCTCGTCGGTGCGCAAGAGGGAGAGCAGACCTCGCACGGCCGCATAGGCGAATACGTAGTAGGTGAATCCCCAGCCCGCGCCGACGCCCCGGCGGCGCAGCAGGAAGAGTCCGCCCAGGATCATGAAGTCCAGGATCGGTTCGTAGCCTCCGGCGACCGGATGAATTGCGACCGGTTCCTCGCCTTCGAGTCCCCTGGAGCCGCGATACCAGTCGTCAACGCCGGGCGCGCTCCAGGGGCCGTCGGTCAGCGGATGCGTGTAGCGGAAGGCCCAGGGCAGGTCGGACGCGTTGGCGAAGTGTTCTCCATTGACGAAGTCGCCGAAGCGGCCCACCGCCTGTCCGAGGATCATGCCCGGGGCGGCGACATCGAGCGCGGCCCACTTGGGGAAGTTCGGCTTGAAGAAGGTGACGTAGAGAAATCCGCCCAGCACACCGCCGATCATCGCGCCGTAGATCGAGATGCCGCCGTCGGTGAGCGCGAAGATGTCTCCCAGCGACCCGATCTGATCGGTGTGCTCGATCACCCAGAGCAAGCGCGCGCCGATGATCCCGGAGAGCACCGAGACCACGGCGATCGACATGGCGTCGTCCTCGGAGATTCGCGCCCGACGCGCCAGCCGCACCGCAAGCCAGACGCCCGACGCGATCCCGATCGCGGTGAACAGGCCGTGCCAGGTCAACTCGAATCCGCCCGTGTCGATCACCACCGGATTGATGTTGATGTTGATGATCCCGACCAACTCAGGCATCGTCCCGCCTCCCGTCGTCCCGTTGAGCGTAGTCGCCGCCGAACATTCCGCGTCGCGGTCCGAAGCCGAAGCGGCGCTTGCGCTGCGGCTCGTCGCTCAGCAGACGCTCGAGTTCGGCGGTCATGTCGACGCCGTGTCCGGCCTGTCCGGCCAGTTGCACGCGATCCGCCGTGACCCGCGCCCAGACGCGCCGCCTGGGCGCGAAAAAGGTCGTCGACATCCCGGCGATGCCGAGTCCGATCCCGATCCAGAACGCGGTCCCGCCGGGATCGCGGCGCACGTTGAGACCGGTGAATTCGCGAGGGCCGGCGAACTGGTAGCGCAATCCGTTCTGGACGATCTCCTGACCTTCGTCCAGCTCGATCCGGCCCGCGCCGCCTCCGAGGCCGAGCACCAGCCGCGACGGCCTGCCGACCTGACCTCCGGCAGATGTGGCATTCGTCCCGCCGACGGCGAGTTCCACGCCTTCGCCGCCCAACGCGTTGAACTGGCCCGCGGTGCGAGCCTCGCCGAAGCGCTCCAGCGCGACCAGCGCGTCGCCGTTCGAACCCGGCAGGTCCGGCGCGATCTCGAAGAAGACCGACTCCGCCCCCAGCCAGGTCAGCTCGATCGAGCCGACCGTCCGCGTCTCCCCGATCGTCAGCGATCCCTGCGCGCCAGAATCAGGCTCCGCTCCCGCGTATGTCAGGCGCAGGCCGCTTGCAAGTCGGACCGCTTCGCCGGCGGACAACTCGCCGCGATCGGTTTCACGCTGGGCCGAGTAGTAGAAGAAGCCCTCTCCCGCGGCCCCGTCGCGGAAGCCGACCCACAGGACCTCCGACTCGCTCAGCGGCAGCGCCGTCAGGCTCGCCTCGCCCTCCGACTGATCCAGCGAGATCACGCCGTCCAGCAACGTCTCGCCCTCGAGCTCCAGAACCATGCGCGCGCCCAACGGCGGTTCCTGACCGACGCCCAACTCGGCGAACGTCATGCCCGAGGCGTCGTTGGGCGTGGGCATGACTCGATACCAGAACTCGTAGCCGTCGGCGCCCGGCGCCATGGTCAGCGCCAACGAGCGCGCGCCGTCCAGCGGGATCAAGGTGTAGCCCGCGATCAGCGAGGTCTCTTCTTCGGGATCCGCTGCGTCGTCGGCGACCTGGTGTTGCAGCGAAATCACTTCCTCCGAGACCGCGATGCCGCCCCGCTCGACCCGGATCCGAGGGCCCACGAGCTGCTGATCGAGAAAGTGCGTCTCCGCATAGAGCAACTGGCCCGTGGCATGCTCGGTCACGCGCAGTTCGGCGCCGTGCTCCCAGTACGCCGCCTGGTGCACCCGATATCCGGCGGCGTGCACCGGTCCGTTGACCGTCACCTCGCCGCCGCCGACCTCCGATCCGCCCCGGGCGACGCGCACGCGGCTGCGGAAATCGAGCGCCTGGCCGTCGTCGGCGAACCGCGCCACGGCATCGTCGACGACGATCTGCACCTGCGCGCGGTCGTCGCCGGGCGGGAAGAGGATGTGCGACTCGCCTTCCGCGACCCAGAACTGGTACTCCTCGCCGGCGAACTTGGTCACCAGCGTCGCGCCGAGCAGCAGCAGCAGCGCCAGGTGCGTGACGAACGTGGCCAGTTGGGCCCAGCCGAAGCGATCGGCGAACAGCGTCGTCTCGCCCTCGCCCGACTCCACTTCCTCCACCCGGTAGCGCGACGCGCGCAATCGGCCGGTCAGCCGCTCCCGCGCCGATTGCGTGTCGTCTCCGTCGTCCAGCTCTGCCGAAGCTCGGTGCCGCGCGCGATCGAAGTAGGCCGTCCCGACTCGCTTCGGCGGCCGCCGCACCGTCCGCCAGATCGGCGGCGCGCGACTGACCGTACAGACCGAGATCGCCAGCGCGACCAGGGCCACGACCGCGTACCAGTAGGGCTGCTTGTAGAGGTTGAAGACGCCGCCCCTGGTGTCGTAGAACCAGGGGAACTCGGCCAGCACATCGGTGAACCCGCCCCAGGTCGGACGCTGCGCCTCGATGTGCAGCTCGACCTGCTCGGGGATGTCGGCCAACTGCGGCGGCACCTGGGGAATCAGGACGCCGACGGCGGAAAACAGCGCCGCCGCCAGGATCAGGCCGATCGCCCACTTGACCGAGGTCAGCCGACGCCAGATCCACCAGGCAGGGTCGGGCCACGTATCGCGCCGCATGAAACTCAGCGTATCGGCGGACTCTTCAATCCCGATCCGGTCAGCGGCACGAGCACGCGCTCGTCGGCGGCGAGCATGCCCCGCTCATGCAATCGCCTGAGTGCCGCCAGCGGCACCGCCGATGTGGGCTCGACGTAGAGCCCGCGCTGCAGGATCGTCCGGCGGGCGGATTCGATCTCGATCTCCGAGACGACGCCTGCCGCGCCCCTGCTCTCGCGCACCGCCTCCAGCATCTGCGCCAGTCGGGGCGGTCGCGACACGGCAATGCCGTCGGCGATGGTCGGCTCGGGGTCGCGGGCTTCGTGATTGCGGTAGGCCGAGGCCAACGGGCTGACGTTCATCGCCTGGACTGCATAGAGGCGCGGCATCCGCTGGATGCGGTCGAGCTGGATCAATTCGCGGAAGCCTCGATAGAGACCGATCAGCAGCGATCCGTTGCCGACCGGCAGGACGATCGCGTCGGGCAGGCCGTGATCGGCGATCTCTTCGGCGACCGGTTTCATGCCTTCGCTGAAGTACGGGCTTCGGTTGTGCGAGAGATAGGGAATGCTGCGCTCTTGGGCGTACTGCGCGGCGGCGTCCGCGACCGCCTCGCGATCTCCCTCTACGGCGTGGATGGTCCCGCCGACGGCGGTGATCTGGTCCTGCTTCACCTGCGGGGCGGCGGCGGGCACGAAGATCTCGGCCGACATCTGCGCGGCGGCGGCGTAGGCGGCCAGGGCCGCGCCGGCGTTGCCCGACGAGTCCTCGACGAACGCCGTCGCGCCGGCGCTCCATGCGGCCGAGATCAACGTGGCCGCGCCGCGGTCCTTGAACGATCCGCTCGGCGACAGGTACTCCAGCTTGAACTGAAGCCTGAGCCGCCGCGCGTCGGGCCAGTCGAAACTGATCGTCGGCGTGCCGCCCTGGCCCAGCGGCAACGGAGTCAGCGGCAGACGCAGGCCGCCTTCGGGCAGGCGCGGATAGGCAATCTCGAAGAGTCCGCCGCACTGGGCGCAGGAGAGATCAAGCGAAGCGCCGATTTCCAACTCGCAGTCGAGACAACGGAGGTGGTGTCGAACGGCGGGCATCAGGAGAAGAATCGTCTGAGGTCGGCGAGGAGCAGGTCGGGGACTTCCATCGCCGGGAAGTGGCCGCCTTCGGGGAACTCGGTCCAGTGGACGACGTTGGATGCGCGCTCGCACCAGGAGCGGGGCGGCAACGGGGTGCCACGTTGCAGCTTGACGAAGCCGGCGGGCACATCGGAGCGCTCGCCGTCGCCCAACCGCACCCGGCCGCCGACCTCGGCCTCGACCTCCGCCGGCGGTCGCATGGCCTCGTGGTAGATGCGCATCGCCGACGACTGCGTGCGCGTGAACCAGTAGATCGCGACGGTCGCCAGCAAGTCGTCCTTGGTGAAGCGCCGGTAGAGGTCGCCGCCGCGAGGACGCTCGTCCTCACGCATGACGTCGGCGAGCAGCCACCACTTGTCCACGATCCAGGCCATCAGCCCGACCGGCGAGTCTTCGAGATGGAAGGCCATGGTCTGGAACTTGGTCCCGTGGATGCCGCGGTGCGCCGCGTCGTCGCGGATGTAGGGCTCCTGCTCCTCGGCGAAGAAGCGGCGCTCCTCTTCGTTCTGCGGCCTGGCGTCGGAACCGCCCGGCGCGAGCGCTGACGCGGTCAGGTGGATGCGGTCAATGCGTTCGGGATGGCGCAGGGCGAGTTGTCCGCCGACCGCCGCGCCCCAGTCGCCGCCGTGATAGAGGAACTCGTCGTAATCCAGGCGCGACATCAACTCGACCCACATGTCGGCAATCGCGGCCGGGCCGTAGCCCATCCTGGCCGGGATGTCGGACCATCCGTAGCCCGGCAGCGATGGCGCGACCACATGGAACGCGGGCGCGCTCGGATCGGCCGGCTCGGCCAGTTCGTCGATGATCTTGTAGAAGTCGTAGACCGATGACGGCCAGCCGTGCTGGATCATTAGCGGGCGCGCATCGGGCCGCGAGCTGCGCCGGTGGATGAAGTGGATGCCCAGCGACTCGCCGGTCCATCCGGTCAACGGCGTCCTGAACTGGGCAAAGTCATTGAGCAGCGACTCGACGGCGCGCCAGTCGAACCCGTCGGCCCAGTACGAAGCCAGGTCTTGCGTGAAGTCGAGATCGATGCCGTAGAGCCAGCCGGAGCCCGGGACCTCGCGCAGCCATCGGCTGTCGTGCAGGCGGCGGCGTAGGTCGTCGATCTCCGTCTCGGGAACGGAGATCCGGAACGGCTCGGTCGGCGGCGACATGGCCCTATCGCAGCGGGCGGAAGAAGTCGCGGATGTCCTGGACCAGCAGCTCCGGCTCTTCCAGCGCGGCGAAGTGGCCGCCCCGATCGTGCACCGACCAGTGCGTGATGTTGTAGGTCTGCTCGCACCAGCTTCGAGGCGCGGTGATGATCTCGCCCGGGAAGACCGAGACGCCGACGGGCGACTCGACTCGGCCGGGGACGAAGTTCTCGGCCTGATTCTGGCGCATCTCGTAGTAGTAGCGGGTCGACGAGTTGATCGTCTGGCCGAACCAGTAGATCGAGATGTTGGTCAGAATCTCGTCCTTGCTGAAGCGCTTCTCGATGTCGCCGTCGCAGTCCGACCAGGAACGCCATTTCTCGGTGATCCAGGCGGCGAGACCGGCGGGCGAGTCGGTCAGGCCGTAGGCAAGCGTCTGCGGCTTGGTGCCCTGGATCGCCTGGTAGCCGGTCTCCTGGGCCTGCCACTGCGCCGACTGGGCGGCGACGGCCTTCTCTTCGTCGCTGTAGTCGTCGGGCGACTTGTCCGCCGGCGGACGGCCAATCGGCATGTTGACGTGCGAGCCGATGCAGTTGTCGGGATGCTGATAGGCGACCTGCGAGGTGACGATTGAGCCCCAGTCGCCGCCTTGCGCGCCGTACTGTTCGTAGCCGAGCTGTGCCATCAGCGCACCCCAGAGGAGGGCGGTGCGCTTCTGCCCGAATCCGCCGGAAGTCGGGATCTGGGAGAAGCCGTAGCCCGGCAGCGAGGGCGCAACCACGGTGAAGGCGTCCGCCGGGTCGCCGCCGTGCGCGGCGGGATCGGTCAACGGACCGAGAATTTTGACCGCCTCGTAGAACGTACCCGGCCAGCCGTGGGTGAAGACCAGCGGCATCGGGTTGGGTCCGTTGCCCTCCTGGTGGACGTAGTGGACGGTGTAGTCTTCGACGCCGTCGGCCGAGACCTGCGTGGTGAACTGCGGTATCCGGTTCAGATAGGTCTCCTGGACGCGCCAGTCGAACTCGGTGCGCCAATAGTCGCAAAGCTCCTGCATGTAGGCGAGGTTGGAGCCGTACTGCCAGCCGGAATCCGATACTTCGGAGGGCCAGCGAGTCTGCGCGAGTCGGCGCTTGAGGTCGCGAATCTCGGTGTCGGGCACATCGATCTTGAATGGTTCGGGCATGTCGTGGTCCTCACGCTGTGGGCGAGTCTGCGGCTGAAACGATCCGCGCGCAGTATCGCACGAGCCTCAGCGCAACGGGCGGAAGAACTCGCGGATGTCGCTGACCAGCAGCTCCGGTTCCTCCAACGCGGCGAAGTGGCCGCCGCGGTCGTGGACCGACCATTGCCGCACGTCGTACTCGGCCTCGACCCAGCTTCGATGCGGGCCGAAGATCTCATGGGGGAAGACCGAGAATCCGGCCGGCGTCTGCAACCGTCCGCTGAGCGCGTTTCGTTCGGGATGCTGGCGACGTTCGTAGTAGAAGCGGGTCGCCGAGTTCATCGTCCGCGTGAACCAGTAGATCGAGATGTTGGTCAGGATTTCGTCCTTGCTGAACCGGGACTCGATGTCGCCGCCGCAGTCGGACCAGGAGCGCCACTTCTCGACAATCCAGGCGGCCAATCCGGCCGGCGAATCGGTCAGGCCGTAGGACAGGGTCTGCGGCCGCGTGCCCTGGATCCACTGGTAGGCGGCTTCGTTGATCTGCCAGTCCTGCATCCGGGCGATGATCGCGCGCTCTTCGTCGCTCCAGTCCGCTTCCGAGCGATCCGCCGGCGGTCGGCTGTTGGCCATGTTGCTCTGCAGGCCGATGCAGTGCTCCGGATCCTCGTGCGCGGTCAGCGCCGAGACACCGGCGCCGATGTCGCCGCCCTGCGCTCCGTAGCGCTCGAAGCCAAGTTCGGCCATCAGCGCCTTCCACAGTCGAGCCGTGCGCATATGACCGAATCCGCCCGACTCGGGAATCTCCGAGAAGCCGTAGCCGGGCAGCGACGGCGCGACGACCGTGAACGCGTCCGCAGGATCGCCGCCGTGAGCGGCGGGATCCGCCAGCGGGCCGATGATCTTTGAGACCTCGTAGAACGATCCGGGCCAGCCGTGCGTGAAGATCAGCGGCAGCGGATCGGGGCCCGTGCCCTCCTGGAGGACGAAGTGAATGGTGTAGTCCTCGACTCCGTCCGCCGACACCAGGGTCGTGAACTGAGGCATCTCGTTGAGCCGCGCTTGCTGCGCCGGCCAATCGAACTCGTTGAGCCAGTACTCGCACAGCTCGCGGATGTAGCCAGGATTGGAGCCGTACCGCCAACCCGAGCTCTCGACTTCGGACGGCCAGCGAGTCTGCGCCAGCCGGCGCTTGAGGTCGCGGATCTCGGATTCGGAAACGTCGATCGCAAACGGCTCAGGCATGGCAATCCCTCCGGCAGAGGACGGATGGCAGGCACGGACAGAATCGAGGTACGACAGACTAGCTCTCGACGACGTCCCCGGCGACCGGGTCGATCCGCACGCCCTTCGCCTCGACCCAGGCAAGCGCCCGATCGATCTCGTCATGGTCGCCGTCCAGTTCGAGCACGACCCAGCCGAAATCGTGCTCCACGTCCGCCATGCGGATGTTGGTCACGACCGCAAACTCATGCCCGACCAGGTAGATCACCGGCTCCTTGACCGCGTCGCCCTCGAACGTGAAGCGGACTCGTCGCGTGGACATCTTCAGGCTCCCACCCCGACGGCCTCTGGAGCCTCGGCGAACGCCGCCTCAAACGACTGTAGCGTGCCCTCGACCGGAATCGGCTGGGTCACGTGCTCGACCACGGCGTCGGACGTCTTCAAGCCGCCGCCCGTAATGAACGCGACGGTGGTCTCGTCGGGGTCGATCTGACCGGTCTCAATCGCCTGGCGCAGGCCGGCGATCGTCACGCCGCCCGCGGTCTCGGCGAAGACGCCCTCGCACTCGGCCAGCATCCGAATGCCCTCGACCACCTCGAGATCGGTGACCGCCGTCGATCCGCCGTCCGTACGCTTCATCGTCTTCAGCGCGTAGTAGCCGTCGGCCGGATTGCCGATCGCCAGCGACTTGGCGATCGTGTCCGGCTTGACCGGACGGATGTTGGTCGTCTCGTTGCGCCAGGCAGTGGTGATCGGCGAGCAACCCTCGGCCTGCGCGCCAATCATGCGCACCGGCGTCTCATCGATCAGGCCGTAACGCTGGAACTCCTGAAAGCCCTTGTGAATCTTGGTGAACAGCGATCCCGAGGCCATCGGCGCGACCACCTGCCGCGGCGCGCGCCAGCCAAGCTGTTCCGCCACCTCATAGGCCAGCGTGCGCGAACCCTCGGCGTAGTAGGGCCGCACATTGATGTTGACAAACGCCCACTGCCGATTGTCGGCCAGCTCCGAACAGAGCCGGTTGACATCGTCATACGAGCCGTTGACCGACACAATCGTCGGGTTGTAGACGGCCGACCCCAGCACCTTGCCCGCCTCAAGGTCGTGGGGGATGAAGACAATCGCCTCCATGCCCGCTCGCGCAGCATGAGCCGAGACCGAGTTGGCCAGATTGCCGGTGGAAGCGCAGGCCAGCGTCTGGAAACCCATCTGCCGCGCTCGCGAGGCAGCCACCGCGACGACGCGATCCTTGAACGACCAGGACGGATTGCAGGTGTCGTTCTTGATCCAGAGGTCGCGCATGCCCAGCCGCTCGGCCAGCCGGTCCGCCTTCAGCAGCGGCGTCCAGCCGACATTGAGGTCGACGATAAAGTCCTCGTCGACCGGCAGCAGGTCGATGTAGCGCCAGATCGAACGGGGGCCGGACTCGATGCGCTCGCGCGAGAGCCTGGACTGAATGCCGTCGTGGTCGTAGGCGACTTCTAGCGGGCCGAAACAGAAGTCACAGACGTGAAGCGGGTCCAGCGGAAACTCGCGGGCGCACTCACGACAAGCGAGGGAGGTGGCGTAGGTCATGGGATCAGGGGCTTTCGCTGAGCGGCAGAGGGTATCGGGTCGGCCCGTACCCCTCAGGCGCGCACGCGCCTAACGGGGCAGGGCCCCGGGCATCGCCATGCGGCCCAGCATCGTCGCGTCCATGGTCACACGCGTCTTCATCACCAGCAGCGTACAACAGCGGGACCGATCATTCCCAGACCCGTGACATATCGATGACCAGACCGCTACAGACGTCCTCGCCGGACAACTCCTCAGGGTCGTCAAGCTCCTCCACCGTCCCGTTTGCCCGATAGATCCAGACCTTGCGCTCAAAGGGATCGATCAACCAACCCAGCCGCACGCCGCCTTCGATCCACTCCACCATCTTCTCCTGCACGACAGTGAGCGGCAGCGACAGTGGGCGAACCTCGAAGATGAGATCTGGAATGACACCCAGCGGAGCGAGCCACGGCCGCGGCGTGTCCGGCATTCGTTGGGGCGATATCCACGAGCCGCAAGATGAACGCCGCGCTCCGTTGGAGAGTGTGAAGCTCGCAGAGCTGCTCAGTCCGCAACCACTTCCGCTGCCCATCCAGACCCTGATTTGGCTCGACATTGCGACGCTCACGCACGACGTCTCCAAGTTCCCTTCGTGCAGCGTCAGCAATCGATCGGGAGTGATCTGAGGAAAACGGCCCTTCTGGGCGTAGAGCATCTCGTCCCACCACGCCTCGTCAACCTCAAACCCCTCAGGCAATGGGATACAAAGCTGGCCATCGAATCGTTCGGGGATGCTCGGACTCCAGTTGGAGACGCGGGCGTCGCCAACACTATTCATGGCGCCTCCGACCAGCGCTAGCCGTAGCGCTCTTCCCGCCAGGGATCGCCGTGCATATGGTACCCGTACATCTCCCAGAAGCCCGGCGCGTCCCGATTCATGAACTCCAGGCCGCCGACCCACTTGGCCGACTTCCAGAAGTACAGCGACGGAATCACGCCGCGCACCGGCCCGCCGTGCATCGCGTCCAGCGGCTTGCCGTCATGGGCGATCGCGAGCATGGCGTGGTCGTCGGCGCGCAGGTCGGCCATCGACACGTTGGTCGTGTAGCCGCCGTAGCAATGGAACATCACGTGCGTCGCCGAGTCCTGCACGCCCAACGCCTCGAACAACGTCGAGAGCAGCACGCCCTCCCAGGTGTTGTCGTAGCGGGACCAGTGCGTCACGCAGTGGATATCGTTGTGCTTCTGCGACACGCCGATCTCCAGGAACTGCTCGTAGGAGAGAATCCGCTCCGCCGCCACCTCGCCCCAGACCTGTAGATTCCAGTCCTTGGTCTCGACCCGCGGCGTGCCGCCGTAGGTCAACACCGGCCATTCGCGAATCAGGCGCTGACCCGGCGGCAGACGATCGTGCCCTGTGTCCTTGCGCCGACGTTGCATCTCGGAAAATGGCGCCCCGGTCAATATCTCGCTCACAAGCCTGCTCCCCTATGCGCCTGCGCCGGCGCACAACACACCCAGATTATCCGAATACCGGCGTTCCGCGTGTAATCTCGATGTATGGCTGAATCCCCGCCGGACATGACCGAACGGCTTGCCGAATCGCCCACCGACGCGGAACCGGTTCCGACCCCCGTGCTGCCCCCTCCTCGCCGCTCCCACCGGCGCTTCATCGCCCTGGCCGCCGCGATTGTCCTCTTCGACCAGATCACCAAGGTCATCCTGCGCGAGACCCTGGCGCTGGGCGAGCGCGAATGGCTGGCCGAGTTCTTCGCTTTCTCGCACATCGCCAACGACGGCGGCGCATTCGGCTTCTTCGGCGGACAGAACACTGTGCTCGCCGTCTCCGCCGTGGTCGCGATCGCCGTGGTCGCGATCTACTACTTCTTCCCGCCCATGGACCACTGGCTGGTCCGCAGCGGACTCGCCCTCATCCTCGGCGGCGCGGTCGGCAACCTGCTCGACCGTCTCTACCAGGGACACGTGACCGACTTCATCGACTTCATTCACTTCCCCGCCTTCAACGTCGCCGACGCGGCGATCAACGTCGGCGTCGCCGCCATCGTCATCGCCCTGCTCTTCAGCGACCTGCTCAAACGCAACCCCAGATCACCATGACCAGCCAGGCCCGACCGTCGCTCGAACTGATGGCCGACCAGAACGGCGAGCGGCTCGATCAGTTCCTCGCCCGGCGGCTCGACGGCGCCTCGCGCAACCAGGCCCGCCGCCTGATCGACGATGGACTGGTCCAGGTCGATGGCGCGCTCGAACGTCCCGCCTACAAGCTCAGCTTCGGCGAACTGGTCCGCGTCGCGCCTGCCCAGGCGCCGGCCCTGGAAGAACCGCTCGAGATCCAGCTCAACGTGGTCTACGAGGACGAACACCTGGCCGTGATCGACAAACCGGCGCAGCTCACCGTCCATCCCGCCCCGGGAGAGCGTCAGCCCACGTTGATTGCCGCCATCCTCAACCGCTGGCCCGAAGTCGCCCGGATCGCCAAGCAGGACGACGACGCCGACCCGCTGCGTCCCGGGCTCGTACACCGCCTCGATCGCGACACCACCGGCCTGCTGATGATCGCCAAGACCGCCGGCGCGCTGCGCTCCCTCCGCGACCAGCTCCGCCAGCGCAGCATCGACAAGCGCTACCTCGCCGTCGTCCTGGGCGCGCCCGATCCGGACGCGGGCCTGATCGATGCCGCCATCGGCCGCGACCCGTCCGATCCGCGGCGCATGGCCATTCTCGACCGCGGCCGTCCCTCGCAGACCGGCTACGAGACCGTCGAGCGCTTCGCCGACGCGGCGCTGCTGCAGTGTCAACTGATCACCGGCCGCACGCATCAGATCCGCGTCCACCTCTCGGCGATTGGTCATCCGATCGCCGGAGACGCGATGTACGGTCTGCAGACGCCGCTGATCGAGCGTCAGGCGCTGCACGCCGCCCAGCTCACCTTCCAACACCCTGATAGCGGCGAAGTGCTCACACTGGATGCCGATCCGCCCGCCGACTTCCGCCGCCTGCTCGGCCAACTGCGCGAAGGCGAACTGTTGCTTGGCGACCAGCCTTCGCCCCAGGCCCGGCGCGGATCGGCCGATACCATGAACCGGCGCGCGCGCGCCTCCGGGCGCGGTCGGGGCCGACGCACGCAACGAATCCGCTAGCTGCAATCTCCGACACTCACGAGATACGCGCACAGAACACAAGTGCGATACGATGTGCAGCAACGGGCGGCGGCGCTTCGTAGCCCGCATCGGGCAACGATGACGACGGAAGGACCTGAGGCCGTGTCGCACACCCTTGGCTGCGTCCGAACCAGTGCTTCCGCGCGCCGCGGATGGCCGCCCGTGGTCGCTCAAATCCGAACAGAATCGAACAAACCCGAACACCCGACCAGCCCGGAACAGGCTGAAGAAACCCGAAAAAACCTGAAAAAACCTGAAAGTCCCGAATTCACGATCTCCAGTAAAACACTGGAGATCGCCGCTGTTTTCCGCGGGTTCGGGCCCCGAAAAAAAATTCACCCAAAAGCTGAAACCGGCCCGCTCCCGAACAGATCCGCCGCAACTCACTCCCCCCGAACACTGTCCACCCTGGAGATGCAGCCATGAGCGTCCGCGTGCGCTACGGACCTTCCCCTACCGGCGAACCGCATGTCGGCAACATCCGTACCGCGCTCTTCGACTGGTTCCTCGCCCGGCGGTTCGGCGGCCGCTTCATTGTCCGCATCGAGGACACCGATCAGTCCCGCGCCGTCGAAGGAACCGAGCAACTCATCCTCGACGCCCTGACCTGGCTCGGCATCGATTGGGACGAGGGCCCCGACCTGGGCGGACCCTTCGCTCCATATCGCCAGTCCGAGCGACTGCCGATGTACGTCGAGGCCGCCGCCCGGCTGATTGCGGACGGCAAGGCCTACCGCTGCGTCTGCAGCTCCGAGCGGCTCGACTCCTTGCGCAAGTCGCAGCAGAAGGCCAAGCAGCCGCCCGGCTACGACCGCCGCTGTCGCGAACTCGGCCTGCCCGACGATCAACCGCACGTCGTTCGCCTGGCGATGCCGCTCTCCGGCGAGACGATCGTCCGGGATCACCTGCGCGGCGACGTCTCCTTCCAGAACTCGTTGCTCGACGACCACGTCCTGCTCAAGCGGGACGGGTTTCCCACCTACCATCTCGCCTCCGTCGTCGACGACCATCACATGCAGATCACCCACGTGATTCGCGGCGACGAATGGCTCTCGTCCGCTCCGCGCCACGTGCAGACCTACGCCGCGCTCGGCTGGGACGAGCCGGTCTGGGTCCACCTGCCGATCATCCGCGGTCCCGACAAGGGCAAGTTGTCCAAGCGCCACGGTGCGACCTCGGTCCGCGAGTACGCCGAACAGGGATTTCTGCCCGAAGCGCTGCTCAACTTCCTCGCCTTGCTCGGCTGGTCCAGGGATGAAACCACGACGATCATGTCGCGTGACGAGATCGTCGAGTCGTTCGACCTCGACGGACTCGGCCTCGCCTCGGCCATGTTCGACATCGAGCGCTTGCGCGAGATGAACGCCCGCTACATCCGCGATCTCGACCCGGCCGACTTCCTCCGCCGCGGCAGACCTCATCTGGAAGATCGGCTGGGCCGTGCCATCGACGACGAGGCGCTGGATCGCCTCCTGACCATCGCCCCCGCCATCCAGGAGCGGGTCAAGCTGATGCCCGAGTTCGCCGACTACACCGACTTCTTCTTTGGCGACGCCCCGCTGGACTACGCCAACGATGCGCTGATGGGCAAGGCCTACAAGAACAAGCCCTGGGCGGCGCTCGAGTCCGTCGAGGCCTCGCTCAAGGCACTGCGCGCGGTCGACGAATCCGGCTGGAACGCATCCGATCTGGAAGCAGCCTTGCGCGAGCTCGCCGGCGAGCGCGGGGAAAAGCCCGGCTCCCTCTTCACCCCGATTCGCGTCGCGGTCACCGGCAAGCGCATCGCTCCGCCGCTCTTTGACACCCTGGAAACACTGGGCCAGCCCAGGACCCTCGAACGCCTCAACGCCGCCGCCGAGCGACTGGCCCGACCCGACGACTGAGGTGATAAACTGACTCTTCGTTGGGGATTGGTCTAGTGGTAGGACGACTGACTCTGGATCAGTTAGCGGGGGTTCGAATCCTCCATCCCCAGCCAACCAAAGTCGTCGGTCGCATCTTGCGTGGGGCATTCGTCTAGCGGCCAAGGACACCGCCCTCTCAAGGCGGAGATCAGGGGTTCGAATCCCCTATGCCCTACCAAACGGCACCATACTGCGAACTCCACATCCGCGCCTCGCTCACTCCATGCCGCCAACCAACCGCGGTACGATCCTTGCCAGCGCCAGCCTGCGATGAGCAGCGCGGCACGGTACTGCGAGGGGGACAGCAATGCTGGGCATCAACGTCCTCAGAGTCGATCAGCAGACGCACTCAACGGACCTGGGCGGCAAGGTCTATTGGGGCTGATGCGTCCGATCGCTCGACTCGTCAACGACAGCACCGATGACGGCTCCTGGCGGATGGCTGACAACGCGCGCATAGCTGAGCGCCCAATCCACTGTGCCGGAACCGAGCGCGCTCAGGATCTGGCGTGCCGGCCGGAGCGCTCGTCGAACCGCTCGGATATCCGGCGTTGTCGCGGCGTGTCTCATCGCGGTGAGCGTCGCATGAACTGCTCGGTCGGCGAGGCAACGGCGCCTAGCCGACGACACCTTCGCCGACCAGCTCGGCAATCTCCGACTCTTGCATGCCCAGAAGCTCGCTGAGCACCTGTTGCGTATGTTCACCGAGCATCGGCGCGCGCTCCAGCGTTCGCGGCTTAAGGTGTGCGAACTCCCAAGGCGCTCGGTCGATCCAGATGCCGAATCCGGGATGCGTTGGTTGTTCGACCCGTTGGTAGTGATCGCGGAAGTGTTCGTCCAGATCCATCATGTCGCGCAGGTCCTCGACCGCGTTAGCGGCGATCCCTGCTGCTTGCAACCGCTCCGCAGCTTCCCACTTGGAGAGCGAACTCGTCCATGCGCAGACTGCGGACTCGATCTGTTCGTTCTCCGACCGGCGACCCGCGAGCGAGTTGAAGCCGGGATTGCCGACCCTTGGCAGGTCTGCGCCAACGCGGTCGAACTGCATCCATTGTGCGCCCAGCAGGGAGACCGTTGCGCTGAGCTGACTCAGTTCAATCTCCCGTCCTTCCCCGGACGACTCTCTCGCCCGCAGAGCGGCCAGGATCGCGGTCACCCCGATGTGCGGCGAGGTGAAGTCAGGGTATGCGACTCCCATGCCGCGCGGCGGTTGGTGGGGAAAGCCCATGCGCGCAAGCGAGCCGCCCGAGAAGTTGTTGACCATCACATCGCAGTGAGCGACGAGTTCGCGCAGCAGGTTCTTGCCTCGCTCGCTGGCGAGGTCAATCGCTACCGACTTCTTGCCCGTGTTGACGTCGTTGAAGAGGTCGGGCAGATCGACGTGGAACTCGCCTTTGACTGGTTGCACTCGCACCGGATCCATGCGATCGCCGCTGGACTCGACCTTGATCACCTCGGCCCCGAAGTTGGCCATCAACCGCGTCGTCAACGGACCGGCCGCAACCCTGGTCAAGTCGAGTACGCGAATGCCCGCGAGCGGCATGTCGGGGAGAAATTTCGGGGCGGATCGGGGGATGGGGGGTTGCGGGCTGGGAATTTGGCTGAATCTTGGTCTGGTTATGTCAGATTTGGTCAGATTTGGGTGAGTGAGGTCAGATTTGGGTGGGTGAGGCTGGATTTTGTCATGCTCTGGGTGGCTTTTGCGGGTTCTGGTTGGGTTTCGGTTGGGGGGCTTGGTGCTCGTGGTGGGTCGGTACGTTCATTCTACTTGGATTCTCGGAGGGGTGGGCTGTGGATGTAGAATCGAGTAGCGAGCGCAAGGAATGGGGATGGCGGCATGGGTGAGATTCTCGTGGAGATCGAGTTGGAGAACATCGATGACCGTTCGGATGCGCGCCGGGGGCTCATCGCCGAGGCGGACATTCGGCGGGTGACGGTTCGGGCAGTGGCGGACACGGGGGCGATGATGTTGGCGCTGCCGGAGGATTTGGTGGAGCGGCTGGGCGTTCCCGTTGTGGATTCGATCACCACGACCTACGCCGACGGCCGGCAGGGGGAACTGCCGGTGAGCGATGCGCTGTCGATTCGGATTGGGGATCGGCGGATGGCGACTGAGTGCATCGTGGTGCCGGAGGGCGCGGAGGCGCTGGTCGGCGTGTTGGTGATGGAGCGGCTGGACCTGGTCGCGGACCCGGTCAATCAGACGCTGGGTCCGAGGCCGGAGTCGCCGGATCGGCCGTTGCTGCGGGTGTAGGGGCTGTCAGTCGGTTGCCATTCCCGTCATTCCTGGCTTCGACTTCTGGTCACGTGCGAGTGCATTCCTGTGGGTGGCTGCACTGCTGTTCTGAATCCAGGGCGGTCTTGGGGAGTTGGGGGAACCCCCTCAGCCTTCGGCAGCTCCCCCCTGGAAGGGGGGAGCGAGTAGAGGAGGTCCTCAGCGGGCCTGCGCGGGGGAGGGAGCCCTAACCCTCTCCCTCGGGGAGAGGGGATTTACTCTTGCTGGACGTGGATGGTGAAGTGGAGGGTGGAGGACTCTCCGGTGCTGGTGTCGGTGGCCGTGTAGCTCATTTCGTAGTTGCCGACGGCGATGGGGAAGCCGGCCAGGAGACGGGTGGCGGGGGCGAAGGAGAGGCCGACCGGCAGACCTCGGCGGTCGAGTTCGCCGGTGCTGGTCTCGACCGTCAGCTCGTACTCGAAGGAAGCGCGTCGGCCTCGGGCCCAGGCTTCGGGGAGCACGATCGAGGTGATCCACTCATCCACCGTGTAGACCTGCGTGGGCACGGTGCTGGTGCCGAAGAACTTGTCGACCGATTCGACGGGCGGTGACCCGACGTGGATGGTGAAGCGCAGGGCGGCGACGGCGTGGTTGGACTCGTCGACCGCCTCGTAGCGCATCCGGTAGGCGCCGGGCACCGCCGCGCCACCGGAGAGGGTGCGCGTCTTCGGATCGAAGGTCAGCCAGAGGGGCAGTCCGCGGAAGCGGCGCTCGCTGGTGCCGCTCTCGGTGACCAGGCGGTACGAGATCTCGCCGGCGCCGGTGGCCTCGGGGAACTGCACCTGGTTGTCCTGGTTGATCGTGAAGCGCTGGTCGGCGATGGTCGCGTCCCCGAATGAGGGAGCGACCGCGTCGGGCACCGGGGCGGGCTCGACGACGTTAATCGTGAAGCGCAGCGAGACGGTCTGGCCGCTCTCGGCGTCGACAGCCTCGTAGCGCATGCCGTACTCGCCGAGGATCGTGGCGTTGCCGGAGAGGGTGCGGGTGGCGGGGTCGAAGCTGAGCCAGAGGGGCAGACCCTGGATTCGCTGATTGTTGGTGCCGCGCTCGGTGATCAGGCGGTAGGAGATGTCGCCGGAGCCGCCGGCGGCCTGGGGCAGGACGAGGGGGTCGTGTGTGTCGCCGATCGTGTGCTCGAGGTCGGCGACGGTCTGGCCGGCGAAGGAGAGCGGGGGAAACGCGCTCGTCTGCGCGGCCGACCAGTCGCCCGCGCCAGCGCTGTTGGCGGCGCGGAGCTGGAACTCGTAGCGCGCGCCGTCGGTGAGGCCGGACATGCGGTGCTGCAACGGACCGGCGTTGGCCGAGGTCCAGACGTTCTGGACGGTGGTCCAGTCGGCGCCCAGCTTGCGGTAGCGCAGGTCGTAGGACTGGATCGGCGCTTCGCCTGCGTCCTGCGTGGGTGCGGTCCAGCCGACCATCAGTGCGCCGCCGCTGACCGGCGCCATGTCCTTCACTGTGGGCACGTTCGGTAGCCGGCCATGACCATAGACCGTGATGCTCCATGACTTCAGGGTGCCTTCGTGACGGCCGTTGTGGTCGATAACCGTGAGCGTCCACTCACCAGCAGGGTTCTCTCCCAGGTGGGCAGCCGAACCGAATCGGAAGGCGCCCGGCCAGGGATCGCCGCTCGGACTAGAGCTCCAGCTTCTCTTGAGCGGATGCGTCAAAATGCTCTCGGCACCCGACGGCGACGTCAAGGTGACTCGCAGGTTGTTGTGATCGCCGTGTTCAATCTCGACCGACACGACCACATACTCGATGAACTCGATGAATCGGCCTACGCGGATGGTGCTGGTCACGGCCGCTTGCTCTCGGCCCACTCGCCTAGGAATGGCAACCGGAGTTCCTGACGCTGTCGCTACTTGCTGTCGGAAAGGCGGCAGCAGTTGCCAGTTGCGCGCCAGCGCGACTGCCGCTCCGGCGTTGACGACCCCGAAGCCATATTCGTGATTGAACCAGTAGCGCTGCGATGTGGAGCCGTACTTCAGTCCGCCCTGTTCCCACCCGGCGTGCGAGCTGGGATCGTGATCGGCGTGATTTCTGCGGGCGCTGCCGGCCAACACTAGTTTTACATCACGCCAGGTCAGGGCTGGATTGGCTGCACGCACCAGTGCCGCGACTCCGGAGACGGTCGGCGCAGCCGCCGAAGTGCCGCCGAAGCCAAGGTTGTAGTCGAGCTCATCGGTGCTGGGAATACCGGGAATCTGTCCAAACTGCAGATTGCTGCTTGAAGGTCCGCAAACCCAGAGGTTCGCACCTGTTTCCGAGAAGCTCGCACGTACGCCGCGGTTGGTGACCGCGCAGGCAGCCATGACTCCGTAGTGGTTTAGCGCTGCGTCGAGGTTGGATTGTTCGCCCAGTGACGTCTCATTGCCCGCCGCCTGAACAATCACGATGCCCTTGCCGTTGTTGCCTGCGTGCACAGCGTTCTCGACCGCCTTCGTCCACAGGGGACCGGGATCGACAAAGTCGCTGAAGACCGGAGGGGTACTCAAGGAAATGTTGACGACCGAAGCGTGTTCGGTTGCGCGCGTCAGAGCCTTGGTACGTTCAGGTATGTCGAACCGATACCCATCCAGCGCAGGACCAAACGCATAGATGGGAGCGCGTGGCGCAATCCCGCGTATGCCAAGGTTGTTATCGCGTGCAGCGAGGACGCCAGCGACTAACGTGCCGTGACGTCCATCCCAGGCGGCGTCTGCTCCTCGAAGGTGATGGCTGCGCTGGAGGTCAAGGTTGTCCTTCAAGTCCTCGTGGTCAACAACGATGCCGTCGTCGATGATGGCGATGCCGACGCCCTCGCCGAGGGTGACTTCCCAGGCCGGCAGCACGTTGATGTCCTCGCCCGGCGTGCCGCCGAACTGGCCGGTGTTGTGGAGATTCCACTGGCAGGGGAAGAGCGGGTCGGCGATGCCTTCGGCGGGCGGACCGCAGGAGGTGATCTGCTTCGCCGTGTCCGACCACTCGCCGTCGACGGCGGCGTTGACGGCGCGGACCTGGACGTCGTAGTAGACGGCGAGGTCGAGACTGGCGATCGTGTAGCTGAGTTCGCTGCCGCCGGTCGTCCAGGCGTCGTCGACCAGGGTCCACCTGGCGTCGCTCTTGTCGCCCGCGTCGGAGCGGATATAGCGCAGGTCGTAGGCGGTGACGTCGTCCTCGGGACCACTCCAGGCGACGGTGATCGATTTGTCGCCGGGGATGAGCGAGTCGATGGTGGGCGCGGCGGGCGGCGAGTCGGGCGCTTGGGCGGCGGCAGCGCCGATCCAGAAGAGGCCGAGGATGAGCAGGCCGGCCGTCAGCGGCCGGCGGGCGCGGCGCAGGATTGAGGTCATGTGCGGTGCCGTTTCGGAGGTGTATGTTTTGCGTTTATTGTCAATGAAGATGGGGTTATGGTCAGTGTGGTCTTCTGAGATGTGGCGTGCAATATCCGTGTGATTGTGGAAACTGGGGTGGTTTTGGGGGAAGGGGATTGTTGTTGGCGGCTAAGGGGGAGGGCCCTCACCCCCCGCCTTCGCGGGGGCAGGCTCTAACCCTCTCCCTCGGGGAGAGGGAGCCGGAACCCCCGCTGTCACTCCGGGACATATCCCCCCGGGAAGGGGGGGGAGAGTAGGGGGAGCGCGGGCAGGCTTCGCGGGGGTGGGCTGTCTGCGCCGCGTGAGGAGAGGGCCCTCACCCTAACCCTCTCCCTCGGGGAGAGGGGACCGGAAGGGGTGTCAGTCTGCGGCGCGGATGTCTGACTGGACGTTGCGGAGGAACTGGGCGAGGTCGGCGATTGCCTCGGGGAGGCGGGGGCCGAAGCCGAGCAGGTAGAGATCGGCCATCGAGATCACATAGGGTCCCTCGCCGGCCCTGGTGTGGGCCATGCCGGGAATCTCCAGGAGACCCTCGATTCCGCCGATCACCGCGAGTCCGCGGTCCATGACCAGGTAGACGTCGGGGTCGGCGGCGACGAGCGCCTCAGGGGTGAGCGGTTGCCAGCCGACGATGCCCGACTCGGTCGCGGCGTCGATGCCGCCGGCGGCTTCGATGATCGCTTCCGCCCTGTTGCCTGCTCCTGAGACCAGTTGCAGTCCGCCGCGGCGGATGTAGATGTGCATCACGCGCAGCGGCTGGTCGACTGAGGCGGAGGCTGCGATGACCGCCTGCATGCGGGTCTCGACATCCCGTGCGAGTGCTTCGGCACGCTGTGTCAGACCCAGCGCGCCGCCCACGAGTCGGATCTTGATCTGGGGTGCGTCGAGACTGTTCGGGTCTTCGATGATGAGGACCTCGACTCCCGCCTGTTGCAACTGCTCCAGGACTTCCGCCGGTCCGGCCATCGGGTTGCCGATGATCAAGGTGGGCTCCAGGTCGAGGATGGCTTCGGCGTTGAGCGCGCCGGCGAAGCCGAGGTTGGGCAGCTCTTCAGCCTCGGGCGGATAGATGGAGCTGGTGTCGCGTGCGACCAGGAAGTCCTGAGCGCCGAGTGCGTAGACGATCTCGGTCAGGTCGCCGAACAGCGTGATCAGGCGGGTGCCCTGGGGCACGGCCTCTTCCGGCGTCATCTGTTGGCCCTGTTGCTCCTGGGTCTGTTGCTGCTGGGCCGAGGATTGCTGCGCGGCCTGTTGCTGCACCGCCTGCTGTTGCTGCTGTTGCTGCTGTTGCGCAGGAGCCGGCTGTGCCTGTTCCGCCTCGTCCTGGGCGGTTTGCTGCTGGACCGGCTGATCCTGCGCCGGCGCCGATTCCTGCTGCTGTTCGTCGGCGGCGGCCGTCTGCTGCTCCTGGGTCGGTTGAGCGGCATCCTGGCGAACGGCCGATTGCGATTGTTGATCGTCTCCACAGGCCATCGCGAACAATGCGATCGCCAGCAACAGACCGATCAGCAATCCGGCGAGAGAGCGTGGACTCTTCGGTGCTGGCATCGGCGTGGTCTTTCGTGATTGATTTCTCACAGGCACATGGCCTTCACTGGTGTATCACCAAACCGGCTCCGCTGACCACCAGGTCATGCAGCACCTCGATGGACTCGGGATCGTCGTTGGGCGGTTTGGGCCGGGAATCTGGCTGGATTTTGGTCTGGCGATGTCAGATTTGGTCAGATTTGGGTGGATGAGGGTGGATTTGGGTGGGTGAGGGTGAGTTTTGTCGAGTTTTGGGAGGGTTTTGTGGGTTTCTGTTGGGGGCTTGGGGGTTTTGGGTTGGTTGGTGGTGGTGTTGGTACGTTAATTCTACTCTGATTGCCGGAGGGGTGGTTACTCCTCGTCGGCGTACTGGTTGTAGCCGAGGCCGCGGACGATTCGGATCGGCGATCGGGAGATGTCGACCGACTGCATCGTCGTGCCGGAGCAGGCCGAGGCGCTGGTCGGGCAGGTCGTGATGGAGACACTGGACCTGGTCGCGGACCCGCTGAATCAGACGCTGGGTCCGAGGCCGGAATCGCCGGATCGGCCGTTGTTGCGGGTGTTGGGGGGCGGACTGCTTCCGGGCCTCTAGCTCTACTTGCGAGTCACAGCAACCGCGTCCCTAATGCAGTGCGGCGTTATCTTCGAAGCGTACCAACTCCAAGTGCCTGCTTCGCAAGAATGATGCAAGTGCTGTTGAGTAACTGGCATCAGGTGACAGTGTTACGACGCGGGACAGCTCTTTGCCTGCATTTGACAGCTGCACTCCTGTTATCCGCAATTGTGCGTCCGCCGTATCCTCCTTGAGAGACTTCAAGTACCATGCTTGATCCGCATACTCGATCGCCATAGCGTGACGCACTGCGTGGGCCAGTACCTCGATATTGACGCCTTGATTGGACTTTGCCAAGCCGTTGAGAACATTGACGAAGGGACCATACTCCATATAGGAGTTGTATGCAGGTGTGATCAAGCCGTGCTCTTGTAGGCGGTTCAAAGCGTTGTAGGGGAGTCCATACTCAGCCAGCTCGTTCCCATCAGAGTAGTCACGCAAAAGCACGACTCTCGCATCGTGGACAATGGACTCGTTAACCACATAGAACAGCGAGAGCGAGCACATTTTCTCGAACAACTGCGCGGTATTGTGGTCTAGGTCTCGCAAGATTCCAAGGGTGTGCAGAGAGGTTGTGCCCTGACGCTCAATCTCGCCGGCAAGAACCTTAGCCCAAAGAGACTGCATTTCATCGGTAGACACGTCCTGGATGTACTCAAAGAACCGAGCAGTCCAATCGTGGTCCGGCTCTTCGTCCGGTACCTCAGCGTCGTCTAGCTCGGCGGCGGCTGCATTCACAATCGTCTCGATATTAGCCTGCCGCTTCAGCGCGCGAAAACGCACGCTTTGTTCGACTCGTTCTGCAAAGTCAACGTCCGCCTCGATACCCAGGCCCGCAGCCTGTAGGTTTTGATGAGCATCGATCTGTGCCTCGGCGATTTCTCTTATCGCATTTGACTGGGCTTCCGCCTCAATCTCCATTACCCTCGCGGAGGTCTCTGCCTCTGCGAGCCTCGCCGCGCCTTCCCGCCTAGCGAGCCAAGTAGGGAAGAGGAACCGCACAGGATCGGCTCCGATTCCGCTCGCGGTAAACTGAGCAAGCTTGATGAGGCCAAGGATTTGGCCCACGGTAGCTGGATCAGGCATCGTTGGATTCTCTCCCCTCAATCGCACGTTAGTACAGTGTATCAGAAACACTCGCGCATCTAGGAAGGCCCCGGTAGGACCGCCTTGGTCGGTGGTGAGCGATCATAGCCGGCGACTCAAGCCCGTGGCGTCGAACCTACCCGCTTCAGCAACTCCTCCAGCAACGGCCCTGGGACACCCTACCGATCGCCCTCATTCGGCACTGTCCCAAGCACCCTCCGGGCCCGATCTTGGGCTACCGCTAGACTGGGATGCAGTTCAGTCGTGCCACCATGCCAGTCACATTGGCGGGAGTCCAGATAGGGACTGCAGATGACGTTCGACTCCGTCGACACACTCCAGCGCACTCTCGCCGATCAAGTGTTTCACTACGCCGCTGACAGGAAGAAGGCCGCCGGCCGAGCGCTAGGTACGCTCGTTGAGATCATCGCCTTTCACACCCTCGTGGCATGGAACCTACGCGATCATGTTGTCATCGAACGTCGGATAGCTGAGTTTGGGAACCCCAGCATCCTGCACAACGTCGAATTCTCACTGCATCCAGTACAGGGTCGTCAGAACTTCTCGGCTGCTGCTCTCACACTACCAATCACTCCAGCCAAGATAAGGAAACAGTTCCCTTCCTTAGACATAGACTCCAAGAAGTCAATACCACTACTGAGCAGTGATGGCGTAAAGCGGAACGCCGCTGTCTTGAACGAAGATGACTCCGGCCTCACTGTGGCAAACTTAGATGTCCCTGAAACTCCCGGCGCTCGATTGGCTATCTCCCACCTGGACTCCCACCCTTTCGCGATGGTTGAATGCAAACGCGTTGGCGTAGAGGAAGGTCAGCGGAAGGGACCTCAGACAATAGAGAAGGCAAAGCAGGGTGCGTACGTCGCGAACACTGTCTCTTCACTACAGCGAGTACGCCTACGAAGCGGCAGCTATCAGGGCATGTTGGAACTGGACGATGGCACCTTTCTGACCGGGCCCTATGAGGAAGTGCGGCGGCAGATCATTGATGATGAAAAACAGTCAGGCAGCACGGGCTTCATTCTGACCGTTGGCGTTGTTAGTAATCACGGCAACTGGTTCACCTCCGACTCTCACAACAAAGAGTTGAAAGTACTAGCCCAGTCGTATGACTGGCTCTTGTTTCTCACGGATGCTGGCTTAGCACAGTTCATAGAGCGCGTGCTCCTGAGTCCAGCTCCTGAGCTAATGCCGGCGCGGACTGCCTTTCTGCAGAGCTACCCAGCGAAACCGGGAGCGAACCGCTTTACCAAAGTGAGAATGGCAGCAGACGCGGATGAGGCATTGAAGAGTTACTTCAAGAGCCATTCCGCCGAAGTTGAATCCTGGTACAATGTGATTTCGCCGAGCAACACATCTCTTGATGTGCTGCGCAACGACCTCCGCAAGCTCGCTGGAGCGAATGTCCAGGAAGGATAGAGCAAGTGACCGCCGGTCGCACGAACTCCAAGGCCTTGAGTCAAAACTGGTGCACGCCGCCCAAGTATGTTGAGGCGATTAGAGACTTCTTTGGCGGGTCAATCGAGCTAGACCCTTGCTCCAATGATCACTCGATAGTGCGGGCGAGTAACGAATATGCGCTACCCGAAACTGATGGGCTGCAGGCGTCTTGGGACTTCGGGACCATTTTCGTCAATCCACCCTACGGCAAGGACAGAAGCCGCGGAACGTCAATAAGGGATTGGTTGAAGCGGTGCCACGACGCCAATCTAGCTTTTGGGTCCGAAGTACTGGCCCTAGTTCCCGTGGCGACCAACACGAGGCACTGGAAGATCCATGTTTTCGGGGGAGCAACGGCCGTGGCGTTCCTTTACGATACGAGACTTCAGTTCTTGGTGAACGGTGAGGCTGGAGGGAAAGGCGCGCCCATGTCCTGCGCAATGGTCTATTGGGGACAGTGTTATGAGAGGTTTGAGAGGATCTTCCTTGAGTTCGGGGCCGTGGTTGACCTAAGGCATTTGCACGGGCGCCTGGTGGGGAAGAATGGTGCAGGGGCATTGCTCTAGTTGCTGGCCTCCGGCAACAAGGCTAAGGCGTTGCTGGCTGGCGCACCGAGGCGATGAGAAGGTGACAGGCTCCTGGATGTCGTCGACGTGCCTGAAATCGTCGGGATAGAGGACGCCGACGCGGGCGATTGCGTCGGGGAAGTCGGTGAGTCGGTCGTCGAGCTGATCAATCAAGTCGGCGTGGCCGGACTCCCACTTGCATTCGAGCAGGACCAGTTCGCCGGTGGGGAGTTCGTAGCGGATGTCGGGGGTGTCGCCGCGGCTACGTCGCTCGGCGCGGGCCGGGATGCCGCGCTGTCGAAGGAGTTGTCCGAGCAGAGGATTGACGGCTTCCTCGCGGGCGGATTCGGTGGTCATGGGGTGGATTGTCGCACAGGTTTGCGGTGGAGGGCCCTCACCCTAGCCCTCTCCCTCGGGGAGAGGGGACCGGACAGCAGATTGTCCCCGTAGTAGAGCGTCCGGTTGGCGAAGCTCGGCGTCGGCATTCCACCAGTGCAGCCCACATGCTCTCAGGCAACACTCGGCCTGCCATCCCGCCGCCGACCCGCATGAGACCTTGATACCATCAGAACACTCGTACTATCACGCGCCAGAGCGCAAAGGAGTCGCCCCAATGCCCAACCCCTACCACTACCGAGCCCACATCGACCGACTCTGGCGCCAGGCCAACAGCGACATCCCCGCCTACAAGCAGCTCAAAGCCCTCAAGACACTCGTCCGCGAGATGTTCCCGCCCAACCCCAACGCCGCCCGCAACAACCGCCTCTACCACACCACCGACCCCTACGAAGTCGCCCGCCACCTCCTCCGAGATCTCCACGACCGCCCCTCCCGACTCCCTCTCCCCTTGGGAGAGGGTTGGGGTGAGGGTTCCCCCGCACACGAGGTGGGAGCCGGCTCCCTCCGGCCCCCTCTCCCTCTGGGAGAGGGTTGGGGTGAGGGTTCCCCCACCGAAGACGAACCACCCGAAGAAGACGACGACCCGTTGTAATCCCCCCAATCCTCCCCCGCCCGTTTTTTTCTCCCCGGCCGCTCACCCGACCCCGGCCCCGCCGTGCCCCTCTCAGGACCCACGCCCGCCGAATCCTCCCATCCCGAGTCAATCGAAGGCAGGCAACCGGAGGCGGAGGGCTAGAAGCCGGAGGCGAGGCTGCGCCGCGCGCGATCGATCAGGAAGAGGAAGACCGGGGTTCCGATCAGCGCGGTGAGCACGCCCAGCGGCAACTCCGCCGGCTGGGCGATCGTGCGAGCGGCCAGATCGGCCCCGAGGACCAGGATCGCGCCGGCCATGGCGCTGGCCGGCATCAGACGTCGATGATCGGGTCCCACGGCCAGGCGCACCATGTGCGGCGCGATCAGTCCGACGAAGCCAACCACGCCTGCCACCGCGACGCCGGCACCCGTCGCCATCGCGGCGGCGGCGACGATCAATAGCTGCGAGCGCTGCACCCGGAGTCCCAGGTGGCGCGCCTCGGAGTCGCCCAGCGAGAGCAAGTTCAGTGCGCCCGCCTGGCGGACGAGGAACACGACCGAGACGAGGATCAGGGGCGCGGCAGCCAGGACATAGTTCCAGATCGATCCGGCGAGGCTGCCCAGGGTCCAGAAGACGATGTCCCGCAGCTCGGCGTCGTCGGAGAAGGAGAGGATGAAGCTGATCGCGGCGCCGAGCATGGCGTTGACGGCGATGCCGACCAGGAGCATGGTCGCCATTTGTTGGCGGCCGCCGCGCCGGGCGAATGCGTAGATGAGGAAGGTCAGGGTCAGGCCGCCGGCAAAGGCTGCGAGCGGCTGCACGAATGCGCCCCAGGCGGTGATGCCGAGCACGATCGAAAGCGCGACGGCGAAGGCGGCGCCGCTGGACACGCCGATCAATCCGGGGTCGGCCAGGGGGTTGCGGAACAGCCCCTGCAGGGCCGCTCCCGACACGCCGAGACCGGCGCCGACCAGCGCCGCCATGATCATCCGGGGCACGCGAATGACCCAGACGACGGCCTCCTCGCGGCGGGTGTAGTCGATGCCGATGTCGATGCCGGCCTGGTCGAAGAGCAGTCCGATGATGCGCAAGAGCTCGACGTCGAATGCGCCCACCACCAAGTTGGCGGCAACGAGGGCGATCAACCCGGCGGACAGTGAGGCCCAGACGGCCACGCCCAGCAAACCCGGTAGCGGAGGGTCAACCGCGCCGAGCCATTCAGGCCGCCGTTCGCGGAGCTGGGCCAGCGGTCGGTTGGCCACTACACGTCACCGTTTGCCGCGCAGCCAGCGCCGGCCAGGGTCAACGCCATCAACGGATCGGCCGCCGATGCAGCGATTCCACGACGATTCACGAAGCTGGTCCGTCCGCTGCCGGCAGTGTGTCAGACAGCCAGCCTATCAACGCATGGCTTCAGGACCACAGCTTCGGCGTCGTCGCAGCGGCTTGGCAGAACGCAACGTTGAGCAGCGCCTAGACTGCGCGGCGCTCGACCGTTGACTGAACTGCGGCAACGCCGAAGGGATCCGAGGATGGGCTTGGCTTTGCACCCGCACTTTGTGCAGGTTCATCAGACCGGCGACGAATGCGACGGTTGTTGGACGGCGTTTCCGCGGCCTTGTCGTTGCGGCGGTCGAATCCATGCGGAGCGAGGCGACGAGAACGATGTCGGCGATGTCTGGTTGAGGCGGTGGTGCTCGGACTGCGGGATCGACTGGGACGAGCCGATTCGGGTGAAGTCGTAGCTGAGGGTGTTCAGTCTTCTGGTTTGAAGTGGGGGTGGGCGACGGCTTCGTCAGGCCAGAGGAAATCGAATCCCGCCTTGAGGGCGTACTGGCGATCGAGGTCCTCGCGGTCGCCGATGTGCAGGTAGGTGTCAGCCTCGAACTTCGCTTTGACGTCGGGCAGCATGTGCTTGGCGACGACGAAGTCGACCTCAATGTCGTGCTCGGCCCAGATGGCGCGCTGGCCGCTGAGGGTGCGATCGGAGCAGCTTCCGATGAGGAAGCCCTTGTCACGAACCAAGCGGACCATGTCCATGGTCAAGGGGCCTGGTGGATCGCCGACTTGCAACGTGCCATCAATGTCGAAGCTGATCAGTACCGTCACAATGCCGCCCTTCAGCCTTCGGCAGCTTCCTCCCGCGGGGGAAGCGAAGCAGCGTTCTAGTCGGGGCTGGCGCTCCAGACGGTGAAGTTGCCGCCGAGCGGCATCGGTCCGCCTGAGACGCCGACTTCGGGCTTGACTCCCGTAACCTGGCGCGGGCCGGCGCGGCCCTGGAGTTGCTGGATGCAGTCGGTGTGCATCCAGACGCGGCTGCGGCCGCTGCCGACGTTGCCGCCACTGGGCGAGACCGGGTTGGGGCCTTCGATGCTGATGTCGGTCTGGTAGAAGTCCAGCGCCTCGCCGAACTTGATCCCGCGGTAGCCCAGGCCCTCCAGGTGGAACTGGTGGAAGAGCGAGAAGCCGTCATACATGTTCTCGAAGGAGAGGTCGTCGGCGGTGATGCCTGCGCCCTCGTAGATCTTGCGGGCGGTGCGGGCCGTGTCGGCTTCGACTTCGTCGAGCGTGGGCAGCAGGCTGCGGGGGCGGGTGTTGCTGGAGGCGTGATTGAGGATGTAGACCGGCTTCTGCTTCATGTCCTGGGCGCGCTCGGAGGTCGAGAAGAGGTAGGCGCCGGACATCATGATCGGGATGTCGTTGTCGAACAGGTTGGCCGGCTTGGCGATCCAGCGGGAGGCGAGGTAGTCCTCCGGGAGCAGTTTCTCGGGCCGGTGCTGGGCCCAGTAGCCCTCGGGGAACATCAAGCCGTTGCGGCGCGAGTTCTCCATGAATGGGGCCATCATCTCGTGGTTCTTGCCGTACTTGCGGCAATACTCGGCGAACTGCAGGGCGGTGCTGTAGGAGGCGGGGCCGCCCCAGAGTTGGGTGATGGCGGGAGTGCCGGGAATGGCGTCGCCGGCGTTGGCGCCGCCCTGGTAGTAGCGGCCCTCGAAGTTGTGCCAGCTCTTGACGACGAGGCAGGTGTGGGTCAGACCGTCGCCGACGGCCTGCGCGGTGACGTTGAGCGCGTTCGACATGCAGCCGGGGCCGTACATCGTGAACTGGACGTTGGTCAGCTCGGGCATGTTGGCCAGCAGCCATTCGGCGCTGAGCTTGGCCACGCCGTCGAGCGGGTCGTCCGTCTGATTGAAGCTCTGGATCACGTCCATGGGCAGCGGCTTGCCCTGTTCCCAGAAGGCGCCGGTGGTCGTGACCGGGACGACGACCAGACCATCGATCTGATTGGGCGCGACGCCTGCGTCGTCGATCGCCTTGCGCAGCGCGTCGATCGTGATTGCGCCGACGCAAGTTTCCGGACGGCCGTCCCAACGGCGGGAAGTCGGAGCGTGACCGACGCCGACCGCGGCGACCTTGCCGCGGTGTTCCCAGATGCCGAGTCCTTCGTCGTTGCGGTAGATCGCGTCAGGAGCTGTTGGGGTAGACATGGCGGTTTCTCCAGGCCAGGCGGGATTGCGGATCGGTAGCGATCACTCGTCGATCACTCGCCACTCGGGGACAAGTTGACCATTGGCCGAGGGCTCGAAGATCACTTCGACCGCTGCGCCGACGGGCACGTCGTCGACGGGCACGCCGGGCAGGTGCGAGTACATCTGGATACCCGGGTCTTCGTCGAGCATGATTACGGCGAGGTTGAAGGGCTGGTCCTGCTGGAGCAGCCGTACGGGGCAGTCGTGCACGACGCCATAGTTATAGATCTTGCCTCGGCCGCTGACCTGCTTCCACTCGAGCGCATCGCTGTCGCAGTCGCGGCAGGTGTCCGTCGGCGGATGCTGCAAGATGTCGCAGTCGACGCAACTCTGGATGACGAGGCGTTTCTCGTTGGCGGCGTCCCAGAACGGTTGACTGAAGCTATCCGGCTCGACGCCTTGCTTGGTCATTGGTTCCTCCTGTCGGCGCAGGATGCCGTTCCGACGGTCTCGGCGTCGAAGCAGGATAGTGTCTGCGGCGGAACGGTGAGTGCTTGTCAGTCGAGGACCGCGACCGAGCCTGCGTTGTCAGCGAGGGCTTCTCGCATGCGGCGGCGCTCGACGGCCTCGACGCGCTTGGGGAAGCGAACGAACAGCGCCAGTGGTGCGATCGCGATGACGATGATGCCGAAGTAGAGCAGCGCATCCTGCATGGCAACGCCCTCAGCGCGCAGCAGGAATCCGGCGGCGACCGCGCCGGCATTGCCTCCGGCGCCGACGATTCCGGCGACTGCTCCCAGGGCCTTGCGGTTGACGAAGGGGACGACGCCGAACGTCGCGCCCTCGGACATCTGGACGAAGATGCTGAACACGATCAGCATGGGAATCGCAAGGATCAACACATCCATCCGCGAGAACGCGACGAGCGCCAGACCCTCGAGCAGCAGGACGCCGCCCATGAACACGGTCCGGCCGCGCAGACCCGCGCGGATGCCGAATCGGTCCGAGAGTATGCCGCCGGTGGTGCGGGCGAAGATGTTCATCAGTCCGAACAGCGAAGCGAGCACGCCGGCCAGGACGATGTCGAGACCGAAGCGGTCCTGGAAGTAGAGCGAGGCCATACCGTTGATCGTCAGTTCAATCCCGAAACAGGCGCCGTAGATCACGAACAGCATCCAGGCGCGCGAATCTCGGACGGCGACGCCAAAGCCACCCTGCTGCTTCTGGCCGGACACCACTCCGCGAGCCCGCAGTTCGCGGAAGTCGCCTTCGGGCGCGTCCTGGGTGAAGCGGTAGTAGACGATCCCCATGAGCAAGAGCGCAACGCCGGGGATGACCATCGCGATCCGCCAGCCGGCCGCTTCGTTGGCGACGAAGAAGAGGACGCCGGTCATGATCAGCGGCATCACGAGCTGGGTTACGCCGCCGCCTAGGTTGCCCCAGCCGGCGGTGGTTGCGTTGGCCGTGCCGACCACATTGGGCGCAAACATGACCGATGTGTGGTACTGGGTGATCACGAACGATGCGCCGATCACGCCGATCAGGAGGCGGAAGGCGACGAACGTCTCGAAATTCTGGGAGAGGCCGATCAACATCACGGGAATCGAACCGAGGATGAGGAGTCCCGTATAGGTCCGGCGTGGACCGAGCCGATCCAGCACCCAGCCAACCGCGACCCGGGCGAAGATGGTGATGAAGACGGAGGCAATCAGCGAGGTGAAGATCTGCGAGTTGGTCAGCCCCAAGTCTTCGCGAACCGCGCCGAGCAACGGGGCAATTCCAAACCAACCAAAGAAACAGAGAAAGAACGCCAACCAGGTGAGATGAAAGGTGCGCATGTGAGGCGCGGCGACGCTCTTCAGCTTGATCGAGGTCGCCTTGCCCTTCAGTTCATTCGTGTTCAAGGCGCACCTCCTTCGGCCGCACGGTTCGCTCAACAGGGAAGACGCTACGCAGACGCAGTTACGCGCTGATTGCTGCGTGTTTCGGGAGCGTGAATCGGAGATTGCCGTTGCGTGTCGTGTCAACGGCACGACGACCAACGAGTGGCGACGCGATCAGCTCGCTGCGACGGCCGGCTCGACCCGCACTGCGGCGAACTTGAGCTCGGGCTGCTTCGAGCGAGGATCGACGGCCTCGCTCGCGGACAGGTTGGACGACGCATGGTCGGCCCAGAGGGTCCCCCAGTGGAACGGTGCAAAGACGGACCCTGCGCGAATCGCGTCGGTCACTCTGACCGTCACTTCGAATGCGCCTCGGCGCGATGTGACCCTGACTGCTTGCCGGTCGCGGATGCCGAGACCGATGGCGTCGGCGTGATTGATCTCCAGGAACGGCTCCGGTTCCGACTTCATCAGTTTGGCTGAGCGGCCGGTCCGCGTCATCGTGTGCCATTGATCCTTGACGCGCCCGGTGATCAGCGCCAGAGGATACTCGTCGTCGATCTGGTCGGCGGGCGGCGACCACTGCGGGACGTGCATCCGCGCGCGGCCGTCGGGGGTGTGGAACTCGCCCTGCTCGAAGAGTCGCCGGCCCTCCTCGGGCGGACCCGTTCGCGCCGCGGATGGATAGGGCCACTGAATGCCGGCCCGATGCTGGGCCAGCAGCGGGTAGGAGATGCCGGTGATGTCCATGTCTCGGCCGCGGGAGAGTTCCCGATATTCGTAGAAGATGTCTTCGAGGCCGTCGTAGCGGAAGGCGTCCCCGTATCCGAGCGCGTCGGCCATCTTGACGATGATCTGCCAATCGGGCAGCGCCTCGCCGGGAGGCTGCGTGATCTGTTCCAGCAGGCAGATGCGCCGCTCGGAGTTGGTCATCGTCCCACCGCGCTCGGACCACTGCGCTGCCGGCAGCAGGACGTCGGCGAGCTGGGTGGTCTCGGTCGGGTGATAGGCGTCCTGAACGATGACCGTCTCGGCCTGCTCGAATGCCCGGCGCACTCGATCGCTGTTCGGCAGCGAGGCAACCGGATTGGTGGCGGCGACCCAGACCACCTTGATCTCGCCCCGTTCCAGGCGCTCGACCATCTCGATCGCCGTCACCCCGGGTCTGTCCGAGATTGCGCCGGGCGCGATCCCCCAGGCTCGTTCAATCTCGGCGCGGTGTTCGGGATTGGCGACCAAGCGGTGTCCCGGCAGGGTCGTCGCCAAACCGCCTTGTTCGCGGCCGCCCATGGCGTTGGGTTGTCCGGTCAAGGACATCGGACCGGCCCCGGGCTTGCCGATGTTGCCGGTTGCGAGGGACAGATTGATCAGGGCGAAGTTCTTGTCGACCCCCGAGGTGGACTGATTCGCGCCCATGGTCCAGAGCGTCAACATGGGGCCGTTGCGGGCGATAATCCGCGCCGCTTCGAGGATTTCAGCGGCGTCCAGGCCGGTCAGTTCGACTGCTCGCTCGGCCGACCAGCCATCGAGCGACTCGGCGACTTCGGCCCATCCACTGGTGTGGCGGCGCAGAAACTCTGCATCGAGATCGCCGGCGAGACGAACCTCGAAGAGCAGGGATTGCAGTAGTGCGACATCGCTACCGGGGCGAAGCGCGAGATGTATGTCGGCGATTTCCGAGGTCCGGGTCGCGCGTGGATCGACGACGATCACCTTGACCCGACCCTTGGCCGCCCGCTTTCTCGCTCGGATCCGCTCGTAGAGGATTGGATGGCAGGCTTCCATGTTGGCGCCGACGATAAGGAAGGTGTTGGCCTGTTCAATGTCGGCGTAGCCTGCCGGCGGCGCGTCGGCGCCGAAGCTCTGGTTGTACGCCGTCACCGCCGAGGCCATGCAGAGCCGCGAGTTGGTGTCCTGGTTGTTGGTCCCGATGTAACCCTTGGCCAGTTTGCCAAACAGGTAGTAATCCTCGGTGACGAGCTGCCCCGAGCCGTAGAGCATGACGCTGTCCGGTCCGCGGGCGTCAACCGACCGACGGATGGAGCCTGCCGCGCGCTCGATTGCCTCGTCCCAGGAGACGCGCCTGGGCTCGGTGGTCTGTTGATCTCTGATCTGCGGATAGAGCAGGCGGCTGTCCTCGACGAAGATGTCGGGCAACAGCGCGCCCTTGGCGCAGAGCTTGCCGCGATTGACCGGATGATCCTCGTCGCCTCGGACGGCAGATACGACACCGTTGCGAGTCTGCACCTTGACCCCGCAGCCGACGCCGCAGTAGCAGCAGATCGAGCGCTTCCAACCATCGCGGCGCAGGAGTGACGGTCGTGCCACCGGATCTCCTGAGCTTCAGTCCGAGACGGCCGGCTGTGGACGCTCGATCAGCGCCGCTTCGCCGCGTACCGTGCGGATTTGTTCGGCGACGGCTTCAGCCAGATCGGCCGTTCGGACCGCGGGCCGCGCCACGTCGGCCAACAAGGGCTCGTCGCCCAACCGTCCGCCGGCGTAGACATCGGCGACATCGACGATCTCGCCGTCGATCCGCTTGCGACCGCCCAGCAGACCAATCTCACCGGTTCGATGCTGCCCGCAGGCGTGCGGGCAGGCCGACATCTGGATGCGGACCGGTTGGGACTCGGCAGCAACCTCGTAGCGCGCTTCCAACGCATGGGCCAGCTTGATGGCTTCGCCCTTGCTATCGATCAGGGCGAAGGCGCAGTAGTCGTTGCCGGTGCAACTGACCATGGCGCGGATGAATGGCGACGGCGTCGGCGAGTAACGCTGGAGCAACGGTTCGCGGAACAAATCGTCGAGGCGGTCTTGGGGCACATTGGGCATGAGGATGTTCTGCTGCACGGTGAGGTGCAACTCGGCGCTCCCGTAGGTTTGGGCCAGCCGGGCGAACTCGATCAAATCGTCGCCGCCGATACGACCGACCGGCACCAGGCAGCCAACGGTTCGCAGCGCAGGATCCCGCTGCTTCGTCAAGCCGATGTGGTCGCCGCCATGCTTGTTTGTTAGCGCTTCACCGGCGCGCGCCAGCGGGCGGCCGTACTGTTCTGCCACGGCCTGCCTGAAGCGTTCGATGCCCCACTCGCGCAGCAGCCACTTGAGCCGCGACTGCTTGCGCTTTTCCCGCAGACCGTGGTCACGGTAGACCTCGAGAATGGCCAGCGCCAGGCCGATCGAGTCGTCGACCGAGACGAAGGCATCCAATGGCTGCGCGTACTCGGGAGTCATGCCGCCCAGCGCTCCGCCGACGAGCACGTTGAAGCCGACTTCGCCGTCGCGAGTTGCGGGGACGAAGGACAAGTCGTGGGTTTGCGCATGACCGCAGTCCTCGCGGCAGCCAGACATGGACAGATTGAATTTGCGCGGCAAGTTGGAGAATCGCTTGCCGCCGACGATCGCCTGCTGCATCCGCTGGGCGAGGACGCGGGTATCGATCACTTCATGCTCAGTCAGACCGGAGAGCGGGCAGCAAACGATGTTGCGCACGTTGTCCATGCCCGACTGCTGCGTGTTCAGTCCGGCCGCCGCCAATCGTTGCAGCACCCAGGGCGCATCTGCGATCGTGATCCAGCGAAGCTGGATGTTCATTCGCGAGGTGATATCGGCCTCGCCGCGGCCGACGGCGTTGGAGATCTCGCCGACGGCGGCCAGTTGCTCGGAGCTCAGCACGCCGCCCGGAATGCGCATCCTCAGCATGAAAAAGCCGGGAGTCTGCTTGCGATGGAAGAGCCCGTACCACTTGAGCCGTTCCAGATCGTCCGCGGGAATCTGCGGATCCTCGCCCCTGGCCGCGAGGTCGGCATAGCGATGCAGATCGGGGAGGACATCAAGGCCGTCCTTGGCCGTCTTCAACAGTTCGATCTTGTTGGCGGGCATGACGGTGCTCCTGTTGAGGACAAGCTACGACTTGCCGATTGCGGCCAGATTGCCTCCGATGTCGGATATGTGAACGCACTCAGCCGCTGTTGCGCTCACTACTCAGCGGATTCCCGCAGATTCGACCTGGGGGACCTGTGTTTCGCTGGCGGGGATTGATGGGTGACCGCGTACACAAACCGCTAGCTTGCGGAAAAGGATCTGTCGTGTCGGTGTCCAATCGGAGAGAGTTCAGAGGTTCGTGATGTCCAGTACTCAAGACATTGCCCTGATGGCGCATTTGATGCGACGAGCAGGGTTCGGCGCGTCCCGCGACGAGCTGGAGGCGTGCGCCGCGAACGGCTACGAGGAAACGGTGGAGCTGTTGGTCGATCCGCCGTCCGATGTGCCCCGCGCCGATCTGTACCAGTTGTTCCGCTACATGCCGTCGCTGGAGACAGGCGGTCCGGTCACGCTGCCCGGCGCAGCGAATTGGCTGTACCACCTGGTCAACACGCAGCGTCCGCTGGAAGAGAAGATGGCGCTGTTCTGGCATGGCGTGTTTGCGGTGGGCAACTCCAAGGTAGACAACGACAATCACCTGATCGCGCAGATCGACATGTTTCGCGATCACGGGACCGGCAACTACCGCGACCTGCTGGTGATGCTGGCTCAGAATCCGGCGATGATCTACTGGCTCGACAATCACGAGAACCACAAACGCTCACCGAACGAAAACTGGGGCCGGGAATTGCTCGAGTTGTTCTCGATGGGCGTCGGCAACTACACGGAGAAAGACGTCTTCGAGTGCGCCCGCGCGTTCACGGGCTGGACGCTGGGCCCCAAGATCCCGCGCGTGCCCAACCACCGCTTCTTCTTCCAGTTCGAGTTCCGGCCCGAAGAGCACGACTTCGGCGAGAAAGAGTTCCTCGGCCGCACGGGGCACCTCGACGGTCACGACATCATCGAGATCATTCTTGAGGAGCCGGCCTGTCCGCGCTTCATCGCCCGCCACCTGTACAACTTCTTCGTCGCCGACGAGGCGCAGGTACCGGCCTGGAACATCGAGCCGCCCAGGGATCCCGAGGCGATCGAGTATCTGGCCGGCGTGTTCACGGATTCGGACTTCGAGATCAAGCCGGTGCTGCGCGCGCTGTTCAACTCCGACTTCTTCAAAGAGGCGATGTTCCAGAAGGTCAAGAGTCCGGTCGAGACCGTCGTCTCGACGCTGCGGCTGACCGAGGACATGTTTGGCCCGCAGCTCGCTCTGGTGCCGCTGGGGCAGGAGTCGGCGCACATGGGTCAGAGCCTGCACAACCCGCCTTCGGTTGAGGGATGGCAATCGGGCCGCGACTGGATCAACTCGGGCGCCGTCGTGGGACGGATCAACTTCGTCGCCGACCGGGTCGGCAACACCGAGTTGCCCGGCATCCGCAAGATCGTGGGACGCGTGGCTGACGCCAATGGCACGCGCATGGGTGCGGACGAGATGGTCGACCACTGCCTCGATCTGATCGGGCCGCTCGATGTAGCGGAGGCGACCAGGCTCGAACTGATCGAGCACGCCTCGGAGCAGGGCGATCTCTCCTGGAGCGACGACTACGAAGGCTCGTCACAGCGAGTCGGCGAAATGCTCGCGCTGATCGCCGCAACGACGGAGTACCAGTTTGGATAGCCGAGAACCAAGGACTACACGGGCGCAGCACAGAGAGACCCAGCCATGACCACCGCGACCAGAAGCACGGACCCGGTTGTCGTCATCATCCAGTTGACCGGCGGCAACGACTACATGAACAGCGTGGTGCCCTACGCCGACGGCTACTACAACGACGCCCGCAACGGCGAGCTCTGCATCGGCGAGGACGAGGTGCTCAAGATCGACGACCACTTCGGTCTGCACCCAACGATGGCGCCGCTCAAGGAGCTGTATGACGATGGCGAGATGGCGCTGATCCACGGCGTCGGCTATCCCAACTCGCCACGCTCGCACTTCCGCTCGATGGACATCTGGCACACCTGCGAACCGAACAAGGTCGGCACGGAAGGCTGGGTCGGACGCGCGATCCGCGACCTCGATCCTGCGGGCGAGAACCCGGTTACCGGCGTCCACATCGGCCAGGGCCTGCCTCGGGCGTTGGTCGTGCCCGGGGTGACGGTCGCGTCGGTCGCCGATCTGTCGACCTACGGCCTGTTGACCGGCATTGAGCAACAGCGTCAGCGCGAGAAGATGCTGGAGCGCTTCGTCAACATGTACGGCCGCGCGATCGGCACTGGCAACGTCAAGGAGTATCTGGGCCGCACGGGACTGGACGCGCTCAAGGGCGCGGACATTCTCAAGGAGGGCCTGGGCCGTTACGAGACGACCGTCGAGTGGGGTACGGAGCAGATCTCGCGCAGCCTCAGGGACATCGCCACGATCCACTGCGCCGACCTCGGGACGCGCGTCTTCTACACCCAGTTGATCGGCTTCGACACGCACGCAAACCAGAAGCCGGTCTTCGAGAAGCTCTGGACCGACCTGTCCCGCGCGATCTCCGACTTCTGGGACGACGTCAAGGCGCACGATGCCCACGAGAACGTAGTCATGTTCCTGTTCACCGAGTTCGGGCGCCGGGTGCGCGACAACGGCTCGGGCTCCGACCACGGCGCCGGCGGCGGTTGCTTCGTGATCGGGCCGCAGGTCAGAGGCGGCATGCACGGCGAGTTCCCGAGCATCAATCCCAGGGACCTGGAGCAGGGCGACCTTGTCCCCAACCACGACTTCCGCGGCGTCTATTCGACGTTGCTCGAGGACTGGATGGGCCTCGACGCCAAGCCGATCGTTGACGGCGAGTTCGAGAAGTTGAGCTTCATCGAACCGCTCTCGGCAACGGCGTAATCACCGTCGTACCCGCTTGCGAGCAGTCGAGTTGGACTCGGCGAGATTGCCGCGACGGGGCGCGGCAATGACGAAACAACGAGGGAGCTGTTGAGATGTTGACCACCACCGTCGCCGGCCGCACCTGGCACTTCCGACACTCGATCGGGCATTTCGTGGGTCCGCAGGGTTACACCTATCCGACGCCGATCGCGATGACGGCCTCCGGCACCATGTATGTGGCCGACATCGGCCTGGCCGAGTACGGCGGCGGGGCCGGCGCGTTGAGTCCGAAGATCCTCAAGCACCGGATCGAGGACGAGTTCCTCGGCGAGATGGGTGTGGGCGACCTGCAGTGGCCGGAAGGCCTCGCACTCGCCCGCGACGGCACGGTCTGGTGCGCCGACGCCTACCACCACCGCATCTTCGGCTACGACGCCGAGGGCTCGCCGATTGGCGAGTGGGGCGAGTTCGGCTCCGGCGACGGGCAGTTCAACCGGCCCTCGGGGATCGCCTTCGACACCGACGACCGGATGTTGATCGTGGACAGTCTCAACCACCGCGTGCAGCAGTACACCGTCAGCGGCGAGTATCTCGGCTGCTGGGGAACGCCGGGCTCCGAAGACGGACAGCTCAATCAGCCGTGGGGACTGTCGCTTGACCAGGAGGGCTACGTTTACATCGCCGACTGGGGCAACGACCGGGTGCAGAAGTTCACGCCCGACGGCGAGTTCGTCGGGCGCTTCGGCTCTCGCTATGCGGATATCGGCATCGACGACGGCGGCAGCCTGAAGCGGCCGGCCGATGTGGCGGTCGACAGCGACGGCGACGTCTATGTCTGCGACTGGGGCAACGGCCGCGTGCAGATCTACTATCCCGACGGCGACATCATCTGCAGCCTGCAGGGAGACGCGCACGAGTTCTCCAAAGCCGCGCAGCAGGTGATGGACGTCAATCCCGAGTACACGCAGGCCTTCAAGCGGGTCAATCCCGTCGAGCTGCTCAAGTTCGGCATCTTCGACCGGCCGCGCGGCATTGCCATCGACGGGCAGGACCGGATCGCGATCAGCGACGGCGGCCGCGGTCGCGTGCAGGTCTACGAAAAGGACCACGACTTCCTGGTCCCGCAGTTCAACGCTTAGCAGCGCCCTCGCAGCAGGGATCACGGGTGGCCGCGTTACTCTGCCTCACCACGGGTCTGCCGACAGCGACGCGGACGGGGAGGCATTCATGGATTGCGGGATCTTCTTTCTGCTCCAGTCACCGAGCGGGCAGAATCACGCCGAGGTGTTCGATCGGGCAACGGAACTGACCCAAGTCGCGGAACGGCTTGGCTTCGACAGCGCCTGGTGCGCCGAGCACCACTTCTCCACCTACGGCTATCTCTCGCGTCCGTTGATGTTCGCCCTGCACCTCGCGGCCCACACCGAGCACATCCGGGTCGGATCGGCGGTGGTCGTGCTGCCGCTGCACCATCCGCTAGTCGTGGCGGAAGAGATCGGCACCGCCGACGTGCTCAGCGGCGGGCGTCTCGATGTCGGACTGGGGCGCGGCTATCAGCGCTACGAGTTTGAGCGTCTCGGGCATTCGCTCGAGGAGAGTCGGGAGCGATTCGACGAGGCAGTGGACATTCTGCTCAAGTCGTTCTCGGGCAAGCCCTTCTCGCACGAGGGCAAGTACTACTGCTTCGACGAAACCAGCGTCTTCCCCAGGCCGATCCAGGAACCGCACCCGCCGATCTGGATCGTGGGCCAGAGTCCGGAGTCGATCGCGGCGACGGCCGAGCGAGGCTTCAACCTGATCACGGGCGGCTTCGGCATCCCCATCGATCGGCTGGCCGAGTTTCGCCGCACGTTCGACCATGCGTTACCCGATCCGAGTCAGCGGGCAGCAATCCGGGTCAGCACCCAGCGGGCAATCTATGTGACGCACGATGAGTCAGAGTTACCCGACATCGTTGAGCAGGCGCGCTGGAACATGCGCGTCACGCTGAGCCTGCGTCAGGGCTTGGCGCGAGTCGATCACGGCCGCGCCCTTGCGATTCCCTTCGAGGAGGAGCCGACGACGGAGGATCTGCTCGACCGTTACCTCGTGGTCGGTACGCCGGACACCTGCATCCAGAAGATCAGGCAGCTCCGCAAGGTGATGGGCATCGACCATTTCAACGCCAACTTCTGGTTCGGCGACCTCTCGCAGAAGCAGGTGCTGGGGTCGATGAATCTGTTCGCGGAAGAGGTGCTGCCAGTGCTCAAGTCGGGGCAGTTCTAGGCCCCACCGGTCACGTCGATGGTGACGCCGGTGACGAAGTCGGCGTGCGACGAGGCGAGGAAGCAGACCACGTTGGCCTGATCGACCGGCTCGGCCAGCCGTCCCAGCGGAGTTGCAGCCACGGCGCTGTCCCGCAGTTCCGGCGGCCGACCTTCCCAATGCCGACGGATGCGCTCCGTCAAAGTCGCTGAGGGTGCGATTGCGTTGACATTGATGCCGGCCGGGCCGACTTCGAGTGAGAGCTTCTTCGTGAAGGCGATGATCCCGCCCTTGGCCGCCGCGTAGGCCGACGAACTGCTCGCGCTCCGGCCGCGACCGGCGATCGAGGCGAAGTTGACGATCTTGCCAGAACGCTGTTTGGTCATCTGCGGGATCACGGCGTGGCAGAAGAGGAAGGTGCCGCTGAGATTGAAGTCGAGGATCTTCTGCCATTCGTCCATTGTCAGCTCGTCGGCGTGGGCGGCCGGATTGTCGATAATCGTCGATCCGCCGACGCCATTGATCAGAATGTCGATCCGGCCGTAGCGATCAATCAGATCGGCAACCACAGCGTCCACCTCGGACTGTTCCAGCGCGTTGGCGCAGTAGGCGAGGTGCTCGCCGCCGCCCGCTTCGGCCAGGGCGGCCATCGCGCCGTCAAGCAGCTCCTGGTTGATGTCGACCGCGGCGACGGTCCCGCCCTCGGCGGCGATGATTTCGGCGCTGGCGCGGCAGATGCCGGCGGCCGCGCCCGAAATCAGCGCAACCTTGCCTCGGAATCGCGCGAATGAGACTTCGGTCATGTCGATGGCTCCGTACGTTCAGCGTCCCTCGAAGTTCGGAACGCGCCGCTCCCGGAGCGCGGCGCGGGCCTCATCAGCGTCTGCGGATGTGGCCAGGATCGGCGACGCGTTGGAAGTCAGCACTGCCGTCGTTTCCAGTGTGCTGTCCATTGCGGCGCGGATCACCCGCTTGTTGATCCAGGTGACCATAGGCGGGTTACGCATGATCCGGGCGCAGAGGGCGCGGACCTCGTCCTCAAGCTCGTCGGCCGGGACTAGCCGGTTGAGCACGCCCCAGTCGGCCGCCGTCTGCGCGTCGAGATGTCCGGTGAAGGAGAATTCGAGCGCACGGCCCAGTCCGGCCAGGCGGGTCAGATAGTAGGCGCCGCCGTTCTCGATGATCTGCCCGACCTGCTGATAGGCGATGAAGCGGGTGTGCTCGCAGCCGTAGCGGATGTCGCATTGCAGGGCCATGTCCATGCCGAATCCGGCAGCCACGCCGTTGACCATCGCGACGGTTGGCTTGCGCACGTAGGAGATGTCGCGCATCAGCTTGGTCAGTCCGTAGAAGAAGCGCTGGCGGGTTGCATCGAGACCGCCGGGCTCGTAGGGCGCGTTGCCGAGGTAGTTGTCGTCGGGCTCGAACTCGCCCAGGTCGCTCCCGCGCACATCGACGCCGGCGCAGAAGCCGCGGCCCATGCCGGTCAGCACAATCACCTGGACGTCGGGATCGTCGTCGGCGGCGCGCATGTACTCACCGACCTTGGCCAGGGTGCCGGTTCGTTCGGTGCCGCCGACGGCGGCGTTGAGCTTCTCCGGCCGGTTGAATTTGATCCAGAGGATGCCGTTGTCTTCTTTCTCGTAGAGCAGATAAGGAACCAGCTCGAGCTGTTGCATGGGTCCCGTCTTTCTAGCCGCGGCCGAAGAGCGGCATCTTGGTCGCCATCACTGTGATGAATGGCACATTGGCGTCAAGCGGCAGGCGGGCCATGTAGAGAATGGCCTCGGCGACGTGTTCGACGTCAAACGTCGGCTCGGGCATGCGTTCGCCGTTCGGCTGCGGCACGCCTCGGGCCATGCCGGCGGTCATCTCCGTGGCTGCGTTGCCAATGTCGATCTGCCCGCAGGCGATGTCGTACTTGCGGCCGTCAAGGGCGGTCGATTTGGTCAGGCCGGTCAAGGCGTGCTTGGTCGCGGTGTAGGGCGCCGAGTTGGGTCGAGGACGATCGGCGGAAATCGAACCGTTGTTGATGATCCGCCCCCCGCGAGGATCCTGATCCTTCATGATCCGGAACGCCTCCTGCGTGCAGAGAAAGCATGCGGTCAGATTGAGGTCGACGGTGTACTTCCACTGTTCAACGGTCAGGTCCTCGAGCAGCACCGGCGGTGCGCCGCCTCCGGCGTTGTTGAAGAGCAGGTCGAGCCGTCCGAATTCCTCGCGCACGCGGGCGAAGAGCGAGGCGATCGAGTCCGGCTGGGTCACATCGGCCACGACGGCCAGCGTTCGATCGGCGTCGTCGCCAGCCATATGTTGGGTCTCCTCCAGGCGTTCCATGCGCCTGCCTGTGATCACGACGGACCAGCCGTCGCGCAACAGCGCCAGGGCAGAGGCGCGACCCACGCCGGAACCTGCGCCGGTGATCAGCGCCACGGGATGTTTCACGTCACTCGTCATGTCTGAACCCTGCTCTCCGGAACTGTTCCGATGTCATACGGCCGTGCCCAACCGAGCCCGTCACGCGTCCCACCGCGAGGCCGGTACTCGCAACCGACCCATCCATCGAAGCGCAGCTCGTCGATCAGCGAGAGGATGTAGCGGTAGTTGATCTCTTGCCCGTCGTCAGGCTCGTAGCGCCCCGGCACGCCGCTGATCTGGAAGTGGCCGATGTGGTCGATCTGCTTGCGGATGGTCCCGGCCAGGTTCCCTTCCATGATCTGCATGTGGTAGCAGTCGTACTGCATTCGCAGGTTGGCGCGGTCGACCTGCTCAATGATCCGGCCCGCCTGTGCACTGCCGGTGAGGAAGTAGCCGGGATTGTCGGTCGTGTTGAGCGGCTCGATCATGACCCGCGCGCCGAGCGCCGCCGCCCGATCGGCGGCCCAGCGCAGGTTCTCGACGAAGGTCGCCTCGGCGTCGGGATGATCGGTCCGCCCAGCGAGGCAATGGATCTGACGGCAACTCAAGGCGCTCGCGTACTCGAGTGCGGTTTCCATACCGTCGCGAAACGCGGAGTGCTCGCCGGGGACGGCGGCGAGTGCCACCGGTGTGTTGATCAGCACGACCGCCAGTCCGGCTGCTTGCGCTCTCGCGGCCAGCAACGCGGCTGGTTCGGAGTAGGGCGCCTGAATCTCCACCGCTCGGAAGCCGACCTCGGCCGCCGGCGCGAAGCGATCCGGCAAGGCGGCCTCCTGGAACATCCACGACACGCTGGCGGCAAGATTGGGCATGTCGGCATGCTAGGTCGTGGCTTCGTTCGGGAGAGAATCTGTCCTGCATGGGAAGCGAGGGGTAAGGTGAGGGTCCCATGCCCAGACGGAATCCCTGACTAATCCGATCACAGGCCCAACAGGGGACCACACGATGACGAACAACGCCTACGACCCTGCGACGTACGAACCACTCACGTTTCACGACGCTGCCGAACGCTTTCGAACGGGCGAAGACACACCCAGCGATTACCTGGAACGTTGCCTGGCGACGATCGAGGATCGTGAACCGATCGTGCAGGCGTTTGCCCATCTGAGTCCCGTGCTGGCGCGCGAGTCGGCGGCGGCCAGCACGGCTCGCTGGGCGGCCGGAACCCCGCGCTCGCCGATCGACGGAATGCCAATCGGGATCAAGGACCTGCTCGAGACGAAGGACATGCCGACGGAGTTCGGCTGCGAGGCCTGGCGGGGCAACTTCCCGAACCGCGACAACGCCGCGGTCTGGGCGTTGCGACAGGCCGGCGCCGTGATTCTGGGCAAGACCGTGACGGCCGAACTCGGCGGTTCGCATCCCGGTCCGACGACCAACCCGTTCGACCCGACGCGTTCGCCCGGCGGTTCTTCCTCAGGCTCGGCGGCGGCGGTGGCGGCGAGGATGCTGCCGGCGGCGATCGGCTCGCAGGTCGGCGGTTCGATCATCCGACCCGCCGCCTGGTGCGGCAACGTGGCGCTCAAGCCGAGCCAGGGCGGGATCAACCGAGGCGAGCGGCAGGCGACCAGCATGAGCACGCACGGCGTCCACGCGGGCTGTATCGAGGACATGTGGCAGGTCGCCGTCGAAATCGTCAAGCGCGCCGGCGGCGACCGCGGCTGGCCCGGCATCCAGGGTCCCGAATCCACGCCCGCACCGCGCCGGCCGGCGCGGCTGATCGTGCTGGAGACCGAGGGTTGGGCTGACCTGGACGACGCCAGCAAGCAGGGCCTTGCCGGGCTGCTCGATCAACTGCGGGTCCGGGGCGTCGAGACGACGACACGCCGCGACAGCCGACTCGTCGATTCGTTGGAGTGCGCAATCGGCGATGCAGGCCGGGTCTGCAACTCGATTACCAACTGGGAGAACCGCTGGGCGACGCGGAATCTCGTCGATCAGCATCCCGACGGCGTCAGCGAGCGGGCCAAGGCGGCGCTGGCTCACGCCGAATCGATGTCGGTGGACGACTACCGCGCCGCGCTGCTCGCCCGCGATCTGGCGCAGCAGGCCCACCGCGCCGTCGCAGCGTCGGCCGACGCGATCATCACGCTCTCCTGTCCCGGGCCGGCCCACACCTGGCTCGGCGATCAGCCCGGCGAGCCGCTCGCCCCGCTGCCGACCGGCAGCCCGGTGTTCAACTACCCCAGTTCGATGCTCTTCGCTCCGGCCGTGACGATGCCGCTGATGAGCGTCGGCGGCATGCCGGTGGGCGTGCAGGTCTTCGGTCAGCAGGGACAGGATGCGGCGATGACCTCGATCGCGCGCTGGATGCTGGATTCGGTGTCGCCGGTCGTCTGCTAGTGCATGACCAGCCCGCCGTCGACGTTGAACGCCTGACCGGTGATGTTGCGCGCGCCGGGACCGGCGAGGAAGCGCGCCATGTCGCCGATGTCTTCCGGCTCGTTGGCGCGGCCGATCGGGATGCGGCGGTCGCGTTCGGCTTCGAGCTCGGCCATGCTGCGGCCCGAGCCTTCAGCGCGGTCCTGCATGTTCGTGATGGACAGATCGGTCACGGTCACGCCCGGACAGATGGCGTTGACGTTGATGTCGTGGCGGGCAAGCTGGTGCGCCGCGATCATGGTCATCGACAGGACCGCGCCCTTGCTCGCCGCATAGGCCGCGTTCGAGGTGCCGTTGTAGCCCTTGCCGGCGATCGATGCGATGTTGATGATCCGTCCGCCGCCGCCCTGTTCGATCATTTCCTGCGCCGCGCGCTGCATGCAGAAGAAGACGCCCTTGGCGTTGACCCGGTGGATGCGGTCCCAGTCCGACTCGGCGATGTCCATTACGTACAGGAAGCGGGTGACCCCGGCGTTGTTGACCATGATGTCAATCCGGCCGAAGGCGTCTCTGGCTTGCGCGACCATGCGGTCGATCTCGCCCAGATCGCCCACATCGGCGTGGATCGAGAGGCCCTCCGGTCCCAGCGACTGAACCTCCTGGCTTGTGTTCATCGCGTTCTCGGCGTCAATGTCGGCCGCGGCGACATTGGCGCCGGCTTCGGCCAGGCGCAGCGCGATGGCGCGGCCGATGCCGCGTCCCGCGCCGGTGACGACGGCGTTCTTGCCTGCGAGCTCCATGGACTTCCGCTTTCCGGATCGCCGACGGTGCGGCGTGTGCTGAGCCTAGATTCGGCGCCCGGGAAGTTCAACGCCTGTCGATCTCGCTGCTCGCCGCTGAGATGAAATCCCTATCCTCGACCCGTCACCGATCTGCATGAGAGAGCCGAAAATGACCACCATCAGCCAATCATCGTCCGCCGCCGTCCGCGAGCGGCTCGACCATCCGATCATCGACGGCGACTCACACATCGTCGAGTTCATGCCGACCTTCTTCGACTACCTCAAGGATGTCGGCGGCTCGGACATCGTCAAGCGCTACCGCGATTCGAGCATCAGCCGTCGCTGGGCAGCGATGAGTTGGGACGAGCGACGGGCCGAGCGGGTGACCGTCCCGCCCTGGTGGGCGTTGCCGACCGAGAACACGCTGGATCGGGCGACCGCGATGATGCCGGCCTTACTGCACGAGCGCATGGACGAGGTCGGCATGGACTTCGTCGTGCTCTATCCGACGATCGGTCTGGGCTTCCCGCATATGCAGGATGATGAAGTGCGTCAGGCCGTCTGCCGCGCCTTCAACCAGTTCACCGCCGAACAATACGGCGAGTTCTCCGACCGCATGACCGTCGCCGCCGTGATCCCGCTGCACACGCCGGAGGAGGGCATCGCCGAGTTGGAGTACGCCCACTCGCTGGGTCTCAAGGTGGCGCAGATGCCGGCCTACATTCGCCGACCGGTACCCGCCGTGGCCGAGAAGTACCCGGAACTCGCAAATCAAGTGACCTGGCTGGACGCATTCGCGATCGACAGTGAGTACGACTATGACCCGTTCTGGCAGCGCTGCCTCGATCTGGGCTTTGCCGTCGCATCGCACTCCTCCGGGATGGGCTTCATCGACCGCGCCTCGATCTCCAACTACATGTACAACCACATCGGCCACTTCGCCGCCGCCGGCGAGGTGCTGTGCAAATCGCTGCTGATGGGCGGGGTCACGACCCGCTTCCCCGAACTGCGAGTGGCCTTGCTCGAAGGCGGCGTCGCGCACGGGGCGCGCATCTACGCCGACATCATCGCCCGCTGGGAGAAGCGCGGTCCCGAGCAGCTCAATCACCTCGACCCGGCCAATCTCGACATCGAACTCGCCCAGGATCTGTTCTCGCGCTACGGCGGCGAGCTGACCGAGGGCAAGCTGGATGATCTGCCCAGGACGCTGGGCTTGACCGCACCGGACGTTGAAGACGGGCTCAAGGACAACTTCGCCGCGATGAATATCGAGCGGGCGGAGGACTTCTACGACCGCTTCGTGCCCTCGTTCTACTTCGGCTGCGAAGCCGACGACCCGATCACGGCCTGGGCATTCGACGACCGGGTCAACCCGTTCGGGGCCAAGATCCGCGCGTTCATGAGCACCGACCTCGGCCACTGGGACGTGCCCGACATGTCGGAAGCGGTCGCCGAGGCCTACGAGCCGGTCGAGAACGGATTGATCAGCCCCGAGGACTTCCGCGACTTCGCCTTCACCAACCAGCTCCGCCTCTACGCGCACAACAACCCCAACTTCTTCAAGGGCACGATTGTCGAGGACGCCGCGGCCGAGGAACTGGCCAGGGAGTCGGCGAACGGCGCCTGACGCATTAGAGCCGAGCGTTCTTGAGCCATCGCAGCGGAAAGCAGGCAGGACATGCGCATCGCAGTGCTTGGCGGCAGTGGATTCATCGGGCCGCGGGTGATGCGGCGGCTGGTGGAGCAGGGGCACGACGTCCACTGCATGGACATCAACCCGAACGCACCTGTGCTGGATCCGCTGCGCGATCGGATCACGATCACGCACGGCGACATCACGGTGATGGACGACGTGGTCGAGACGCTGGCCGCGGCGCGGCCGGATCGTGTGCTCAATCTGGCGTATGTGCTCGGCGCGTCCGAAGCCGACCCGCATCCGCAGGTGCGGATCAACATCCTGGGCATGGACAACTGCTTCGAGGCGGCGCGCATTCTGGGCATTCGGCGGGTGATCTATGCCAGTTCGCTTGCGGTCTACGGCCCCCAACGCCTGCACGGCGAGCAGATGGTGACCGAGGATGACCTCTGTCTGGGCACGGGCATCTACTCGGTGTCCAAGCGATTCAACGAGCACCAGGCCGACTGGTACAACCGCGCCTACGACATGGCGATCACCGGCATCCGCCCGGCCAACATCACCGGACCGGACAAGCTGCGCGGCTCGATGAATCACGTCCAGTGCCAGGTGCTGCCGGCGCGCGAGGAGCCGGTCAGCTTCCCCTATCGCGACACGATGACCCTGCCGCTGCACGTCGAGGACATCGCCGAAGTCTTCGTCCGCGTCACGCTGGCCGAACAGACCGCGTACCCGATCTACAACTCCGGCGGTCACGCCACCAGCGTCGGCGAACTGGCCGACCTCGTGCGCGAGTTTCTGCCCGACGCCGAGATCACATTCGGGGCGGACGAGGGCGGCCGCGACGCCTCAGGGCTCTTCCTGATGGATAACTCGCGGCTGGTCCAGGAGTTCGAAGTGGAGTATGCGCCCTTCCGGCAACGTGTGCTGGAGACGATCAACGAAGTGCGCCACTCGGAGGGGTTGGCCGAGGTGGGTTGAGCGGCACCGCCGCATGAGCATCAGGGAGGGCTGAGATGGCGACATTCGTCTTGATCCACGGCGCGTACCAGGGCGGTTGGATCTGGTCGCCCGTCACGGAGCAGCTTCGGTCACAGGGGCACCGTGTCTATGCGCCGTCGCTCGACGGCTGCGCCGAGCGCGCGGCCCAGGTTCGGCCCGGGATCACGACCGAGACGCACGCCCAAGAACTCGTCGACCTGCTGCGCTACGAGGACCTGGACGAGGTCATCCTTGTCGGCACGTCATCGGGCGGCATGGTCCTGGCACGGATCGCGGAACTCGCCCGCGAGCGTGTCCGGCGAATCGTCTTTGCCGATGCGCTGGCGCTGTTCGACGGCGAGAAGATCCGCGACATCGTCACCGCGCCGGCCGAGGTCAGCAACGACGTAGCCACCGGTCCAACCCAGGAACGCATGGCCACGACGCTGCAGGCCAGCATGGACGCCGAGCTCGCGGCCTGGGCCGCCGAGCGGTTTGGCCTGCACCCGTCCGCGATCTTCAACCAGCCGGTCGTGCTCGACGCCTTCTGGGAACAGTCCTGGGACGCCTCGGTGATCTGGTGCCGCCAGGCGCCGAATCCGGGAGAGGCGCACCAGCGCCGCTGCGCCGAAACACTCGGCGCGCGCTGGCACGAGCTGGACACGGGCCACTACCCGATGCTGAGCACGCCGGACGAGCTGACGCGTCTGATCCTCGACGGCTAGCGATAGGCTGGCCTGCAGTTGCGTCACACAGGAGACGATTGCAGGATCAGCCATGCCCAAGCAGATTCAATCGACGATTACAAGCGGCGGCGAGCTCAGGCTCGCGCTCGCCGAGGTGGAGACATCCGCGCCCGGTCCCGACGAAGTCGTGATCCGGGTCGAAGCGTCGCCGATCAACCCGTCCGATCTCGGCCTCCTGCTCGGACCGGCCGATATGAGTCGGGCGGCCGTTTCGGGAGCGGCGGACGATCCGGTCGTGACCGCGCCGGTACCCGCTCACCTGCTGCCCATGCAGGCGGAGCGGTTCGACGAACCGATGCCGGTCGGCAACGAGGGCGCGGGCGTCGTGGTCGAGGCCGGCTCCGGCGACGCGGCGCAGGCCCTGCTGGGCAAGACCGTCGCCGTGATCGCGCGCGAGATGTACTCCCAGTACCGCGTCGTCCACGTGAACCAGTGCCTCGTGCTGCACGAAGGCACGACGCCGCGCGAGGGCGCGTCCTGCTTCGTCAATCCGCTGACCGTGCTGGGCATGGTCGAGACGATGCGGCTGGAGGGTCACACGGCGATGGTGCACACGGCCGCCGCGTCGAACCTGGGCCAGATGCTGCAGAAGGTCTGCACCGACGAGAACATCCCGTTGGTCAACGTGGTCCGGCGGCCCGAGCACATCGACCTGCTCAAGGACCTGGGCGCGACGCACGTCTGCGACACCAGCTCCGACCGCTTCACGGACGATCTGACCGAGGCGTTGATCGAGACGGGCGCGACGCTCGCCTTCGACGCGACTGGCGGCGGGCCGCTGGCCAATCAGCTCCTGACTTGCATGGAGGCCGCGGCCAGGGTGACCAGCCCCGGCTTCAACCGCTACGGCTCCAGCGTGCACAAGCAGGTCTACATCTACGGCGGTCTCGACACCTCGCCGACAGTGCTGCATCGCAACTACGGCATGGCCTGGGGACTCGGAGGCTGGTTGCTGACGCCGTTCCTCGAGCGCGTCGGGCCGGAGGCCGCCGAGCGTCTGCGCCAACGGGTCGCGGATGAGGTCACGACCACGTTCGCCAGCGAGTACGCCAGCGAGATATCGCTGGCGGAAGCGCTCGACCTCGAGCACATTGCGGTCTACAACCGCCGAGCCACGGGCGAGAAGTACCTGATCAACCCGAACAAGGACGTCGACTGACCGCTCCGCCGAGCGCCGCATGGATCTGACCTGGTTCTCACCCAAGATCGAGAAACGCCAGAGCGGCATACACGGCCGCGGCCTGTTCGCGCGTGAGCCGATCGCGCGCGACGAGATAGTGATCGTCAAGGGCGGCTACGTGTTGACCGAGGCTCAACGAGATGCCGTGTCGCTTGAGCTGGGACCGGCCGAGATCCAGATCACCGAGGACCTGTTTATCGGACCGACCACTCGCGCCGAGCGCGAAGGCGGGATGATGCACCTCAATCACTCCTGCGAGCCCAATCTCGGTCTGCAGGGGCAGATCGTCTTCGTCGCCATGCGCGAGATCGGGGCCGGCGAGGAACTGCACATCGACTATGCAATGACCGACGACGAGCCCTACGAGATGGTCTGCGGCTGCGGCGCGGCCTCGTGCCGCAAGGTCATCACCGGCTTCGACTGGAAGAACCCGGAGATACAGTCCCGCTACGACGGCTACTTCTCCTGGTTCATCCAGCGCCGCATCGACGCGGAGTGACCGGGTCAGCGCGGTCCGTTCAGGGCGCGATCAAGCGCCGCCAGTTCGTCGCTGTTCCAGCGCGTCGAGATCTCGGAGTTCGGCACCATGGCGTTCGAGCCGTGAAATGCGCCCGGGTAGACGTGCAACTCAACCGGCACATCGGCCGCCAACAGCGCCTGCGCGTAGGCGATGTCTTCGTCAACGAACAGATCGAGCGTGCCCACGTTGATGTATGCGGGCGGCAGTCCGGACAGGTCCGTGGCTCTCGCCGGAGCTGCGTAGGGCGAAACATCGTCGCCGCCGGCGTTGCCCGACAGGTAGGCGTTCCAACCGGCCAGGTTCGCGGCGCGGTTCCAGACTCGGGAGTCAGCGATGGCATGACTGCTGCGAGTCGTGTTGCGGTCGTCCAGCATCGGGAAGACGAGCAGCTGGAAGCACACCTCGACTTCAGCGCGATCGCGGGCGACCAGCGCCAGTCCGGCCGCGAGCCCGCCGCCGGCGCTGCCGCCGCCGATGGCAATGCGACTGCGGTCGATGCTGAACTCGTCGGCAGACGACGCCAACCAGCGCAGGCCGGCGTAGCAATCCTCGATCGGCGCGGGGAACGGGTGCTCGGGCGCGAGCCGATACTCGACCGACGCCACCAACACGTTGAGTTGATCGGCGACATTGGCGCAGTACGGGTCGTTCATCGCCACGTCGCCCAGCACCATCCCGCCGCCGTGGATCCAGAAGAGCGCCGCGGCGTTGGCCGGCAACGAGGCCGGGCGATAGGTGCGAACCATCACGTCGGGGGCGCCGTCCGGACCCGGCGCCATGTGATCCTCGATGGACACGTTGTCCGGCAATGGCGCGGCCATTAACAAGCCGCGCAGCTCCTCCATCGTCTCCCGCGTGGCCGGGATGTCGTCCAGATTCAGTCGGATCGGCATCGCCTCAAGCACGGCACGGTGCTCGTTGTCCATGTAAGCCACAATGTCGAGTGCAGGGGTAGTCATCGCATCGGCTCCTCGTCGGTTCGCGTTCGGCCAATCGCAGACTACCGTCCCTCCGTTCAGCCGGTCAGCCGGTCAGCCGGACAAGGCTGAGCTCTCTGGCGGTTGCCAGCGGAGGACGGGACGGCGGGCGGCGTTCGTCTCGTCAAGGCGGCCGACGGGCGCGGTGGTCGGCGCGGCGTGAAGCGCGTCGGGGTCTGCTGCCGACTCCTGCGCAATCGCAATCAAGGCCGCGGCCAGAGCCTCGATCGCCTCCGGCGGCTCGGTCTCAGTGGGCTCGATCATCAGAGCCTCTTCGACGATCAAGGGGAAGTACACCGTCGGCGGATGGAAGCCGTGGTCGATCAGGCGCTTCGCAATGTCGTAGGTGCGGACGCCGTGCTCGCGGCGCTGGCGCGAGCCGGAAAACACGACCTCGTGCAGCACCGGGCGGTCGTAGGGCAGCTCGTAGTGGCCATGCAACAGAGCGCGCAGGTAGTTGGCGTTGAGTACCGCCTGTCCCGAGACGGCCCGCAGGCCTTCGAGTCCCAGGGCGCGCATGTAGGCGTACGCGCGCAGCAGCACGCCGACGTTGCCGTGGAACTGCTGCACTTTGCCGATGCTGCGCTCGGGCGCCGCCAACCGCACGACGCCGTCGTCGCACCGCTCCAGGATCGGGGTGGGCAGATAGGGCGCCAGCTCCTCGGAGCAGCAGACCGGTCCCGCCCCGGGGCCGCCGCCGCCGTGGGGCGTGCTGAAGCTCTTGTGCAGATTGAGATGGGCGACATCGAAGCCCAGGTCGCCGTAGCGCACCCGACCCATGATCGCGTTGAGGTTGGCGCCGTCGGCGTAGAGGTATGCGCCGGCGTCGTGAATCAGTTCGGCGACCTCTTCGATGCCCCGCTCCCACAAACCCAGCGTGTTGGGCACGGTCACCATGACGCCGGCAACCGTCTCGTCCAGCTCCCGCTCGATCGTGGCGCGATCGAGCGAGCCGTCGTCCGCCGTGGGAATCTGCGTGACCTGGAATCCAGCCATCGCGGCCGTGGCCGGGTTGGTGCCGTGGGCGGAGTCGGGCACGAGAACTCGGCGGCGCTGCTGCAGCTCACCGCGGTCCTCAAGTGCGGCCGTGATCATCAGCACGCCGGCGAACTCGCCCTGCGCCCCGGCAGCCGGGGCGAGGCTGACGGCCGGCAGTCCGGTGATCTCGGCCAGGCCGTCGCGCAGTTCGAGCAGGCTCCTCAGCGTGCCCTGCATGTCCTCCTCGCGCGCAAGCGGGTGCGCGTCGGCGAAGCCGGGCAGCGACGCGATCAGGTCGTTGACCTTGGGATTGAGCTTCATTGTGCAGGAACCGAGCGGGTAGGTGCCCGAGTCGATCCCGTAGTTCCGCGTCGAGAGCGCGGTGTAGTAGCGGACCAGCTCGCCCTGGCTCATCTCCGGCAAGCGCAGCGAGTCGCGCAGCAGGTGGGCATCGAGTAGCGGCGACGCTGCACCGTTCCAGCTCGGCACATCAACCGCTCGGCGTCCCGGCTCGCCGCGGTCAAAACTCAGCCGCGAGCCGAAGTCCTCTGCCACCGGCAGGTATCCGCTCATGCCTGCGCTCCGATCTCCGTCAAGGCGTTGATCAGGGCGTCGACATGAGAATCGGGCGTCGCCTCAGTCACCGAGCAGAGCAGCGCATCGGCGGTCTCCGGCTCCGCCCGATGCGACACGTCCAGACCCGGCGTGATCCCGCGCGCCGACAGCTCGCCGGCCAGTCGTTGGGCCGGCAGCGGGCCGCGGACGAGAAATTCCTGGAACCAGGGGCCGCGCTCGGGGACATCGAAGCCGGGAATCGCGGCGACACGGCGGGCGGTGTCGTGCGCGCGCTGGTAGCAGAGTTCGGCAGACGCGCGCAGACCCTGCGGGCCCAGCGCCTGAACGGCGATCGTGAAGGCGAGCCCGATGAGCGCCTGAGCGGTCGAGATGTTCGAGGTGGCGCGCTCGCGCCTGATGAATTGTTCGCGAGCCTGCAGCGTGAGCACATACCCGGTTCGCGGCTCGCGGCCCTCGCGGCCTGCTACTTCTCGCGTCCGGCCGACGATGCGCCCGGGCATCTGGCGGAGGAACTGGGAGCGCGCCGCAAACAGTCCCAACGACGGTCCGCCGAAGGCAGTGGCGCCGGCCAGGTCTCGACCCTCGCCGGTGACGATGTCCGCGCCGGCGTCGCCCGGCGCACGCAGCAAGCCGAGCGCGAACGGATCGGCGACCGTCACCAGCAAGGTCCCCACGTCGTGCGCAGCTTCGGCAAACGGTTCGAGGTCGAGGATCGCACCGAGGAAATCGGGCTGCTGGACGACGAGACAGGCGTGCCCCTCGCCGACCGCATCCGGGGATGCGATGGAGTCGATCCTCAGTCCGGGTCCGCGGCCATAGGTGCGCACCACGTCAACGGTGCCGGGGTGGATCGGTTCGAGCACCGCTACCGCGCCGCGCTTCGTCGCGCGTGCGGCCATCAGACATGCTTCGGCCGTCGCGCTGGCGACGTCGTAGAGGCCGACGTTGGCCACGTCCATGCCGGTCAGTTCGCAGACGACCGATTGGAACTCGAACCCCGACTGCAGGGTGCCCTGGCTGATCTCCGGTTGATAAGGCGTGTAGGCGGTGACGAACTCAGAGCGGCTGATCAAGTGGGAGACGACCGACGGGACCGAGCGCCGGTATGCGCCCGCGCCGAGAAAGCTGGGGCGCGACGGCGCGGCATTGTCGGCGGCGCGCTCGGACAGCAGCGCAATCAGCTCCGGCTCGGTCAGCGCCGGCGGCAACGCGATTTCCGGGTCCCGCAGCGAATCGGGCAAGTCGTCGAAGAGATCGTCGAGCTTCGCGGCCCCGATCCGCTCCAACATGAGCGCACGATCGGCGTCCGTCGCTGGGATGTATGGATGCGGCGACGACACGCTAGTCCTCCGGGAGCTGCGCGCGGTACGCCTCGGCGTCCATCAGCCCGTCGAGCTCAGCCGCGTCGGAGACGCGCACTCGGACGATCCAGCCGTCCCCGTAGGGCGACTCATTGACCAGCTCGGGCCGATCCTCGAGCTCGGCGTTGGAAGCGACAAGTTCGCCGCTGACCGGCGCGAACAGCTCGGCGACGGTCTTGGCCGACTCAATCTCTCCGAACGGTGCGCCGGCGGTCAGGGCTGTGCCGTCGGCCGGCAGTTCCAGGTAGACCACGTCGCCGACCTGCTCCTGGGCGAAGTCGGTGATGCCGATCGTGACTTCGTCCGCCTGCTCGGTCTCGCGGCGCAGCCACTCATGGTCCTCGGTGTACAGCAGATCTTCGGGAGTCTCGTAATCCATCGTCATCCCTTCGGCTTGCGGTAGAACGGCCGGCGCACGACCTCCACGGGGAGCGCGCGGCCGCGCACGTCGACTTCCAGCATGGTTCCGGTCGCGGCCAGATCGGTGGGCAGATACGCCATTCCGATACCGATTCTGAGGCTGGGACTGTGTCCGCCGCTGGTCAGGACCGCGAGCGCGCAGTCGCCGCCCGGCTCGCGGAGCTCGTAGCCGGCGCGGAGCACGCCGCGGGCGCGAGCGGCGAGATGGGCCAGGCGTCGAGCGCGAGGCTCAGCCTTGGCCTGAACCATCGCCTCGCGGCCCGTAAACGGCGCGCCGTCGTCCAGCGTGACGGCAAATCCGAGGCCGGCCTCATATGGATGGGTGGTGGCGTCGATGTCGTTGCCGTGCAGCGGCAGCGCCGCCTCGAGCCGCAACGAGTCCCGGGCGCCCAGACCGGCAGGCGCCGCTCCGCCCGCGATCAATGCGTCCCACAACGCCTGGGCATGGCCGGCAGGCACGATGCACTCGCCGCCGTCCTCGCCCGTGTATCCGGTGCGGGCGACCAACACCGATGTCCCCTGCCAGCGCAACTCGGCGCAATCGCGCGGCTCAAGTGCGGCGAACCCCTCACCGAGCACGCTGCCCAACAGCCTCACCGCATCTGGTCCCTGCACGGCCAGCATGACGGTCTCCGGCGTCACTTCCGAGGCCGCGCCGCCCGCAACCGCGCGCAGGCGCTCGAAGTCGGCATCGGCATTGGCGGCGTTGTGGATCACCAGCCAGCGATCGCCCGGCAGGTGATAGATGAAGACATCGTCCTCGATGCCGCCCGTCTCGTTGCAGTACAGCGAGTAGTGAGCCTTGCCTGCGGCCAGGGATGTGACGTCAAACGTCGTGACCGAACGCAAGAGTTCGGCTGCCTCAGGACCTTCGACCCAGGCGCGGGCCAGGTGGGAGACGTCGAACACGCCGACGCGCTCGCGCACGGCGCGGTGTTCGGCCACGATGCCCTCGTACTGGAGCGGCATTTCCCAGCCGGCGAATGGGGCGAACCGCGCGCCCAGTTCAAGATGGCGCTCGCGCAACGTGAGCTGTGTCAGCACCGCACGACTCCTCCGACTCGATCTCGCGACCGACATCGCGCCCAATGTAGCCAGATGTCTCTGGAGCGCACACCCTTGACTGAACAATAGGATTCACACCGGGTATTCGATAGAGAACGTCAATGGCTTATCAGGCCGCTGATGAGTGTGTCGGTTCGCGTTCCCTGCGTTGTACAGCTAGGCAGGGGCGGCGGTCCGGGCGCGGGATCGCTCGGCTTTGCGGGCTGCCTGGGCCTCCCGACGCGCCAGCGTGCGCTCGATGTAGGGCGCCACATCGGGCGTCTTGCAGCCGGTCTCGCCGTGGTCGACCTCGACCGGACAGATCCGCGACGCGGTCTCCAACACCGCCCGGCGCAGGTCCTGGTCACGCAGCCCGATCGCGATCAGCGCGCCGTTCATCTCATGGCGGACGCGGTTCGGCCGAGCCTCGATCTCGTCGTTGATCTGCCGCACCAGCGCCTCCAGCTCGTCCGCAGTCCACAGCTCGTCTCGCTCCGCGCTGCAGGCGACGATGAACCAGCCCAGCGATGCCGGCCACTCCTCGGGATCGTCGCGGAGCCGGTCGGAGATCGACCGGGCGACCGGCGACTGCGCGACCAGCTTGCCCAGGCCCTCGACCAGGATGTAGTTGTCCACGTCGGCCAGCCAGTCGAGCACCAGCGCCGCGGTCATTGCCGTCGGATTGGCGATGCGCAGCGCCAACACACGCGCATCGTGGTTGCCGCTGCGCCAGAGCTCGACGGCGAGTCTGTGGTCGATCTTCAGCGGCTTGCCGATCCGTCCCAACTCCTTGTAGCTCACGCCGAACATGGGCTGTGCTGCGCCGTGCCGCGCGTACACCTTGCGATTCTGAGCGGTGCCGGCTTCCTCAAGCTCAGTAAGAACGTCCTGAACGTTTGCCATCGCCGCCCAACTCCTTACTCAGCGCCTCCGGGCGACCAGCCGTAAATCTGCTGGAGCGTTCCGCCCATCAGGGCCGATCGCTCGTCGTCCGACAGCGTGTCTGTCTGGCGGAACGCCTCGACGCCCTGCTCGAAGGTGAGCAGATTGGTCGCGCGGGTCCAGTCGGTACCCCACATGCAGCGGTCGAAGCCGTAGGCCTCGAAGATGCGTCGCAGCGGCGCCCAGATGTCCGGATACGGGAACGGTTGGTGCGAGAGCGTGCAGGCGCCGGAGATCTTGATCGCCACGTTGTCGAACTGGGCCAACGCCATGACCTGCTCAATGTCCGCCCAGGGATCGTCGGGCGGCGGCGGTTGAAACGGCTGCTGCAGGCCGACGTGATCGATCACGAGCTGGGTATTGGGATGGCGCTGCGCGTAGGCGCGCAATTCGGGCAGATGCTGCCAGCAGAGCACATTGATCGGGATGCCCGTCGCGCCGCCGGCCGACATGATCGCATTGACGCCGGCGTGGTCCGCGCCGACCGACTCGAAGTTCAGCACCACCCGCGCCCCGACCACGCCCGGGCGTTCGGCCCATGCCTCGACATCCGCCCCGACGGTCGGCGAGTTGGGATCGAACGGGGCAATCAGCCCGAAACGGTCGGGGTAACGCTCGGCGACGCCTTCGCAGTAGCTGGAGTCGTAGCCGTAGATCGTGAACGGCGAAATCAACAGCGCGCCGTCGACGCCGGCCGCGTCCATGGCCGCGACCATCTGCTCGCCGGTCACGGTCGCCGGACCGGCCAGCACCGCGCGGTAGTTGTTCTCGTCGTTGCGGTCGTAGGCGTGGACCTGGCAGTCGATCGTGGGGGTGTCGTTGGACATGGTGATTGAGCCTCATCTGGCGACGGTAGATCGGTAGGGAGTCTAACGGGTGTTCGCATGTTCGTTCGTCTCTGCGGCGTGAAGTAGCGAGCCCCTGGGCAGAAGGGACCGGAGAGTCAGCCGGAGCGGCCGGGTCGCCAATCCATCTTCATATAGACATCGCCTTGCTCCAGCTCGGACAGCATCTGTTGCAGGCGGCGCTCTTTGGTCTCCGCTCGCTTGGCCCGGTTGATCCAGCCGAGGTAATCGTTCCGCTGGTAGTCGGGACGGGCGCGGTAAGCCTCCGTGAGTCCACTCTCGATCAGCGCGGACTCGACCTCCAACGGCATCGGCTCGATCGGGCGAGTGAGTCGAGAGCCTGGGACCGTCACCGCTCGTCCTTCCCGGCGTTGACCTCTGCTCAGCCTGGGCAGGCTACCCGAATCCACGCCACCTCCCCGATTCCGCGTCGATAGCCTTCGGATCAGGATTGGAGGGCCCGCATGAACGCCACGGTACGAGTCTGCTCGCTCGAGGAATTGCGGCAAGACGGGGTGCAGGTGATCTCCACGGGACAGCGCACGGTCGCGGTGTTCTGGCACCGCGACCGGGTCTTCGCCGTCGACAATCGCTGTCCGCACATGGGCTTTCCGCTCAGCCAGGGGACGGTCGCAGACGGAATCCTGACCTGTCACTGGCATCATGCCAAATTCGACCTCGCCGGCGGTTGCGCGTTCGATCTCTTCGCCGACGATGTGGCGGCCTTCCGCGCGGAAGTGCGCGACGGCGTCGTCTGGCTCGACCCGGAACCGCAGGAAGAGGAAGCGATCGCGCATCACACGCGCAAGCTCTCCGAAGGCCTGGAGCAGAATCTCTCACTGGTCATCGCCAAGTCGGTGATCGGTCTCTGCGAGGCGGGACGCGAGGACCTGGTGTTGGCAGAAGCAGCGCGCTTCGGCGTCAAGAATCGCGCCGCCGGCTGGTCCAGCGGTCTCTCGATCCTGACCGCGATGGCCAATGTGCAGCGGTATCTCGATCCCGCCGACCGCCCGCGCGCGCTCTATCACGGCGTGGTGCATGTCGCACGCAGCGTGCAGGGTCAACCGCCCGACTTCGACATTGCGCCGCTCAACACTGACGAGCAGCGGCCGCAACAGTTCCGCACCTGGTTCCGTCGATTCGCCGAGGTGCGCTCGCGCAACGCGGCAGAGCGCTGCCTGCGCACGGCGGCCGTCGCCGGCCTGGACGAGGCGCAGCTCGCCGACCTGCTCTTCGCCGCGTCGACCGATCACACCTTCATGGATGTCGGGCACACGCTCGACTTCGCCAACAAGGCCTGCGAGCTGCTCGATGTAGTCGGCTGGGACACGGCGCCCGACGTGCTCAGCTCGGTGATCCCGACGATCACCGACGCGCAGCGGATGGAGGAGACCTCGGCCTGGCAGCACCCGGTCGACTTGCCGAAGCTGTTGGAGGAAGCGGGGGAGGCGCTGGACGAGGCGTTGGCAGTCGGCGGCGAACGCAACGAGTCCTGGGACGAGCACCGACCGCTGGCGGAGTCGATCCTTGACGATCCGCCCGACCGCTCGCTGCGCCGGATGGTCGACGCGGCCCGCGCCGGCGCTCCTCTCGGTGAGTTGAGCGCGACGGTCGCCTACGCCGCCGCGCGGCGGCCGATGCACTTCCACATCTCCAACGAGTTCGGCGACTGGAACACGGTCCACCACACGTTCACGTACACGAACGCGGTCGATCGGGCGATGCAGCGGGCGCCCTCGCGGGAACTGGCCCGCGCCATCCTTGACGGCGCCGCTTCGGTGTACCTGGAGCGGTTCCTGAACATGCCGCGGCAGCCGCGGCCCGAGCCCAATGGCGGCTCGACCTCGACCGACGGTCTGCTCGGACACTTCGACCGTCAGCAGCAGGTCGACGAGACGGCGCAAGCGGTCGCCGATCTGCTCGCCGCCGGCCAGCAGGACGAGGTCGCGCGCACACTTGGCACCGCGCTGCTGCGCGAGGACGCCGGCTTTCACTCGTTCCAGATCTACGACGCGGCTCTGCGTCTGGTCGATCGTTTCGCCGGCAGACCCGAGGCGGACGATGTGTTGATCGGAGCCAGCCGCTTCCTCACCGCGCACGCGCCAACGGTGCGCTCGATGGGCCAGACCTACGAGACCGCCGCGCGCCTGCACCGTGGCGAAGCGCTGCACGCGTAGATGATCAAGTGTGTGGACATGATTTAGTCTAGATTCAGTCGGCAAGGAGAACTCCCATGGCGAAGATCAAACCGATCAGCTACTTCAAGGCGAATGCCGCCGAGATTATGCGCACCATCGCCGAAGAACCCGGGCCGTACATCATTACCCAGAACGGCGAGGCCAAGGCGGTGTTGATCGACTACGAGCGTTACGAAGAGCAGCAGGAAGCGCTCGCGTTGATGAAGATTCTGGCGCTCGGACGCAAGCAGGTGGAAGAGGGCAAGACCAAGCCGGCGGAAGAGGTCTTCGACCGCCTGGAGCGCCGATGGTCCGGCGGGTGAGCCGCTACCGCATTCGTCTTGCCGCTCACGCAGAAGACGACTTGGAGGGCATCGGCGAGTACATCGAGGGCCAGGATTCCGCCGAACGGGCACTGTATGTCACGCGCTCAATCAGACGAGTGATTGAAACTCTGTCTGAGTTGCCGAATCGCGGGTCCATCGTCAGAGAGGCGGCGGAACTCGGTGAGCAGGCCTTCCAAGAAGTCCACTTCAAGCCCTACCGCATCATCTATGAAGTCGTCGGAGATGCGGTCGTGGTGCACCTGATCTCCGACGGGAGGCGGGATATGCAGGCATTGTTGACGCAACGGATACTGCGCGGCTGACCGACTCTCATCCCCTGTTGCGTGTTCGCATAGCGTAGCCGCATGTTCAGCCGCACCCTGCACCACCTGGATCCGCGCCGGACGTTCGGCCGTGCTCGGCTGTTCATGTTCGTGCGGCCGGTGCAGGAGTTCATCCAGACCGAGAGCTCCAGCGCCGTCCTGCTGATCATCGCCGCGGCGGTCGCCCTGGTCTGGGCCAACTCGCCCTGGAACCACGAGTACGAGCGGTTGCTGAACGCCAACATCAGCATCGACCTCGCGATCTGGGCGGTCGAGGGCTCGCTCCACTTCTGGGTCAACGAAGTGGCGATGGTGCTGTTCTTCTTCGTGATTGGACTGGAGATCAAGCGTGAGATCACGATCGGCGAACTGTCCGATCCACGAGTGATGGCGGCGCCGATTGCCGGGGCGATCGGGGGCATGCTGCTGCCGCTGGCCATCTTCCTGCTGATTGCGCAGGGACCGGAGGCGCGCGAAGGCTGGGCGATTCCGATGGCGACGGATGTGGCGTTCGCGCTGGGGATCGCTACGCTCTTCGCCTCGCGGGTGCCGATCGGCTTGCGGGCGATGCTGCTGACCTTCGTGATCGTTGACGACATCGGGACCGTCTTCGTCGTGGCGGTGTTCTACTCGGCCGACGTGCAAGTCCTGCAGGTGCTGCTGACCTGCGCGCTGGTCGCGTCGATGCTGCTGCTCTACCGGCTCGGCGTGCGCAACATGATCGTGTTCGCCACCGTGGGGCTGGTGGCCTGGGGCGCGATCCTCGAGTCCGGGATCCACCCGACGACGCTCGGGGCGGCGCTGGGCTTTCTCACGCCCTGGAGGCCGCCGGTCCCGCTGGACGGGTTTGTCCGCGCCGCGCGACGCCTGCTGGATCGCTTCAGCACCGGCGACCGCGCTCCCGAGAGCCAGCTCGGCCACGACCAGGTCGTGGACGCGCTGCTTGGTCTGAGCGACCTGAGCAGCAACGCGGTGCCGCATGTCGATCGGCTCGAGCATCAGCTTCACCCCTGGGTCGCGTTCCTGGTCGTGCCGGCTTTTGCGCTGGCCAACGCGGGCGTGCACTTCGATCCCGAAGGCGTCAGCGACGCGTTCTCCAGCGGCGTCACCTGGGGCGTGATCATCGGGCTGGTAGTGGGCAAGCCGTTGGGACTGGTCGGCGCGACCTGGCTGGCGGTCAAACTGGGAGCCGGGCGACCGGCGGGAGTGACCTGGCAGGGCATCTGGGCGATCGGCCTCGTGGCCGGGATCGGCTTCACCGTGGCGCTGTTTGTGGCCGACCTCGCGTTTGCCGATCCGGAACTGCTCAAGCACAGCAAGATCGGCATCCTGGCCGCGTTCGCAATCGCCGGGCCGCTGGGATTCGGAGCGTTCATGCTGCTGCCCCGCATTCCCAGGGAGCGAGGCAGACTTCGCTCCGCCTGGCAGACGCACTCGAGCTCGACCTCCTGAGCGCGGCGGGCGCGACTTGTACCCTTGCAGCGTTGAGCGCAGGCACGGACACAGGACGACGGAGGAGCTCGCCATGGCACTTGACCCGCAGACCACGATGTTCATACAGATGATGGCCGAGGGCGCGGACCCCGACGCCAAGCCTCTGCACGAGATGACGCCGGACGAGGCGCGAGGGTTTGGCGGGGCGCTCGCCGAGATGGCCGGCCCGGCGCCGCCGATGGCGCGAGTCGAGAACCACACCATCGACGCGGGCGACGGATCGTTCAATCTGCGCGTGCTGGTCCCCAACGACGATCCGCCCGGCGTGATCGTCTACTACCACGGCGGCGGCTGGGTGATTGGTTCGATCGACGAGACCGACACAATGGCGCGCAAGCTGGCCGAGCGAACCTCCTGCGCCGTGGTCAACGTCGACTACCGGCTGGCGCCCGAGCACCGCTACCCGACCGCCGCCGACGACTGCTACGCGGCGCTCGAGTGGACGGCCGCGCATCTGCAGGAGATCGCCGGCGGCGAGGTACCCGTATTCGTGGCCGGGGACAGCGCGGGCGGCAACCTCTCGGCCGTCGTGGCTCGGCGGTCCCGCGATCGGGGCGGACCCGAGATTGCCCTGCAGATCCTGATCTATCCCGTGACCGACGCCGACTTTGACCGCGCCTCGTACCTGGATCCGGAGAACGAGCTGTTGCTGACCCGCGAGGCGATGGTCTGGTTCTGGGACCACTACGTGCCCAACCCGGCGCAGCGATCCGAGCCCGACGCCTCGCCGCTGCGGGCCGACGACCTGTCGGGGCTGCCGCCCGCGGTCGTCTTGACCGCCGAGCACGACGTCCTGCGCGACGAGGGCGAGGCATATGCCAAGCGGCTGGAAGAGGCCGGCGTGCCGGTCAACTTCCAGCGGCACAAGGGTCAGATGCACGGCTTCTTCACGCTGTTGATGCTGCCGGGCAGCGAGCGAGGCTTCCAGCACGTGGTCAAGGCGATCCGCGCGGTGGTGGTCAAGCAGCTCGCGGCCGCGAGGTAGTAGACTCGCGCTGATCGGGGCGTTTCGCAGCGCCGAACTACTTTGCAGGCCTCGGATCGAGCCAGGTTCGAGGCGGAGAGAAGACTGAAGATGCCGGACACCACTGCCACCAAGCATGTCGACGCTGTCGTGATCGGAGCCGGGTTCTCCGGGCTCTACATGCTCAAGAAACTGCGCGACGACCTGGGCATGACGACCCAGGTCTACGAGGCCGGCGACGGCGTCGGCGGGACCTGGTACTGGAACCGCTATCCGGGCGCGCGCTGCGACTCGGAGAGCTACGTCTACTGCTTCTCCTTCGACGACGACCTGCTGCAGGAGTGGAACTGGAGCGGCAAGTATCCGGAGCAGCCCGAGATTCTGCGCTACCTGAACCATGTCGCCGATCGCTTCGACCTGCGCAGCGGCATTCAGTTCAACACGCGCGTCACGGCGGCCCACTTCAACGACGACTCGGGCCTCTGGGAGGTCGAGACGGACCAGGGCGACCGCGTTACGGCGCAGTACGTGATCACCGGGATCGGCTGCATTTCGACCGGCCAGATTCCCAAGATTCCGGGACTCGAGTCGTTCGAGGGCGAGTGGCACCACACCGGCGCCTGGCCGCACGAGGGCGTGGAGTTCGAGGGCAAGCGGGTCGCCGTGATCGGCACCGGCTCGAGCGGCGTCCAGTCGATTCCCGTGATCGCCCGCGAGAGCGAGCACCTGACGGTCTTCCAGCGCACGCCGCAGTACACGATCCCGGCCCAGCACGGGACCGTCGATCAGGCCTTCCTCAAGGAAGTCAAGGCCAACTACCGCGAGATCCTGCAAGAGGCGCGGCGCACGGCGGCGGGATTCCCCTACGACGCCTCCGAGATCTCGGCACTGGAGGTGAGCGACGAGGAGCGGCTGGAGACCTATGAGCGGCTCTGGCAGAAGGGCGGCTTCCACTTCATGCTCGGCTCCTACGCCGACATCGCGCTCGACCGGCGGGCCAACGACACCGCCTCGGAGTTCATCCGCAGCAAGATTCGCGAGATTGTCGACGACCCGGAGACGGCCGAGAAGCTGCTGCCCCGCGACCACCCGTTCGCCTCGAAGCGCGCGCTGATCGACACGAACTACTTCGACACCTACAACCGCGACAACGTCGACCTGGTCGACATCCGCCACTTCCCGATCGAGGAGATCACGCCGAACGGCCTGCGCACGTCGGACGGGCAGGAGTACGAGTTCGACGTCATCGTCTTCGCGACCGGCTACGACGCGATGACCGGCACCTTCCTGCGCATGGACATCCGCGGTCGCAACGGCGCCGAGCTGCGCGACAAGTGGAGCGACGGTCCGAAGACCTACCTCGGTCTGGCGATGGCCAACTTCCCCAACATGTTCATGATCACCGGACCGGGCTCGCCCTCGGTGCTGAGCAACATGCCGGTCTCGATCGAGCAGCACGTCGAATGGATCTCGGACTTCGTCGAGTACCTGCGCGAGCACGACGTCGACGTCGTCGACGTGGAGCAGCAGGCCGAGGACGAGTGGGTGCAGCACGTCAACGACGTCGCCGAGCAGACGATGTACATGCTGGCCGACTCGTGGTACCTGGGCGCCAACATTCCCGGCAAGCCGCGCGTGTTCATGCCCTACGCCGGCGGCGTCGGCGCCTACCGGGAGCACTGCGACCAGATCGCGTCCGACGGCTACACCGGCTTCACGATGAGCGAGTCGAAGGAGCCGGCCCTGGCCGACTAGGCCGCCCGCGTCGGCGAGGTCATGCGCCGTCTGCCGCCCACTCGCGTCCACAAGGACTAGTCTGGACTAGTTCAGGAGGCAAGCGTGGCCACGCGACACTCACAAGACGCCAGTCATGGCAAGGTCTGGACGATTGCCGAGGCGAAAGCCAAACTCTCCGAGGTTCTGCGGCTATCGGAGAGCGAGGGTCCCCAGCGAATCGGCGCGCGCAAGGGCTACGTCGTCGTGCCCGAAGACGTCTGGCTGAATCGGGAAGAGCCTACACGCGAGGAAGAGCGGATGCCGATGGGTCAGTGGCTCCTCGAACGGATGCCGCGAGGCATGTATTCCGAGATTCCTCGTTCCGACGCGCCAGAGAGGCCGCCGTTCTACGCCGATTGGACTGAAGAACAATGGGCTGCGTTGGACGCTGCCGATCTGGATGACTCGTGAACGAGCTGCTCTATGACACGAACGTCATCTCGGAATTGACAGCAGAGCATCCTAACCCGCGAGTTATGGCGACGTTGAGCCGTCGTACAGACGTGTGGCTCTGTTCCGTCGTCTTGCACGAGCTCGAGTACGGAGTGCAACTGCTCCCCCATGGCGCGCGCAGAAATCGAATACACGCATCGCACCAGCAGTTTGTTTCGAGGTATCAGCACCAGGTACTGCCGCTTGATCGAGCTGCTGCAAACTCGGCCGCACAAGTGCGTGCGAACGCCCGAACCTCTGGTCGGCCGATCAGTGTGAGCGACGCGCTGATAGCCGGAACCGCGATTGCCAACGACCTCACGCTCGTGACACGAAACGTCAAAGACTTCGAGGGTCTGGGAGTCGACATCCTCAACCCGTGGGACGAGCCGTCTGCGTAGCGCGCCATCGGACGCGCCGCCTCTTGGACAGGCGCGTATATTCGCAACATCCGACCGAACTGTTCGACCTGAACGCGACTCGAAGGATTGACAACCATGACGCGACCATTACTTGAGGGCATTCGCGTGCTCGACTTCACCCAGTTCCAGCAGGGCCCGTCGGCGACGGTGCTGATGTCCGACCTGGGCGCCGAAGTGATCAAGGTCGAGCGGCTCGGAGTCGGCGATCCGTCGCGTCACGTCGGCAAGCGGGCGGACGGCTTCTCGCAGTACTTCCACACGCACCATCGGGGCAAGCGCAGCATCGCCGTGGACCTGCGCTCGGCCGAGGGCCGCGAACTGATCTACGAGTTGGTCACGCGGGTCGACGTGGTGACCGAGAACTTCAAGCCGGGTGTGATGCAGCGGCTGGGGCTGGGCTGGGACGACCTGCGGGAACGGAATCCGAAGCTGGTCTACGCGAGCGCCAGCGGGTTCGGTCCGCAGGGGCCGCGGGCCAGGTCGACCTCCTGGGCCTCGGTGGCCGGGGCGGCCGGGGGCGGGATGTGGGCCAACGGGGTCAAGGGCGAGCAGCCCTACGCCAACGTCGCCGCGCCCGATCCGGACCAGACCGGCGGGATGATCTTCGCCTTCGCGATTGCCAGCGCGCTGGTCGCGCGCGAGCGGACGGGGGAGGGACAACTGGTGCAGACCTCTCTCTATGGCAGCCAGATCTGGGGTCGGGCGCCGGCGATCAATGCGCTGGCCAACGGCAACATCGTGCCCTCGGCGCGCAACATGCCGATCTCGAACATGTTCACGCTGCAGGCGCAGGGCTCGGACGGCGAGTGGCTGTTCGTCGGCTACATCACCGATCGCTGGGTGCCGATGTGCCGGGCGCTGGAACGCGAGGACCTGGTCACGGACGATCGGTTTGCCACGCTGGCCGAGCGCAACGCGAACCTGGACGAGCTGCGCGAGGAAGTCGCGGCGGTGATCGCCACGCGTCCGGCGGCGGAATGGCCGTTGCGCTTCGACGCGGAAGAGGTGCCGAGCACGCTGATCCAGGACTACCCGATGATCGCCCGCGACGAGCAGGCGGCGGCCAACGAGTACATCGTCGATTTCGAGGACGCGCGCTACGGGACCCTGCGCACGGTCGGTTCGCCAATCCGGGCCAACGGCGCGCAGGGCCGGGTCAAGTGCCTGGGCCCCGAGCTGGGTCAGGACACGGACGCGCTGCTGGAGGAGATCGGCCGGCCGCCGGAGGCAATCGCCGAGCTCCGCGAAGCAGGCGTCGTGGGCTAACGCGCGCCACCGTCGGAGGGCTCTCATCCCCGGAGGGCCCTCTCCCGCGGAGGGCCCTCACCTCCGGGGGCTCTCACCCCTGGAAGGGCCCTCACCCTAACCCTCTCCCTCGGGGAGAGGGAACTGGTCAGGCGGCGGCTGCGGCGAGTTGGGCCTCCAGTTCCTCCTTCTTCTTGACCAGCCTGAGGGCTTTGGCTCGTGCGGGGTGTCCGGGGTTGTGTTCGGGGTAGTCGTTGAGCCAGTCTCGGGGCAGGCAGTGGATTTCGAGCTCGCGCTCGACGCGTTTGATGGCCTCCTGGAGGGCCTGGATGGACGGGTCGGGGGCATGTTGGCCGGAATTTTGGCCGGAATTGGCGGAAGTGCCGTCCTGGACTGGGTCCGGGGTGGATTCCTGTTCGGTTTTGTTCGATTCCGTTCGGATTTGCTCGGATTGGTCGGTCTGCTCGACCTGCTCGGACGGGCCGGTCTCGTCGATCGCGACGGGCGCGTCGGTCTCGACGGGCGCCGGCTGGGGCAACGGCGGGCAGTAGAGGGGGACGTCGGGATCGGGGCGTCCGGCGGGGAGTCTGGCGGGGGGCTCGAGGGACTGCCGCTGTTCTTCCTCGGTGAGCGGGAACATGCGGTTGGGCACGGGGTAACGATTGCCGTAGCGATCGACCTGGAGGAAGCCGTTGGTCAATTCCTTGGCGCGCACGCGCTCGTCGCGGCGCATCTCGGGCAGGGCGCTGAGCAGCAGGCGGTACTCGCGCACGGCGGCCAGGCGGCGGTCGAAGTGCTCGGATTCGACATCGGCGAGCTGGATTGCGTTGGTGACGATCTGGTCGGCGGCGAGTTCGGCCATGAGGTCGAGCCGGAAGAGCTCGAAGTCGCGGAGGTATCCGGCGACGGTGGAGTGGGCGCAGCCCATGGTTTTGCCGATCTGGCGGAGGGTGAGTCCCTGTTGCCGGTGCTGGTTCGCTTCGAGGATGCGTGCACGGCGTGCGGCGTTGGGGAAGTTGGGGTATGACATAGAGTCGCTCCTTTGTTCGTATATGTGATTGAAGTATATGTTCTGTGTGGGAGGATGTCGAACCGATGTGTTGTCTGGTTGTCGGTTTGGGGGACCCTCACCCCAGCCCTCTCCCAGAGGGAGAGGGAGTTGGGGGATGGAGTTGGGTGCTCTGGGCCCCACGTCCCCCGGTCAGGCCGGGGGCAGGCGGGGCGCGGAGCATCGAACGGGGCTCAGGACACGGTCCGGTACTTGACGTGGGCAACCTGGAATCATTGGACGGAGCATTGCCGTTGAATGGACCAGGATCGATCCGCGCCGCCGGCTATTCGGATGAGGTACGGAAGTGAGCACGCGCGGTCAGGTGGTAACGCGACCTCAGTGCGACGCTGCCATCGAGTGCAGCGGAGAGTTCGTCGCACGGAGCGCGGTGAAAGAGGTGCCGGCATGGACGTCCGGATCGAGGAGATTGAGGAGATCGGAGTCGCGCGCATCCGCCACGTCGGCGATCAGAGTGGGCTCGGTGAGTGTTTCGAGCGGCTAATGGGATGGGTCGTCACGATCGGCGCCGCTCCCGTCCGCACGATCACGCTGGAACATGACAATCCTGAAGTGACACCTGTAGAACGACGACGCTGGGATGCCTGTGCCGAACTGCAAACCGATGCCGATCCGCCCGCAGGGATAGTGCTCGATCGGATTCCATCGGGTCGATACGCGGTGTACACACTCCGTGGTCCGTACGAGCAGATGCCCGAGGCCTACGGATACCTGTTCGGCACGTGGCTCCCGAACAGTGGAGAGGCGATGGACGACCGGCCGTCGATGGAGATCTATCGCAACTCGCCGCTCGATACCGCGCCCGAAGATCTCGTAACCGACCTCTGCGTGCCGCTGCGACCGACATCCGAGCGCTGAGAGCGAGGAGTTCACGGGCAGGCGGATTGGTAGGCTGTCGTGCGGGGTGGCGCATGCACTCGGCAACCGCGCAGACGTACTACGAGCAGGTGAGCGCTTCGATCGATTTCATCGTCGACCACCTCGACGTTCGCTGCACTGTGGAGGATGTCGTCACTCAATCCGGGTTTTCCCGCTACCACTTTCAGCGGATCTTTCGGGCGATGACGGGCGAGTCGGTGCTGGAGCTGGTGCGCCGATTGCGTCTCGAGCGAGCGGCGTATCGCTTGCGGCACGAGCGTGTGTCAGTACTCGAGTCGGCACTCGAGGCGGGTTACGGCTCCGAGGAGGCGTTCTCACGGGCCTTCCGGCGTGGCTGCGGGATCAGTCCAAGCCGTTATCGGACGGTGTGGCCTCCGCCGACATTCGCCAGCCCGATGGCGAGGGTGAGGTTCGATCCGCTGCGACTACTTGTGGCGTTCGATCCCCCCGGCGGTGAAGTGTCGCTGGAGGTTCGGGTAGAGGCCCTACCAGGCATGCGGGCCGCAACGATCCGTCATGTCGGTCCGTACAACGAGGTCGGCTCGCAGTTCGAGCGTCTGTTGGATTGGTTTGCCGACTCGGATGTGCCGACCGGCAAGATATTCAGTATGTCCTACGACGATCCGGATGAGATGGACTGCGAGCATTTGCGCTCCGACGCTTGCATCGAGATTCAGGCAGACGTCTCGCTGCCAGCGGACATGTCGATCCGCTGGATCGCGGCCGGGCGATACGCCGTCTTCCGCGTTCGCGGACCCTACGACGGCTTACCCGAGGCGTATCGGCTGGTCTACGGGCTGTGGCTGCCACGCAGCGGGGAGGAGCTAGACGATCGGCCGTGCATGGAGATCTATCGCAACACGCCGCGAGATACCGGCCCGGCTGACTTGGTGACGGACCTGTGTTTGCCGCTGCGCTAATCCAATTTGTCATCTCAATCGCGATCGATTATCGCTGATGCGGGCTGTCTTCGACCTAGGCGCAGAGGCGGGCGGCGCTCTCGCCGAGCAGGTCTCCAGAGGGAGAAAGGGTTGCGGGCTGTGATTGTTGCTGAGAGGGACGGTGTTGGGCTGGCGGGGTTGGGAGGTCTGGGCCCCGCGTCGGAGCGCGGGGCATCGGAACTGGGGCCGAGATCAGCACGGGGTTGAGGTCGGGACGTCGTCGATGATTCCGTTGGCGAGTTGCAGCTCTCGGATGTAGCAGATGACCTGGTGAATCTGCTCGATTTCCAGGCTTGGCACGGCGGGCATGTTGCCGAAGTCCCAGTGGTGGGCGCGGACGCCTCGGGCGACGGCGATGACGAAGCTGGCGTTGCCGTGGTGACTCGGCTCGTAGATCTGGTGGACCAGAGGCGGCCCCTGGCTGGTTCCGTTGGCAGTTGTCCCGTGACAGGCGGAGCAGTTGGCGGAGAACAGCTTCTCGCCGGCGAGCGCGGCTTCGGACAGCTCGCCCGTCGTCACCTCGGCGGACGCGGCGTCATCGGTGTCATGGGCCTGATCGTCGCCGTATTGGTCGTCTGCGCCGCCGCAGGCCGCGAGCAGCATGGCCGCGGCCGCGAGGACCATGAGCGCCGCAATGCCGGAGTTGCGAAGGAACTGGGTCATGCTCGTTGCCCCTGTTCAGGGGCAATGGTAGCGAGCGTTCGGGCGGGCTTGCCCGGGTGACTTCAGATCGCGGCCAGGCGCTCCTCGACCTGCGCCAGGAGGCGCGCGGCGTTGGTTCCGAGCCAGGCCTCCTTGACGTGGTCCTTGAGGGGCAGGTCCTGGAGTTCGCTGACGGCTCGGTCGAAGGGGATCATGTTGTCGGTGGCGAACAGGACTCGGTCGCTGAGCAGGGAGGTGTTGCCGTAGTGGAGCAAGGTCTCCCAGCCGGTACCGTGGGTGCCGATGTACTTGGGCGCGACAGCGCCGATCTCGATGTAGACGTTCTGGTGTTTCCAGGCAACGGCGACGAGTTCGTTGACCCAGGGCCAGCCGCCGTGGTTGGCGACGATGGTCAGGTCGGGGAAGTCGCAGGCGATCTCGTCCAGAACGATCGGTCGGCCGTAGGCGATCGAGCGGTCGTTGGAGAAGTTGATCGAGGAGTGGATGGTGACGGGGACGCCGAGTTCCTGGCACTTGGCGTAGAGCGGATAGAAGCGCTTGTCGTTGGCCATCACGCGGTAGGAGAAGGGCTGCAGGTTGACTCCTTTCGCGCCCCGTTCGCGAACTTCCTCCTCGACGACCAACGCCATGTTGTCGCCCTCGCCGGGATTGACCGTCACGTAGCCGGTCAGCACGTCCGGGAACCCGGCGACGATGCGGTGCACGGCGTCGTTCATGTCGCGGTAGTCGCCGGCGGCCCACTCGGCCTGGAGCACGGCGCGGTCGACGCCGGCTTCGGCCATGGCTGCGAGCATTGCGGCCGCGTCGGGGCCGCCGCCGCGCTCGCGCGTGTAGATGCGGTTGTAGTTGGCCAGGTAGTCGCGGTCGCTGAAGCGCTCGTCGCCGTCCGCGGAGGGATCGGTCCATTCGCGGGCCGGGAGCGTGACGCGGAAGTCGATGATTTCGGGCATGGGGTCTCCATGAGGCTCAGGGGATGACGCCGGATGCCTTCATCGCGGCGATCCGATCCCAGTCGTAGCCGAGTTCTTCGAGGACGAGTTCGGTGTGTTCGCCGAGGTCGGGGGCGCTGGAGTAGTTGTCGGTCGGAGCCTGCTCGAGCTGGAAGGGGACGCCGAGGACCTTGAAATCGCCGGCGGACTTGTGCTGCATGGTGCGGACGTAACCGTTGGCCGCGGCCTGGGGATCGTTGGCGATCTCGACGGAGTCGGCGGCCGGAGCCCAGGGGAAATCGTTGGCGTCGAAGAGGGCGGCCCAGTGGTCCCGGGGCTGTTGGGCGATGCGTTGCTCGATCAGTTGGACGGCCTCGCGGATGTGCTTGCGGCGGTCGGCGGCGACGGCGAAGCGCGGATCCTCGGTCAGCGCGGGCAGCTCGATCACCTCGGCGAAGGGTCCCCAGAAACGCTCCTCCTGGATCATGGCGAGCTGCATCCACTTGCCGTCGGCGGCGCGGTAGGAGTTGTAGAGCGGATTGAATGCGCCATAGCGGTCGTTGCGGGGGAAGTTCTCACCGGTCGCGAGCGCGCCCTGGATGGCGAAGCCGTTGGCCCAGATGCCGCCGCCGTAGAGCGAGCAGGTGACGAACTGGCCTGCGCCGGTCAGCTCGCGCTGGTAGAGGGCGGCGAAGACGGCGGCGGTGATATTCATGGCGCTGGGCAGATCGCCCATCGCGCCGACCAGGCGGACCGGCTCGCTGTCGGCAGTTCCCAGCGTCTCCATGAATCCGCCGCGGGCCCAGTAGGCGAGTTCGTCGAAGGCGGGCCGGTCGATGTCGGGCCCTTCGGTGCCGTAGCCGGTGGCGTGGGCGTAGATCAGGCGGGGGTGACGGGCCTTGAGCGAAGCGTAATCGATGCCCAGGCGTTCGAGCGCGCCGCGGCGCAGATTGACGAGGAAGATATCGGCATCGTCGAGGAGCTTGTGCAGGACGTCGTTGCCCTCGGGGGTGCGGACGTTGAGGGCGACACTGCGCTTGTTGCGATTAGCGATTTCAAAGACCCAGTCGACGCCGTCGTGGAGCCGGTGGATGAGTCCGCGCATGGGGTCGCCCTCGTGCGGCTCGATCTTGACGACGTCGGCGCCGAGTTCGCCGAGCACGCAGGCGCTCATGGGTCCGAAGAGCCAGGTCGCCATTTCGACGACCTTGAGTCCCTTGAGGAGGGGTTCGGGCCGGGGTTGATGGTTGGACACTGGGACTCCGTCCTGCCGCGGTCGTAGGCTCTGCGAGACTAGCCGATTGGATGAATTGAGGTCGGCGACAGCGTGGTATCGAGCGGGATAGAATTGCGTTACGACTGTGGAGCGTCCGATGAGCCTGACGATCACCAACGAAGAGACCTGCCGTCTGGCCGAAGAGCTGGCGGACATGACCGGTGCATCGCCGTCCGTTGCGATCGACAAGGCGCTGCGGCTGGCGGTCGAGCGAGAGCAGAACATCAAGCGGCAAGTCGACAAGGTCATGGCAATCGTGCGCGAGGCGACGACCAACCTCCAGGACGGGCCTGGCTCTCAGGACATAGACTCGTTCCTCTATGACGAGTGGGGTCTGCCGAGGTGATTGTCGACTCCTCGGCCTTGGTCGCAGTCCTGCTTGATGAACCCGAGGCTGCCGACTTCGTCGCGCTGATGTTGAGCGCTCAGCACCGGCGGATGTCTGCAGTGAACTGGCTTGAGTCCATCACGGTGTATGAGGGGCGGCTTGGCCAAGCGGCCGGCGAAGTGCTGGACCGCATCGTCGAGGAGATGCAGATTGAACTCGTGCCTGTGACTGTTGAGCAGGTGTTAGCAGCTCGTCTGGCCTGGCGACGCTTCGGCAAGGGAAACGACCCTGCGCATCTGAATCTCGGCGACTGCTTCGCGTACGCGTTGGCCCAGACATCAGGCGAGCCGCTGTTGTTCAAGGGTGATGATTTTGCGCGTACCGACATCCAGCGGGTGCTGTAGCCGGCACTAGCCCAGCGCCGCTTCGATCTGTCGCATGTGCTCCTCGCGGTGCGGCGCTCGCTCGACGGCGTAAGAGAGGCCGGCGTTGCTGAGGGACTGAAGCTGGTCGGCGCTGAGTTGGACGACGGCGGCGTCGAGCTGTTCGGCGGCGCGAACAGCCGCCCCGCCAATCGTCGCGGGATTGAACGCTGCCGAGATGCGCTCGAGGGCGGCGTTGGTGGCCATGTCCTCGGAGGGGAAGGTCTCGCCCTGGGCCATTCGTTGCAGCGCGGCAACCTGACGAGCATCCCAGAAGGCGAGGTGCGCAAGCGCGAAGCCGACCGTCCAGCCGCCGCCGAGGTCGAGGTTGATGTCGTCGGCGCTGATTCGAGCGACGAGGTCCCGGAGTCGTTCGGTTGATTGGGTGTTGTTCCCGGTAGCGTCTTCAGAGGTCGGCACGTTGGCTCCTGGGCATCGCAGTCAGCGGGAAATGAGCGTATCAGTCGACTCGTACAATCGAGGGTGAGCGGCCGAAAGGTGTCGAGATGAGTCTGCGGCAACTGATCACTCCGTCCCTCTGGTTCGACCACCATGCCGAAGCGGCGGCCACGTTTTATGTCTCGTTGTTTCCCAATTCGCGAGTACTCAGCGTCGTGAAGATTCCCTCCGGGCCAGGCGAGGACGGCGCAATCGTCGAGTTCGAGTTGGATGGTCAGCACCTAAGCGCTGTCGACGGCGGTCCAATGTTCCAGTTCACGGAGGCGGTGTCGTTTGTCGTCTCCTGCGAGACGCAGGAGGAGATCGACCACTACTGGTACGGGCTGTCGGAGGGCGGCGAAGAGCAGCAGTGCGGCTGGCTGAAGGACCGCTTCGGTCTCTCGTGGCAGATCGTGCCGGCGGAACTGTCGGAGCTGACGCAAGCGGCACCGGTCGCGGTGATGGACGCTCTGTTGCAGATGACCAAGATTGAGATCGAACCGCTGCGTGAGGCGGCGAAGACTGTCGTCGACACTCCGGGGACTGGTTGAATTGAAATCAAGCGCTACACCGAGTACTTGATTTCACCGTCCACATACGTTTGCTGCACCGATATCTCGCGGATGTACTCGGCGTCGACCAAGGTTGGGTCGTGACTCAACACGACCAGGTCCGCCCGCTTGCCCACCTCGATCGAGCCGACCTCGTCGTCTCGGAACATCGCGACTGCCGAGTTGATCGTCTGAGTGCGCAGCGCCTCGAGCGGCGTGAGGGTTTCCTCCTCGGCGATCAGGTCGCCGTCGCGGGAGCGGCGGGCGGTCAGGCCGTAGAGGCCGAGCAGCGGCTCGACCGGGGCGCAGGGGAAGTCGGAGCCGGAGGCGACGGTGACGCCGGCGTCGAGGAACGAGCGGTAGGGCAGCGGCGGGATCGTGAGGCCGGCGTCGGCGATGAATTCGACGAAGCCCTGGCCGACGGAGTAGAGGAACGCCGGCTGGTGCGAGATGATCACGCCCAGCGAGGCGGCCCGCTCCATCTGGCCGGGATCGGCGAAGAAGAAGTGCTCGATCCGGTAGCGCGCGTCGCTGCGGGGGATTTCGCGCTGGACGCGCTCGTAGGTGTTGAGGGCCTGCTCAATCGCTCGGTTGCCGAGGCAGTGGATCGCAGTCTGCAGGCCGTGCGAGGCGGCGTTGAGCACGAGCTGGTCGACCTCGTCCTGGCCGTAGTAGGGCTCGCCGACATCCTCGAAGCTGCCGTCGGCGTGGCATTTGCGCAGCGCGTTGGAGGGATAGACGGGGTCCATGAACAGCTTGACAATCCCGCCGCGCAACCGGTCGGAGACGTCGTCCTTGAGGAACCCGCCCCGGGCGGCCTCCTCGGGCGCGGCGAAGAAGCCGTTTCCGCCGCGCATCTGGTGGATCATGATCGGCAGCTTGCCGCGCTCGTCGGCGAGGCGGTACATCTCGGCGCTCTCGGGCATCACGACGGCGTCGCCGACGCTGGTCACGCCGTGCGAGAGGTGGCGCAGCGCGTTCTGCTCGATCAGATCGGCGATGATCTCGGGCCCGAGCGTGTCGATGTGCGCCCGCATCGAGGCGTGATGGACGAGGTCGGAGGCGCGCTCGTAGAGCATCCCGGTCGCTTCGCCGCTCTCGTCGCGCAGGATCTGCCCGCCGCGCGGGTCCGGTGTCTCGAAGTTGATCCCGGCAATCGCCATCGCGGCCGAGTTGGCGTAGGAGGCGTGGTAGGAGTAGTCCATCACGCAGACGGGATTGTCGGGCGCGACATCATCGAGTTCGTCGCGCGTGAGCCAGCCGCCATTGGCGTGTCGGGCGCTGTATCCGAGTCCCCAGACCCACTGGCCGGCGGGAGTGGCCTCCGCCGCTGTGGCGATGGCGTCGAGGACGGCCGGCTTGCCAGCCAGCGGCGGGATGCGACAGTCGACCGAGCGGGGCTCGAACGTGGTCATCGAGAAGTGGTTGTGCGGATCACAGAAACCGGGGATCAGCGCCCGACCGCGCAGGTCGACCCTGGTCGCGTCGGGGCCGACCGCCTGGCCAACCTCATCGCTGTCACCGACGGCGACAATCTTGCCGTCCCGCACCGCCACACCGGACGCAATCCGATCCAGCCCGTCCATCGTCAGTACGCGGCCGCCGGTGAAAAGCAGTTCCATATTGGCCTCCCTGTTGACTGGTACCATAGGTCTCATGTCCAGCGCACCCCCACCCCAGAGCCGAACCGATGAGACGCCGCGCGAGGCGCTGCGTGATTACTACCAGATTCAAGAGCTGAGCGAGTCGTCGGAGGATGCGGCGCGGATAGCCGATCAGCCGAAGTTTGTGAGCCGCTTCTACGACGCGGTGACGCGGCTGTACGAGTTCGGCTGGGGCACGACGTTCCATTTTGCTCCGCGGCGGCCGGGCGAGAGCCTGAAGGATTCGCAGGAGCGGCTGGACGTGGAGATTGGCGACGTGTTGCAGCTGAAGCCGGGCATGGAGGTTGCCGACTTCGGCTGCGGGGTTGCAGGGCCGTTGGTCGCGATCGGCAAGTCGACCGGGGCCAGCATTACCGGGATCAACTTCAACTCGTATCAGATTGCGCGCGGGCAGCAGCGGGTGGCGCAGGCGGGTCTGGAGCAGACCTGCCGGTTCCTCTACGCGGACTACATGGACGTGCCGCTTGAGGATGAGGTGTTTGACGCGATCTACACGTTCGAGGCCGTCTGTCACGCACCGAACAAGCTGCTGCTGTTCGAGCAGATGCACAGGCTGCTCAAACCCGGCGGCGAGATTGCGCTGGTCGAGTGGTGCCTGACGGATCGATTCGACGCCGACGATGCGCGGCATCGGGACATTCGCCGGCGGATCGAGGCCAACAACGCCACGCCGGACCTGCTCACGACGGACGAGCATGTGGAGACGATCCAGCGGGCGGGGTTCGAGATCATCGAGGCGGTCGACTTGCAGGCGGAGCAGGGCGACCCGCGGACTCCCTGGTACATGGCGCTGCAAGGGCGCGACCTGTCGTTCTCATCGTGGGCGCGGACACCGGCCGGGCGGGCGTTCACAGCGAACTTCACGAAGCTGCTGGAGCGGTTGCGGATCGCTCCGCAGGGCACCAGCGACACCGCCGAGTTCCTGAACGTGGCGGCCGACGCGCTGGTCGAGTCGGGCGAGCTGGAGATCTTCACGCCGAGCTTCCTGGTGCACGCGCGCAAAGCGGCGGACGGCTCCGCGAGTTAGACGACCGACACACGGGGAAGGATCGGGCGCGGCTAGGGGCCGACGGCTTCGAGGACGCCGGTGGCGGCTTTGCTGCGCTGGCCGGCGGCGACATCGTGGCTGAGTATGACGAGGTCGTGCTTGGCGCCTTCGCGATCCTTGACGTGGTCGCGAAGGACCGCTTCGGGCTTGAAGCCGAGGGTGCGGAAGACGTTGATCGCCTGCTGCTGGTCGATGGTCATCTGGCCGATGATCTTCTCGACGCCCATCTCCAGGGCGATGCGGAAGGCTTCCTCGGTCAGGAGCCGTCCGACGCCCTGCTCGCGCAACTGCGGGGAACAGCCTCAAGTCCGCACTCAAATGCCTAGTGTCATCCGCTCAACGGAAGACGGACGACGCCGGCTGTGCCGTCGACTTCGACAATTGCTCCGTCACTAATCTCACGTGTGGCTGTGCGTGTACCGGCGACGGCGGGGATTCCGTATTCGCGCGCAACGATAGCCATGTGCGAGAGTGCGCCTCCTGCATCCGTCACCACGGCGCCGGCGAGCGCGAAGTATGGGGTCCACGCCGGGGCGGTCATCCCGCAGACCAAGACGTCGCCATCGCGGAGCCGATCGGCCTCTGCCAGCGAGCGGATCACCCTCGCCCGGCCCCGGTACGCGCCGGGCGACGCACCGATGCCCTTCAGCACTCCCGCGACGCCTTCCTGTTCAGGCAACGGCCGCCCGAGCACTGGTGGCGGCGAAACCGCACGGTAGGAAGTCTGCGCCTGTCGACGCGCGTCGAGGATGGAGATAGCGGGAGCAGAACCGGTCTCAAGTGCATCAATCAACTCGTCGAATGTGAGGTAGAAGACCTCCCCGGAGTCATGCAGGATCGCCCGCGCGGCCAGCAGCCGCCCGATGTTCAGCCAGCGGTAGCGGGACGCGGCGGCTAGTCGCTGATCGCAGACGGCATTGTGATCCTCGCGCACAGGCAGCAATTGCTGCGCTGTGGGCAGCCCGTCCAGCAGCGCCTGCGCACCCGCGTCCTCCGCTGCCCGCGCTCGAAGCTCCGATTCCAACTCTTCTCGCCGCGCGACCTGCTCGGCCACAGCCCGCGCAGGGGACGCGTCCTCGGGCTCCTCGGCGTAGCGCAGCACGAGGCCCAAGGCAGGGCGAGGGTCCTCAAGCCAAGTCGGGGCATCTACCAAGTCCCGCTCGGTCGTGTGTCCGAAGTCCTCGAGGAAGGCCGTGAACCGGATATCGAAGCCAGCATGGCCCACGCTGGTCGTTCCTGTTGTTGCTGCCTCTCGTAGGGCGGCCAGCAGCCCTTCATCGGCGCGTGCTTCTCGTCCAAGGTCCCAGAGCGCGACAGCGCGATCAAGCGTCCGGTTGGGAAAACCCTGCAGGAGCGCGTGGCTATCCGGGCGGCGTGCACTGCCGAAGACATCGCAGTACGCAGACGTGAACTCCTTGGCAAGCCTTCCAGCGGGAATCACACACTCGCGGTGGACACCCGAGAACACCCGCCCGAACTCGGCGACCTGCCTGTCGAGGACGTCTCGCCATTGGCCAACAGGCACGCCACTGGCCTTGAAGCCGCAGAGCTCATCAAAGAGTTCGTTCACCTCAGGGAGCCACTTGGTGCGCCAGATTTCAAAGGCGGTCAGCCCCCCCAGGTCGGGGGCCGACGCCGACATCCCCGCCTTGTCCGCCGGGTCGGCACGGTAGTATGTGTATCCGTTGATAATCAGGTACGACGGAGGCGATCCAGGGTCGACGAGCGGTCCGAAGGCTCGCCCACAGGTGAGCGGCGGCTGTGATGCTGGTCCGTGCTCGCTCTCATATATCCACGTGTACTGCTCGAGCTCCGGGTCCGGCAGGGAGAATTCGACGATTGTCATGTCCGAGTGCGCCTCCTTGCCCTCAGCTTAAGACATCAGCCCGGCGAGAGCGTAATCAACATGCCAGCACTCCTACTCAACGATGACGAATTGCCCCATCATGCCCAGATCCTCATGATCAAGAATGTGGCAGTGAAACATGTACGGAGTCTCTTCAGCAGCGTAACTCTTGAATCTTGCAGCGATAACGACCTCCCTGTCGGGATTCACTAGCACAGAGTCCTCCCAGCCTGCCTCTTCCGGCGGAGGCGGTTCGCCGTTTATCGCCAGGATCTGAAACTGAATCTGGTGAGGGTGGAACACGTGCTGCCCGTCATCGCTGGTCAGAGTCCAGCGTTCGGTATCTCCGAGTTGCACCGCGAAGTCGATCCGGTCCATGTCGAACTGGACTCCATTGATTGCCCAGCGTGCGTCGAACTCCCAGAAGTTGCGCACATCTCCCATACGGAAATGCCGGTTGACCGTGATTTCGGACTCGGATATTCGCTCTATGGTAGCGAGTTCGTCAGGAAGCACACCTGTACGCGAAGCTAAACCGTTTGGGCGGAGTTCCAGTACCCGGCCGAACGTGGTGTCGACCAAAGCAGCGGACTCGCTCCCGACGTTGACGATGACCTCGGCTCGGTCGCCGGGTGCGAGGACGAGCTGTTCGAGTGCGACTGGTCTAGCCAAGTAACCGCCGTCGGAGGCGATTTTGGTCATATCGGCCCCGTGGACGCCAAGTCGGTAGACTCGGCCTTGGCTGCCATTCAGCAGCCTGAGCCGAACCAACCCGTTGGGTACTTCGATGAATGGGTTGATCGTGCCATTCACTGTCAGCGTGGAATATAGTTGCCCGTCTTCGCCCTGGTCGATGGAGAAGTCTAGCTGACCGTCGTCCTTGAAGGTCCTGTCTTGAATGATGACCGGAATATCGTCAACGCCGTATGTTGATGGCAGCGAAGCGGTAGCAGGGTTGTCGTCTTCGATGATGATCAACCCTGCTGCTCCGTAGTACACATGCTCCGCTGTGAATCCGTGTGCATGGGGATGATACCAGAGGGTCGCTGCCGGCTGGATCACGTCGAAGTCGGCCAACCACGTTGCGCCAGGCCCAATTGTACTATGCGGTCCGCCGTCGTCCTCGGCCGGTACATCGGCGCCATGCCAATGGGTTGTCGTAACCTCGCGCAATGCGTTTGTGACGCTGATCGCGACCGAGTCACCGGACCTCATGCGAAGAGTCGGACCGAGCACGGACGTGCCGTTGTAGGAGTAGGTGTCAGTCATTGTTGCCTGCATGTAACTGTGCTTTGAACGACCAATCGTAAGCGCGAAGTGCGAGACGCCACTCTTAATGGTGGGTTCGAGCAGCGGAGGGATCGACAGAGGCGCTGCCGCTGGGGTATCGATCGAAATCCGCTTGGCCGGGTCGCCTTCATCAAACAAAATGATCGCGGTCAAGATTACGAACGCTACGGTCGTGAGAAGGCCGACTACAATGCTGATTCTCTTCATGGTGCAACCGGCAACAATGCCATTGATCTCCCGCGTGAACAACTACGATGGCGGCTAAAGGCTGTTGCACTTGCTAACGCCTATGCGCTACGGCGCCGCAGTCAGCACTACCCGCAGTACCAACGTTGCGTCACGGTACTCTGGTCCGGCGGGAGGGTCAATCACGGCACCAAAACGAGCCGGCCCTAATCCCGCTGCAAGATCGCACGACGACCACCGGCTCGCCGTTGCCCCGCGGGATGCCGCACCCGTAGTAGACGGGTGAGAGCCGCAGCGCGGCCCACTCCCAGGGGAAGTTCAACTCGTTCTGGATCGGGGTCAGCGCCGGCTGAACCGAATGGTCGTCAACGTAGCGATCGAGGAGTCTGTCTGCGGGCGCCATGGCAGTCGTCTCGATCCGGTGCGGTTGGACCGGACCTCCAGACAGAGCGTATCGCAGACCTGGGCGACTTCAGAACTCGCGAGGCGGAACGTGCCTATCCTGTGCGGGTGACCTTTTCGTGGGAACTGTGGCGATTCACGGAGGGCGTGCGCTGGCGCGTGGCGCTTTCGGTGCTCGTGGGTCTGTTCGCGGTGGCGGCGGGGGTGGCGCGGCTGGCGCTGCTGGGTTGGATCGGCGCGCGGATCTTCGAGGGCGACAGCTTCGGCGATCTGGTGCCGTTGATCATTGCGGCGGCTGCGTCGATCGCGGCGCGCTCGGTCTTCCTCTACGCGAAGGAAGAGATTGCCAACGGCACGGCGCTGCAAGTGCAGTACAAGCTGCGGCAGCGGCTGTTCGACCAGGTCGTGCGGCTGGGCCCCTCGCACTTCGATCGGCAGCGCACGGGCGACATCACGGTCGGCGTAGTCGAGGGGGTGGAGCAGCTCGAGACGTTCTTCGGTCAGTACCTGCCGCAACTGATCGTGGCCTCGCTGGCGCCGATCGGGATCTTCGTCTTCATGGGCTTCCTCGACCTGCCGGTCGCGGCGATCTACTTCGGATTTGCCCTGGTCACGCTGACCCTGCCGTCGCTGCTCAAGCAGCAGAACGCCGAGGCGTCTCTGCGGCGGCGCGACGCCTATGGGTCGTTCGCGGCGGACTTCCTCGACTCGGTGCAGGGTCTGGCGACGCTCAAGGCGTTCGGTCAGAGCGGGCGGCGGGGCGCGGAACTGGCCGAGCGGGCTCAGGAGGTGTTTCGCTCGACGATGGGCGTGCTGTTCCACAATGCGGTCGCGCAGGGTCTGACAATCCTGGCGATCACGGTGGGCGCGGCGGTGGCGCTGTACGTGGGCGCGCTGCGGGTCGAGAGCGGCGCGATGGAGCTGGCCGAGTTGCTGGTCGTGCTGATGCTGGGCGTCGAGGTCTTCCGGCCGCTGCGCGAGTTGAGCCAACTCTTCCACCAGGGGCTGCTGGGCGTCGCCGCGGCGCAGAGCGTGCTTGATGTCGACCAGGCGGCGCCGCTGACGCCGGATGTCGAGGCGGAACCGGCGCCCGGGCTCGAGCCGCGGATCGAGTTCGATGGCGTGACGTTCAGCTATCCGACCGGCCGGCGGCCGGCGCTTAAACAGGTCTCGTTCACGGTCGAGCCGGGCCAGCGGGTGGGTGTGGTCGGACGTTCGGGCTCGGGCAAGTCGACCCTGGTCTGGCTGCTGCAGCGGCTCTACACGCCGCAGGAGGGGACAATCCGGATTGGCGGGCGGGAAATCAACTCGCTTCGCTTCGACGACATCCGCGCGCAGATGGCGGTGGTGCTGCAGGACACCTACCTGTTCCACGGCAGCGTGCTGGCCAACCTGCGCTTCGCCAAGCCCGACGCGAGCGACGACCAGATCCGGGCGGCGGCAGAAGCAGCCAACGCGCACGAGTTCATCAACGCGCTGCCGGAGGGCTACGCCACCGTGATCGGCGAACGCGGGCACCGGCTGTCGGGCGGCGAACGCCAGCGGATCGCCATCGCGCGGGCGCTGCTGCGGGACGCGCCGATGCTGATCCTGGACGAGGCGCTATCGAGCGTGGACGCCGAGAACGAGGCGACGATCCAGGCTGCCCTGGACCGCCTGATGCAGGGACGCACGACGCTGATCATGGCGCATCGACTGTCGAGCGTGCGCGATTGCGACGAGATTCTGGTGCTCGACGAGGGCCGGCTGGTGGAACGCGGCGACCACGAGACCCTGCTGGCCGAAGGCGGCGTGTACGACTGGCTGATGCAGGGACAGATGACGGATCCGAGCCTGGACCAGTACCCGCAGGGATTGGCCGCTTCGGAGCCAGCAGCAGTCGGACCCGCTACGGAATCGTTGGCTATGCGCGACGAGAGCGGCGGCGCGACGGAGGCGATTATCCGCGCCGAAGGTATGGGCTGGCGCGAGACGTCGTCGCGGCTGCTGGCGTTGGCCGCGCCGTACTGGTTCAAGACCTCGCTGTCGTTCCTGACCGGGATCGCGCACTTCTTCGGGGCGATCGCGGTCGGCGTGATCGGCGCGCTGATGGTCGCCAACGTGCGCGACGGCGACTCGATCGATCTGCTCGCCGCTCTGCTGATCGTGGTCGCGGTGTTGACCGGCCTGTTCCGCTTCCTCGAGAACTGGGTCTCGCACGATATGGCGTTCCGGCTGCTGGCCGACATGCGGATCGACCTGTTCCGCAAGCTCGATCAGCTCGCGCCTGCGTATCTGCTCAGGCGGCGCACCGGCGACCTGGTCTCGATGGCGACGCAAGATGTCGAGACGGTGGAGTACTTCTTCGCCCACACGATCGCCAATGCGGTGGTCAGCGTGGTGATTCCCGGTGCGGCGCTGATCACGCTGTTCGTCGTGGACTGGCGGCTCGGCCTGGGGCTTGCGCCGCTGCTGCTGATCGCGGCCTTGAGTCCGCTGTTCACGCGGCGGATCGTGGATCGGCTGGGCTCGCGCTCGCGCGATCACCTGGGCGCGCTCAACGCGCACATGGTGGACACGCTGCAGGGTCTGCGCGAGGTGACCGCTTTCCAGCGGGAGCCCGAGCGCAAGACCGAGTTCGAAGGCCTGATGCGCGACTACGTGCCCGTGCGGGCGGGATTCAACCGCCAGATCTCGACGCAGCGCACGCTGCTGGAGGGGCTGACCGGATACGGCGGCCTGGCCGTGCTGACGATCGGCGGCGCGCTGACGGTGCGCGGCGACATCGACGCGACGCTCGCGCCGCTGCTGACCTTGCTGGCGATGGGCGCGTTCATGCCGGTTGCGGAGCTGGCCCAGGTCGGTCGCCGGCTGGGCGACACGCTGGGCGCGACTCGCCGGTTGACGGCCGTGCACAGCGAGTCGGTCGAAGTGGTCGACGGTCCGGGCATTGCGGCCAACGGCCGGGCGGCGCCGGCCAAGGACGTGTCCGGGGGCGTATCCGAGGGCGCGTTCGCCTCGGTCGACTTCGCCTATGAGGACACATCGAGGGCGGCGCTCGACGATGTCTCGTTCGAACTGAAGCCGGGCGGGACGGTGGCGCTGGTCGGTCCTTCGGGAGCGGGCAAGACGACGGCGGCACACCTGATGTTGCGGTTCTGGGATCCGCAGGATGGACGGATCACGCTGGAGGATTCGGATCTGCGCGCCTACCGGCTGGACGAGCTGCGCGGTCAGGTCGCGCTGGTCGCCCAGGACACCTACCTGTTCAACGCCTCGATCCGCAACAACCTGCTGGTCGCCAAACCCGACGCGAACGAGGAGGAATTGCTGTTGGCGATCGAGCGGGCGGGCCTGGCCGACTTCGTGGAGTCGCTGCCGGACGGGCTGGACACGCCGGTGGGCGAACGGGGCGCGCAACTCTCGGGCGGTCAGCGCCAGCGCGTGGCGATCGGCCGCGCGCTGCTCAAGGACGCTCCGGTGCTGATTCTGGACGAGGCGACGTCTCACCTGGACGGACTCAACGAGCGGCTGGTCCGCAATGCTCTGGACGAACTGATGGAAGACCGCACGACGCTGGTGATCGCGCACCGGCTCTCGACCGTGCGCGACGCCGATCAGATCGTGGTGCTGGACGAGGGCCAGGTCGTGGAGATTGGCAAGCATGACGATCTGGCGTCGCGGGACGGGCTCTACGCTCGCCTCGTCCGCCGCCAGCTTGCTGCGGCGCGGCGATAACGCCGGCAGCGGAGGGCCGGGCGCTGTTCAGTGCCAGTCGTGGGCGCTGGGCATGCGAATGTCGGCGCCGATCGCGTCGATCCGTTCGGCCACGATGTTGGTCGTCCCGTCCCAGCGGTCGATACGTCCCTGCAGCAGGATGAGCTGGTTCGAGAGCGCCCGGCGGCAGCGAGCGAAGACTTTGGGCCAGACGATCGACTGCACGTCGCCGGTTTCGTCCTCGATTGTGACGAAGACGGTGCCGTCCTGGCCGCGCGGATGCTGGCGCGCGATCGGCCAGCCGGCGATGCGGATGCGGGCGCCATCCTCGCAGTCGTAGACCTGAGCGGTCGTGAGGACGCCCGCGTCCAGGGTGGGGCGGATGAACTCCATCACGTGACCGCGGGGGTAGATGCCGAGCGTCCGGTACTCGCCAACCATTTTCTCGTAGTCGGTGAAGTCGTCGAAGCTCGGCGGCGCTTCCGCGCCGACGACCGGAAAGGCGCGCTGGCCCGATCGCGCGGGGCGGATCGAGAGTCCTGCTTCCCACAGCGCCTCACGGCGGTTGGGCGTGACGGCGTCGAACGCGCCTGCCTCAATCAGCGATCGCACCGCCTGCGGCTTGAGCCCGGTGCGGCGGACCAGTTCGCCCGCGTCGGCGTAGGGCCCGCGCGCCTCGCGTTCCGCGACGATCAGCCGCGCCGACTCGGGTCCGATGTCCTTGATCATGCCCAGGCCGAGGCGCCCCCCCTCTGCCTGCGGCATCTCCCCCCGCGGAGCGGGGGGAGAAGGGAAGGCAGGCGCGGCCCGGACCTCGCTGTGGTTGACGCAGGGGTTGAGGAAGCGCACGCCGAACTTGCGGGCGTCCTCCTTGAGCGTCTCGACCGGATAGAAGCCCATCGGCTGGTTGTTGATCAGCGTGACGAAGAACTCGAGCGGGTGGTAGCGCTTGAGCCAGGCGGCCTGGTAGGCGGTGATCGCGAAGGCGTGCGAGTGCGATTCGGGGAACATGTAATGGCCGTTGATCTTGCCGAAGATCTTCTCGGCGATGTCGGGCGGCACGCCGTTCGCCCGCGCGCCTTCGAGGAAGCGCTCGCGGTGCATGGCGATCAGATGATCGTTGTTGGCCCGCGCGAAGGCGCGGCGAACCTCGTCCGCCTCGGCCGCGGTCATGCCGGCGACGTCCATGATCAGTTGCACGACCTGTTCCTGCCAGACGATCACGCCGCAGCCGCGCTCCAGGGCGCGCTCCTCCAGCGGATGGTCGTACTCCCACTCGACGCCGTGCCGGTAGCGGTCGACGAACTGGCTCACCGCGCTGCCCTGGGTGCCGACGCCGGGCCGGATCAGCGCGACCTGGTAGGCGAGGTCGAGCAGTCGGCGCGACCTGAGCCGCTGGCCCATCTTGAGCTGCGCCGGCGACTGGAGCAGGAAGACGCCCTTCGAGCGGCCCGCGTTGATCATGTCGTAGACGCCGTCGTCCTCGGGGCTGAGCCGGCTGAGATCGGGCCGTTCGCCGCTGCGCTGTTCGATCAGATCGAGCGCCTCCTCGAGCTGGTCGAGCACGGGCAGGGAGAGCAGGTCGATCTTGGCGAAGTTGGCGTCGGCGACGCTGTCCTTGTTCCAGTCCATGATGTAGCGACCCTCCATCGCGCCGGCGCGGACCGGCACCATCTCGGGGATCGGCGAGTCGCTGAGGATCATCCCGCCCACGTGCTGACCCAGGCCGCGCGGCGCGTTCATGAGTTGCGGGGCGAGCGCGATCAGGTCGCGCCAGCCGTGGGCATCGACCTTGTCGCGGAAGGCGGGCAACTGTTGCATCTCCTCGCGCAGGCGCGCGCCGTCGTGCGAGTGGATCCGTTTCGAGAGCATCCGCAGATCGTCCTGCGGCAAACCCAGCGCCTTGCCCAAGTCCTGGATGATGCCCTTGACCGAATAGGTGGAGATCGCGCCGGTGAGGACGGCGTAGTCGCGGCCGAAGTACTCGTGCACGCGCTCGATCAGTTCGTCGCGCAGCCCGCGGGGGAAGTCAAGGTCAATGTCGGGCAAGGAGGTCATGTCGTCGGGCAGGAAGCGCTCGAGGGTGAGTTCCCACTTGAGCGGATCGACGTGGCTGATGCCGATCAGGTAGCCGACCAGCAGGGCCACCGACGATCCGCGACCGCGGCCCGGCGGACGCTTCTCCAGCGGCGTCTCCGGCTCGGCCAGACCGCGTTCTTCCATGATTTGCTGGGCCAGACGCACGATCTCTCGGTAGAGCAGCAGGAAGCCGGCCAGGTGATGCCGGCCAATCAGGTTGAACTCTTCCTCCAGGCGCTGCTCGACCTCCGGTGTGACGGAGCCGTAGCGCCGCGCCGCAGCCTCATGGCAGAGGCGCTTGAGATAGGTCTCGGGCGTGTAGCCCTCGGGCACGATTGGCTCGGGCAGGGTGTAGCCGAGGTCGGTGCTGAGGTTGAAGGCGCACTGCTCGGCGACGCGTTGCGTGTTGCAGACGGCCTCGGGGAACTCCGAGAACAGCTCGGCCATCTGCGCGCCGGACTTGAGGTGCAGGTGATGATTGGCCTGGATGTAACGCAGCGCCTGGTCGATCGTCGTGTTGCGTTTGGCCGCGACCAGCGCGTGCTGCAGGCGGTAGCGCTCGGGCGCGTGATAGTGGACGTCGTTCGAGGCGACCAGCGGCGCTCCGAGCTCGCGTGCCAGTCCGACCAGCTCGCGGTTGCGCTCGGTGTCGCCGCGCAGGAAGTTCTGCTGCAGCTCGACGTAGACGGAGTCCGCGCCGTACCAGTCGCGGTAGCGACCAAGCAGCGCTCGAGCCGCAACCCCCTCACCCGACAGCGCCAGCCGGGAGAGCGCGCCGTGCCGTCCACCGGCGAGCAGCACCAGTCCCTCGGCATGCTCGGACAGATGGGCCGGATCGAGCCGGGGTTCGCGCCGGTCAACCGTGTTGGCGAGCGTGAACAGCCGCGAGAGGTTGGTGTAGCCCTCGCGTGACTTGGTCAGCAGCGTGACGCGCGAGTCGTCCTGGAGCGTGAGTTCGCCGCCGGTGATCGGCTGGATCTCGAGGCTGTTCGCCAGCCGGGCAAACTCCAGGGCTCCGCAGAGATTGGTGTCGGTCAATCCCATGGCCGGCAGGCCCAGCGCCCGAGCCTGGGCGAGTAGCTCGTGGCCGTGGGACGCGCCGAGGCCGAAGGAGTGAAAGCTCTTGGCGTGCAGTTCGACGTAGATCACATCAACCACGTTCCCGTCTCAGGCTGTCTGCCGATACCACTGCTGATCCTCCTGATCGCGATAGATCGTCAGCCGCTGACCGTCCTCCCGGCTGATTCGGTAGTAGCTGCGGTGCATGGGTGTGGGACGCCACCAGAGATCGAAACTCCAGCGATCCTCGATGTCTGTGACATCCTGCCATTCGGTTCCGATGCGCACCGCCCTCGGTTCCTGCGCGGGGCCCTCGCGGACTTCGACGACAGACGGGACGGAGACGGGACGCATACCGTCGGCGGCGGCCGGGTCGATGGAGACCTGAACGGTACGCATTTCGGGGGCGGGATGCCAGGGCGCGATCTCGACCATGCGGTGCAGCGCGTGCTTGCCCTTGAGCCGGGCCTGGAGCTGGCGCTCGGTCTCGAGCAGGCGGCGCTCGCGGTCGGCGCGGAGGTCGGGGAAGAGCGAGAGCTGGACGCCCGAGGCGCCGCTGAGGTTGCCCAGCGTGACGGTCATTGCTTCGACCGGCGCCCGCGGATGCTCGGTCTCGAGCCGGCCCTTGATAATCTCCGCCGCCCGCTGCCAGTTGCCGACGCCGCTCTTGAAGTGAAACTCTTTGATCCACGTCGACGCATCGGTGGGTGCATCCTCGAGCGTGCAGACGAGCGTGGCCGAACCGGCGTAGCGGCCCTGCATCGGCGGTTGCGCGAAGACGCGCGTGAGCAGCATGTCGACCGCGACGCGCAGCAGCTCCAATGAAGCCGAGGCGGCCGGCAGCGTGACCGTCTCGGTGATCGATTCCTCGGCGACGCGCGGCTGCAGCGGACGCTCGTCGATGCCGCGGCACAGCTCCCAGGCGCGCCGACCCTCGTGTCCGAAGCGGTCGAGCAGCGCGTGCATCTCCTGCGCCGCGACGTCGCCCATCGTGTGCAGTCCGAGCCGGTGCAGGTCGTCGAGCAGCTCGGAGGGGACCAGCGTCGGGGGCAGCAGATTGATCGAGTGCGGCGCGAGGAAGGCGGCGGCGTCCCGGCCGACCCGGCTGACGCCCGGCGCGCCCCGCATGCGGGCGGCGACGAAGGCGGGGAACTTGCCTCCGGACTCGCCCTGCGCGATGCCGATGCGAGGCTCGAAGTGGGAAGGCACGGCGTGCAGCAGCGCGTCGAGCATCGGCGTCTCGCCGCCGTACATCGCGGCGAGCCCGTCGAGTCCCACGTAGGCGACGCCCGGCTCGGCATCCTGTTTCGCCGCCTCGACGCGGTCGCTGACATCGTCCAGCGCGCGCAGCAGGCGCTCGAACTCGCGCGCGTAGTGCGGCTCGTCCGCCTCCAGGACGACGGCCTCGGGCTGCAGGCTCAGGGCCTGATCGAGCGTCATCCCCACTTCGACCGCCTCGGCCGCCGGCAGGCAGTCGATCACCGCCGGCCGGGAGCCCGAGCGATCGACGATCACGCCCGCCGCCGCCCACAGTTCGGGCCGCCGGGCCAGCTCGACGCGAGCGCGGAAGTGGGAAATCAGCAGGCAGGCGATGGTCGCGGCGTCGGCCATATCTGGTCACTCTCCAGAGTTCGGAGAGTCAGCATACAGAACAGTCGTTCGTCTCTCAAGTGGGAGCGACCACATCGGGGGAGGACACATAACGCGGGGTCTGCGCCTCCTCCTTTGGAGGGAAGCTGCAGTGAGTCCATGAAGAAGTCGCATAGAGCCAAGGGATATCTCTACGACATCCTCGATACGGCCCAGCTCACTCGGGACAACGACCTCTAGTCGACCACATCCAACAACCCCGACCCCGCATCCCACAGCACTGCCCGACCCTCGATCTGCGACGCCAACGCCCTCGACCCCTCCGGGTTCCTCCCTGCCCCCGACACCAGCACCACGAACTCCGCCGACTCGGGCACGCCCTTCCGACCGCCGTCGGACGACGTCAACACCTTCGCCGCCAGTTCGGGAGTGACTACGTCGCCGATCTTGGCTCCTGCGATCTGGGCGGCGATTTCTGGGCGGTGGACCGAACGCTCATCGAGGGGGCGGCCCAGGACGCTGGCGCCGATCACGGCGGCCACGACGTCGACGCCCTCGGGGATGACCGGTTCGTGAACGCCGGGGGCCTTGAAGGGGCGGCCTCGGGAGCCGTCGGCCTCGACCGCAACGAGGCTGGCGAGGCCGGCGTCGACGGCGCTGCGCGGCCAGGCGGGATCGACGCCGAGCACGCGCTCTCGGTCCCCGCGGCCGGAGCCGACGACGGCCGAAGCGCGGCCCCGCGAGCGGATGTCGTCGAGCGCGCCGGCGCGGAAGGCGGCGTCGCGGCCGATGGCAAGCGGGAGCTGACGGCCCTCGGCGGGGATGGTCATCCTGGTGGTCGTCGTGAGCACGGTCAGGTCCCCAACGCCATCGTGGCCGCCGGCGACTTCCCACTCGGTGGCGAGCGCGAAGAGGATGGTCGTCTTGCCGCCGCCGCCGACGGTCGCGAAGACGGCCGGGCGGGTAATCCCCAATGCGTCGTGCAGCGGCAGGTTGGACGCTGTGCCCATGCCCGCAGCGTAAACTCAAGCCATGAGTGCCTCGTGTTCCGTGATCATCCTGGCCGGTGGATTCGGCCGCCGGCTGGGCCGCGACAAGGCGACGACCGAAGCCGGCGGGCGACCGCTGCTGCACTGGAGCGCGCTCGCCGCGGCCCAGGTCAGCGATGACATCGTCGTCGCCCGACGCCCCGACCAGCAGTTGCCGCCGCTGGACGGCGTGCACTGGCGCGAGGCGGTCGACCACCGGCACGACCGCGGGCCGTTGGCCGGCCTTGAAGCGGCGCTGCCGCTGATCAAACACGAAGTGGCGGTCGCGGTCGCCTGCGACATGCCGTTCCTCGATCCTGCACTCATGCGGGCGATCGCCGAGGCCTGCGACGGCGTGGAGATCGCGATGCCCTACCTCGACGGCGTCGCCCAGCCATTGCTCGCGGCCTACCGGCCGACGATCGTGCCGCATGCGACGCGGCTGCTGGAGGAGGGCGACGGCCGGATCCGGGCGTTGCTGCCGCTGGTCGAGCATCGCTTGCTGGTGGAGGATGAGCTTCGCGTGCTGGATCCGCGGCTCGAATCGTTCACCAACGTCAACCATCTTGAGGACCTGAACGCGGTCGAAGCGGTCCTCAATGTGCGATCGTCAGCCGGACCGGTCTGAGGAAATGTCGATCAAGGCCCGGACGAAACCGATCACATCCGATCAAATCCGATCAAGATCGATCAGTAGAAGGGACGATCCGATGGCCATGTACCGCAGAGTCCTGACCGGCCGGGTGGCGCCCGGCAAGCACGGCGAGTTTCTGCGAGCCGTGGAGGCGGCGCTGGACTATCAGTCGGCCCGGGGAATCGAGGCGCAGTTCTCGGTCTGGGATGCAATCACCGGGGCCGCCTCGACAGTCGAGATCGTGGCCGAGTTCGAGGATCTCAAGGAGCTCGAACAGTTCGAAGAGTTGGCCGCGCAGGACCAGCAGTTCGCCCAGTTGCGCCGCGCCGTGCGCGAGGCGATGGTCTTCGACTCGGCCGAAATCAACATTTACCGCAACCTCGTCTGAGCAGAGACGATCCGAGTGGAGCAACAGTATGGTCCGCGTCGATCCGCAGCGACAGTCCGAGTATCGCGAGGCGTGGGAGGCCTGGCAGCGGCAACTTAGCCGCATGCACGAGGTGTTCCTGGATGGCGCGCCGCTGGAGCCGCCCAAACTCAAAGGACTGCTGAATCGCGAGGCTCGGGCCAAGCAGCGCTATGACGCGGCGCGTGAGGCGCTGCTCGGTATTGGCGCGTTGCCTGCGGCGCCCGGCGGCGTTGGACGCATTCCGGCGCCGTCCATAGACTCAGGGTCAGCGGATGGCGCGGACGACGTATGACCATCCCTGCGCTGCGCGGGGTCCGGGACGGGAACAGGTTCCCGCAGATGGCGGGAACTGGAGGAAGAGATGACCGACGACTACGGCGTCGACCTCGAGGAGATACTCCGGGTGATCGACCGCGCGTCGGTGCTGATCGTGCGCTTCGAGGTGCTTGAGCCGAGGTTGCTTGTCGACTTCCGTACCGACCCTCCGGACATGCCAATCATCCGCCTCGTCGACCGGGTCAACTCGGCCGAGGAACGCTTCCGACACCTCAAGTCACTGCGTCCGCGGATGCCGCTGCCGGATCGCATCCTCTCTTTCCCCTGGCCTCGCGCGATCCGCGCCTTCGAGGAGTCGGGCATCTGGGAGAAGATGGAGGCGCGCCTGCTCAGTCTGGGCACGGACGCGGACGACATCAACGCGATCCAACAACAGCTCCGCGACGGGGAGCGCGCCGTCACGCTGGCCGCGATCGCCGGTGGCGAGGGCTTCCGCACCATCTGGGAACGATCGAACGGACCGGCCGAGTGACACAGAGCCAGAACTCCGAACTTCCGCTGATCGACATGCGCTCCGACACAGTGACGAGGCCGACGCCGGCGATGCGCCGAGCAATGTTCGAGGCGGAGGTCGGTGACGACGTCTTCGGCGAGGACCCGACGGTTACGACTTTGGAGGAGACGGCGGCCGAGCGGACTGGCAAGGAGGCGGCCCTGTTCGTCTCCAGCGGCACGATGGCGAACCTGGTCTCGCTGCTCTCGCAGACCCGGTCCGGCGACGAGCTGCTGGTCGGCGACCGAGCGCACATCGTGCGCTCGGAAGCGGGCGGAGTCTCGCGGCTGGGCGGCGTGCTGGCGACGACGCTGCCGAATCAGCCCGACGGCGGATTCGACCCTGAGCTGATTCCCGGCGCGGTACGTCCCGACGACATGCATCAACCGCGCACGACGCTGCTCGCGCTGGAGAACACGCACAACTTCTGCGGCGGCTCGGTGGTTTCGCTGGAGCGGACCGAGGAGATCGCGGGCGTGGCGCGCGAGCACGGATTGCGCGTCCACCTGGATGGGGCGCGGATCTTCAACGCTGCGGTCGCCTCGGGTCGCAGTGTGGCCGAACTCGCCGGACCGGCGGACAGCGTGACCTTCTGCCTGTCCAAGGGTTTGGGTGCGCCGGTTGGTTCGTTGATCTGCGGAGACGAGTCGTTCATCCGCGAGGCGCGGCGCACACGCAAGCTGGTCGGCGGCGGGATGCGTCAGGCAGGCATCCTGGCGGCCGCAGGACTGGTCGCGCTGGAAGAGATGGTCGACCGGCTGGCTGACGATCACGCCAACGCGCGGCAGCTCGCGCGCGGACTGGCCGAACTCGGCTTCGGGATCAATCCCGAAGACGTGCAGACCAACATCGTTATTGTTCAGCTCGATACGTCGCAGGATTCAGCGCCGTCTCCGAAACTGCAGGCGGCGCTGAAGGCGCTGGGCATCCTGGTCACCACTCCCGACCGAACCAAGATTCGGCTGGTCACGCACGCCGACCTGTCCTCGGAGGACTGCGCCGAAGCGCTGCGCCGTATGGCGGAGGCCGAGATCGGCCCGGACTCGTAATGCCCGCCATTCGCCATGTGTGCGCGGCCCTGGCGGTCGGGTGTGCGCTGTTGGTCCTCGGCTGCAGTTCCGAGAGCAGCTTCGGCGACCCCGAGAATCCCGTCTCCCGGATCGTCTGGCCCGACTTCGAGCGGCTGCACTACGACATGCTCGACCAGACCGACACCAAGTTGGGCACCCTGGTCATGGAGACAGTGCGCGAGGACAATCGCTATCGGCTCTCGCTGGAGTTCAGCCTCGAGTCGGAGGAAGGCCCGGTCCGCGACGTGGTCACGGTCTGGGTCGATGCCGAGACTCTGACGCCGGTTCGCTACGAGCGGAACGCAGATTCGGTGGCTGAGTCGTTGAGCGCGAACGCTGTGTATGTATCGAGTTCCGACGGAGAGATCTCTGCAGAGATATCTGTGGAACAGATCGACAACGAGGAAGAGGACGAAGACAAGCGACGAGAGCTGATCGAGGAAACGCTGGACGTGGGGCAGTTCGCCTTCGACAACGACTCCTCCGCCTGGCTCTGGCGCTCACTGGATTTCATGCAGGACCTGGAGCTGACCTATCGCTCGGTCAACGTGATTCAGCAGCGCAGCCAGCTCGTGCAGGTCGCCGTGCGCGGCCAGGACACGCTGCGCGGTCCGGAGGGCGATGTCGTCGTCTGGCAGGTCGTGGCCACACCTGGGGTTGAGGTGTCACGCGCATGGTATGAGATCGAGCCGCCGCATCGCCTTGTTCGCTGGGACCAGCAGCCGCGGCGCTTCATTCTCACCAGGATCGAGACAGAGCCGTAACGGATCAGTCTTGCCGCGGTCGGGCCCAGACGGGTCGCTCCACGCCTTCGGGCGGAGCGAACGAGGCGTCCTCGTCGGTGGGTTCGTCGGCCTCGGGGATCTCGGGCGACCAGGATTCGTCTGTTGCGGACTCCTCCGCGCCGTTGACGGCGGTCTGCTCCGCGGGCAGGTCGGCGCCGAAGACGTGGCGCGCCTGCGCCTCGCTGATCTCGGGATGGGCGGCCCGCTCGGCCGCGATCCGTTCCTCGACCGTCGGCGCGAAGTCGGCTCCGTGGGACTGCACGGCCGATACTTCCTCCTGCACGTCGCTTGGCAGTTCGGCCGCGAAGCGCGAGCGTTCCTCACGCACCGTGTAACGAAACAGTTCCTGCTCGTCGGGCTCAAGCAAGTGGCCGTCGCGCATTTCCTCGACGCGCGGGACCAGTTCCATGACTGTGCGGTCGTGCGTGGTGGTGATGATCGTGACGCCCTGCTCGACCACGAGATCGTGCAGCAAGCGGAAGATCGAGACAGCCGTGGTTGAGTCGAGCTCACCGGTCGGTTCGTCGGCGAGGATCAGCGCCGGCGAGTTGGCCAGCGCTCGAGCGATCGCGACCCGTTGCTGCTCGCCGCCCGAGAGTTCGTATGGTCGATGCCGGGCGCGTCCGCCCAAGCCGACTGCTTCGAGCAGTTCGTCCGCCCGGCGACGGCGTTCGCGAATACCCGCTCCGGCGATGCGCAGGGAGAGTTCGACGTTTTCGTAGGCAGAGAGCAGCGGCAACAGACCGAAGGACTGGAAGACGAACCCGACGCGGTGACGGCGCAACTGGGTGAGCTGCCGCTCGGAGTATTCGGTGATGTTCTCTCCGTCGATTGTGACGTGTCCCGATGTGGGGGAGTCGAGCCCGGCGATCAGATTGAGCAGCGTCGTCTTGCCGGAGCCGGAGCGGCCGATCAGGGCGACGAACTCGCCCCGGGTCACCTGCAGCGACACGTCGCGGACGGCCCAGATGTCTTCGCCGCCGACAACGAACTTACGGCTGACATTCTGCACGTCAACGACAAGTTCGCGGTCCGCAGCGGCCGTCCGGCCGTTGCTCATCTGGGTGGTGGTCATCGCTGCTCGGCCTCCTCGTCGCCCGCGTCGGCCTCGTGCGCCGGGGTGATGATGATCCGCCCGTCGCGCGAGTCTACGTAGGCGCGCCGCCCCAGCGCGACCTGGTCGAGCAGCGGCTTGGGAATCTGCAGGCGGCCGGCGCCGTCCACCACGGCGAACTCTTCGTGTACGACCTCGGCGATTTCCGTGCCCTGGTTCTCGACCCGGCGAACGGTTTCCGTCGCGATCGTGCCGTCGCGGATGGCGACTACGCGATCGACCCGCGCCGCAATCGCCGGGTCGTGAGTGACGATGATGATCGTCAATCCGAACTGGTTGGACAGACTGCGGAACAGGTGGAAGATCTCCTCTGAGGTGTGCGTGTCGAGCTCACCGGTCGGCTCGTCGGCGAGGAGCAAGGGGGGATCGTTAGCCAAAGCGACGCCGATCGAGACACGCTGCTGTTCGCCGCCGGAGAGCTGATCGGGGCGCTGCTTGCGCTTGTCCATCAATCCGACGGCCTGGAGCAGTTGCATCGCCCGCTCACGGGCGTGCTTGCGCGTGCGGCCCGCGAGGATCATCGGCACTTCGATGTTCTGTTGGGCGGAGAGATAGGGGATCAGGTTGCGGCCGGTCTGCTGCCAGACGAAGCCGACCTCTTCGCGGCGGTAGTCGACCAGCTCCTGCTCCGTCAGCGCGAGCAAGTCGGCCTGGTTGACGTAGGCCTGACCGGCCGAAGGTATGTCCAGTCCGGCAAGCACGTTGAGCAGCGTCGACTTGCCCGAGCCCGAGGCTCCGACGATTGCCAGTACTTCGCCCTTGCCAACCGTCAGGTCGAGGCCGCGCAGGGCGACGACTTCGAGATCGGCGATTTTGTAGATCTTGAACAGGTCACGGCAGACCACGTGCTGCTCGGCCTGCATGTCTTCCGGACGCATCGGCGGACGGGCCGCGCTGGTCGTCATCATTCACCCCGGGAATCGAGAACGCTCACGCACACAACAGATGCAGGATACCCCCTGATCAGCTTGGCGATACATGGGCAGAGGCCCGCTTCCCGCTTGTAATCGACAACCTGCCGGCTCAAGAGTCAGGAGAACGGGCCGCTGATGAAGTCCCAGATCGCCTCGGCCGCTTCGAAGGCGGAGAAGTCGTCGAACCACCTGCCGGTGTGCAGCGTGTACTCGTGGAAGATCTTGAGCGCGGCGAGGAAGAGCAGCCAGCGGACAGCCTCGCCGCGTGTGAGCGGCGCCGGCGCGCCATCGGCCTGGGAGGCCCAACCGGGACGCAGACGTGCCGGCCAGTGGGGCCGGGCGGCGACGAAGAGGAACCAGAACTCGAACACGTGGGGAAAGTAGATCAGGATGTCGCGGCCGGCGCCGGCGGTAAAGGCGACGAAGCCGACCAGCCGCCAGCCGAACAGCCCCAGCGCGATCCGCCGCTCCCAACCGGTCCAACGCAGACTGACCAGGAAGAACAGCCAAATGTAGACCTGATCGACCCACTTGTCCCACTCCTGGTAGTTGGGCAGGCCGCCCAGGTCGATCGCCTGACGGATGAAGAGGTCGGAGAGGTCAGTGAAGACGGCGATCAGCCCGCCGACGAAGGCCCAGCGCAGGACAGGGAGCGAGCCCGCAATGCGGATGAGCGCAATGACGATGGCTTCCATGCAGGAAGGCTAGGGGCAACGGCGAGGCGTCAGGAGGCGACGCTGAGGTCTTCGTCGCGCACGCGCTCGAAGCGTCCGGTGACCTGGAAGATGGTGCGTTCGCAGATGTTGAGCGCCCGATCGCCGATGCGCTCCAGATTGTGCGAGCACCAGAGCACGTGCGTGATCGCGTCCGACTCATCGGCGTCGCCCTCGGCATCGGCGATTCTCGCGATCAAGCGTTCGTGGATATCGGCGTAGAGATCGTCGACTTCATCGTCGCGCTCTACCGTCAGGCGGGCCAGGCGCTGATCGCGCTCGAGGAAAGAACGGGTCGCGGACTGCAGCATCTCGCGGACAACGTCGGCCATACGCCAGAGATCCGGTTCGGTGGCGGCGACCGGGTTGTCCTCGAGGAAGATCGCGTTGCGGGCGATGCCCTCGGCGTGACCGGCGATCCGCTCCAGGTTGAGCGTGATCGCGACGATTGACATCAGTTCGCGCAGGTCGCCGGCAACCGGTTGCTGCAGGGCGATGATGCCGGTGACGGCCTCTTCGATGCCGTAGCGGACCTGCTTGGCCTCGCGGTCGGCCTCGGTCACGCGACGCGCCAGCACGAGATCGCGGCGGAGCAATGCTTGCATCGCGTCGACGATTGAGCGGTCGGCGCGGGCATGCTGGAGACGCAACCGATCGAGGACATCGGCGCGGTCAGCGGAATACGTCAGCCGTACGGTTGACATACTCCCCTCGTTTCCGGCGGACATTCTTGCGGGACGGACACGGGCCGCCTCAATGCAGATTAGCCGTACCTGCCGGTAATGTAGTCCTCGGTGCGCTGATCCAACGGGTTGGTAAAGATCTCCTGTGTGGGACCGAACTCAACCAACCGCCCGACCCGCTCCTCGCCGGCCAGCAGGAACGCCGTGTAGTCGGAGACGCGGCCGGCCTGCTGCATGTTGTGGGTGACCACGACGATCGTGTAGTGCTCGGCCAGTTCGCGCATCAGATCTTCGATCTTGAGCGTGGCCACCGGGTCGAGGGCGGAGGCAGGTTCGTCCATCAGGATGATCTCGGGCTGCACCGCGATCGCGCGGGCGATGCAGAGACGCTGCTGCTGACCGCCGGAGAGCGCGAGGCCCGACTTGTCCAACTCGTCCTTGACTTCGTCCCAGAGGGCGGCGCGGCGCAGCGAGTCCTCGACCAGCCGATCCATATCGCCGGAGTAGCCGTTGATGCGCGCGCCGAAGGCGACGTTTTCATAGATCGACTTGGGGAACGGGTTCGGCTTCTGAAAGACCATGCCGATCCGCCGGCGGACTTCGACGGCGTCGACGTTGGGGTCAATCAGGTTTCGGCCTTCGAATGTGATCTCGCCTTCGATGCGAGCGCCGGGGATCAGGTCGTTCATGCGGTTGAAGCAGCGCAGCAAGGTCGACTTGCCGCATCCAGAGGGTCCGATCAACGCGGTCACACGGTTCTGTGGGATCGGCATCGTCATCTTGTCGATGGCCTGGAAGGAGCCGTAGAAGGCGGAGACATTGCGCAGTTGCAGCGCGACCTCGACTTCTTCGGTGAAATCGTGGCGGACGGCCTCGAGGTTGGGATCGAGGTGGACACCGACACCTGCGGCGGCTTCTTCCTTCATGTTGGGCGGCGGCGGTGTGGCACGCTCCGTCCGGCTGTCGCTCGCCGGCGGTGCAGCCGTGCCGGTGGGTGCACTCGACCTCATCATGGTGAAGAAGTTGCGCGCCATTTCTGGCTCCTTGTGTGAGGGCGGATGCGAGATGCGTCCGCCTTGCGCCTTGCTCAGTCTATCTACCAGTCGGTACGAGTTCGCTGCCGCATGATGATTGCGGCGGCGTTCATCACCAGCAGCACGAGCATCAATACGATGATGCCGGAGGCGGCGATCTCGTGGAAGCCGGACTGGGGTCGCGTGACCCAGTTGAAGACCTGGATCGGCATCACGGTGAAGTCGTCGGTCGGCGAGTCAGCGAGGAAGGCGATGAATGTGAGCGCGCCGATGGCGATCAGCGGCGCGGTCTCGCCGATCGCGCGGGACATGGCGAGGATGTTGCCGGTCAGCATCCCGCCGAAGGCGTAGGGCAGTACGTGAAAGCGGACCACCTGCCAGCGCGTCGCGCCGACGGCGTAGGCGGCCTCGCGCATCGAGGGCGGCACGGTGCGCAGCGCCTCCTGCGCCGAGACGATGATGATCGGCATGACCAGCAGGGCCATCGTGCAGGCGCCGGCAAGCACCGAGCGCTCGAACTCCAGCACGCGGACGAAGACCTGCAGTCCGAGTAGTCCGTAGATGATCGACGGCACGCCGGCGAGGTTGGAGATGTTGACCTGGATCATGCGCGAGAACCAGTTGCGTCGCGCATACTCCTCGAGATAGATGGCCGCGCCGACGCCGAGCGGGAAGGCGACAGCGGCCGTGATCACCATCATGTAGAGGGTGCCCGTGATGGCGGAGAACAGGCCGGCCTGGGCGGGAAGTCTGGAAGGGTACGAGGAGAGGAAGAACGGGTCGAGGAAGAGGTAGACGACCCAGGCTGCGATCGCGATCCCCGGCAACAGCAGGGACGGCCGGCGCAGGCGATTGGACCAGAACCATCCGGCGGCAATGATGCCGAGCGGAAGGATCAGCCCTGCGACGATCAGGCGAACGAACTGGAATCCGGACGCCTCCCCGAAGAGCTGGAAGATGTTGCCCGAGGCTCCGTCGACGCCGATCGCCTTGGCATACTCGATGTAGTAGGCGGACTCGAAGCGCACATAGAGGATGTGAACGAACAGCGCGACGGGCAGCGTCGTCGCGAATCCGATCGCCCGTTCCGCGAGCGCCGGGATATCGGCGATCAGGCTGCGGACGACCCGAAGTCCCATGAAGGGCAGCAGGATCGCGACCGGCATCGCCCAGGCGAGCCAGTTCATGTTCTCGGGCGTGGGCAGATCGATCAGCGTTTCGCCGCGCACCTCCTGGACAGTGGCCGTTCCGTCGGTGAAGAGCCGCGCCGCGCCGTCGACGAGGATTTCCACGATCAGCGCGCCCAGCATCAGCATCGCCGCGGTGATCGCGAGCAGGGCGATCACCATGAACCCGACGGAGAGGCCGCGCCGGGCGCGGATGCGCGGCGCGTAGGGGGTGATTCCGGTCGTGGGGATTGCGGCGCTCACTCGTATTCCTCCCGGAAGCGGTGCGACACCCACTGGGCGATGAAGTTCATCCCCAGCGTGAGAACAAACAACGTCATCGCCACGGCGAACAGGACCTTGAACTCGATTGAGGTCGTGGGCGTGTCGCCCAGCGAGAGCTGGACGATCATCGCGGTCATCGTCTGCACCGCTTCAAGCGGTCCGACGCCGAACTGCGGGTTGCCGCCGCCGGCGATGGTCACGGCCATCGTTTCGCCGACCGCGCGCGAGAAGGCGAGGATGATCGATGCGACGACGCCGGAGAAGGCAGCCGGCAGGACGACGCGCAGGGAGACTTCCATGCGCGTCGATCCCAGGGCGTATGCGCCTTCGCGCAAGGACCGCGGGACCGCTCTCATGGCGTCCTCGGAGAGCGAAGCGATGATCGGCACGATCATCAATCCGACCACGATGCCGGCCGACAGGGCGTTGTAAATGCCGACGTCCTGGCCGAAGATGTCGCGGATGACGGGCGAGATGGAGAGCAAGGCGAAGTATCCGAAGACGACGGTGGGCACGCCGGCAAGCACCTCGAGGATCGGCTTGACCACCGCTCGGACTCGAGGCGGCGCGTACTCGCTGAGGAAGACGGCGGCCATCAGTCCCAGTGGGATCGCGACGGCCAGGCCGATCAGCGCGATCAGTCCCGTACCCCAGACCAGCGCCCAGACGCCGAACTGCTTTTCGGCGAACAACGCTGACCACTTGGTCGAGCCGAAGAAGTCGATCAGCGGAATCTCGCGGAAGAACTCGACGGTCTCGAAGATCAGAACCAGCACGATGCCGATCGTGACGAACGCGGACAGCGTGGCCGTGACGAACAGTGCGCCGTGGATCAACCGGCCCGAGGGCGTCTCGCGGCCGCTTCCGGGACGCGAGGGCTGCAGCCGGTCGCGCCAGAGCTCCGCCAACAACGAACGGACCGTGTCTCGTTCCGGTCCGTCCATTCGAGGCGTCTGTGCTGCCATGCTGGACCTCTGTGCGCGGTTGCCCTGGCGTGGAGTGGGTGCGGGGCCGGGCTGGCGGAGCTTTCCCGGGTCGGAGTCTTATGTGGGCAAGCTATGAATGCCCCGGCTTGCGGCGGTTAACACTCCGTAAGTGGGGAGCGCCAATGTCGGCTATGTGTCGTGGGACGCGGCGCGCCCCGATCGAGCCGCATCGGTAGCAGCTCGATCGGGGGCGGAGTGGTCACCTCGCTGCCAAGTGACCGTGCCCTCGATTGAAGGGTTAGCCGGCGCCGAAGGTTGATGCCAGCGTGGCGCCTTCCCCGGCCTCCGCCACCGCCGAACCGGTGACGCCGTTGAGCACACGTTCGAGGGCGGCTGCGTAGATCGGCTGTGGCAACTGGACGTAGCCGACCTCAGGCGTGTCGACGAGCCAGACGCCGTCGGTGAGGAAGTACTGGACGAAAGCTACGACTTCCTCGCGATCCAGCGAGGCGAGCGAGACGTAGATGAACAGCGGCCGCGAGAGTGGGTTGTAGGTACTGTCGTTGATCGTCTCGTTGGACGGGGTGATCGCCTTACCGGCGTCATTGACCACCGGGACGGCCTTGAGTACGTCGGCGTTGTTCGCGTAGTAGCTGAAGCCGAAGTAGCCGATCCCGCCGCGGTCGGCCGAGACGCCCTGGACGAGCACGTTGTCGTCCTCCGAAAACGTCGTGTTGTCCGAGCGGTGCACGCCGCCGTCGCCGTTGATCGCTTCGGTGAAGTAGTCGAACGTGCCCGAGTCGGCGCCCGGCGCGTAGAGGGCGATCTCCACGTCGGGGAAGCCTGCGCGCACGTCCGCCCACGACGTGGCGAAGTCGTCCGGGCGGAAGATGTGGTTCAATTCTTCCACTGTGAGGAAGTCGACCCAGTCGTTGTCCGGGTTGATCACGACAGTGAGACCGTCAAAGGCGACCGGGACCTCGATGAAGTCGATGCCGTTCTCGGCGCAGAGTTCGACTTCGGAGTCCTTGATCGGGCGCGAGGCGTCGGAGATGTCGGTCTCGCCGGCGCAGAAGCGCTTGAAGCCGCCGCCGGTACCGGAGACGCCCACCGTGACGCGCACGCCGCGGTCGGTCAGGATGCCGAACTCCTCGGCCATCGCCTCTGTGATCGGGAAGACGGTGGAGGAACCGTCAACGGCGATCTCGCCCTCGAGCGTCGAGAGGTCCATGACCATCGGTTGCGATTCCTCCACACCGAAGATCGCGGCCAGGGACATGCCCTCACTTGCGGCGGCCATTGCCGAGCCACCAATCAGATTGTCGACGCGGTCGAGCGCGGCGGCGTAGATCTCCTCGGGAAGCTGCACGTAGCCGACCTCTGGCGTATCGACGAGCCAGACGCCGTCGGTCAGGTAGTACTCGACGAAGGCGGAGACTTCCTCGCGATCCAGCGAGGCGACGGAGACGTAGATGAACAGCGGCCGCGAGAGCGGGTTGTAGGTACCGTCGTTGATCGTCTCGTTGGATGGGGTGATCGCCTGGCCGGCATCGTTGACGACGGGGACGGCCTTGAGCGCGTCGGCGTTGTTGGCGTAGTAGCTGAAGCCGAAGTAGCCAATCCCGCCGCGGTCGGCCGAGACACCCTGGACGAGTACGTTGTCGTCCTCGGAGAAGGTCGTGTTGTCCGAGCGGTGCACGCCGCCGTCGCCGTTGATCGCCTCGGTGAAGTAGTCGAACGTGCCCGAATCGGCGCCGGGAGCGTAGAGCGCGATCTCGACGTCCGGGAAGCCGGCGCGCACATCGGCCCAGGAAGTGGCGTAGTCGTCGGGGCGGAAGATGTGGTTGAGTTCTTCCACAGTGAGGAAGTCGACCCAGTCGTTGTCCGGGTTGATCACGACGGTCAGACCGTCGAAGGCGACCGGCAGCTCGATGAAGTCGATGCCCGCTTCGCTGCAGAGCTCGACCTCGGAGTCCTTGATCGGGCGCGAGGCGTTGGAGACGTCGGTCTCGCCGGCGCAGAAGCGCTTGAAGCCGCCGCCGGTGCCGGAGACGCCGACCGTGACGCGCACACCGCGGTCGGTCAGAATGCCGAACTCCTCGGCCATCGCCTCGGTGATTGGGAAGACGGTCGAGGAGCCATCGACCTGGATCTCGCCTTCGATGTCCTCAAGCCGTTCGCGCGTTTCCTGCTGCTGTTGCTGCGTGGGCGCCGCGGTAGCGACTGCCTGCTGTTGTTGGGACTGTTGCTGCTCCGCCGCACTCGGCGCGGCGCCTGAGTCCTGTTGCTGTTGCTGCGCGACGGATTGCTGCTGTTGATCATCGTCGCCGCTGCAGGCGACGAGCAGCAACGCTCCCGCCAACAGGGCGATGATCACCAGCGGCAACCACCGCGTTGACGATCTAGTTTTGGCGAACTCCAAGACGATCACGCTCCTCTCGCTCAGCGGCCGGCGTTGGCTGTTGCCGGTATGCGATTCGCGGCTCGCCCATCCTGAGCGCTCGCCGCGCGTGCGACTCAAAGCATCTAGCTCGCCGGCTGGAGCGCGTTAACGATGCGGATAACGCGCAGTTAAGAGCGGGTTATTGCCCACAACCCCAGGATCAGCTCTGTTGCGCGAGCGGCACGCTGAAGCCGAAGGTCGATCCTTCGCCCGGAGTGCTCTGCAGCGAGACGGCCCCGCCGTGCACCTCGGCGATGTGCCGGACGACGGCGAGTCCAAGCCCGGTGCCTCCGCCCGATTGCCGCGCGCGATCGATCCGGTAGAAGCGCTGGAAGATGCGCGCCTGCTCAGTTGGCTCGATGCCGATGCCGGTGTCGCGCACGCGGATCCAGACCATCGGCGCGGGATCGCCGTCGTCGCCCGGCTCCGCCAGCACCTCGATCATCCCGCCCTTGTCGGTGAACTTGACCGCGTTGTGCAAGAGATTCAAGACGGCCCGCTCGACCAGTTCGGGGTCGGCCATGATCATCGTCTCCGGCCCGCCGTTCGGTCCTCCGTAACTGAGCAGGAGGCCCTCGCGCTCGGCCTGCGGGCGGATGCTGTCGACCGCATCCTGGAGCAGCGATTCCATGCCGACCACTTCCATCTGCGGTTCGGTCAGGCCCGACTCCAGACGGGCCAGGGCGAGCATCTCTTCAACGAGCTGGCCCATGCGCTCGGCCTCGGACTGGATGATGGCGCGGAAGCGCTGCGAGTCCTGCGGCGCGCGGGCAATCTCGAGCGTCTCGGCCGCCGCCGAAATCGAAGCGAGCGGGGTGCGCAACTCGTGGGACGCGTTGATGAAGAAGTCTCGGCGTGCCACTTCGGCCTCGTACAGGTCGGAGAGATCGTGCATCGCCAGCACGACCGACCAGGGACCGGTCTGGGCGACTGCCGAGACCGGCGCCACCACTGTCCGGAAGCGGCGGCCGGATCGCAGCACGACCAGCACGGCGGGAGTGCCGTCGTCGATCGCCTGGCGGACCGCGCCGTAGAGGTCCGGATCCTCAACTGCGTCGAGCAGCGGCGCTCCGGCCAACTCTCGGTCGGGTGAGCCCAGGGTGATTTGGGCGGACGGGTTGAGATAGCGCACCCGCGCGTCTCCGTCGACTGCGATCACCATGTCGCCGGTCGAGTCCAGCGCTCGTTCGAGCTGATCGCGCTCGGCGGTACGATCGCTCAGGTCGCTCTGCAGAGCCTCCAGCGCCTCGAGCCGTTCGGCCGACCGGCCGCGCAGATCGGAGACCGCGCGCACCGCGGCACGCAGACCCCACGCGCTCAGCGCTGCGCCGAGACCCAGCATGACTCCGCCGCCCGCCACACTGAGGCTGGACGCAAGCAGGCCAACGCCAATCAGCAATCCCACGACACCAACGGCGAGCGTACGCACGGCTAGCGCTCGAATCGATACCCCGCTCCACGCACCGTGATCAGGTGCCGCGGCGGACCATCCGGCTGCTCGATCTTCTTGCGCAACCAGCGTACGTGGACATCGACCGTGCGCGTCCCGCCGGCGAACGAGATCTCCCAGACGTCATTGAGCAACTGGTCGCGCGTGAACGCTCGGCCGTCGCGCTGGGCCAGGTAGGCCAACAGCTCGTACTCCTTCGGACGCAGCGCGATCGGCTCGCCGTGCCTGGTCAGCAGGCGGCGGTTGAGATCGAGCTTGAACTCGCCGAATTCGAGCTCACGCGGCTCGACGGAGACTTCTTGCTTGCGGCGCAGATGCACGCGCACGCGCGCCTTGAGCTCGGCAAGCGAAAACGGCTTGGTGATGTAGTCGTCGGCGCCCAGGTCGAGTCCCTTGACCCGGTCGTTCTCGGACGTGCGCGCGGTGAGCAACAGGACCGGCGCCTGCGAGTGCTCACGAATCCCGCGCAAGACCTGCAGTCCGTCCATGCGCGGCAACATCAGGTCGAGCAGGACCAGGTCGGGCTGGATGGCGCGGGCCATCGACAGTCCTTCGACGCCGTCCTCGGCAGTTCGGACCCGGTAGCCCTCCATCTCGAGATTGAACCGCAGCGTCTCGGCCAGCGGCCTCTCATCCTCCACCACCAACAATGTTCGTGGCACCCGCGCCTCCTCAACTGATACACAGTCTATCGAGGCAACCGATAAACCGGTTGCGATCCTGTTAACCGCGACGTTCGCTAGCCTTCCTAGCAGACTGTCCACACCCAGCCAACAGCACGGCAGGAGCGAGATCATGCGATTCGGATTCTGGCCTGGCGCCTCCAACCCGTGGGCCGAGGTTCTGACCGTCGCCCGACATGCCGAACGCACCGGCTGGGACCGGATCTGGTTCGCCGATCACTTCATGCCCAACAAGCCGGTCGGCGAGGACGCCTCGGACGAGATCATGCACGAGTCGTGGACCACGCTGGCCGCGTTTGCCGCCAGGATTCCGCGCGTGCGCATCGGGCACATGGTCTCGGGCAACACCTATCGGCATCCGACCGTGACCGCCAAGATGGCGGCGCAGATCGACATCATCTCCGGCGGACGCTTCATCCTCGGTCTGGGCGCGGCCTGGCAGGAGAACGAGCATCACGCCTACGGCATCCACTTCGGCACGCTCGGAGAGCGAATGGACCGCTTCGAGGAGGCCTGCCAGTTGATCACAGAGATGTTCCGTTACCAGAAGACCAACTTCAGCGGCGAGCACTACCAGCTCAGCGATGCGCCGATGGAGCCCAAACCGATCCAGACGCCGCTGCCGCTGATGATCGGCGGCGGGGGAGAGAAGCGAACGCTGCGAATCACCGCCAAGTACGCCAACGAGTGGAACGTTTGGGGTACGCCCGAGGTATTGATTCACAAGCAGTCGGTGCTCGACGCCCACTGCGCCGACATCGGGCGCGATCCGGCCGAAATCGAACGCTCCGCCTGCATGCTGCTCATGATGACCGACAACGAGGATGTCCTTGGACCCGTCCGGGGCAGTGGGCGGCCCGTCCTGGGCGGCTCGAACGACGAGATCAAGCGGACGGTGCAGGCCTATATCGACGCCGGCGTCGACGAGTTGATCCTGCCCGACTTCACCCTGGGCGCCAACGCGTTCCAGCGCACCGAGCAGATGGATCGCTTCATCGAGGAGATCGCGCCGGAGTTTCGCTAGCCGACGCAGTGAAGAGAGCATGGCGATGACCGATCGCAACTTCGAGGACTTCGCCGCGGGCAAGCGGGCCGAGTTTCTCGACGGCGCGCGGACGTTGGCGTGGGACGAGATCTGGCTGCGGATGGCGAATGCTCGGTTCGCGCTGATCGACGCGATTCAGGATGTGTCCCAGGCACAGGCCGACTGGAAGCCGCAGGGCGAGATGGATGCTGATGATGAGGCGACGTGGTCGATCGGCGAGGTGATGCGGCATGTGATCACGGCGTCGCCGAACATCGCGGAGATCATCGCGGCGACGGCTAAAGGCAAGACGGTGGTCAAGGGTCCGCCGGGTCAGATCACGGCGCCGGCGTCGGATGTGGATGATCTGCGCTTGCAGGTGACGTCGGTGAGCGAGCGATTGCTGAGCGTCGGGAATGCACTGCCCGAGGCGGTCGACGACGAGACGACGGTGCCGCACGCGTTCTTCGGGGATTTGCCGTCGATGGCGTGGCCGCTATTCCAGGCGTTCCACGACGGTGATCACACGCGACAGATCATCGCCCTCAAGTCGCACCCGGATTTTCCAGGTTGACGTTTGGGTGTTCCGCCATCAACCAGTGACGGCGGTGTCAAGGGGGACAACGATGTACCCACCCATGTCACCCAGGAGCTCCCAACGCTTCGGATCTTTCCACAAAAGCCAGGCCGACATCGCGCAAGTGAGACCGTCGAGCGAGTCTTCAATGCGCTTGTAGTCTTGCCCGATAGCGGTTTCCACAACCTCATGGTCCAAGACGCGCTGAATCTCTGAATGCTCCAGCACCAGTGGAGCCTCTCCCATTAGCAGATCGCGCAGCAGGGTTTGGTATTGCTGCATCCCCGGTCGAAGCACGTCTAAGGGCTTCTTCCCGTACTTGTAGAGAATCCGCTCCTTCAGTCGAAAGAGCCGGACATGGAGCGTATGCGGGTAAACCTCGAAGCCGAGCCTGCATTCCCGGTTCCCGTCCAATAGCGGGCGAGGGTCCAAGGTGAAATCGCGACTTGCTAGCGAGTAGCCCAACTCAATGCCGGCTCGTCGTCCCTCGCGATAAGCGTGGTGAGCAGAATGGGCCGAGGCATTGAAGCGCCCGAAGACACGATTAATGTGAGTGTCAACCCAACGCGCCGGCGTGTACAGAAGCGGAGCATCAATCGAGACAACAACCGTGCCTTCGATCGCGGCCAAGTCATCCGCGTGGCAATCTACATCGCGGGCAACGGTCTCCAGACGGGTGCAACGCAAATTTTGTGGAGAGTCGCCTTCGAGCCAGCACACGCCGCTCTCATTCTCAGCCTTCCATGCGAGGTCAAGGCCAACGAATGTAGGCATGAACAGTCCGATCTTTCGGTTCGCTTGTTCAGCGACAGAACGGGTCCCCGCGTGAAGCGGGGACTGAGGGTGCTACCGATTGCGAGGGGCCTGGGAGTAGTCGCCGAAGGGGCCGTCCCGCCAGGCGAGGGCTCCCTTGAGGCCTTCGTCCCGCATCCGGCGCGACCACTCGTAGTGCTGGCTGGTGAAGGTGCCGACGGCGTCGAGGTCGGTGCTGCTGCGCAACGACGAGTAGATGCCCATGTTCTCGTAGAAGCGGTTCATGTGGACCTTGAGCTGGGCCAGGTGGTCGGCGGGCAGGTTGGAGATGCGCTCGGCCAGGGCCAGCGTCTTCTCTTCCAGCTCGTCACGCGGAACCGCGTAGTTGATCAGGTCCAGTTCGGCCGCCTGGGTCGCGCGGATCGGGTCGCCGGTGTAGAACAGCTCCTTGGCCTTGCGCATGTTGGTCAGCAGGGGCAGGATGGCCGAGGTGCGCGAGCCGGCGAAGCGCAGACCGGGGTGACCGATCTGCGTGTCATCGGCGGCGACGACGAGGTCGGCCATCATCGAGAGCTCGAAGCCGCCCGCGATCGCGTAGCCGTGCAGCTGCGCAATGGTCACCTTCTGCATGTTCCAGAAGTACATCCAGATGTCGGTCACGCGGGCCATGCCGCCGCGGATACCCATGATCAGTCGGTTGCCGTCGTCGTCGACGGTGCGGAAACGGCGATGAATCGCGTCGGCGCCGTAGCCGCCGGCCGGGGTCAGGTCGTAGCCGGCCGAGAACGTGCGTCCCGCGCCCTTGACGATCAGCACGCGCACGTCGTCGTCGGCCTCGAAGTACTCGCAGGCGTCGCGGAAGTCATAGATCAGCTCCTGCGAGAGCGCGTTCATTTTCTCGGGCCGGTTGAGTGTCAGCACGCCGATCCGGTCGTCGGTGCCGGTACGTTCGAGCAGGACGTTTTCGAAGGTGGGGAGGGACATGGATCGATCTCCAGGAACTGGTCGTTGGTCCGCCTCAGCCTAGCCGACGACCGTTGATAGGCTTCTCTGGAGTCGAACACGAAGTGAGGTCGGACATGAGACGATTGCTGGCGGCGGCGGTCGCGGTCGCCTTGATGCTGGCGGCCTGCAGCGACAACATCCCCACGACCCCGGAGACCACGCCGAACACAACGCCGGATGCGCCGCCGGACACCGTGTCGACCCTATTGGCCAACGCGTCGGCCTTCGAGTATGTGGTCGGCGAGCGGGGCGGGGAGCTCACGTTCGCGACCATTTCCGAGCCGCTGACCTTCAACCTGGCGCTGTCCAACGACGCCGGATCTTCGGGCGTGCTGGGCTACCTGTTCGAGGGTTTGACCGACATCTCCTGGCTGAGCGGCGAGCCCCAGCCGAATCTGGCCGAGTCGTGGGACGTGTCGGCCGACGGCCTGACCTGGACCTTCTACCTGCGCCGCGATGTCCGCTGGCACGACGGCGAGCCGTTTACCGCCGACGATGTCGAGTTCACGTTCAACGAAATCATCTACAACGAGGAGATCCCGACATCGACGCGTGCAGCGTTCACTTTCCGACTGCTGGACGAGAACGGCGAGTGGCAAGAAGCGCCGATGGCGGTCGAGGCGATTGACGAGTACACAGTGCGCTGCGTGCTGCCGGTCTCGTTCGCGCCGTTCCTGCGTTCGATGGCGACCGCGATCTACCCGCAGCACATCCTGCAGCCCTTCGTCTACGAGGGGACGTTTGCTGACATTTGGGGGATCGACACCGACCCGTCCGAGATCATTGGCACGGGGCCGTTCCTGATCGATCAGTTCACTCCCGAGGAGCGGATCGTCTACCGCCGCAACCCCGACTACTGGATGACCGACGCCGACGGCAACCGGCTTCCCTATCTCGACCGCGTCGTGCAGGTGATCGTGCCCGACCTGGAGAGCGAACTCGAGGCGTTCCGCAGCGGCCTGGCCGACACGCACGGCGTGCTGGGCGCGGAGTACGAGGAGCTGATGCTGCTGCAGGAGGACGAGAACTTCACCATTCACCGCCGCGGCCCGTCGTTCGGCTCGGTCTTTCTCGCCTTCAACCAGAATCGCGGCGTCGACCCAGAGAGCGGCGAGGCCTATCTGTCGGACGAGCGCCTGCACTGGTTCACGAACCTGCAGTTCCGGCGGGCGATTGCCCACATCGTCGACAAGGACGCGATCATCGACCAGGTCCAGCACGGGCTCGGCTACCCGCAGTGGTCGCCGATCAGCCCGTCCTCGGGCGACTTTCACAACCCAGATGTCGCCGCGTACGACTTCGAGATCGGTCGCGCAGCGGCGATGCTGGACGATCTGGGCTGGACCGACCGGGACGGCAACGGATTCCGCGAGGACGACCTCGGCAACGAGATCGCGTTCAGCCTGGCGACCAACGAGGGCAACACGGTCCGGGAACAGGTCGCCGGCATCATCCACGAGCGCATGATCGAGCTGGGCGTGAACGTTGAGCTGCGGATCGTCGACTTCGGAGACCTGGTCGGTCAGTTGACTACCACGTACGACTGGGACGCCATCGTGATCGGGCTCACGGGCGGCCCGGATCCGTACTCGGGCATGGTCGTCTGGCACAGCAGCGAGAGCCTGCACCTGTGGCATCCGAACCAGCCGGAACCGGCGACGGCCTGGGAGGCAGAGGTCGACGACCTCTACATCCGCGGCAGCCAGGAACTGGATCGAGAACGGCGGATTGCGCTCTATCACCAGGCGCAGGAGATCATCGCCGACAACTTGCCGCTGATCTATACGACGCTGCCCGAACGGCTCTCGGCCGTGCGCAACGTCTTTGGCAACACGACGCCCACGCTCTACGGTCTGTGGGATGTGCGCTACGTCTATCGAGTGGACTAGCACCTCGGCTCTCGGATGTTGCCGGGTACCAGCCGTTCGACAATCCGAGAGCCAAACCTTTAGTCTGTGCGCGAATCTATCGATGCCCGTGCCGGATCGCGACGGGCTGCTTGAGGAGACCGCGCCATGGTGACTGCCGACAGACTTGACGAACTGCAGATGGAACCGGAGGCGCCAGAACTGGATCTCTCCTGGCTCAACCTCGACACCGAGTGGGGTGTCGTCTCGGAGCCGGGCCGCAAGGGTCTGACGCTGCAACAGATCAACAAGTCGATCTACGGCGAGATTCCTGCCACGTCGGAGGACAGTTCGGCGCGGCCGCGCGGCGCCGCAGCGCCCGAGGGCGCGACTCCACGGATGACGCCCTGGGTGCTGGGCGACGCGACCGAGACGTTTTCCGACTCGGCGGCGCTGCTCTACGACGAGGCTGTGTCGCGCCAGTGGTCGTCGGCCACCGACATTCCCTGGGACACGCTGGACGAGCTGCCCGAGGACATCGAGCGGGCGATGGTGCAGCTCTGCACGTCGCTGACCGAGGTCGAGTTCATCGCCGGCGACGTGCCCGGCAAGTGGCTGCCGCGGATCGCCGCCGATCACTATGAGTCGGGACTCTTCCTGATGTCGCAGGTGATGGACGAAGCGCGCCACACGGATGTGTTCCGCAAGCGCGCGCTGGCCAACGGCGGCGGCCTGCTGCTGCAGGGCGGCGGCGGGGGACTGCGCCAGATTCTCGAGGCCGAGGACTTCACGCAGATGTCCTCGATGCTGCACATCCTGGGTGAGGGCTTCGTCCAGTCGCTCTTCCGCCTGGGCGAGTTGATTGCCCACAACGAGGCCGAGAAGCGCATCTTCCGGCTGGCCGCGCAGGACGAGTCGCGGCACGTGGCGTACGGCGTGACGCACCTCAAGTACACGCTGGAGCACGAGCCCGAGAAGGCCGAGGAAGTCCACTGGACGCTGGACATGTTCGAGGACACGTTGGTCGACCCCGACCAGGCCAACCCGGGTCTCGCGGGCGCGCTGGTCTACCTGCTCGGCGACGGCGACGTCGACGAGGGCTGGCGGCTGTTCTGGCACGTGCGGCGCAAGCAGGTGCTCGAGTACCTGCACCGGCTCGACGTGGCCGGCCTCGGCGGCCGGCTGGAGACCGGCCGCCTGCATCCGGCGCTCGCCGGGGCGCTCGACGAGAACTAAGCAGGAACCTGCTTCATCACGACGGATGTCAGGGGCGACCCTTGCGGTCGCCCCTGCGCGTATCGACGAACCGTGGAGATTGGGAGGCAACAGATGCCCGACAACGATGTGATCGCCGCCGCGAAGGAGCGTCTGGAGCAGTCGGGCTTGCCCTCGACCTGGCTGGATATTCCCGTGCACTGGGGCGTCAAGGCCAAGGAGCAGGCGACGGCGGAGAACGGCGGGCTGCGCTTCCAGATGCTCAACGTCGACGTCTACGGCGAGGTGCCCGAGTTCTGGGACAACAACACCGAGATCCCGCGCGGGGCGGTGCCCGACACGCGCACCGAGCAGATGGGCTACTCGATCTTCAACAAGGCGGAAGTCTGGTCCGACCTCTGCGCCGAGCTGTACGAGGACGCGATCGCCGATCGCTGGAACTCGTCCTCGGACGTTCCCTGGGACTCGCTGGAGCCGATCGGCGCGGACCTGGAGCGCGCGGTCTGCCAGATTGCGACGATGATGTCGGAGTACGGCTGGACCAAGGCGCAGACCACCGGCCGCTGGCTGCAGGAGATCTCCTACGGCTACATCGAGGTCAAGCTGTTTCTGGGCACCGTGGTGTTCGACGCGGCGCGGCTGTTCGAGGTCTGGCGCAAGCGGGCGCTGGCCAACGGCGGCGGGCTGGGGCGCGGCGGGCGCAACTGGAAGTTCCTGCCGCTGACCCAGAGCTACACGTTCAGCGAGTTCTGCGTGGCGTCGATCATGCACGACTCGATGCTGCTTGCCCTGTTGCGGCGGGGCGAGCAGTTGGCCCAGACCGAGGCCGAGCGCAGCATCTACCGGCTCTGCGAGCGGGACATCGAGCGGCACCTGACCTACTTCGTCGATCACATGCGCTACCTGATGCTGAAGGAACCGGTGCGGCGCGAAGAGATTCACCGCTACATGAACAAGGCCGAGTGGTACCTGGCCAAGGACGGCGACGACACGCTCTACAGCGCGGTCGCGGTGATCATGGGCGACGGCCGCGAGGGGGCGCAAGAGGCGATGGCCGACGTGGCCGAGCTGCGCCAGGAGCAGATCGAGACCTACCTGGGTTATCTGCGGCAGTGCCACCTGGCCGATCGGGAGGATCGGCTGAACCTGGAGCTGCGCAAGTGGGCGGGCATGGTCGAGCCGGAGGCAGAAGAGAAGATCCCGGTCTGACCTCCGTTCAGCTTCAGGCGAGGCAGCGCAGGGGCTGGCCGCCGTTGTATTCGAGCATCTGACCCATGGCGGCGAACATGTCGATCTCGGCGCCCCACGCTTCGCCGCGGAGTTCGCTATAGGCGCGGTGCAGGTTGCCGACGATCCGCTCGGTGTCGGTCCATTCGCCGAAGCGGCCCAGGTCGAGGTCTCGGGCGGCGGCGAGCGGGTCGACTCCGGCGTCGTATGCAGACCTGGCGGAGTCCTGGACGAACGCCAGGTAGGCGTCGACCTCGTCGAGGACCGAGGCATCGGCGACCGGGCCGTGACCGGCGATCACCGTTTCGATCGGTAGCTGCTTCAGCCGGACGAGGGCCGAGCGCCAGCCGGCGACCGAGCCCATCAGCGCGAACGGCGTGCCCCGGTTGAAGACGATGTCGCCGGCGATCAGGACCCGCCGCTCGGGGATCCAGACGACAGCGTCGGTGTTGGTGTGCGCGGGTGAGACGTAGATCAGTTGCAGCTCAAGGTCGCCGGCGAAGAGCGTCATGGCGTCGTCGAAGACGACGCTGGGCGCGGCCGGGCGGAACTCGCCCCACTCGACGCCGGGGAACATCATCGGCGCTCGCGCCGGCAGATCGGGCGCGTCGCGCAGCACGTCCTCGCGGCAACGGCGGTGCCCGACGATCACGGCGTCGTCGGCGAAGAGGAAGTTGCCGTAGGTGTGATCGAAGTGGCTGTGCGTATTGACCAGCGTGCGCACCGGGTTGGGCGAGAGGCTCGAAATCGCGTCGCGGAAGGCGCGCGTGCGGCGTTCGGTGGCGCAGGCGTCGATGGCGATCACCTGACCGCCGGCGTCGACGAAGGCGGGGTTGTTCAGGCACCAGGAGCCATCGTGCTGGATGTAGGCGAAGATGCCCTCGGAGACCTCGACCACCTCGGGTTCGGGGAGGATGTCGTTGTGGGAAGTGTGTTCGGTGCTCACCTGTCACTCCTAGGTTCTGCCGTCCTGCCGGGACTTGCTGCTCCTGGGTTCTTCCGTCATACCCGCACTTGCTGCGGGTATCTCGCCGCTTCGAGCACGACCGTCGGCGCGGGTTTCGGCGAGATTGCCGCGGCGGAGCGCGGCAATGACAGGCTATCTGTTGGCGAAGAAGTCGAAGTCGTCCATGATTCGCTGATAGCGGCGCTCGACCTGGTCGCGCAGCTCGGGATGGGAGAAGATCAGACGGCGGTTGGCCTTGACGCCTCGGAGCACGATGCGGCCGACGTCCTCCGGATTCATCTGTTGCGACATCATGCCCGGGCTGAAGCCTCGCGCGGGCTCGTCGCTGGGACCGCCGAACTGATCGGGGCGGTTGCGCTCGGCCATGCCGATCAGGGTGTCGACGCCGCCCGGACAGAGCGCGGAGACGCCGATGCCCTCGGCGGCGAGCTCGTCGTGCAGCGCCTCGGAGTAGGCGAGGGCGGCGTGCTTGCTGCTGGAGTAGACGCCCAGGGGCACGACTTCGTTGAGCCGGAGTCCGGCCATCGAGACGGTGTTGACGATGTGCGCGTCGCCGTCCTGCGCGCGCATGCGCGGCAAGAAGGTATTGACGCCGTTGATGACGCCGAACAGGTTGACGCGGAAAGTCCAGTCCCAGTCGGCCTGGGTACCCTCGCTGACCGGGCCGGCCGTCATCACGCCGGCGTTGTTGACGAGCAGGTTGAGTTCGCCGAACTCGTCGTAGACGCGCTCGGCCAGCCACTCGTAGGCGACGGTGTCGGAGACGTCGAGATCGACGGCGAGAGCGCCGACTTCGCGGGCTTCGACCTCGGCGGCGACGGCCTGGGCGGTGCCTGCCTGGACGTCGGCGAGGATGACGTGCATGCCCTCGTCGGCGCAGGCGAGGGCGATGCCGCGCCCGATCCCGGATCCGGCGCCGGTGACGAGCGCCACCTTGCCGCTCAGATTGTCCATGGCTCAACCTCCGAACTGGTCAATGTCGAAACAGGATAGGCAGGGTGGTCGAGGCGCGTGCCCTCAGGTCGGGACGGATCCGGGCACAGCGAAGCCGGGCGAACCGATTCCGGCGCGCCCGGGCGTGGAAAAAACACGCGCGGCCCAAAGAAAAAGAGAGAAGGCGATTACCAGGGATCGTCATCGTCCTCGAGACTGTCCTCCTGCGTGGGGTCAGCGGCGTCGGTACAGTCAGCCGGCAGCGGCAGCGCGGGGTGGAGATGGAACCAGGCTCGCTGCTCGGGGCTGGGGGCGGCGTCGGGACCGCGCGGGGGGCGGACGGGCCAGTCACGCCAGGCGGGACCGAAGATCCTGGTGAGGATGCGTCCGGCCTGGCGCCGGACGTACTCGGGACCGCGATGGGCTTCGAGATGGAGGCGTTTGAGGACGGCCTGAGGTTCGAAGGGGACGGGCGGTGCGGTATGGGTGCGGGTGGCGGCGGTCATTGCTGTGGTCCTTTCCTGGACGGGTTGGGGATGATCCTCGATTGTATATGGACTGATGTTCGGATAGCAAGTTCGGCGGCGTGATCGGATCCCGCGCTCGGACGGTTGGGGGACGGCTGAGGTTGGACTTGCGAGCAGGGTTTGGGAGGATCGTGGTTCCTGCTTCCGCAGGAATGACGGGGGGGCAGGATTGACGGAGGGGCCCTCACCCTAACCCTCTCCCTCGGGGAGAGGGGACCGGAAGGGGGAGGGTGTGGGCTTTATCCTCGGGGTCATGGATGCGCTTGCGGGGATGACGGTGCTCGAGGATGGGGGCGGGATCGCGGCGTCGTACGCGGGCAAGCTGCTGGCCGACCTGGGCGCGGATGTGATCAAGGTGGAGCGGCCCGGGGGCGACGAGGTGCGGCGGCAGCCGCCCTTTGCTGGCGACCGGCCGGGGCGCGAGCGGAGCGGGCTGCACCTGTTCCTGGACACGAACAAGCGCAGCGTGACGCTGGATCCGGGGTCGGCGGCGGGGCGGCGGATCTACCGCGATCTGGCGCGACGATGCGGGACGGTGATCACGTCGCGGCAGATTGCCGAGCAGCGCGAACTGGGGCTGGACTGGGAGGCGCTGTCGGCGGGCGGGGCGGAGTTGAACCAGGTCACGATCACCGTGTTCGGGATCGGGACGCAGCGCGAGGGCTGGCAGTCGGAATCGCTGATCGCGTCGCTGGCCAGCGGGATTTCCTACCGGATCGGCGATCCGGATCGTGCGCCGCTGGGGTTGCCCTACGACGCGCCGCAGTACCAGGGCGGGATCCACGCGGCGATTGCGGCGCTGCTGGCGCGGCGGGCGACGCGCGAGAGCGGGCAGGGCCAGCACGCCTGGCTGTCGATCGTGGACATCATCAGCAACGTGATGGCGGGCGCGGGAGTGGCCGCGTTCGTGTTCACGGGCCAATCGCGGGGCCGGGCGGGGACGCGCATGAACGCCTTCTATCCCTGGCAGGTGACGCCGGTGAAGGACGGCTACTACGAAGTGATCACGATGGTCGACCGGCAGTGGAACCGGTTCCTGGAGTTGATGGGCGATCCCGACTGGCAGCACGACGAACGGCTGCAGAATCGCTGGCTCGCGTTCCAGCACGCGGAGGACCTGGACGCGTTCTGGCATCCCTGGATGGCGGAGCGGACCAAGTCGGAGCTGATGGAGCTGTTCGGCGAGAACCACATCTCGTTTCAGCCCGTGCACACGATCGGCGAGGTGGCGGAGTCGGAGCATCTGCAGGCGAGGCAGTTCTGGGCGGAGGTGGAGCATCCGGAGTTTGAGGAGCCGGTGCGGTTGCCGGGCGCCCCGTACAAACTGAGTGAGAGTCCGTGGGCGATCCGGCGTCGGGCGCCGCTGCTTGGGGAGCACACGGCTGAGGTGCTGTCGGAGGTTGGAGTCGGCAGGTCGGCGTTGGCTCGGTTGCGGCGGACCGGAGTGGTCTGACTAGCCGAGCATGCGGCGGACGATTTGCTCGACGGCGTTGGTGTGTTGGGCGAGGGAGTTGGGGTCGATGCAGCGGTCGTAGGTGTCCTGGGGGCTGTGGAAGTAGGGGTGGCCGCCGAGGATGGAGACGAAGCGGCCGTTGATCTCGCCGATGTTGCGGGCTTCGCCGAAGCCGGCGCTGCCGACGGGGAAGGGCTGGCGCTCGATGCCCTGCGCGTTGAGGGCGTCGGTCGCGAGGTTGAAGAGCTCGTCGTCGGAGGCGGCGTAGCTGGGTTGGCCGTTGCGTGAGCCGATTGAGGCTCCGAGGTGCATCCATGCGTGGACGCGGTGGGCGGCGTCGCCGAGTTCGCGGATGTAGTGGTCGAGGCCGAGGTGGTGCAGCTCGTGGCCGCTGGAGGCGACGAGGTTGAGGGTGCGTCGGCCGAGGTGGGCGGCGATGCGGCCGGCGACTTCGAGCCATACGGCGATGCCACCGCCGCGCTCGGCGGCGCAGGTGTACCAACCCGACTTGGGCGTCATCAGGACGACGGGCGCGGCGTGGGGATCGGTACCGGGGATCGATCCGACGACGTTGTGCGCGGGCGCGTCGACGCGGCCGCCGTCGACGATCATTGTGGCCTCGGAGCCGATGGCGTCGAGGATTGGGCCGGCGTGGTTGGGAGCGACCTGGAGAACGGGCAGCTCGATCGGGTCGAGCGGGCGCTCGGCGTTGCGCAGGACGATCTCTCCGTCGGGGTCGCCCATGACGAGGATGATCCCCTGTGCGCCGTCCTGGCGGGCGAGCTCGAAGGAGCTGTAGATGCCGGGCGACATGCGCTCCTGGTCGTCGTGCGCGAACTCCCAGACGACGATGCCGGGGCCGTTGTCGCGGCGGAGGACGCCGGTGAGGCCGTCGTGGTCGGTGAATGCGCCGTCGTAGATGGGCACGGCGGGGATGTCCCAGCCGCCGAACCGGATTGCGGCCTCGTGGATTTCGACGCGGGGGAAGCGCCAGGTCTGCCAGTCGGCGTCGACGCCGAGCAGGCGCAGCTCCTCCATCATCCAGGGCGTGGTGAGGTCGTCGGCCTCGCGGCCGGTGCGGTGGATGCCCAACTCCTCGTAGGCGCGAATGCGGCGTTCGGCGTCGTTCATATGCGGCCTCCTCCACTAGCTCTGGTAAGGCCAGAATAAGAGAGTTGAAAGCGGAAGCAGACATGTGTGATCAGCCGTCTCCGGGAAGCGGATATGTGGCGGTCCTCTATCTGGCTGCTCTGGCGTCTATCGGAGCGTTGGCGGCTGTCCTGTTGGAGGTCCACGCCGAAGGATGGCTGGCTCTGGTGTTGTGGGTCGGTCTGTTCTGCGTACCAGTCGGGATCATCCCGATTCTCCTGCTGCACGCGGCATACCGGACGGTCTACGTCTTCAGAGAGGAAACACTCCACCTGCGAGCCGGCGTGCTGATCGGAGCGGAGTTGCGTTACGACGAGATTGCGACGGTCGAGGCGGCCCCGTTCGTGTCGAACGTGCTGGGCTGGTGGATACGAGTGAGAGCGATTTCGAATCGGATGACGTACGGCATCGTAATCACTCTGGACTCCGGCATGCGCTACTACATTAGCCCCTCGGACCCGGAGGCCTTCGCGGAGGCCTTGCGTTCACGCGCGCGACTGTGACCACTCAGTCGGCGACGGCTGCCGCTTGGCGCTGGGAGGCGGCGTCGCGGCGGGCGACTTCCTGCTTGACCATGGGGATCAGCTCCTGGCCGTAGTCGACGGCGTCGGGCAGGGGTTCGAAGCCGCGGATGAGGATGGTGGTGACGCCGAGGTCGACGTACTTGAGCAGGACTTCGGCGACCTGCTCGGGGGTGCCGACGAGGGCGGTGCTGTTGCCGGCGGCGCCGGTGGCTTCGGCGATCGGCATCCAGAGGCGTTCGTCGTGGATTTCACCCTTGGCGGCGAACTCGAGCAGGCGCTGGGAGCCGCGAGACTGGGGGCGGAAATCGAGCGGCTGCTTGGACAGTTTCTGCACGGCGGCGAGGTAGCTGTGCGCCTTTTCCCAGGCCTGGTCCTCGGTGGGGGCGATGATTGGGCGGAAGGAGACGGAGAGTCTGGGGTTGCGGCCGTGGTTGGCGGCGCCTTCGCGGACTCGGTCGATGGTTGATGCAATCGAGGCGCGGGGTTCGCCCCACATCATGTAGACGTCGGCGTGCTTGACGCCGATCTCGAAGGCGATGTCGGATGCGCCGCCAAAGTAGAGGGGGATGCCGCCGGGCTGGATGGGGGCGACCTCGGGGTTCTGGCCGACGAGCTGGTAGAACTCGCCGTCGAAGTCGAAGGGTTCGCGGCCGTGGGCGTCGTGCTCCCAGGTGCGGCGGAGGATGGTGAGGTACTCGTCGGTGCGGCGGTAGCGTTCGTCGTGGGTTTTCCAGTCGCCGTCGCGGCGCTGTTCGGCGTCGTGTCCGCCGGTGATGATGTGGACGGAGACGCGTCCGCCGGTGAAGTAGTCGAGGGTGGCGAACTTGCGGGCGGCGAGGGTGGGTGCGACGAAACCGGGGCGGTGGGCGATGAGGAACTTGATGCGTTCGCTGCAGGCGGCGGCGGCCTGGGCGACGTGGAGTCCGTCGGCGGAGGCTGAGGTGTAGCCGACGAGGACGCCGTCGAAGTCGGAGTCTTCGTGGGCTTTGGTGAATTGACAGAGATAGTCGTGGTCGATGCCGCCGCCGATGATGTGCATGGCGGCGTTGGACTCGGAGGGCTTGACGCCAATCATTCCCAGGAATTCGACGGGCATGGGACACCTCGTTCCGCTTCAACCAGCCTCGGGAACAGAATAGGGGGACTGGGCCGGGGAGGAGAATTCGGGGCGGATCGGGGGATCGTGCGGTTTGGGCCGGGAATTCGGCTGGATCTTGGTTGGGCGATGTCAGATTTGGTCAGATTTGGGTGGATGAGGGTGAATTTGGGTGGTTGGGGGTGAATTTTGTTGTGTTTTGGGAGGGTTTTGTGGGTTTCTGTTGGGGGCTTGGGGATTTTGGGTTGGTTGGTTGGTGGTGGGGCTGGTACGTTTATTCTACTTGGTTTCGAGGAGGGGTGTGGTGGGGAGGTCAAAGGCTGCTTGGGAGATCAGGAGGGTTCGGCTCGGAGAAGGGCGGTGAAGCCGGCCTGTTCGAAGTCGCGGTCGTAGGCGAGCGCTTCAGTGATGGCGCGTTCTTCCATGACGAGGAAGCTGGCGCAATCGGTGAGGCTCCAGCGCTGGTCTGGACGGTTCGCAAAGCGTTCGGCTGCCGCGTGGAACTGCTGCGTCGTCTGCGGGACAATCTCTACGTTCTCGTTCGCTCGGAGTTCGGTCAGCATTGCACTGACCTTGCGCCGATTCCCGGCCCCAGCATCCGATAGGTGGTTGAACAGCTCTACCAAGACCATCTCGGTCGTGACGATCGTCAACGGCTCTAGTCGTCGAGTGATGAACTGCGCGTGCCGATTCAGGTCATCCCGTTCGTCGAGCAGCGCGATCCAGTAGCCGGCATCGGCGAAGAGGACCCTCATCAGTGGTCTTGTTCCTCTTCTTTGGGATGACCGTAGAGGTAGTGCTTGTAGTTTCTGGCGCCGTCGGTCGGCATCGGCTCGCGCGTCTCAGGCGGGTACTTGCGATGCAGTCTCTCGAACATCTCCAGCAGTGACTCGGCTCCGGTCTCGGCGTCTTCCGAGACGGTGACCGTGACTTCGCAGCCGTCCTTCAAGTTGAGCGGTTCGAGGGGTTCGAGCTTGCCGTTGGCGTAGCGGGCTCGGAACTGGGTTGTCATGGCTGGCTCCTGGGGCCAGCGTAACGCGCCGTGGCGGGAGCGACCGGGTCGCGTTGCGACCTCCGTCATTCCGGGCCTGACCTGAAATCTCGGCCGCAGCTACTCGGCCTCCCGGAGGGGTGGGAGGTTGTCGACGATCCTCATGGTCTCGACGCTGAGGATGGTGACGCGGTGAGTCAGAAGCTGGGTCCGAGTCGGAGTCGTCGGATCGGGTACTGCGGCGGGTCCAGGAGTTAGACTGAGCTTGCCGGGAGGGTGAAATGGGTGAGGTCGTCGTCGAGATCGAACTGGAAAACGTCCATGATCGCGGGCAGGCGCTGGGTGGTTCGCGCGCAGAGTCGGACGTGCGGAGGGCGAGCATACGGGCGGTGGCGGACACCGGCGCGGTGATGCTGGCGCTGCCCGAAGATGTCGTGGCGCGACTGGGGCTGCCGACGGTGAGGGAGATCTCAACGACGTTTGCCGACGGTCGACGGGGCCAGTTGCCGATCGCCGGTCCGCTGTCGATTCAGATTGGCGACCGGCGGATGCCGACGGAGTGCATCGTCGTGCCGGAAGCCGCCGAAGCGCTGATTGGCCAGGTCGTGATGGAAGTGCTGGATCTGATTCCTGATCCGGTGAATCAGACGCTGGGTCCGAGGCCGGAGTCGCCGGATCGACCGTTGCTGCGGGTGTAGGAGGCAATCGGTCGCCACCTACCTCCGTCACTTTGGTCTGGACGCGGAGTCTGGCGCGCTCTTGCTTTTCCTAACGGCACGTCGGATTGATGCCTCCAATGGATCGACATACTGGCTTTGTCTCCTGCCTAAGGCTGTTAGAGTCCACGCTTGAGAGGATCTTCGATGCCTTGGGTCAAATTCCCCAACTACATCAACAAACTGTGGAAGTTGCGTTCCGCATTGCAGGTAGCGCGCACCTTGAACCCGAGCGAGCTTGCGAACGACGAATCCTATGGATACGCCTTGCTCGACGCGGGAGTCATCACTTCCCGATCGTCCGTTGAAGAACTCAAGCTGAAGTCTCCAGCAGACCAGGGCCCGATCACATCCGGGCGGGGCCTACATGAGATGTTCCAACTTCTCGGCATGATGGTTCGTGACCCTGATGGAATACAACTCACCGAGGCTGGGAACCGAATCGCCGACGCAAGTGGAGAGTCCATCACAGATGATGAACTCAACCTGTGGCGAACCTCCCTGCTCGATCTCCGCTTCCCACACGAGGCCTTCCCCGACAAGTCGGTAGGGGTCGACTTTCGTCCGGCGCAAATCGTGATCTCGATGCTTGAGCAAGGACCATTGCCCAGTCAAGGACTTGCCTTCGCCTTCGCTGTCGCCAACGAAACCCCGAGTGAAGTTGAAAGAGCAAGGAATCTTGCAGCTCAGTGGAATGACGTGCCGCGCCAGGAGCTCGCAAATGCAGCTTCAACTACTGTGCGAGAACTAGAAAACAATGCGAAGGTCTTTCCCGGCTTGCTGGAACAGACTGGCCTCATCAGGCGAGCCGGCGGGTGGGCATACGTGACCACAGAAGGCCTGGAAGCTCTTGGCATTGACGGAAGTGGCCCACGGACCGTGGAACCATCGAGTGCACCGGTTCGGAAGGCCAGAAGCCGTCCGATAGATGACAACGGCCCGGCTTCATGGTCCCCAGACCCTGTTGACCCTAAAGATGCGGCTGAACGTGCCTTCCTTCGGCTGGTGAAGCTGGAGAGGGCAAACGCCGCACATGAACTAGCGCTGCGTATGCTAAACGACTGGCTGGTAGAGCTCGGCTTCACGACTGCTCAAGCAGACTACGATATCCACGCTGCCCGCGATGACCTTGAGATCCTCGTCGAGGTCAAATCGCTAACGGCCACAAATGCTCGAAGACAGACTATCTCAGCAATAGGCCAGCTTGCATATTACTACAACGACCTGGCAAGGGACGCCCCTGGATCGCGTCAACTCACGCGTGTCGCATTCTTCGATCAAGAGCCGTCGCACCCCCAAGTCAGCAGCGTCTTGCACCAGGAACACATAGAACTCGGCTGGATCAACGACGACGGCAACATTGCCTTCGCCGACGCCGCATTCTACGACACTTTGGTAGGGAGCGACCGAGCCACCTCTGCTTCGGACTGAACAGCAGCCAACCGCCGAAGAGAGAGCTGAACAAAAGACGGATTGATCTCGAAGCCTATGAAATGCCTTGCTGTCTCAGCAGCCGCAACGCACTCCGACCCACTCCCAGCGAATGGAACAAGGACTAACTCACCTGGATTGGAGAAGTGCTCTACAAGCCGCCGACTCAACGCCAGCGGCTTCTGAGTGGGATGATCCACTTTCTCTTCCCGAAACCGACGACCGGCCAGGGTTGGAATGTTCCACACATCCCCGGCTAGTTTGCCCGCCGGATTGGGTATCCAGACTTTCCCGTTCTTGGTCACCTTGTGCTTGAGGCGTTCAACGCTCTTGTATGGCTGACGGATCTGATGGTAAGTAAAGAGATCGCCCTTCGAGAACCACAGTATGGGTTCATACTCCGCGGCCAGCGACTTAGTGTAGCCAGAGAAGCCGTTCTGGTAGTGCCATATGATCTGTCGCCTGTATGACAAGCCTAGTTCGTAGAGATGGCACTGCAGCCAGCAAAGGTGGTGATGAATGCCGTAAACGAAGATGCTCCCGCCAGGCCTTAGGACCCGTTCACATTCGCTCAACCACTCCTTAGACCAAGGGAGCCATTCCTCGCGGCGTTCCTGCTCCTTCCAAACGCCAAAGTCCTTGTCGAGATTGTACGGAGGATCCGCGACAATCAGATCGACTGAGTTGTCAGGGAGCAGGCGTAGGCCTACGAGACAGTCAACTTCAACGACAGTGTCTATCCAACGCATATCCATTTCGCTTCTCACTTCGCTTTCGCATTCTGCAGAATGAGTACATATTGGTGATGGATGTTGGGTACATACGCGTACGGATATCCGTAGGGAAAGATACGCTTCTGACGCTGATGCAGAATAGTTAGCCCACGGAGTTCTAGGCTGTGATCCTGGAGCGCTTCGGCAAGATGACTGTGAAAGGTGATGTAGCGAGGACCATCGCGAAAGTCACTTACGATCACGGCCATGTACTTCCGAGGCTTCAGTGCACGTCCACACTCGCCTAAGACTCCCGCAAGGTCACTCAGAAATGAAGCATAGTCGCCGATGTTGCCTAAGTCGCGAGGATCGTCGGAGTAGCGAGTATCCAGCTTTCTCTGGATTCGTTCTTGCCGCGCCTTGTGGTCTTCTTTGTGAAGAATGTTCCAATACGGTGGGCTTGTAACCACGAAATCGATGCTGTCAGTAGGAAGCTCCTGCGTCAGTATGCGAGCGTCGCCGCATTGGATTATCTGGCTATGCTCGATTGCGGCGAAGCCGACTTCGGATAGGAGTCGCTCATGGGTTAGGGTCACGTACTCCTCGTTTAGCTCGAAACCGATGCCACGACGTCCATGAAGCGCACACGCTTTGAGGGTGGAGCCTATCCCGACGAATGGATCTAAGACAACCGCGCCAGCCTTCGTGAAGAAGCGAATGAGGCGACCCACATCAGTGAAGGAGAAGGGTGCAGGATGCTGGCGCTCAATCCGAGTGTCAGGATGTCGGGCGCCCAGCCCCTTTTGCGCCCAGACTGAGACAGTCTCGGCGACCCACTCGGTGGACGAGAGATCGTTGAGCTTGTTCCTAGGATCGACCTTGCGGGAGTCGGCGTCTAATGCCGCATCGTCCTTCGTGCCCAATGAGTGAGCAGGACTTGTGCTGGAATCAAGGAAATTCGTCATTGTGTTCCGCTTATCTGTGCTAGTGAGCGTCTGAATGGCAGAATAGGCGGCGAAACGGCTTCTGTCCAGAGTGCGACTGGCGATTGAGCACGTGGTCAGTCTACGGCTAAGCGTGCGTCCGGCTGCAGGGACTGTGGAGAAACCTGTGGAGACCGAGGGTGTGTTCGAGTTAGTCAAGGATGTCACCGCGGCTGCGTCGTTCGGCGCGCCGGAGAGTGAATGGCATGTTGTCTAGGGAGTGGAGGGTTGAGGGCGCCATGACGACGGCGGATGATCCGGTGGCTCGGGAGATTGAGGCGCTGGCGGCGGCGATCCGGGAGCATCCGCTGGACTGGCGGGAGCACTGCGCGGGCGATGAGTCACTGGAGCATGCTTTGCGGTCGCTTGAAGGTGCGGTTGACCGAGCGGCGTTGGTCCAGCGGACGGAGTCGCTGCGGGCGGAGTTCGACGAGCTGGCCGAGCGCTGGCACGAGGAGACGAGCGGCTACTCGTTTGCCGCGCAGTATGCGTCGCATTCCGCCTATCGCCGGATCATCGGCATGGGCTATCCGGTCCTGCCGCTGATCTTCGAGCGGTTGGCGGACAGCGGCGGTCGATGGTACGTGGCGCTGCACGCGATCACCAACGCGAGTCCCGTGGCGGAGGGGGAGCGGGGTCAGCAGGACAAGGTGCGCGCCGCCTGGCTGGCGTGGGGTCGTGAGGCGCTGATTGTCTCGTAGTGGCGTGTGACGGTGGTCGTGCAGGTTGCGGCGAGATTCCCGCGGCGAGCGCGGGAATGACGGGATGGGGCGGAGCGAGGAACCCCCTCTGTCACTCCGTGACATCTCCCCCCTGGAAGGGGGGAGAGAGTATGGGAAGGCGGGGAGGGAGCCGAGCGGGTTCCCGCCTGCGCGGGCATGACGGAGGGTGCGCGGGGACGGGGGAGGGCCCTCACCCTAACCCTCTCCCTCGGGGAGAGGGGACTGGGATGGTTAGCGGTTTTGGAAGACTGGGGGGCGTTTTTGCATGAAGGCGGTGCGGCCTTCTTTGTAGTCGGCGGAGGCGAAGCAGGCCTGGACGAGGCGGTTGACGTGGTCCATGTCTCGCTGGTCGGGGTCTTTGGGGATTTCCTGGATGGCGTGGCGGATGGCTCGGATGGTCATGGGGGCGTTCTGGGCGATGGTGGCGGCGAGTTGGTGGACGGTGGGTTCGAGGTCGTCGCGGGTGGTGACGCGGTTGATCAGGTTCCAGCGCGCGGCGTCGGCGGCGGGGAAGCGCTTGCCGGTGAGCAGGATTTCTTGGGCGGCGGCGAAGCCGACGAGGTCGACGAGGGTCTTGACGCCGGCGTATCCGTAGCCGAGGCCGAGGCGTGCGGCGGGGACGCCGAACTGGGAGTCGTCGGAGGCGATGCGGAGGTCGGCGCGGAGGGCGGTGAGCAGTCCGCCGCCCATGCAGAAGCCCTGGATCATGGCGATGATCGGCTTGTCGAGCTCGCCGTAGGCGCGTCCGGCGGCGGCGCCGATGCGGTCGTATTTGGCGATGGTCTCGGGGTTGGAGCGCTGGGCTTCGAACTCGGAGATGTCGGCGCCGGAGACGAAGGCGCGCTCGCCGGCGCCCTTCATGACGACGACGCGGACGTCGGGGTCGTCGCGGAAGGTGTGCATGATCGTAGGGATGGCGGCGTTCATGGCGACGCCCATGGCGTTGAGTTTGTCGGGGTTGTTGAAGACCATCCAGCCGATGCCGTCCTCGGACCAGGCGAGCATTTTGTCGGTGTCGAGGGGGATGTGGTGTTTCATTGGTGGTCTCCTGTCGGTATCAGTTGCAGCCGGCCTTCACCCTAGCCCTCTCCCTCGGGGAGAGGGGATGGCCCTCACCCTAACCCTCTCCCTCGGGGAGAGGGGATCAGATGACTCCTCGCTGGCGGAGGTCGGCGATGGCGTCGGGGGTGTAGCCGAGGTCTGTGAGGACTTCGTCGGTGTGTTGGCCGAGGGCTGGGGTGCCGAGGCGCATTTTCTTGGGTTGGGGAGTGCGGGCCATGTTGATGGGTTGGCCGACGAGGGTGATTTCGCCGCGTTCGGGATGCGGGGCCTGTCGGGCGATGCCGAGGTGCTTGACCTGCTCATCCTCGAAGGTGCCGGGGATGTCGTAGATCGGACCGCAGGGGACGCCGGCCTCGTTGAGGCGCTGGATCCAGTGCTCGGAGGTGTTGGCGCGGGTGCGCCGGTTGATCTGCTCGTTGAGCTCGACGCGGTTCTTCGAGCGCCGGGCGGAGCTGGCGAATTCGGGATGGTCGATCAGGTCTTCGGCCTCGATGGCGCGGCAGAGTCGGGCGTACATGTCGCCGCCGGAGGCGGCGATGTTGATGTGGCCGTCGGCGGTTTCGTAGACGCCGGTGGGCATGAGGGTGGGGTGGTCGTTGCCGGCCTGGGGCGGGACTTCGCCGTCGATCGTCCAGCGGGTGACCTGGAGGTCGAGCATGGCGATCTGTGCTTCGAGCAGCGAGGTGTGGACCCACTGGCCCTCGCCGGAGCGCTCGCGCTCAAGCAGGGCGATGAGAATCGCCTGGGCTAGGAAGCCGCCGGCGGTGAGGTCGGCGATCGGGACGCCGACGCGGACGGGTCCGGCGCCGGGCAGCCCGTTGACGGACATGATGCCGCCGAGTCCCTGGGCGATCTGGTCGACGCCGGCGCGCCAGGCGTAGGGTCCGTCCTGGCCGAAGCCGGAGATGCTGCCGTAGACGATGCGCGGGTTGCGTGCGCGGCAGGCGTCGTAGTCGATGCCGAGCCGGCGCTTGACGTCGGCGCGGTAGTTCTCGACGACGACATCGGCGCGTTCGACGAGGGAGAGGAAGATCTCGACGGCTTCGGGCTCCTTGAGGTTGAGGGTGAGGGAGCGCTTGTTGCGGTGCAGGTTGAGGAAGTCGGAGGATTCGCGTCCGCCGGTGACGCCTTCGGCCTGCCCGGGGACCTCGGGTTGCTCGACCTTGAGCACGTCGGCGCCCCAGTCGCCGAGTTGTCGGGTCGCGGTGGGTCCGGCGCGGGCTCGGGTGAGGTCGAGGACGAAGAGGTGGTCGAGGGGGAGGTAGGTCATGGTTGGTCACGCTGACACTGCGGCTGGTGCGGCAAGTACAGTGGCATTGCCTTCGTCGACGTTGTCGCAGAGCTGCCGGTCTTCATACGGGTGACTCATCGTAGCGACGCGCTGCATCTTTCAGAGCGTCGACATGTTGGTAGATGTCATCAAGCGAGTCCATATCTACCCACTGTGCATTCTTCTGCGCATCAAGGAGGGCAATCTGCTTTCTGCCCGGACGAAAGCTGAAGCGGCAGAGTGGCTTTCTATTGTTGTCGTCAAGGAGAATTCCGCAATAGCTCTTCGTATCCCGAATGAACACCCGCTCGGACGCTACTGTTCCCTCCAAAAGCGACTTTACTATTTCGTAGGCTTCGATTTCTTCTGCCGTTGTGACTATGCCGCCGCTATCGCCTTGATCCTCGCCGTCATTGAGATCATCGGGAGCGCTTAGGGCCGCATCTTCTTCAGGCTCGCTTAGGGGCTCCTGCTGCAAGTCAACTGCCCTACGCAGAACTTCGTTCACCTTCTCGTTGATCAGCGAACGGAATGCCCTACGAGTGCGTTCAGTAAACTCCTCTCTCACAGACTGCCTGAGCTGACCAGTATAGACTTGTCGCGCAAGCCAAGTCACAACGTCCGGGTCCGGGTCATCCAACTGGCGGTCCAATGCTTCGCGCATCCCCTTGAGATATGCCAACTCGACCGCCGCCGAGAGCATACCTTCGAGATCGAAGTTATCCGTTGTGATGCGATCCAGCGCGTTAACGTTGTTCTCATCAAGGATGCGGAGATCTACAATCAGAAACGGCGACTGGTCCATGACGTTGGGCTGGTCCAGATCGGTGAAAAACTGATACACGATCCCGTTCGTCAGAATGCCGATCCGCGCCTTGGTCGCTCCAAAGTATCGAACGAGTTGCGAGAGATGGCTTTGGTTTAGCTCTACTCCGGCCTTCTTGCACTCGATCAAGATGACTGGCTCTTCGTTGTGGATCAGTGCGTAATCAACCTTCTCTCCGCGCAAACCGGCAACGTCGGCGACGAACTCCGGGATAACCTGACTCGGGTCGAACACGTTGTAGCCGAGTGCCTGAAGGAACGGCAGAATCAGCGCGTGTTTGGTAGCTTCTTCGGTGGGGAGCTTACCTTCCCAATCATCAAGCCGTTCGGCCAGAGCGGCCAGTCTTTGACGGGTATCCATCTGCGGCGTCCTTTCGTCCAAGCGCATCCTCTGAGGCGTCGCGACCTCAGACTAGCCAAACTCTGCCTTTCAGGCTGGCACTGCCGCCGAAGCGGATAACTCGGCTGCGTAGCGTTGGTCGACGTCGTCGCTGAGCAAGCCCTGGGCGGTCCAGTCTTCCAGGCTCTGGGCGACCATTCGGTTCGACTCCAGCTTGACCGTTGCGGCCTGGTCGCGCAGGAAAGCTGCCTCGCGACGCTTCGTCGCAGCGCCTTCGTCGTTTGGCTCACAGCAGGCATCGAGGCCGAGTTGCCGGTCGGGATCGAAGGCAGCTCCCGGCTGGGCATCGAGGGCCCAATGTGTGTACTGGGTACGGTGATTCCAGCCGCAAGAGTCGCAGCGCCAGTCCATGAAGGCGTCAATCGCGCGCCGGTGCGGCCCGGCCGAGCGCTCCACCATCAGGCAGCGGTCGACGATCTCCGAGGCATACGGGTCATGCTCGCCGGAGCCGTTGCAACCCTGCGACTTCCAGACCAGGCCATGCGAGGTGTAGAGCATTCCCGCCACGCGGCGGAGGCGGTCCAGGTCGGGTCGGCGCGCCCGCCAGATCGCGTCGATCTCTTCGTCGATGCGTCGGAGGTAGCGGAGTTCGTTGAGCGATTCCTGGCTTCTCATCGTGGTGGGTCCTGTCTCGACTACTCGCCCTTGAACTCCGGGGTGCGGCCCTCGGCGAAGGCGCGGGGGCCTTCCTTGGAGTCGGCGGTCTGGCCGACGATCCAGCGCAGGGAGCCTCCGAAGCGGTTGGCCTGGGCGAGGGTCATGTCGCCCTGGGCGTTGATCAGTTCCTTCATCGCGCGGACGGCGATCGGGGCGTAACCGGCGACCTGGGCGGCCATTTCCTGGGCGGTGGGGAGCAGTTCCTCTTGCGGGACGAGTCGGGAGATCAGGCCCCACTGCAGGGCTTCCTCCATGCTCAGGCGGCGGCCGAGGTAGAGCATCTCGTTGGCATAGGCCTGCGGGATGGCGCGGGGCAGGCGCATGGGGCCGCCGGCGAGGGGGAAGAAGCCGAGCGTGATCTCGGGCAGACCGAGCCGGGCGCGGGCGTTCTCTGCGCCGATGCGCATGTCGCAGACGAGCGCGATCTCGAAGCCGCCGCCGAGCGCGTGTCCGTTGATCGCGGCGATCAGCGGTTTCTTGGCGTCGAACTCGTCGAAGCGGTCGCCGGGGTTGGCGGGGAAGTGCCCGGCCGGTCCGGCCGAGGCGGCGGGACCGTCGCCCTGAGTGAGATCGGCGCCGGCACAGAAGGCGCGGTCGCCCGTGCCGGTGATCACGGCCGAGCGGATCTCGTCGTTGTTGCGAACCTCGATCAGCGACTCGATCAGTTGCGAACCGAGCGCGCTGTTGATCGTGTTCATCTTGTCGGGGCGGTTGAGCGTGATCGTGGCGACTCGTTCGGAGATGTCGAGCAGGACTTCATCGGCCATGTTGGGGGACTCCTCGCAGGGCTGGGACCTGATTGATCTGTGCGGAGCGGACGAGGGCAGGATAGGGGCAGCGCCCGTATCATCGAGTCCAGACCGGGCCGGACATGGACGGGGAGAGGAATCGGGCATGGCAGATTCACCACTGGACGCGCTGGCCGCGCTGGCGGAGTCGCTGGGCGCGTCCGCAAGCGAGACGGAGTTGGAGCGAGCGCTGCCGATCGTGACGCGGACGCTCAAGAATGCCCTGAGCGAGGAGCCGTTGCACGACCTGGGCGAGACCGAGCCGGCCTTCGGACTGCGTTACGACGTCGGCGATTTGCGCTACGAGGTTGGCGCCCTGCGCCGGGGAGCGGAGGACTGAGATGGATCATCGCGAGCCACACGAACTCTCGATTGTCGAGGCCGGCGCGGCGTTGCGCGACGGGTCGTTGACCGCGGCCGCGCTGACGGAGTCGGTGCTGTCGCGGGTGGCGGCGACCGAGCCGCTGCTGAACGCGTACATCACGGTCACGGCCGAGCTGGCGCGCGAGCAGGCCTCGGCCGCGGACGACGCGCTGCGCGACGGGCGCGACCTGGGACCGCTGCACGGGATTCCCGTGGCGCTCAAGGACCTCGTTGATACGGCAGGCATTGCGACGACCGGCGGCGGCGGGTTCCTGCGCGACCGGATTCCCGACTCGGATGCGGTCGTCTACACCAAGCTCCAGCAAGCCGGCGCGGTGATGCCGGGCAAGCTCAACCTGCATGAGTTCGCCTTCGGCACGACCAGCCGCAACCCGCACTATGGCGCGGTCTGCAATCCGTGGGACGTGATCAGGACGCCGGGCGGGAGCAGCGGCGGATCGGGGGCGTCGGTGGCGGTCGGATCGTCGCTGGGCGCGCTGGGTTCGGACACCGGCGGCAGCATTCGGATTCCGGCAAGCCTGTGCGGCGTGACGGGTCTGATGGGGACGTACGGCCGCGTCTCGCGGCGGGGCGTGCTGCCGCTTTCGTGGACGCTGGACCACGTCGGTCCGCTGACCAAAACGGTGGAGGACGCAGGACTGGTGCTCAACGCGATTGCCGGATACGACGCCGAAGACCCGGGCAGCGCGGATGTGCCGGTTGGCGATTGCACCGAGACACTGGTCGAGGGCGTGGACGGAATCCGGATCGGGATTCCGCGCCAGATGCTCTGGCAGAGATGCGAGGAGGACGTGATCGAGCACTGCGAGATCGCCGTCGACCACTTGCGCAGCATGGGCGCGACGGTGACCGAGGTGGAGATGCCGCTGCAGGAGGGTCGTCCGCGCGGACTGACGATCATCGCCGAGGCGGCGGCCTATCACGCCAAGTGGCTGAAGGAGCGCCGCGACGAATACGGCGACATCCTGGAACGGGTCGAGGCAGGACTGGCCGTCTCGGCGGTCGACTACATCAACGACCAGCGCCTGCGGCGCAAGTTCATTGACGAAACGGTTAAGGTGTTGCAGGAGGTGGACGTATTGATCTCGCCGACCTGCTCGCGCACGGCGCCGCTAATCGAGGACGGCGATCCGACGGCCGAGCTGGCGCGGTTGACGGCGCCCTACGACGTGACCGGGATACCGGCGATCTCGATTCCCTGCGGCTACGACCGTAACGGCATGCCAATCGGCCTGATGATCGGCGGCCGCCACTTCGACGAGGCGACGGTCTGCCGGGTGGCGCACGCGTATGAGCAGTCGACCGACTGGATCATGCAGCGTCCGGAGCTCGAGCTGTAGGCAACCGCCGCGGGGCGATCAGTCGAGGCGGCCGAGGAATGCGGAGAGCGCCTCGGCGACCGCTTGGGACTGTTCGACCACGAGGGCGTGTCCGGCGTCGGGGATCAGCTTGACTTCGGCGCCTGCGGCGTCGGCGAGCAGCTGGGCGTGGTCGGCCAGGACGAGCAGGTCCTCTTCGCCGTGCAGGACGAGCATGGGGATGCCGAGCGTCTGGAGCCGCTCGATCGGGTCGAAGATCAGGGCCGACTGGAGCGGTCCCAGGGTGGCGATCATCGGCGCGCCCTGGCTGCGCTTCTCGACCGCTTCGTCGAGCATGTCGGGGTGTTCGTCGATGAAGTCGGTGGCGAAGAGGATGTCCATCATCGCGGCGGCGGCCTGGGCCACAGGCAGTTGCGCGCCGCGCATCATGTGCTGCATCGACTCGGGCGGCGTCGGCGGGCCCGAGGGTCCGGCCGAGGTCGCGCAGGTGACGATGCCGCGCACCAGCTCGGGCGCGGCGAAGGCGACCGCCATGGCGACGGTGCCGCCCAGCGAGTTGCCGATCAGGACGGCCGGTCCAGCGTCGAGCGTGCAGATCAGGTTGACCGCGTCCTCGGCGAACTGGTCGACGGTGTAGCCCTCGGTCGGCTGGTCGGATTCGCCGATCCCGCGCTGGTCGTAGCGCACGATGCGGTAGGCGTCGGAGAGCGGCTCGGCGACCAGCGCCCACTGATCCATGTCCATCATCCCGCCGGCGATCAGGATGACGAGCGGGCCGTCGCCCTGCTCGGCGACGTCGAGGGAGAGGTCCGGGGCGATCTGTAGTCGGGTCATGGCAGCGAGGGTAACGCAGGTATCCTGTCGCGCATGGCCGAGGACTATGCGGTGCATGTGGTGCGGGTGATTGACGGCGACTCCGTCAAGGTTCGACTGCTCAACGGCGACGAGTACTCGGTGCGGATGTACGGGATCGACGCGCCGGAGAAGGACCAGCGAGCGGGGCGGGACTCGCATGATTACCTGCGCCGCGTCGTGCGCAGCCGGCGGGAGTGGCGGCTGCGGGTGGTGGATGTCGACCGCTATCAGCGGCTGGTCGGCGTGCTCTATCCCGAGGGCGGGTCGGTCCGCGATTCGGCCAATCATGCGATGGTCGAGCAGGGCTTGGCCTACTGGTATCGGGAGTACGGCGGTGCGGAGCTGGGCTTCGACGACTCAGAGCGTTATGCAAAGCGCGAGCGCTTCGGGGTGTGGGGCCAGGAGGGCTCGGTCAAGCCGTGGGACCATCGGCGGGCGAAGCGAGCCGAGTCCCGGGCGCGGCGCGAAGCGGCGGAGTCCCCGTGGATCATCCTGATCGGCGGGATGTTGAAGCTGGTGGGGGCGGTCCTGGTGGCGCTGTTGAAGGCGTCGACAGCGAGTTCGGGTGGTCGGAGACGGCGGCGTCGGCGTCGGGGGTGGTGAGAGTTTGCGCAGAACGGCAGGGCTCTAGCCCTCTCAGTCAGGAGCCTTGCGAATACCACCACGATTAAGTCGCCCCCGCGCAGGCGGGGGCAGCGCGTCCGCACAAGCGCTCGCTGGCCCCGCCTGCGCGGGGCCGACTCTGTTGGGTCTACGCGCTGCCTCCCTCGGCGAGCAAAGAGAATCTAGCTCGTCACGGCGCCGCGTTCGGCTCCGCTGACGAGGGTGGCGTACTTGGCGAAGACTCCGTTGGCGTAGTTGGGGGTCGGCGGCTGCCAGTTGGCTCGGCGGCGGGCTAGCTCGGCCTCGTCGACGTTGAGGTTGAGCTCGCGGTTGGCGATGTCGAGGGTGATCTCGTCGCCCTCTTCGACCAGGGCGATGGGGCCTCCGACGAAGGCCTCAGGGGCGACGTGGCCGGCCATCAGGCCTCGGGTCGCGCCGGAGAAGCGGCCGTCGGTGAGCAGCGCGACGGACTCGCCCAGGCCGGCGCCGACGATGGCGGCCGTGACGCCGAGCATCTCGCGCATGCCGGGTCCTCCCTGCGGACCCTCGTAGCGGATCACCACCACGTCCCCCGGCTGGATGCGGCCTTCCTGGACCGCGGCGAAGGCGGCCTCCTCCGAATCGAAGACCCGCGCCGGACCCTCGTGCCGCGTCTTGGCGTGCCCGGCCAGCTTCAGGACGCAGCCTTCCGGAGCGAGGCTGCCGGTGAGGATGGCGAGGCCTCCCCGGGCCTTCACCGGCTCCGCCGCCGGCCGGATCACCTCCTGGCCGGGCGCTTCCGCGGCCTGCTCCGCGAGCTCGAACAGGGTGTCGCCCGAGACCGTCGGGGTGTCGGTGAGCAGCCCGCGTTCACGGAGGCGTGACGCGAGCAGGCGCATTCCGCCGGCGGCCTCCATGTCGGGGGCGGTGAACCGGCCCCCGGGTTTGAGGTCGGTGAGGACGGGAGTGGCGGCTCCGATCTCGTCGAGGTCCTCGAGGGTCAGGTCGCTGCCGGCTTCGTGGGCGATGGCGAGCAGGTGGAGCACCGCGTTCGTGGAGCCGGCGGTCGCCGAAACCGAGCGGTAGGCGTTCCGGAGCGCCTCCCGCGAAAGGAAGTCCCGGGCGGTCCTGCCGTCCCGCAGCAGTTCCATCACGCGCTCGCCGACGCGCCGCGCGGCGGCGGGTTTCCGCGGGTCCATCGCGGGCACTTCGTTGCCCACCATCGGCGAGATTCCGAGAAAGGCGGTGGCCACCGACATGGTGTTGGCCGTGAACTGCCCGCCGCAGGCGCCCGGGCCCGGACAGGCGGCGTCCTCGATCTCCCGGAGCTCCTCGTCGGTGATGTTGCCGGCGGCGTGGGCGCCCACCGCCTCGTAGACCTCCTGCAGCGTGATCGCCTCGCCCCGGTAGCTTCCCGCCGCGATGGAGCCGCCGTAGAGCATGAGCGAGGGAAGGTCCAGCCGGGCCAGCGCCATGACGGTCCCCGGGATCGTCTTGTCGCATCCCGAAATCGCCACGACTCCGTCGAGCAGGTGGCCGCGCGCCACGAGTTCGATGGAGTCGGCCACCACCTCGCGGGAGACGAGCGAGGCCCGCATCCCCGACGTCCCCATCGCGATCCCGTCGGTCACCACGATGGTGTTGAACTCCAGCGGGGTTCCGCCCGCCTCCCGCACTCCGAGTTTGACCTGCTCCGCGAGCGCCCGCAGGTGCCAGTTGCAGGGGGTGACCTCGGTCCAGGTGTTCGCGATCCCGATCAGTGGCCGCGCGATCGCCTCGTCCGTCAGCCCGATCGCCTTCCACATGGCGCGGGCGCCGGCGCGGGCCGGGCCGCTCTTGACTTCGTCGCTTCGCATGGGGTCCTCCTCGGGGCGGGCGCCGCCGGTGGGCGGGGCGGCGGAGGGCCGCTACTCTGTCATGAACCCGGTCCCATGACGCCCAAAGAGCCCGTCCGTTTCCTCGTCTTCGGCGCGGGAGCGACCGGCAGCGTCTTCGCCGCCCGCCTCGCGGCCCGCCATCCGGTGGCGGTCGTGGCCCGCGGCGAGCGGCTCGGCCAGATCGCGCGGGACGGCATCCGCGTGGAGGGAGCGACGGACGCGGCGATCCGTCCGCCCGCCGCGCCCCTGGCCCGGGATTTCGCCGACTTTCGGCCCGACTACGTGCTGGTGGCGGTCAAGGCGCATGCGACCGGAGCGGCGGCGCCCCTGCTCGAACCCCTCGGCCGCCGGCCGGTGCGCGTCTCGCTGCAGAACGGTCTCGGGAACGAGGAGACGCTCGCGGCCGGGGGCTTTTCCGTGATCGGCGCGGTCACCAACAACGGAGCGACCCTGCTCGAGTCCGGACGCGTCTTCCACGCCGGGCTCGGCGAGGTCATTCTCAGCGGGTTCCAGGCGGTGTCCGGCGGCCAGGTGGAGGGCCTCGCCCGGTGCCTGTCCGATGCCGGCTTCCCGGTCGAGCGCGTCCCGGACATCAGGAAGCCGCTGTGGGAAAAGACGATCCTGAACGCCGCAGTCAATCCCGTCACCGCCCTGCTCGGCATCCGCACGGGGCAGTTGCTCAAGGATCCCGGCACCGAGGTCCTGGTCCGCATGCTGGTCCGGGAGGCGGTGGCCGTCGCCGGCGCCGAGGGGGTCGCCACCTCCGAAACCGAGGTCTGGGCAATGGTGCGGCGGATCGTGGCGCGCACCGCCGGGAACAAGACGAGCATGCTCCAGGACCTGGAGCGCGGAGTGCCGACCGAAGTGGAGGCGATGAACGGGGTCATCGTCGCCAGGGGCGCGAAGCGGGGGATCGAGACCCCCTGGAACCGGCTCATGCTCCGGCTGATCCGGAGTCGCGAGCGCGGCGGTTAGCCGCCCGCGTCGGCCGGGTCGCGCGGCCAGTGCCACGCCACCCGTCCGAGGACGTCGTCCTCCGCGGACAGGGGACGGGCGGGGTGGGCCGGGTTGTCGGCGACCACGGTCCAGCAGTCCCGGCGGGAGAGACGCCGGACCACCGGGCCGCTCCCGGCAGCGAGGGCGAAGAGCGCCTGATCGACGGGCTCGGTGCAACCCGGATCGAAGGCGACGACGTCTCCCTCCCGGACCGTGACATCCATGAGGTCGTCCGCGGCCCGCATGCAGACCAGGCGATCCGGCTGCGCCCAGGACGGGAGCGCCTCCCGCGCCACTCCCACCGCCAGTTCCGGGGATTCCTGGAACACGGGCGCCCGGGGATCGCCGCCGCGGATTCCGGAGGCGAAGGGGATCATCACCAGGCGGTCCCCGGCCGGCGCGGTCCGGCCGGTCCCGGCGGCGGCGTCCGGCGGGGGCTCCCAGCCGGCGACCACCTGCAGCAGCGACTGCGCCGCCGTTGCCAACCGGTCGGCCATTCCCTTCACGATGGCGACTCCGTCGCTGAGCGGCGCCGCGACGGCCGCGCCGTACTTCTCCGGGAACACTGCTGACGCCGACCCGCGCTCCGGCATCCGGCCGGCAGCCGCCGCGTGCCCCGGGTACGGCGGCGCCGACGCGAGATCGCCCGTGCCGGGGCCGATCATGAGCGGCACGCCGAGGACCTCCGTCATGGACTGGATGGTCGTGACGCGGACCGCCCGCCCGTCGAGCAGGCTCCGGATCTGACCCACCGGGATCCCCGTTCTCGCGGCGAGCGGCCGAAGTCCCTCTGCTTCCACCAACTCGCGGAATGCGTTTCTTAATCTCTCTATTCCGTTGAGTGTCACATCCGTCACATTACACCAAGCCTCCGTCGCGCCGGGGTCGCGGCGGATCCACCCGCCGACCGGAATCCACTTGCTGCGGCCGTGCCCTGTGTGGCATGCTTGCGTGCCATGGATGACACGGCGCGACAGCTCGTCAGGCTCTGCGGCCTCTTTGCCGAACACACCGGCCGGAGCGTGTCCACGGTGTCGCGATACGCCACCGGGAGCGGGGAGACCGTGGCCCGGCTCTGCCGCGGCAAGACGATCACGACCCGCCGGGCAGAGCGGGCGTTCCGATTCCTTTCGGAGAACTGGCCGGACCCGGCGGAATGGCCCGACGGGATTCCGCGCCCGGCCCCGATCCGGACAGCGGATTCAGGAGTCGACGCCCGGACGGCGTAACCCCGTACGGCGGACCGACCGTTCGCCTTCCCGGACGGCGAACACCCGCCGGAGCCGCTAGGGCGTTCCCCGCGCGACCGGACGGCGCGGGTCGGCGCACCACTCGGACCAGGACCCCGAGTACACCGCCACGTCCCGGATGCCGGCGAGTTCCAGCGCCAGGGCGCTGTGCGCCGCGCTCAGGCCGGAGCCGCAGTAGCAGACGATGCGGCGTCCCGCCCGGTCCCTGGTGAGGGCGCCGAGACTTTCGCGCAGGCCTTCCGGCGATCGGAAGCGGCCGCCGGGGTCGAGGTTGCCCTTCCAGAGATGGTTCCTGGCCCCCGGGATCCGTCCCGCGACCGGGTCGATGGGCTCGTGCTCGCCGCGCCAGCGGACCGGTTCCCGGGCATCCACGAGCAGGTGCGCGCCGCTCGCCAGACCGGCCTCGACTTCGGCGAGGCCGAGCGCCATCCCGGGCTCCGGCTTCGGGATGAACTGCCGGGGCGCCCGCGTCTCCTCTCCGGGGACCAGGGACCCCCCGGCCTGCTCCCAGGCGTTCATTCCGCCGTCCAGGACCGCGACCTGGGCGTGTCCGAGATAGCGGAGCATCCACCAGAGCCGGGCCGCGAACAGTCCCGAAACATTGTCGTAGGCAACGACCACGCTGTCGGGCCCGATGCCGAGGCGTCCGAAGACCTCCCCCATCCGTTCCACCGTGGGGAGCGGGTGACGCCCGTTGGTCCCGGTCTTCGGCGCCGAGAGGTCGCGGTCGGTATCCGCGAACACCGCTCCCGGGAGGTGCCCCTCGAGATAGCGGGCGCGCCCCCAGGCCGGGTCCGCGAGGTCGGCCCGCACGTCGACCAGCACGAGCCGGGAGTTGCCGGCAGCGAGCTGCTCGCGCACCCGGGCGGCGGAGACGATGGACTGTGGAACGCCGTTCATCGCGACAGCGTACCGGCTGATCCTCCCGCGCGAACATGCCCGCCGCCCGGACGGCGGCCCGTCAGCGCTCCGGATCCGCCCGGTAGGTGGCCGTTCCGCCCAGCCAGGTGGAATCCACCCGCAGATCGAGGATCGAGGCGTCCGGCGGGTCCGGCGCCGCGCCGCTCAGCACGACGAAATCGGCCCATTTCCCCACCTCGATCGAGCCGATCTCCCCGTCCCAGCCGGCGGCGGCGGCCGGCGCCAGCGTGTAGGCCGTCAGGGCTTCCCGCCACGAGACGCGCTGCCCCGGATGCCATCCGCCCGCCGGCCCGCCGGCAGGCTTTTCCCGGACCGTCGCGGCGTAGAGCTGGCGCAGCGGGTCGAGCGGCGCGGTGGACCAGTCGCTGCCGAACACCAGGGTGGCCCCGGCGTCGCGCGCCGCCCCCCAGGCGAAGGACCAGGCCGCCCGTTCCTCGCCCAGGCGGTCGGTGTTGTAGACGTCGATCCCGGTGATGCAGTGGTGCGGATTGAAGGAGGCAAGCACTCCGAGCTCCGCGAAGCGCGGGGCGTCCTGCGGGTCCAGCACCTCGATGTGTTCGATGCGGTCGGCGAGCGGGAGACGCGGTCCCTGGCCGGCGGCGTGCTCGAAGGCGTCGAGGGAAGCGCGCACCGCGCGGTCGCCGATCGCGTGGATCGCGACCGGGAAGCCGGCCTCGTGGATCCGGGTCACGGCGCTGGCGAGACCGTCGAACTCGGTCACCATGAACCCGGATTCGCCGGGAGCGTCGGCGTAGGGAGCGAGCAGCGCCGCCGTCCGGGCGGACAGCACTCCGTCCGCCATCAGCTTCGCGTAACCGACGTCGAACGTCGGCCCCCGCTCCGCGGTTACGGCGGCCAGGGCGCCGCGCGCGCCGTCGCGGGCCGCGAACAGCTCGTCGACCCGGTCCTCGGCGCCGACGGCGCCGTACCAGACCCGCAGCGGCAGCTCGCCGGCGGCGGCGAACCCGACGTAGGCCGGAATCCGGTCCAGCCCCGCCATCGTGTGGACCCCGGTGAGTCCGAGCCTCGCGGCGGCCCGGAAGGTCTGGCGCATGATCTCGCGCTCCTCGTCGGCGCTGAGCGGCGGGACATGGTCTCTGACGAGTCCGCCGGCCGTCTCCAGGAGGATTCCGGTCGGGTCGCCCGACGCGTAGCGGAGGATGCGGCCACCCGGGGGATCCGGGGTGGCGGCGTCCACGCCGGCGATCTCGAGCGCGAGGCTGTTGGCCCAGGTGGTGTGTCCGTCGATGTCGGACAGCACTACCGGATTCTCGGGGGTACCGGGGTCGAGCTCCTCGATGGAGGGGAACTCGCCGCCGGACAGCGTGTGGTCCCAGCGCCCGCCCACGATCCAGGCCCCCGGACCCAGTTCGGCGGCGCGGGCGGCAATCCGGCGCATCCATTCCTCCCGGTCCGCGATTCCGGTCAGGTCCACTCCGCGGATCAGGGAGAGCCCGGACTCCAGGTGCACGTGTCCGTCGATGAGGCCCGGAATGACCGCTCGCCCGTCGAGTTCGATCACTTCCGTGGCCTCGCCGATCCAGCGTTCCGCCTCGCGCGCCTCGCCGACGAAAACGAACCGGCCGTCCCGCACCGCCAGGGCCCCGGCGGTCGGGTGCCGGGCGTCCACGGTGTGGATCACGCCGCCGCGCACGACCAGGTCGGCGGGTTCCCGTTCCGAGGGACCCGCGCAGGCGGCGGCAACGGCGAGTCCGGCGGCGGGGAGCGCCGCGCGGCCGGGAAGGAATCTCATGGCCCAATTCTGGATGCCGTTCGAGCACCGCGGCGCCCGGCCTGGCGGAATCACCGGAATTCGCGGGCGGCGAGCGAGCGGCGCAGTTCGCGAGACGAGGCGATGACTTCCCCGAGCTCGGTCATGGCGTGCTCGATCGCCATCTCGACGGCGAGCCCCACCGCTTCCGCCCCGCCCCGGCACGTCACCCCGCCGGCGTCCTGGATTCCACTGCCGTAGACGATTTCCCGGAGCAGCAGCCCGTCGCTCGTGAACGCCGAAACGGCAAGGGTCAACTCGGCGCTCCCCCGGAAGTCCCGGAACGGGTCCCCGCCAACTCCGGCGTCGAACGTGTCGGCGCGGACGACGATCACCGCGTCGAGGCCGCTCGCTTCCATCGCTTCCCGGTCGAAGGGGGTCGCGGTGCGGCGCACGTCGTCCATCACCCGCTCGAGAGTTCCGATGACCGACAGTTCGAGCGCTTCCCCGGCGTCCACGGGATACCGCGAGTCCTGGCACCAACCGTAGCCGCCGGCTTCCGCGCGACCGAGGTGCACTTCCCGCCGCAGCCCTTCCGCGTCCACGAAGACGGCGGCGGCCGCCGGCAACGGCGGCCCGAAGTCGAATACGTCGTGGGATGGCGCGGGGCGCACCACGGTCGAGTGCGAACAGGCGAGGAAGAGACTCAGCGGGACCGCGGCGATCGCCGCCGGCAGCGGACAGCCCGCCACGGACACGACCCTCCTGTCCGTTCCCGGTCGCGCCAACCCGCCACTCCGTGCCCGCCCGGAGTGTATGACGCGACGGCGGCTCCCGCCGTGGCCGCCAGCGCCGGATCAGCCGGAGCGGCCGAGCGACTCGCGCAATGCAGGAGAGTTGGCGATGAGCTCCCCGAGTTCGGTCATGGCGTCTTCGATGGCGGCTTCGACCGTGTGGCCGAGGACTTCGGCGCCGGTATCGCAAAAGGCGCCGCTCCGGTGCCGCGTTCCGTTGCCGAGGATCACTTCCCGCAGTTTCAGGGCGTCACGCGTGAACGCCGACACCGAGAGGGCCAGTTCGACGCCCGCCTGGAAGGTCAGGAGAGCGCCGCTCGCGAGCCCGGCATGGAACGTGTCCACCCGCACCACGATGACGGAATCGAATCCGCGAGCCTGCATCGTCGCGCCGTCGGGGGGAGCGGAGACCGGCTCGACCCGGCGCACCAGCCGCTCCATGGTGCCCAGTACCGATACCTCGAGCGCTTCGCGGGCGTCCACCGGGTATCGCGAGCCGATGCAGTGCTCTCCGTCCCCCGACGGATGGGGCACCACGTGGACCTCCCGAAGCAGTGGATCGGCGTCCACGAAAACCGCTGCCGATGCCGGCAGCGGCGCCTCGAACGCGAAGGCGTCGTAAGAGGGCGCCGGCCGCACCACGACGGCGTGCGAGCAGGCCGCCACCCCCAGGCACCCGGCGAGGAGCGCCGCGGGAAGCGCGACGGTCGGCGGATTCCCCAGACGGCTAGGGGCCCGCATCACCGAGGGATGCGCGCAGCTCGGGCGAGTTCGCGATCAGCTCCCCGAGCTCGGTCATCGCGTTCTCGATGGCGATCTCGACCGCCGCTCCGAGCGCCTCCGAGCCGTTGCCGCAGGTGATGCCGCTCTCGGTCTGGACCGCGTTCCCGAACACCACGTCGCGCAGTTGCAGGCCGTCGCCGGTGAATGCCGAGACCGAGAGCGTGAGTTCCGCGCCCGCCTCGAAGCTCAGGAACGCCCCGCTCGTCAGGCCCACGTTGAACGTGTCGGCGCGCACCACGACGACGGCGTCGAGGCCGCGCGCCTCCATTGCCGCCCGGTCCAGCGGCGCCGCGGTCGGCACGACCTCGTGCACCAGCCGCTCCAGGGTGCCGACGACCGACACCTCGAGCGCTTCGCGGGCGTCCACCGGGTAGGTCACTTCGTCGCAGAGGGAATCTCCGTCCACCGGGTCGGGCGTCATCCGGACCTGCCGGTAGAGCTGGTCGGCGTCCACGAAGACCGCGGCGGCCGCCGGCAACGACGCCTCGAAAGCGAACGCCTCGTAGGACGGGGCCGGCCGCACCAGCACGGCCTGTGAGCAGGCCGCAAGGGCGAGCACCAGACCAGCGCCGGTCACCAAGACCGCGCGCCGGGAAATACCGAGGGTCGTCATCTCACGTCCTCCTGGTCGCGGCGAGCTTCGCGATCCGGTCGCAGAGCGCCGGAAAGCCGATCCCCATGACCGCCGCCGACTGCGGCAGCAGGCTGCGGGTCGTCATTCCCGGGAGCGTGTTGGCCTCCAGCACGAACGGATCGCCGTGCGCGTCGAGGCGAAAGTCCACGCGGGAGAAATCCCGCAGGCCGAGCGCCCGATGGGTCTTCACGGTCAGCTCGCGCAGTGTCCCCGCCAGCGACTCCGGGATGTCCGCGGGGAAGATCTCCTCGGCCACGCCCGGGGTGTACTTGGCGTGGTAGTCGAAGAGCCCGGATCCGGTCACGATCTCGCCCACGCCGAGCGGTTCGAGACCCACGCCGTCGGGTTCGCCGACGACGCCAACGGTGAATTCGCGACCAGGGAGCATTTCCTCCACCAAAACGCAACGATCGTGCCAGCGGGCTTCGGCGACGGCGGAGCAGATGTCGTCGAAGTCGTAGGCGACCCGGAGCCCCACCGACGAACCCACCCGGGAAGGCTTGACGACCACCGGGGCGCCGAGGGCCTCGATCTCATCCCGCCGGTCCTCCGGGGTCTGGACCTCGAGCATCTCGAAGCGCGGGGTGGGAATCCCGGCGCCCTGCAGGACGCGCTTGGCCGAGGCCTTCTCCATCGCCAGGGCGCTCGCCAGGACCCCGCTGCCGGTGTAGGGAAGGCCGCCGAGCTCGAGGACCGCCTGCAGGAGCCCGCCCTCGCCGTCGAGCCCGTGGAGGACCAGGAAGGCAAGATCAGCCTCGCTGACCGGCTTCAGGCGAAGGAGGCCCGGGACGTCCTCGCGGTCGCGCGCCAGCGCCAGCTCCTCGTCCGCGGGCGGCTTGCGGCCCACCCGAAGCGCCAGGAACTGGCCTTCCTGCTCGGGTCCCAGGACGCCGTGCACGGTATCCACCGCCGTAACCTCGTGCCCCGCCACCCGCAGGGCGCGCAGGACCTCGCCGGCGCCGGCCAGCGCCACGTCGCGCTCGGGCGTGGAGCCGCCGGTGATCAGCGCGATGCGGAGGCGCTCGCCCGATCCGCCCGTCACAGTGTCATCGCGAGCCGTACGGGCTCGGGGACCGGCTGCGGCCGGGAGAGGAGACCGGCGGCGAGCAGCACGACAAAGCCCGCCGCCATGGCGAGCAGCGCCGAGGGGACCGGCAGTCCCGGCAGCAGGCTCTCGATCGCGGCCAGCGAACCGAGTCCCGTCGCCATGGAGAGGACCGCGGCGCGCGCCGTGATCCGCTGCCAGGCGAGCCCGAGCAGCAGCGTGGGCGCGAGGGAAGCGGCGAACGCGCCGAACCCGAGCGTCCCGAGCAACGCGATGAGGCCCCCTCCCGCTAGGTGCCAGGCGGCGATCCCCAGTGCCGCGAGCCCCACGATCAGGGCCGCGAGCCGGGCAGCGGCCAGGCTCGAGAACCGTTCCCGACGGAATGCCCGCGGGAGATCCCGGCAGAGGGCGGCCGCCCCCAGGTTCAGGAAGGCGTCGCTCGTGGACATGATGGCGGCGAGCACCGCGGCGGCGACGAGGCCGGCCAGGAGTTCCGGAGTGCCCGGCAGGCCGAGGACCGCGAGCGCCGCCTCGTCGGGGTGTGCGGAGGCGTTCCCCGGAGCGCCGCCGAGCAGGATCATGGCGCCGGTTCCGAGGCCGATCCAGACGAGGATGCTGAGTCCCTGGGCGCCGCCGATCACCGCGGGCAGATAGCGGAGCGCCTCCGGGCTCTTCAGCATCAGGAACTTGTGGAGCATATGGGGTTGCCCGAGGGTGCCGATCGAGAAGAGCAGCAGGAAACCGAACCCCGTGGCGGGGTCCAGGACCCCCAGCGGCTCGAGGAATCCGCCGGCTCCCGGTCCCCGGGCGTTCACGCTCGCGGCGATGCCCGCCGGACCCCCGACTGCCGTCATGACCCACAAGAACGCCGCCACCGCCGCCACCACCATCACGGCTGCCTGGAGCGCGTCGGTGTTCACCGAGGCCACCATTCCGCCGGCGAGCGAATAGGCGAGCACCACCGCCAGGCCGAGCACGAGACAGGCCGTCAGGCTCACGTCAGGGAAAGCGAAGCGGGCGGCCCGGGCGAGCGCCGCGAGCTGGACTCCGAGGTAGATCACGCTCCCGGCCAGGATGGCGACCGCCGCCAGCGCGGCCGGCGCCCGGCCTCCGAAGCGGAAGGCGATGGACTCCGGCAGGGTCTGGGCGCCGCTCGCTTCGGCGATCAGCACGAGCCGCCGCCCCACGGTGCGGCAGAGGAGCGCCGCCGTAAACCCGGCGGGAACCACGATGGACAGCGAACCGAAGCCGACCTCGGCGGTCAGCCCCGGCCCCCCGAGGAACACGAAGCCGCTGAAGGCGGAGGCGGCGACCGCGAGCCCGGCGCGGAGCGCGCCCAATCGGCGTCCGGCGACGAAGAAGTCCGACGAATCCCGCGTCTTCCGGACCGCGGCGACCCCGATCGCCAGGGTCAGGAAGAGCAGGAGCGCCGGGATCAAGAGTTTCCCCGCGACCGCGCGCGGAGCCGCTCCAGTTCCGCCGGAGTCGGGGGCGCGAACGAGACCGCGAAACCGAGGCTGGTGAGGAGCAGCGGAATCAGCCAGACCCCGAGCAGGAGTCCCCAGAGCGACCGGGGCAGGCCGAAGAAGCCCGGCCCGTCCGCGAGGCCCGCCGCGAGCAGGGCGCCGGCGGCCAGGGAAAGACCGAATCCGATGCCGATCGCACCACGGATCCGCTTCTGCCGCTGCCCCGCACCGGTCTCCGGGCGGCCGGCGGAGCCGACGCTCCACACGGCGATGACGGCGGCGCTCACCGCAACGGCAGCGAGCGGACCCGCGGATTCACCGGGCAGGAGAAGCGCCGCCGCCGCGGCAACCACCAGGGACGCCGCGAGAATTGGGGACCGGCCCCCTTTGGCTAGCATTTCCTCATCCAGGCAGGTTTTTCATGGTAGCCCGATTGTCCCCCGCCGCCGTTGTCATCGCCGCCCTGGGCGCCGCCTCCTGCGACGCTCCCCCGGAGCCGCCGCCACCGCCGCCCGGCCCCGAGACCGTCGCCGGCTGGACAATGGTGGATCTCAGTCACGAATACGGCGAGAACACGCTCTACTGGCCCACCGACGAGAAGGGGTTTCAGTTGGACACCCTGGCGGAAGGAATGACCCCGGCCGGCTTCTTTTACGCCATGAAGGAGTTCGCGACCGCCGAGCACGGCGGAACGCACCTCGACGCGCCGTACCACTTCTACGAGGGCGCCGACCTCGTCGGCGACATTCCGCTCCGCCGGCTGATCGCTCCCGGGGCGGTGGTGGACGTGAGCGCGCAGGCCGCGGCGGACCCGGACTACCGGGCGAGTGCGGAGGACATCCGGAATTGGGAGGCGGAACACGGGGTCATCGCGCCGGGCACCGCCGTCCTCTTCCGGACCGGCTGGGCCGCCCGCTGGCCCGATGCGTTGTCCTATCTCGGGGATGACGAACCGGGGAGCGCCGACAACCTGCACTTCCCGGGACTTGCGGAGGACGCGATGCGGCTCCTGGTGGAGCGGGACGTGGGGCTCGTGGGCATCGACACCGCGAGCGTGGACTACGGCCCTTCCACCGACTTCATCGTGCACCAGGTCGGCGGCGCGGCCGGGATTCCCAACCTCGAGAACGTCGGGGATCTTTCCGAAGTGCCGGAGACCGGATTCCTGCTGATCGCCCTGCCCATGAAGATCGAGGCCGGCACCGGCGCCCCGGTGCGGATCGTGGCGCTGATCCCGCCCGCCTGATCCGGGATCCGAGAATGCGCCCCACCTGTCGGACGGCCGGCTGTACGGACGGCGGTCGTTAGGGCGCCCGGCTCCCCACGTCACCATGCCGCTCGGCTCGAGGACGCGGCGCCTGCTCGCGCTCGTTGTCGAATCGCTGCGGGGTTCCGACCGCGACCTGACGTCCGGGCCGCTCACCCCCGCGGTGTTCGTGCTCGCGGTGCCGATGGCGCTCGAAATGGTGGGCGAGTCCATCTTCGCGGTGGTGGACGCGTTCTTCGTCGCGCGGCTGGGGGCGGCGGCGCTCGCTTCCGCGGGGATCACGGAGACCGCGCTCGATCTGGTGTACGCCATCGCCATCGGGTTCTCGTTCGCGGTGACCGCGGTGGTGTCCCGCCGCGTCGGGGAAGGGGACCGGCGGGGCGCGGCGCGCGCCGGCGTCCAGGCGATCGGGCTCGGGCTGGCGGTGTCGGTCGTGCTCGGAGCGCTCGGGATGATGTTCGCGCCCCGGGTTCTCGGCCTCATGGGAGCGGACGCCGAGACGGTCGCCGTGGGCACCCCGCACGCCCGGATCATGTACGCCGGGATGGCCACGATCATCCTCCTGTTCCTGAACAACGCGATCCTGCGGGGGGCGGGGGACGCCCAGGCGGCCATGCGGGCGCTCTGGCTCTCGAACGGCATCAACATCGTGCTCGACCCGTGCCTGATCTTCGGACTCGGGCCGTTCCCGGAACTCGGGCTTCCGGGTGCCGCCGTAGCCACCACGATCGGCCGCGGCACCGGTGTCCTCTACCAGTTCTGGATCCTCACCCACGGGTCGCGGCTCCGGATCCGGCGCGAGGACATCCGGACCCAGTGGGGCGTGCTGCGGAACCTGTGCCGGGTGTCCCTCGGCGGGATCGCCCAGATGCTCGCCGACATGCTGCCGTGGATCCTGCTGATCCGCATCATCGCGAGTTTCGGCACCATCGCGGTCGCCGGCTGGGTCATCGCCATCCGGGTGGCGCTCTTCGTCATCCTCCCGTGCTGGGGACTCTCGAATGCGGCGTCCACGCTCGTCGGCCAGAACCTCGGGGCCGGGAAGCCGGACCGCGCCGAACGGGCGGTCTGGATCACCGCCGGCTGGAACATGGCGTTCATGGGCCTGGTGACGGGGGCCTTCGTGTTCTTCGCCCCGGACATCGCCCGAATCTTCACCGACGATCCGGAGGTGCTCGGCATCGCCTCCACCGCGCTGCGCGTGGTCAGCTACGGCTACGTCTTCTACGCGCTGGGCATGGTCACCCGGCAGGCCTTCAACGGCGCGGGGGACACCCGCACCCCGACCTGGATCGATCTCGTCTGCTTCTGGCTCTTCGAGATCCCGGCGGCCTGGTTCCTGTCCCGCACCGTCCTCGGCGTGGACGGAGTGTTCTGGGCGGTGGCGCTCGCCTATTCCCTGTCCGCGGTGGTCAGCACGCTCGTCTTCCGGCGGGGCGGCTGGAAGACGACGTCCGTCTGAGCCCGGGACGTCGTTGCCGTGGGGACGGCCGCTACTCCCCGGCGAGCCCGATGAGGAACGCGTAGATCTCCGCGGTCTCCTCGAGTCCGCGGTAGCGCCCCGAGCGGCCGCCGTGGCCGGCGTCGAGGTTCGTGCGCAGGAGGATCCTCGCGTCCGGATCGGTGCTGCGTTCCCGCAGGCGCTGCACCCATTTCGTGGGCTCCCAGAACTGGACCTGCGAGTCGTGGAGGCCGCTGGTGACCAGGACGTGGGGCAGGGGGCCCTCGGGGACGTTCTCGTAGGGGGCGTAGCTCGCCATGAGTTCGAAGAACTCCTTCCGGTTGGGATCGCCCCACTCGTCGTACTCGGCGGTGGTGAGGGGAATGTCCGGGTCGAGCATCGTGTTCAGCACGTCCACGAAGGGGACGATCGCCACCATCCCGGCGAAGAGTTCGGGTTCCTCGTTGAGGACCGCTCCCATCAGGAGCCCCCCGGCGCTGCCCCCCATGGCGAACATCCGGTCCGGATCGCACATCCGGCGCGTTCGGAGATGGCGCGCGCAGACGATGAAGTCGTCGAAGGTGTTCGTCTTTCGCTCCTGCCGGCCCGCCTCGTACCAGCTCCGGCCGAGTTCCTGGCCTCCCCGGATGTGTGCGACCGCGAAGGCGAAGCCCCGGTCGAGCAGGCTGGGGCGCGCCCGGGAGAAGGCGGGGTCCATGGAAATGCCGTAGGCGCCGTAGCCGTAGAGCAGCAGGGGCGACGACGGCGACGGCGGGTGGTCCCGGTGGTGGACCAGCGAAATCGGGATCCGGGTCCCGTCCGCCGCCCGCGCCGAGAGCCGGCGCACCCGGTAGTCGGCGGAGCGGAAGCCGGGCGCCTCTTCGCGCTTCAGCGTACGCCGCCGGCCCGTTGCGAGGGAGACCGCGAGGGTGGTCGGCGGCGTTTTGGGGGTGCTCACCACCACCCGTACCTCAGCGGCGCCGGGTTCCGGGTTGCTTTCCTCGTCGAGCGCCCGCACCGGGCCCGGCAGCGGCACCCGCCGGCCCGCGCCGCCGTCCCAGTCCAGCAGGCGGAGTTCCTGGCGCCCGGTGCGCCGCTCGAAGAGCGCCAGGTGGGTGTCGAAGAGCTCGAAGCCTTCGAGCTGGACATCCTTCCGCGACGGAACGAGGTTCTGCCACATCGTTTCGTCCGCGGGGTTCTCCTCGGGTGCGGCCACCAGCCGGAAATCGGGAGCGCCGCGGTTGGTCCGGATCAGGAAGCGGCCCCGGAAGTGATCGAGTTCGAACTCGTGGGGTCCACCCCTCGGAATCAGCCGGCGGAGTGGCGCCTCCGGCTCGCCGCTCGGGATCGCCCAGGCCTCCGCCCGGTCCGTCTGCTCGCAGTGGAGCAGCACGAACTCCCGGGAGCGGCTCTCGTGGGCAGCCACCCAGAAGGTCTCGTCCGTCTCCTCGTACACCAGGGCGTCCTGCTCGACGGGCTGTCCGAGGCGGTGCAGCATCACCTTCGACCAGCGCAGGGTCTCGGGATCGGGTCGGGTGTAGAACACCGCGTCCCCGGCGGCCGCCCAGACGACGTTCGGCGCGGCGCCCGGGATCCGGTCTTCGAGTACTTCCCCGGAGCGGGTGTCGAGAAAACGGAGTTCGTAGAGGCGCCGCCCCACCGTGTCGGTCGCGAAGGCCAGGATCGCGTGGTTCGGCGAGATCTCGAGGGCGCCCATCGAGAAATAGCCATCCGCCGCGTCGCCATGCGCCTCGCGCGCCAGTTGATTGCCGTCCAGCAGGACTTCTTCCCGCCCGGCGCGACGGCGGCCCGTCGCAGCCCGCCGGCGGCAGAACACCGGGTACTCCTCGCCGCCGCGGTAGCGTGAGGAGTAGAGGAAGGGGCCGTGCCGGACCGGCGGCGAGGCGGTGTCCGGGACAATGCGGGACTTCATCTCCCCGAGCACCGCGTCGCGAAGGCCGGACCAGGGGGCGAGACACCGCTCGGTCCACGCGTTTTCCGCCTCCAGATGCCGGAGCACCTCGGGGTCGTCGCGATCCCGGATCCAGGCCCAGGGATCCGTCCAGCGCCGCCCGAACTTCTCGTAGGAGACGGGACGCCGGCGCGCGCGCGGCGGCCCGGGAAGTGGATCGCCGCCGGAGGTCATGGGGCGCGAAGGCTAGCCGGAGCCGCGCAGCAAACCGTCTCGACGGACGTGCGTGGTGTTCGCCCTGCTCCGGTGGAGCCAAGCGTCGCGTCTGCGGTTGCGGTCGCATCGCGCATATGCATTGGTCTTCGCTTATGCGTACCCACGCATATCTTGATAGACTCAGAATATGCGCACCACGCTCGATCTCCCCGCGGAGCTGCTCAATGAGGCCCAGCGATTGCTCGGCTTCAAGTCGAAAACCGACACGGTCGTGCAATCCCTCCGCGAACTCGTTCGACGGAAGCGAATCGAGGACCTCAGGGCACTGCTCGGAGCCGTCACCCTCGATGTGGATGTCGCGAAGTCACGGCGCCGCCCCCGTTGATGATCTGCGCCGACACTTCGGTGTGGATCGAGGCGCTTCGTGACCGCAACTCCGATGAGGGGCGGCTTCTGGACAGGCTGCTGGACGATGATCAGATCGCACTGCCGATTCCGGTGCGCGTCGAGCTCTTGAGCGGGGTGTCCCGCGCGCAGGAGTCCCGCTTGCGGCGGGCGCTGTCCGGTCTGCCCGTGTTGCTACCGAACGAGGCGACCTGGGAGCGGATCGATCGCTGGGTTCGAATCGCTTCGGCGCGGGGCCATCGCTTCGGGGTCGGCGACCTGCTGATCGCCGCTATTGCGGCGGAACACGGCACGCTCTTGTGGTCTCTCGATAGCGATTTCGCGCGGATGGAACGTCTGGGACTGATCCAGGGGTACGGCGCCGAAGGCCAGGATCAGGCGCCGGCCGGCTGAGCCGATTCGCAGCTCGACGGCTCAGCTCCGGCCCGGAGTCCAGCGTTCCCTTACGGGTTCAGCAGCAGGCGGTGTTCCGTCACCGACTCCACCTTGGCGCGCGTGTAGGCGAGCGGGAAGTACTGGTTGCGGACCCAGAGCTCGAAGAGGTCGCGGTAGTGCGGGTTCATCGGGTCGCCCGACTGTCCGGGGGCGCTCGTGGCGATCGAGTTGTCCCAGTTGGACGGGTCCAGGATGACGCGGAAGCTGCCCCCGGAACGCTGGTTGTCGCTGCCGCCGGTGTTGTTCACCGTGGACTCGTAGCCGCCCCGCGGGTAGGGGCCGACCTCGAGGAGCTGCCTGGTTTCCTCGTTCACCGCCTGGGCCATGGTGTGGGTGATGTGCACGTGCTTCATGGCGTTCTGGCCGTAGTGCCAGTTCGCCATGTCGGCGCCGAGCCGCTCCGTCACGTCCTGCACCCCGTCGGCGAACGCCTTCACCAGCAGGGCGTCCCGCGCGGTGATCGGGTCGTCCCCGAACTGGCCGAGGGGCGCCATCAGGTGGTCGAGCATGCGCTTCTTGTTCACCCCCCGGACCAGTCCGCGGGCGGCCTCGGGAATGAAGAGCTCGCGCATCGCCTCGGAAACCCGCCGCTCGAAGTGGAGGTAGATCGTCGCGGCCACGGAGTCCTTGTCCATCACGAAGTCCCAGTCGGCGAGGGCGGCCATCGCGGCGCTCTCCGGCGGCTCCGCCTGCATCAGCAGCGGCACCAGGTTCCGGGCCACCACGCTGAGCTCGTCGTGCTGGTAGGCCATCATGTCCTGGACGGTGTGGCGCTGGCCGTTCCGCATCAGTTCGTCCACCCGCAGGCCGCGCATCTCGTCGCCCCAGGTGAAGTGGAGGGCTTCGGGGTGGGGATAGTGGGAAGCCACCGCGGGCGCCATCAGGTTGTTCGCGGTGCCCCAGAAGCCCTTCTCGGGGTTCTTGACCGACGGCAGCGCCTTGATCGGGAGGTATCCCTGCCACTCGTAGCGTCCGTCTCCGGGAACGGGGACGAGTCCGCTCCAGTTGGCGTTCCGGATGGGCGAGACGCCCACCGCCTGGTAGCCGATGTTCCCGTGCACGTCGCCCCAGATCATGTTCTCGGCGGGGATGCCGCTGTAGTTGCAGGCCTCGACGAACTCCTCCCAGGTCTGCGCCTGGTCCATCCGCAGGCTGGCGAGGTAGGGAGAGTTGCCGATCTCGAGCCAGGCGGCGCGGAGCGCGTAGGCCTTGTTGTTCTCCGCGTCCTCGTAGACCACCGGGCCGTGGCGGGTGTACTTGAGCGTCGCCTCGTGGTCGGCGGCGCCCTTGATCTCGATGGTCTCGGTGCGGACGGTCATGGACTCCCAACCGCCGAGGTAGCGGTACTGGTTCGGGTCGTCGGGGTTCGTGTCGTAGACCATCAGGTCCTCGTTGTCTTGGCCGAAGACCGTCAGGCCCCAGCCGCCCTTCTCGTTGTGGCCGATGGAGAGGCCGGGGAGGACCGGTTCGCCGCCCCCGATGACGTCCCAGCCGGGTGCCTTCAGGTGCACGAAGTAGCGCAGCGAGGGCGCCACGATCGTGCGGTGCGGGTCGTTCACGATGAGCGGCAGCCCGGTCCAGGTCCGCTCGCCGTGCGCCACCCAGTTGTTCGAACCGATGTGCTCCCCGAGGTCCACCATGGTCAGTTCGGAGGGGATTTCCCGGAGGAGCGCCAGCCGTTCGGCATCCCGGTTCCGGTACTCGGCGGCGATCTGTTCCGGCTTGAAGACCACCGGACCGCGGAAGGCGCGGTAGATGTCGAGGATCTCGGGCTTCAGCAGCGACCCGTCGATCGCCGGGTCGAGTTCGAGCTGGGGCACCCCCGGCCGGAACCAGTCGATCTCCATGAGCGTCTCGGCGCCCACCGCGGCCACCGCCATCCCGTAGTTGAGCTCCTGGTTCACGTTGGACAGGAGACCCTGGTGGCGGGAGATCACCACCTCCTCCGTCCAGGGCTCGGGGAGGATGCCGAGCAGGCGGAACTCGAGGGGCAGGGAATCCGGGTCCTGCCGGGCGCGTTCCACGGCAGCGTTGATGCCGCGTACGAAGGCCGGGATGATCTTGTCCCCGCGCGGGTGGTACCACCGCATCTCCTCCCCCATGTCCTTCCGGAACATGTGGAGACGGGTGCCGATGTCCCGCTGCAGTTCCGACGGGCCCAGGATGGCCGCCACGGTCCCGGTCGCCTGCCGCCGCCACATCTCGAACTGGAACAGGCGGCTCTCGGCGGCGCGGTAGCCCTGGACGAAGAACAGGTCGTCCTCGTTCTCGGCGTAGATGTGGTCGAGTCCCCAGCGGTCGGTGAGAACCTCGACGGGAGCGTGGAGCCCCGAAACCTGGCGGGTCTCGTCCTGGGCTGCGGCCCCGGCAGCGAGAAGAGCGCTGACGAGCAGTGGCCGGAAAACGCGGACGGCGGAAAGACGCATGGCCTGGCTCCTTCGGATGGACTTGAGCGGGGGCCGATGATACGGGAGAGCACCGTTTTCCCTTGCCGAAACCGCCGTATCCGCTGATAACTTGCGATCCATGACCGCGACGCGTCGCCTCCCCTCGCTCGGCAACCTGATGCTGATCGGAATGGGCGTCGGGGTGGCTGCCGGGATCCTCTTCGGCGAGAGCGCGACGCGGGCTTCGTTCCTCGGCGACATCTTCATCCGGCTGCTGACCCTGGTTGCGGTGCCGCTGGTCTTCTTCAACCTCATTACGGCGCTCGCCTCGTCGGCTGCCTCGGGAGGGGTGAGCCGGCTGCTGCTCCGAATCGGGACTTTCTTTGCCCTGACCACCGTGGCCGCTCAGCTGATCGCCCTGGCGGTGGTCGGCCTGCTGCGGCCCGGCGCCGGCCTCGCTCCCCCGGCAGGGGGCGAACCGGGTGCGGGGCCGACCGCCACCCCGGGTTTCGAGGACTTCCTGTTCACCATGGTCCCCGACAATGCGTTCGGGGTCTTCGTGGACGACCGGGTCACGGCGGTGGTGGTGCTCGGCCTGATGGTGGGTTTCGCCACCTGGGGTCTGGACCCGGAACGGCGCGCGGACATCACCCGTTTCTTCGCTTCGGGGACCGCCCTGCTGCGCCAGCTCGTCTCCGGCGTTCTCTGGTTCGGACCGGTCGGAGTCGCGGCGCTTGCTGCGGCCAGCGTGGGCGAATACGGAAGCTCGATTTTCGGTCCGCTCGGCGTATATATTGCGGCCGTCTGGATCGCGGACGTCGCGATCTTCGCTCTGTATTTCGCCGCTCTGCGCTTCCTGGCGGCGACTTCGCCGCTGTCGTTCGTACGGCGAACGGCAACCGTGTGGACGACCACCGTATCCACCTGCAGCAGTCTCGCGAGTCTCGGCGCCTCGCTCAACGCCGCCGAGAAGATGGGTTTGCCCCGTTCGACCTATGCCCTCACCCTGCCGCTCGGCGCCCAGTTCAACAAGGACGGGAGTTCCGTCCTGCTCGCCGGGATCGTCCTGTTCACCGCGCAGGCCGTCGGAGTGTCGTTCGGGGTCGGGGAACTCCTGGTGCTGATCGCCCTGGGAGCCCTCTTCTCGGCCGCCGCCCCGGGAGTGCCGAACGGCGGATTGGTGAACCAGTTCCTGCTGCTCCGCGCCTTCGGGCTGCCGGTGGAAATCGGGGTGCTCGTCGCGGGTGTCTACCGCCTCGTGGACATGCCCACCACGACCGCCAACATCATGGGTGACCTCGTCGGGACGACGGTCGTCCATAGCAAGCAGAAGGAGGAATCCAGCGTTGTCGCATCCTGAATCCCGGTCCATCCGGGCCGCCCGGGAGCTCTATCCCGGCGCTCCCCTCCGGCCCTACCTGAACGTCGCGGTGCGAAGCCTGCTCGCCCGCCCGGTGCGCGAGGTGTGCGACCGGTACCTCGATGGCGCCATGGAAGGGGGACCGGACAAGGAGCAGCTGTTCGAGACCGTGGAGCGGGGCCGCGCCCGCTTCGCCCGCTGGATCGGCGCGGATCCGGACGAGGTGGCCTGGACGCGCAACGTGACGGACGGCATGAACCTCTTCCTGACCGCGCTCGACTGGCGGGATGGGGACGAGGTGGTCTATTGCCCGGACCTCGAGCACCCGGCGAACGTGCTGCCGTGGCGAAATCTGGCGCTGCGCCGAGGCGTGACGCTCAAGGCGGTTCCCGCTGACGGCGGGCGCCTGCCGTCGGTCCGGATGGCCGAGGCGGTCGGACCGCGAACCCGCGTGATCGCCGCCGCGGCGGTGTCGTATTCGCCCGGCTTCGTTGCCGATCTCGCGCCGCTCAGGGAGGCGCGGGATCTGCACGGCGCCCGTCTGGTGGTGGACGCGGCCCAGTCGGTGGGCGTGCTTCGCACCGACGTCGACCGGATCGGCGCCGACGTGCTGGCGGTGGCCACCCAGAAGTCGCTTTCGGCCTTCTATGGCACCGGATTCCTGTATTGCCGCCGGGGTGTCGCGGAAGCGCTGAAACCCGCCGCGCTCGGCCGTCACGGAGTGCTCTTCAACGCCTCCGAGACCGCGTTGCCCGACGCGGACATCCCCTACGCGCCGGGCGCCCGCCGCTTCGACCTCGGCAACTACAACTACCTCGGGGCGGTCGCTGCCGACCGCGCTCTCGAAATGCTGGAGTCGTTCGGGGCGGCGGCCATCGAGGAACGGAGCCTGGGGCTGGCGCGGCGTCTCGCTGACGGACTGGCGGAACTCGGTCTTCCCCTGACCGGCGGTGAGCCGGGCTCCTGGCTCTCCCACATCGTCACCGTCGGGGAACTCGGCCGGCAGGGCGAACGAACGGTGAGCGATCCCGGGCTCGACGATCTGTGGGCCCGGCTGAAGGCCGCCGACGTGGTCATGTCGGTGCGCCGCGCCGTCCTGCGCCTGTCGTGCTTCATCCACAACGACGAGGCCGACATCGACCGGGTGCTCGAGGTGGCCCGCGAGTGGCGCCGCGAGAGCGCTCCGCCGGTGCTCAGTGGAGTCGCCTAGAATTCCCGCCGTTCAGCCAGCGCCGCGGTCAGCGGCGCCCAACTTCCTCAACGGAGAACGATCCATGACCCGCATCGCTTCCCTAACGCTCGCCGCGCTCGCCGTTGCGGCGTTGGCCTTCGCCCATCCGCACTTCAACAAGACGGTTTCCACCACCATCGGCGAGGTGGAAGTCTCCGTCTCCTACAACTCCACCGACGCCAACATGGACCACGTCGCCGCCGTGGAGGCGGGCACGTTCGTGAGTCCGCGCGGGCCGCGCCTGAACGTCTCAGCCGACGTCATGGCGGGCGACGTGACGATCGCCGCCGGCGAATACACCATCGGGGTCATCCAGGGCGCCGACGGCTCCTGGACCATGGCGCTCCACGAGGGCCGGATCCCGCGGGGCGAGATGCCCGACATGGCCAAGATCACGAAGCTCGACTCCCGCTTCTCCGACCAGATGGGGACCGCCGATCACATGTTGATCGACATCACCGCGGGCTACGGCGACTTCGCCGGGAAGCCGGTGCTGACGATCCACTTCGGCAACATGCACCTCCAGGCCGCGATCGGCTAGTTCGGCCCGGCCGGCCGGTAGGCGCTCCGCCCTTCGGAAGGGAGAGCGGGCCCGGGGACTCGCGCGCTTACCGGCCGAAGACGAGCATCACCGAAAGTCCCGGCCCGCCGCCCCGGACGCTGGTGGGAACGGTGACCCGTACCTCAGGGAAGCCGACGGCCCAGCTTTCTTCGGTGTAGGTCCGATAGCGGCCCTCGGCACGGAGAGCGATGCGTTCTCCGAGGCCCTTTTCGAACCCCACGCCCAGCGTCCAGGCGAGGAAATCCACTTCCCGGGGGTCCGTGCCCGACACGAACTGGTCCGGCGTGCAGGGAATCGGCGAAAGACACCCGTGCCAGTTGACCGTCATCCGGGCGGCCACCCGGTGCAGGCCGGCAAGGAGGTACACGCTTTCTTCGCGCGAACCAAGGGCGCCGGGGCTTCCACCGAGACGTATCGCCACCCCGTAGCTGTGCTGCTTCTCGAACGACCAGTCGTCTGGCCACACCTCGCCGAGCTGTCTCCGGGACGGAGAGGTTCCGGAACCTTCGAGCTGCGCTTCGAGCGCGCCGCGGTGGAATGCGAAGTCGGCTTCGGCACTGAGGAACGTCCCGCCGCCCAGCGGCCACCGGTAGCCGGCCAACAGCGCCAGTCCGGCCAGCGGACCGCTGGCGGACCCTTCGTCCTCGAACACCTGGCCGCCGCGCGGGGCCGGTACCAGGGTCTCCGGATCGGTGTTGTCGACGGCCTTCTCGTAGGTGACTCCGGTCCGCTCCAGGGGAAGGGCGATCCCGAAGCGAAAACCGCGCCGGTCCTGGGCGGCGGCTGATTCGACCGGACCGAGCGCGGCGGTGAGGCCCGCGAACATCGCCAGGATGGCTGTGGAACGGAGTCGACGTTCGTGCCTCCGACGGGGCGCACGGGGACGGCGCCCGTAGCGCGGGCCGTACCGGGAGTTGTGCGTCACGACGCGCGACCCCTTTTCCGGCGCTGCGCCGTCTCCAGGGCACGCTCGAAACTGACCAAACGGCGGATCAGGGCGTTGTAGCGCGAGTGTGCGTCGCCGCCTGCGCCGCGCAGAGCCGCATACAGCGCGAGTTCAGGCGCCTCGGGCTCGCTCGCGGCCGGCGGGAGATCCAGCCCGGCGCGGCGCAGGCGCGGCGCGCCCACGGCGACGAGCAGTGCTTCGACGTTGAAATCGCGCCTCCGGAGGGCGGCAATGCCGGCCATCACCAGGTCCGCTCCGGGCAGGTTCGGCGGGAAAGGCGCCGCCGCCGCCGCGGCGTCTCTTCCGGTGCGGCTCATGGATTCGGAACGTCCAGAGTGCGGAGCGCTTTGTGCACCCGATCGCGGAAGGACGCGGGATCGATGGCCGGATACCGCGCGAGATCGGGCTCCACGGCGTTGAACAGTTGCGACAACCGGTCCGACTCGATCAGTTTCAGCCGCCGCATCGCCTCAACGTCCTGTAAGTCCTGAGTGTGGCCGCGCTCGATCTTGGCGAGCGCCTGAGCACAAAAATCGTAGTGCAGGAACGCGACCGGGCCGTACCGGGCGATGAAGACGCTCCGACGACGCCAATCGGGCAGGGCGGGAATGAAGTCGTCGGGAGCGGCGAGTTCGACGTTCATGTCCAGCACCTCCTTGGCGCGGGCAATGGCGTCGAATACGCCCGGCGGTTCCGGATCCAGCTTGATGTCCACATCCACCGTGGTACTGCGCCACCCGACAAGGACCGCCGAAGCGCCGCCGGTGAGGTAGATGCGGCCGGCGCCCTTCGCCTGGTCGCCGACGAACCGCATGAACTCCCGGACCTTCGCGGCGTTGCTCGTGCCTCGGGACATCGACGAGCCCGCGGTTCGCCTCAGGGTTCGAGTTGGCGGAGCAGGTTCTGCGCTTCCTGGGCGAAGGGGTCTTCCGCGGGAACGGAGCGCAACAGGTCCCGCGCTTCCGGGATCCGCTGCTGCGAGAGGCGGGTCACCGCCATGAAGAAGCGGATTCCGGGTTGGTTGGAGTCGAGGTTGTAACTCTGTTCGAACGCCCTGCCGGCCGCGGCGGAGTTGCCGTCGAGGACGTGCAGCCGGCCGAGGTTGAGCTGCTGGGGCGCGTCGTCGGCGAAGAAGTTGCCCCGGATCGCGTGGAGGCGCTTCGCCAGTTCGAAGCTCCTCTCGGCTTCTCCCGGAAGGGTGCGGATGCCGAGGTTGAGGAGCGAGATGGCCGCGTTCATCCGCACGGAACGGCGCTCGTCCTGGACGCGGGCCACGAGGGTGTCCCGGATCTCGGTGGACTCGGTGTTCCCGGTCTCCCCCAGCTTCAGCGAAGCGACGGCCCGCACCAGGGGGTGCGCATCCTCCGAGGCGGCGAGCAGCGCGCGGGTCGCCGGCTCCCGGGTCGCCGGATCCGCGAGGTAGCGCCCGAGATGCCCGGCGGCGTTCGCGCGGTTGATGGGGCCCTCGCCCTCGTCGGCCGACATGGCGAGCAGGAGATCGAGCGCCTCCCGGCTCAGGTCGCGGGCTCCGGTGTAGGCATCGGCCCGCCGTTCGATCTTCCGCCGGCGCGGCGTCTGGCCCCACCATTCGTCCATCCGCTCGGTCGCCCATTCGGGGCTCTCGGCGGTGTGGCATTCGTTGCAGGCGTTGGGCACCCCGTAGCGGGCGGTGTTCCGGGGCGACGGGATCGAGATGCTGTGGTCGCGCATCTTGGCCCGGATGCTCGTGACGCTGCGCGGCATGTGGCACTCGACGCAGGAACTGCCCTCGCTCTGGGCGGGGTGGAAGGTGTGCGCGGTGAGATCGGCGCCGATCGCCTCGTGGCAGCCGGTGCAGAGCCCGTTGTTCGTCGGGAGGAGCTGTTCGTTCCTCTCGATGTCCGGGCGGTGGGGATCGATGTGGCAACCCGTGCAGGTGGCGTTTCCCTCCACGAAACACTCGCTCTGCCAGATGCCGAGGGTGTTGGTGGAGAACCGCCGGGTCTTCCCGTCCGGGTACCAGGTGGGGTCCTCGGAGGGCTCCTGGGTGTACTCGAGGATCGGGAAGAAGTGGTCGAAATAGTTGTCGCCGGCGGCGAAGCCGAAAGCCATCTGGTCCCGGAACGAGTGGCACTGGGCGCAGACCATCGAGTTCGTCTCGTGGTCCAGCCGGGTCTGCTGCACGATGTAGCTCGCCGGATCGTCGCCGTAGAAGTCGAGGTTCATGTACTTGTCCACGTGCCGGCTGCCCGGTCCGTGGCAGCGCTCGCAGGTGGTGCCGAAGTCGAGCCAGGTGGTGTCGTAGCGGTCTTCCCCGGGCCGGAAGCCCTTGATCTGGTCGCTCACGTGACAGCCGAAACAGTTCTTGTTCCAGAGCTGCACCGGGACGATGCCCTCCGCCTGGTCGGGGGCGGCGATCTCGAGGTTGTGGAACCACTCCCGGCGCAGCACGTCCCAGGTCGGCGGCAGCACGATGACCCGCCCGTCCGGGAGCGTCGTCAGGTAGTGCTGGATGCGGCGGTTCCCGAGCGTGTAGTCCACCCGGTGCTCGACGGGCTCGCCGGTGAAGAACGGCTCGGTGATGAAGTACCGGGAGCCGGTCCGGCGAATCCGGTACTCCTCGCCGCGGAGCCGGAGGACCTCCTGGGAGAAGTCCCCGAGCACCTGGCCGGGGACGGCCGGCTGCACCATCTTGGAATGACGGGAGGAGGTCCAGTCGTCATGGGCCTGCTCGTGGCAGGTCAGGCACTCGGCGGAACCCACCATCATCGCGGGCTGTTCTGACAGGGGCGGCGGGACCTGCTGCGTCGCCTGAGCCGCGGCCGCCGCGACCGGAGGCGAGCCCACGCTGCTGGCGAACAACCCGAGCACCGCGAGCGCCGCTGCGCCGGCCAGGGCGAGCGTGAACCTCACGAGGACGGTTCCTCCACGACGTGGACCCGGCGCGCCTCCGGGGCCTCGATCCCGCTCCTGGATCCCGAGGGCCAGAGCACTTCGGCGGACACCGCCCGCCCGCCGGAGCCCAGGCCGAAGACCACCTCAAGCTGGTTCTGCGAGGCGTACCCGGTGGCGCTCTTCACGACGCGGGTCTCGCTGCGGGTCATTCCGGCATCCTCGATGGCGAGGATGATCTTCGCACCGATTCCGTCCCGGTTCGAATTCCTGCCCCGGAGCCGGAAGCCCACCCAGCCGTTCCGCTCGCCGCCGTCGTTCCGGAAGAGGCGCGCCGGACCGCCGTTCTCACTGACCGCGAGGTCCGGATCGCCGTCGCCGTCGATGTCGCCGAAGGCCGCCCCCCGCGCCACCATGGGTCGGGCGAGGTCGGGGGAGGCGGTGGTCACTTCCTCGAAGCCGCCGTCGCCCCGGTTCCGGAAGAGATGGGGGGCCTGGCGGTAGCTGACCCGCTGCTGGACGGCGCCGATGTCGTTTTCGACGTGCCCGTTCGCGACGAAGATGTCCTGGCGTCCGTCGAGGTCGTAGTCGAAGAAGAAGGCCCCGAACGCCAGCGTGAGCAGGCTGTTGCGGCCGATCTCCGAGACGGGCGCCTGGTCGATGAAGAAGCCGACGCCCTCGTTGCGGTAGAGCGAGACCATCTCGTTCGAGAAGTTGCCGATCACGAGGTCGGGCATGCCGTCGCCGTCGTAGTCGGAGGCGTCGATGCCCATGGCGCCCCGGGCGGCGCCGTTCTCCGCGAAGGCGATCCCGGAGAGCACTCCCGCGTCCTCGAACCGCCCGCCGCCGAGGTTCCGGTAGAGGTAGTTGGGCTGAGTGTCGTTCGCGACCGCGAGGTCGAAGAGCCCGTCGTCATCGAAATCGAGGACCGCGACGCCGAGTCCCTTCCCCCGGGGGTTGAAGAGTCCCGCCTCCCGCGTGACGTCGGTGAACCCCTCCGCCCCGTCGTTCCGGTAGAGGACGGCGCTCGCGCCGTTGTAGGACTCCGGGGTGCAATAGCTCTTGTTCACGCCATCGAGGGCGCAGAAGATGTCCTCCTCGATGGACCACTCCACGTAGTTCAGCAAGAAGAGATCGAGATCTCCGTCGCCGTCGGCGTCGAGCCAGGTGGCGACGCTCGAAAAGCCGGGATCCGCCACCGAGGCGGCGTGCGGCGCCTCCCGGAAGACTCCGTCGCCCGTGTTCTCGAGCAGGCGGTTCGGTCCGAGGACGGTGAGGTAGAGGTCCTGGTCCCCGTCGGCGTCGTAGTCGGCGATGGCCACGCCCATGCCGTAGAGGGCTGCGTCGAGCCCCGAACCGGCCGTCCTGTCCTCGAAGGTCCCGTCGCCCCGGTTCAGGTAGAGCGCCGCGGTGGGCTCCGGCTCGGTCCGGTGCCCCGGCCAGCGCCGGCTGTTCACGAAGAGCAGGTCCTGGTCGCCGTCGCCGTCGGCATCGAAGAAAGCCACCCCCGAGCCCATGGTCTCGGGCAGGTACTTCTCGCCGAAGGCCCCGTTCTCGTGGGCGAAGTCGATCCCGGCGGCCTCGGTCACGTCCACGAAGCGCGGCTCCTGCGCCCGGGCGGCGCCGCCGAGCGAACACACCACCGCGATCAGCGTCCCCGCGCAGACCGTGGCGGCCGGCGGGCGCGGGTGCGGAGAGCCGGAGCGATCAGACGTTTGCAAGGAGATCGGCAATTCTCGCAGTGCGGCGGATCACCAGCGGATCACGGGTGATCCGCGGGCATCCCGTTTCCCTTCCGATTCCACTCCTGCCGGGCTCCATTCCTGCGGTGACGTTCGGAACCGCCCCCGGGACCTCGTCGGCGGGCGTCGTCTGCCGCCAGGATTCCGTGGGCACAAGACAGAATGCTAGCGGTCACCCGACGCGCCAGCGCGCCAGGCCCATAGGGGTCGGCGGATTTCCGTCGGCGCTGGCCAGGAGCGGGGATTCCCGGGGTTCGGGACGGGTGCGTGCGACCGTACGCCACCCGAGTCACGGACCCGTCCTCAACATCTGACGCTCCTGTCGCAATGGGCGGTTGTACTCTCGGTCGATTCGCGACAGTTGCCGGCGCGAGTTACCGCCGGTCAACGTCCTTTTTCGCTGTCAACCGCTTTCGGCTAACGATCAGGAGCCCGCCCGCATGCTCGATCTGTTCGGCGGAATGATCGGCGGCGTCGGACTCTTCTTCGTCGGGATGTGGCTCCTGACGGAAAACCTCAAGGCGCTCGCCGGCCGGCGGCTGCGCCTCATCGCGAGGCGATGGACGGAGAGGCGCCTCGCCGCGTTCGGCATTGGCGCGCTTGCGGGCGTCACCACCCAGAGCATGTCGGCGCTCACCTTCATCGTGGTCAGCATGGCGAAGTCGCGGCTGGTTTCCACCCGGGGGGCTTTCGCCATCGTCCTCGGCGGGAACCTCGGCGTGACGTTGCTGGTATTCATGCTGACCTTCGACATCCGCCTGGCCGCGCTCTACGTCGTGGGAGCGGCGGGCCTGGCCATTGCCAGCGAACGGGTCGCCGGGGACTATCGGCGGATCGCGGCGTCCGTCTTCGGAGTGGGGATGATCTTTCTCGGCCTCGGCATGCTGGTCGCGGCGGCGGCGCCGCTCGGCGAGCACCCGTGGTTCGGCGAGATGATGCAGTGGAGCGTGGGTTCGCTGCTGCTCACGTTCCTGGTGGCGGCGTTGCTGACCGCCATCGTGCAGTCGGGCGCGGCGGTCTGTGTGCTGGGCATCAGCATGGCCACGCTTGGCGTCCTCACCGTGGACCAGACCATCATGCTCCTCTACGGGGTCACCTTCGGGTCGGCCCTGATCCTGTACATCCTGTCCGTGAACCTGGCCGGCCGATCCCGCCAGGTTGCGATGTGCCAGGTGGGTCTGAACGTGTTGATCTGTCTGGTCGGGGTCCCGGCGTTGTTCCTGGAACTGGAGCTCGGAGTGCCCCTGGTCAAGGCGCTCGCGCTCTCGCTCGATCAGGGGCTCGGCCAGCAGATGGCAATCGTGCTCCTGCTCGTGAACCTGCTCGGCGCTCTGGCATTGCTCGCCGTCGTCGGACCGGTGGAGCGGGTGTTCGCGAGGCTCTGGCCCGCGACCGCGACGGAAGAGCTGGAAAAGACCGAGTTCCTGCACGACGGCGCGCTGGAAGATGCCGGTTCGGCCCTGTCGCTGGTGGATCTCGAGCAGCGGCGCGTGTTCGAGAACCTGCCGCGCTACTTCGAAGCCGTCCGGTCCGGGACCGATCTCGCCGGGCTGCGCCGTGGGCTCCGGAGCCTGTTGACGGAGATCGAGAGATTTCAGACCGACCTGTTGATCCGCCACCGCGCGAGCGCGGTGGACGACCACAACTCGATGCTCACCCGCCTGAAGCTGCTCGGCTGGCTCGAGGAGCAGGTGGGCGCCCTTTGCGAAGCGCTGCGCGAGCTTCCGGACCGGTCGGACCTGGGCAATCTGCAAGCGAGTCTCTGCGAAGGAACGGATGCCGTCTTCCAATCCCTGATCCATGCGATGCGGAGCCGCGACCGGGAAGCCTGGGCGCTCGCCAGGGAGCTGGCCGGCGACCGCGGCGAGGTGATGCGGTCGATGCGCCGCAAGTACGGAACAGCCCTCATGCAGGCGGACGGCCCGACTCGCAGCCGGGTCATCGCATTGACGAACACGGTCGAACACGTGTTCTTCCTGATGTCCAAGTTCGTGCGGGAACTCGACGCTTCCCTGATGACGGAGGCTGCTTCGCCGGAGGGCAGGGCGCGCCGGGCGCCGCGGCCGGTGGCGGGCTCCGGATGAGCGACGGCGACCGTCAGCGCTCTGCGAGCCCGTTCCTGTGTTCGTGGATGGGGAGCCGCTCGTTGTTGTCGTCGGGATGGGTGCGCCGGTAGTCCCCGGTGACGAACTGGGAGGCTTCGTCGGCCTTGAAGCGCAGGTAGAGCTCGCGGTGGCGGGCGGCGCGCTCGGGATCCCGAAGCCCCTGGGAGGCCAGCATCAGGTTGTAGTGGGCTTCGAGGTCCTCGGGATCGATGGTGAGGGTCTTCTCGAGGACCGCGACGGCCTCGGCGAAATCGCGCTTCAGGAACAGCAGACGTCCGACCTGGTTGTTCACCACCCGGTCGCGCGGAAAGACCTCCTGTACCGCGTTCAGGTCCGAGAGCGCCTCGTCGTAGCGGCCGAGCGCCTTCAGCGCCATGGCCCGGAAGAAGAGCGCGCGGGGAAGGTCCGGGGCGAGTTCGAGGGCCGCTTCCGCCGCCTCCCGGGCGCCCTCGGGATCTCCTTCCTGGAGGCGGACCCGGGCGAGATTGACCGGCGCGTCCGCGAATTCGGGGGCGAGCCGTCCCACGGTGGAGAAGGCGGCCTCCGCGGCGCGGAGGTCCCCCGCGAGCAGCATCCCGATGCCGTAGTCGTTGAACCTGAGCGCGCGGGCGAGGTCACCCGGGGCGGGTTCGGGTGGGGGAGAGGCTTCTCCGGCTACCGGTAGCCGGACCGTGGCGGCAGCCATCTCGACGATGGGCACATCGGGCGCCGTGACGTCGTCGGCGAACCGGACCGCCCGGTCGTCGTAGCCGGAAGCCACCTCGCCGCTCTCGTTGAGCTCTCCCCGGAAGGTCCACTGGGTGTGCCACCAGTCGAACTTCCGGTAGTTCAGGCGCGCGGTCAGGGTGACCGGCCCCTCGACGTCCTCCGGGACCTGCAGCCGGTAGCGAACCGTATGGGCGGCGCCCGGCGGGATCGGGGAGACGTAGAGGACGCTGCGCGCCGACCAGGCGTTGCGCTTGTTGATCGGGTTGCCGCGGGCGTCGAGCAACAGCGAGCGGAAGAAGTGCGCGGAGCCGTCCACGGGCGCGTCGTCCGTCTCGCCCGCCTCGCCGGTGAAACCGCTCCAGAAGAAGGACCGGCCGGCGGCGTCCTCGGCCTGGAACTCGAGCCAGACCTCCTGGGCGTCGATGGTGCCGCTCGGGAAGAAGTGGCCCACGTTGCGGGTGCGCACCACGACGTCGACCCGCACCGTCTCGCCCGGAACGAGCGCGGGCAGCGCCTCGTCGAGCGGGGCGCTCAGTTCCCCGAGCGGACCCGTGCCGGCGTAGCGGGTGGTGGGTGCCGCCGCTTCTTCTCCCACCGCGAAGGTGGATGCCAGCGCCAGGGGATCCGGGCCGCCCGCCGCCGGCCCGTCGCCTTCGCCCTCGCCGGCGTCGTCACGGACGAGCCCGAAGATGTCTACGGTGACCTGTCCGGCGCGGAGGAAATCGCGGACCGCCTGCAGTTGCTCGTCGAGGCCGAAATGCGTCGGGAGCGCGGTGTTGGCGGTGGCGAAACGATGGGAGCGGATCAGGCCGCCCACGGCAGCCGGATCCTCGCCGGCCACCGGCGGCATGTGGCAGTCCGCGCAGGTCCTGGGCGCATCCGGGTAGTAGAAGGAGCGGGCGCCCTCTCCGGACACGCCGCTGGCCTGCCAGTTGTCGTAGCTGTTGAAGCCCCGCAGCCAGCGGTAGTCGTTCACGGGCTCGTCGAGGTGCACCTTGTGGCAGGTCGAGCAGAAGGCCGAGCTGTCGCCGGTGTGGAGCGGCTTCAGGAACGCCTGGCGATGGGGTTCGGGGTCGAGGTGGATGACGAGGTCGTGCAGCGCCCGGATCAGCGGATCCTCCGAGGTGGCGAGGTCGTGCATCTCCGGGTACTCGATGACGAACCCGGCGTTCCCCATCGTGTCCTTCACCCGGGTGATCGCGTGGCAGGAAACGCAGCCGAGTCCGGCGCTCGCGGATGGGCGGTCCACGATCTCGGCGATCGGCCGGTCCATGAGCCCGCTGAAGAGCACCGCGTGGTCGTGACAGCCGGCGCACCACTTCGAAGGGGTGACGCCGACGACGTCCTGCATGTATTCGATGGAGCGCCGGTACCAGGGGTTGTTGAAGGACGCGAATCGATGCGCCGACTCGCTCCACTGGTGGGTGATGTCGGCGTGGCAGCGGCCGCACGCGTCGCTGCCCAGGAAGAACTCCTCGGGGATGAGCCCGCCGTGAAGCGTTTCGGCAGCCGACGGGAAGAAGGGTCCGTCCACCCCGCCCATCGCCTCGCCGTCCATGGTCGTGGGCGGCAGACCGGCGTTCAGGAGCGGTCCGGACGCCGGGAGCAGCGGTCTCAGCAGCGCCCCGGCCGGGATGGCGGCGGCCAGCAGCAGCGGCGCGAGCAGCGTCCGCCGCCGGGCGAGCAGCCCCGCGAACCCGGCGGCGGCGGCGAGGTGGAGGTAGAGCAGCGGCCGCGTGGCCGGGGTCGACCCGAGGATGGCGAGCCCGGCCCCGGTCAGCGCCAGCAGGGTTCCCGAGGCCCAGAACCAGCGCCGCAGCGGGTCGGCGCCGAGCGCCGGGCCGACCTTCTTCCAACCCCAGAGCATCAGCTTGAGGGCCGCGATGCCGAGCACCGGGTGCAGGAGGATCTGTGCGGAGTGGAAGAGGTTCGCTCCCCGCGCCGCCAGCAGGTATCCGGAGTTGATCAGCAGCAGCGCCGCGGTGGCGGCCAGGAAACGGTGGCGGAGAATCAGGACGGCCCTCCGGACTCCACGCCGGCCTCGCGGAGCGCCTTCCTCGCGATCCGGGTGATCAGGATCGTGACCAGCACGAACGCGGCGAGCCCGACGATCCGCAACCCGGCTTCGAGCGGGTCCGATTCGCCGGCGACGGCGCGGGCGACGCTGCTCCCGAGATAGATGTAGAGAAGCGTTCCGGGGAGGATCCCGGTCGCCGAGGCCAACAGGTAGCCGAGGAACGAGACCCCGGTGAGGCCGTACGCGTAGTTCAGCACCGTGAACGGGAACACCGGGGTGAGCCGGGTGAGGAAGACGATCTTCCAGCCCTCCGCGGCGACCGCGCGGTCCACCGCGGCGAAGGAAGGCTTCCCGGCGAGCCAGCCGGTGACCCGTTCGCGGGCGAGTCGCCGGGCGGCGAGGAATGCAAGCGCCAGTCCCGCGGTGGCTCCGAGCCAGACGGCGGCGGTGCCCGCCGCGAACCCGAAGGCGCCGCCCGCGATCAGGGTGAGCGCCGACCCCGGGACCGCGAACACGGTGGCGACGGCGTAGAGCGCCGCGAACACGAGGAGGCCGGCGGTACCCATCCCCTGGGCCCACGCGGCTCCGGCCTCGATCCACTCCCCGATGGGGAAGATCACCACCAGCGCCACCACCAGGACCAGGATTGCGCCCAGCTTGAGGGACTTGTTCATCGCCGCTTCCGGTAGAGCCACTCGAAGATCGCCTTCGCGCGGGGGGTCAGCCGGGTGCGCTGGTAGGCGTCCGCCACCCGCTGCGCCGCCTGGGCCCAGGTCGGATAGCCGTGAATCGTCGAGGACAGCGACGCCAGTCCAACCCCGTGCTTCGCGGCGACCATGATCTCGTGAAGGATCTCACCCGCGCGGGGAGCGCAGACGGTGGCGCCCAGGATCTCGTCCTTGCCCTTGCGGGTGACGACCTTGACGAAGCCCCGGGTCGCCGCCTCGGTGATCGCGCGGTCGAGGTCGTCGTTTTGGTGCCGGTGGACGTCCACCGGGATGTTCTTCGCCTCCGCGTCTTCCTCCCGGAGCCCGAAGTGGGCGACCTCGGGGTCCACGTAGGTGACCCAGGGGACGTAGCGATAGTCCGCCTTCGCGCGGGGCAGGGGGGGCGGGAGGAGGATGTTCCGCACCACCAGCCGCGCCTGGTAGTCGGCCGTGTGGGTGAAGCGGTAGGGACCGGCCACGTCCCCGCACGCGTAGATGTGGCCTACGTTCGTGCGGAGCGCGCCGTCCACGGGCACGCCGGCGCGGGCGTCGTACTCCACGCCGGCCGCTTCAAGGCCGAGATCCTGTACGTTCGGGGACCTTCCGGTGGCCACCAGGAGTCGCGACGCGGTGACCGCGCGCGTGCCGCCGTCACAGCCCATGTCCGCGGTGATGCCGCCGTTCGGCTCCCGGCGGAAGGCTTCGACGCGGCAGTCGGTGACCGTCTCGATTCCCTCGGCCGCGAAGGCTTCGTGGACGACCGCCGAGGCCTCGGCGTCGTCCCGGGGAAGGAGCCGGCTGACGTCCGTGAGGATCGTGACCCGAACCCCCAGCCGGTTCATGACCTGGCCCATCTCGCACCCGATGGGCCCGCCGCCGAGCACGATCAGCGACTCGGGGGGGGTCTCCTGCTCGTCGAAGAACGTCTCGTTCGTGAAGTAGGGCGCCTCCTCGATCCCGGGAATGGGAGGGACGAACGGCCTGGTTCCGGTGGCGATCACGAAGTGGGCGCCCTCGAGCCGCGTCCCGTCGTCGAGTTCCACCGCGTGCGGGCTGACGAACCGGGCGCGCGCTTCGAAGACGTCCACCCCGAGACCTTCGAACCGCTCCACCGAGTCGTTCGGAGCGATCCGGGCGCGCCGCTCGCGCATGTGCTCGAAGACGCGCTGGAAACGGAAACGCGGCTCCGTCGCATCGAGTCCGTGGGCCTCCGCGTTGCGGATGCTCTGGATCAGTTTCGAGGTGGAGACGAGCGCCTTGGAGGGCACGCACCCGTAGTTGAGACAGTCGCCGCCCATTTTGGCGGCCTCCACCAGCGCGACGCGTCCCCCGAGCCCGGCGGTGCCGGCGGCGGTCACGAGCCCCGCGGTGCCCGCCCCGATGACGACTACGTTGTATCGGCCCTTGCCGCGTTCATTCTTCATGCTACGTACGGAACTCTATTTCGGCCGCGCGCGGACGCGGCGGCCAGGCGCCGTCCGGGCTAGAACTCGTAGCGGATCGTGAAGGTGAGCGCCCAGAACGTGACGTCGTCCGTGGTCATCACGTAGCGGATTCGTTCCCCGCGGCCGACGTCGGACTCGTGGCTGCGGAGCTGCACCCACTCGTCGTCGCCCTCGAGGGTGGAGAAGGCGGCCCGCCGGAGCCGCACTCCGAAGCCGGCGGGTCCGATTCCCCCGAACTCGGCGCCGAGGATGGCCTGGTAGCCGAGGAGCAGGTCGGAGAGCGTGGTCCGGCCGATGGTGGTGGTGCCCGCCACCTTCGCGTTCAGCAGCGGATCCTGGAAGGTGCTGATGAACGCGGGATCGTCGTTCCGCTTCCAGCGCACGAAGTAGTCGAGCGAGGCGCTCATGGCGCCCAGCCCGACGCCGGCGTAAGGCGAGATCCCGGCGTCCGGGAGAAGGTCGAAAACGAGGTTCGCGAAGACGGCGTGACCCTTCAGGTCGCGGGCGCTCCCTTCGGTGGTCTCGAGTTCCTGCTCCGCCTTGTCCTGCGTCTCCACGTCGCCGATCCGGAACGCCAGCTCGTCGCCAAGCGTCGCGCCGAGGAACGAGTACTCGCCCTCGATCCGCAGGTTGCCGGTGAGGCGCCAGCCGGCCGCGAGCGAGGCGATCACCCCACCGCCGCCCGCGAAGTCATGGGACCACGAGGTTCGGGGCGGGGCCGTGGCGCAGCGGTCGCCGACCTCGAGCTGGTCCGGGTTGATGAGCCGGTCGCACTGGGTGCTCCAGTCGTTGTCCGACCCGTCGAGGGTGATGGCCGGGTTGCGCGACCGGCCGAGTTCCATCCGCAGGTAGCGGCCCTCCTGGGCCTCGGCCGCCGCCGGCAGGCCGAGGGCGGCGGCCAGCAGCGCCGCGGCGATGGACCGCGGCGGGGACGTTGGGTTCGGGGGTTGCATGAGTCAGGACCTCGGAACGGAAGCGGCGGTAGGCTAGCCGGATGGTGGAGCGGGCCAGCGGCGCGAAAGCCTCCTCCCGCCGCTGGGTTCTCGGCCTCGATGAAGCCGGACGGGGCGCGGCGTTCGGACCCATGGTGGTCGCCGGCGTGGCGCTCGACCCGCTGAAGGCCGGAGCCCTCACGCGGCTCGGCGTGCGCGACTCCAAGCAGTTCGGCGCCGGCGAGGCGGCGCGCACCCACCGCCGGGCCCTGACCGCGCACATCGAGCGGCTGGCCGAACGGATCGCGGTGCGGGTGCTGGACGCGGGGGAGGTGGACCGCTATGCCGAGGCCGGCGATCTGAACGTCCTCGAGCGGCGCGCGGCCGACGAGATCCTGCGGGAGGCCGGCCCGGTGCACCGGGTGGTGGCGGACGGCGAGCGGCTCTTCCAGGCGCTCCGGCAGCGCTACCCGCATCTGGAAGCGCTGGACGACGGGGAGTCGCACCACGTGGCGGTCGCCGCCGCCAGCGTAATCGCCAAGGACCGCCGCGACGCCCTGCTCGAGACCCTCATGGCGCCGTACCGGTCCGAGTACGGGGAGGTGAAGGGCGGCGGCTACGTCAACGCGGCCACCGAGCGGTTCCTCCGCGCGTATCACGGCCGGACGGGGAAGCTGCCCCCCGAGACCCGCCGGAGTTGGAACTGGGACGTGATCCGCGAACTCCGCGGCGCCCCGAAGCTGTTCTAGGCGGCGCCGTCACGGCTGTGGGTCGACCCGCGCCGCCAGTACCCGGATGTGTTCCCGCGCCGCCGGTTCGAGCGATCGGTTGTAGAGGATCGCCGCCGGGTGGTAGAGAACGACGAACTCGCGGTCCGGCCAGTCGGGAAGCCGGAAGAACCTGCCGACCTGGGCGCCGAGCGGTCCCTTCGCGCGCTCGGGGGCGAAGTGGCGGAGCGCCGTCGCTCCCATCAGCGCAACCACGCGGGCCGGGGAGAGGGCGAGCTGCCGCTCGAGGAACGGACGGCAGCGGGCCGCCTCCTCCCGGTGCGGCGCCCGGTTGCCGGGCGGCCGGCACTTCACCACGTTCACGATGAGGAGGTGCTCGTCGGTGGAGAGGCCTTCCGCTCGGAAGAGGTCGTCCAGCATCTTTCCGGCGCGGCCGCAGAACGCGACGCCCCGGGCGTCCTCCTGGGCCCCGGGCGCCTCCCCGATCGCGAGGATCTTCGCGTCCGGGTTCCCCCGGTCCACGACGATGCGGGTCCTGCCGGCCGCCAACGCGCAGCGGCTACAGCCGCTCTCCCGGAGCCGCTGCCGGAACTCCGGATACCCGTCGGCCGCCAGGACCGCGCGGAGCGGGTCCGAGGAAAACCCGGACACCCGGATCAGCGTCCCCGGTGCTCGCCGAAGACCGCGCGCAGCGCGTCGCTGATCTCCCCGACGGTGGCCAGCGCGGCAACGGCGTCCAGGATGGCCGGCATCAGGTTCCCGCCGCCCGACGCCACCCGGCCCACCTCGGCCAGCGCGCCGGCTGCCCGGGTTTCGTCGCGCCGCGCCCGCAGCGCGCGCACGCGTTCGACCTGGGCCGCTTCCGTCGCCGCATCCAGTTCGAAGGGTTCGACGTGGCTGCCTTCTCCCTCCCGGCGGAACCGGTTCACCCCGACGACGACTTCATCGCCGGCCTCCATGTCCTGCTGGTAGGCGTAGGCCGCCTCCTGGATGCGGGCCTGCACGAAGCCCGCCCGGATGGCCTCCACGGCGCCACCGAGCCGGTCCACCTGCTCGATCCACTCCAGCGCCTCCGCCTCGATCCGGTCGGTGAGCGCCTCGATGGCCCAGGACCCGCCGAGCGGGTCCGCGGTGGCCGCCACTCCGCTCTCGAAGGCGATCACCTGCTGGGTGCGGAGCGCCAGTTCGGCCGTCTCCTCGGTCGGGAGCCCGAGCGCCTCGTCGAGCGCGTTCGTGTGGAGCGACTGGGTACCCCCGAGGACCGCCGCCAGCGCCTCCAGCGTGGTCCGGACCACGTTCACCTGGGGTTCGAGGGCGGTGAGCGTGGATCCCGCGGTCTGGGTGTGGAACCGCAGCATCCGGGCCCTCGGGTTCTCGGAGCCGAAGCGGTCCCGCAGCAGCTTCGCCCAGAGGCGGCGGGCGGCGCGGAACTTGGCCACTTCCTCGAGGAAATCCCGATGGGCGTTGAAGAAGAAGGAGACGCGGGTCGCCACCTCGTCCACGGACAGGCCCCGCGCGACCGTCCACTCGACGTAGGCAAAGCCGTTCGCAAGGGTGAATCCGACCTCCTGGGCCGCGGTGCAACCCGCCTCGCGCATGTGGTAGCCGCTGACGCTCACCGGCTGGAACCGCGGCAGCTCGCGCCGGCACCACTCGATGAGGTCGGTGGCGAGCCGCATGGACGGCTCGGGCGGATAGATCCAGGTGCCGCGCGCCGCGTACTCCTTCAGGATGTCGTTCTGGACCGTTCCCGCGATCTTCTCCGGCGCCACGCCCTGACCCCGCGCCGCCGCCACGTAGAGAGCCACCAGGATCGGCGCCGTGGCGTTGATGGTCATGGAGGTGGAAACGGCGTCGAGGGCGATCCCGCGGAACAGCGTTTCCATGTCCTCGAGGGAGTCGATGGCGACCCCGACCCGGCCGACTTCGCCGGCGGCCAGCGCGTGGTCGGAGTCATAGCCGATCTGCGTCGGCAGGTCGAAGGCGACGGAAAGGCCCGTCTGCCCGCGCTCCAGCAGGCGCCGGTAGCGGCGGTTGGACTCGGCGGCGGTGGCGTAGCCCGCGTACTGCCGCATGGTCCAGAGCCGCTCGCGATACCCGGCGGCGCGGATCCCCCGGGTGAACGGCGGCTCGCCCGGCAGACCGGTCCGGGCCCCGGCGTCCGGTGCGTCCGCCGGCAGGTAGACCGGCCGCAGGTGGCGGCGTGAGCCCCCGCGCCGCGAAGTCACCGAGCCGGGTCTGACTCCGGGGCGCAGGCGAATTCGCAGACCAGCACCTGATTGCCCCAGATTTCCGAACGCGACTGGTCGAGTGGACAGAGCTGGATGAGTTCCTCCTCGAAGAAGAGCGGGCACTCCTCGGTAAGCGTCGGACGAAGGTCCTCCGGCCGGGCGATGGTCATTTCCAGGCGGCGGTTCACCGGTGTCCAGCCTTCCGCCTCGCCCACCGCCTTCAGGTCGCGCAGCAGTTGTTCGATCTGCCGGCGGGCGGTGGGCAGCGGCACCTCCCGCTCCTGGACGCCGGCGAGGATGTCGCGGGCCCGCTCGCGCAGTTCGTCGATCGTCGCCGGCGGCGCGGCGGCCCCGGTCTGGGTTTCGGAGGCCAGGCCGGCGGAAGCGAGGACGAACGCCGTACCGAGGGCGGCGGCGGTCCGGGCGCGCAACCGGCTCATCTTCCGGGGTCCAGTTCCTGCTGCGGCTGCGAGGACGGCGGGTTCCACAGGCCTTCATCCCCGATCCGGTCCGCGAGCCAGGAGCGCAGCGGGACGTCTTCCGGCTGCGGCTGATACCAGCCGACCTCCGTGAGGCCGTCCCCCAGGAGCTGCCGGAGCACCGGATCGCAGCGTTCGAGCAGCGCCGCCGGCATGGCCGTGTAATCGAGCGCGCGCAGCCAGCGGTAGCTGTAGCCGAAGAACAGCGCCTTGCGCACCACCTCGGAGGTGTTCTTCCCGTGACGGTGCCAGAGCCGGCGGTCGAAGATCACTGCGTCCCCGGGAGCGGCCTCGAGCAGGAGCCGGCCGTCCCAGTCGGGGTCGTCGCACTCGGGAGGAGGGGCGTCCAGCCGGTGGCTCCCCGGAATCACCTCCATGGCGCCCCGGTCCGGCCCCCGGGTGTCGGTGAGCCAGTACCCGACCTTGACCGACAGCCGGGGCGCGGGGCGTTCCAGTTCAAGGACCGGGCGGCCGCTGTCCTGGTGCCAGACGGGCGCCCGGCACTGCTGCCCGCCCCAGGTCTCGGGCGGATACACCACGAGATGCGAGATGTAGAGCTGGATGTTCCAGCCGAGGATGTCCCAGACCTTCGGGAACGTTCGTTGCCAGGTGACGAGTTCGAGAAAGGCCGGGTCGAAGCGGATGACCGAGAAGCGGGACATCATGTCGCCGGGGGCCAGGTCCAGGCGACGCCGCTCCCGTTCATCGAGGCGGTCCACCGCCTCCAGCAGGCGGGTCAGGGCGCCCGGGTCGAGCGCCCCGGGTACGACGAGATAACCGTCGCGCTGGAAGGCCGCCAGTTCGCGCGGCGTGATGGCGTGGTGCAGATGCGCCTCGGTGAGGCCTTCGAAGACCTGCCCGTCCATCGGGAAGTGGATCGTGGACCCGGCCGTTTCGACCGGAGGAGCGACGAGTTTTCCCACAGTTTTCGAGGGACCCGGGGCATGGAGGAACCCCGGAGATTCCCCGCCGTTAGTATTGTCCAAGTGACCCGCAGGCGTCTTTATCTGTTCTTCGTCTTCGCCTGGGCGGCGTTCCTGGCGCTGGGCGCCAGCATCTATCTCGGGCCCTACTTCGCGGCATGGCAGATCCGCGAGGCGGTGGCCGCCGGGGACGCCGAAACTCTCCACGACTTCGTGGATTTCGAAGCGGTTCGCGACAACCTGAAGAGCGAACTGCGGCGCACGGTGGGGGCGTCCCGGCGAGCCCGGAATCGCGAGAACGCCGCTTCGGGAGACGGGGGAGCCGAAACCCCCGAGGCTCCCGAGCCGACGCCTGATCTGGGGACCCAGCTCGCGGTGGCGGTCGGGGAGGCGATGATCGACCAGTTCGCGACCCCCGAGGGGGTGGACCGGGCTCTCCGTGACGGCCCGACGGTCGCCAAGGGATGGTCCGCCTTCCTGGACCTCGGCGGCGAGTCCGGCGAGGCGGTCGAAGGGGCGGGCGGGGTATCGGTGAGCGCCGAGTACGAAGGGTGGAACGACTTCGCCGTGCGCCTGGGCGTGGAGCGGGACCCGCCCGGGGAGGATCCCCTCTGGGCCGACATCCTGTTCGAGCGGCGGGGGATCTGGGCCTGGCGGGTCACCGGCGCCCGGGTGAGTCCCGAGGCCATTCCGCTGCTCACGCGTTAGCGCCCTGGCTGCTCCGCCGGGCGCTCGCTTCCTCGCGCGTCGGGATTCCCTCGGTCCCGGGGGATTCGATGCTGATCGCTGCCGCCGCGGCGGCCAGGCGGGCGGCGTCTTCGGCCGGCGCTTCGTTCCACAGCTCCAGGAAGAGGGCGGCGGCGAACACATCCCCCGCGCCGGTGGGGTCCACTTCGGCGCCCGGGCTGGCGGGAATCTCGACAGCCGGGAGTCCGGGCCGGCGAAGCACTGCCCCGTGGCGGCCCCGGGTCACCGCGACGAGGGGGACCGGGAGGTCCATCCCCTCGGGCAATTCCGTCTCGGAGAGCGACAGGAAGTCGAGGCCGGCCAGTCTTCCGCGCGCCCGGGCTGACCAACGGGTCGAGACCTGACCGGCGGCGTCCCAGCGCCGAATCAGGCCCTGCGGCGCCGCTCCCGCGTGGGCGCCGCGGCCCCGTGGCCGGGGCAGCGCGCCGCTGCCGCCGAGCTCGTCGGCGACCGGGACGTACAGCACCGCGGATCCGGGAGGAAGCCCGGCCACGGCCCGGTGGATTTCCGGTTCCGGAATGGTGGCGGCGCGACTCAGGATGAATTGCTCCCGGGACCCATCCGGCCGATAGCGGTTTCGGAAGCGGGTCCGATCCCGCGAGCGGATCCGGAACGCCGGGATGCCGGCCAGCGCATCGAGATACGAAAATGCCGCATCCACGGCCGTGAGGATCGCGGTCGGGACGCCAAAGCGGTGGGCCAGGAGTCCCGCGAAGGCGGCGGCGCCCCCGAGCCGGGGCCCGTCAGGGGTCAGATCTTCGGTCAGGTGCCCCACGACGAGCAGGCGGGGCCGTTGGTCCCCGGCTCCCCTAGAATCGAGAGCGCCCGTCGCGGCTGCCGGTGCGTTCTCCCCGGCTGCCGATCGGCACCCATGCTCGTCTGGACTTCGCTCATCGCCCGCGACAAGCGGCGTTCGCTGCTCTCGCTCTCCGGCACGGTCCTGGGCGCGCTGTTCTTCGTCCACCTCGGGAACTTCTATGGGTGGACGCTGCCGTGGCTGCTTGGTGGCATCGTGGTGGCCCTGTTCCTCATCCGCTCGGCGGGCGCGACCATCTGGTTCCTCAGCCGGCACCCCTTCTCGGTCTGTGACCTTGGTCTCAGCGAGGCCGCCGTGCCGGGAGGAGTGATCCACTGCGCGGTCCGCATCGTGACAAGGCGGCCGGTCGAGATCAAGGAGGCCCGGATCACCCTGACCGCCGAGCGGCGTGACGCCGAGGGGAAGAACCGCGAGGTGTTCTCCGCGGATCACGAACTCTGCAGGAACGAGTCCGTTCCGGCAGCGGGCCGCTGGGAGACCGCGTCGGAGCTCCCGGTCCCCGAGGACGCGCGTTTCTCGTATCGCTCCTTCGAGGGCCGGTTCCGCTGGCTGGTGCGCGCCCGCATCGAAACGAGCGACGACACGGTCGCCGAGGAGGGCATCGAGGTGCTCATCGCCCCGGCGGAGTAGCCGCGCGGAGGCAGTGCCCGGGGGCCGGCCTCGGGTTTCAGGCCGTTAGAGTCGAACCTGGACGACGAGGGCGTCGTAGCCGTGACCCCGGAGGGCCCGGGCGGTCAGCTCGGCATCCGACCGTTTCAGGAATCGTCCGACACGGACCCGGTGAACCCCGTCACCCGCGGTCACCTCGACGCCCGAGTACCCGTCGCCGCGGAGCTTCCTGGAGAACTCCTCGGCGGTCTGGCGGCGGCCAAAAGCCGCTACCTGCACGGTGAAGGGGATCCGCGGGGGAATGTTCGCCACCGTCAGCCTCACCTGCGCCACTCCCTGCCGGACTATGCCGAGACGGCGCGCCGCCTCGTGCGAGAGATCGATCACCCGGGAGCCGACGAAGGGGCCGCGGTCGTTGATCCGGACCTGGACGGTGGCGCCCGTCGCCAGGTTCGTGACTTCCACGATGGTTCCGAAGGGCAGGGTGCGGTGGGCGGCGGTCAGCGCGCCGGGGTCCATCGGCTCGCCGCTCGCGGTGGGCCGGCCCCGCTCCTCGATGCCGTACCACGAGGCTTCGCCGACCGTGGCGAGGTCCGGCGGGGTCGCCGCCGGCCGGTTGGTGCTGGCGCACCCGCCGGCGAGCATGGCGAGGATCGCGAGGAACCCGGCCCGCGCCCATGGCACCGGGTCGTGCGTCCTGAGTCCCGGGGACCTCATTGCTTGTACCGCCTGGTGTTGGGATCCACGCCCCGGGGAATGGACAGCGACTGCCACTCGGCCGAGAACGCCTTCGCCAGCAGGACGATCTGGCCGGTGTGGTAGGCGAGGTGGAGCACCTGCCTCTCGATGGCCTCCTGCACCAGGAACGCTTCTCCCCGGATCCGGATGGTGCGGTCGAGGTCGGCGGGACCGAGCTTGGCGAGGTTTGTTTCGAGCAGGGCGAACGCCTCGCGCCACTCGGCCAGCAGTTCATCCCGCGAGAGCTGGTCGCAGGGATCGAATTCAGATTCGCGGTTCCGGTCCGGTTTCTCGCCGTCCGTGGTCAGGAACTCCGCCCAGCGCGACCGGATGTTGCCGGCCAGGTGCCGCATCAGGATGGCGATCGAGTTGCTGCCTTCCGACAGCCGGCGGTGGAGCGCCGCGTGATCCGGCGTCTGCCCGATCGCCGCCTCGGCCAGGCGGCGCAAGCGTCCGAACTCGAAGCGCGCGTTCTCCAGATACAACGCTCCCGCCGGCTGGTGCGGCGCCGATACGAGGCCGTTCGGTCGTTCGTTCATGGGAGAGAGGTGTCTTCAAACCGTGGAGGCGGGACGCGGGCGCGGACCTCGGTCCGCCGGGGATGCTGGACCCGCGAGCGAAACCGCCGGGTTCCGCCGTTCGGGAAGCCTGTCCGTCACCGGATCGCGGCGGGGCCGCGCGGGGAAGGCAGGCGGGAAGGATAGACGGCGCTGGACATGAAATCCTGCACCTTCGTACGATGCTTGAAGGCGAGTATAGCAAATGCCCTCTGTTCATGCCAATCCGAGTTCCACCACCCGTCCCGGGAGAGCCCGCGCACCGTTGGATTTCGGCTAGCATTCGCGGCCCATGAGGCCTGTTCCCCCGCTGTCGCGACGGCGGTTTCTCGGCGCCGTTCCGGTCGCCGCCGGCGCGAGCGCGCTGGCGTTCGAGCGGGCCGCCGGACAGGGCGCGGGCGCCGTCTTCGGGAAGAGCGGCCTGCGGATCCTGAGCGAGCGGCCGGTGAACGCCGAAACCCTGGTTGCAGACCTCGATCCCCGCTACACGCCGAACGACAAGCACTTCGTCCGCAACAACGGCGGGGTGCCGGAGCGAGCCCTCTCCGGGAGTCTCGAGGGCTGGTCGCTCCACGTCGACGGCGAGGTGGGGAATGCCCTGAATCTCTCGCTCGACGACCTCAAGGCGCGCTTCGAGAACGTGAGCCGCGCCCTCGTGCTCGAATGTGCGGGAAACGGGAGAGCGGCCTTCCAGCCGGGAGCCTCGGGCAACCAGTGGTGGCTCGGCGCGGTCGGCTGCGCGCGTTACACCGGAGTCCGCCTCCGCGACGTGCTGGAGGCGGCCGGCGTGCTCGACACCGCCGTCTACGTGGCCTACTACGGCGAGGATCCGCACCTGAGCGGGAATCCCGAGGACGTCGCGATTTCCCGGGGCGTCCCGCTGTCCAAGGCCATGGACGAGTCCACGCTGCTCGCGTGGGAGATGAACGGCGAACCCCTGCCTCCGCACCACGGCTTCCCGCTGCGGGTGGTTGCCCCGGGCTTCCCCGCTTCGGCGAGCGGGAAGTGGCTGCGGCGGCTGTGGGTCCGGGACCAGGTCCACGACGGCCCCAAGATGCTGGGCTACTCCTATCGGGTGCCGCGTTATCCGGTCGCGCCGGGAACCGACGTGGCCGAGGAGGACATGGAGATCATCGGTCCCATGCCGGTGAAGTCCATCATCACCCGGCCCGAAACGGGCGTCCGTCACGCCGGCGGCGGACCGCTCGCGATCCGCGGCTGGGCGTGGGCCGGTGACGGGCCGGTGGACGCGATGCACCTGAGCGCCGACTTCGGGGCCACCTGGCTTCCGTGTCAGCTCGAAGAACCCGAGAACCCTTTCGCGTGGCAACGGTTCGAAGGGTCCATCGCCTTCGACATCCCGGGCCACTATGAACTCTGGGCGCGCGCGACGGACCACGAGGGACGCCAGCAGCCCATGGTCGTCCCGGGCTGGAACCCGCGCGGCTATCTGAACAACGCGATGCACCGCATCGCGGTCACGGCTCTCTGAGATGAAACGTCTGCACCTTGTTCTTGCCATCGCCCTGCTCCCGGTAGCGGCCTCCGCGGGCGCGGAGGAACGCGGCATCCCGGCGCTTGCCGCCGGGCAGGAGGACGACGGCCGGGCCCTCATCGACGAGAACTGTCTCTACTGCCACGACGACAGCTACATCAGGTCGTTGAACCTCCCCCGCGAAGAGTGGGAAGGGGTGCTCGACATGATGATCGGGATGGGCATGCCGCCGCTCGAGCCCGAGACCCAGGAGAAGATCCTGGACTACCTCGAGGAAGAGCACGGTCCCAGGGACAGTTCCCCGTCGCCCGGAGCGGGGGCGCCGGCGGACGCGGAAACGGAGACCCTCCCGTGGGCGTTTCCGCGCTACCGCCCGAACCCCCTGTACTGGCGAGAGCCTTAGTTCGGAGCGCCGGCCTGGAATGCCGGCTTCAGCCGGCACAGCCCGCCGAAGGCGGGCGGCGGGATGGATTCCATGCGCTGGGGTGGCTCGGCTGCGCGCGCCAATGCACCCGGAGCAGCGACGAACCGCTCGCGGCCCTCGGAGGCTGCTGTGCCCAGGCCGGTGAGCCTTCGGGCTCCCCGAAGTCCCCGCTATCTCAGCGGGATGTCGGTGAACTCGTGCTCGTAGATCGCCTCGCGGATCTCTTCGGGACTGGCGCCGTCATCGTGCATTTCCTTGGCCAGGAGGACCTCCTGGAGACAGGTGCTTCAAGTGGCGGCGTGGTTGTCCACGTAGCAGTCGAGCAGGCTTCCGTGATCTTCCGATGCTCCGTGGCAGCCGCAGAGACACGGCAACTGGACGAGCACTTCCGGGATTTCCTTGGCGATGGCGTAGGTCGTCTGCAGCGTTTCGTTCTCGTAGGTGGCGGGAGGGAGCGTCACCGGGAAGGGACGGGCCTCCTCCACCGAGTCGTAGTAGGGAAACGGCTTGGCCGCCTGGTTCCCCAGGTCATACGCGGCCGCGGACAGGTCCGAGGCCGGCTGCGGGCCGCTCTCCACGGTCGTGTCCTCGAAGGCGGCGATGAAGAAAACGGCGGCCCCGACCACCAGCAGGCCGATCGCGAGGATCGGCGCGGCGCCCCATCCCTTGCGGGTGGCGGCGGGCTTGGCGCTGGTCGTTGGAACCGCGGGTTTTCCGGCCCGGGAAGGTGGTGTGCGGCGCTTCTTCATGACGAGGCCGTATCGTAACTTGTCTCCATGCCCCGCCGACTCTGGCTCTCCGGCGCCGCGGTCTTCCTCGCGGCGATGCTCCTCTTCGTGGTGCAGCCGCTCGCCGCGCGCAGCCTGCTCCCGTGGTACGGCGGGGCCCCGATGGTGTGGGCGGTCGCGCTCTTCTTCTTCCAGGCGGTGCTTCTCGGGGGGTATCTCTACGCGCACCTGCTGGTCACGCGCCTCGCCCCGCGCGTCCAGTTGGTGGCCCACGGCGTCCTCCTCGCGCTGGCCGCGCTGGCCAGCCTGCCGCCGCTCCCCGACCCCGGCTGGGCGCCGGCCGGCGGGGAAGCGCCTGCGGGGTGGATCCTGCTCACGCTCCTGGTCACCCTGGGGCCGGCCTTCTTCGCTCTCGCGGCGACTACGCCGCTGGTGTCGGCCTGGGTGGCCCGGTCCGGCCCTGCGGCAGCCGACGGCCCGGCGGCAACCGGTGTCTACCGGCTCTACGCCCTCTCGAATGCCGGGTCGCTGATCGGTCTGGCGGCGTATCCGCTGCTGCTCGAGCCGCTCCTGGGGCTGGGCGGGCAGGGACGGCTGTGGTCGGCGGGGTTCGTGGCCTTCGCCGCACTGACCTTCCTGGCCGGAGTCTTCTCCGTGCGGGCTTCCGCCGGGGACGCGGACCGCGCGGCCCCGCCGGCCCGGTCCGGGCTCGGTGATTTCCACGCGTCGGCCTTCCTGCTCGCCGCGGTCGGCTCGCTGGCGCTGGTGGCGGTCACCACCCATCTCACCCGCGACGTGGCGGCGGTGCCGTTCCTGTGGATCGCCCCCCTGGCCCTGTACCTGCTCACGTTCATCCTCGCGTTCCGGGGCGGAGATCCGTATCCGCGGCGGCTCCTCGTGCCCCTGTTGCTGGTTTCGGTGGCGGCGTGCTTCTACGTCTGGTTCCAGGACATCACCTACGGTCTCGAGCGCGCCCTGCTCGCGCACGCGGTGGCGGCGCTCGGGTTCCTGTTCACCGGCTGCTGGATTACCCATGGGGAGATCGTCCGGCGGAAGCCCGCGCCGTCGCGCCTCACCGGGTTCTACCTGTCGATGACGGCCGGCGGTGCTCTCGGGGGACTCCTCGCGTCCATCGGCAGTCCGCTGCTCTTCCCGAACGTCTGGGAGTATCCGCTCGCGCTGGTGCTCGCGGTGCTGGTCGCCTTCGGCGTCGCCACGCCGCCCCGGGGGGCGTTCCGATCGTTCGCCCGGAAGGCCGTTCCCGCGGCCACCCTCGGGGTCGCCATCGCCATCAGCGCGCTCGAACACCGCCGTCCGCTGACCGCCACCCGGAACTTCTTCGGAGTCGTGCGCGTGATGGAGGCCTATCCGGGCACTCCGGACTGGCGGCGCGACATGTGGCACGGGGGGATTGCGCACGGCTCCCAGTGGTTCACCCCCGGGCGCCGCCGCGAGCCCACCCTCTACTACTACGAGGGGACGGGCATCGAGGCGGTGCTGAACCGGCACCCCAACCGGCGGCTGGTGCGGCCCCTGCGGGTGGCCGTCGTCGGGCTCGGGACCGGATCCATCGTCGTCCACGGGCGTCGCGGGGACGTGTTCCGGTTCTACGAACTCGACCCCCAGGTGGTTCAGGCGGCGCGCGAGTCCTTCACCTTCCTCGACGATGCGCCGGCGGAGGTGGAGGTGGTGCTCGGGGACGGGCGGTTGAGCCTGCTGCGGGAGGAAAGCGCCGGAGAGGAGGGCTTCGACGTGATCGTGCTCGACGCGTTCGCCGGCGACGCCATCCCGGTCCATCTGCTCACCGCGGAAGCATTCGATCTCTACCGGAGCCGGCTCGCGCCGGGCGGCACGATCGCGGTGCACATCTCGAACCGCCACGTGGACCTCGCCCCGGTGATCCGGGCCCAGGGGCTCCGCCTGGACCTGCTGTCGCTGCTCACGGTGAGTGACCCGGATCCCGACCGCTTCCACTACACCGCGACCTGGGTGCTGCTCAGCCTGAACACGGACCTCATCACGGACCCGAGCCTGCTCGGGAGGGCGGAGCCCTGGGCGGGAGAGGCCGCCGATCCGGGCGAGCGGTTCCTGTGGACCGACGACCATTCCAACCTGCTGGACGTGCTCCGTTAGCCGACGGAACTCTCGACGTTCCGGGAACGTTGGCGAAAACGCTTACGATTCCCGGTTCTCAAGATCATCGGAGGTTCCGGATGACCCGAATGAGTCCCTTTTGCGCGCCCGGCAAACGCCCGCTCCAGGTCGCGGGCATCCTGGCGGCCGCGCTGGCGTTCACCGTGCCGCTCGCGGCGCAGAACCGCGACATGCCCGAAGGCGAATGGCGCTACCAGAGCGGCGACGCCTGGGGTACCCGCTCGTCACCGCTGAACGACGTCAATGCCGACAACTTCGGCGACCTGGAGGTCGCCTGGATGTGGCGGGGCGACAACTACGGGCCGAAACCGAGCTTCCTCTCGAAGTCCACCCCGAGCTACATCAACGGGAAGCTCTATACGGTGGTGGGCTACCGCCGGACCGTGGTCTCCATCGATCCCGCCACCGGGGAGACGCTGTGGACCTACGCGGAGCCGGACACCCGGCGCTTCGAGGAGTCCATGCGTTCGAGCTACGGCAAGGGCGTCGCCTACGCCGAGATCGACGGGCGGCTGGTCATCTACGTGGTCTCCCCGGCGTTCTTCCTGCACGCGTTCGACGGCGAGACCGGCGAGCACATCGAGGACTGGGGCGAGCCGGTGCCGATCCCCGGATTCCCGAAGACCGGCGTCGTGGACCTCCTCGCCCACTTCGGCTACAACTACGACCCCTACGAGGGGTTGGCCCCCACCGTGGGGTACATCACGAACTCCTCGCCCCCGATCGTGGTGAACGGGACCATCGTGGTGGGGAACTCCGCCGCGCAGGGATACCACCAGACCCGGATCGAGAACGTCCCCGGCGACATCCTCGCGTTCGACGCGCGCACCGGCGACTTCAAGTGGAAGTTCAACGTGACGCCGCGCTCCGAGGACGACTTCGCGGCCAGCACCTGGGAGAACGACGCCTGGAAGTGGACCGGCGACGTCTCCTCGTGGGCCCCGCTGTCGGCCGATCTCGAGCGGGACATCGTGTACATCCCGACCAACGCGCCGACGATCGACTTCTACGGCGGGTTCCGGCCGGGAGACAACCTCTTCGGCACGAGCGTGATCGCGCTCAACGCCCAGACCGGCGAGCGGGTCTGGCACTTCCAGACCACCCACCACCCCATCTGGAACCACGACCTCCCGAACGTCCCGATCCTGGTGGACGTGGAGGTGGACGGCGAGAAGGTGCCGATGGCCATCCAGACCACCAAGCAGGGGTACACCTTCGCCTTCAACCGGGAGACCGGCGAGCCGGTGTGGCCCATCGAAGAGGTCGAGGTCCCGCAGTCCATCGTGCCGGGCGAGAAGCTGTCGCCCACCCAGCCGGTCCCGACGAGGCCCGCGCCGGTCGAGATGCTCGACCTCAGCGAGGACAACCTGATCGACTACACCCCCGAGCTGAGGCAAAAGGCCATCGAGATCGTCTCCGAGTACACCGTGGGCGGCCCCTACATGCCTCCGATTCCCAAGGGCTACAGCGAGAACAAGGGGTGGGTCGCCTGCGGCGTCCACTCCGCGGTCAACATCACCCACCCGGCCGCCCTCGACCCCGGGACCGGGATCCTCTACCAGTCCTCCGGTCCCAACTGCTCGGGCCGCATCGTGCAGCCGGGCGTGGACGCCGATCAGCCGGACCACGACTGCACCTCGCCCAGCGGCAAGTGCACCACCATCGGCGAGACGATCTCCGACTGGGTCAACTACCGCGCGATCGGAATCCCCGGCCCGGACGGGCTGCCCATCTACAAGCCGCCCTACAGCCGGGTGACCGCCATCGACATGAACACCGGCGAGCACCTCTGGTGGGTCCCGGTCGGCGAGCCGAACGACCGGATCAAGAACCACCCGGCCCTCGAGGGCGTGGATCTGTCGAACGTGGGCGGCCAGGGCCGCGCGATCCTGATGGTGAGCGGCGACCTGCTGCTCACCACCGAGGGGATGGCCGGACCGCCGGTCCTGAACGCCCACGACAAGCTGACCGGCGAGAAGGTCGGCAGCATCGAGCTCCCGGCGATCGGGATGTACGGCATGATGACCTACAAGCACGAGGGAAAGCAGTACATCGTGGTGCAGACCGGGCAGCGGGGCCGGGTGCCGGAGTCGTACGTGGCGCTGGCCCTGCCGGAGGCCGAGGGGAACTGACCGCCGCCGGTGAACCGGGGGCGGACGCGCTTTCCGCCCCCGGGGCCGGCCTCGCCGGAAGGTGAAGCCCGAGACGGATCTTCGCAGCTCCGAGCCCCCGCCGCCGGCCGCGATCCTCGAGGTTCGGCTGGACGATGAGGTCACGATCCCGGTACGGCGGTACGGGAACCCGGACGGCCCGCGGCTGCTGGTGAGCCACGGCAACGGACTCGCCGTCGATCTCTACTTCCCGTTCTGGTCGCTCCTCCTGGACGACTTCGATGTCGTCGTGTCCGACCTTCGCAATCACGGAGCGAATCCGCTCGGGGCCATCGCGCGGCACACGATCCCGACCCTCTGCCGCGACCTCGAGGCCGTCGGGCGGGCCGTGGACCGGGCGTTCGGGATGCGGCCCCGGGCCGGTGTATTCCACTCGGTTTCCTGCCTGGCGGCCCTCCTGTCGCCTGCCCTGGAAGCCTCGTATTCGGCCCTGGTTCTCTTTGAACCGCCGCTCTCTCCGGGGGCGGGCGCCGCGCGGGCCTCACGCCTGGCCTGCCGGCAGGCCGCCGCGCGAACCCGGATCCGCGCCTGCCGGTTTCGGAGCCCGGAGGAGTTCATCGACCTCATGGCGGCTCAGCCGGCGATGGCGCACCTTGGCGCGGGGGCACTGCGGCTGATGGCGCGGACGACACTCCGGAAAGCGGCGCGCGGAGGCTGGGAACTCCGTTGCCCGCCCGACTACGAGGCCCGGATTCTCGCTTCGCTACCTGATTTCGCACCGCTGGTGGCCCCGGATGCTCTGCCGCTGCCGGTCCGCGTGGTGGGCGCCGACCCCAGTCTCCCTCACTACTTTGTCCCGCCGTGCGACCTGACCGGAGTGGCGTCGGTGGACTTTCGGGTCGTGACGGGGACGACCCACCTGGCCCAGCTCGAACAGCCCGAGGAGTGCGCCCGGCTGACGGTGGAGTTTCTCGACCGGAGCGGCTTCAGTTCGCGCTGACGTGGAGGGTTGAACCGGCGGCCCGAGGCAGCCGGTAGGCCATCGCGGCGGCGAACCGGGGTTCCCCGAGATCCAACAACCACCAGCGATCGGAGGGTGCGTGCGGGAAGCGGAAAACCGAGGACCGGGCGCCGCCGAGCATTGCCGGGGGGACCTCGAAGCGAGAGGGATTCAGGGAGAAACCCGTTCCGAGAGCCTTGATCAGCGCCTCCTTGAGGCTCCAGAGCCGGTAGAACAGATCCGTCTTCCGGTGTCCCTCTGCCGCCGTGAGGGCGCGCTGCTCGGCCGGACCGTAGACGCTGCTGCCGATGCCGTCGAAGTTCCGGCCCGGAGCGCGTTCCTCCAGATCCACTCCCAGCCCGTCGTGTTCGGCGAACCCGATGAGGCCGTTCGATCCGCTGTGGCTCACGTTGAAGCTGACGGGTGAGCGCGTACCGTTCACCTTCGCGAAGGGTTTGCCGTGCTCGAGGTAGCCGAAGGAGAGCTCGTCGTTCGAGCAGCCGAGCCGCTCGGCGAGGTTGATCCGAAGCGCCGCGCGGCACAGCGAAAAGCGGCGCGCGGCGCCCTCCACCACGAAACGGTCCCGGCGCCGCCGTTCTTCGTCATCGAGAAGGGACGAGGCCCGTGTCTCCCGTCCCTCGTCGGGACGGAGGTCCACATGCAGGACGACCGCGCCCTCGCCCTCGTGCCAGGGGCTCCACCACGGGTCGCGGCCGGTCGTCATCGGGAAACGGCGTCCGCGGGCGCCAGCGTAACTTCGCGCAGGTAAGCGCCGATTCCCCGACTCGGATCCCACTGCCGCGGGTAGCCGAGCGAAACCTCGTGAAAGGGCACGCCGTCCAGCCAGTCGGTCTTCCGGATGTGGAGGTGCCCGTACACCACCGCGCAGGCGCCGAACCGCCGGTGCCACCCGCGCGTCCGCCGGGTCCCGCACCACGGGGTGAAGCGGGGGACCCGCGGCAGCACCGCGTGTTCTTCCTCCAGCGGGAAGTGGTTGATCAGCACCTTGGGGATGTCCGGCGGGCACGCCGCAAGCCGCGCGGCCGACGACTCGCAGCGCGCCGTGCACCACGATTCCCGGTCCGGGAACGGGTCGGGGTGGAGGAGATACTCGTCGGTGCAGACCGCCCCGGTTTCGCGCGCCCAGCGCACGACTCTGTCGCGCGGGACGTGCGGCGGCCGGAAGCTGTAGTCGTAGAGCAGGAACAGCGGTGCGATGAGGACCCTTCCATCCCGGTGTTCGACGACCGGATAGGGATCTTCGGGGGTCAGGGCGCCGTGGGAGCGGGCAATGGCGACGAGCCGCTCGTAGAGCGCCACGCCCCGGAGTCCCGGGTCCCTCCCGGGGACGGTCCAGAGTTCATGATTGCCCGGCGTCCAGACCAGCCGGCGGAACCTGGGGGTCAGCGCGCCGAGCAGCCAGTCGAGCCCCCGCTCTCCGTCGGTCAGGTCGCCGGCCAGGATCAGCCAGTCGTCGGGATGCGCCGGGAAGTCCTGCAGCGCCTCCCGGTTCCGCCGGTGCGAGATGTGGAGATCCGAGAGCGCCCACAAACGCACCGGACTATCCCCGGGCACGGTCGTTGGGCCACATCCCTGTTCGGGGCGGAGTGTAGGTCGATCGAGCGGGCGCCCCGGTAACCCTCCGACGCGACACCCGCGTGAATGGTTGGCCGAACCCCGGTTCGCCGTACACTCTGTTTTCACGATGTGGGGATGCTCGGCAGTCCGTATCTTCGCCGGCCGGCGGTGATGCGGCGTTTCCTGTTCGTTCCGATCCTCCTGGCGTCGTTCGCCGTTGTCGCGCTCCTGGTGGCGCTGGGTCCGGAGCCCGAAGCCCAGGAGTTCGAACCCGCGCTCACCGAGGTTCAGGTCCAGAGCGTCCGACTCGACGCAGAGCGGGTCGTGGTCACCGTGGACGGCACCGCGCGGCCCGCCCGGCGTACCGCGGTCGCCGCTCAGGTCGCCGGCGAAATCGTCTGGGCCGCGAGTTCCCTCCGGGCCGGAACACAGGTGGAGGAGGAGTCTCCGCTTTTCCGGATACGGGAGACCCGCTACGCGCAGGCGGCGGCAGAAGCGCGCAGCCGGCTTGCGGAGGCCGAGCTGCGCGTGCTTCGGGAGCGGGCTGCCGCCGAATTGGCCCGAGCCGAGTGGGAACGGACCGGGGCCGAGCCGGATCCGATGGCGCTGGGGATACCGCAACTGACGGCCGCGGAGGAGGGAGCCGCCGCCGCCCGGGCGGCCCTCGAAACCGCGGAAACGGATCTCCGGAACACCGAGGTCCGGGCGCCTCATGCGGGCCTGGTCGCCTCCCGGAGCGCCGAAGCCGGCGAGTGGGTGACGCCCGGGCAGCGCCTGCTGGAGCTGTTTTCGCTGGACGTGTTCGAGGTCCGGGTCTCGCTCCCCGACGCCGCGCTCTCGCTCGTGGACCTCCCATTCCGGGAAAGCGGCGGGCGGATGCCTCCGGCGCGCGTGACCGCGACACTCGGGCCGCCGGACGCCGAAGTCCGTTGGACCTGGGAAGGACGGCTCGCCCGGATGGAGGGCGAGATGGATCCGGCCACCCGCTTCATCCCGGCCGTGATTGAGGTGGCCCGGCCCTACCAGACGACGCCGGATGGCCGACCGCCGCTCGTGGCCGGGATGTTCGTGCAGGTCGAGATCGAGGGTAAGGAGTTCCCCGAGGTCGCCACGGTCCCCGCGAGCGCATTCCGCGCCGACGGGACCGTCCTCGTCGTGGACGCCGAGGATCGCGTTCGGGTTCGCGAGGTGGACGCCTTCTGGCCGGCCGGCGAAACGGCGGTGCTGGTTCGCTCCGGTCTTGCGGCCGGAGAGCGGCTCGTGGTTTCTCCGCCGTCCCTGGTCGCGGAGGGGATGCGGGTGCGGATCGCCGGTTCTCCGGAGGCGGCCCCCTCGGGAGGCGGAGCGTCGGGGAGTCCCTGAGCGGCACGGGCGGGATGGAAGGAGAACTCCCTGACCAGGAGCGCCGATCCACCGGTGTGATCGCCTGGTTCGTCCGGAACCGGGTCGCCGCCAACCTGATCTTCTTCGGCGTTTCGCTGGCCGGCTACCTGGCCCTCGGCGGCATTCCGCACGAACTCCTTCCCGAAACCTCCTCCCCCGCGGTGGTGGTGCGGGTCGTTCTCCCCGGGGCGGAGGCCGAAGTGGTCGAGTCCCGGATCCTGCTTCCACTCGAGGAAGCCCTGCGAGGTATCGAGGGCGTGCGGGAGACGGTCGGGCTCGCGACGGACCACGCCGGAGGGCTCACGCTGGTACTCGAGGCAGGGGCGGACATTCGCCGGATCGGGGACACGGTTCGCGAACGGGTGGGTTCCCTCACCTCGCTGCCGGCCGAGGCGGAGGATCCCGTGGTTTCCGAGATCGCGCCGTACCGGGAGATCTTCCGGATCGCCGTGCACGGAGCGGTGAGCGAACGCGACCTGCACCGGGCTTCCCGGCTTGTTCACGACGCCGTGGTGGCGGTACCCGGGGTCGCCGCCGTGGAACGGCTGACGGGCTGGGATCAGGAACTGACCATCGAGGTCCCCGAGCGGAACCTGACGCGGTTCGGGCTGACCTTCGACGGTGTTGCGGCCGCCGTCCGACTGGGCTCCTCGGACATACCCGCCGGCACCGCGCGCAGCGGCGCGCATGAGCTCAGCCTGCGTACCGAGGGCGCCGCGACCACCGCCGAGGATTTCGGGCGGATTCCGGTCATCACCGCGTCGGACGGCGGCGTGGTGCGTCTGGCGGACATCGCCGCGGTGACCGACGGTTTCGCGGCGTCGGATCGCGAAGCCTCGATGAACGGCGAGCCGGCGGTGTTTCTGAGCGTTCTGCTGCAGGAAGGCGGCCGGCTGGCGGACACCACGGCGGGCGCGCGGGAGGTCATCGGGGCGATCCGGCTCCCCGACGGGATCCGCGTCACGCCCTGGTACTTCGCCGCCGAGGATTTCCAGGGCCGTCTGGACCTCATGGTGCGGAACGGGCTGTCCGGTCTGGGACTCATCTTCCTGGTGCTCTTTTTCACGCTTTCGACCCGGCTCGCCGTCTGGACGGCCGCCGGACTGCCGTTCACGTTCTTCGGCGCTTTCCTGTTGATGCCCGGGCTCGGGATCACCGTCAACCTGCTGAGCATGTTCGGCTTCATCGTGGCCCTGGGCATCGTGGTGGACGATGCGATCGTGGTGGGAGAGAACGTCCAGCGACGGATGGACCGTGGCGGCGAGAGCCGGGAGGAGTCCGCGATTCGGGGCACCCGCAGGGTGCTCTTCCCGGCGGCCTTCGGGGTGCTGACCACGATGGCCGCCTTTGCTCCGCTGCTCGGGATTCCGGGGGTGTACGGCGAGCTCATCGGCGACGTGCCGCGGATGGTGATTCCGATCCTGGCGTTCTCGCTGATCGAGGCCGCGTGGATCCTGCCGCATCACCTGGCGCACGGCGGCCTGGGCGTGCGTCCGAGCCGCCGTCTGGCGCGGATCCGCGCCGGCGTCCAGTCGGGCTTCGACTGGACCGTGCAAAGGGTTTACCGGCCCGCGCTCCGGTGGGCGCTCCACAACCGGCTGGCGACCCTCGCCCTCGGAGTCTTCGCACTGTGCCTCGCGTTCGGGCTCACCGCGGGTGGTTTCGTGCAGGTCGTGACGGGTTCGCCCATGGACAACAACATCGCGTTCGTCCAGGTCAAGCTGCCGGCGGAAGCGACCTCGGATGCCACCCGCGCGGTGGTTGCGTCGCTGAACGCCACGGTGGACGAGGTGCGCGAGGGGATCCGCGCCGAGTCGGGAGTGGACGTCGAGCGGCACCGCGTGGTCCTCGTGGGGCAGCGCATTCCGATCGGAGTCGGTGCGGCGTTCGGCGGACAGGCCGCGGAACGGGGCCCGTCCGTCGGCCAGATCATCTGGCGGCTCAGCCCTCAGGAGGACCGCGCCGGAATCCCGACGCGCGCCGTCGCGGACCGGGTCCGGGACCGGATTCGAGCGGAGCCGGTGGACGCCCGGGTGTCCGTGATCAGCGATGCGTTCGGTCAGGCGGCGGACGTGTCGTTCCGGATTCGCGGTCCGGACTTCGAAGGCCTCGAGGCGGCTTCCGAGGCTCTCCAGGCGGGACTCCGCGAGGTTCCGGGCGTGACGTCCGTTTCCGACGACTTCGAGGGCGCCGCTCCGGGTCTGGTGGCTCGGGTCCGGCCCGGAGAATCGGGCACCGGGATCACTGCGGGCGCCGTGGGCCGCCAGCTCCGCCAGGCGTTTCATGGGGAGGAGATCGCGCGTCTGCAGCGGGGCCGCGACGAGATTCGGGTGGTGCTGCGCTCTCCGCGCGCCGATTCGGGCGGGGCATTGGGAGTGGCCGGATTGCTCGTGCGCAGCCCCGACGGGCGGGTCAACCCGCTGGGTGAGGTTGCGGAGGTCTCCGCTGCGGCCGGGCAGTCGGTCATCCGCCGCGTGGACTCGTTGCGGGCGTTCACCGTGCTGGCCAGCGTGGACGGGCGGGTGGCCCCTCCGGACGCGGTCATCGCCGCCGCCCGCGACCAGGTGCTGCCCGGGCTCCGCGAGCGTTTCCCGGGATACGACTTCAGGGTTGCCGGGGTGGCCGGCGAGGCGGAGGAGAGCCAGGAAGCCCTGGCGCGCAGCGGGATGCTGGCCGTGATGCTCATCTTCATCCTGCTCGCGATCCCGCTCGGTTCGTGGACGCAGCCGTTCCTCATCCTGGCCGCGATCCCGTTCGGACTCGCCGGCGCCGTGTACGGGCATCTCATCATGGGAATCGATCTCGACTCGATGAGTCTCTTCGGGATGGTTCCACTCATCGGGATCGTGGTGAACGATGCGCTGGTGATGCTCGATTTCACGAACCGGCGCCGGGCGCGGGGGCTTTCGGCGCGGGAGGCGGCGCTTCAGTCCGGGCCGGCCCGCTTCCGGGCCGTCATCCTCACGTCGCTCACCACCTGCGCCGGCGTAACTCCGCTCCTGGCGGAGCGCAGCTATCAGGCCGCCCTCCTGATTCCGATGGCCGTGTCGCTCGCTTTCGGAGTCGCCTTCGCCACCCTGGTCACGCTGTTCGTGGTGCCGGTTCTCTACAGCCTCGCAAGTGACCTGGCCCCCGTGTTCCCGGGGCGCGGCCCGATGCGCGTCGGCGCGCGTCAATAGAGCGCTGCGGGTCCGGAAGGGGTGGCGTCGAGGAGGTGGGTGCCCCGCGGAACGGCGATTCCGCGAGGGAGGTAGTAGCGCTCGGTCAGGCGGGCCCGGATGGCCGCCTCCCGGTCCGGCGAGGCGAGGATCACCGCTGAACCCCCGAGTCCGGCGCCGGTGAGCCGGGCGCCGAGGGCGCCCGCGTCCCTGGCCGCGCGGACCAGTTCGTCGAGGTCGGGAGTGCTCACCGCGTAGTCGCGCCGCAGGCTCTCGTGGGAGGCGTCCAGCGTCTCGCCGAACGCGGTGGCGTCACCGTCTTCGAGGTGCTTCGCGGCGGCGGAGGTGCGCCCCGCTTCGGAAACGACGTGGCGGAACCGTCCGGCCAGCGGCGCCGGTAGCCCGTCCGCCGCGGCGAGAAGCTCCGGCAGGGGATGGGCGGTGACGAGCGCCGGATAACTGTCGGCGTGGGGCAGGAACTCCCGGGCTACGCGGAGCGCCTCCCGCGCCTGCCGGACGCGCTCGTCGAAGATGGCGCCAGCCGCACCTCCCTTGTCGGCGCGCCGGCCGCTGTACGCGGCCAGGAAGCGGAAGCGGCCGGAGTCCACGGGAACGGGCGTCCACCGCGGCGGCTCGAAGGCGATGTGGAGCGCGTGTCCGGGGGCGGCGCCCAGGCAGACGGACTGGTCCATGGCTCCGCCCTGGATCGCAACGCCGTGCTCCGCCTCGGCGAGGTCGTGAGCCAGCCGCATCGCATCCTCGCGCGGAAGCGACTCGCCCGGTGTGAGGCGGCCGCGGAGCGCGAGCAGGGCAAGCGCCCCGGCGATCACCACCGCCGAGGAAGACGAAAGACCGGCGGCGACGGGAAGGTCGGAGGCGATCGCCCCGTCGAGCCCGGCGCGGGACGCCGGCGTCCACCGGCCCGCGCCGACTCCGGCCACGGCGGCGGCGAGATAACGCCCGAATCCCGCCGCCGGCGGCGTTTCGCCGAGGGTGAAGTCGACTTCGTCGAATCCCGCCTCGGTGGTCAGGCATCGCACCCGCTCGTCGCGGCGGGCGGCAAAGGCGAGCGCGACGCCGTGGGAGAGGGCGGCCGGCAGAACGGGAAGGCCGCAGTAGTCCACATGCTCCCCGATGAGGTTCACCCGTCCCGGTGCGAAGGCCACTCCCTCGGGGGCCCGGCCGAAACGCTCGCGGAACGCCGTGCGCGCCGCCTCTACCGGCCTGCGCTCGTCCCGCGTCAGAAGGGAATCCTCTCCAGGTCCTGGACAGCGTCGAAATGGGTGTCGCGGCTGATTACCGGCAACTCGTACTGGCGCGCCAGTGCGGCGATCCAGAGGTCGTTCGCTGGAATCGGACGACCGACACGCTTCAGTTCGAGGCGGACCTCGGCGTAGCGGCCAGCGGTTGCCGAACCGATGCCGGCGATTTCGGTGGACGGCAGCCTTCGCCGCAACCATTCCACGTAGGCGCCGCGACGGCGTGACTGCCGGATCCCGAAAAGGAACTCGCCCAGAACGACGACGGGAACGACCAGCCGGTCGGCCATCAGCAGCGGCGCCTCGACGGCGGTGTCCCCGTCCGCCCACGCGGAGAGAGCGTTCGTGTCGAGGATCACTCGAGATCTTCAGGTTCCAGGCGTCCGAACTCGTCGTCGATGATGCGCTGGATGCGGCGGGTCTCCTCGGAAAGGTGCGACAGTTCTCCGAACCCGGCCATCCACGGCCGTTCGGCTCGGGCATTCCGGAGTCGTTCCGGCGCCGTCCGGAGCTTCTCCTCGAGGGCTTCGGTGAACAGTTGCTTCAGCGTCGTCCCGCGGGCGGCGGCCAGGATCCTCGCCTGCCGGAGGATCGGATCCGGAAGCTCGATGGTCGTCTTCATCGCACCCATATTACCATATTTACGGCTCACGGTGGAGTCTTGCGGGTGGACGAACCGACCTGCGCGCCGCTTGGCAGTGTCGTTGCTTCCGAATCGAGGTCCGGCCGGATCGGGCCTTGCCCGGCGGGTTGGAGCCCGCCTTCCCTCAGGATCAGGTTCTCCGATGAGGTGACGGGGATGCGTGAGCCCGGAACCAGGATCCCGGACAGGTTCAACGGATCGGCCGCCCCGATCCGGACCCGCACTCCGGAGCCGGGGTCGGGGGAGCCGTTCCGGCCGGCGCGGCGGAGCGGAGCGACCGCCTCCGGCAGCGCGAACTGTTCCCCGGGGAAGGTGGAGACGAACTGGCCGCCCACCACCTCGCCGCGCATCTCCAGCCGCCGCAGGACGAGCTGCAGGTCCCGCCAGCGCGATGGAGTCCGCTCCCGCTTCAGGAGTTCGCGGAACACCACGCCCCAGCGCTGGAGGAGCTGCCGCGCGACGCCCTCATGGTCCGCCGGTTCCTGCCCGTCCCCGGCGGGCGGGGCGAGGAGCGCCCAGCGGCCCGGTGAGTACCGGGCCTTGCGCCGCCGGTAGCGTCCGTAGGCGCTGCGCCGCCGAGGGTCCATCAGGGCCCGCAGGTTGTCGAAGCCGTCCGCGGTGACCCGGCCGCCGGCGGTCAGCTCCCAGAGCGCATCCTCGAGAGCGGCGGGCAGCAGCCCCGAACGCGCCTGGAGCTCGGCGAAGAACTGGGCCCCGCCACGTTCCAGGATCCCGAGCACCTTGCCGGCTGCGGAGGAGAGATCGTCGGAGTCCCCGACTCGTGGCCGGAGCCAGCGGCCGACATCGCTCCTGAGGAGCAGACCGATCGGCGCGGCCCGGGTCGGCCGCGCCGGGCCCCCGCCGGGAGCCGGCTCCGGCATGGACGTCCGGCCCCAGACGACCTCGCCCGAGAGGCAGTTCTCGTCCAGCCAGTCGCGGCGGTAGCCGGCGATCCGCAGCGGCAGGATCTGGGACTCCCAGGCCGCCGCCGGCGCTTCGAGTCCCTGGAGTTGGGCGATCACCTCCCGGACTCCGCGCGGCCCGTGGAGACGGGTCTCCGCGGTCAGGTGCTGCCAGCCGGCGAGGAACTCGAGGAACGCGGCGGCGCTCACGGGCGCCGACTCGCGGCGGAGCCGGGCCAGGGTGAGCCGATGGATGCGGGCGAGCACCCGCCGGTGGCACCACTCGGGCGGGCCGTCAGCGGCCGGGGTGCGGCGAAACCGTCCCTGGAGCACCAGTCCTTCGGCCTCGAGCAGCGAGAGCGCTGCCCCGATCCGGGCTTCGGGAAGGGCGAGGCGGGCGGCGAGCGCGGCGACGGTGACCGGACCGGAGCAGTCCATCACCCCGCGCAGAATCGCAGCCACCGCTTCCGCCCGGGTGTCCGCGGCGTCGCCGTCGCCCGGGGCCGGGGCCCGAGGGGGAAGCAAGGCGTCCGGCCAGACGGCCCGGGCGAGCCTCAACCGTTCCGCGGCCACCCAGAACCGGGCGTCTCCGGCGACCACCGTCCCGGCGCGGTTCCCGGCCTCGAGTTCCTCGAAGAACCCGCTCCACTCCGGTGTCTCCCGGACGGCTCCGAGCGTGAGGAGCGCGTCGTGGAGTTCGTCTGCGTCCCGAACCAGCGGCGCCGCTTCCGCGGCGGCCTGCGCGATCGCTTCGGGGTCGAGCACCGCCTCGGTGTCGAGCTCGGGCGGGAGCGACCGGCGCATCCGCACCGCCCGCGAGCGGCGCTCTTCGAGCGGGGCCGGGTCGAGGAAGGCGAACGGGTTGGCGTTCAGGATCTCGGCCGCGAAGGGCGACGCCTCGGGGGTGTCCACCGCCACGGTGCGGACCTTCCCGTCCCGGATGTCCTGGAGAAGCGCGCGGAGGCCGTCGACATCCAGCGCCTCGCGCAGGCAGTCGCGGATCGCCTCGTCCACCAACGGATGCTCCGGGATCCGGACCTCGCCGGCGAGGTTCTCGGCGCAGGCGGCCTGGTCCGGGAACACCGCGGCGAGCAGGTCGTCGGTGAGCATTCGCTGGATCGGAGGGGGAACACGCTGACCGTGCCGGCGGCGGGGCACCTGGAGCGCCCGCGAGACCGCCCAGCGCCAGCGCGCCGCGAAGAGCGGAACCCCGAGGACCGCCTGGGTGAGCACGTGTTCCAGGTTGCCGGGTTTCAGGAACGAGAAGACGGATTCGAGCGGGAAGGAGTGCAGGTCCGTGAGCGAGATGACGATGCCGTCGTCGGTCGCCGCCGCCTGGAGTTCCAGGTTGAAGGAGCGGCAGAAGCGCTTCCGGAGGGCGAGTCCCCAGGCGCGGTTGATCCGGCTGCCGAAGGGAGCGTGGATGACGAGCTGCATGCCGCCCGAGTCGTCGAAGAAGCGTTCCGCGACCACCGTCCGCTGGCTCGGCATGGCGCCGAGCGCGGCCCGCCCGGCGGCGAGGTAGCGGAGGACCTGATCGGTCCCGGCGGCGTCGAGGTGGGAATCGCGCTGCAACGCGCTTCGCGCCTCCGCGGCGCCCTGGTCCACCCGTTCGCGGAGCTCCGCCACCCGCGCGCTCAGCTCCGCGGTCCGGCCGGGCGCCTCGCCCCGCCAGAAGGGAATGGTGGGCGCGGCGCCCTGCGCGTCTTCGACCCGGACCTGTCCCTGGGCGATCCGCCGGATCCGCCAGGAGGTGGTGCCCAGCAGGAACACGTCGCCCGCGGTACTCTCGACGGCGAAGTCCTCGTCGAGCTGGCCCACCACCCGGTCGTCGGGCTCGGCGACCACCTGGTACTGCGCCGTTTCCGGAATCGCGCCGCCGTTCTGGATGGCCGCGAGCCGGGCGTTCCGGCGGGCGCGGACCGTGCCCGCGACGGAGTCCCGGTGCAGGAAGGCGCCCCGGCGTCCCCGGGTGGTCGCGACGCCTTCGGCGAGCACTCCGACGACCGCGTCGAAGGCCGCCCGCTCGAGACGGCGGTAGGGATAGGCGCCGCGCACGAAACCGAACAGGCTGTCCAGATCGTGCCGCTCCTCCGGCGTCGCGCCCGCTTCGGCGACGAGTTGCTGCGCCAGGATGTCAAGCGGCGCTTCGGGAATGCGGATCCGGTCGAGGTCGCCGGACTCCACGGCGGCCATCAGCGCCGCGCATTCGACCAGTTCATCACGGGTCGTCGGAAAGAAGCGCCCCTTCGGGATGGCGCCGAGCCAATGGCCGGAGCGGCCGACCCGTTGGAGCGCCACCGCGATGGAACGCGGCGAGCCGAGCTGGCACGCCAGGTCCACCGAGCCGATGTCGATCCCCAGTTCGAGCGAGGCGGTCGCGACGATGGCCCGGACCTCCCCGGAGTGGAGGCGCCGCTCGGCTTCGAGCCGCACCTCCCGGGCGAGGCTCCCGTGATGGGCCAGCACCGCGTCCTCGGGCAGGCGTTCCGCCAGGACGTGGGTCAGCCGCTCCGCCATCCGCCGGGTATTCACGAACACCAGGGTGGTGTCGTGCGCCTCGATGAGCGCCGCGATCCGGTCCCGGATGTCCTCCATGACCTCGTGGGTGGCCACCGCCCCGAGTTCGGAATCCGGCACCTCCACCGCCAGGTCCATCGCCCGCCGGTGCCAGACGGGAACCACCGTCGGCCCCTCCGGCGTTCGCGGGCTGAGGAACCGGGCGACCTCGGAAAGCGGCCGCACCGTCGCCGAGAGTCCGATGCGCTGGAGCGGCCGGGCGGCGAGCCGGTCGAGGCGTTCGAGGGAGAGCGCCAGGTGGGTGCCCCGCTTGTCGTGGCGAGCGCGTGGATCTCGTCCACGATCACGGTGTCCGCGGTGCCCAACATGTCCTGGCCGCGGGCCGCCGTGAGCAGGAGGTAGAGCGACTCCGGGGTGGTGACCAGGATGTGGGGCGGCTTCCTCGTCATCCGGGCCCGTTCGGCGGCGGGGGTGTCTCCGGTGCGGAGTTCGGCGCGGACCGGTGGCAGCGGCTCCCCGTCCGCTTTTGCACGAGCGGCGATGCCGGCGAGCGGGGCCTCGAGATTGCGGCGGATGTCGGCGCTCAGCGCCTTCAGCGGCGAGACGTAGACCACCCGGGTCTCGTCCGGGAGCGCCCCGCCCCGGGCCTCCCGCGTCAGCCGGTCCAGCGCGAAGAGGAAGGCGGCGAGCGTCTTCCCCGAACCGGTCGGAGCGGTGATCAGCACGTCCTCGCCCCGGGCGATGACGGGCCATCCCTTTTCCTGCGGCTCGGTAGGGGCCTCGAACCGCTCCCGGAACCAACCGGCGACGGCGGGGTCGAAGCGGGACAGGGAAGAGGTCACGGTGGTCCGGGCCCGAACAAAGGCAAAGGGAAGAATGTAGTGCGGAACGGCTGGCGGTGCGTCGACAAGGTCGGATCAGCACCGAGGCCGTCCAGGCCCGGTTGCCGTGAAAACGCAGCGGCGGCGGGACGCCCACGGTCCATATGGCGCGCCGGCTTGGAACGCCGACCTCTGGGCCGCATTCTACCGGTTCCGCAGGGTTCCGCAGAGTGCCCTGACGTTCCGCTATGGCTACCGTTATTCAACGGCTTACGCTGCTATACTGTTCCTCACCGGAACGCCGCAGACTCCC
>JAJDWB010000010.1 GCA_022825855.1 Dehalococcoidia bacterium
CGGCGGACCCCCTCTGCCTTCGGCATCTCCCCCCTGGGAGGGGGGAGGGCCCTCACCCTAGCCCTCTCCCTCGGGGAGAGGGGACCGGAGGGTTTCAGGTTTTGGGTGAACTTTTTTTTCTGGGGGGGGCTCCTGGGAAAACGGGGTGAATCTCCAGTGTTTTACTGGGGATCGTGTGATTCGGGGCTAGAGACTCTTTCAGGTTTTTTCAGGTTTTTTCAGGTTTCTTCAGGGATGTTCAGGTTCGGCCTGTTCGGATCTGTTCGGGTGTGGCGGCGGTGGATTGAGGGGTTCATGGGGTTGCCTTTCCGGTTGATGGGACGATTGTTCTGATTGTAGCGCGGTTTGGGTAAGATGGTCGGCCGGAGCGTCCGTTGTTGCGGGTGTAGATGGAGCTGGACCCTGCGAGGGCATCACGCCCGCGGCAGGAACGCCGCACTCAAGCTGTGGCCTTGGCCTTCTCATCTTGAGACTTACGCAAGGCGCCTGCCACGAGTTGGATTCGGGCAAGACTGGCCGAGTCGTAATCCGTAGCCTCGTACTTCTGGATCTGTTGCTCGTGGAGCCCAGTCCGATCCGCCAGTTGCTTCTGGGTGAGTCGCTGAGCGATCCGCGCTTTGATCAGCAGGTTGGGAATGTCATGGACTCTGTCCAGTTCGTCGAGCGGGAACACGCCCTCCCTGAGCGACTCATACTCGCGGAGCTCGCGGCGCAAGTCGTCCAGTTGACTCTCGACTCCCTCGATCTGGGCTCTCGCGATACGCGGATGGATCCCTTCCGCCGTGACATCTCGATTGCGCAGGTCCGCGAGTGCCTGCTCGAACCGGGCAACCGCTGCTGTTGTGACCTGGTATTGACGTTCGTTCTTGATCATGACTCGGCTCTCAAATCCAGGGCGACGATGCCCTTGGGCGTCCCGTCTCTGGTTCTCTGAAAGAAGTCCAGAAAGGCGGTGCCAGCGCTGTCGGCCAGACCGTCCGATTGGAACAGCTCGCCTCCATACTTCTGCTTCTGCGCTGCCCGGCCATGGGCGAACTCGAACAAGACCGGGTCAACGCGGTCGGGATCGACCTCACTCCAATCCCAGCAGCCGTCGAAGTCTCCGGGAACCGCCTTGTCCGTGACGAAACTGCCGTCAATGTACAGAGTGTGGCAGCCGGCCTGCCTGAGATTCACCATCGCCCGCTCGATCCCTTGTAGCAAGTCCCGCCTGCGGGGATTGCCTCCAAATCTCTCGTTGTACTCCTCCCAGGTTGACCAGTGAATTCCTGGAGGGAGGAGGCCGTTGTCGTCAAAGCCAGGAATCATCGACACAACGATATCATTGTGTGCTGTGACGCTCAAGAGGGTGCAGTGACAACTTCGGGCGGGGAGCCGAGCGGGTGCTCGCATCCCCTGTTCAAGCCAGGGGCAGGCAAAGTGCGGGGCAGGCCGGAGGGCCCTCACCCTAACCCTCTCCCTCGGGGAGAGGGGATCCGAGCGGGTCCCCCGCATCGTGGCGCGGGGCAGGCTGCGCGGGGGCGGGGTCTCTTCTCCGCATGAGGTGAGGGCCCTCACCCTAACCCTCTCCCTCGGGGAGAGGGGACTGGATGTGTGGATTACACGGGAATTGCATGTGGATTTGCACGGGAATTATGTAGACGACACGGGGTATGGGAGTGATAATTGTCTCTGCTGTGTGTGCGCCGGAATGTGGCGGCGCGGATGAACCAGGAGTGACGGGCATGAATTTCACCCCCCCCCCCCGCGAATCTGAGCTCTCCGCGAGATGGCGAGGGTCCGGAATGAGGCGGCCCACGCTACTGGCTCTGCTGTCCAGCCTGCTGATCCTGGTTGCCGCTGTTGCGGCGAGCGTGCTGTCGACCGGGCCGGTGTCGGCGCAGGCGTACCCGGAGTTTCTGATTGAGAATGTGCGGGCGCACGGGACGGCGAATCAACTGGTGATCACCTGGGAGCCGCCGCGTGTTGCCAAGCAGTACACCGTCGGCACCGGGGACGATGCGACGACCATTGCGCGCAAGACCGGAGTCTCAAAGTACATTCTGCGGTTCGAGAACCGAGCGGCAATCGATGTCGTCCCGAGAAACCAGGGCGTGGACGTCACAGCCGACATCAGCGGGCTGGAGCCCGGCAAGCGCTACCACTTCAGCATCCAGACCTGCTTCGACGGCACGGGCACCTACTCCGGTTGCTACCTGCCGGAGGCCTACCGTTCGGCCTACACCGCGCCCAAGGCGCCGCTGTTTCTCAGCGTCGACCAGGCCCGGGGCAGTGAAGTGAAACTGAGTTGGGAAGGCGGCAACACCGTCGACCGCCAGCCGTTCGACCTGTACGACTATTTCGACTGCCAACAGAAGAGGATCGTGCCCGGAGTCAGCACCCCGTTTTCCTCATGTCGCAGGGGGTTCAGCGACCGGGCGAAGAACGTGACCGTGCCCGACATCGACACGGATTTCGTGTATGAGTTCCGAGTTCGCCACAAGGCCAGGAGCTTCAGGACGACGATCCGCGTTGACGACCACAACCACGATGTCGCTGTCAACTACGAAGCCGGCCCCTGGCAAACGGTGACGGTCGGCGGGAAGCCGAAGGCGCCGGCCAACCTGCGGATTACGCGGACGACTTCCGGGTCGGTTTCGCTGGCCTGGGATCCGGTGACGGAGACCACCAGCGGCGGCGCGCTCGTTGGCAATGTCAGGTACCTGGTTGCCTGGATCAATGAGTGGTTCGTTGATTGCACCTTCACAAATGAGAACACGGGGATTGAACTGCCGGGGCGGTGTGTCAGGAGCGACCAGGGCTGGGGCCCGTCCACGACGGGCACCAGCGCCACCGTGACGAACCTCGACCGCAACAAGACCTACAAGTTCAGCGTGCTGTCGCGCGGCGATCACCGGGTCGGCCAGAGCACCGGCTGGGCGGTCACGTCCCGGGCGGGGAGAATCAACCAATCGTTCCCGCAGAACAATCCGCAACCGGCCCAGCGCAAGGCGAAGGTCACGGTGACCGCGGCCAATCCGGTCGTGGTGCGAGAGGGCGGGTCGGCCAGCTACACGGTGAGCCTGGGCGTGCGGCCGAGCAGCAACGTGGTGGTGCAGACGTCGAGCGACCACGCCGCCGTGTCGACGGTGCCGGCGAGTCTGACGTTTACGCCGGAGAACTGGCAGACGGCGCAGACGGTGAGCGTCCGCGCGGGGCATGACGGCGACGTGGGCGACGAAACCGCGACGATCCGGCATGCGGTCAGCGGGGCCGACGAATACTCCTCGACGGGCGCGCCGGTTGCCGTCGCGGTCGAGGACGACGATCGGGCCGGAGTGACGGTGAGCACGACGAGCCTGAGCCTGACCGAGGGCGAGACGGCGAGCTACACGGTCGTGCTGGACGCGAAACCGAACGGCAACGTGTTGATCTCGCCGTTCGCGCAGCACAGCGCGGTCTCGGCCGAGCCGTGGACCTTGACCTTCACGCCGCAGAACTGGGCGACGCCGCAGACGATCCGGGTGACGGCGGTGCAGGACGCCGACACGGCGGACGCGCAGACGTGGGTGATGAACGTCGTGGCGGCGTTCTCGGGTTCCGGGTACGTCGGCGTCTCGGCGCCGACGGTGAACGTGTCGATCACGGACGACGACGAGCCGCAGGCGCAGGCGGGTCAGCAGGACGATCAGCAGGATCAGGGCGACTCGGAGCCCGAGGCGGAGCCGCAGCCTGAACCTCAGCCGGAGCCGACACCTGAACCGGAAGCCGAGCCCGGCAGCGTCACGCTGAGCGCGAGCAGCCTGCCGGTCGCGGAAGGCGGTTCTGCGACGTACACCTTGGTCCTGGACGCTGAACCGACGGCGAACGTGACGGTCGCGATTTCGAGCGACCACGCCGGCGTGTCGGCGCAGCCGAGCAGCTTGACGTTCACGCCGCAGAACTGGTCGTCGGCGCAGACGGTGCGCGTGGAGGCGTCGGAAGACGACGACACGTCGGACGAGTCGGCGACGCTGAGCCATGCGGTGAGCGGCGCGGGCGAGTACGCCGGCATTGCGGTCGCTTCGGTGGCCGTCGCCGTGAGCGACAACGACGAGCCGCAGGTCCAGGCGGAGCCGACGCCGGAACCGGAGCCGCAGCCTGCGCAGCAGCAGTCGCAGGAGCCGGTCTCCGAGCCGGAGCCGGTGGTGCTGAGCGATCGTGACGTGCTGGTCGCCTTCTACGAGTCGACCGGCGGCGCCAACTGGACCAACAACACCAACTGGCTGAGCGAAAAGCCGATCGGTCAGTGGCACGGCGTGACGACGAACTCGAACGGCGAGGTAACGCACCTGGCGTTGCGGATCAACAACCTGAGCGGCTCGCTGCCGGCGGCGCTGGGTCAGTTGGACGCGCTGCAGGTGCTGTCGCTGGATCGGAACCAGTTGAGCGGGTCGCTGCCCGCCGAGCTGGGCAACCTGTCCAACCTGACTCGCCTGGCGATGAACCGCAACAGTTTGAGCGGGTCGATCCCGTCGGAGCTGGGCAATCTGTCCAAGCTGAGCATCATCGGTCTGGCGCGGAACCAGTTGAGCGGGTCGCTGCCTGCGAGTCTGGGCGGGCTGAGCGGACTGACCAAGGTGTCGTTGCACGACAACACGGGTCTGAGCGGTCCGTTGCCGTCCGGTTTCGGCAGCATGTCCGGCTTGAGTCGGCTGGCGGTCTCGCGGACGGGTCTGAGCGGCGCGTTGCCGCAGGGTCTGACGGGGAGCGCGCTGTCGTATCTGCACTTCGACGACACGGGTCTGTGCGCGCCGTCGGATCTGGCGTTCCAGGCGTGGCTGGCTGGGGTGCAGAGCTCGGCTGGGGAGGTTTGCGGGCCTTAGGTGGGGAGGGCCCTCACCCTAACCCCCCGTGTCAAGCACGGGGCAGGCTTCTCCCTCGGGGAGAGGGGACCGGAACCCCCTCTGTCACTCCGTGACACCTCCCCCCTGGAAAGGGGGGAGAGAGTAGAGGCCGAGGGGGCGGGCTTCGCGGGGGCGGGGTCTCTTCGCCGCATGAGGCGGAGGGCCCTCACCCTAACCCTCTCCCTCGGGGAGAGGGGACCGGAGGGGGCTAGTCGTCGAAGTCTTTGCGGGTTCGGGGGCGGACGGCGCCGTACTTGCGGAGGTCGGCGATGGTGACGATGCGGCCGGTCCAGTCGGGTCCCTGGGCGACGATCCAGAGGCAGGCGTCGGACATGATGATGGGGTCTTCGAAGTCCATCTCCCTGGCGCGCTCGCCGAGGGTGAAGGCGTAGCCCTCGCTCCAGACGGAGAGTTCGAGTCGGAGGCAGTTGACGGAGACGCCGGTGCCCTTGAGGTCGCTGGCGAGGGACTCGGACATGGCTTCGAGGGCGCGCTTGGTGGTGGTGTAGCTGGCGCGTCCGAAGTCGGGACTGACGGCGGCGCCGGAGCCGATGTTGATCACCGCGCCGCCGTCGGCCTGGGCCATTTTCGGAGCGACGGCGTGGGTGAGGTAGAAGGGCGCGTTGACGTTGATTTCGACGGCGAGGCCCCAGAGGTGGCGTCCCGACTCGAGCGCCTTGCCGGGCGGGGCGATGGCGGCGTTGTTGATCAGCACGTCGATGCGGCCGAAGCGGTCGTAGGTCTCGGCGACGGCGCGGTCGAGGTCCTCGACGTTGGCCAGGTTCGCGCCGATCGGCAGGCACTGCTGGCCCGCTTCCTCGACGAGCTGGGCGGTCTCGTTGACGGTGCCGGGCAGCTTGGTCGGGGTGTCGGCGGTGGAGCGTGCGACGGCGGCGATGTCGTAGCCGGCGATGGCGAAGTCCTGTGCGAGTTGCTTGCCGATGCCACGGCTGGCTCCGGTGATGAATGCGACTTTGGCCATGTTGAATTCTCCTTGCTGCCGCTCCTGCGGTCTCAGCATATCGGGCAGTTAGACTTCCGCAGGAGGAGTAGGACGATGCCCCATCACGTCAAGAGCCAGGCGCTCTCGCACCTGCGGATCTGCGACTTCACCGGTCAGTTGGCCGGAGCGGGCGCGACCAAGTTCATGGCCGCGTTCGGCGCGGAGGTGATCCGGATCGAGGATCCGACGAACCACGGCCGCTGGGACATCCTGCGCGGGATGCCGCCGTATGTGGACGATCGGCGCGGTCCCGAGCTGGGCGGGCCGTTCAACAATCACAACGTGGGCAAGCTGGGGATCACTCTGAACATCAAGACGGAGAAGGGGCGCGAATTGTTCGAGCGGCTGGTGGGCATCTCGGATTGCGTGACGGAGAATTTCTCGTCGGGCGTGCTGCGGTCGTGGGGCTACGACTACGAGCGGCTGAAGGAGTTGAAGGACGACATCATCTACGTGTCCAACTGCGGTTTCGGGCACTCGGGGCCGTACGAGAAGTTCAAGACCTGGGGTCCGATCGTGCAGGCGACGAGCGGTCTGACGATGTCGTCGGCGATTCCGGATCAGCCGCCGGCCGGTTGGGGCTACTCCTACATGGATCACACCGGCGCCTACTTCATGGCGATGGCGATCATGCTGGCGATTCACCATCGCAACCGCACGGGCGAGGGTCAGTACGTGGACGTTGCGGCAACCGAAGCGGCATTGACGCTGAACGGTCCGGTGCTGCTGGACTACACGGTCAACGGGCGTCCGCTGCGGCGCGAGGGGTATCCCGACGCGAACCACTCGGTGAGTCCGGCGATGGCGCCGCACAATATCTATGCGGCGCAGCCGATTCCCGGCTCGTTCGACGAGGCGTGGATTGCGATTGCCTGCCGCAACGACGAGGACTGGCACGCGATGCGCGATGTGCTGGTGTCGGACGGTTGCGAGTGGGCGGCGAACGACGACTACGGTCAGTTGGCCGGTCGGATGGCGGCGCAGGATGAGCTCGACGAGCGGATCGGCGAGTGGTGCATGCGGCGCGATCCGTTCCAGTCGGCGGAGCTGCTGCGTGCGGCGGGCGTCCCGGCGAATGCGGTGCAGACGCCGGAGCAACGGATCGATCAGGATGTGAATTCGGCCGAGTCGAAGCTGTGGCCGACGATCCGGCAGACGGAGATGGGGCGGGTGCGCGTGGACGGGATTCCGGCGCGTTTCAGCAAGACGGATTGGTCGATGACGCGCGGCGCGCCGGTGCTGGGCGAGGACAACGACTATGTCTACGGCGAGTTGCTGGGTCTGAGCGAGTCCGAGATCGCCGGGCTGTACGAAGAGGGCGTGCTCTGATGACGACCAACCCGAACCCCGGGATGATGGCGCTCGACGATCTGCGGGTGCTGGAGATCGGCGACGAGCGCGGCGCCTGGTGCATGAAGCTGATGGCCGACATGGGCGCGGACGTGATCAAGATCGAGCCGCCGGAGGGCGATCCGTCGCGGCAGTATGAACCGTTCGTGGACGACGAACCGCACCACGAGCGATCGCTGTTTTTCTGGTACTACAACACGTCGAAGCGCAGCGTGGTGATGGACTTCGACGACCGCTCGAACGCCGACGCGTTCATGAAGCTGGTCGAGTCGGCGGACGTGATTCTCGACACCGATACCTACGATCCGATCGGGCGTCTGGGGCTGGACTACCGGCAGATCATGTCGGACAACCCTGGGCTGATCTGGTGCACGATCACGAACTTCGGCTTCGGCTCGTCTCGGGACGAGGAACCGCACACGGATCTGACGCTGGCCGCCAACGGCGGCTTCGCCTGGATGAACGGCTACGACGACCACACGCTGCCGCCGGTGCGCGGCGGCGGTCAGCAGGCGTATCACACGGGCTCGAACTACGCCTTCATGTCGATCCTGACGGCGCTGCTGCACCGCGACGCGACGGGCGTGGGTCAGCACATCAACGTGAACATCAACGGGTCGGTAAACGTGACGACCGAGGCGGGTTCGTACTCGTGGCTGGTTTCGCACTCGACGGTGCAGCGCCAGACCGGGCGTCACGCGGGGGTCGCGCCGTCGATGCCGTCGCAGATTCAGTGCGCCGACGGCCGCTACGTGAACACGGGCATCCCGCCGCGACGTCCGGCCGAGTTTGGACTGTGTTACCAGTGGCTGGAGGACGAGGGTCTGCTCGATCAATTGCCCGAGGCGGCGCTCTTGCAGGTCGGGGCGGAGTTGGAGAGCTTCTCGCTGGCCGACGTGTTCCGGGGCGACAACGAGGAGTTGCTGGCGGTCTTTGGGGCCGGGCGGGCGGCGTTCGATCTGCTCGCCTCGAAGCTGACCGCCTACGAGTTCTACACCAAGGCACAGAACTTCGGCTTCCAGGTCGGCGTGATTCACAGTCCGGAGGAGGCGCTGGAGGACCCGCACTTCGTCGATCGGGGCATGCAGGTCAAGGTGGAGCATCCGGAACTGGGTCGAGAGGTGATCTACCCCGGAGCGCCATATCAGTTGACGAAGGGAAGTTGGGGGATCACGCGGCGTCCGCCACTGCTGGGCGAGCACACGGATGAGGTGCTTGGGGAGTTAGGCTAGCCGGCCCGGCCGAGCCACTTCGCGGTCGCGCGTTGAGCTTTAGGGTCGACGATCAGCCCGTGGCCGACGCCGCGGAGCCGGACGAAGTCCGCGCTCGGAATCGAGGAGGCCAGCGCCTGGCCGAATGCGATGGGGATGGTGGTGTCGGCGTCTCCGTGGACGATTAGGGTTGGGCATTTGATTCGATGCAAGTCGTTGCTGAGGTCCGAGTTGCGCTGGGCTTTCATGTTGAGCAGGGCTCCGAGCGTGAGGCGGGCGAGTTCGGTGTTGGACAGGTTGTCCAGCGCGCGCTGACGGTTGTCCCTGGCTGAGTTGAGCGCCGGGTCGGGTTGGGGCGGTTGGGGCGGCGAGCGCCACTCGTCCTCGGATGCGGCTACCGCCTCGTGAATCCCCTGTTGCTCGAACAGATCGAGCAGTGCGAGGCGAGTGGCGACGGTGGCGAGGCGGTCGGCGACGAAGGGGTCGGTGTGGTCTACTCCGCTCGGCGAGAGCGTCATCAGCGCGGCGCCGGTGTTGAGGAGGACGAGTGATTCGACCCGATCGGGATGGTCGATGGCGAGCCGCATTCCGATTGGGCCACCGGCCGAGGTCGCGATCACCGCGGCCTGCTCAATACCGAGATAATCGAGCACGTAGACGGCGTCGTTGGCGAGGTCTTGGAGAGTGAACGGGTCGGCGTCGTACTGCGAGAGGCCGGCGCAGCGGCGGTCGTAGCAGATCAGCTTGAGGCCGTCGGTGGGGACCTGCCAGCGGATTCGGGGACCGTTCCAGAGCGTTGAGGACGGGCCGCCCCAGGCGCCGTGGACGATCAGGACGGGCCGACCGGCGGGGTCGCCGCCAACGTCATAGGCGACGCGGCGGCGGTTGATGATTGCTACACGTATTTGGGCTGGTCCTCGATGCCGGGCATGACCCAGGTGACGAGTTCGGTCGGTGGGTCGGCGAAGGTCAGGCCCTCCATGTTGGGCTGCACACCGCTGAGCGTGAGCTGGTACTCCTCGACGTACTCGGGTTCGCCGCCGACCATGCGGAAGGGTCGGTCGTGGCCGGGGTAGAGGATGTCGGACATGCTCATCACGCGTGCGATCGACTCGTTGGCCTGGGACTCGCTGTAGAAGACGAGCGGGCTGCGTCCGGCCTTGCCGACGGCGGCGGTGTGCATGGCGTCGCCGGTGAGTCCGCAGGTGCCGGCCTCGGTCTCGACCAGCAGACCGATGCTGCCCGGCGAGTGGCCGGGCAGGTGGATGACCCTGACGCCTTTGGCCAGTTCGTCGCCTTCGTCGACTTCGGTCATCGGGTGAGTCTCGATGGCGGCGCCGGTCCACTGGGGCGTGGCCCAATCGTTGACGTGTGGCTCGGAGGCGTACTTGCGCTCGTGCGGGTGGATCGCCATGGGGACGTCGGGAAAGGCGTCGAAGTTCTGGACGTGGTCCCAGTGGGCGTGGGTCATGAAGATGAGGTCGATGTCGGCGACGGTCAGTCCGCGCGCGGCGAGCTGTTCCTGAAGCTGAACGCGGCGGCCGACGTGGGCGGTGTCGACGAGGATGCGGCGTCCGTCGGACTCGACCAGGATGACGGCGCAGAAGGCGGGCGTGCCCGAATCGGTGCCGAACGAGTAGCCGGGAAGGAGGATGTCGATAGTGGCCATTTCCAGGAGTCTTTCGTCTCGGGTTGGGACGTGGCGTCTAGTCGCCGGAGGCGGCGGCCGCCGAGGCGGCGCGGGCCTGGGCGGCATCGTCGTAGGCGATGCTGACGGGCGGGTTGGAGTCGAAGGGGCCGTCAAGGTCGAGTTCGGCGCCCATGTCGCGCAGAGCGGGCATGACCTCGGTGCCGAGCAGCTCGATGCAGCGCATCGAGTCCTCGTGGGTGACGCGGCCGTCGTTGCCCCAGAGGGCGAGGATGCCGGGGCGGGTTTCCTCGAGGATGGTGCGCAAGCTGCGGATGCACTCGTCGGGGGTGCCGGCGATGATCTGCATGTTCTCGATCTGGTTGTCGAAGGACTGGGCGCGCGGCGGGGGCCGGCGGCCGTTCATGACCTCGACCAGCGCTTCGCGGTTGCGGGGCGAGGCGTAGCCGGCCGGGTTGGACCAGACGGGGTGGGCGAGTCCGGTGAACTCGCCTTGCATCCACATGAATTGCGAGGCGTTCTGCATTGCCTTCTCGGTCGTGTCGGCGACGTGGACACGGAGCAGATAGCCGCGGTTCTCGGGGCCCGGGTCGTAGCCGACCTCGTGGGCGGCGTCGTCGTAGGTCTGCCAGATGCGCTTGGTCGCCTCGATCGTGGTGTTGAGCGCGATGTAGGGGTAGCGGTGCTTGGCCGCCCAGACGACGGTCTCGCGGGAAAGCACGCCGGGGATCCAGATGCGCGGGTGGGGCTGCTGCATGGGCAGGGCCCAGGGGTTGACGACGCGGTGCTGGTAGTGGCGGCCCTCCCAGCGGAAGGGTCCGGGGCGAGTCCAGGCTTCGACGATCAGGTCGTGAGCCTCCTCGAATCGCTCGCGGTTGTAGGCGGGGTTGACGCCGGTGGCGAGCTGCTCGGTGCCGCCGCCGCGGACAAAGCCGGAGACGAGCCGTCCGCCGGAGATCATGTCGATCATGGCCAGCTCTTCGGCCAGCCGGATCGGGTTGTCGGCCAGCGGCAGGGGGTTGCCGAGCAGGACGATCTTGACTCGCTCCGTGGCGCCGGCGAGCACCGAAGCCCAGATGTTGCACTTGGCCTGCATGCAGAAGGGCGCGTTGTGGTGCTCGTTGAGCATGATCCCGTCGACGCCGACTTCCTCGGCCAGCCGGTACTCGGTGAGTCGGTCGTTGTAGAGCTGGGAGCCGGCGACGGGGTCGAAGTTGGAGTTGGAGAAGAGGAGGGCGGTGACGCCCTCCTCGGCGGCGTGCTCGTCGTAGGCGGACATCGGCTGTTCGGTGAAGTACATGAGGTGCATGACGGGCCCTTATCCAGAGTCGAGGTGACGGTGGGCAGTCTAGCGTTCGGGGTGAGGGGCTATCACGCTCGACGAGCGGACCCCCCTCTGTCACTCCGTGACATCTCCCCCCTGAAGGGGGGAGAGAGTATCCGGAGGGTTAGGCGGCTGTTGGGGTGGTGATCTGGTCGAGGTAGTGGAGGATTTGGTCGGGGGACTTGCCCTTGAGGTGGGGGAAATGCTGGACGGCTTCCTCGATCAGGGCGTCGAGATCGGGGTCGGTGGGGATTTTTTTCGGATCGGGCTCCGAATCGGCGATTTCCTGCTCTGGACTGGAGATCGTGGAATTGGGGGGATCAATTTGTGCTGATCTTGGAGTGGTTTCTGCCAGTTCCTGTGCATCCTCCTCGTAGAGCTCGGGCTGGTCGGGGCGCTGTGCGGCGCGCTGCTGGACCTCGTGGGCGGTGCGGCGGATCTCGCGGGCGAGGGCGTTGAGGCGGGTTTGCTGAGCGTCGCGGGCGCGGAGGTACTCGGTCGAGGTGAGACGGGTGGCCTGCTTTCCGACTTCGTCGGTCTGGATGGCGAGGGAGAGTCGGAGCTGGAGCAGATAGAGCGAGTCGAGCAGCAGATCGTCGGCTGCGGCTGAGGCCAGACTGGCCCAGTGGGTCTCGACGAACTGGAGGTCGGCGCGGACGGTGGCCTTGGAGATGCCGAGTTTCTCGGCGATGTCCTTGTGGGGGAGGTTGCGCTGGCTGTAGTAGCGCACTCGGAGAGCGCGTCGGCGGCGTCTGGGGGTGATGTGCATGGTTGGGGCCTCCTGCTGCGTCAGACAGATGTTCTTGTGAGTGTACATGAATGTGTGTTCGGTGTTGTGTTGTGGTTTGCGGAGGGGGTACCGGAACCCCCTCTGTCACTCCGTGACATCCCCGCATCAAGTGCGGGGCAGGCTCCCCCTGGAAGGGGGGAAGAGAGTAGGAAGCTCGGGGTGGGGAGGTTTCGGCTGTGCCAGAGGGGCCTCACCCGCCGGAGGGCCCTCACCCTAACCCTCTCCCTCGGGGAGAGGGGACCGGAACCCCTTCTGCCTTCGGCATCTCCCTACTGGAAGGGGGGAGAGATTGGATTGCTGCTGCTGCCACTCGGTCATCTCGAGTCGTCCGCTGGCAAACCGATCTCTAAACGGGCGTTGCCGACGCGAATAGTTAGCGTCGCCTCGGGATCGTCGGTGCGGACCTTGCAGAAGATTGTCCCGTCGTCGGAGACGGAAGTTGATTGACTGATCACTCTGCCGAACTCAGAAGTACACTCCACGGGCGCCCCTTTGGGCTCATGGGCATGGCTGAGAACGATCCACAGCACACCGTCCTCGTGGCTGCTGCGGAACCGGGACGAGAGGAACAGCGGCTGCAGATCGAACGGCGCTGCTGAGTCAAGCAAATGGTGCCACTCAAAATTGCAGTCCAGCACTAGCGGACGATCCCGCCCCGAAGTCTGATTCAGATATCGTTGCCATTCTTCATGTTGGTCAGGCAGGGTGTTGCATCTGGGATTGGTCGGACGACGAGCAAACAGAGCAAACCTCGACTCCCCACTCTCATTGATGTACCAGCGTCCGCTCACATCGGCCGGCAAGCAGTCGCCCAAGTACTGCGAATCTCGGTTATCGAAGTGCCTCAAGCTGTGGTCGGACCTGTCCAGCAGCAGGCAGTCACTGCCATACAGCGAGCCGCGTGCTCCAGGCAAGGGAGTGAGTTGAGGGGTGCTTTGCCCTCGCGCGACCATGACGCTGAGAACACCAACGGTGACGATTAAGACTGCGAACGCCACTCGGACAAGGCCCCGTGGTTCCAATACTGACACGACTGGCCCCTTTCAAGAATGACCAAAGTCTTCTGCCACACAGGTATAGCGCAACGGACCGTGTGTGTAAGGTCCTGTAGTGGCACTGTCAATGTGTCGTTTCCATGCAAACTTGAAGATTCACGGAGCATTTTGGCTGGGCGGTTGGATTAGGGTCGGCTACGGTGGGGTTTTGGCCCTAGGCACCGACGGTGGTGCTGGACTCGGCGAGACACCTGCGGCAAGCGAGGGTATGACGGGGCCTTATGGGCGGAGGGAGACCGAGCGGGTCCCCGAATGAATCGGGGACGGGGGAGGGCCCTCGGCCGCCGCCTAAGCGGGGGCGGCTTTGGCTAGGCGATGCTCGCGAATCCCGAGCGTGAGAGGGGAGCGAACGTAGGCAACGCAGGCAGGATGTTGCGGGCCGGCGTTGTCCACTGCCATCCGCCGTCCAGTCGGTGTTGGAGGCCGACGGAGACGAATCCGTTGCCGTTGGATCGGGCGGCCAGACGGACTTCGGCGCCGTGTTCCCGGGCGATCGACTTCGAGACGGGATGGACAAGTTCGACGCTGGCCGCCAGGATCAGCGCCAATGACAGAACGCCGAGGAACCGGCGCATCACGGGACTAGCCAACGATTGCCTCGGCGAGGGCTTCAGGGGCGTCGGATTCGAGGTTGTGGCCTCCGGGGAGTTCGATCAGTTGGGCGTCGGCGAGGAGTTCGAGGTATTGGCCGGCGACGCTTGGGGGGACGATGGCGTCCTGGGCGCCTCGGACGACCTTGGTCTTGACGCTGACGTTGCGCAGCAGGTGAGGCAGGGTCTGGCTGTAGAGGAAGGGTTTCCAGGCGGTGCGGGCGGTCATCTCGCGGTTGGCGTCCCAGGCGACGAGCTGCTCGGTGGAGACTTCCTCGCCGTAGAGGGCGGTGAAGTTGGCGGGATCGGCGAAGCAGGACTTGACGTAGTCGGCGTGCGCTTCGAGGAACTGGTCGCGGATTTCGCCGTCCTCGGGCTGCAGGCCCATGGCGTTGACGAGGACGAGGCTGTCGAGGCGGGACTGGTTGGCGGTGGCCATCTCGGCGGCGACGTAGCCGCCGAAGCCGAGTCCGACGATGGTGCAGTCGGCGACGCCGAGTTGGTCGAGCAGGAGGGCGCAGACGGCGGCGATGTCGCGGACGCTGCGCATCCAGTCGCCGCGCTCGGTGCCGTCCCAGCCGGGCAGCGTGGGCAGGATGACGTCGCGGCGTGCGGAGAGGGCGTCGTGGAACTCGAGCCAGCCCGGATTGCCGGTTTCGTGGTGGAGGACGAGGACGGCGGGTCCGTCGCCGCCGCGTCGGAGCTGGATGGGGAGGCCGGCGACCTCGATGGTGGACTCGGTGTATCCGTCGGACATGGGGGCGTCCTCTCCTAGCTCGGGCCGGCGCGATCTGCGTCGTCGTGCGGCATGGTAGGGCAGGCGCGCTGGTACTCTCGGGCCAGGAGACCAGCAAGGCCCTCACCCCAGCCCTGTCCCTCGGGGAGAGGGAGTCAGAGACTGAGGATTTGACATGCCAGACTCGACGATGGACACGCTCAATGTGCTGACTGAGGTTGAGGCCCAGGAGCGGGCGGGGCGGGTGTCGGATGTGGGCTATTCGCTGGCGCTGAGTCTGACGAAGGGCGCTGCGACGTATGAGGGATCGGTGGCGGTGCGGTTCTCGCTGGCCGACCCGTCGGCGGGGACGTTCCTGGATTGTACGTCGCAGTCGATTGATTCGCTGACCGTAAACGGGGCGGCGGTTGAGGTGAGGCACGAGCGGAACCGTCTGTACCTGGACGGGTCGGCGCTGGGATCGGAGAACGTGGTCGAGATTGCGTATACGAACGAGTACGACCACATCGGCGCGGGGCTGCACCAGTTTGTCGATCCGGAGGACGGCGAGGAGTATCTGTACACGCACTTCGAGCCGTACGACGCGCACCGGCTGCTGCCCTGTTTCGACCAGCCGGACATCAAGGCCTCGCTGGATCTGACGGTGACGGCGCCAACGCAGTGGGAAGTTGCGGCGAACTATCCGGTGGTCTCTTCGTCGGACGCCGGGGATGGTCGGACGACGCACGTGTTTATGGAGACGCCGCGGATTTCGACCTACCTCTTTGCGTTCATCGCGGGGCCGTACAAGCGCTACGAGGACACGTGGTCGGATGCGGCGGGCGAGACGTCGTTGGGTGTGCTGTGCCGCGAGTCGATTGCGCCGTACTTCGACCCGGACGAGTTCTTCCAGGTCACGCGGGACGGGCTGACCTTTTTCTCGGAGTTCTTCGATTTCCGCTACCCGTTCGACAAGTACGACCAGGTGTTTGTGCCGGAGTTCAACATGGGGGCGATGGAGAACGTGGGCTGCATCACGTTCTCGGAGCGGATGATCTTCCGCGACCCGCCAACGGAGATCCAGCGGTTGAATCGGGCCGAGGTGGTGCTGCACGAGATGGCGCACATGTGGTTCGGCGACCTGGTCACGATGCGCTGGTGGAACGACCTGTGGCTGAACGAGTCATTCGCGACCTACATGGCCTACCTGGCGATGGAGCATGCAACTCGCTGGTCGGAGAGCGCGTGGTCGGCGTTCCACGCGCGGATGAAGGCCTGGGCCTACGAGCAGGATCAGTTGCCGACGACGCACCCGATCGCGGGCGAGGTGCCGGACACGGACGCGACGTTCCTCAATTTCGACGGGATCACGTACGGCAAGGGTGCGGCAGTGCTGAAGCAGCTCGTGGCGTTCATCGGCGCGGACGGGTTCCGCGACGGGATGCGCGACTACTTCCGCACCCACGCTTGGGGCAACACGTCGTTGAGCGAATTCCTCGCGGCGCTGGAGCGCGGATCGGGCCGGGAGCTGGGGCGCTGGTCCGAGCTCTGGCTGGAGTCGGCGGGGGTGAACACGATCGCGCCGCAATGGGACGTGGCGGAGGGGTCGGTGAACTCGTTCACGATCCGGCAGTCGGCTCCGGCGGAGCATCCGACGCTGCGTCCGCACCGGACGGAGATCGCGGTGTACGACCGCTCGGACTCGGGTCCGCGACTTCGGGATGCGCAGCCGGTCGATATAGACGGGGCGTCGACGGTGATCGAGGAGCTGTCGGGCGCGGCGGCGCCGGCGGCGGTGTTCCCCAACCACGACGATCACGCCTACGCGAAGATTGCGCTGGACGAGCACACGTTGTCGTTCGTGCGGGAGGAGTTGGATCGGTTCCCGGACGGATTCCAGCGGTTGCTGCTGTGGCACACGCTGTGGGACATGGTGCGAGATCAGCAGTTCTCGGCGGCGGACTATGCGTCGCTGGCGACGGACAAGCTGGCCTCGGAGCGGACGCTGGAGATTGCGCAGACGGTGGCCTACAACGCGTTGCACGCGGTGGGATCGTATCTGCCGGACGACTTGCGCCTGCCGAGCGCGGCGGGGTTGTACCGGTTCTCGCGGGAGCAACTGTTCGCGACGTCGGAGCCTGATTTCCGGATCATGTGGTCGCGGGTGATGATCGGTGCGGCGCAGAACGTTGAGCACATTGCGGAGGCGCTGGCGCTGGTCGACGAGGGGACGGGGATTAACGGGTTCGAGCTGGACCAGGACATGCGCTGGTCGCTGGTGGCGAAGGCGACGGCCTACGGGCTGGAGGGCGGCTTCGAGCGGCTGGCGTCGGAGCTGGAGCGCGACGGATCGGATCGGGGCCGCCGGGCGGCAGAGCAGATTCGAACCTCGCGGGCGGACGCCGCGGTCAAGGCCGAGGCGTGGACTCGTTACCAGGAGGACACGGAGGCGTCGCTGCAGATGCAGACGGCGTCGATGCACGGATTCTGGTGGAGGCCGCAGTCGGAGTTGCTGGCGCCGTTCGTCGGGCGATTCTTCGACGAGATCGAGGGCGTGTTCGAGCGCAAGGACAAGGAGTACGCCTCGCGCTTCTTCGGGGCGCTGTATCCGGCGCAGATGGATCCGACGGACCAGGTGATCGATCGCTCGGAGGCAATTCTCGGTCGGCTGGGGCCGGATCAGCCGGTGCTGGCGAGGCAGTTGCGGGAGGCAGTCGACGAAGCGAAGCGGGCGCGGGCGTGTCAGGAGTTCGCCCGTTCCCAGGTCTGGAGCTAACCATGCAGATTGCTGCCTGTTACACGTATCCGGTGAAGGGGATGACGACGCACTCGATGGGGTCGCTGATGTTGCGGCCGGGAGAGTCGGTGGTGGGGGATCGGGCGTTCATCTTCGCGTTTGGCAATGCGGAGCCTTCGGGCTCGGTTGGCTGGGTGTCCAAGCGGCACTCGGTGACGATGCTGAACACGCCGTACCTGGCCTGGATCGAGTCGGGCTGGGACCCCGAGGCGCGGGTGCTGTCGGTCACGGTCAAGGGACAGACGAAGTCGGCCCACGTGGACGATGCCAGTGCGCGGCTCGAACTCGCCGAATGGATGACCGATGTGGTGCTGGGGCTGCCGGAGAATCCGCTGCGCGGGCGTCCGGAGCGGGAGCCGCTACGGCTGCTGGGCGACGGCGAGTCGCGCTTCACCGATCGCGGGCCGACGCAGATTTCGCTGGGCGGGATGGCCTCGCTGGCGGACCTGTCGGCCAGGGCGGGCGTCGAGGTCGACATGCGGCGCTTCCGGCTCAACTTCTCGGTTGCGGGTGTGGAACGGTGGGACGAGTTTGATTGGGTCGGCAAGCGGCTGAAGATCGGGGAGACGGTCGAGATCGACGTGACGGCGCCGATCCAGCGCTGCAACGCGGTCAACGCGTCGCCGACGGGCGAGGGTCGGGACATGGACCTGATGAAGGTGCTGAACGCCGAGTACGGACATCTCGACTTCGGCGTGGAGGCGAATGTGCTGGTCGGCGGCGAGGTGCGGGTGGGGGACGAGATCTTGGTGGTTGCGTAGGGCCCTCGGTAGGGCCCTCACCCCCCGCCTGCCCCTGGCTTGTACAGGGGACGCGGGATTCCGTTGCCCCGCGCTCCGCCTGCCCCTGCCATGAACAGGGGACGCCGGGCTCAGACCTCGATCTCCGAGCGAAGCGCCCAGGTCCGCCTCGCCTCAGCTTCCCCACGCCCCCTCCGCCAACCATGACACAACAACAGCACATCCGTACATATACCATCAATCACAAACGCATGTTCACCGAAAGGACCCCGCCCATGACCGACGCACAGGCAACCCGACAGCAGATCCACGACCGATACTGGGCAATCGCCAACGACCCCAGGCAACGCGGATACGTCCAGGTCCGCGCCCTCGACTCCCTCTGCCGGATGCTCGACCTCTTCCCTCGCGCCCAACAACCCAACGGTGTCCCGGAGCCACAGCTACCCGACTTCGACGATCCCGAAGTCCTCGCCTCCCTGATGAGTGAACAGCAGATCGAAAGCCTGATGGCCAGGGAACGCGCCAAAGCCAAGGCCGAGGCGGAGCAGGACGAGGAAGACGACGACCCATCCAATCCCGACGAGGACGAACCTCCCTAATACCCGTCCCCATCTTTTTTTCTCGCGCGCCCACCCTCAATCCCGACCGCCAATCGGGATCCGGCCCCGCACACCCACATTTGGGTCCCCCCCCCCCCGCGCAGCCTGCCCCGCTCTTGATGCGGGGCCTGCCCTCGGCCTGAACAGGGGACGGGGGAACGGAGGCCGTAAGATTCGGGCATGGAACGCTTTCCGGAGCAGTCGTGGGACCCGCTGGACGAGCGGGTGCCTGTGTGGCTGTCGACGGCGGCGGTGACGGACGGGGCCCGGATTCCCTACGCGTCGAACTTCGTCTTCTTGCTGGAACTGCAACATGACGAGGCGCCGATGCCGGGCTACGCGGTCTACAAGCCGGGCAAGGGCGAGAATCCGCTCTGGGACTTTCCGCCCAACCTGTACCGGCGCGAGGTGGCAGCGTTCCGTCTGTCGTCGGCGCTGGGCTGGGACCTGATTCCACCGACGGTCGAGCGCGAGCAGGGCATGGAGTACGGGATCGGCTCGCTGCAGGCGTACATCCCGACGGACTACAGTTGCACCTTCTTCGAGCTGCGGGAGGAATACGCCGACCTGATGCGGCGATTCGCCCTGTTCGACTGGTTGTCGAACAACGCCGATCGCAAGGGCGGACACATTCTCAAGGGCGAGGGCGATCACCTGTGGGGGATCGACAACGGGTTGTCGTTCCACGAGGACGAGAAGCTGCGCACGGTGATCTGGGACTATGCGGGGGATGCGATTGACTCGGCGCTGCTGGAGGACGTAGAGCGGCTGATTCCGAGGCTGGAGGGCGAGGGCGACGCGGCGGTGGCGCTGGCGGGCCTGTTGAGCATGGGCGAGATCGAGGTGCTGCGCCTGCGCGCGTCGCGGGTGCTGGAGAGCGGTCGTCTCCCGGAACCGCCGGCGGGTCGGCGCTCGTATCCGTGGCCGTTGGTCTGAGAGGACTGTCGAAATGAGCTCTGGCTCTCTGGACGGAATGCTCGTCGTCGATTTGAGTTCCGGACTGGGCGGGGCGTACGCGTCGAAGCTGCTGGCCGATCTTGGGGCTCGGGTGGTGCTGGTTGAGCCGCCGGAGGGTTCGACTCTGCGCGAGTGGGCGGCGGACGGGCGCGCCTGGGGCGGGCCGTGGGCTCACCTGAGCGGGGGCAAGGAGTCGGCCGCGCCGGCGGACGGGGAGTCGGCGCGGCGGTTGCTGCGAGGACTGTCGTCGGCGGCGGACATTGTGATTCTCGATCAGGATTCGCATTGGCGATCGGCGCTGCCCTCGGTGCTGCCGGAGCGGGTGGTGCGGGTGGAGATGTCGCCCTGGGGATCGGACGGACCCTACGCGGGCTGGCGCGGATCGGACATCGCCACCTGGGCGATGGGCGGCTACATGAACTTCACCGGCGATCCCGAGGGCGGGCCGCTAATGCTGCCGGGCGGACAGTCGGAGTTGCACGCCGGCGTCCATGCGGCGCTGGCGGCGCTGACCGCGATCCGCGAGCGGCGGCGCTCGGGTCATGGCCAGACGGTCGAGATCTCGGCGCTGGAGGCGAACCTGTCGGCTCATGCCTGGCTGGTCTCGTCCTGGATTGCGAGCGGGTTGCCGCTGAACCGGGTGCCGCACGACTTCACCAGGACGCGGGACGGCTGGGCCCTGTTCATGCGCGCGGTGCCGAATCCGAACATCTTCCTGCTGGTCGGTCAGCCGGAGCGGATGGAGTCGGTCGAGATCACGAATCTCGACAAGTGGCGCGGGCAACTGGCGCAGCTCTACGCGGACGTGGAGGCCTGGGCGCAGGATCACGACTCGGTCGAGGTGGCGACGCTGGCCCAGGAGCTGCGCATCGCATGTACGCCGGTGCTGGACGCGCAGGGTCTGGACGAGAACATCCAGCTCGCCACCCGGGGCTGGTGGGAGCAAGGCGAGGACGCCGAGTGGGGCGACCTGCGCTTCCCCGGTCCGGCCTACTTCATGTCGTCGACGCCGGCCGAGCGGCTCGGACCGGCGCCGGCGCTAGGCGAGCACACGGAGGCGCTGGCGGAGGAGTTCGCCGATGCGCCCGCGCCGAGTCCGCCGGCGGCGATGGCGACCCGCGATCTGCCGCTTGCCGGGATGCGAGTGGTGGAGCTGACGAGCAACTGGGCAGGGCCGATTGTGGGGCGTCACCTGGGCGACCTCGGTGCGGACGTGATCAAGCTGGAGTGGGCGGCGCGTCCTGCGACAAGAGCTCTGTTCATGCCCGGTCCGACCCAGGACCCGCAGAAGTATCCCTACGACCGGGCGATGTACTTCAATCTGCTCAATCGCAACAAGCGCGACCTGATCGTCGACCTCTCGGCGGACGAGGGCAAGCAAATCTTCATGGAGTTGATGCGCGAGGCGGACGTGTTCGTGGAGAACAACTCGGCCCGCGTGATGCCGAACCTGGGCCTGGACTACGAGACGGTGCGAGAGGTGAACGAGCGGATCGTGTACGTGTCGATGTCGGGCTTCGGGGCGACCGGACCGTGGCGCGACTGGTCGGCGTACGGCTCGAACATCGAGGCGTCGTCGGGTCTGGCCTCGGTGACCGGCTACGAGGCCGGCCAGGTACGGCGGACGCCGCTCTTCTACGCGGACCCGGTCTCGGGCAATCACGCGACGGTGGCGATCCTGGCGGCGCTGGAGCATCGCGACGAGACCGGCGCGGGTCAGTACATCGACGTGGCGCTCAACGAGGCCGGGGCGGCCTACTTCTTCGAGTCGTTGATGGCGTACCAGACCAGCGGCGAGGTGCGGCGGCCGCAGGGGAATCGGGACGCGCGCTTCGCGCCGCAGGGCGCGTACCGGGCCGCGGGCGAGGACTCGTGGATTGCGTTGTCGGTGCAGAGCGACGACGAGTGGGCGGCGTTATGTCGAGTACTGGGTCGGGACGACCTGCTGGCCGACTCGGAACTGTCGACGCTTGCAGGCCGGACGGCGCGGGAGGACGAGTTGGACGTGGCGATCGAGTCGTGGACGAGCGAACGGGAGCAGTACGAGGCTGCCTGGGCGTTGCAGCGTGCGGGCGTGTCGGCGGCGCCGATCCTGGCGAACTGGCAGGTGCTGCACGATCCGCACATCCACGAGCGGGGCTTCTACCGGTGGGTCAACCACTCGGTGATCGGCGTCTATCCGTATCCGAGCTGGCCCTGGCGGTTCAGCCGCACGGAGCCGTCGATTCGGCGCGCCGCGCCGCGATTTGCCGAGCACAACCACGAGGTGCTGTCGGAGCTGGGCTACGACGACGAGCAGATCGCGGAGTTGTACGCGTTGGAGATCACGTCGGATGTGCCGACGGCTCCGCTGTTGATCGCTCGAGGCGGGTTCACGTCCACGGACGACTGAGGCGGGCGCGGGTCAAGCGACGGAGCCGCCGAACTGGTGGCGGGCGGAGGTGATGGGGTTGGCGGCCATCTGGCCGAGGCCGCAGAGCGAGCCGGCGGTGATCAGGGGGATGAGCGCGTCGACGTCGGCCCAGTTGCCGTTGGCGAGGGCCTCGGCCATACGGCCCGAGCCTTCGCGGCAGGGCGTGCATTTGCCGCACGACTCGTTGGCGTTGTAGTCGGCCCAGACCTGGAGGGCGCGCTCGATGCCGAAGGATTGCGGGATGGCGATGATGCCGCCGGCGCCCAGCAGCGCGCCGTGGCCGTCCATGGCTCCGGGAGCGATGGGGGTGTCGAAGTTGTCGGGCGCGAGGAAGCCCCCGGAGGGTCCGCCCATGGTGACGCCGGCGAGGGTCTCGGTGGGCTCGGCCAAGTCGATGATCTGAGATACCGGCGTGCCCAGGGGCAGCTCGATCACCCCGCGATTACGGAAGGCGCCGCTGAGCTGGATCAGCTTGGTGCCGGGCGTCGACTCGCCGCCGACCTCGCGGAACCAGTCCGCGCCGAACTCGAAGATGTCAGGCAGGTTGGCCAGGGTTTCGACGCTATTGATCGCCGTGGGCCGGCCCCAGAGTCCGCGCTCGGTGGGATAGGGCGGCTTGAGCCGAGGCACGGCGCGGCGGCCCTCGATCGATTCGAGGATCACGGACTCCTCGCCGCAGACGTATCCGCCCGCGCCGCGCCGGATCTCGACGGTCAGGCCGTCGAGCAAGCCCCGGGCGCGGGCGGATGTGATCGCATCATGGGCGGCGGCGGCGGAGCGGTCGGCCATGCCGTTGATGTACCAGAAGGCCTCGGACGCGCCAAGGACGTAGCAGGCGATGCGGATGCCCTCGAGGATGCGTTGAGGGTCGGACTCCATCAGCCAGCGGTCCTTGAACGTGCCGGGCTCACCCTCCTCGCCGTTGGCGACAAGCAAGGGCTGTCCGTTGAGCGGGGCGGCCTGGAGCGCACCGCCCCACTTGATGTGGACAGGGAAGTATGCGCCGCCGCGGCCGAGCAGTCCGGCGCGCTCAACGAGCGTCAGCGCGTCGGCAGGACTGAGTTGCGCCGCCGACTGCCAGCCTCGCCATTGCGGCGGATCGGTGCTGCGCCGGACGCTGACGCGGGACTCGCCGCCGGGCACGAGGGCGCGGGCGGCGTCGAAGACGGAGGGGTCGAACGAGGCTTCGAGCCGGTCGCTGCCCGTGACCGCGAGAGGGGCGTGATCGGCGGCTGCGCAGAGGAACATGCACTCGTGAGCTTCGCCGTCGAGGTCGGCGTCGCCGGCGGCGATGCGGCAGGAGAGTCCGCGACATACGCGGACGGCGTCGGGAGTGAGCGGCGTCCAGCGGAACTCGGTGTAACTGGTCGCGACGGCGAAGAGCTCGGCGCGGGGCATGTGGATCCAGCGGGCGACCTCTTCCAGGGCCGCGGTCTCCAGGTAGCCGTAGACGTGATCGACCGCGTGCAGCGCGGGCAACGCCTGGGAACGGCGGCGGGGCAGGTCGGCGAGCGCCGACCGCAGGTCCGAGAGTTGCGCTTCCGCCGTCGTCTCCGTGGTCACCGCCGACCCTGCCTTTCCTCACCCCTGGGACGCGCTGGATACCATTCTACGTACCGCCCTGGTAATCAGCGGAGGCGCAAGGCGACCGATGTCCGACGAACGCGATCTTCCCGGCTCGTACGCCGAGGCGCACGGCAAGCGCCGGCCGCCGAACCGTTACGGGCCGGGACATACCTACCTGGGCGTGCCGCAGGCAAGTCTGCGCGAGCCGGAGTCGCTGGCCGAGGCCAAAGCGGTGATCGTCGGCGCGCCGTTCGACGCGGGGACGAGCTATCGACCCGGGGCGCGTTTCGGTCCGCAGGCGATTCGCGGAACCGACTACCTGCCGCACAGCGGTTACCGGCCCCACCTGGCGCTGCGAGTCGACCCGCTGGGCGAGTTGGGCGTGGTCGATGTCGGCGACGTGCACATGCCGCAGCTCGACAGCGAGGGCGGGCTGTCGCGGTTGATGGAGGCCTGCCGGCAGGTGTCGGCGGCGGGCGCGATCCCGGTCGTGCTGGGCGGCGATCACACGATCACGTATGCGACGGCGCAGGGGGTCGCCAAGCACCACGGCTTCGGCCGAGTGGCGCTAGTCCACTTCGACGCCCACGCCGACACGGGCGACTCGGAGGGCGGGCTATGGGGTCACGGCACGCCGATGCGGCGGCTGATCATGAGCGGCGCGATTCGCGGCGATCGGTTCCTGCAGATTGGGTTGCGCGGCTACTGGCCGGATCCGCCGATCCTGGAGTGGATGGCGGAGCAACGGATGCGCTGGTACGAGATGACGGAGGTCGTCGAACGCGGTCTCGATGCCTGCCTGGCGGAGGCGCTGGCACTGGCTGCCGACGACTGCGACGGGGTGTTCCTCTCGGTCGATGTGGACGTGGTCGATCCGGGCATGGCGCCGGGCACCGGGACGCCGGAGTCGGGCGGGCTGACGTCGCGGCAATTGCTCGACGCCGTGCGGCGCATCGGCATGGAGTCGAACCTGCTGGGAATGGATGTCGTCGAGGTCGCGCCGGCCTACGACCAGTCGGACGTGACGGCGCTGCTGGGCAATCGGGTGGTGCTGGAGACGCTGTCGGGGGTGACCGTGCGTCGCAAACGGGACGCCTGAAGCGGTCGGGCGTGCCGCTACTCTGTGCGCATGTCCTCTCATGGCGACCCGATGCAGTTTGGCGTCCTGCAGTTCTTCAGTTGGCCGGGACGCCGAGTGCCGCTGCCGACGGTGTATGAGCGGGCGCTCAACCGGATCGACATCATGGATGAGAGCGGCTACGACTGCGTCTGGCTGGCCGAGCACCACTTCTCCACGTATTCGGTCTGCCCATCCGTGCATCTGATGGGGATGCATGTCGCCGGACGCACCAAGAACATCCGCATCGGCACGGCGGTGACGCTGGCCTCGTTCTATCACCCCCTGCGGATTGCGGAGGAAGTGGCGCTGCTCGACATTCTTTCCGGCGGCCGGGTCAACTGGGGCGCGGGACGCGGGTTCGACCGGACGGAGTTTCGCGTCTTTGGGGTCGAGTTCGAGGAGTCGTATCCGCGCTTCCGCGAGTCGGTGCAGGTGGTGCTGGAGGCCTGGCGGCAGGAGCGGATCACGTGGCACGGCGATTACTTCGACTTCGACGAGATCGAGGTACTGCCCAAACCGCACCAGCAGCCGACGCCGCCGTTCTGGGTCGCCGCCGGCGGACCCGACGCGATCGGCTGGGCGGCGAAGCAGGGCTACTCGATCCTGATGGATCCGCACGCGACCCACGCCGAGATCGGCGAGAAGCGGCGGAACTACTTCAAGGCGCTGGAGGCGCACGGTCACGAGACCGAGGACCGCGTGATACCGATGGCGCGGCTGATCGCCATCGCCGATACGGACGAGCAGGCGGAGCAGATCGCGCGCGACGGCGCTCAGTGGACGATCGGCTCGTACGCCAACGACAAGGTCAGCGGCAACTCCAGCCCGGCACGGCAGCTATCGGTCGACGATCTCATCGACCGCTACGCGAACCAGGTCGTGATCCACGGCAGCGCGTCGAAGGTGATCGATCAGCTTGAAGAGTTGCGCGAGACGATCGGCCTCGACTACCTGATCGCGTCGCCGTTCTCGCACGACTCCTTCGTCCGCTTCACCAGGGATGTGATGCCGCACTTCCAGTGACCCAACCTCGACCAGCAGCAGGGGGAGTATTCGCATGACTTATGAGTTCATCACCGTGGAGCGCACCGGCGCTCAGGAGGGCACGATCTGGATGGAGTTCAACCGTCCGGAGAAGCTCAACGCGCTGACGTTTCCGATGCTCTCGGAAATGCTCGACGCGCTGTACAAGATCCGCATGGACCGCTCGGCGCGGGTGCTGGTGATCACAGGCAAGGGCCGGGGATTCTGCGCCGGCATGGATCACGGCGGGGGCGCGCGGGGCATCGACTTCTGGGACGACAACCCAGACCCGCTGGTGGGCAATCCGGCGCCGGAGGGGTATCCCGACAATGAGGGTCAGCGGCTCAACTTCCGCTACGAAACGAAGACGTTTGCCGAGTTGCGGCGGCTGGACATTCCGGTGATCGCGGGAGTCAACGGCGCCTGCGTGGGCGCGGGGTTCGACATGGCCTGCCTGGCCGACCTGCTGGTGGCGTCGAAGAACGCCCGCTACCAGGTCGCCTACGTGAAGCGCGGGCTGTACGCGGACCTGGGAGGCTTCTGGGCGATTCCCAAGATCATCGGTTGGCGCAAAGCCATGGAGTTGATGTTCACCGGTCGCTTCATGAGCGCCGAGGAGGGTCACGAGGCGGGCGTGAGCAACTACCTGGTCGAGCCGGAGGACTTCGAGGAGCGGCTGCGGGAGTTTGCGCAGGAGGTCGAGAATGGTCCGCCGATCGGTCAGAAAGTGGGCAAGCTGATGGCCTACCGGACGGCGAATCTCGACTACGAGTCGGCACTTGAGCTCTCCGGCGGCGTGCTGCCGCTGGTGCAGAACTCGTTCGACCGGGTCGAGGGTGTGCAGTCCTTCGTCGAGCGACGCGAGCCGAAGTTCAGCGGGTTCTAGGAATCGACCATGTGCAGATCGATCAAGCGACTGCGCCTGCCGGAGGGTCCGGCCGGCGCGGTTGAAGTGCGGGAGGCCGCGCGACAGTACGTACGCAAGGTGAGCGGGATGCCGCAGCCGACGGCGAGGAACGAAGAGGCGTTTGAGCAGGCGGTCGACGAGATCGCCTTCGCGACAGCGCGATTGCTCAATCGGCTGCCGCCTCTGCAACAGCGCGCATCGGCTCCCGCCGTAAGATCAACTCATCCGGTCCGACAGATTCAGGCAAGGCGAACCCGACGATGACGACATTCCAGCTCTCCGAAGCCGACCGCATGGTCCAGCAGACGGCGCACGAGTTCGCCAAGAGCGAGGTTCGGCCTGTCGCGATGGAGTACGACGAGCGCGACGAGTATGCCTGGGACGTCGCCGAGAAGGCGGCGGAGATCGGGCTGACGGGCGTTCCGCTGGGCGGACTGTCGGCCGAGCCCGGGATTACCGCGATGATCACGGCCGAGGAGTTGAGCTGGGGCTGCGCGGGGATCGCGCTGGGGACGCAGGTCTCGGGACTGGCGGCGACGGCGATCTCAGTGATCGGCACGCCGGAGCAGAACGAGCGCTGGATTCCCGAGTGCACGGCGGAGGACGGCAAGCTTCGGTTGGGCGCGCTGGCCCTGACCGAGCCGGACGCGGGCTCGGACGCGGCGATGATTAAGACCCGGGCCACGCGCGACGGCGACGAGTATGTGCTCAACGGGACGAAGCGGTTCATCACGGGCGGCGGCATCGCCGACATCACCGTGGTCTTCGCGCGGGAATCCGACTCTGAGGGCTGGCGCGATGTGTCGGCGTTCGTGGTGCCCAAGGAGGCGGAGGGATTCAGCCAGATCAAGAAGTGGGACAAGATGGGCATCCGCGCCTCGCACACGGCCGACCTGGCCTTTGACGATGTGCGCATTCCGCTGGAGAACCGGCTCGGCGACCCGGATCCCGACTTCCGCTCGGGCGGCCGCGGCGCGCTGGGCACGCTGGCGGCGACGCGGCCCTGGATCGGCGCGTTCGCGGTCGGTCTGGCCCGCGCCTCATTCGAGTACGCGGCCGACTACGCGCGCGAGCGCAAGACGATGAGCCGGCCGCTGATCGAGCACCAGGGCGTGGGATTCATGCTGGCCGACATGGACATCGCGATCGACGCCGCGCGGCTGCTGACCTGGCGCGCAGGAGAGATGGCTTCCTCGAACCAGCCGTTCGAGCTTGAGGAGGCAAGCAAGGCGAAGACGTTCGCCTCGGACATGGCGATGAAGGTGACGACGGACGCGGTCCAGGTCTGCGGCGGCGTCGGCTTCATGCGGGAACTGCCGCTGGAGAAGTGGATGCGGGACGCCAAGATCTTCCAGATCTTCGAGGGCGCCAACCAGATTCAGCGGATGGTGATCGCGCGCAATATCCAGGGTCGATACTTCGCGTAGCAGCGGCGGCCGGTTGCCTTAGAACGCCCCGGCCCAGGCGAGGATCGTCCAGACGACCATGCCGAGGAAGCCGGCTCCGAGCAGCAGTTGGAACAGGATGAGACTCTCGGTGGGTCCTCGTCTTGGCATGGTTGGCCTCCGAGGGGCAGGGTAGCCGATGGTTGAGTTGGCGGTCTTCGACGACCTCGCCGAGTTGCGCGACGCGGTGCTGGTGCTGGCCGGGATCGGGGCGGCGTTGGTGGCCTTCGTGTTTCTCGTCGTGGTGCTCAAATTCTCGTTGACGGCGTACCGGATCGTGCGGCGGCTGGAGCGATTCCACGAGCGCCGGATCGACGGCAATGTCGCGGTCGCCGACGCGAAGCTGGCCGCCTGGCTGGAGGAGGAGCGCTGGTCGGCGCGAGGCATGCTGGAGCTGGTCCAACTGGCGGCGCAGCAGGTGCAGGAGCGTCGCAAGCCGCCCGAGAAGAAGCGGCGGCTGTTCGGGTTGCTGCCGCCGGCGTAGGGAATCGGCCACGCGAGGCGTATTGTTCCGCCGATCACGCTCACCTAACATGGGGCGCGACCGCGCTGGATCGCGCGGCGCTGGAAGAGTGATCCCTGGGAAGGACACAACGTGAAAGCTGCCATTTTCGATCCTGCCAACCAGGAGAAGGACGGCGACCGCTCGGTGCTTGAGGTGCACGACATCAACGTGCGCGACCCGCGGCCGACCGAAGTGCTCGTGCGCACCACGACATCGGGCGTGTGCCACTCCGACCTCCACTTCGTCGACGGCAAGTGGGCTGCGGCATTCGGCGGACTTCCCGCCGTGCTGGGCCACGAAGCTGCCGGTGTGGTCGAGTCGGTCGGCGACGACGTGACTTACGTCCAGCCGGGCGACAACGTGATTATGTCCTTCCGCCCCTTCTGCGGCGAGTGCTATTGGTGCCTGCGCGGCGAGCCCAACCTGTGTCCCGACCCTGCCGGCGCGCAACTGGCCATGGACCGCCTGAACTGGGACGGCCGACCGGTCGTGCAGATGGCCAGCGTGGGCTCCTTCGGCGAGTACATGCTGACTTCTCAATCGGGAGTCCTGAAGATTCCCGAGGACATTCCGCCGGCCGAGGCGGCACTGGTCGGCTGCGGCGTGATGACCGGCGTCGGCGCGGCGCTGTACACGGCCAAGGTGCCGGGCGGCTCGGTCGTGGCCGTGATCGGCTGCGGCGGCGTAGGACTCAACGTGATCCAGGGATGCCGGATCGCGGGCGCGAGCCGGATCATCGCGGTCGACATCCTGCCCAACAAGCTCGAGTACGCCGAGCAGTTCGGCGCGACCGATGTGATCAACGCCTCCGAGGTGGACGCCGTCGAGGCCGTGCAGGAGCTGACCTCGGGTATGGGCGTTGAGATCGCGTTCGAGGCGATTGGCAACGTACACGCGGCGCGTCAGGCCTGGGACATGGTCCGCGCCGGCGGGACCGCCTGCATTGTCGGGATGATGCCGCTCGGATCCGAGGTCAGCCTGCCCGGTCCGGAGTTCTTGCAAGAGAAGAAGGCGATCGGCTGCATGTACGGCTCGACCCGGTTCCGCGAGCACATGCCGAAGCTGCTCGATCTCTACCGCCAGGGCAAGCTCGACCTGACCGGGCTGGTCTCCAAGCGCTTCGCGCTGGGCGAGATCAACGAGGCGTTCCGCGCCATGCAGGCGGGCGAGGTCGCCCGCGGCGTGCTCGATATCTCGCAGCCATAGTTCTGGCGTCGCCCGGAGCGGCGAGACGCAGACGCGCCGTCCGATCGTTCGGGCGGCGCGTTTCGCTGCTCGCAGAACAGGACGATCGGAGGAGCCGCGCATGAGTCCGATGAACTTCGACGACTTCCTCCCGCCGCGTTCCTCGGCGCGGGCAGGGCGTGAGGGCGCGGCCGAGCAGGCGCTGCGGTCGATTCCCGACGGGGCTCGGGTGGTGGTGCCGCCGATGTCGGCGACGCCGGTGGGGTTGCTGGACGCGCTGGACTCGTTGCGCGGCGGCTGGACCTTGATCGAGATTGCGACCGGCAACCTGTTCGCGCATGTGGCGCCGCTCGACCATCCGCATGAGCCGTTCCGGTTCTCGACCTATCAAACCAGCGGACCGCTGCGCGATGTCGAGGCGGCGGGCGCGCTGGAGCACATTCCCTCGACCTATGCACAGGTGCCGGGACTGTTCCGGCCCGACGGTCCCTTGCCGGCCGACGCCTTGCTGATTCAGGTCTCGGAGCCGGGGCCCGAAGGGAAGTACTCGTTGGGCACGTCGGTGGGCGGGATCGTCGACGTGGTGCGGACGGCGCCGCTGGTGATCGCGCAGGTGAATCCGAATCTGCCCTACACGTTCGGCGCGGCCGAGCTGCGGCGCGAGGAATTCGACTGGCTGGTCCCGCTGGAGAGTCCGGTGCTGGAGTTGCGCCGCTCGGAACCGGGGGCGCTCGAGCGCGAGATCGCGGCGGCGGTGGCGAAGCTGGTCACCGACGGCGCGACGCTACAGTTCGGGATCGGCGGCGTGCCGGAGGCGATCATGGGCATGCTGGGCGACCGGCGCGACCTGGGGATTCACTCGGGGCTGATCTCGGACGGCGTGATGCAGTTGGCCGAGTCGGGCGCGCTGAGCGGGACGCGCAAGGCGACCGCGCCGGAGCTGATCATCACAACCGAGGCGGCGGGCAGCGCCGAGTTCTTCCACTGGCTGGACCGCAATCCGGCGGTCTGCATGGCGCCGGCCGGGTACACGCATTCGCTGGAGGTGCTGGCGCGGCAGACGAACTTCGTCGGCATCAACTCGGCGGTCCAGGTTGCGCTGGACGGGACGATCAACGCGGAGTCGCTGGGCTCGAGGCAGATCTCGGGACCGGGCGGTCAGCCGGACTTCGCGGCCGGAGCGATGCTCAACGGCGGCGTCTCGGTGGTGGCGATGTCCTCGACTGCGGCGCGCGGCCGGGTCTCGCGGATCGTCCGTCACCTGGACGCGGAGGCGGTGGTGACGACGCCGCGCACGCTGGCGGACCGGATTGTGACCGAGTTCGGGATGGCCGAACTGGCCGGTCGGACGCTCGGCGATCGGGCCGCGGCGCTGCGACGGATTGCGCACCCGGACTTCCGCGACGAGCTGAGCTAGTCGGTTCGCCGCGGCTGTTTGAGAGGCGCGGCGCGGCCTGTGTCATGCGTCATACCCTTCCGGCGGTCGCGGTTCGGGTGCGATGGGGGCATCGGGCGAGGCAACCGCTATCTTGCACAGGAAGCGCGTACGACCTGCGCCCGCACCCGGAGCGGCAGGTCACGAAGCTGGGGAGGCTCAGATGCCAACTTCGATCGAAGACATGCTCGCCAACACTTCGCTGTTCTCTCGCGTCGACCGCGACGAGTTGCACGAGATCGCCGGCTGGGTCCAGATTCAGGACTACCGGGCGGGGCAGGTGATCGATCGCGAGGGCGATCTGGGCACCACGCTGCACATCATTCGCAGCGGCTCGGTGGATGTCTATCAGGCCTACGAATCGGACGACCAGCAGCACCTGGCCTCATTCGGCGAGGGCGACTTCTTCGGTGAGATGGCGTTGCTGCTGGGCCGGCCGCGCTCGGCCACGGTGGTCGCCAAGGAAGACACCGAGTGCCTGCAGATCCTGCGCAACTCGTTCGCCGAGAGCGCCAGCGCGACCGTGCTCTGGGCGATGCTGCAGCACGTCGCCGAGCGTCTGGCCCACGCCGACGAGACGATCGGCCAGATGCACTCGCACTAGGACGAGTGCCGGACCCCTTGCCCCAGGCCTGAGACCACGCGCGCCAGCGCCTGCGTGCCCTCGTCGCCGAGGCCGGAGGACTGGAGCTGGTAGTAGAGCTGCTGCACCAGCGAGGTGTTGGGCAGCGGCTGGAGCACATCGCCGCCGGCCTCGAGCGCGAGCCGCAGATCCTTCTGCATCAGCCGGACCATGAAGCCGGGCGCGAAGTCGCCGGCGGCGATCCGCGGTCCGAGGTTGGTGAGCTGCCAGCTTCCGGCCGCGCCGGCCGAGATCGCGGCCAGCATCCGCTCCTGGTCGACGCCCGACTTGTCGGCCAGCGAGAGCGCCTCGCAGACGCCGAGCAGCGCGCCCGCGATGGCGACCTGGTTGCAGAGCTTGACCGTCTGACCGGCGCCGGTCGGGCCGCAGTGGGTGATCGTCGAGCCCATCGCCTCGAGCACGGGACGGCAGCGATCGAGCACGTCGGCCTCGCCGCCGACCATGATCGAGAGCGTGCCCGCCCTGGCGCCGGTGTCGCCGCCGGAGACGGGCGCGTCGAGCATCGACACGCCGCGCTGCGAGAGTTGGGCGGCGACATCGCGGGTGACGGCCGGGGAGATCGTCGACATGTCGATCACGACCGCGCCCTCGGCGAGCCCGTGGATCGCGGCGTCGTCGCGGTTGACCAGCACATCCTCGACATCGGGCGAGTCGGTGACGATCGTGATCAGGATGTCGGAGGTCTGGGCGACCGCCTGCGGCGAGTCGGCAGGCGTCGCGCCGAGCTCGACGCAGGCGTCGATTCCCGGTTGGGAGCGGTTCCAGACGGTCGGCGCGTAGCCGGCCCGGATCAGGTTGGCGACCATCGGCACGCCCATGATGCCCAGCCCGATGAATCCGATGCGCTCCATGGCCAACCCCTTCAGACCTTCAGAACCGTGCGATGCGACTACGATACGACCCATGCCGCTCTATCTCACCGAGGCCCGCTGGGACGCCGCGCAGCCGCTGGACGACGTGCTCGCCGCGCTGGAGGAGATCGTCCAGCGCACCGGCGGACAGGTGCAGCAGACGCTGCAGGTCGAGGACGGTCTGTCGCTGACGATCGAGACGCCCGACAATCTGTCGTTGTTCCGCATCGGCCGCGAGGCGGCGGCGCTGGGCCTGGAGCTGAGCTCGCGGGCGGCATTGTCCCGAGTCGAGGCGGAGGCGCTCGATCGGGCGCATCGAGCGCGACACACGTAGGAGGATCACGATGGCCGACGACGCACGCTGTGAAGAGATCCGCGCCGAGCGGGCGCGGCTGAACCTGCTGGCCGACGACATGCCGGGCAAGCTGCCGCCGCAGCCGGGCGATGGCCCGCTGGGTCGGCCCAACCCCGAGTTGCGGCGGATCTACGACCAGATCAACGATCTGCGCAAGGAACTGCTGGCGATGGGCTGCAAGCCCTGAGGGGGAGGGCCCTCACCCCCCGCCTACGCGGGGGCAGGCTCTAACCCTCTCCCTCGGGGAGAGGGGACGGGGATTTACGTTTGGTTGATGACGGGGGTGGAGTGGGGGCGGGAAGCTGGCTGAGGAGACGCGGAAGAGGCGGGGCCTTGCGACCCCGCCTCTCCGTGCCGTTACTCGGCCAATGCCGGTCAGGCATCGCTTCCGCGCGAAAGGGCTTAAGCGCGGTTGCGCATCCGGCGCAGACCGAGACCAGTCACCGATGCCGCGGAGAGCGCGATCAGCAGGCCGATCAGGCCGGCCGAGACGCCGCTGCCGTTGTCAGCGAGACCACCGCTCCCCGTGTCGGGGAACTCGTTCTCGTCGTCGAGCATGGCGCCCTCGTCGTCGTCCTCCATCATCGAGTCCTCGCCGTCGCCCTCTTCCATCATCGAGTCCTCGTCGCCCTCCTCCATCATGGAGTCGTCGTCGCTCATCGCGACGGTCAGGGTGACGCCCGTGCTGTCGGAAGTCGAAGCGACGATCGTTGCGTCGGCGGCTTCGCCGTTGACGGTGAAGCTCGCGCTCTCGGCCGCGGCGGCCGGAACGTCGATGTACCAGCTCCCGTCGTCGCCGACGGTGGCCGAGCCGAGCTCGTTCCCGTCCGCGTCCACCGCGCCGATCGTGTCGCCGGCGGTGGCGTCGGTGCCGTAGAAGCGGTGCGGCGGGGTGTCCTGGGCCGTCGCGGCGGCCAGCGCCGCCAGCGCGATCACGACACCCAGCGCAACTGTGATGATCCGTTGCATGTCAGCGTCCTTTCATTCGGTCGCCTGCAACCCGGCGGGGCCCTCACCCCCTCCCTCTCCCGGGGGAGAGGGAGGGGAAAGAGCGCCCGTCCGGCTAGTTGCTGACGTAGAGGATGTCGTTGTCGGTGACCAGGAAGTCGGTCGAGCCGGGAACCTCGTTGCCGTTGACGACCGAGTAGCGGACCCAGGCGGAGCCGTTCCACAGGTGGATGGCGGTCGCGCCGCGGCCCGAGACCAGGGCGAAGAGCTCGGAGGCCGAGCTGGCGGTGTCGCAGGTGTAGGTCGCGAAGCCGCTGGTTTCGCTCAGGCAGCCAAGGGTGACTTCCTCGGCCTCGGCGGTGTCGGCGGCGCCAGCGGTGCTGTTGACCGTAGTGGCTGCCTTGCCGCTGCCAGAGATTGCCGAGATCACTGAGCGGCCATCACCGATCACAACAAAGGTCGCAGTGGCCACGCCGTCCTTGGTCATCTTGCCGGCGTTGCCGACCAAGTCCAAGATGGCGCCGTTGCCGCTGGCTCCGAAGGTGACCTCAGTGCCGTCGGAGACGGAGTTTCCGTCCTTGTCGGTCACAGTGGCAGTCGCGGTGACGAAGGCATCGTCGTCACCGGGGCTGGTGTTGTCTACGGCAAGTTCGATGTTCGCAGCGGCACCGGCCACGTTGAACGTCGCCGTGTCCTCGAGCTCTCCCTGGCTCACCGTGACGGTGTACTCGCCGGCGGCCAACGGCGCCGCCTGGGTGCCCTTGCCGGTCAGTGTGATGTAGTACTTCGTGCCAGACTTCGTCGGCTGAGATGCGTCGATCTTCGAGCGCAACACGCTCTTGTCGTCTGGACCAGTGATGACAATCCGAACGCCTCGAGTCGGCGGGGTTGCCTTGTTGCCACCATCATCGGTTGCCGTGACCTCAAGCTTGACAGTGTCATCGTCAGCGCCAGCCTCATTCACTGCAAGCAGTGCTTCGGTAGCGTCAGCGACCGACAAGCCTGTCGGTGTACCTGAGAAGGTCAGCGTGACCGTTTCAGTCGTGATGGAGGTGCCAGGACCAATGACCAGGGCGTACACATCTACTGTGCCGGGCTTGCTGTTCGCCTTGCTGAGGGAGAACTTCACCGTTTGGCCAACTCGCTCACCTGTCTCTTCTTCCCGAAGAACGTTGCCAGTTACCCCAGTAACACCGAAGTCAACTCTGCCGCCTCCTGCGATGACCTGAATCTCAGAGACATCGCCAGGGTTCGACTTGGAACCAAGACTGTTGAAGGCCTGCACCACCAGGTTGATTTTGCCACCGACGAGGACCGTTCCAGACTCAGGAATTGTCTCATCCTTGATTGTCGCCGGGTTGTCGTCCATGACGTTGCCGAGCGACAAGGTTGCGCTACCAAGCCCAGCGCCAGCATCGTCTGTAACGGTCAGCGTTTCAGTGTCGCTGGCCGTCACGCGACCTGTCGCAGCTTCCTGCGAGTCGGCGCTAGCGGTGACGGTGTAATCGCCGGTTGGCACCCCCGCGGTGGACACCAGGAACGTTGCCGAGATCCGGACCGAAGGCTGGTCGCCATCGGTAGCTGGATCGCCATCAACTGCGCTGACCTGGTCGCCGACTGCAGATGCGGTCTGAACCCGCGTAGCCGTCCTGCCCTCGCCACTGACAATGGCCAACGGCGCAGGCACGGTAAGGGAAATGCTCGGGCCGTCTGCTGCAGTGTCGCTCTGCGCGTTGGGCGAGTACGACGCGGTAACGGTGACGGTCAGCGGTGTGGTTGCGCTCGCCCTGACCGTGTTGTCGGAGTCGCCGAAGTCGATCTTTGTGATCTCGAAGCGATGGACCTCGAACAGGTAGACGACATCGGTGACATCAGGGTCATCACCCTCGTCTGGACCATCCGCCACTACCGTGCGGTGCGTCACAGTTGCAGTGCCGAAGTCAGCGGCCGTGACTGTCGAGCCACTGATCGTGACAACCTCGTCGTCGCTCGACTGCAGGTACTCACCGACTGTAGTGGCAGTCAGTTCTGCGCTATCCGCGACTGCGTCCGGGCTAGTGGTGCCTGGAATGTCACACGAGTCGGTGTTACCGAGATCGTTTGTGAAGGGTGCTTCAGCAGTGTCGGCAGTACAGTCGCCCAGTGCGATCGCCGCTCTCGCCGACGGCATCACCGTGAACATCGCAGCGACGAGGGCGAGCAGTGTCGCCAAAGCCACCACATTGGTGCGCTTGCGCGCAAGTGATCCAATCATGTCTTCTCCCTTTCCACGGGAATCAGGGGGGCGCCGGCAACCCTTGCCGACCACACAGCTGACAAGGAAAAGCGTCCTATACCCCCCCCCCCCCCCCGTCAAGGGGTTGGCGATACCGAAGCGGCACAAATTACGTTGGGGCAACATTCGGGGAGGGGCGGACCCCCCTCTGTCACTCCGTGACATCTCCCCCCTGAAGGGGGGAGAGAGTGCATGGGGAGGGGCTGCCGCCGCCTGTTCAGGCCAGGCCCCCGCCTACGCGGGGGCGACGTAGGGGGGTGACGGGAGGCCTTATCAGGCCAGGGGCAGCCCGTGCGGGCCCCCGCCTGCGCGGGGGCGACGTTGGATGGGTCTCATTGGGGAAAGGGGATCGGATTGGGTTAGAGGCGGGCGAGGATGGCGGCCATGAGGGCGAACATGCCGGAGAATCCGATGGCCATGATCCAGTAGAGCGTGCGGAAACGGCGGTCGATGTCAGCGCGGAACTCGTCGAAATCGCAGTGGAACTCAGCGCGCAGCTGGTCGAGGCCGCGGTGGAGGTCTTCTCGGAGCTGGTCGAGGCCGCGTTGGAGGTCTTCGCGAGTCATCTGGAGCTGCTCTTTGGTGGCGAGCACGGTCAAGTCCGCTTTGGTCGCGGTCTGCGACAGCACACGGGTCATGCCGAGTTGGAAGGCGCGGGCGAACGCCTTGGCCTGGGGCGCCTCCATCCCGACCTCGATGAGTTCTTCTTCGAGGTTGTCGGCCCAGTAGTCGATCTGCGGGTCGGCAGGTTCAGTGACCATGCAAGGCTCCTGTGGGGGTCATGGTAGCGCAGCGGCCTCACCACCCGCTCCGCGGGGGAAAGCGGGGAGCCGAGCGGGTCCCTGCGTGAAGCAGGGGCTGGGCAGGGTCAGCGATCCCACGAGGCGCGCTCTTCGGCGAGGTAGTCGTCGACCTCTTTGCCGGTCTTGAAGAGGCGCTCGCGGGGGCCGTCGTTGATGATTTGCCAGATGGTGCGGCGGGGCGGGGCGGGCTCGTGGAGGATGACGACTTCGACGGTCTGGCCTGCTTCAAGTTCCGGGCAGACGAGTTCGAGCTTGCCGCCGGGCTGGACGGTGACCTGCTGCTTGAGCTCTTGCGGCATGGGATTGCCCTTCGATGCTCGGGGAGCCGTGTTCATTGTATCGGCGGATCGGAGGGGGCGGGTTCGGTTAACTTGCCGTGATGTGGGTGGCATTTGGCGGGGGGAATCGATAGGCTGAGTTGTACAACTGAATATTGGGGCCGAATCCCCGCGCGGTCTGACCGGGCGGGGAGCGGGGGACCCACCAACTTGGGGTGAATGCGATTCGTCCGCTCCTGGAGCCGAAGAGTCGCACGGCGCGCTCCCTTGCGCCGAACCCGTCAGCTAACCCCGTAGGCGACCGAGGGAGACGGCGCGCCGGTTTGCGAGTTTGCGAACCGCCGCGCAGACCAGAACCCGTGTCTTGAGCACGGCTCCATCGGTCAGCCCGCCTGCTCACGGAGCGTGAGCGGCGATCGGCCAACCGACACGAGAGTCACGCCGGGAGCGACCGCCCGGCGCACTCAGGGGCACGGGTTTCTCGCTCGCCCGGCCCCGCTTCCTGGCCGACCCCCGGACATCGCGTCCGGGGGTTCGGTTTATCCGGAGACCTCACAGCCGATCAGCGGCCGATGAAGTTGGGCGGCCGCTTCTCGAGGAAGGCCTTGGCCGCTTCCTTGTTGTCCTCGCCGGTGAAGGAGAGGCCGACGTGCGCGCCTTCCTGGTAGAGCGAGTCGCTGAGGCTGGCGGTGGCGGCGTAGTTGAGCGTCCACTTCATCATCGAGAGCACGGCGGTCGGCCCCTGGGCCAGCTCGCGGCAGAAGGCGAGTCCCTCGGGCAAGAGTTCGTCGTGCGGCACGACGCGGGTTACGATGCCCAGCGCCTCGGCCTCGTCGGCGTTGATCCGGCGGTCGAGCATCAAGAGCTCGCGGGCGCGGGTGATGCCGACCATCTGGTTGAGGAACCAGGCCACGCCGTAGTCGCCGGAGACGCCGATGTTGCGGAAGGCGGTGACGAAGCGGGCGCGGTCGGAGGCGATGCGGAAGTCGGTGGCCAGGCAGAGTCCGAGTCCGCCGCCGGCGGCCGGTCCGTTGACCAGCGAGACGGTCGGCGTACCCATCTCGTGCAGCATGCCGGTGGTCTGCTGCTGGCTGCGGTGGCTGCGGCGATTGCTGACGCCGGGTCCGGGCGGCGGCGCGTCGGAGCGGCGGCTCATGTTGTTGATGTCGGCGCCGGCCGAGAATCCGCGTCCCGCGCCGGTCAGCGCGACGCAGCGGATCTCGGGGTCGTCCTCGCAGTCGACGAGCGCGTCGGAGAGCCGCTGGAGCAGGTCGTCGCCGAAGGCGTTCATGCGCTCGGGCCGGTTCAGGGTGATCAGCGCCACGCCGTCGTCGCGCTTGTCGAGGATGACGGTGGCGTCGCTGTCTGATTCTGGCATCTGCGGTCCTTTCGGAGTGCTGTGGGATCTGTGGCTGTGGATTCACGGGCGGAGCCGGTGAGGGCGATCCACTCACTGCCAGCCATGCTAGGCGCAGACGTGCGTACACTGGCGGCATGTGCGGACGATTCACGCTGACGGTCGATTCGCTGGAGTTCGTCGAGGCCGTACAGCGGCTGAACGTGAAGCTGTTCGGCGGCGATTTCACGCCGCGTTTCAACATCGCGCCGACGCAGCTCCACCCCATTTTGCTCGCTGACGGCGAGGAGTTTGCCGCTCAGCCGGCGCGCTGGGGACTGGTCAATTCGTGGGCGAAGGACGCCAAGCGGGCGGCGCGGCAGATCAATGCGCGCTCGGAGTCGGTGGCCGAGTCCCGGGCCTACGCGCGGCCGTTCAAGCGTCAGCGCTGCCTGGTCCCGGCCGACGGCTGGTACGAGTGGAGCGGGCCGAAGACGGAGCGTCAGCCGCACTGGATCCACCGCGCCGACCGCGAACCGTTCCTGTTCGCCGGTCTCTACGACGTCTGGCATCCAGAGCCCGACCGTCCGGCGATGACGTTCACAATCCTGACCCGCGAAGCGGCGGAGGCGCTGGCGAGCATCCACTCGCGGATGCCGGTGGTGCTGCCGCCGGATCGGCAGGAGGCCTGGCTCGATCCGGGCAACCAGGAGCTGGAGTCGGTGTTGCCGCTGCTCGATCTGCCGCCCGACGATTCGTTCGTGGGCGAGGCGGTGTCGACCAGGGTCAACGCCGTGCGCAACGACGATCCGGGTCTGCTCGAGCCCGAGCATCAGCAGGCGCTGGAGCCCTGAGACTTCCAAGACTGGGGAGGGCCGCGTGTTTACCGATATCGATGTCTTTCTGCGCTACTTCAGGTCGGTCAACGGCCGCGCCGTTCGCGATGTGACGGCACTGCCGCCCGAGGCGGACGGCTGGACGCCCCAGGGCGGAGAAGGCGAGATGGCGTGGTCGATCAACAAGCTGATCGGGCACATGTGCGGATCGCGGCTGTACTTCGCCAGCGCCTACCGGCGCGAGGGCTGGATCTCGCCCGAACCGCCGGACGTGTCGAGTCCGAAGCTCTGGGGGCCGGCGCTCGACGCGAGCTTCGAGGAGTTCAGCCGGCTGGTGACCGAGGTGGGGCCCGAGGGTCTGACGCGTCAGATCGAGATGATCGACACGCCCGGCGCCACACTGAGCGGCTGGCGGCTGTTGCTGATGATGATGGAGCACGATATTCACCACCGATCGCAGATCGATACCTACGCGGGCTTGAACGGCTGGGATCCGCCCGACATCTACTTCCGCTCGGCCGAGACGATCGCCGAACGACAGGATGAGCAGATCGCGAAGTACCGCTCGTGAGCGGCGAGCAAGCCGCGCCCTCGCTGGAGGAAGTGCGCCGGGCGCGGGAGATTATCGGGCGCACGCTGTCGCTGCCGACGCCGTTGGTCCACAGCCCCGGATTGTCGGAGCGCTGGGACGCGCATGTCTCGCTCAAGCTGGAGTGCATGACGCCGACCTCGGCGTTCAAGGTGCGCGGCGGGGTCTACCTGGCCTCGCAGCTCACCGAGGACGAGCGCGAGCGCGGTCTGGTCACGTCTTCGACCGGCAATCACGCGCAGTCGATCGCCTTCGGCGCGGCCTCGATCGGGGCGGCGGCGACGATTTTCATGCCGGCCAACGCGAATCCCGACAAGGTCGCGGCGACGAGGCGTCTGGGCGGCCGGGTGGAGCTGGTCGGCGAGCGGTTCGACGACTCGCGGCGGCTGGCCGAGGAGTTTGCCGCCGAGCGTGGGGCGCGATACGTCGAGCCGATCGAGCCCCGGTTGATCGCGGGTGTCGGCACGGCGGCGCTGGAGGTCCTGGAGGAGCAGCAGCCTGAAACCGACCTGGTGCTGCTGCCGCTGGGCGGGGGCAGCGGGTCGTGCGGTTGGGTCACGGTGCGCGACGGGCTCGAGCATCGCGCCGAGATCTGGGCGGCGCAATCGGCGCAGTCGCCCGCGGCGCACGACGCCTGGCGATCGGGCCGGCTCGACGATCGGCCGAACCGCAGTCTGGCCGAGGGCGTCGCCACGGGCACGCCGTTCCCGATGGCGATCGAGCTGCTGCGGGGGCGGCTGAACGACTTCATCCTCGTCGACGACGCACGGATTCTCGACGCGATCCGGCTGCTCTGGGATGTTCAGCACGTGATGGCCGAGCCGGCCGGCGCGGCGCCGGCCGCGGCGGCGGAGCATGAGCGCGAGCGGATCGCGGGCAAGCGGGTTGTGCTCGTGATCAGCGGCGCGAACGCGACGCGAGGCCAGCTCGTCGAGTGGCTGCAGGACTAGCCCGCGACGTCGTTGATCTGACTTGCCAGCACGAAGTCGAAGTCGGTGACGCCACCGGCGTCGTGGGTGTTGAGCGCGATCTCGACGGTGTTGTAGACGTTGGACCAGTTGGGATGGTGGTCGAGCTTTTCGGCCAGCAGCGCGACCGAGGACATGAAGCCGAAGGCGGCGACGAAGTTGTCGAACTGGAAGCTGCGGGTGAGCGAGCCGTCCGCGTAGGACCACCCGGCGATCTCGGACAGTCGGCCGCTAATCTCTGAGTCACTCAGCTTGCGTCGATCCGGCATGCGATCCTCCGTTCGGCTCTGGTCTGTCAGGCGAGTATAGGAATCCGATGGCGACGCTCGACGATGTCCGCGCAGTGCTCCAATCGGCGCGTCACGGCTATCTGTCGACGGCGTCGGCCGAGGGCGATCCGCACCTGCAGCCGGTCGTCTTCCAGGTCGTCGGCGATGCGGTCTACATCGCGATCGACGAGAAACCGAAGACGACGCTTCGTCTCAAACGGCTGACGAACATCGAGGCAAACCCCAGGTTCGCACTGATGGTCGACCACTACGACGATAACTGGAATCGGCTGTGGTGGATCCTCTTGCGGGGCCCGGCGAGGGTGCTCTGGCCAACAGAGTGGCGAGTTGATGAGGCGTCGGCGGCGATTGCCGCGCTTCGGGCCAAGTACCCGCAGTACGAGTCGATGGGGCTGGAGGAGCGCCCACTGCTGAAGCTGACGCCGGAGCGCGTGACTCGCTGGTCGGCGTCATGACTGCTCATAGCCTTCGTAGACATCTTCGCGGCTACGGCGGCGGATGCGGACGATCTCGATCTCTCGATTGGCGTTGTCGACTCTGAAGATCATGCGCCAATCGCTGATCGGAAGGCGAATTCGCCAAACGTCGTCACGGTCGGGCAGGTTGAGTTGCCGCGACTCGGGCATATGCGGTCCGCCAGCAAGCAATCTCTTGTATCTATTGGCAACAACTCGCGGTTCGGGCGCTAATCGAGATCGCTCCAAGTCCGCCTCAGGGCTGTACCGGACTCGGTACCGCACCTGCCTAATCGTCCCTCGCCAACTGCGGGACAAAGAGAAACAGCGCCTCGGGAAACGTGCTCCGCACGCGCCTCAAGAATGCCTGACCTTCGACCGTTGGCAACTTGCGGTCCATCCGCATATCCACGTGCTCCGGAAACTCTGTCACCAAGCGGACGAAGAACTCGTGGTCAGGATCGTCGGGATTGTCTTCGGGATCGGGGACCTCGACAAGCGTGATCTCTCCGCGGGCGCGTTTGGCCTCAAACTCCCGGACCGAGGCGATGTCCTCAGCATCCTCTTCCGGGGTGAACTCGGGAGGCGGATGCGTGAGATGCATGAATTGCGCCCACTCTTCATCGCTGCCGTCGAGCGCGCGATCGAGCGCGTCCATCCATTCGGCCTGGACTTCATCCAGCGTGGGCTGCTGCTCCTGGAGGACCATTACTGATTCCCTTGCGTGCGCTTGACAGGGCCCATGATAGGTCGAACCGCCTAGAGCTGGGTCCAGTCGCGGCCGGTGAGGGTGTCGTAGCGGCTGTCGGGGCCTGTCCAGCCGCCGTCGACGACGAGCTGCTGGCCGGTGATGTAGCCGCTCGCGTCGGAGGCGAGGAAGAGCGCGGCATTGGCGATGTCGATCGCTTCGCCCGAGCGGCCCAGGGGATGCAGACTGGCCCAGTCGCGGCGGGTCTGCTCGATCCGTTCCTCCGGCAGCCAGCCCTGGCCCGTGGCGATGCCGCCGGGACAGATGCAGTTGATGCGGATCCCGGACGAGGCCCATTCGCCGGCGGCGGCGCGGACCATGGCGATGACGGCGCCCTTGGAGGCGCAATAGGCGGCGATGCCGGAGAGTCCGACCAGTCCGGCGACCGAGGCCGTGGCGATGATCGAGCCGCCGCCGGCGCGTTCGAGGTGGGGGATGCCGTACTTCATGCCCAGCCAGACGCCGCGGATGTTGACGTCGTAGACGAGGTCAAATGTCTTCTCTGGGCAGTCGCGCACGTTGTCTTCGTTGGGACCGACGCCGGCGTTGTTGTAGATCACGTCGATCCGGCCCCAGGCCTCGTCGGCGGCGGCAAACATGGCCTGCACGTCCTCGCCGCTGCGCACGTCGGTCTCGATGAAGCGTGCGCCGATCTGCGACGCGACCTCAGGCCCGCGCTCCGCGTTGCGATCGGCGATCAGCACGCGAGCGCCCTCGGAGGCGAACAGCCGCGCCGTTGCCTCGCCGATGCCCGATGCGCCGCCGGTGATTACGGCGACCTTGCCGTCCAGCCGTCCTTCGGACTGTGTCGTCATGACGTCGCTCCTGCCGGGTTGTAGGCGGTGGGGCTGAAGTCGTACCAGCGCCGATCGACGGAGGTCCAGCCGCCGTCGACGACGATGGCCTGGCCGGTCATGAAGCTGGATTCGTCGGAGGCGAGGAACAGCGCGGCCTCGGCGATGTCGATGCCCTCGCCCGAGCGCGCCAGCGGCGTGCTGAGGCTCGCACGCTCCCGCCAGGCAGCGGCGCGGCCGGGATCGGGCGGGCCCTGCGAGTCGTCGCCGATTCGCGTGGTGATCGGACCCGGACAGATGCAGTTGATGCGAATGCCCTTGGCCGCCCACTCGCCGGCTGCGGCGCGGGTCAGCGCGATCACGCCGCCCTTCGATCCGCAGTAGCCGACGATGCCCGCCAGCCCGCTCAATCCGGCCACAGAGGCGGTGGAGATGATCGAGCCGCCGCCGGTGCGCTCCAGATGAGGGATGCCGTACTTCATGCCGAGCCAGACGCCGCGCAGGTTGGTGGCCATGATGCGGTCGAAGAGCTCTTCGGGGCAGTCGCGCGCGTTGCCCTCGGGCCCGCCGATACCGGCGTTGTTGTAGATGATGTCGACGCCGCCGAATCGTTCGGCGGCGGCCGCGAACATCGCCTGCACGTCTTCTCCGCCGGAGACATCCGCCGTGAACGCCGCCGCCGATGAGCCGATCTCGCCTGCGGCCTCTTCGGCCCGCTCGGTCCAGCGGTCAACGACGAGCACCCGCGCACCCTCCTCGGCGAACCGGGCGGCCGTGGCGCGTCCCATACCCGAACCGGCGCCGGTGATCACGGCGACTTTGCCCTCGAGTCGATTGCCCATGTCGTCCTCCCTGCGGATCAGAATTCTTGCCCGACGAGCTCGTTGTAGCGGCGATCGATCGCGGTCCACCCGCCATCGACCACCATGGCCTGTCCGGTAACCAGCGTGGATTCGTCGGAGGCCAGGTAGAGCGCCATGTTGGCGATGTCGCGGCCCTCGCCGCCGCGGCCCAGCGGGTGGGCGATGGCGCCTCGCTCTCGCCGGCGTTCGAGGTTGGCCGGGTCCTGCTGGCCCTCGGAGTCGTCGCCGATGCGTGTGGCGATGGCGCCCGGGCAGATGCAGTTGATGCGAATGCCCTTCGAGGCCCACTCGCCGGCGGCCGCGCGGGTCAGCGCGATCACGCCGCCCTTGGAGGCGCAGTAGGCGGCGATGCCCGACAGGCCCGTGATGCCGGCGATCGAGGCGGTCGAGATGATCGATCCGCCGCCGGCGCGTTCGAGGTAGGGAATGCCGTACTTCATGCCGAGCCAGACGCCGCGCAGGTTGATTGCGATGAGCTCGTCGAAGACCGACTCGGGGCAATCGCGGACGTTGTCTTCTCGGACGCCGATGCCGGCGTTGTTGTAGATGATGTTGATGCCGCCGAAGGCATCGACCGCGGCGGCGTACATCGCCTGGACATCTTCGCCCTGGGAGACGTCGCCGGTGAAGGCGACGGCCGCTTCGCCGATACCGGCGGCGGCATCCTCGGCGCGTTCGGCCCAGCGGTCCATGACGAGCACGCGGGCGCCCTCCTGGGCGAACAATTCAGCGGTCGCGCGGCCCATGCCAGAACCGGCGCCGGTAATCACGGCCACCTTGCCATCCAGTCGTCCAGCCATTCGGAGCCTCCTGACCTGCGCGATGTGCGCGACCGGCGTCGCGCATCGTACGGAGGGTAGAGCGGCGGAACGTCGTTTTCAGGTTTCGGGTGGATTTTTTTTCGGGGCCCGTATCGGCGAAAACCAGACACGATCTCCAGTGTTTTGCTGAGGATCGTGGATCACGGGCTTTCAGGTTTTTTCAGGTTTTTTCAGGTTTCTTCAGGTCGCCGCGTTCGAAGCTGTTCGGGTTGGTTCGGATGCGCTCGGGCTCGTTGACCGCCGATCGGCGGCACTCGGCGAACAGCGGAACGCGTGCGGGGCCGCGAGAATTTTCCCTGGAGGCCGATTCGGTTGCGATCTCCAGTGTTTTACGGGAGATCGCGCGCAGACGGGGGGCAGAAATGATCAATTCCGGAGTGGTTTTGGCGGTTCCAGGCCAGGTTTGTGCGCGAACTGGCAACTCCCGGGACAGTGTCCGGCCGCCGGGGAATCTGGCGCGGAGCGGGATGCGTGTGCCCATGGCGAGATCGAATACTCCAGAGCCGTCGTGACGAACCAGCACGCGTGTGCTTGTACGCACAAACGTACCAAGGGAGGCTCAGGGAGTCAAGGCGAAGTTTGCCAACTGAGCGCCTGTTTAGCGCGGGAGCGCGCTAGGTGAGGGCGTCGGCGATGGCGAGCTGGGCGATGCGTTCGTCGTCGTAGCCGAGGATGTCGCGGAGGACGAGATCGTTGTCGCGGCCGATCGACGGGGCCACGGAGCGGTAGCTGGGCGGCGTTTCGGACATCTGGCCCTTGGCCGCCTCGAAGGCGGTTCCGCCGTGGACCGGATGTTCCATGCGGACGAAGTGTCCCCGATGCCGCATCTGCGGATCCTCCGCCGCGGCCCCGCTGTTGGAGACGGCGTGGGCGGGGACGCCGAAGGCCTGCAGCATGTATTCGAGCTCAAGCGCGCCGTGATCGGCGGTCCAGCCGCCGACTATCTCGTTGAGTTCGCCTTCGTTGGCCTTGCGAGCGCTGAGATCGGCAAAGCGGTCGTCGCAGGTGAGTTCGCCCCTGCCCATCGCGGAGCAGAGGTTGGCCCAGTCGGCGTCGTTGCGGACGGCGATGGCGACCCAATCGTCGTCGCCGGCGGCGCGGTAGCAACCGTGCGGGGCCATGTCGGGGTCGGCGTTGCCGACCAGTTGCGGCACGCGGCCGTTGATCGTGTAATCGAGCAGCGCGGCGCTCATGAAGTGGAGCGAGGATTCTGCCTGCGCCTGGTCGATGTAGAGGCCCTCGCCGGTGCGATCGCGATGATCGAGAGCGGCGAGGATGGTGGGCAGCGCGAATCGCGGAGAGAGGTAGTCGGTGTAGGCGGAGTAGGGGCCGATCGGCGCTTCACCCGGGTTGCCGGCGAGCGCGATGTAGCCGCCGATGGCCGCGCCCATGGTGCCAAAACCGGCTACGCGTGAGAGCGGACCTTCCTGTCCGAAGAGACAGGTGGAGAGCATGATCAGATCGGGTTTGAGGGCCTTGAGCGACTCGTAGTCCATGCCCCAGGCGCGCATGGCGCGAGGCGAGAAGGACTCGGCCAGGACGTCGCACCATGCGATCAGGTCGAGCAGCACCTCGCGCGCCTCGGCGGTGGCCAGGTTGAGCGACACGCCCAGTTTGTTGATGTTCATGTTGCCGAACAGGCCCGAGTGATCGGGGCCCTGCGCGTTGTCGTGGAACGGGCCGATGCCCCTGGCGGTCTCGATCCGGTTGGCGGACTCGACGCGAATCACGGTCGCGCCGAAGTCGGCCATCGCGCGGGTCGCCGTCGGTCCGGCCACGACCCACATCAGGTCGAGCACCTTGATGCCGGCGAGCGCTCCTTCGGTGGGGATGCCCGGGGCGCTGGGCAGTGCGGCCGCATCTGAGGCTGTCATCAGATCACCCCTCGTTCCTGCAACTGAGCCAGGTCGGCGGCGTCGAGTCCGAGTTCGGCGTAGACCTCGGCGTTGTGCTCGCCGAGGTCCGGCGCGCGACGGCGGTACTCGAGTTGATTGGCGGAGAGCTGGACGAACGGTCCGGGGAAGCGAACGGGCTCGGGCCAGGCGGGCATCTCGTGCTCGCGCCAGAAGTTTCGCGCCTTGAACTGTTCGGAGTCGGCGACTTCGTCCACGGTTGTGACCGGGACGATCAGGAGGGAGCGCGCCTGCGCCTCGCGGAACAGTTCGCCTCGCGAGCGCTTGATGATGAAGTCGCCAACCACGCTTAACAGCCGGTCCCACTCGGAGAGCGGCCGCTGGCCGGAGATGAACTCGGCGCCGAGGCCGATCCAGTCGAGGTCGCGGTCTTCCTGGGTGCATTCGCCCTCGTCGTACATCCACTCGAAGAGTCTGCGGGAGAACGGGCCGATGCCGGAACCGAAGAGGAAGGTGAGCGAGATGTAGCCGTCGGCGGCTTCCCAGATCAGTTTGCCGGTGAAGGGACCGACAGCCATGCCGCCGGCGACGCGCGCGGTCTCGGCGGCGCCGATCGAGGCGGCGAGGTTGGCCGACATCGAGGCGGCCGCGACCGATTGCTGGGCGGAGATATCGACGTGTTGTCCGCGGCCGATCGATCTGCGGGCGTAGAGGGCGATCATGGCCGCGCTGGCGGCTTCGCCGGAGGCGTGGAACCAGGCCTGGGGCACTGAGACGCGGACCGGCGCCTGGCCCGCGCCGCCGGCGAGGATCAGCGGTCCGCCGGCCGCCATGAGGATCAGGTCGGTTGCTTCGTAGGACGCCTTGGGGCCGGTCTGTCCGAAGGCGGAGATCGAGGTGTAGATCAGGTCCTCGTGCTGGGCGGAGAGATCGGCGTAGCCGAGTCCGCGGGCGTTCATGACGCCGGGCGTGTCGGACTCGAGGACGAAGTCGGCGGTTGCGGCCAGTTGCCGGACCAGGGCCTGGCCGTCGGAGTGATCGAGGTTGCAGGTGATGCCGCGCTTGTTGCGGGCATAGGCCCACCAGTAGAGCGAGCGGTCGGGGCTGGGATTGTCGCCGGCGAAGGGGCCGACGGAGCGCGCGGAGGAGCCGTCGGGCGGTTCCACGCAGATCACATCGGCGCCGAGGTCGGCGAGGATCTGTCCGGCCAGCATGCCCCGCTGATCTGTCAGGTCCAGCACGCGATACGGCGTCAGCAACATCGGTCGGCGCTCCTCCCGCTCAGCGATTGAAGAGTATCGCAACGCGCAGGAAGACAGAGCATCACTGCAGCGCGCCGGATCCGCTGATCTCCCAGGCTTCCTCGATCTTGCCGTTGCGGTGTGCGTGGAGCGTCCGATGCAGGAGGACGGTGCTGTCGGAGTAGTGCGGGACGAGTTCGACGCGGTCGCCGATCTGCAATGGGTCGCCGCCGTCCCGTGACAGGTGCGTGTGCTCGGCGCTGAGGCCGACGCACTGCCAGCCAGCGGGGTTGATTACTGAGGGCAGGCCGGTGTGGCGGCCGGTCGCCTTCCAGCCCGCGTCGCCTGCGGCTCGGTCGGCGTTGGCGGCCGAGACGACCTGGCAGACGAGGCTCAGCGCGCGCCGGTGGCCCTCAACGCCCATCCCTTCGTAGGTCAGGTCCATCAATGCCGCGCCGCCGGCCTGGAGTTCGTTGAGCACGCCCTGTTCCAGCACGTAGCGATAGTTGCCGCTGCCGCCTCCGGAGCGCACGCCGATCTCGTGGCCGTCCTGCCGACAGAGATCAGCGGCGTGCGCCAGGATCGCGGCGGAAGCGGCGGTCTCGCGCTCCTTTTCGTCGTCGGGCAGGCCCATCACGTGACCCTCGTAGCCCATCAGGCCGCGCAGGCGCAGCGCGGGGAGATCGGAGATCAGCGCGCAGAGTGCGGGCGCTTGCTCGGGCGTGACGCCGCAGCGATGCAGGTTGACGTCAATGTCGACGAGCAAATCGACGGTCACACCGGCGGCGTCGGCCGCAGCGGAGATCTCGCGGATGTTGGCAGCGTCATCGACGGCGACGCAGAGCGTCGCCAGTTGCGCGACCTCGATCAGCCGGGCCACCTTCTGATCGCTGACGACCTCATTGGCGATCAGGATGTCGGTCACGCCGCCTCGGGCCATGGCCAGCGCTTCCGTGGCCTTGGCGCAGGTGACGCCGACGGCGCCGGCTTCGAGCAGTCGCAGGGCCATGGCCGGGGACTTGCAGGCTTTGACGTGCGGCCGCCAGGCGATGCCGGCCTCGGCGCAGCGACGAGCCATGAGCTGGGCGTTGTGTTCGAGGGCATCGAGGTCGACCAGCAAGGCCGGCGTGTCGAGCTCCCAGATCGAGGTCATAGCATGCTCCCATCGAAGTCACTGGAATCCTAGCGAAACGCCGAGCGATGCCCTTCTCCCAGATCAACGGCCTGCGACTCTTCTATCACGAGCAAGGGCCCGACGATCCCGACGCGTCCACGATTGTGCTCGTACACGGGACGCAGGGCAACGCCTCGCTCTGGGCCGACCTGATCGACACGCTCTCGGACCGGTTCCGCTGCGCCGCGCTCAACCACCGCGGTCGCGCGCCCTCGGAGTCGCCGGACGACGCGTCGCTGTACAGCATCGAGCAGTTCGCCGACGACCAGGCCGCCTTCATCGAGCGGCAGGGTTACCGCAACATCACGATGATCGGCTGGTCGCTGGGCGTGCGGACGACGCTGGCCTATCTGGATCGGCACGGATCGGAGCGCGTGGGACAGGCGATCCTGGTCGCCGGGCCGCCCTCGCCCAACTTCGGCGGTCAAGCGCTGACGCCGCCCGATCAGGACGCGCCGCCGCGCGAGGTCTGGGGGCAGCAGTTCCGCGCCTCGACCGAGGCCTGCTGGGCAGGGTCGCAACACTCGCGGGCGACCTGCGATCTGGAGTCGACGCTGGCCGAGATCGAGATCCCGGTGGCGCTGTTTCCCGGCCGGCACGATCCGATCTGTCCTCATGCGGCAGCCGAGTTCATGGCGCGGGAGATTCCCGACGCCACGCTGGTGACGTTCGAAGAGTCGGGCCACGCGCCGCTGGTCACGGAATCGCAGCGGTTTGTCGAGGAAACGGTCGCCTTCATCGAGCGCTGCGAGGCATCTCGGCGGGCGACTGAACACGACTGACGCGGGACAGGTTGCGCTGCCTGCGACGCACGGGCAGCCAAATGCGCGGTGATACGCTGGCGACAGCGTGCGCCGTGAGCATGATCGCCCGGCCCGCCATGTCACACGGCATGTCAAACGGCAACTCGAATAGTGGAGTCTGGCGCTCGGAATTCTTTCGCCGATGCGCCCCTGAAGGGACCCTCCGTGACCACGAATCAGCACTGGTGGCCGGATCAACTGAGCCTCAAGCCGCTGCGCCGCAACACCTCGGCCTCCGATCCGATGGACGCCGACTTCAGCTATGCCGAGGCGCTCGAGGGGCTCGATGTGGACGAGCTGAAGCGCGACATCGAGGCGGTGATGACCACCTCGCAGGACTGGTGGCCGGCCGACTACGGACACTACGGTCCGCTGTTCATTCGCATGACCTGGCACGCGGCCGGGACGTACCGGATCTCGGACGGCCGGGGCGGCGGCGGAGCCGGGCAGCAGCGCTTCGCGCCGCTCAACAGTTGGCCCGACAACGCCAACCTGGACAAGGCGCGGCGGCTGCTCTGGCCGGTCAAGCGGAAGTACGGCAGCGCGCTCTCCTGGGCCGACCTGTTGATCTTCACCGGCAACTGCGCGCTTGAGTCGATGGGCTTCAAGACGTTCGGCTTCGGCTTCGGCCGCCCCGACTCGTGGGAAGCGGACGAGACCGACTGGGGCGAGGAAGAGGAATGGCTGGGCGATCAGCGGCATGACGGCGAGGGCGAACTGGACGAGCAGTTCGGCGCCGACCACATGGGCCTAATCTACGTCAATCCAGAAGGTCCGGGCGGCGATCCCAATCCCGGCAGGGCGGCCGAGTACATCCGCCGGACGTTCATGCGCATGGCGATGAACGACGAAGAGACCGTGGCGCTGATCGTCGGCGGCCACACCTTCGGCAAGGCGCACGGCGCGGCGCCGGAGTCGCACGTCGGCGCAGACCCCGAGGGCGCGAGCATCGAGCGGCAGGGGATCGGCTGGGACAGCTCGCACGGCTCGGGCATGGCCGCGGACACGATCACCAGCGGCATCGAAGGCGCTTGGACCGATCAGCCCACGACCTGGGACAACGGATTTCTCGAGAATCTCTACCAGTACGAGTGGGAACTGATCCAGAGTCCGGCCGGTAAGCACCAGTTCCAGCCGACCAACGCGGCAGCGGTGGCGACCGTGCCCGACGCGCACGATCCCGACGTGCGCCACGCGCCGATGATGCTGACCACCGACCTGGCCCTGCGCGAGGATCCGGCCTACGCCGAGATCACCCGGCGCTTCCTTGAGAACCCGGCCGAACTCGAAGACGCCTTCGCCCGCGCCTGGTTCAAGCTGATCCACCGCGACATGGGTCCGCGCGCGAGGTACCACGGACCGCTGGTCCCAACCGAGCCGCTGATCTGGCAGGACCCGGTGCCTGAGCTCGATCACGAGTTGATCGGCGAGGCGGAGATCGCAGAGCTCAAGACCGCGCTGATCAACTCGGGTCTGTCGCGATCGCAGTTGGTGGCGACGGCCTGGGCCTCGGCCTCGTCGTTCCGCGGCACCGACAAGCGCGGCGGCGCCAACGGGGCGCGCCTGCGGCTCGCGCCGCAGCGCGACTGGTCGGTCAACGATCCGGCCCAACTGGGCCGCGCGCTGGACACGCTGGAGGGTGTCCAGGCGTCGTTCAACGCCTCGCGCAGCGACGGCGTGCAGGTCTCGCTGGCCGATCTGATCGTGCTGGGCGGCTGCGCCGCGGTCGAGGCCGCGGCCGCCGACGCCGGTTACGACGTGACCGTGCCCTTCACTCCGGGCCGGACCGACGCGTCGGACGAGTGGACCGACGCCGAGTCGTTTGCCGTGCTTGAGCCGAAGGCGGACGGCTTCCGCAACTATCTGAACCAGGACCTGCAGACCTGGCGTCGCGGACGGGGCGAGGAATTGCTGATCGAGCGAGCCGAAATGCTCACCCTGACTGCGCCCGAGATGACGGCGCTGGTCGGCGGCATGCGCGCCCTCGATGCCAACACCGGTCAGACGCCGCACGGCGTGCTCACCGACCGGCCGGGCGCGCTAAGCAACGACTTCTTCGTCAACCTGCTCGATCCGGCCGCCGAGTGGAGTCCCGTCAACGGCTCCGACGAGCTGTTCCGTGACAGCCGGTCCGGGCGGACGGCGACGCGGGTCGATCTGATCTTCGGCGCGCACTCCGAACTGCGCGCGCTGGCCGAGGTCTACGGCGCCAGCGACGGCGAGGCCCGGTTCGTCAACGACTTCGTCGCCGCATGGGACAAGGTCATGAACCTCGACCGCTTCGACCTCACTTAACTCTCTTGCTTCGTCATGGCCGCGCTCCGCCGCGGCCATCTCGCCGCGTTGACCACCAACGTCTGAGCCGGAATCGGCGAGATACCCGCGGCAAGCGCGGGTATGACGAGGAAGAGACAATCAGTCCACGACGAGCGGCAATGACTCGTTGGCTGCGTATTCTGACATTGAGGCGTCGTAGACGGCGACGTTGTCGTAGCCCAGCAGGCTGAGCACCAGCGCGTCGTTTGAGGCTGCAATGCCGCCGCCGCAATAGGTCACGACCCGCTGCGACTTGTCCGGCGCGACTTCGGCGAACATGCCGGCGAGTTCGTCCGACGGCCGGTAGAGGCCGGTCTCCGGGTCGATCAGTTCCATCGCCGGAACGTTGGTCGAACCGGGAATGTGTCCGGCGCGGCCGTAGGTCCGGCCGCCGTCCGCGCCCGAGTGCTGGTCGCGCCCGAGCGCGTTGATCAGGCAGCTCCCGCCCGAGTCGACGAACGCGTTGACCTCGGCCAGGTCGGCGAAGCGATCGAGGTCGGCGCTCGGTGTGAACGCGGCCGGCGCGTAGCTCGCCTCCTCAGTGGATGCAGGCCGGCCCTCGTCCGACCAGCGGCGCCAGCCGCCGTCAAGCACGGCGGCGTTGCGGCAGCCCATCGAGCGGAACATCCACCACAGCCTCGCTGCCCACATCGAACCCAGGCGGTCGTAGAGGATCAGCGTCGAGCTCTCGGAGATGCCGTGCCGGCCGGCGGCCTCGGCGAAGGCGTCGGCCGAGGGCATCATGAAGCGCAGCCGTTGGCTGTTGTCGGAGAAGTCGGCCTGCAGGTCGAGGAAGCCGGCGCCGGGGATGTGTCCCGACTCGTACTCGGCGCGCCCCGACTCGACGCGATAGCCGCCGCCGTCGCGCGGTCGCAGGAAGACCGTCGATTCGAAGACGCGGACATTCGGATCGTCCAGGTGCTCTGCCAGCCAGTCGGTGGAGACGAGATATTCGGGATGCGCGAATGCCATGATCGGAGGTCCTTGTCGGTCCTGTGGTGTTCCGGTTTCACGGCTAGGTTAGCCATCCCCCGCGATAGACTGCCTCCGTACCTCCAGCAGCACCTGAGACATCCCGCTCGTGGCCTATCTGAACATCTTCGCGCCCACCGCCGATGCCGTCGACATGACGCAGACGGACGAGTTTGCCTCGCTCTGCCAGTCGGCCGCCGACCTGGGCATCTCGCACGCGGCGAGCGTGCGCTACGTCTCGCGCAACACGGTGATCAACCACCTGCGACTGCACCTGCTCGAGTGGGGCGACCCGGCCAACCCGACCATCGTGCTGCTGCACGGCGCCAACCAGTCGGCGCATAGCTGGGACCTGGTCGCGCTGCACCTGGCCGATCGCTTTCACATCGTGGCGCCCGATCAGCGCGGCCACGGCGACTCCGAATGGGCACGCGACGCCGATTACGGCCCCGACCAGATGGCGTCCGACGCACTGCACCTGATCCACGAGGACGGCCTCGAATCGCCGATCGTGATGGGCCACTCGATGGGCGGGATGGTCACGATGCGGCTGACCGCGCGCGAGCCGTCGCTGCCCCGGGCGGTGGTACTGGTCGACGTCGGCCCCGAGGTCTCGCAGCGCGGCGCGGAGCAGATTCGCAACTTCGTCGTACGCAACGTCGAATTCGACCATCTGGACGAGTTCATCGATCGGGTCGCGGCCTACGATCCGTTCCGCTCGCGCGAGCACATGGAGCGCACGGCGCGCTATAACCTGGTGCATCGCTCGGACGGCAAGTACGTCGCCAAGTCCGACCGCATTCTGCACGATCCCGGCTTCCGCCGCCCGGCGGCCGACCGCCGTGACGTCGCCGACGGATTCCACCAGTTCGCGGGACCGACGCTGCTCGTGCGGGGCGAGTCGAGCAACATCCTCCAGGCCGACGCGGCGCAGCGCTTCGTCGAGGAGTTGCCCAACGCCCGGCTGGTCGAAGTGCCGGACTGCGGACACAACGTCCATTCGCAGAACACGCGGGGATTCATCGAGGCCGTTTCCGGCTTCCTGCTCGAGGCCGCGCGCCACGATCCGGCCTGAATCTGGCGTAACATCAAGACATGGCCAACCAGTACGTCGCACGCGACCGGGAGACGGGATTCGAAGTCTCGGTGACGGGCGAGTTTCCCGAGCATCCCGACGACCGGATGCGCATCGCGCGCACGACGACCCTGTTCACCAAGCTGATGTCGACGCTGTTGCAACGCGACGAATCGCAGCGGCGGATGGGCTTTCGCGCGATCGAGACCCAGCTCGAGATCGCCGACGCGCTGATCCGACAGGATCACGTCGAAGTCCAGCGGCTGGTGCGGGAGACGCTGACCTCGATGGGCGTCAGCGAGGACCAGCTTCGCGAAATGGCCCAGCGTCTGGCCGAGGCCAGCGGCCTGGATCCGCGCGTGGCGCAGGAACTGTCGCGGGCGTTCGGCTTCGAGATGGATCCCGCCGCGGGCGCGGACACCGACGGTCCGGACGTGCTGGATGCGACCGCCTCCGAGTCGGACAGCGCCGAAGAGCCGCTTAATCCGCAGATCCTCGAGCAGTTGGACCAGTTGCTCGCTGAGGCGGAGCGCTCGGCGGGAACCGCGAGCGAGACCGGGGACGAGTCGGTCGAGTCGGACGATGACGCGGGCTCGGGCGAAGGCAGCGATACTGAGGACGAATCGGACCCTGACAACGATCAGAAGGGATCGGCGACATGAGTCAATCGGCGGTTGGATACATCAAGGACATGCTCAGCTTCATCCACGGCGGGTTCCGCGACGCGCGGACGGGGCAGTCGGAGGAGCAGTTGCACTTCGTGCCCGACGGCGAATCGCACTCCGTCGCCTGGGTGCTGTGGCACGCGGCGCGGGTCGAGGACCTGCTCGTCCAGGGGGCCTGGCAGGGCAAGAACGAGATCTGGCGCGAGGGCAACTGGGCCGAGAAGACCGGCCTGCCCGAGCGCGGCTTCGGCACCGGTCAATCGACCGAGGAAGCTTCAGCAGTCGCGATCGGCGACATGGACCAGTTCTGGGCTTACCAGGACGCGGTCAACGAATCGACCCATGCCTTCCTCGACTCGCTCAGCGACGACGACCTCTCGCGGGAGGTCAAGCTGGGCGACCGCACGGAAACGCTGGGCGAGTCGATCACCCTGCACCTCTGCACGCATCTCAACGGTCACCGCGGTGAGATCAACCTGATCCGCGGGATGCACGGACTCGATCCCGTGCGGCCCAACATGGGCGGCTAGCAGGACCGGCTGGACTGGAGACAGGCCATGCACGTAGTGATCACCGGCGCGAGCGGACTGGTCGGCGGCGCGCTGATCGCCGAGTTGCGCCGTCGCGGCGTCAATGTCACGGCTGTCTCGCGCAATCCGCGCGCCCATGCCGCGCTCTCGGGCGTCACCTGGACCGGCTGGGACGGGCTGACCGACGCCGTCGCGGGCGCGGCCGGCGTTGTGCATCTGGCCGGCGAAGGCATCGTCGATCAACGCTGGTCCAGCGATCGCAAGGCGGCCCTGCGCGCAAGCCGGGTCGAGACGACGCGCCAGGTCGTGCAGGCGATCCAGGAGTCGGGCGAAAAGCCGGGCGTGCTGGTCAGCGCCTCGGCGATTGGCTACTACGGCAACCGCGTCGAGCGGGAATCGACCGAGTCGGCGCCGGCCGGGGACGACTTTCTCGCCCATCTCTGCGTCGACTGGGAGGCGGAGGCGCAGGGCTCGGGCGTGCGCACGGTCACGGCCCGGATCGGGATCATCCTGGCCAACGAGGGCGGCGCGCTGCCGCGTCTGCTCTTCCCCTTCAAGCTGGGATTGGGCGGACCAATCGGACTGGGCCGCGCCTGGTGGAGCTGGGTGCATATCGACGACGTCGTGGGCGCCATCGTCCACGCGCTGGAAAATCCGAGCGTCGAGGGAGCGATCAACCTGACCTCGCCGAAGCCGGTCCGCAACCGGGAGTTCTCCTCGGCGCTGGGTCGCGCCGTCAGCCGTCCCGCATTGATGCCCGTCCCGCCCCTGGCGCTCAAGCTGACGCTGGGCGAGGGCGCGAGCGTGCTGCTCGCCTCGCAGCGCATCCTGCCCACGCGGACGCTGGACCTCGGATATCGGTTCAAGTTCATCGAGATCGACGACGCGCTGCGGGACCTGGTCGCCTGAGCGCCATGGCCGAGCCGATTGCCCTGCGCTACGGGATCAATCCGCACCAGCAGCCCGCGTCCGCGTCGGCGATCGGCGAGTGGCCGTTCGAGGTGCTCAACGGCCAGCCCGGGTACATCAACCTGCTCGACGCGATGAGCGCCTGGAGCCTGGTCCGCGAGCTGCGGGCAACGCTGGGCGAGCCGGCCGCTGCCTCCTACAAGCACGTCTCGCCGGCCGGGGCCGCGATCGGTCTGCCGCTCTCCGAGCGTCTGGCCCGCGCCTACGAGGTGGAGCAGCTACCGCTGTCGCCGGTCGCCGCGGCCTACGCCCGCGCCCGCGGCGGCGACCTGGTCAGCGCCTACGGCGACTTCGCCGCCGTCTCCGACACGGTCGATGCGTCCCTGGCCCGCTTCCTCAGACGCGAAGTCTCGGACGGGATCATCGCGCCCGATTACGAGCCCGAGGCGCTCGACGTCTTGGCCAGGAAGAAGGGCGGCCGCTACCTGGTCCTGCAGGCCGATCCCACCCTGGAGCTGCCGGCCGTTGAAACGCGCGACCACTTCGGCATCCGCCTGGAACAGCCGCTCGACAGCCAGCCGATCGACGAGTCCTGCTTCGACCATCCGGTCACCGAACTGACTGAGTTTTCCGACGACGTGCGCCGCGATCTGCTCGTCGCGACGATTGCGCTGCGCTACACGCAGTCCAACTCGGTCTGCCTGGCCGCCGACGGCCAGGTGATCGGCCTGGGCGCGGGTCAGCAGTCGCGCATCCATTGCTCGCGGCTGGCCTGCGGCAAGGCCGATCGCTGGATGCTGCAGCAGCACGATCGGGTGCTGGGGTTGGAGTTCGACCCGTCGCTCAAGCGTCCCGACCGCTTCGCCGGACGCGAGCAATTCATCGCCTGGCAGGAACTGTCGCAGCCGGAGCGCGAGCGCTTGCAGTCGCAGGTGACCAATTGGTCGGGACCGTTGACCGACGACGAGCGGCACAAGTGGATCGGCGGCTTCCGCACCGTGCTCAGCCACGACGCCTTCATGCCCTTCCGCGACAACGTCGACCGGGCGCAGGCGTCGGCCGTCACGCACATCCTTCAACCCGGCGGTTCGATTGCCGACGACGACACGATCGCGGCCTGTAACCAGTACGGCATCGTGATGGCGCTGACCGGCCAGCGACTGTTCCGACACTGAGCACGGGTCCGCTGGCAATGCCGCGCTGACCGCCGTTTGGATCGGTTGTAGGCTCAATCCATGCCTGCATTCGACGACTCTCCCATCGCCCTCTACGACACCTTGCTGCGCGACGGCTCCCAGATGGAAGGCATCGCCTTCTCGCTGCAGGACAAGATTGCCGTCGCCCGGCGGCTCGACTCGCTGGGCATGCACTATGTCGAGGGCGGATTCCCCGGCTCGAACGAGAAGGACAAGGCGTTCTTCGATCAGATGAAGCAGCAGCCGCTCGAACGCGCCAAACTGGTCGCCTTCGGCGGTACCCGCAAGCCGGGATCCAACGTCACAGAGGACTTCAACGTCGTCGCCCTGCGCGAGGCCGAGACGCCGGTCGTCACCTTCGTCGGCAAGGCGATCGCCTCGCAGGTCGAGTCGGTGCTCAGCACGACCCGCGAGGAAAACCTGTCGATGGTGCGCGAGTCGGTCGAGTACATGGCCTCGATCGGCCGCGAGGTCCACTTCGACGCCGAGCACTTTTTCGACGGCTTCCTCGAAGACCCCGACTACACGCTCAACGTGCTCGCCACGGCCCACCGCGCGGGCGCGCAGTACCTGATCCTCTGCGACACCAACGGCGGCGCGATGACGGACGAGCTCGTCCGCGCCATCCGCGCCGTGCACGAGGTCGTCCCCGGCGCGAAGCTGGGCATTCACACGCACAACGACTGCGACCTCGCCGTGGCCAACTCGCTCGCCGCCGTGCGAGCCGGCGTCGAGCAAATCCAGGGCTGTCTGAACGGCTACGGCGAACGCTGCGGCAACGCCAATCTCTCCTCGATCATTCCCAACCTGCAGCTCAAGATGGGCATGCAGGTGGTCGAGGAGTATCAGCTCGAAGAGATCACCAGCGCCTCGCGCTTCGTCGCCGAGCTGGCCAACCTGCCCTTCAACGGACTCTCGCCCTACGTCGGCGGTTCCGCCTTCGCCCACAAGGCCGGCTATCACGTGGCCGCGGTGGTCAAGGATCCGATGACCTATCAGCACGTCGAGCCGGAACTGGTCGGCAACGGACGCCGGGTGCTGGTCTCCGAGCTGTCGGGCCGGCGCAACATCGAGTACAAGCTCAACGAGCGCGGTCACGATCTACCGATGACACCCGAGGAGAAGACCGCCCTGCTCAATCTGGTCAAGCAGATGGAGTCGCGCGGCTACCAGTACGAAACCGCCGACGCCTCGTTCGAACTGCTGGCGCTCCGCTCACGGCCCGACTATGCCGCGCCGTTCGAGCTGGAGGACTTCCTCGTCATCGAGCGCCGCCGTCCCGGAGCGGCCGGCGCCTCGGCCAACAGCGACGAGTCGCTGATGATGGCCGAAGCGACGACCAAGATCCGCGTCAACGACAACCTGTTCCACACCACTGCCGACGGCAACGGCCCCGTCAACGCCCTCGACTCGGCCGCCCGCAAGGGCCTCGAACTGGCCTTCCCCGAGCTGGCCTCCGTCTCACTGCTCGACTACAAGGTCCGCATCATCGACACCGACGCCGGCACTGAGGCCAAGACCCGCGTGCTGATCGAGTCGACCGACGGACACGAGGTCTGGACCACCGTCGGCGCATCGCCCGATGTCATCGAAGCATCCTGGCTGGCCCTGGCCGACGCCTACGAGTACTACCTCCAGCATCGCGAGCAGTGGCGACGCGACGACCAGCCGCTCGCCGATTGACCCTCGGCCGACCAGTTTCCGTCCACCCATTCCGATTGGCGATGCCCGTGTCGCGGGCGCTAGCATACGAATTGGACATTGTGGGTCGCTGCTGTGCGGAACTGCGCTGACGATGCCGGTGCGAGGGCAAGGCCCAGGGGAGAAGCGGGGAGATGGCAGACAACGATCTCGAAGTCGTCCAGGGTGGATTTCCACGCTGCGCGCAATGCGAAGGCGGCGTGCTCGTGCCGCTCTCGGACTTCGGCGGCCAGGGAGCCGCGGTGCACTACAAGGCCTGGGTCTGCACCGATCCCAAGTGCCTGTTCAACCTGAAGATCCGCAACGGCGACGTCTACCTCAACGAGCCGATCTACGACGGCCGCGACGACCGCCGCTAACACCCCGGCGTCTGTGCTCCGGTCCCCTCTCCCTCTGGAAGAGGGCCAAGGTGGGGGTTCCCTTCCGATCCCCTCTCCCTCTGGGAGAGGGTTAGAGCCTGCCCCCGCGAAGGCGGGGGTGAGGGTTCCGCCAGGGTCCCCTGGGCAACAAGCCGCCACCGAAATCCGTAGTACGCTGATCCCGTCGGGGAGTGGCGCAGCCTGGCAGCGCGCTTCGTTCGGGACGAAGAGGTCGGAGGTTCAAATCCTCTCTCCCCGACCATCCCAACTCACCCACACTCCGTACGGGCGGCCCACAGCGGCCGCCTGTCGCGATCTTGCCTTCAGCTCCTCGTGACCGGAAGCGGCAACCGCGCCTGCAGCGGCTGCCGCACGCGCGACGCCGCAACGAAAATCACCGCCGACGCCGCCGCGCAGATCGCATAGAGCAGCAGCGCGTCGTCGTAGCTGCCCGTGTTGTCGAAGATGCTCCCCGCGACCAGCGGCGAGAAGAAGATCGCGATCGTCTCGAACATGAACCCGGTACCCAGGATCGTGGCGAAGTTCGACAACCCGAACGCCCGCGAGATCATCAGCGCCTCCAGCGGCGGCACCGTCGCAAAACCCAGCACGTAGAGCACCACGTGCAGCGCCGTCCCGCCGTCGCTGCCGCCGACCACGTAGAGCGTCAGCATCGAGCCGGCAACGAACAGCGATCCCACCGCCGCAATCCCCTCCGGCCGCCGGATCCGCTCGAGTTGCGATCCCGCCGCCAGCAGCCAGATCACCGCGGCGCCGGCCGTGATCGACACGATCAACGCCGCCCGGGAGTCGCTGTAGCCCACTGACTGGTAGTACGGATGCGCCTGCGACAGCCAGCCGAAGACGACGAAGAAAATCGCCATCAACCCGAACACCAGCAGCCAGAACAGCCTCGTCCGCAGCGCCTCGCGCACCGTCAGACCCGACAACGTCACCTCCGGCGGCCGGCCCAGCGCGGCGTCCGCCTCCGCCTCCTCCGGGTGCGCGTAAGCACGCTCGCCGCCCGGCGGCGGCTGATCGCGAACCAACAGGAAGGCCACCGCGTAGGCGCCCACGATCATGATGCCCGAGTAGATGAACGCGTCTTCCCAGCCCAGCCTCGAGATCAGCAGTTGCACCAGCGGCAGCATGATCAACTGCCCCATCCAGACCGACGCCCCGATCAGGCTCGTTGCCACCGCGCGGTGATGATCGAACCAGCGCACCGCCAGCGCCTGCGCCGGGATGTAGGCGATGCAGCCCAGCGAGATCGCGCTGATCCCCATGTACACGTACCACTGCCAGAGCTCGCGCATGAACGCCAGCAGCACGAACGCAACGCAGCACATCGGCGCGCCGATCAGCATCAGCCGCCGCGGACCGACCACGTCGATCAGCCGCCCGATCAGCGGCGCCGACGCCCCGACCACGCCGACCGTGACCGAAAACCCCAGCGACACCTGCGCCCGCGACCAGCCGAAGTGCTCCTCCAGCGGCAACACATACGCCCCGAACGAGCCGAACGTCACGCCCTCGGCCACGACCATCGCCACCACCATCCCGAACAGCACCCACCACCCGTAGTACAGCCTGCCCAGCCGCCCCCGCTTGCCGCGCCGCTCAACCCTCGTCGCTTCGACAGCCATAGCCCGCAGGCTACCCCTCCAATCCCCTCTCCCCGAGGGAGAGGGTTAGAGCCTGCCCCCGCGGAGGCGGGGGGTGAGGGCCCTCTGCGTCAGCAAACACCCCCTCCACCGTTTCCATCTCCCCCCGCTTCGCGGGGGGAGATGCCGAAGGCAGAGGGGGGCGCTCTGCCGATACTCCGAAGGGCTATCTTGCAACCAAGCTCCGCACCGCGACGAAAGACGCCCCATGACCACCACCCTCAGCAGCATCAGCACGACCCCGCTTCCCTGGCCCAACCAGCGCGAGCTGCCCGAGATCACCCGACCGCTGCCCGCCGGCACCACGGTCATCTCCGCCGACAGCCACTGGCTCGAAACCGGCGAGTTCGTCGACCGCATGCCCGCCCGCTATCGCGACCGCGCGCCCAGGGGCTTCTTCAACGAGCGCGGCTTCCACATGGAGATCGACGGCGACTCGACCGACAACAAGGCCATGCCCAGCGAGATGATCGAGGGCCGCGCCGGCATGTGGGACGCCGATCTCCGCGTCGCCGAGATCGCGCGCGAAGGCGTCGAGCAGGAAATCCTCTTCCCCCAGCGCATGCTCGGCGTGATCCGCCACAAGGACTTCGACTACATCCAGGCCTGCATGGACGCCTACAACGAGATGCTCGCCGAGTTCTGCGCCCAACACCCGGACAAGCTGCACGGCCTCGCCCTGCTCAACTACTGGGACCCGGAGCGTACCGAGGACGAGTTGCAGAAGATCAAGGCGCTCGGCTTCAAGGGCGTGCTCATGCCCTCGCTGCCGCCGCCCCACGCCAAGGTCTACTACAACGCCCGCGCCCTCGAGCCGATGTGGCGCGCCATCGGCGAGTCCGGCCTGCCGCTCAGCTTCCACGTCGGCGAAACCTTCGACGCCCGCGGTCAGGGCGGCCTCGCGACCACCATCGTGGTCGCCTTCCAGCCCTTCCGCCGGATCTTCGCGCTGCTCACTTTCGCCGGCATCTTCGAGCGCAACCCGGGACTCAAGGTCGTCTTCACCGAGGGCGGCATCGCCTGGGTGCCCAGCGCGCTCTTCGACTGCGACAAGGTCTACGCCTCCTTCGAGAGCGAGATGACGCCCAAGCTGGCCAAGCCGCCCAGTCACTACTGGTTCGAGAACTGTTACGCCACCTTTATCGAGGACCCCTCCGGCCTGCGCCAGCTCGACCTGATCGGCGTCGACAACGTCATGTGGGGCAGCGACTACCCGCACCCCGAGAGCGCCGTCGGCTACGGCCAGCAATCCCTCTGGGACGTGTTCGACGCCGCCGACTCCATCGAAGACGCCCAGAAGATCGTCGGCGGCAACGCCCAGAAACTCTGGGGCCTCGCCTGATCCGATCCCCTCTCCCTCAGGGAGAGGGTGAGGGTGAGGGTTCCCCCTTCCCACTAGACACCTGCACGCGAAACCCAATAGAAGTCGCCCCCGCGTAGGCGGGGGCCCGCGCACCTTGCCCCTGGCTCGAACAGGGGACAGGGGCCGGCGACCCGGCACCCGTCTCTGCTCCAGAACCAACGACAACTTGAGCCGCGCGTCTCTGTTGACGCGTCTATTGCCCTGTCTTATCGTGCACAATCTGCACATGCTCGACATGCGCCGTGCTCACTCATATCCCACATGAACGTGCGGATAGTCCCTCTTGAGCACACAGCATGCGCCTCTCGTGCACGGTCGGCGGAAGGGGCTCCCATGTTCAAGACGCTCATCACGTTCGGGGCGGGCATTGCGGTCGCTGTTGTTGCGCTGACTGCGCTGGGCATGATCGGCGCCGACCATGCCACGCATCCGGGAGACGTCGAAGTTCGGGTCCTGGCCCGCAACCTGGAGGATGGACGCGTCGAAGTTGCGGTGCAACATCGGCATGACGACAACTCCGAGTGGAGTCGGCAGGCCTTGCCCAGGGCGCGCTACCTGGCGCCCGATTCCGAAGCTGGACACTGGAGAGCCAGCAACCCGGTCGCCATCCAGACCATGCCGGCCCAGGCGGAGGCCGAGGCCGCGCAAGTCGACCCTGACGCCAACCCTGCCACGGTCGCCGCGACCACCCAGGCCGGCGACCTGCCCGATCTCTACTGCCTCGTCACGCACGAGAATCCCGGCGACCAGGAATTCTGGAATCAGGTGCGCCAGAACGCCCAGCGATGGTCCGAAAACGTGCCTGTTCGACAGCGCGTCGTCGGCTCCGGCGACCCCGCTGAGCAGTCGGCGCTGATCCGCGAGTGCCTTGAGGACGGCGCCGTCGGCATCGGCGTCACCCTCGCCAATCCGGACGGCGTCGCCGCAGCGATCAGCGAAGCAATCGCCGCAGGTGTGGTCGTCAACAGCTTCAATTCCGGTCACGGCGACTTCCGTCGGCTGGGCATCAAGCGGCACGTCAGCATCAATGAGGTCGAGGGTGGACGAGAAGCCGCTCGCCGCCTGGCCGAAGCCGGAGTCAGCGGGACCGTTCTCTGCGTGATCCACGAAGCCGCCAACGTCGGCCTCGAAGAGCGCTGCGATGGTCTGGAGCAGACCTACAGCGGCAGCGTCGAGCGATTCTCCGTGGCCGAGACCGGACTCAGCGACGAGGCGGCCACCGAGGCGAGGATCGCCGAGCGGCTGCGCAGCGCAAACGGGGGCGAGCCGGTCGCTGCCCTGCTGACCCTGAACGCGCGCGTCGGCATCATCGCCCGCGACGCGATTCAGGCCGTCGACGCCGATATCGTGCTCGCCACCTTCGACCAGACTCAGGATGTGCTCCGCGCCATCACGGACGGCGAGATCCTCTTCGCCATCGACACCCTGCCCTACCACCAGACCTGGTTCACGATGAGTTCCTTGCTCGTGCAGGTCTATGTGCAGCGAATCCTGCAGGAACTCTACGGCGTCCAGGATGTCGATCCCCTGCACAGCACGTTCGCCTTGACGATCTCGCCCGATGTCTTCACCGCCGAGACCGCCGCCGTCTGGTTCGAGGTCTTCCGGCTCGTCGAACAGGCCCACGGTCACGGCGGTGAGTGAGTCACGGCCGCTGGCCCCTGACCCCATGCGCGCTCTGTTTGCGAACTGACACAGTCTCCCGCAACAGAACTCACGTCCGCATATGATAGATCCGATCGCGATCAATCACGCAGGGGCGAGACATGGCCAACCAGACAACCTTCCGCGGCGCCTTCAGTCCGCTCGCCATCGACCGGCGAACGCAGCCCATGCCGATTTGCCGGCTTCGACTCCCGCCCGCGCTCGCCGTGAACCGCCTGCATGAGGCGACCAAGACTGACCGCCGCCTACCAAACCTAACCACCTCCAACCAGCCCTCGAACGCCAATTCCCAGTGTTTTCCGCGGCCTCATGCCCGTTTTTCCGCAGCGAACCTCGGAAGAAAAATTCTTGACCAACCACCTCTCAACCAACAACCCGCCGCGCCGACGCTCAGCCGCCGCGCCGCCTACCCTTCGGAGGGCGGCGCAGCCGACGCCGCCCACGCGATCTAGCGAGGTCACCAATGTCCGTCGAACGAATCGACATCACCCTCCAGGGTCCCTACGCCGAAGGCCAGGCCTTCGGCGACGCCGGACCCTTCGAACTGATCCGCGCCCGAGTGCGCTACGCCGTCAATCCGACGCTCGAGGATCACCAGCGCATCACCGACCTCGAACTCGCCAACCGGGGCACCGACGGCTGCGTCCGCTTCAACGGCGACCTCGTCCTCATCCGCCCGCAGGACCATTCCGCCGGCAACGGCGCGCTCGTGATCGACGTGCCCAATCGCGGCCGCAGTCTCCTCCCCGGCGCCCTCAACCGCACTCCGCCCGAGTTCTCGCTCACCGACCCCTTGCACCCCGGCGACGGCTTCCTCTTCAGCCAGGGATTCAGCGTCGCCTCGGTCGCCTGGCAGTGGAACACCCCCGACGCGCCGACGCTGCTGGACTTCTCTGCCCCCGAAGCGCTCGGCCTCGACGGCAAGTCGATCTCCGGCGAAGCGATCACCGATCTGCGCCCCAGCGAACCGCTCGCCTCGATGCCGATTGAGCACCTGAACCAGCCCGGCTACCCCGTCTCCGATCAGGAAGACGGCCGCGCCCGGCTCTTCGTCCTCGATTACGAGGACGACGAGCCCCGCGAGATCCCCCGCGACCGCTGGCGCTTCGCCCGTCAGACCGAGACCGGCGTGGTCCCCAGCAGCACCGACCTCTGGCTCGAGGGCGGCTTCGTCCCCGGCAAGATCTACCTCGCCGTCTACCCCACCGACCGCTCGCCCGTCGTCGGCAGCGGCCTGCTCGCCTTCCGCGACGCCGCCATCTTCCTGCGCAACTGGCAGCGCTCGTACGAGCGCGTGCACGGTTTCGGCATTTCGCAGAGCGGTCGCTTCCTCCGCCACCTGCTCTATCTCGGACTCAACCGCAACCCCGACGATCTCTCGCAGAAGGTCTTCGACGGCGTCCACATCCACGTCGCCGGCGGCATCCGCGGCGAGTTCAACCGCCGCTACGGACAGCCCTCGCAACTCTTCCTCGCCGGACCAATCCACGAGTTCCCGCATGCCGACGTGATCCGCGACGACGCCCTGACCGGCGCCCGCGACGGTTTGCTCCAGCGCTCCGACGATCAGGGCGTCACCCCGAAGGTCGTCAAGACCAACACGAGCTGGGAGTACTGGCGCGGCGACGCGTCGCTGATCGACATCGATCCCGCCAGCGGCGAGGACGTTCCCCAGCATTCGCAATCGCGACACTATCTGCTCGCCTGCACGCAACACGGCGCCGGACAGGCCGAGCCGATCGACAGCTTCTACCTGACCGCAGATCGCAGCATGTACCGACACAACGCCGTCGACCAGACCCCGCTGATGCGGGCCGCGCTGGTCAACCTCGATCGCTGGGCCGCCGGCGAACGTGATGCGCCGCCGAGCAGTGTGCCCAGCTTGGCCGACGGCACCGCTGCCACTCGCGACGACGTGCTGGCCCAACTCGGCGATCGCCTGACCACGCCCGACGCCGACCGCCTGTCGCGCGTGCGCACGGTCGACTGGTCCACCCTGCCGCCAGCGGAAGGCGACGAGTACCAGGGCTACGTCTCGGCCCTCGACGAAGCCGGCAACGAAGTCGCCGGTCTGCGCCTGCCCGACCTCACCCAGCCCCTGGGCATCCACACCGGCTGGAACCCGCGCCATCCCGACACCGGCGGCGAGGACCTCACCAGCCATTTCGTCGGCCTCACCCAGTGGTTCGACCGCGCCGAGATTCTCGACCGCTACGGCGACAAGCAGTCCTACCTGGTCAGGGTCAGAGCCGACGCCGAGGCGCTCGCCGCCGACAACATCATCCTCCCCGAGGACATCGACCTGGTCGTCGCCAACTGCGCCGCCCGCTGGGACGTCGCGGTGAGCTCGTAGTCGAAGCAGCTCCGCTACACGACTCCCGACTCGGTCAGGGCCGCAAGCTGCTCCGAGTCGAGCCCTAACTCCTCGGCCAGCACCTCGGCCGTGTGCTCGCCAAGCAGCGGCGCTCGGCGATTGACGGCCGGACTTTCGCTGAGCCGGATGGGGCAGCCGAGTAGCGTCATTGGGCCTCGCGTGGGATGCTCGATGTCGATCAGCATGCCCCGTTCCTTCAGGTGTTCGTTGCTGAAGATCTCGCCCGAGTCGAGCACCGGACCGGAGGGCACGCCGGCCTTGCGCATCGTCTCCATGACCTCGAATTTGGTCCGCTCCCGCGTCCACGATTCGATCGCCTGGCGGACATCGTCGCCGTCGGTGCGAGTGATCCCGCCCGCACCGTTCGAAGGGATCAGGTCCGGCCGGCCGATCGTGTTCATCAACGCCTCCCGCATCCGACCGCTCGCCACCACGATCCAGACCCAGTCCGAGCGCCCGCCCGGCTTGCAGGGAAACAGCCCCGTCGGAGCCGTCTGACCGTCGCCGTACGGCGGCGCCGGGTCGCCCGAGGCCTCGCGCCGCGTCATCGGCACCCGCGTGTAGTTGGTCACCGCCTCCTGCATCGACAACTCAACCTTCTGCCCCACGCCGTCTCGCTGGCGCTGCCAGAGCGCCGCCAGCATCCCGATCGCGGCCTGCACCCCCGTGCCGGTGTCGCCCACGGTCGGCCCCGGCTTCAGCGGCAGCGTGTCCATGGTCCCGGTGATCGCCATCGCGCCGCCCGCCGCCTGCGCGACCATGTCGAACGACTTCGTCGGCGCCCACGGCCCGGTCGTCCCGAACCCCTTCACTGTGCAGTAGATCAACGTCGGATGGATCTCCTTGAGCGTCTCGTAGCCCAGGCCCAGCCGCTCCATCGTGCCCAGCGTGAAGTTCTCGACCACGATGTCGAACTTCGGCACCAGCTCCAGGAAGATCTCGCGGCCCTCGTCCGACTTCAGATCGAGCGTCAACGACCGCTTGTTGTTGTTCAGCGTGATGAAGTAGGTCGAATCGTCGCCGCTCGCCGCGCCCAACCGCCGCCCCGGCTCGCCGCGTCCGGGCGGTTCGACCTTGACAATCTGCGCGCCCAACCAGCCCAGCGCCTGCGTCGAGGACGTCCCCGCCTCGTACTGCGTCAAGTCCAGAATCCGAACATCGGAAAGCGCCAAAGACATGCAGGTCCCCTCTCAGGTCATGGAGAGAGGATAACGACGGAGCAGTCGGATTTCGAAGCAGGTCAGGGACGAATGCCCTTAAGCCGCACAGCAGGAAGGCGCTTGAGTCGTTGGTTCACCGGATCAACCTCGATGCCGACGGACTCAAGCGCCGTGACACCCAACAGGGGCTCAACATCGTCGTCCCCGAACATGACAGTCCCGCCGACCGTGTCGCCCATGAACTCAATCTCTGCGACGCCGATGTCCAACCTCAAGTCACTGCCGTCGGCAAGCTCATAGGTCCTGCCGCCGATCGGCTCCAGCCCAATCTCTTCAAGATGCTTGCGCGGGACCAAACTGTCGGTCGCGCCGGTATCAACGAGAAACAACCCGCTCCACTCTCGCTCGCGGGCGGCCGGATTGCGGATCGTCACGGTCACCTGCACCACGCCCATCGGGGGTCTCCTATCAATGGCTGTCTCCTTCGATGGTACGCGTTTGATGGTCATGTCACGAGCACTCCGGCCTCAGTCAGCTCCTGCGAGCGATCGCCCAGCACCTCCGATGCCGCGGAGCCGGGCAGCATCGCGGGACGACCCACGCTGACCGGCGTCCGGCTCATCCGGATCGACGGGCCGTTGGTCCGCACAGGGCCTCGGCCCTCGTGCTCGCGGGTGATCGAGTAGCCCAGCCGTACGGCACGCTCGTTGGTCATCGCCTCTTCAATCGTCCCGACCGCCGCGGCGCCGAGACCAAGCGACGTGAGCCGCTCGACCCACTCGGCGACGGTCCGAGCCTTGAACTCCGCTTCCGAAGGAACCTCGTCGGCCTGATCGGGGCGCGCGCCGACGAAGAGCCAGCCGTCGGCAGCTTCATACAGCCGGTGCGTCCGACCCTCGCCGAGCGCCGACTGGCCGGCCGGTTCGTCCCAGCGCTTGCCTTCGTAGCCGTGCAGCATGTTCGATTGCAGCGTGCTCGCGGTCCGGGCGAGCGCGGTGAAGACCTGCTGGCCCTCGCCGGTCCGCAGCCGGTGATAGAGCGCCATGCCGACCGCGAACGCGCCGTTGATTCCCGTGCCGTAGTCGTTGATCGCGAACGGCTGCAAGGTCGGTTCGGCGTCGCCGTAGCGGGTCAGCATGCCGCTGGCCGACTGTGCGAGCTGCTCCCATCCGGCTCGCTGCGCCCAGGGACCAATCTCGCCGAACGCATTCAGCGAGGCGTAAATCACATCGGGATTGACCTGGCGGACCGATTCGTACTCCACACCGAGACCGCCGACCTTGCCGAGCCGGTAGTTCTGGACGACAACGTCGACCTCGGCGGCCAGCTCCATGAACAGCTCGCGACCCTCTTCCCGCTTGAGATCGAGCATGACCGAGCGCTTGCCGCGGTTGATGTCCTCGTGCAGCAGGATGCCGTTCTCGCGGAACGGATTGTCGATCTTGACCACGTCGGCGCCGAACTCGGCCAGCGTCCGTCCGCAGGTCGGGCCGGCGAGGATGATGCAGAGATCCAGCGCGGTCATGCCCTCGAGCGCCTGCGACAACCGGTTGCCCGGCGCCCGTATCGCCGCCGGCGCGCTGACCTGCAACTCCGCCAGGATGTCCTCCCGGTCGGCGTCCAGCGCCTGGCGCGGACCGCGAATCTCACCGGGCGTCTTCGACATCCGCACCTGGATGCCGGGCTGCAGCATTGGACCGATCTCCGGATCGTCCAGTTCGACGATGATCTCCGCCTCACGCGCGTGGGGCTCGTGCAGCCACTCAGCCGAGTCGAGCGCGCGTACCGTCGGCGGACCGGCCTCGTTGATCAGGTCTTCCCACTCTCGCGCCGTACGGGTCAGGAAGATGTTGGTGAGCTGGGCGCGGGCGACATCGGCGAGCGAGAAGTCTTGCCGGATCTCGGACGCCTTCGACCACGGCTCGTCCAGCCACTGGGGCACGCCGGCGGCGACGCAGAACTGGCGGATGAAGTGGGAGTAGGCGGCGTGGAAGAACACCCAGCGTCCGTCCCGGCATTCATACGGTCCAACCCAGGGCACGGGACCGCCGGGCGCGTCGCGGTCGAGGAACTTGAGACCGCGAATCCCGATCGCCTGGTACATGCTGTCGTGCAGCGAAGCCTCGATCTGCTGGCCGAAGCCGTCGCGCTCGCGGGCGACCAGCGCCATGGCAACGCCCGCGCAGCCGACGAAGGCTGCGTACGACGATGCAATCGGCACCGCCGTGTAGACCGGCTTGGGGTACTGCCGCTCAAGTGAACCGCTATACGTGCCGACGCCGGCCGAGACAACGCCCTCCCAGCCCGGCATGGCGGCGCGCTCGTCGTCCGAGGCAAAACCGGGCATCGAGAGATAGATCAACCGGTCGTTGTTGGCCGTCGCTTCCTCGGCGCCGAGCCCAAGTCGGTCCATCACGCCCGGCCGGAAGTTCTCGATCACGACATCGGCCGAGGCGATCAGCTCCTGCGCCATGCGCCGGCCGTCGGCTGTCTTGAGGTCGAGCGAGATGCGCCGCTTGCCGCGATTCCAGACGGCGTTGGCCGGCGTGTCCCATATGGGACCCGTCGGAGGATCGACGCGAATCACGTCGGCGCCGTTGTCCGCCAGCATCATGCCGGCCAGTGGGCCGGCCATGTACTGGCCGAAGTCGATTACGCGAAGTCCGTCAAGCGCGCCCATGTCCGCCTCCATCGCTGCTGAATCCAGTGCGAGTAGAGGCTAGCGGCTGGCGTGCTCGTTCAGAGCATTGGCGACGGCTGCATCAATCGCCGCCTGGAAGTCCGCAATCGATCCGTCGTTGTGCAGGACGAGATCGGCCTTGGCCGCGCGTTCCGTCCACGGCGTCGCCGAGGCCATCCGCTGCTCGGCCTCCTCGCGCGTCAACCCGTTGCGAGCCATCAACCGTTCGATTGCGCGTTCGTCCTCGGCGGCGATCAACCAACCTGCGTCGCAGATCTCCATGTAGGAACCTTCGAACAGCCTCACCGCCTCGAACACCGCGATGGGAGCCGGATCGTCCTTCAACTCGCGCAGCACGCGCATGAACTCGCCCTCGATGTCGCCGATCGCGGTTCGCAGCTCGGCCAGCAGGTCCGGCTTGCCGAATACGATGTCGCCCAGCGCCTTGCGGTCGATGTAGCCGTCGGCGCCGACGACCTGTTCACCGAACCGAGCCACGATCCGGTCGAAGGCCGGCTTGCCCGGCTCATACATCGTGTGGACGTGCCGGTCGGCGTCGATGTGCCTGGCGCCGTGAAAGTTGACCAGGTGCCGGCAGAGCACCGACTTGCCCGAGGCGATCGATCCCGTGACGCCGAGTACATAGGCCATTGCCACAGCGTACCCGCGACCGGAGAATCGCCACTCGCGACCCATCTACCCTGTTGGTCGGACGGACGTGCCCAGCAGTTGCAGAGAACGTCATGCCTGAACGCTGTACCTGGCCCGGCGACGATCCCGACGAAATCGCCTACCACGATCTTGAGTGGGGCGTGCCTACGCGCGACGAGTCCGCGCTGTTTGAGGCCTTGACGCTCGAAGGCGCCCAGGCAGGACTCTCCTGGCACACGATCCTGATGCGCCGCGATGGCTATCGACGGGCGTTCATCGATTGGGATGTCGATGCCGTTGCCGAGATTGACGAGTCCGGTGTCGACCTGTTGGTCCAGGACACGGGCATCATCCGTCATCGCGGCAAGATCGAGGCGACGATCGCCAATGCTCAGGCGACATTGTTGCTGCGCGAGCAGGGCCTGTCGCTGGCCGACATCGTCTGGGCCTACGCCGATCCATCCAACGAGCCCCGAACCGACCTCCTATCGCAGACGGCAGAGTCGCGCGCCATGTCGCGGGAACTGAAGCGGCGCAAGTTCCGCTTCGTCGGGCCGACGACTTGCTACGCCTTCATGCAGGCGGTCGGCATCGTCAACGACCATGCCGCGAACTGTTTCCGGTTCTCCGAGATTGCCGCGATGCGCGATACCCTGCTCAGCGAACGGAGCAACCCATGACCTTCGAACATCTGCAACTCGATATCTCCGACCGGATCGGCACGATCACTCTCGACCGGCCCGAGAAACTCAACGCGCTCTCTCGGGATCTGCACAATGAAATGGTGGCCGCCGCCAACCAGCTCCAGGCCGACGACGACGTGCGGGTCGTAATCGTGACCGGCGCAGGCCGCGGCTTCTGTTCGGGCGCAGACCTCACCGCGCGGCCAAGGGATTCCGCTCCCGACACACAGAACGATCGCATGGACGAGTTCGGCTGGGTCGGACACCAGGCCCTCGCCTTCGGACAGCTCGACAAGCCGACCATTGCCGCCGTCAACGGCGTCGCTGCCGGCGCCGGGATGAGCCTCGCCCTCTCCTGCGATCTCAGGGTCGGATCGGAGCAGGCGCGATTCAAGGTCGTCTTCCTCGAGCGCTCGCTCAGCCCCGACGCAGGAATGACCTGGTTCCTGCCGCGCGTCGTCGGCTATCCCAAGGCCGTCGAACTCGTCCAGACCAGCCGTTTCGTCGAGTCGGACGAGGCGCTGCAAATCGGACTGATCAACCGGCGCGTCGCCCACGAGGAACTGATCTCCAGCGCCCGGGCGCTGGCCAAGGAGATCGCCTTCTGGCCGCCGCTCGCCTCCCGCGCGGCCAAGCGGGTGATGCAACGCAATCTCAATGCGACGCTCGAAGAGGCGCTGCGCAACGAAATCACCGCGATCTCACACGCAACCCGATCGGAGCACGACGTCCACGAGGCGCAGGCGTCGTTCGTTGAGAAGCGGCCGCCCGTGTTCACCGGGGAATAGGCGGAGTCGACGTGCCGCAGATCACGGTTCGCGAGGCGGTCCCCGACGACGCGCAAACCATCCTCAACTTCATCGTCGGCCTGGCCGAGTTCGAGCACGAGCCGCGCTCCACGGTCAAGGCAACGGTCGAGAGCATCCGCCGCGACGGATTCGGAGCCGATCGTCACTTCGAGACGTTGATCGCCGAGCGCGAGGGTCGGCCCGTCGGCATGGCACTGTTCTTCCCGCACTACTCGACCTGGCTGGGGACGCCCTCGCTCTACCTGGAAGACCTGTTCGTCGTGCCCGAGGCTCGGGGCACGGGCGCGGGATTCGCGCTGATGCAGGCGCTGGCGCAAGTTGCCGAATCACGCGGCTGGAATCGCCTCGACCTCTCGGTGCTGGACTGGAATCCGGCCCGCCAGTTCTATCACCGGCTGGGCATGACCGACGAGTCGGAGTGGCTGCTCTATCGGCTGGACGAGGACGGCGTCTCGGCCCTGGCCCGGATGCAAGCCGATGGCTGAGCTCAAGGTCTACGGCGCGCCCTGGTGCCCCGACTGCCGGCGCTCCAAGGCATTCCTCAGCGAGCACCGGATCGACTATGACTGGATCGACATCGACCAGGACGCCGACGCGCTCGCCTACGTCGAGGAGCTGCAGAACGGCGGACGCTCGATACCCACGATTATCCTGCCCGCCGGCGGGATGCTGATCGAGCCGAGCGACGAAGCGCTGGCCCAGGCGCTCGGCATCCAGGTCCGGCCGCGGCGCGAGTTCTACGACCTCGCGATCATCGGCGGTGGACCGGCCGGACTCGCCGCATCCATCTACGCCGCTCGCGAGGGCATCGACACGGTCGTGATCGAACGCTCCGCGCTCGGCGGTCAGGCCGGTCTGACCAACCGGATCGACAACTACCCCGGCTTTCCCGACGGCGTCGAGGGCGACGAGTTGATGAACCGCTTTGTCGCTCAGGCGCGGCGCTTCGGTGTCGAGCTGCTCTCGGCCGTCGGCGCGATCGAGCTCGCCGCCCCGTCCGATGTCGAGGTCACGCTCTCCAGCGGCGACCGTGTCGCCGCTCACGCCGCGATCCTGACGCCCGGCAGCACCTACCGCCGGCTCGACGTGCCCGGCGAACAGGAACTGATCGGCAGCTCGGTCCACTTCTGCTCGACCTGCGACGGCCCCTTCTACGCAGGAGCCAGGCAGCTCGCCGTGATCGGCGGCGGCAACTCGGCCCTGGAGGAAGGTCTCTACCTGACCCAGTTCGCCGACGAGGTCCGGATCATCCACCGCGGCGACCAACTCTCGGGATCGTCCGTGCTGCAGGACAAGGTCCGCTCGCATCCGCGAATCCAGGTCTCGCTCAACACCAGCGTCCAGTCGATGGAGGGCGAGACGAAACTCTCCAGCCTCGTCCTCCAGTCCAACGGCGACACCGTCCGTACCTCCCCCGACGGCGTCTTCGTCTTCATCGGTCTGCAACCGAACACCGACTTCCTCCAGGGAGTCGTCGACCTCGACGAGCGAGGCTTCATCCGCACCGACGAACGCTTCCAGACCAGCATCCCCGCGATCTACGCCGCCGGAGACGCCCGCGCCGGCTCAACCAAGCAACTCGGCGCCGCCGTCGGAGAGGGCATCACCGCCCTGATGATGGCTCGCGAATACCTCCGCGCCCACCAACACGTCCGCACCCCATCGGTGGAGACGGCATAGGTCCGGGAACAGCTCCCCCTTCGCACGAGGTCAGTTGACCCGCTTGTCGACGCCTTCCCAGTAGGCCTCTCGGAGCTCGAACTTCTTCAGCTTGCCGGTGGCGGTTCGGGGCAGGGTCTCGACGAACTCCACGTTGCGGGGAATCTTGAAGCCGGCCATGTTCGAGCGGCAGTGGGCGACGATGTCGTCGCGGGTGACGGCGTGGCCCTCGCGCGGCACGATCAGCGCGAGCGGGGTCTCGCCCCACTGCTCCGAGGGGATCCCGATCACGGCCGCCTCAAGCACCGCCGGGTGGTCGTAGAGCACATCCTCGACCTCGATGCTGGAGATGTTCTCGCCGCCCGAGATGATCACGTCCTTGGCCCGGTCGACAATGTTGATGTAGCCCTCGGCGTTGACCGTCGCCATGTCGCCGGTGTGGAACCAGCCGTCGACGATGACCTTGTCCGTCTCCTCCTGCTGTTCCCAGTACCCGCGCAGCACGACGTTGGAGCGTGCCACGACTTCGCCGACCTCCTCGTCGTCCCAGGCAACTTCGCGGCCCGAATCGCGCACCACCTTGACCTCCACACCGATCACGTCGTGCCCGGCCCGCACCTTGGTCCCGAAGTAGCCGTCTTCGTCGGCGTTCAGGAAGGGCGCGACCTCGGACACGGTCAGGATCGGCGAGGTCTCGGTCAGGCCGTAGATCTGGATGAACTCCCAGCCCAGTTCCTTCTCCAACCGCTCAATGAACGACTGCGGCGGCGGCGCGCCGGCGACCGTGAAGCGCGGCGTGACCGTGATCTCGTACTCGTCCTTGCGCTCGAACTCGAGGATGCGGGCCAGCACCGCCGGCGCCATGCAGGCGAAGGTGCAGTTCTCGTCCTGGATGACCTGGTAGATGTCAGCCGCCTCGGGCGCGCGCAGGACCACGTGCTTGCCGCCCATTGCGGTGATCGCGTACGGGCCGCCCCAGCCGTTGGCGTGGAACATCGGCAGGGTCCACATCTCGGTGTCGTCCTGCGAAATGCGCAGGTGGGCGATGAAGTTGTAGGCGTTGATGTAGGCGTTGCGATGCGTGATCATCACGCCCTTGGGCCGCGCCGTCGTGCCCGAGGTGTAATTGATCGACAGCAGGTCGGTCTCCTCCAGACCCGGGTCGGGCGGCCGCGCGGTCGACTGACCGGCAATCCACTCCTCGTAGTTGGTCCAGCCGGTCACGATCTCGGCGTCGCCGTAGGGAATCGCGATGAAGTGCTCGACCGTCCCGATCCCGCTGCGCACTTCGTCGACCAGGTGCAGGAACTCCGCGTCGACTAGTGCGACCTTGGATCCCGAGTGCTCCAGCATGTACTCGAAGTCCGACGGCACCAGCCGGTAGTTCATCGGCACGATCACCGCGCCGATCGCCGCCGTCGCGTAGAACGTCTCAAGAAACTGGTGCGAGTTCGGAGCGATGATCGCGACCCGGTCGCCCTTGCCAATCCCGGCATCGAGCAGGGCGTGCGCCTGTTGGTTGACACGGGCGTTGAACTCGGACCAGGTGAAGCGCTCGTCGCCGTCGACGACGGCTTCGGCGGGCCCGTACAGCTTCGACGCGCGGCGCAGAAAATCGTTGACCAGTAGCGGGACTTCCATCTTCGTCTCCCTTAATCGCATCGCGGAGTCGGGAACATTATTGCACTCGGCAGAGGCGCAGCCGCGCCGCTACTCCGCCGGGAATTCCGAGACCGGCGCCACATCGTTGACGATCTTCAGATCGTCGTTCGGACAGTGGGGCAGCACGGTGCGGCCCCACTCCGCGTTGGGGATGTGCATCTGCAACTCGCCGCCGAACCAGACCTCGGCCTCAAGCTCGTAGCGGTGGTGCCGATTGATCTCAACGCCCTCGTACGGCAGCTCAAACTGAATCGGAAACGAGCCCGGATTCTCGAGCATCCCTGCCGCGACCAGCACCCGCTCCTCCGGCTCGGTCACGTCCCAGAGCCTGACCTCCAGCACTGCGTCCTCCGGCAGATCGCCGTCCCAGAAGCCCGAGTGAATCTGACCCGGCAGCGGCTCGACGCATTGGTCGAACGGATTCGTCGAGATCACCACCACGTCGCGGCTGTCAGGCGCGCCGCGCGTGAGCACCGGATGCACCGTGTCGTTGACGTAGAGCAGCTCGCCCCCAGCCTCCACTCGAGCGCTGAGCGTGTACTCGTTGCGCCGCTCGATCGCGCCGCCGTCGTACTCAACGCGAAATCGGATCGGCAGCCGTTCGGCGTCCGCAATCACGTCCCGGCCCATCTCGATCGCCGAGGCGTCGGCCAGCGACGTGTCCTGCAGGGTCACTGTGACCGTCGCGCCCTCGGGCAGTTCGACGTCGCGGTGAAATCGAACCTCGCCGCTGATCGAGTCTCCCGAGCCGCAGCCTGCCAGCGCGGCCGCCGTCGCAACCAGAGCCAGCGTCGCAATCGCGTACACCGCAACCCCGCGCATAGCCGCTCCGTTCCCTGTCCCCGCCGTTACGTCCATTAGATAGCATCGAGACGGTCGCATGGGCGCACAGGATGGTCGCAGAGGGAGGACAGGATGGAAGTAGTCATCGGCTTGATCATCGGCCTGGCCGTCGGCGCAGCCGTGGCCTGGCTTGTCCGGCGCGAAGCCTCGGGCTTGCGAACCGACGCCGCCGGCCTGCGCGCGGAGCTGAACGACATCCGCAGCGTGCTCCAGGAGGCCGAACGCGAACGCACCGAAGCCAACGCCCGCCTCGACGAACGCTCGTCCCTGCTGCAACAAACCGCCGCCGACCTGGAGCAGGAGCGCCAGCGCGTCTCGACTCTGCGCGACAGCCTCGCCGACGCCCGCGAGGAACTGAAAGAGGTCGCCTCCGATCGCGAGGCGCGGATCGAGGAACTGCACAAGAAGCAGGCCGAGATCGACACCCTGTTCAAGGGCGTCGCCGCCGACGTCGCCCGGGCCAGCAACGAAGAGTTTCGCAAGCAGGCGTCCGAGGACTTCAAGCGCCAGCGCGAGCTGGCCGAGCAGGAGCTCAAGCAACGGGTCGAACCGGTGGGCAAGGAGCTGGAGCAGCTTCGCCAGTACATCTCCGAGATGGAGAAGGCCCGCACCGGCGCCTACGAGGGCGTCAGCAAGCTGATCGAGGAAACCCAGAAGCAGGTCGGCCGGCTGAACTCGGAAACCGGCGATCTGCGCGAAATCCTGCGCTCGTCCCGGCATCGCGGTCAATGGGGCGAGGCCACGTTGGAGAACATCCTCGAACTCGCCGGCATGAGGCGCGGCCACGACTTCGCAACCCAGACCTCAGGCGAACACGGCAGCAGCATCGCCGACTTCGTCGTCCGCATGCCCGGCGGCAAGCGGATCATCATCGACTCCAAGACCCCATTCGACGCCTACCGCGAGGCGCTCGACGCGCCGTCCGAACAGGAGCAACGCGCGCTCTTGCAAAAGCACGCCGACACCGTATTGAGCACAGCCGCCGCCTTGCGCAAGACCGGCTACGACCAGCAGTTTGAAGACTCGATGGACTTCATCGTCATGTGGATCCCCACCGACAGCATCCTCGAGGGCGCCACCCGCGTCATGCCCGACCTGATCGAGCGCGCCTTCTCCGATCATCGCGTGCTGCTGGCCACGCCGGTCACGATGATCGCCCTGGTCAGTGGCGTCGCCGCGGCTCTCCACCAGGAGGAACAGCAGGAAAAACTGCACCGCAACGCCGTCGCCATCCAGCAGTCGGGCGAGCGTCTCTACAGCGGCGTCCGCCGCCACGCGACCGTCTACGCCCAGCTCGGCACGCGCCTGTCCCGAGTCGTCCAGGCCTACGACGACGGAATCAGCTCAATCCAGGGCAATCTTTTGCAAGGCGCAAAGCAGATGCGCGAACTCGGCGGCGGCGAAGGCGAAGAAGCCCCCGAGCCGGAAGCACTGCGCCTCACAAGCCGGCAGTTCAGCTCCAAAGAACTCGTCGAAGCCTTGGACTCAATCGACGACTGAGCGCGCACATAATCCCCTCTCCCTGAGGGAGAGGGTTGGAGCCTGCCCCCGCGTAGGCGGGGGTGAGGGCCTCCCGCACTCGCGATCCCTACCCCAGACACCCGCTCAGGAAGTTGTTGATCCGATTCGTCGCGTCCATCCCCGCCGGCGTGGGAAACCCGTCGAAGCCGTGCGGAGCCTCCGGGAACACGTGCAGCTCCGTCTCGTGACCCGCCGCTTGCCAGCGCGCCGACATGAATAGCGAGTCGTCGAGCAGGGGATCGAGTGTCCCCACCGTGAAGATCGCCGGCGGCATACCCGACAGATCGGCCAGCAGCGGCGTCACGTCCGGCAGATCCCGCAACTCCGGCTCCTCCGGCGTCACGTAGTGGTCAATGAACCACTCCATGATCGGCGAAGAGAGGATCAGGTTGCGCTCGCCCCACAGCCGCGCCGAGGGCGAGTGCCGCAGATCGAACACGCCGTAGGTCAGCGCCGCGCCCTTGAAATCGGTGTAGCCGTGGTGATCGCGCATCCGCAGCAGCGTCGTCGCCGTCAGGTGACCCCCGGCCGACTCGCCGCCGATCGTGAACGCGTCCGTGCCGAACTCCGACTGACCGTGCTCGACCAGCCAGGCCGCCGCCGCCTCGCAGTCCTCGTTCGGACCCGGATACGGATGCTCGGGCGACAATCGGTAGCCGACCGACACGACCGCTTGCTGCGTCGTCTGGGCGCGATCCCACAGCCGTTCGTCCTGGCCGTCGTGCGAGCCGATCACCCAGCCCCCGCCGTGAATGTGCAGGTACACGCCGCGCACCACCGGCGGAATGAACACGCGGATCGGTATCTCGCCCGCCGGACCGGGAATCGTGCGCGCCTCCGCAACGTCGTCCAGCCGCGCCGGCGGCGGCCCCAGCGGTCCGCCCGCGGCCAGCGTGTCGCGCAGCTCCTGCGGCTCCATCTCGTGCCAGGGCTTGCCCTGCGCCGAGGCCTCCTCGATCATCACGTTCAACGCCTGCGTTTGTGGATCGGGCTTCATTTCGCGTCCCTCGCTGGAATGGATGTGCTATGTTGACACGACGCGGGATACACTGCGAGTCGCCCGCGCAACCAGTCGGAGTATACGAACTCGTTGGAGGATGACGATGGCGCTTTCCGGACCTGCACAACCCGCATTCGAGACCGCCTGCGAACTGATCGAACGCATCCTCGCCGCCGCCGACGGACTCTCGGCCGAACAGCTCGATTCCGCGCCCTGGGGCGAGTCGTCCTCGATGTTCATTCTCGCCACCCACGCGATCTCGGCCACCGAGTGGAACTTCGTGCACGTCCTCGCCGGTCTCGAAGTCGACCGCAGCCGCCAGGCCGAGTTCGATTCCCGCGCCGCAGCGGTTGACAATCCCCAGCGCTTGCTCGCCGACCGCTGGTCGGGCGCGCGGGCGGCGATCGAGTCGGCGCTCGCCGGACTCGCGGAGGACGCCTGGGATGGTCCGCACTACCACATGTTCATGGACAAGAATCTCAGCGGCCACGAGCTCGTCTGCCGCGCCCTCGCCCATACCGCCGAACACGTCGGCCACGCCGAGATGACCCGCCAATGGCTGGACCAATCGTGAACGATCAACACCGAACGCTTCCGAACGGATCCGAACAAACCCGAACGCCCTCCGACCTGAAACGAGCTGAAGAAACCTGAAAAAACCTGAAAAAACCTGAAAGGATTTGAGCGACTGAATCGCGCGATCCCCCGTAAAACATTGGAGATCGCGTCCGTTTTCTGAGCTGCGGGCCCTGAAAAAAAAGTTGGCCGAAAACCTGAAACTCCGCGACGGCCGAACGCTCAGGGGAATTCCTCCCCGTCCCCGACTGGTTCGGGGACCCGCTCGGATCTCGGCCCAACGTAGGATTGCCGGTGAGCGTTCTATCCTGCCCTCACCACGCTGACGACTTCGCCCCACGAAAGGTCTGAACCATGCCTCCAACTCCCGAGACCCAGGGACTGCTCGCCATGCTCGAGGAGGCCGGCGGCCCCGATATCTCCGAACAGACGCCGGAGGAAGCTCGAGCCGCGATCGCCAACTTCGCGGCGATGCAGGCCGGCGCGCCCGAGCCCGCCCATGTTGAGAACCGCACCGTCCCCGGTCCGGCCGGCGACATCCCCGTGCGCGTCTACGCCTCCGAGGGCGACAACCTGCCCGTCGTGATGTACTTCCACGGCGGCGGCTGGGTGCTCGGCGACATCGACTCCCACGACGGCACCTGCAAGCAGCTCCTGGCCGAACTCGGCGACGCCGTCGTCGTCTCCGTCCATTACCGGCTCGCGCCCGAGGACAAGTATCCGGCCGCGGCAGACGACTGCTACGCGGCAGCGGCATGGGTCGCCGAGAACGGCTCCGAGATCGGCGCCGACGGCTCGCGCATGGCCGTCTGCGGCGACTCCGCCGGCGGCAACCTCTCCGCCGTCGTTTCGCAGATGGCCCGCGACCGCGGCGCTCCCGCCATCGCCGCGCAGGTCCTCCATGTCCCCGTCACCGACCACAACTACAGCTACCCCTCCTACACCGAGAACGCTGAGGGCATGCTGCTCACCCGCGCCTCGATGGTCTGGTTCTGGGACCACTACCTGCCCAACGCCGACGCCGGTCAGGAGGCCTACGCCTCGCCGATCAAGGCCGACAACCTCTCCGGCCTGCCCCCGGCGCTGGTCCAGACCGCCGAATACGACCCCCTGCGCGACGAGGGCGAAGCCTACGCAGCCGCGCTCGAAGCCGCCGGCACCGAGGTCAGCCTGCACCGCTACGACGGCGTCGTCCACGACCCCTTCATGATGTTCGCCGTCATCCCCACCGGCGTCGAATGCCTCAAGGAAGCCGCCGCCTTCATCAACGCCCGCATCTAACCGCTCCTCCTCCGGTCCCCTCTCCCCGAGGGAGAGGGTTAGGGTGAGGGCCAGCCCTCAGCAGAGCGCGTCCCCCGGCGTCTGAATCCGGCCGAAAGGACTGAACATGCCCGTCACCGCAGAAACCCAGGCCATCCTCGACATGCGCGCCGGCGCGCCTGCCCTGAACGAGCTCTCGCCGCAGGACGCGCGCAAGGCCATGGCCGCCATGCGCCCCCAGACCGACAGTCCTGAGCCCGTCGCCCAGGTCCACGAGATGACCGTCCCCGGCCCGGCCGGCGACATCCCCGCTCGCGGCTACCTGCCCACCGACGACCCCAGCGGACTGCCCACGATCGTCTACTACCACGGCGGCGGCTGGGTGATCGGCGACCTCGACTCGCACGACGCCGTAGCGCGCGCCCTCTGCAATCGCGCCGGAATGAGCGTGCTGTCGGTCGACTACCGTCTTGCGCCCGAGGCCAAGTACCCCGCCGCAGCCGAGGACGCCTACGCCGCGGTCGCCTGGATCAACAGCATGTACGACCAGCAGGGCGGCCGCTCCGACCGAATCGCCGTCGCCGGCGACTCGGCCGGCGGCAATCTCGCCGCCGTCGTCGCCCAGATGGCCCGCGATCGCGGCGGCCCGCGCATCGACGCGCAGGTCTTGATCTATCCGGTCACCGACTTCAACTTCGAGACCGAGTCCTACAAGGTCAACGGCGGCGGCGAGTACGGACTCTCGGAAGAGGGCATGCGCTGGTTCTGGGACCTCTACCTCAACGACCACGCTGAGGGATCGCAGCCCTACGCCTCCCCGCTGCAGGCGAATGACCTGGCCAACCTGCCCAGGTCGCTGACAATCACCGCCGAGTACGACTCGTTGCGCGACGAAGGCGAGGCCTACGCGCAGGCCCTCGCCGCCGCCGGCGTCCAGTCAAGCTGCACTCGCTACGACGGCGTGATCCACGGCTTCGTCAGCGCCTTCGAGGCCGTCCCGGAGGGCAACCAGGCCCTCGACCAGATCGCCGCAGAGTTGCGGTCGGCCTTCGGCATGGACTAGGCGCGGTCTAGCCGGGCATCTGCTTCTGGAACGAGGCCATGTCGAAGTAGTCTCGCCAGCGCGCGATCTTGCCGGCCCGGATTTCGAAGACGCCGCAGACCTGCACCGCGACCTCGGTGCCGCCCATGTCGAAGCGGTCGACCCGCTCGTTCAGCACCACGTCGCCGCTTGAGGCCGAGTGCAGAACCTCCCAGCCTCGCGATGTCATCTGCGACACGCCGGCCAGAGCCGCCTTCACCGCCTCGATGCCCTCTGCAGGAGCCATCGGCATATTGTGATAGACCGCGTCGTCCGTGAAGTACGACGCCAGGTGGTCCGCGTCGGGATGTTCCGCATCGAACTCCGCCATGAAGGCGTTGACCAGCGCTTCCGCATCGGACATGTGGGGTCCCTTTCTCTACGGGGGTCGAACTGTCGAGAATTCTAGGCGTCGTCAGGCGCCCGACGATTCCTTCGCCAGGTCGGCCATCAGCTCGATCGCTTCGGGTTGGTCGGTGCGGACGGTCAGGCCGGTGATGTAGCTGTCGGCCCAGACCTGGTAGCGCTCGCGAATCCGCTCCGGCGGACCGAGCAGCGCCTGCTCGTCGAGGAACTCCTCCGGGACTTCCTCGATCGCCTCGGCCTTGCGCCCCTCCAGGTACAGCTCCTGGATCCGCTCGGCGGCGTCGCCGTAACCGCGCCGGACCATGCTCATCTTGTGGAAGTTGAGCGTCTTGTGTCCCATGCCGCCCACGTAGAGGGCCACCCGCGGCTTCATCTTGCGGAAGGCGTCGCGCAAATCGTCGGTGATCTCCACCTCGGCCGACGACTGCACCTCGAAGTCGGGCCACCACTTGGTCGCGCCGGTCTTGGCCTCCGAGCGCTTGAAACCCTCCTCGACCCATGGCGTGAACAGGTCGGCGTTGTACGGCGTCAGACCCAGCGGCAACCAACCGTCGGCAACCTCGCCGGTCATCCGCACATTCATCTCGGTACCGGTCCCCAGCCAGATCGGAATGTTCGGATTCATGTGCAGGATCGACCTGAGCGGCTTGGCCAATCCGGCGCTGCCCGGACCGACGTAGGGCAACGCGATCTCCTTGCCGTCGTGCGTGACCGGCTCCTCGCGAGCCAGGATCTTGCGAATGATCGCCACATAGTCGCGGATCCGCGTGTTGGGCTTTCCCCACGGCTCTCCGTACCAGCCCTCGACGATCTGCGGACCCGACACGCCAATGCCGAGGATCACCCGGTCGCCGCCGGCCAGCGCGTCGATCGTGGCAGCGGTCATGGCCGCGTTGGCGGCGGTCCGCCCGGCGAGCTGGATCACGCCCGTGCCCAGGCGGATCTTCTCGGTCACCGCCGCCAGGTAGGCCAGCGGCGAGAAGGCATCCGAACCGTAGGCCTCAGCCGTCCAGACCGAGTCATAGCCAAGCTCCTCCGCCCGCCGCACAAGGTCGACCGGCAGCATCATGTTCGCGCCCGAGTATCCGAGCGAGAGTCCCAGTTTCATCGTCTTGTTCCTCTCTGCTGCGTCCTAGCGCAGCGTGATCGTTCCGCTCGGCCCCTCGATGACGGCGATCAGCGCCGGCTCGGGACCTTCCCGCAGTTCCAGTGCAACTCCCATCGCCGCATGCGCCCGGCGCACCGCGGCGACATCGGAGTGTTCGCCATGCCACGAGGCGAGGCGCGCACCCTGGACGGCCGTGGTCGACGGATGCCGCGCGTCGCCCCAGTCGATCAGGAATGGCACCAGTCCTCCGAGCAGCGGCGGCCAGACAGTACGAGTCAGGCGCCAGTCGAGGCGCGTACCGTCGGCGAGCACTCGGCCCAACGGCCGCACCTCGCCGATGTCGTAGCCGGCGTCGCGCGCGGCGGCCGCGCGTTCGACAATCTCCGCGCCCGCCTTCCAACACCAGTGCGGGACATGCGCGCCCCGCGCACCGAAGTCGTCCATGCCGAACGGCAGCGGCCCTTCCGGATTCGGCTGCGCCGGGTCGGGCCCGATGATCTCCAGGTAGGCGTCGTCCTGCAACGCGAGCAAGTGGTTGTACACCCCACGCCCGGGAAAGTGTCCGCCGAGTTCGGGGCGCAGACCGATCGCCGCTTCGATCTCGGCGACCGATGCCTGCACGTCGGGCGTTGCAAGCACGATGTGGTCAAGCATGACAGTGCGCTCCGCGTCCGTTAGCGATAACTGATCGACCCCTCGGGACCCTGAAACGTGGCGACCAGGGCCGGCTCGCCGGCTTCTCGCAGTTCGATGTCGATTCCCATCACCCGATGCGCCGCGCGTACGGCGTCGAGGTCGGGGTGCTCACCATGCCAGGAGGCGAGACTCACGCCCTGGACTGCGGTGGTGGAGGGATGCGTCGCGTCGCCCCAGTCGATCAGGAACGGGATCAGCCCGCCGAGATGCGGCGGCCATTCGCCGATCGTCAACCGCCAGTCGAGCCGGCCGCCGTCGGGCAGGTCGCGTCCCAGGGGGACGACCGGGCCCAGGTCGTAGCCGGCGTCCTTGATCGCCGCGGCAAGCTCGTCGATCCGTTCGTTGCCCTTCCAGCACCAATGGGCGATATGCGCGCCGCGATCGGAGTCCCGCTCCAGGCCGAAGGGCATGGATCCGCCGCCCTCGTGCTCGGGATCGGGTCCGATGATCTCCAGGTAGGCGCCGTCCTGCAAGGCGAGCAAGTGGTTGTACGCCCCCATCTGCGTGAAGCGCCCGCCGACTTCGGCACGCACGCCGGTCGCCGCCGCGATCTCCTCAACGGTGGCCTGCACGTCGGGCGTAGCCAGCACGATGTGATCAAGCATGACGAGACTCCTCAATTCTCAATCGCTGTGTGTCGCCTCAAAGTCGGCCTGGGCTCGATCGCGCAGGTCGGGATCGGTCAGCCAGTCGAGCGCGGCGTGGGCCATCGCCTTGGTCGCCGTCAGCGTGAGCTGGTGCCCTTCGTCACTGGACGCCGCCGCCGTGAACTGCGGGGTGTGATTGCCGCTCTCGTGCGGGATGAAGTACATCGGATGGATGGCGGGCACGACGTGGGAGACGTTGCCCATGTCGGTCGAGCCGAAACTGCCCTGCACGCTGCCGTCGATGTCGGCCGCCGTGACGCCGAGGTCGTGCCAACGCCGTCCGTATGCCTCGGCCAACGGTCCGTTGCTGGCCATGTTGCTGTAGCGTTCGCCGGCCTGCCAGTCGACCGACCATTCGCAGCCGGTCGCCCGTGCTGCGCCCGCGAAGCAGTCTTCAACTCTTGAGATCATCTCGTCGAGCAGCCGCTCGTACGGCGCGCGCACGTAGAATTCGGCCTGGGCGAAGTCGGGAATGATGTTGGGCTTCTCGCCGCCATGATGAATCTTGCCGTGAATGCGCACGGTCGGGTGCGCCTGCTGGCGCAGCAGACCAATGGCCTGGTAGGCGAGCACCAGGGCGTCGAGCGCGTTGCGGCCCTCCCAGGGCGCGCCGGCGGCGTGCGCGTTCTGGCCGCGGAACTCGACGAAGCAGGTGTCGATGGCGAGCACGAACGGGTAGATGATGTCGCCCGTGCCGGGATGGATCATCATCGCTGCGCCGACATCATCGAACGCGCCTTCGTCGATCAGTCGGATCTTGCCGCCGCCGCCCTCTTCGGCCGGCGATCCCAGCACGCGGACGGTGCCTTCGACGCCTTCGCGCTCCAGCGCTTCGGCGACGGCGAGACCGGCCGCGACGCCGGAGATGGCAATCAGGTTGTGCCCGCAGGCATGGCCGATGCCGGGCAGGGCGTCGTACTCGCTGAGCACTGCGATCGTGGAACCACCCGAACCGCGCGTGGCTTCAAACGCGGTGTCGATGCCGTACGCCGACGGCGTGACTTCGAACCCGGCATCCCTAAGCCACGAGGTCAATGCCGCGTGCGCGTGCACCTCCTCGTAGTTCTCCTCGGGATGGGAGTGGATGTCGAGGCTGAGCGCCCTCAGCGACTCGGAGGTCGCGTCGATCGTCTGTGAAGCGATATCCCAGAGCGACATGCAATCCTCCTGTGACAACTCCAGGGCGGCTAAGACCACCTACTCCGTGAACCAGCCGCCGTCGGGGTGAATGATCTCTCCGGTTACGTAGGATGCCTCATCGGAGGCGAGGAAACAGGCCACCTTGGCGATCTCCTCGGGCTGGCCGAAGCGGCGCATCGGGGTCAGGCTGAGCACCCACTGGTTCAGCTCTTCGTTGCCCGAGATAGCGGAGGTCATCGGCGTCTCGATGAAGCCGGGGCCGATCGCGTTGACGCGGATGCCGTCCTGGACCAGCTCCTGGGCCAGCACCTTGGTCAGCATCCAGACACCTGCCTTGGAGACGCAGTAGTTCGCCGCTCCCGGCTGGGGAAACTTGGCCATGATCGAGGCAATGTTGATGATCGAGCCGCCGTTGCCCAGCTCAATCATCTTGCGCGCGCAGGAGCGGTCGGTCATCATCACGCCGGTCAGATTGACCGCCAGGACTTTCTCCCAGTGCTCGACGTTCTGATTGGTGATGAACGACGCCGTTCGGTCGTCGCCAATGTCCGTCGTCTGGCCGGACACGTACTCGGCATTCGAGATCCCGGCGGCGGCGACAACGATGTCAAGCCGGCCAAACTCGTCGGCGCAGCGCTGGGCCGCGGCGTCGTTGGCGGCTTCGGTCGAGGTGTCGCACTGAACCACCACGGCGCGGCGTCCCGACGCCTCGACGACAGCAACAGTGTCGGCGGCGCGATCGGGCATCAGGTCGGCCAGCAGGACATCCGCGCCTTCCTGTGCGAAGCGGATCGCGCAAGCCGCGCCGATCCCGCTGGCCCCTCCGGTAATCAGTGCCGCCTGACCCTCGAGCGCTCCAGCCATATCGTCCGCCTCTCACTCCAGCAGCGTCGCCTCCCGGCGACCGAATGTCTTCGTTCCGCCGACGGCAGGATAGGCGCTCCCGCCGGTGCCGGTATCGGCCGCAACCGGGCCTCGCGTTCGGCGACAACGCGCGAGTTGACGCCGACGACCCCGCCATCCCGCACTGTCTGTACGATACGCGTGCGGCCATCTACTAGACGTAACGAACGGATCGATCGATGCGAACCCTGTTGCTGATCCTGTTTGGTGTCGTGATCGGCGTCGCGACCCTGGGCGCAGTCTGGGCGACCGTAAGCAACACGCCCGACGACCCCGACGGCGCGGTGGACGTGCGCATCGTCCTCGAGCGTCTCCCGGACGGCCGCGTGGAGGCCGGACTGCAACAGCGCGAGGTCGAGGGCGAGTGGGGTGAGACGCTGATGCCAGAACACCGATTCCTGCCGCCCGACGCGGAGCTCAATCTGGCGCTGCACAGCTCGGTGATGGTCGTCGACACGGACAGCCGCTACGAGATCGTGGAGCAGGACTACGCCGACTACCTCTTCCAGTCGGGCCAGGAGATCGCGGAAGGGTTCCACGAGCGATTTGGAGGCAGCGAAGACGCGCCCAAGATGATCTGCATTGACGACCTCAACGATCGCGGCATCGAGCGTCTCTGCGACGGATTCGCCTCGGCCTACGCAGGTCCGCTGCAGCGCCTGGCGGTCACCGATTACGACGCGTTCCGGGAAGAACTGGAGACCATCCTGCTTGAGGATCGGGAGCTTCGCGCGCTGTTCACGACCAGCGTGGCGACCGCGCAAATCGTCGACGATGCCAGGGAGGCGACGCGCCGATACGTGCGCTGGACGTATTGGATCGAACTGGTCGACCCGCATCTGCCGGATCCGGATCAGCTCTACTGCGTGATCAGCCACGGTTCGGACGAAGACCTGTTCTGGGGCCTGTCGGCCGAGACCTCGGTGGCCGCGGCCGGCGCGCTCGGCATCAACATGCGCAACGAGGTGTACGCCAGCGGCGTGGAACAGGCGGCAGCCATCCGCCGCTGCACGGCCGATGGCGCGGTCGCGATTGCCACGACGTTGGCCGAGCCCGAGGCGCTGCAGTCCGCCGTGCAGGAGGCGCTGGCCGCCGGCGTGCCGGTGATCTCGTTCAACTCCGGGGCCGAAGAGGCCGCCGAGGTGGGCGCCGCGCTGCACATCTCGCTTGACGACTATGAGGCCGGTCGCATCGCCGGCGATGAGTTCAATGCGCGGGGCGTTGAGGGGCGAATCCTCTGCGTGATCCACGAGCCGGCCAACCAGGGCCTGCACGATCGCTGCGACGGCCTGGAAGCCAGCTTCAGCGGGACGGTCGAGCGCTGGAGCATGAACGACCGCGAGACCACCGTCTCCGAACTGCACGAACGGCTCTCGGTGGGCGACGTGGACGGGGTGATTGGCCTCTCGTCGTCGATCGGCGTCGAGGTCCGCAGCGCGATCTTCCAGTACGACCGCCGCCTGCCTGCTGCCACGTTCGGCTTCAGCCGCACGATCGCCGAGTATGTCTCCGACGGCCGGCTGATGTTCGCCATCTTCGACCATCCGGAGATTCAGTCCTACCTGGCCGCGGTTGGCGCCTTGTTCACCGAACGGCTGCGGATCGATCCGGCGTCCTATTTCAACGGCGCGCAGATGCTGATCACGCCAACCATTGTCAACGCCGAGCAGATGGAGAGACTACTGGAGACGCTCTACGACTGAGGGGAATCCGGCGGGAGCCGAACAAGAGACACCCCGTTTTCATTCAGTTTCTCGAAATGACTTGCGGATAACGCGACTAAGGGCGTAGCGTCCTGATCGACGGGGATGTCCCGGGGGGTTACTGAATGATCGGCCCGTGCGGCGCCATTTCCCCTGCAATCACGGATGCGTGCTCTGGTATTGCGTACCCTGCTCCACAGCGCATGAATGCGCGTGGAGGCGCAGTCGACAGCGCCAGCATGCGGAGGTTGCTTCCCCAGTAATCAGGGCGTCGCACCGCATTCCCGCGTCGCCCGCGGAGGCCGTTGAGAGATGACCACCACTTCACCGCAGGCGAACGGATCGGGGGGCGGCAGCGCGCCGATCCAGGAACGCGACCGGGTCACCGTCCGATTCGCCGGCGACTCCGGCGACGGCATGCAGTTGGCCGGCAATCGCTTTGCCGACGCCACGGCGGTCTTCGGCAACGACTTCTCCACCCTGCCCGACTTCCCCGCCGAGATTCGCGCGCCAGCCGGATCGCTGGCCGGCGTCTCGAGCTTCCAGATCTCCTTCTCCAAGCACCAGATTTTCACCCCGGGCGACGAACCGGACACACTGGTCGCGATGAACCCGGCGGCGCTCAAGTCGCATCTCTCGGCCCTGACCAAGGGTGGTCTGCTCGTAATCAACGAGGACGCTTTCACCTCGGGCAACCTGAAGAAAGCGAACTACCCGAGCAATCCGCTCGCCGATGGTTCGCTCGAGGAATACCGGGTCATCAAGGCGCCGATCACCACGGCGGCCATTGCGGCGGTCGACGATCTCGGTTTGACCACGCAGAATGCCGAACGGACCAAGAACTTCTTCGCACTGGGCCTGGTCTACTGGCTGTACGACCGCGATTTGCAGCCGACTCTGGACTGGATTGAGGACCGCTTCGGCCGCCTGCCAAACATCGCCGAAGCCAACCGCCGAGCGCTGCACGCCGGCCACGCCTACGGCGAGACGACGGAGATCGCCGACGCTCACGTGCGCGTCCCACCGGCCGTCCTGACGCCCGGCGAGTACCGCACGATCACTGGCAACCAGGCGTTGGTGCTGGGGCTGATCACGGCCTCGCACCTGACCGACCTGGAGCTGTTTTACGGTTCCTACCCGATCACGCCGGCCTCGGATGTGCTGGTCGAGTTGGCCGCGCTGCGCGAGTTCGGCGTGCGCACCTTCCAGGCCGAGGACGAGATCTCGGCGATTGGCACCGCAATCGGTGCGGCTTACGGCGGCGGCCTGGGCGTGACCGGCACGTCGGGTCCCGGAATCGCGCTGAAGAGCGAGGCGCTCAACCTGGCTGTGATGACCGAACTGCCGCTCCTGGTGCTCGACGTTCAGCGCTCCGGTCCCTCGACCGGCATGCCGACCAAGACTGAGCAGACCGACTTGCTACAGGTGATGTTTGGCCGCAACGGCGAATCGCCGCTCTGCGTGCTGGCCGCCAAGTCGCCGGGCGACTGCTTCTACATGGTGTTGGAGGCCGTGCGGCTTGCGTTCCAGTTCGTGACGCCGGTCGTGCTGCTTTCGGACACCTACCTGGCCAACACGGCCGAGCCCTGGCCCGTGCCGGACGTCAACCAGCTCAACAAGATCGATGTCCCCTACCGCAAGCTGGAGCACATCGACCCCGAGGACTTCCAGCCCTACGCTCGCGACCCGGAAACCCTGGCGCGGACGTTCGTCCCGCCGGGCATCAAGGGTCTTGAGCACCGGATTGGCGGACTCGAGAAGTCGGACATCAGCGGTGATGTCGCCTACTCACCGGAGAATCACCAGCGGATGACCGATCTGCGCGGCGAGAAGATCCGGCGGATCGCCAACTTCATCCCCGAGCTTGAGGTCGACGGCCCCGAGTCGGGCGACATGCTGGTGCTGAGTTGGGGATCGACCTACGGCGCCGTCTTCACCGCCGTGAACGACGCGCGCGAGGCGGGTCACGAGATCGCGCACGCGCACCTGCAATACCTCAACCCCTTCCCACGCAACCTCGGCGATGTCGTGTCGCGCTACAACAAGGTCCTGATTCCCGAGGCCAACACGGGTCAACTGCGCATGTTGATCCGAGCCAACTTCCTGGTCGACGCCCAGGGCTACAACGAGGTCACGGGTCAACCGTTGTCCGCTCGTCTGTTGACCGAGGCAATCATCAAGCTGGCCAGCGAGTAGCGACGAGATTCACGTAGGATCGAACACAGAGAGCCACAGGAGGCACGAGATGGTACTCCACACGCCGGCAGCCCCAGACCTGGTCGAGAACATCATTCCGATCGCCGAGGAGAACCTCTCGCGCAAGGATTATGCATCCGACGTCGACACGCGTTGGTGCCCGGGCTGCGGTGATTACTCGATCCTCGCCCAGATGCAGCGCTCGCTGTCCAACATCAACGTCGCGCCCGAGAAGATGGTCTTCGTCTCCGGCATCGGCTGCTCGTCGCGCTTCCCCTACTACATGAACACCTACGGGATTCACTCGATCCACGGCCGCGCGCCGACGATCGCGTCCGGGCTCAAGCTCTCGCGGCCGGACCTGCAGGTCTTCGTGATCACCGGCGACGGCGACGCGCTCTCGATCGGCGGCAACCACTTGCTGCACGTGCTGCGGCGCAACGTGGATGTCAAGATCTTCCTCTTCAACAACCGCATCTACGGCCTGACCAAGGGCCAGTATTCGCCGACCTCGGAGCTGGGCAAGGTGACGAAATCGTCGCCGATCGGCACGACCGAGCGTCCGCTCAACCCGCTCTCCGTGGCGCTGGCCTCGGAGGCGACGTTCGTCGCGCGCAGCTTCGACACCGACCCGCAGCACTTGCAGACGACGATCGAGCAGGCGGCGCGCCACCACGGGGCGGCGTTTGTCGAGATCCTGCAGAACTGCAACATCTTCAACGACCGCGCCTTCGCCGACTACACGGACCGCGAAGTCCGCGACGAGCGGCTGCTCTACCTCAAGCACGGTCAGCCGATGCTGTTCGGCGAGGACCAGAACAAGGGTCTGGCGGTCTCGGCGACCGGCCTGCGGGTCGTGGACGCGCATGGCCCCGACGTGGGGCTGATCCTGACCCACGACGCGACGCGGCCCGCGCCCGACGTGCATCAGCTCCTGGCGCGCTGCCAGTACCCCGAGATGCCGGTGCCGATGGGCGTCATCCGCCAGGTCACCGCGCCGACCTACGGCGACTACCTCGACAGCCAGATCGAGGTCGCCAAGTTCAAGAACCGCCAGGACGTCGCGCAGTTGCTCAAAGGCCGCTCGACCTGGCAGGTGGAGTAGGGCGTCTCAGGCGGTTGCATGCGTTCCGACCGGAGTGACTAAGCGCTGGTGTGAGCCTTGGCAGTTGTTGACTGGTCACTTGGGCACGTTGATGTATCTGGTCAATTCGATCGTGCTGAGGACTTACGGCGCCTCTGCGTTGGCTTGTATCAGACGATTCACGACAAGGAGTTTGCAGAGGTCCATTTGGACTTTGGGCAGTGTCAGGGGATCGTTGCCGGCGCGATCCTTCCAGCAATCCCCCTGATAGTTCGGTATCGCGAGCAAGAGAACGTTGCCTTCAAGCTAGATCCGCCGTCCAAGCCCGACCTGTACAGGCTCTTCGATAACACAGGCTGGGCTCATCTGATTGAGCCACAGAGATTCGATCCGCCTGCGGACCCCAGAGACCACGTTCCGGTTCGTCGGTACGCAACATCCGACGAGCAATATGACAGTGTCGATCAACTTCTCGAGTTTCTCACGCGTCACATATCGATCGAGCGAGAAACGCTGATCGCACTTGAGTGGGCATTGCACGAAATCATGGACAACGTTCTCTCGCACGCAAAGTCGAGTGTCGGCGGCTTCGTACAGGCAACTCACTACGATCACGCACTAGAGTTCATAGTTGCCGACGCCGGAATCGGAATTCCCCAGAGCCTGAACATGCGTGACCACGCTGCAGCCCTAGAACGAGCGGTCTCCGAAGGAGGGACGAGGGATGCGAGGTCGAACCAGGGAAACGGACTCTATGGAACTCTCCAACTCGCCCTCGTTTCGGGCGGCCAGTTTGAGATTCACTCGGCCAACGGAATGCTCTATCTGGACGGAAACTCCGGCGCCCAAAGGTCGCGAGAGGTTCGATCTCCCTTGAACGGGACCTCTGTGAGATGCCGAATCGACATTCGCGAGCCAAATCTTCTTCAAGCCGCGCTCCGGTTTCGAGGACGACGACACGATCCTCAACATGACTACACTGAGAGGACGTTCGGGACGGATGGTGGCGAAATGGTCTACGCGATACGCGAGCGAGCGATCCGTGACCTGGGCTCGCGCACCGGCGGGGCCAGAGTGCGCCGACAAATCGAGAATCTACTATCTGATCAAGACCACGTGGTCATCGACTTCCAGGATGTCGATGTCGTCTCAAGCAGCTTCGCTGATGAAGTCTTCGGGCGTCTGTTCGTTGACCTTGGGCCTCGGTCCTTTATGTCACGGATCGTCCTTCACAACGTCAACGCGACCATCGACGGGCTGATCGATCGGGCAATCGTCCAGCGAACAAGAACTGGCAATGACCCCAAAGCCTAGCGCCCCCGATTGCCGCCTCCGTCGATGGTGTGCATCGAGCCGTTGATGTAGATACTGTCGTCGGAGCAGAGCCAGGTGACCAGGCTGGCGACTTCCTCGGGTTCGCCGTAGCGGCCCATGGGGTTGGCGGCGGCGAAGGCGTCGTGGACGGCCTCGGGATTGTCGGGGTCAAACTGGCGCTCGAGGCTGCGCATCATGCGGGTCTCGATCGGGCCGGGGCAGACGGCGTTGACGCGGATGTTGGGAGCGAGTTCCTGGGCGGCGGACTTGGTCATGCCGACGACGGCGTGCTTGGAGGCGCCGTAGGCGATGATGCCCGGCGTCGGCGAAAGGCCGGCGATTGAAGCGGTGTTGACGATGGCGCCGCCGCCCGACTGCTGCATGGCGGGGGCGACGTGCTTCATGCCCAGCCAGACGCCCTTGAGGTTGACGGCGATCACGCGGTCGAAGTCGGACTCGTCGAGGTCGGTCAGGGCCGAGCGGACGCCCTCGATGCCGGCGTTGTTGAAAAAGGCGTCGATGCGGCCGTAGTGAAACATTGCTCGTTCGACATAGTTGGCGACGTCGGATTCCTGGGTGACGTCCGCCTCGACGGCGATGCATTCGCCGCCGGCGTTGGAAACGGCGGCGACCGTTTCGTCGAGATCGGAGCCGGCGAGGTCGACGGCGACGACTTTTGCGCCGTCGGCGGCGAAGCGGGCGCAGGCGGCGCGGCCGATGCCTCCGGCTGCGCCGGTCACGACTGCCACCTTGCCTTCGAATCGTTCACTCATTGGTCGGCGTCCTCTCTCGAATCTCGTTGTGTTCAGGATACTTGTGGGGTCAGGGAGCCCCCCTCTGCCTTCGGCATCTCCCCCCGCTTCGCGGGGGGAGAGTAGAAACGGTTCAAAAGATCGGGTCGTACCAGCGAGGCGCGGCCCATTCGAGGGCGAGGTAGACGCAGAGGGCTCCGAGGGCGAAGACGGTGAGTTCGGGCAGGGGGCGGAGGACCTTGATCCGGGCGGCGGTGCTGATGAAGCCGGTCCAGTTGGGGTAGGTCCAGAGGATGAGGGCGGCGATGGCGCCGACGATCATGCCGCCGAGGTGGCCGCCGATGCTGACCCGGGGGATGAGCAGCGAGAAGACGATGTTGATGATCAGGAAGGCGAGGATGCCGGACTCCTGCCAGCGGCGGCCGGAGGCGCGCTCGGCGATGACGACGGCGCCTGCGAGTCCGAAGACGGCTCCGGAGGCGCCGGCGGTGAAGGCGTTGGGCTCGACGATCAGCGCGCCGAGCGCTCCGCCGGTGAGCGACACGCCGTAGAGCAGCAGCATCCGCCACCAGCCGATGGCGGGTTCGAGCATGCGTCCGAGCAGGACGAGGATGAGCACGTTCATGCCCATGTGCAGCAGGCCGTAGTGGAGGAAGGCGGAGGTGACGATGCGCCACCACTCGCCGTCGTAGACGAACGCGCCGTGGAGGGCGAAGTCGCGGTGGACGCTGGAGATGCCGCCGCCCCAGAGGGAAAACGAGCCGGTGTAGAGCGCAACGACGACCCAGACGACGGCGTTGGCGATGGCGAGCGCGTTGGTGACGCGGTAGGGCGAGGCGGTGGACCACTGGCGGGTGCGCTTGCGAGCCTCGGCGACGCACTCGGGGCACTGGAACCCGACGGGGGCGGTGATCATGCACTGGGTGCAGATCGGCCGGTTGCAGCGCTGGCAGAGGACGCCGGCCCAGGTGTCCTGGTGGCGGTAGCAGGAGGCGTCGCGGGAGCTCATGGGCTCCAGTGTATGAGGCAGTGGTCAGTGGTTAGGAAAGAATTTTTCTCCGAGCGGCCTCCAGGAAAAACAGCGTCGATCTCCAGTGTTTTACTGGGAATCGCGAAGTTCGGGATGGTTGGAAGTGGTTAGCTTTGGTCAGTCCTGTCAGGTCGTCGGCCATACTCGTTCGCCTCTCCGGTGCGTAGAACTCATGTGCTCTATGATAGCCGGGCGGGGAATCCCCCGACGTTGCGTAGGATGCAGACCACGCGAGCTTGCATGCGGACGTCTGGACGTCTAGCATCAGTCCTCACAGACGGAGGCTCGTTCGTGACCCGGTCTAAGCACTCGCCCGGAACCGTGAGAGACGCGATCGTCAGCTATCTGGATTCCCGGTACGGCGACGCGACCGTCGCGGAGATCAGGAATGCCGTGGAGTCTGAGCTTGGCGATGTGCCCTCGTCTTCGGTGCGTTCCTATCTGCGCCTGAGACCGGACACGTTCGAGCGAACAGGACACGGCCGATACCAGATCAGGAGAGAGCAACAGGACGAGTCGACAGCAGCAGCCGAAGAAGCCGCCTACTACGCCGCTCCTGCCGTTGTGCATGGAAGTGCGCGGCTCTATCAGTCCGACTGTTTCGACTGGTTCGAGACGTGCGCTGCCAACAGTTTTCACGCCATTGTCACCGATCCTCCCTATGGCCTGGTCGAATATACAGAGTCCGAACAGCGCAAACTTCGCAACGGCCGAGGGGGCGTGTGGCGAATCCCACCTTCGTTCGACGGGCATCAGCGGTCCCCGGTTCCGCGCTTCACGACACTGAGTACCGCCGATTTGCAATACATGAGCGACTTCTTCGAACGCTTCGGAAACGAGGTCATTCGAATCCTAGTTCCGGGGGCTCACCTGTTTGTAGCTTCAAACCCTTTGGTGTCGCACATCGTGGCAACCGCACTTGCGGCGTCCGGTCTCGAGAATCGTGGAACAATCACCCGCCTTGTGATGACAATGCGGGGCGGCGACCGACCGAAGAACGCTCACGACGAGTTTCCCGACGTCACTGTGATGCCAAGGTCCATGGCGGAACCCTGGCTTCTGTTCCGCAAGCCAATCGAGGGTCGAGTACAAGACAACCTACGCAAGTGGGGAACGGGCGGATTGCGGCGCATCTCTAATCGACGTCCCTTTGGCGACGTGATCAAGTCTTCGCCGACGCAGCCAACCGAGAAAAGGCTAGCTCCGCATCCATCACTAAAACCGCAAGCATTTCTTCGTCAGTTAGTGCGTGCATCTCTCCCTCTAGCAGAGGGAGTTATTCTGGATCCCTTTGCCGGCTCAGGCTCGACTCTAGCGGCAGCCAATCACTTCGGCTTGCGAAGTGTAGGCGTCGAGCACGATCCCGCATTTGTCAAGTTGGTGGCAACTGCGATTCCTGCGCTTGAGGCAGTTACTTGTCCAAGTACACCCAGTTCTGCCGAAGTTTCTGGATGCCGTACCTGTCAAGGGTCGCAGTCCGCGTTCCTAACTCGCTCCGGGGATTTCGTCTGAAGTCGTCGACCGTCACGTGGCCGAGATAGACCTCGGTGAAGCGCATCGGCGCTCTGTCGACGGCCGGCTCAGACTCGTTGTCCACCTGATAGACGAACACGCACATCCATTGCTCGCGAGCGCCGTGGGTGTCCACCGCCCCTCCCTGCTTTCTGGTCGTCTTGATCTCAACCCCCTCTGTTCCTGCCTTGACGGCGTCGTTTGGATAGATTCCGTTGACGATGAGATCCGGGTGCCCGTTGTGGTAGTGGTTCTCGACCAGGACGCGAGAATGCTGGGCCATGCTCGCGGTGACCATGTCGGAAATCAGTCCGGACATCGCAGCAGGGCGCAGCATTTCGTCCAGGCGTCTGATGCCCTTGTTGTGCAGATGGGTGTTGACATCGAAGAAGAAGTCATACACGTCCTGCATGACCAGGGAGAAGTCCTGCGTTCTAAGCTGGTAGGGCAGGTTCAGTTCCTCGTTGAACTTGGCAGGGTCCGGTTGCTGACGAACGATCGGCATGAGATTAGACCCCGGGTCTTGCAAAGCCTGGCGCGGTTGGGCGTTGATGCGAGAGAAGTCCCCGAATCTTCAGCGAGCACTCGCCAGAGGGCGATCCGTGCTTGGTACCGGCTTGCCCCTCGGGCATGGATCCCACGGCGATGCTCCTCTTCCTCGGACAGTCTATGGGGCAGGTGCCAGATCGACGGCCGCTCCCAGTCTTGTGGGAGTCATCCCGCTGAAGATGCGGGTTGAGCGGGAGGGGAAGGGTCAGTCGACGTCGGTGACGGTGGCGCGTCGGGAGATACGGCAGTGGCTGTCGGAGTCGGCGGAGGGTCGGCGTGTGGAGGAGTTGGTGGGTCGGTTGTTGGGGTAGCGTAGAGCCTGGGACAGCGACTTCAACTGAGGACAACCCGGGAGCAAGAGGCGAGAGGCAAACCAGCGTCATGGCAAACAAATCGATCTACGAGAAAACCGACGAGGTCCTTGAGTTGCTTGAGGCGACCACCCACTATCTGCGAGACGAGATACAGCGAGATGAGTGGGAGTGGAAGGTCCGGAAGCTCAAGCACTCGCTGATCGAGAACACCGGCCGTGAAGGAAAAATGTCAGGAAACACCGGTGAGGACAAAGGCGGCTATCTCAGTAAGAGCATGATCCCGGTCTATTTTGCCCACGCCGCTCTCCTCGCGTGGGCGGGCTGTGTTGCCCTCATCGCTTGGGTTGCTTGGGATCTACTCAGTGGCCAGGTCTCTCCGAGCGATACGGAGATTCGTGCTGCGATCTTAACGGGAGTCGTGGCCGGTGGATTCTTCATGGCCAAGCGTAGCATCGAGGCGATCCGAGGCCTTGCGACACAGATCGTTGTAAGCGCGATCATTCGCCCGATCATGAAGAGACTCCCTGGAATCGGCTTCACTGCGTGGGTCCAGATGACCAACGCGCTAGGTGTGTCTTCCTACACGTTCGATGTGAAAAAGTCCGGCGAAGAAGAGCAATTGAAGCGGCTAGCGGACACCATCGACAAGATAGAGCGTCAATCCCACAGCCAACAGATGAATCACAACCTCCTCTACGACGATCCGTCCTACTGGACAAAGGTTAGCCACAATGGTGAGGAGTTCTGGGTGCATGTTCCCGGAACTCCGGCCGGTGTCCACATCCCATACGTGCGGTACTTCCCGGCGGGTCGTAGCACTGGCTCCTCGTGGCGGTGCTCTTGTGGATTCCTGGGGGAGTATCCCTCCCGATTTGAAGACCTACGCGAGCACCTAGAGGATCACGGCAAACAATATGCCATCAACCTAGAGCAAGGGCTGAACTGGCAACGAAGTGATGATTGACGACACAGGAGATATCAATGTCAGCCGAGCGCTTCACGATCAGAGGTCGCGGTAGGTGGCCTCGTTGCGGCGGAGGACATCGGTGATGACGATGACTTCTTCGACGTTGTCAATCAGATAGAAGATCCGCCGGTTGCCCCAGCGGATTCGTAAGGAGCCGTCTCTCATCTGCAGTGAGCGTGGGGGTCGCGGGTTGGTAGTCAGTGCGTTGATCCTGTCGAGAATCTGGTCGTAGTCCCGCCGGTTGATGCGATCCAACTGGCGCTTTGCGCGAGTGTCGTAGTCCAGGCGGTAGCGCCTGCGCTCGCCGTTGCTCATGTCTCGGCATCTCGCGCCGCGCGTTCCCTGTCATAGTCCTCGAGTGGGCGCGTCTTCATCTGTCCGCTCTGGTATTCGTTCCAGCGCTGTTCCGCCAGCGCACGGTCTTCTGCTTCTTCCTCGGGGGTGAGTTCGTCGTGGAGTTCGAAGTAGCCCAGGTCGAACAGTTTCACGACCCACTCGGCGGTTGTCACGGCGATCCGGGCTTCTTCCAGGAAGACGGGGAAGCTCTTGTCGGCTTCAGGGCGTCCCTTCCAGAGATCCGCGAGCACGGGCATGATCGTGTCGATGTCGGCGACTCGGGGGTAGCCTTCGCACCAGAGGTCGGGGCGGTCTCGCCAGTGGGCGATGATCACGCCGAGGTCGTCGGTGGGATTGTCGGGCGTGGCGATGTCGCGGAAGGCCTGTTCGACGGCGTGGATGGCGCAGTCGTAGGCATCGGGGGCGAGGAATTCGTCGTCGGACCAAGCGAGGTCGCGGGCCGTGCGGATCAGGTCGGCGGTGGTGGCTTGGACGGGTTGCTCGATGGTCATCGCGGTGGTCCCTTCGTCGGGGTAGCCGCACAAGGTATCACGCAGGCGCGGCTTCGGTCAGGGTGACTGCGGGTGGGTTGTAGGAGAGGGCGAGGTCGAAGCGTTCGAGGATGTCTCGGCCCAGGAGGGAGGGGATGAGCCAGTTGCCGTGACGACCGGGTGTCGGCGGGGCCGGTTGCGCGATCACGATGGGAATGGCGAGCCGGATGTCGCTGTCACCGTCAGCGCGGAAGGCGAGATCGGCGTGGGTCCTGATCCCGTGCGCCGGAGTGTCGCCTATGCCGTGCATTTCGATGCTGGCCGGTCCTGGCGAGAAGTCCATGTCCAGGTATGCATCGCCGAACAGTCGGTGGGCGTCCTTGGGGTTCAGGGTCGAGTAGTCGGCGCCGGTGTCGAGCAGGAAGGCGACCTGGTTGTTTGGAAGACGCTCGCCAACGAAGACATCGAAGTAGGGAGCCGGCAGCGCTCCCGCTCCGGTTGCGTGGCCTTCCCAGCGGAAGTAGCCGTGGATGGATGCCATCAGAGGATGAAGGCCACGCCCGGCGGCCGTGCGACCCAGTCTGTGGAGGCGGCATTGGAGATCGGCGGGAGTTCACGACGGCGTTGTTCCAGCACACGGAGGTCGTCGAACGCCTCGACCGTTCCGCCGCTGTGGATCAGCACCCATTTCTCCGGATAGAGTTCGTAGAACTCCTGCTCGTGCTCGACCAGGTACCTGGTGTTGCGGTCGCCTTCTTCCCAGATGGCGCGCATCTGCTCGGGGTCCGGTTCCGGATCGCCGGGATGTCGAGTCATGCGGGGGACGAAGTGAGCCATTCGGGTTCTCTCTCGTTCTGATTCGAGTCTATCGGAAGGCAGCAGCGTCTACACTGGCGGCATCGAGTTGACGCGCGTCTCCGATGGAGGAGTTTCCGATGAAGTTTCACTGGTTCAACCTGATGCCCTGGCCGCATTTGCCGGATGATTTCCGGGAGACGAATCGGTCCGTCTGGGTCGATGTCGACTCGCGGTTGTACGACCCGGTGGAGGGTCACCGGGTCTACAACGAGTACCTCGATCAGCTCGAGTACGCGGCGTCGCTGGGGTTCGACGGGATCGGCGTCAACGAGCATCACCAGAACGCCTACGGGATGATGCCCTCGCCGCAGATCATGGCGGCCTCGCTGGCTCGGCGGACGCAGGACGTGACGTTGCTGCTGCTGGGCCAGTCGATTGCGCTGTACAACCCGCCGACCCGCGTGGCGGAGGAGATGGCGATGCTCGACGTGATGTCGGGCGGTCGGCTGGTGGCCGGCTTCCCGGTGGGCACGTCGATGGACGACAACTTCTGCCTGGGCTCGAACCCGGCCACGCTGCGCGACAAGTACCGGGAGAACCACGACTTGATCCTGCGCGCCTGGCAGGACCCGGACGTGTTTTCGTGGAACGGCGAGTACAACAAGATTCGCTACGTGAACCTGTGGCCGCGTCCGATCCAGAAGCCGCACCCGCCGATCTGGATTCCCGGCGGCGGCTCGGTCGAGACCTGGGACTTCTGCGGCGAGATGGGCTACAACTACAGCTACCTCTCGTTCAACGGCTACGTGCGCGGCGAAGCGCTGATGCAGGGCTTCTGGAACCGTCTGGGCGAGATGGGCGTCGAGTTCAACCCGTTCCAGGGCGCGTTCGCGCAGCAGGTCGTGGTCGCCGAGACCGACGATCAGGCCGAGCAGATGTACACGGAGCATCTGCAGTACTTCTTCGACAAGTGTCTGCACGTCTACCCGGGCTTCGCCGACGCGCCGGGCTACCGCACCGAGAACACGATCCGCGCCGGTCTGCGCGCCGGCGGGGCGCAGGGTCTGGGCATCGCGCACACGCTCGAGTGGAAGGACTGGGTGCGCGAGGGCTACATCGTGGCCGGCTCGCCCGACTCGGTCACCGAGCAGATCGAGGCGCTGGCGACCAAGCTGCAGGTCGGACACCTGGTCACGTTGCTGCACTGCGGCGACATGCCCGACGACAAGGCGCGGGCGTCGACGAAGCTGTTCGCGGAGCAGGTGATGCCTCGGGTCAAGCACATCTGGGAGGACTACGAGGATCACTGGTCGCCGAAGCCGATTGGCTCGGAACAGGTGGCGGCGCCGGCTCCGGTGTTGGCCGGGACGAACTAGTCGGCTTACCCGGCCTCCTTCGGAGCCCCCTCTGCCTTCGGCATCTCCCCCCGCGAAGCGGGGGGAGAGAGCAGCGCGTGTGGCGGCGCTATCCTCGTTGGGTAGGACCCTTCGGACTCAATGAACGGATGGCGCGACCATGTCCTGGCGACCCAAGCGCATGAAATTCGGGCTCTTTCTGGCCCCCTTCCACCACGTCGGCGAGCATCCGACGCTGGCGCTCCAGCGCGATGTGGAGCTGATCGAGCACCTCGACGACCTCGGTTATGACGAGGCGTGGATTGGCGAGCACCACTCGTTCGCGCGTGAGATCATCTCGAATCCGATGATCTTCATCGCCGCGCTGGCGGAGCGGACCAAGCACATCAAGCTGGGCACGGGCGTGGTCTCGCTGCCGTATCACAACCCGCTGATGATCGCGGACGATCTGCTGCAGCTCGACCACATGACTCGCGGCCGGGTAATGCTGGGCGTGGGTCCGGGCGCGTTGACGTCGGACGCGGTGCAGATGGGCATCGAGCCGACGACGCAGCGTTCGCGCATGGCGGAGGCGTTTGAGGCGATTGTCCAGCTCGCGCGCAGCGACGAGCCGGTGACGATGGAGACGGACTGGTTCTCGCTGACCGAGGCGCGGCTGCAGATGGCCTGGTACTCGGATCCGCATCCCGAGCTAGCCGTGGCAGTGATCGTGACGCCGTCGGGACCGCAGCTCGCGGGCGCGCACGGGGCGAGCCTGCTCTCGGTCGCGGGCGCGGACTCCGACCGGATGCAGAACGTCTGGGAGTGGTACGAGGACGCCGCGGCCGAGAACGGGCACGAGGTCTCGCGCAAGACCTGGCGCGTGGTGACGGCGATCCACATCGCCGAGTCGCGGGCGCAGGCGATCGAAGACGTGCGAGCCGGATTCCTCAAGCGCGCCTATGTCGGCGATGTCCGCGATCCGGGCCGTCGCGGCGGCATTGCGCTGCAAATGGCGGACACGATCGAGGAAGCGATCGACAAGAACATGGTGATCGTGGGATCGCCTGAGGATGCGATCGATCAGATCGAGGCGCTGCACGAGCGCTCGGGCGGGATCGGCGGGCTGCTGGGCATGCACCACGAGTGGGCGTCGACCGAGGCGACCAAGCGCAGCTTCGAGCTGTTGATGCGCTACGTGGCGCCGAGGTACCAGGGTCAGCTCGACCGGTTGGTGGCGTCGCGCGACTTCGTGGAGGATCGCCAGCTCGACATCTTTGGCGCGGGCGCCAAGGCAATGGCCAAGGCCTTCCAGGACGCAGGCAAGGAGTTGCCGCCCGAGTTCCAGCAGGCCGCCGCGGCCGGCAACGGCGCGTCGAGCAATGGCGCCGAGGCAGCCAGCGAGGCCGAAGCGGAAGCGGAACCAGTCGCGGACTAGTCGGCGCTTCGCCTGAGCCCTGCCGCTCCCGTCTCCCTTCGGGAGAGGGTTAAGGTGAGCGCATGCAAGTCGTCGTCGCCCTCGCCGGCGAGATCCACGACTCTCCTCTGGTGCGCAGCGCGCTTGGCGGCGCCGGGCTGATCGTCGCGGCGGACAGCGGGGCGAACCGTTTGCGCGGGTTGGGCGTGCTGCCGCACGTCGTGATCGGCGACTTGGATTCGCTCGAGGGTGACGACCTGTTTCACCTCAAATCGGTCGGCGTTGATTTCGCGCCGCATCCCGATCCGGAACAGCGGACCGACGGCGACGTCGCTATCGAGTACGCGCTGCAGCGGGGCGCGACGAGCATCATCGTGCTCGGACTGTTCGGCGGCCCGCGCACCGACCACGCCGTCGCGAATCTGTACCTGTTGACGCATCCCGGATTGCGCCAGATTCCGACCTGGACCGTCGACGGTTGGACCGCGCTCACCGTGCTCAACGGCGACGGAGTGTCCGAGACGCACTTCCACGGCCAGATCGGCGACTACGTCAGCATCACCGCGGTCAGCGAGACCGTTGAAGGAATCACCACCGTCGGCCTCAAATGGCCGCTCGTCAACGCCACCTTCACCCGAGGCCTCAACCAGGGAACCTCAAACGAGCTGATCAACGATCGGGCAATGATCCGGATCGAACAGGGAACCGCCTTCGCTTCCCACCATTTCCGCTCGCAACAGCTGCCTACGGATTGAACACGTCGCGCTTGCCGTGACGGCTGGAGGAAGCGGCGAAGGAGAAGATGCCCCGCGCCATCGAGGAGTCCTGCTCGTTGGCTCGCGCGTCGTAGATCTCCGAGCGCAGCTCGTGCACTTCGGGACTATTGGGTGCGGCCAGCGCAGCTCCCTCGATCAGGTGACAGGCCATCTGCAGGTTGCCATTGGCCATGTGCGCGCGGGCTCGATCCATCACCGGTTCCAGTCCCCCGGCGAGCGTGACCCACTCGGCCGCCTCGGCCGACCGCGGCGCGGGCAGCAAGCGGTCGGGCTCGCCCTCATACCATCCGGCGAAGTAGCGCCAGACGGTGTGCACGATGAACTCGGGATGGTCGTAGGCCGAGCTCAGCCAGGGCTTGTCGAGCAGATCCCGCGGCATCTCGATCTCGTGCAGGATGCGGTCCAGCGTGTAGCCGAGGTTTATCATCGCCAGGGTCTGATTCTCGATCGACTCGAGCAGATCAGCGGTGTCGTTGAGCGCCTCGGCGATCCGATCCGCCCCGAAGATCGGCAGGCCGTGTCCGGGCGACATCAGCTCCGCGCCCTTGCCGGCCATCTGACGCAGTCCGGCCGCCCACTCGCCGGCCCAGCGCTGGGCCTTCTGCGGATTGCCGGCGTTGGGCACGGCCCAGGTGAACAGGTCGCCGGGAAACAGCCACTTCTTCTCGGGAATCCAGGTCCAGGCAGCGTCCTCGGTCTCCCCGCGCGTGTGCGTGACCTCGAAGCTGAGTTCGCCGACCGAAAAGCGGATCTGGTCCTCGAACGTCACGTCGGGATAGCGGAACTCGTCCGGCCAGGGCAGACGGACCTGCATCGCGTCCATGCCCGGCCGGATGAACTGGCGCGAGTTGATCGCCGTGTTGTAGCCGACGGTGCGCTTGTAGCGGTCGAAGTGCGCGGGAATGTGCCGCTGTCCGTAGACGGTCGGCCGAGCCTGCCCCTTCGACTCGGCCTCCTCGTCGAAGCGCCCGACGCCGAAAATGTGATCGACGTGGTGATGCGAGAACACGGCCGAGCGCAGCGCCGTGTCCGGCCGCCAGGCGCGGACCGAGTGGTACAGACCCTCGGCGTCGCGGGCCGTGCCGGTGTCGAGCATGACCAGGCCGTCGCCGGTGTCGATTGTGTTCATCGAGGCGGCGGACTTGATGTAGAGGAAGCCGTCTTCGATCTCCTCCGCCTCGCGGTTGTTCCAGGTCGATGTGACCGGGTGCGCCTCGCGGACCACATCGATCTCGCCCCGCCAGAGTCGTTCGCAATAGTCTCGAAGATCGGGCATCGAACTGCTCCTCTGTCTGCTGCTCCGCTCCAGCGAGCATATGGTCGCGGCGTTCGCCAGCAGTAGTCGTAAGATATGACCGACAACGCCAACCACCACCAGCATCCTCGCGGGAGGAACGATCTTATGCCCATGTACGAGTACAAGTGCCCGACCTGCGTCCACGTCTTCGACGTGTTGGCCAAGATGGGACAGGCGCCCGAATCGCCGGAGTGCCCGGCCTGCGACGACGGCGTCGGCGAGCGCGTCTTCGGCGCCGGCGTCGCGATCCACACCGGCTCGTCCTCGTCCTCGTTCGACGACTTCGACATGGGCGGCATGGACATGCCCGGTATGGGCATGGGCGGTCACGACCATGGCCACGGCCACAGCCACGACGACTTCGGCATGGACGATTTCGGGATGGACGACTTCTAGGGGTTCCCGTCTCTTCCCCTTGCCGACATGCTCTACTTCCTCCGCGTCCAGGGCGACTCGATGTCGCCCTCGTTGCGCGACGGAGATCGCCTGTTCGCCCTCACGCCCCGGCTGAACCCGATCCGCCCGGGCAAGATCATCGCCTTTCGGCGAGGCGGCGAGCTCTACCTGAAGCGAGTCCTGGCCCGGGAGGGCGAGGGCTGGTTCGCCGTCGGCGACAACCCCTCGCGCAGCACGGACAGCCGCCGCTTCGGTCCGGTGCCCGAGTCGGCGGTCGAGGCGGTCGCAGTCTGCCGGCTGGCCCCGTTCCGCCGGCTGTAGCCGACTTAACAGGCTCGGCAGAGGGATCGGGCGGCGCCAAACGATAACGCGGGCGGTACTTGCGCTGGGCAGAGAATTTCGACACAATACACGCGTTGGCACTCTCGACCTGCGAGTGCTAAGCAGACAACCCTGAGCAGTCAGACTCCAACAACGCCAACCCAGCGAACCAAGAAGGAGACATGCAGAGATGGCCAAGGCACTTCTGTTCGACGAGGATGCACGCCAGGCGCTGCGCGACGGCATTGACGCCCTCGCCGACGCCGTCAAGATCACGCTCGGCCCCAAGGGCCGCAACGTGGTGCTCGCCAAGACCTTTGGCGCGCCGACGATCACCAATGACGGTGTGACCATCGCCCGCGACATCGACCTCGAAGACCCGTTCCACAACATTGGCGCCCAGCTCGCCAAGGAAGTCGCGTCCAAGACCAACGACATCGCCGGCGACGGCACGACGACCGCGACCGTGCTGGCCCAGGCGATCGTCAACGAGGGCATGCGCAACGTCGCCGCCGGGGCCAACCCGATGGCGCTCAAGCGCGGCCTCGAGTCGGGCGTTGAGGTCCTCTCCGACGCGATCCGCGAAAACGCGGTGCGCGTCACGACCCGCGAGCAGATGTCGCAGATTGCCGGCATCTCCGCTGCCGACCCCGCCATCGGCGAGCTGATCGGCGAGGTCATGGAGAAGGTCGGCAAGGACGGCGTGATCACCGTCGAAGAGGGCAAGGGCATCCGCTCCGAGGTCGAGTACGTCGACGGCATGCAGTTCGACCGCGGTTACATCTCGCCCTACTTCGTGACCAACGCCGACCGCATGGAAGCGGAAATCGAGGACCCCTACATCCTCGTCACCGACAAGAAGATCTCGGCCGTGCAGGACATCCTGCCGCTGCTCGAGAAGGTGCTCAAGGTCACCAAGAACTTCGTGATCATCGCCTCCGACGTGGACGGCGAAGCGCTGGCCACGCTGGCCGTCAACAAGCTGCGCGGCACGATCAACGTGATCGCCGTCAAGGCGCCCGGCTTCGGCGACCGCCAGAAGGACAACCTGGGCGACATCGCCACCCTGACCGGCGGCGAAGTGATCTCCGAGCAGCTCGGCGGTCAGCTCGACGCGGCGGAGATTTCGCAGCTCGGACGCGCGCGCCGGTTCATCGCTTCGAAGGAAAACTCGACGATCATCGAGGGCAACGGCGAAGCGGCGGCCATCGACGACCGCGTCAACCAGATCCGCCACGTCTACGAGCAGGCCAAGAGCGACTGGGACCGCGAGAAGGCGCAGGAGCGTTTGGGCAAGCTGTCCAACTCCGTCGCCGTGATCAAGGTCGGCGCGGCCACCGAGGTCGAGCTCAAGGAGCGCAAGCACCGCGTCGAGGACGCGCTGTCGGCGACCCGCGCGGCCGTTGAAGAGGGCATGGTCCCCGGCGGCGGCGTGGCCCTGATCAACGTCATCCCCTCGCTCGGCGGCGTCGAACTCGAGGGCGACGAAGCAACCGGTGTGGGCATCCTCAACCGTGCGCTGGAAGAGCCGATGCGCCGCATCGCGATCAACGCCGGCCAGGACGGCTCCGTCATCGTCCAGTCCGTCAAGGACGCGGAAACGCAGAACTACGGCTACAACGCCGCGACCAGCGAGTACGGCGACATGATCGACATGGGCATCGCCGACCCGGCGATGGTCACCCGCGCGGCGCTCGAAAACGCCGTCTCGATCGCCGGCATGGTGCTGACCACCAACTGCCTGGTCACCGAGAAGCAGGACGAGAACGCCGCCATGCCGGCGCCCGCCCCCGCCTACTAGCCCGGGCCAACGGACAATCACTGAGGGCCGCCCTTCGGGGCGGCCCTCGGTCGTTTCTGCGCCCCCATCTCCGTCATTCCTGCGCCTCTCTCCGTCATTCCTGCGCCCCCTTCCGTCATTCCTGCGCAGGCAGGAACCACGAACCTCCCAACCTCATTCGAGGCAACAGCCCTCGACGTACCACAGACCTCCGCCAACCGACGCTTAACTCCTCGCTTCGCCGTGCCAATACGCTTGAGACATGACAACACGACGCCGGGCCAAGATTGTCGCCACGCTGGGGCCGGCCTCTGGCGATCCCGAGACGGTCCTGGCGCTGGTCAACGCCGGGCTGGATGTGGCCAGGATCAACTTCTCGCACGGCGACGAGCGCTCGTGGTCGCAGGCTGTCGATTCCGTCCGCCGCGCGCAGGCCGAGACCGGCAAACCGATTGCGATCATGGGAGACCTGCAAGGTCCCAAGATTCGCATCGGCTCGCTGCCGGAGCCGACCGAGATCGCGCGCGGCGACCGGGTCGACGTGATCACCGGATCGGATGCCGCAGGGTCCCGTGACGACGACGGCGGACTGACGGTCGGTTGCTCCTATGCGGCGCTGGTCGACGAGGTCGAGATCGGCGATCGGATCTACCTGCGCGACGGCGAACTCGATCTGCGGGTCGAGGCGATTGACGGTCCGCGCATCGAGACCACCGTGCGCGGCGGGGGCCTCTTGACCTCTCGCGCCGGGCTGCACGCGCGCGGCGGCGGCCAACAACTGCCGGCCCTGACCGAGCAGAACCGCGCCCACGTCCGCCTGGCGGTCGAGCACGGCTTCGATTTCCTCGCGCTGTCCTTCGTGCGCAGCGCCTACGACCTCGCCGAGGCCGAGAGCGCCGTCCACCAGGCGGGCGGCGAGCTCCCGCTGATCGCCAAGATCGAGACCGTCTCCGCAGTGCAGGACCTGGCCGCGGTCATCGCGGCCTCGGACGGCGCGATGGTCGCCCGCGGCGATCTCGGCGTCGAGGTCGGACCCGCCGACGTGCCGATCGCGCAACGGCAGATCATCACCGCCGCTGGACGGGCGATGATCCCGGTGATCATTGCCACCCAGATGCTGGAGTCGATGACGACCCGCCAACGGCCGACGCGGGCGGAGGCCTCGGACGTCGCCAACGCGGTCTGGGACGGGGCCGACGCCTTGATGCTGTCCGGCGAGACGGCGGTGGGACGGCATCCGGTCGAGGTCGTGGCGATGATGGACAGCATCATCCGCACGGCCGAGCAGAGCGACCCGCAGCGGGCGGCGCGCTCGGTCGAGTTGAGCAGCGACACGGCGCGGACGATTAGCCAGGCGGTGGCGACGGCGGTCGAGCAGCACCCGCAGGTCAAGGCGGTGATCGTCTTCACCGTGTCCGGGCGCTCGGGACGCTTGCTGTCGCAGGTGCGCCTGCCGGTGCCGACGGTCGTGCTGGCGCCGTCGGAGGCGGTGTTGCAGCGGATGGCCCTGAGCTGGGGTGTGGATCCTCGTCATTGCGATCCGCCGTCCACGATCGAGCGCATGCTCGAAGATGTCGAGCTGGCCGCGATTGGCGAGCTTGGTCTGTCGGAGGGCGACTCGGTGGTCGTCACCGGCGGTCTCCCGCTCGGTCAGGGCGAACCAACCAACTTTCTCAAGCTGCACAAGGTGCCGCCGGTATCCTGACTGCACAGCCCACTGGGGGACCACATGACCGAACAGACACCGGAACTCGACGTACAGATAGGCGACGCCTGCGAGATCGATCCGGCCGCCGGGCCGATTGCGGCCACCGACAACATCGGCGAGGGCGACCGCGACGTGCTGCTCTACGTCAATTCCTGGTGCGGCGATTGCCGGCGCGCGATCAACTTCCTCGACGAGTTCGAGATTCCCTATCGGACGATCGATCTCGACGATCAGCCGGAGGCCGCCGAGATCGTGATGGCGCTCAATCGCGGCAGCCGCTCGGTGCCGACAATCGTGGTCGACGGGGAGCACGTGGCGACCGAACCGAGCCGGGCCGAGCTGGCCGGCATCTTCGGGGTCGAGGACGCGCCGTCCGCCGGAGGCGTCCTGGGCCGGTTCCGGCGCGGCTAGCAACTCTCCACCTGCGCCTGCCCGACCCAACTGACTGCACAGCTCCTGTTGCCTGCGACACGCGGCGGTCGCCCCGACGAACGTGCGTGCGCATACAATCGTCGATCACCAGTCACAGCGAGCGATCCAGGAGCGCCCCATGAACCCCTCCAACATCACCCGACATGAGCCAACGTCGGCCGACATGGCTCACCCGGATCTGACCTCAATCACCCAAAATCCGACAGGATCTGACCAAATCTGACATCCCCCAGCCAGAATTCCCAGCCCACAGCGCCATCTGCCCGCAACTCAGCCGCAGGCAGCGCGAAATCGAACGGCTGGTGAACAGGTTCTAGTCCGAATCCTCGATCACGTGCACGTCGGCCGGCGCGATCCGCGCGGTCACCTCGTCGCCGACCGCGAGTCCGAGTTCGTCCCAGGCGGCCAGCGGGACGTCCGCGACCAATCCCAGCCGCGCGCTGGTCAGATCGCAGCGGACCACGGGTCCGCGCGGCCGCACGGTCCGCACCACCGCGCGGACCTGGTTGCCCGATCCGTCCTCATCGCGGGTCAGCACGACCCGTTCTGGACGCACGCAGAGCAGCGCCGGCGCGCCCAGCGCGACCGTTTTGGCCGTCGAGGCAAGGCGCACCCCGCCCGCCTGGTAGACGCCCGACTCCGAGCGCCGGCCGGCCCACACGTTTTCCATGCCCACGAACTGCGCGACCGCCCGGTCCGCCGGTCGGTCGAAGACCTCCGAGGGCTTGCCGGTCTGCCGCAGCCCGCCTTCGATCAGCAGCGCGGCATGGTCGCCCAGGCGCAGGGCTTCGTCGCGGTCGTGCGTGACGAGCATGGTGGTCGGCCGGGTCTGCGAGACGATCTCGGCGAAGTCCTCGATCAGCCCCTCGCGCGTCGGCGCGTCGACGCCGGAGAACGGCTCGTCCAGCAGCAGCACCTCGGGTTGCGAAGCGAAGGCTCGGGCGAGGCTGACCCGCTGGGCCTCGCCGCCCGAGAGTTGCCGCGCGTGACGACGGGCCAGCGCAGCGATACCGAAGCGCTCCAGCCAGTGCTCGGCCAGTTCCCGCCGCCGTCTGCGATCGACGCCGCGCAAACGCAAGGGCAGCTCGACATTGGCCCGCACCGACATGCTCAGCAGCAGCGGCTCCTGGAAGGCGGCCGACATCCGCCGCCGGGTCTTGACCGGGTCGGCATGCATCGACTCGCCGTCGAGCGTCAGCGTGCCGCGGGCCGGATGCAGCACCAGTTGCAGCGCGCCCAGCAACGTCGACTTGCCCGATCCGTTGGGTCCAATCACGACCGTAACCAGCCCGCGCGGAATGTCGAGCGCGTCGATCTCGAGCACGCTGACCCCGCCCCGCTGGACGACCAGGCCGCGTACCTCGAGATGGGCCTCGGCAGGATCCGTCATGTGACCGGCCGTCGCTGTTGTACCGTGGTCAGGACGAGATTGACGATGAAGGCGAGCACGACGAGGACGAGGGACAGCGCGATTGCGACCTCGAAGTTCCCGCGTCCCGTCTCCAGCACGGTGGCGGTGGTCAGGACGCGGGTCTCGCCGGCGAGATTGCCGCCGACCTGCATCGATGCGCCGACCTCGGAAATCGCCGCGCCGAATCCGGCCATGACGGCAGCGAGCAGCCCCAGCCGGGTCTCGCGGATCAGCAGCCAGAGCACCTGCCAGCGGTTGGCCCCCATCGCCCACATCTGGCCGATCAGCCGAGGGTTGACCGACTGGATCGAGGCCAGCGAGAAGCCGACCACCAGCGGCAGGCTGAGCAGCAACTGGGCGACGACCATCGCCGTAGGCGTGTAGATCAGGTTGAGATCGCCCAATGGTCCGGTGCGCCAGAGGATCAGGGCGACGAGCAGTCCAACCACGACCGGCGGCATGCCCATGCCGGTGTTCACGGCGGCGACGATCAATCCGCGGCCGAAGAAGCGTCGCAGCGCCAGCACCGCCCCCAGCGGGATGCCGATGGTCAGCGCCAACGCCGTCGCAGCGGCGGAAATGGCGAGCGTGCGCAGCGTGATTTCGATGATCTCGCCGTCGCCCGACCACCAGAGCCGCGCGGCCTCGCGGATACCGTCCCAGATCAAATCCATGCAGCGATCTTAACTGCGAGCGTCACGGGATCAGTCGACCGCGCCGCCTCGGGCGGCGATAGCCTCTTCCGTGTCTCCGGCTGCGGGAATGAACAGCGGGCGACCGTACTCAGACAGCAGGTACTGGCCGATTCTCGACTGAATGTCGTCGCGCACCAGGAAGTCAGCGAACTGTTGTGATGCCTCGGTATTGATCTTGCCCTTGTTTCCATTCACCGACATCACGCTGTAGAAGTTGAGCAGCAGCGGGTCGCCTTCGACCAGCGGCGTCAGGCCGGGAATGTCGGCGGATAGCGACAGGTAGGTCCCCCGGTCGGTCAACGCGTACGCAGCCCGCTGGTTGGCGACCGTGAGCGTCGCGGACATCCCCTGCCCGACTTCCAGGTACCAGTCGTCCGCCTCCACAGACGGCGCCAGGCCGATGTCCGACCAGAGCGCCAGTTCTTTCTTGTGCGTGCCGCTGTCGTCGCCTCGCGACACGAAGGTCGCGCCTGAGGAGGCAATCTGCGCGAGCGCCCTGGAGACGTCGGACACGCCCGCGACCCCGGCCGGATCGTCGGGCGGGCCGACGATCACGAAGTCGTTGTAGGCGACCAGGATGCGGCTCGTCACATCTCCGGCCTCGAGCAGGGCCTGTTCCGACTCGGGCGCGTGGGTGAGCAGGACGTCGGCGTTGCCGTCGGCGCCCATCCGCAGGGCGGCGCCGGTGCCGACGGCGATGATCTTGACGCTGACACCTGTTTCGTCTTCAAAGATCGGGACGAGCTGGTCCAACAGGCCAGAGTCGTCGAGCGACGTCGTGGTCGCGAGGATGAGCTCATCCCCGCCGCAGGCGAGCGTGGCAGCCGCCGCAGTCAGGACGTTGAGCCACAGGGCCAGCGTCAACCAGCCCAGCACGCGCGCCCGGCTCATCTTTCCTCCACGAGTGGCTGGTGGTTCGCTACTCGCCGGAGGTGATCATCCCCGCTCCGACGGTGGCCGAGGTCGCCTCATCGATCAGGATGAAGGCGCCGGTTTCTCGCGACTCAGCGTATGGGTCGATGGACAAAGGCGCCATGAGCCGCAGCCGGACCCGGCCGATGTCGTTGAGCGAGAGCTGCGAAGCCGTCAGGTCGTAGTCCAGGCTGTTGACATCGAGCCGCGCGCCGACCTCTTCGACCAGCGCTCGCGTGGTCTGGGCGGCGTGCTTGATCACCAGCCGGTCGCGTTCCCGCAGTGGAGCGCGTTCATTCATCCAGCAGACGTGGGCGTCGATCGTCGATGCAGCGACGGGCGGATGCTCGGCCGAGACGATCATCGAACCTCGGCGCACATCGAGGTCGTCGGCAAGCCGCACGGTCACCGCCATGGGCGGCGTCGCCTCATGGAGCTGCTGTTCGTAAGTTTCAATGGCGACCACGGTCGACTCCGTGGCGGAGGGCATGACCGCGACCCGGTCGCCGACGCGCAGTACGCCGGAAGCGATGGTGCCGGCGTAGCCGCGGTAGTCGTGGTACTCGTCGCGCAGCGGCCGGATGACGTACTGGACCGGCAGGCGGGCCGCGTGGTGCTGGGGCGGCTCGGAAGCTTCCAGCGTCTCGAGCAGCTCGAGCAGGGGCGGTCCCGCGTACCAGGACATACGCGACGAGGGTTCGACGACCCAGTCCCCGAGCTTGGCCGAGATCGGGATGGCGCGCACATCGGTGACGCCCATGCGCGAGGCGAATCGCGTCAGCTCCTCGGCAATCCGATCGAACGTGGCGCGATCCCAGTCGACGAGGTCCATCTTGTTGACGCAGAGGACAAAGTGGCGGATGCCGAGCAGATTGGACAGATAGGCATGGCGGCGGGTCTGCTCGACGACGCCCTTGCGCGCGTCCACCAACAGCAGGGCGGCGTCGGCGGTCGATGCGCCGGTGACCATGTTGCGGGTGTACTGCACGTGGCCGGGAGTGTCGGCGAGAATGAACTTGCGCCGCGGCGTGGCGAAGTAGCGGTAGGCGACATCGATCGTGATGCCCTGCTCGCGCTCGGATCTCAGGCCGTCGGTCAGGTAGGCGAGGTTGACGGCGTCCTCGCCGCGCGTGCGCGAGGTGCGTTCGATCGCTTCCATCTGGTCGATGAAGGTCTGCTTGGAGTCGTACAGCAGGCGGCCGATGAGCGTGGACTTGCCGTCGTCGACCGATCCGGCCGTGGCGAGCCGGAGCAGGGAACGGTGATCGGGGCCAAGGATGTCCACGGGCGCGTCGGGAGATGCGGTGGTCATCAGAAGTAGCCCTCCCGCTTGCGATCTTCCATGGCGGCCTCGGAGAAGCGGTCGTCGGCGCGAGTCTCGCCGCGCTCGGTAATCCGCGTGGCTGCAATCTCGGAGACAACCTGCTCCAGAGTTTCGGCCTCGGAGAGGACGCCAGCGGTGCAGGTCATGTCGCCCACGGTGCGGAAGCGGACGCGGGCCGGGAAGGGCTCTTCGCCGGGCAGCCGGGGCACGAATTCGGAGACCGGGAAGAGCATCCGGTCGCGCTCGAACATGTCGCGCTGGTGGGCGAAGTAGATCGAGGGAATTTCGAGATCTTCACGCTTGATGTACTGCCAGACATCGAGCTCGGTCCAGTTGGACAGCGGGAAGGCGCGGATGTGTTCGCCGCGGTTGAGTCGGCCGTTGTAGAGATTCCAGAGCTCGGGCCGCTGGTTGGACGGATCCCACTGTCCGAAGGCGTCGCGGAAGGAGAAGATGCGCTCCTTGGCGCGGGCCTTTTCCTCGTCGCGTCGGGCCCCGCCGAAGAGGGCGTCGAAGTGGTGCTCGGCGATCGCGTCGAGCAGGGTGACGGTCTGTAGCCGGTTGCGCGACGCGCGCGGGCCGACTTCCTCAACCACGCGGCCGCGATCGATCGAGTCCTGCACCGAGGCGACGATCAGATCGACGCCGAGCTCGGCAGCGCGGCGGTCGCGGAAGTCGATCGCCTCGGGGAAGTTGTGGCCGGTATCGACGTGCATCACCGGGAAGGGGATGCGCGCCGGCCAGAAGGCCTTCTCGGCCAGCCGGAGCATGACAATCGAGTCCTTGCCGCCGGAGAAGAGCAGACAGGGTCGCTCGCACTCGGCCGCGACCTCTCGGATGATGTGGATGGCTTCGGCCTCAAGCCAGGACAGGGTGTCCAGCGAGGCAGGCCGGGTGGCGGCTGTGGTCATCGTCTTCTCGCAGTCCAAACCACACTATTACAACTATCTTGGTAAACATTACCTGCATACTGAGCTATGGACTATTGAGTAGCCTGCATCGCAGTGCCGCGAGACACAGAGGTCACGCGCACGCATGGGGAAGAGGCGCCAGATGGCAGAACAATCAGTGGGCCGGGTGAGTCAACTCTGGCGCTATCCGGTCAAGTCGATGGCCGGCGAACAACTCTCGACCGCGCAGATCGACGGCAACGGCGTGGCTGGCGACCGAGGCTGGGCCGTGCGCGAAGTCGAGGCCGACGTCACCCGCAACGCACGGGAGATGCCGGCGCTGTTGCAGTTCGCCGCGTCGTACGCCGCGGATCCGAGCTTCTCACAGCGCTCGCCGGCGGTGACAATCACGACGCCGGAGAACGCCGAGGTGCGATCGGCCGACGCCGATCGCGACGAGCGGCTGAGCGGGATTCTGGGCCGAGCGGTGATGCTGACACCGCTGCATCCTGCCGACGATCTGGCCTGGTACGCACGTGGTCAGATGCCGGAAGGCATCGACCCGATGGCGGCGCTGCGTCAGTTGATGGGCATGGAGGAGGGCGATCCGCTGCCGGACTTCTCCGGCATCCCGGAAGCTCTCCAGAGTTTCTCGACGCCGCCGGGCACGTACTTCGACTGCTACCCGATTCACATCATGACCACGTCATCGCTCGACACGCTGGCCGGCGTGGGCGGCGGCGACGACGTGGATGTGCGCCGCTTCCGTCCCAACGTGCTGATCGATACCGGCGACGCGGAGGGCCTGCTCGAGGTCGACTGGACCGGCAAGCGGCTGCGCCTGGGCGAGGTCGTGATCGAGATGAAGACCACGACCGTGCGTTGCTCGGTGCCGGCGCACTCGCAGCGGGCCTTCGGCTCCAGCCGAGCCGTGGGCCGCGCGCTGATCGAGCACACGAAGCAGCACCTGGGCAGCTATTGCAACGTCCTCGAAGGCGGGGCGGTCAACGTCGGCGACGAGGTTGAGCTGATCGACTAGCCGGCGGCCGGCACGTCGACGACCTCGGTGTCGGGATGGAACGCCTGCCAGGCGAACCAGAAGTGGTCTGAGTGGATCACGCGGGTGAGTTGCGCGCCCTCGAGCTCGCCGCTGATCGCTCGACCGAAGATGTCCCAGGTTGAGCCGGTCTGCTCGTCCGTGAAGGTCTGCCCGAACGGGTCGGCGGGATTGGGCGCGAAGGTTAAGGCCTGGCCGTCGAAGGTCGTCTCAAACACAGCCGTGGCGCCGACCTCGCGCGCTTCGCTGATCACACTGGCGTCGAGCGCCGAGCGAGCGCCCGGGGTCCAGAACACGACCAGGTCGATGCCGTCGAAGCTGTCGTGTACGACCGGTTCGCCCTGCAGCAACGACCAGGAGTAGGCAATCGCCGCGCCCGACGGTCCCTCAATCGCGACCACTCGCTCGATAGGCGGTAATCGGGGATCGATCGAATCGCGGTCGAAGAAGAAGCCGTAGGGGCCGCCGCCGTCAGTGGGGTTGTCGTAGCCGCGGTAGGGATTCTGTCCATAGGAGCGGGTGAAGCCGGTCTCGCGCGAGAGGATCAGCGCGTCGGGATGGGCCGAGCGGAGCTGTCCGATGCTGACCACCGAGGCCGGCAGGTACGGCAGCCGCGCCCCGACCATCCGGCCGACGATCGCGCGCCCCGACGACTGTTGCCAGAGCGACTCCGTGTTGCGGTCGTACATGACCAGGTCGGAATTGCGCAGTAAACCGGAGACGCCGAACTGGTAGACCTCTGCGCCGATCTGCGACTCGAAGGCGATCGCCGTGTTGCAGAGCGGGCAGAAGGTCACTGCCACCGGAATCCCGCCGACGACGTCGTTGACGATCTCGTGCCAGGTGAGAATCTCGAGCGGGTAGCCTCGCACGTCGCCGTTGACGTTGATCTGGACCAGGGGGATGTCGTCGGCGTAGTAGGTCGAGGCTTCGTCGAGGGTCACGTAGCGCGGTGCCGTGAGCGCGGGGATGGCGTCGCGGCCGGCGCCCTGCGAGAGCTCGTTGAAGTCGACGATGCGAATGCCCCACTCGGTCGCCCAACCGGAACCGAATCGCTGAGGCCGCTCGCGGTCGCGGATGATGGCAATGCCCTCGGCGGTCTCGACGGCGTCGCGCGGGATGAAGGTCGGCGGCCCCGGATCGGCCTCGACAGTCTGCTGTGCTTGCTGAGCCTGTTGAACCGCTTGAGCTTGCTGGCTCTGCGAACCGTCCTGCGCCGCCTGTTGCGAGTCGAACGATTCGGCGGTGGTCTGCGACCCCGACTGATCCTGCGGGGCCTGTTCGGCTGCTTCCGGCGCCTCTTGCGACTGCTCTACGGACGGTTGAGATTCCTGCTGAGCGGTCTGCGCTTGCGGCCGCGCCTGCTGGATGTCGTCGTTGCAGGCGGAGGCGGCAAGCAGCACGGCCGTGACGGCGAGCAGGGCGAGCAAGCCGCTCGCGCGGAATCGGCTCAACAGGCGCAGGGAGTTTCGTATGCTCTGCATCAGCTTGAGCATATGCGGAGATCGACCGGTCGGGACGATCGGTCTGCGGAGGGGCGCATGGCGGACGAGCCGGACGCGGACTGGCAGGCGGATCGCCGAGCCGTGCTCGAGGCGAACCGCGCGTTCTACGAGGCGTTCAACGATCGGGATGTCGAAGCGATGGCCGACCTCTGGCTGCGCAGCGACGAGGTGACCTGCATTCACCCGCATCGCAACGTGACCAGGGGTCACGCCGAGGTGCAGCGCACCTGGCGAGCAATCCTGACGAATCCCGACCAGCCCAAGATCGTCTTCGCCGCCGAGGATGCCCAGGTGGTCGGCGACATCGGGATCGTCGCCGGACGCGAAGTCGTGGCCGGCGTGCCGATCGTGGCGACCAACATCTATCAACGCTGCGACCGGGCCGACCTGAGCGACAATGCCGACACGCCCGAGCAGACCTGGCTGCTGATCCACCATCACGGCAGCCCGGTGCTGCACCGCGACTAGTTCAGACGAAAGCGATCAACATGCCCGTCACACTTGCCAGGGGCGACCAGGCTCCGGACTTCCAACTCGCCGACCAGGACGGCAACCTGCACCGGCTGGCGGACTACGCCGGGCGGACGCTGGTGCTGTACTTCTATCCGCGCGACGACACGCCCGGATGCACCAAGCAGGCCTGCTCATTCCGCGACGACATGGAAGAGATTGAAGCGGAAGGCGCGGTCGTGCTCGGGGTCTCAACGGACGACGCGGAGTCGCACCGGAAATTCATCGCCAAGCACGAACTGAACTTCCCGCTGTTGGTTGACACCGAGGCCGAGGTGGCGACCCGCTACGGCGCATGGGGCGAGAAGGTGTTGTACGGGCGCAAGAGCATAGGCATGACCCGTGCTACATTCGTCATTGGACCGGACGGCGTGCTGACCAAGGTCTGGAAACGCGCCAAAGCGGCCGACCACGGTCAGGCGGTCCTCAAGGCCCTGCGGACAGGCCGCTAGCAGTACACGGTCCGCCTAGATCGATTGTCCCATGTCCCGGTTCTTCAGATTGGCGTTCGGCGCCATGATTGCGCTGTCCCTGGCGGCGGCGCTGATTGTCGGCTGTTCCGACGATGAACAGGAGCAGCCGCAACAGCAGGTTGCACAGGAACAGGATCAGTCTCAACAGGACGGGCGCACCGTCGCCCAGGCTCAGGCCGCGCAACAGGACCAACAGGTCCAACAGGCTCAGCAGACCGATACCGGCGAGCCGCTGGAAGTGGTTGTTTCCACGCAGGTGATCGCGGACTGGGTCCGCCAGATCGGCGGCGAGCACGTCAGTGTCCGCGCGCTGGTGCCTGCGGGGGCAGACGCGCACACGATCGAGTTGAGCGTGACGGACATCCGCGCCATCGCGAATGCCGACCTCGTGGTCATCAACGGGGCTGGACTTGAGTCGGCATACGAAGACGCAATCCACGAGAACTCGGAGCACGTGCTCGAATTGACCGAAGCGATCGAGGACGCCGGCTTCGAGTTGGCCCCGTTCGGGGCGATGGAGCACGATCACGGGCAGCAAGACGAGGACGAGCATGCCCACGAGGATGAGGATGACCACGAACACGAGGACGAAGATCATCAGCAGCACGAACAAGACGAAGAAGACGAGCACGACGACGCACACGCTGCGACGCCAACCGGCCGGCTGCTGATCGCAGACTCGGCCGAGGCCGTCATTTCAGTCGTCGACCTGATGAGCGAAGAGGTCGACCACGGCGCATTCGCCGTCGCCACGGTCAACGCCACCGTGAAGAACAGTCCTACCCACCGCTACGGGATCGTGCTGGCTCGCGGGCCGGAGGACGACGACGATCGCATCCACATCTTTGACGGCGGCGTCTTCCTGGTCGAGCACGACGATCACTACGACCTGTTCACCGAGCCGGTCTCCCGGCACTCGCTGGAGATCGTTGAAGAAGCGCCGATTCACTACGTCAACAGCTACGGCTGGACCACGATCTTCGCCGACGCCAGCGGTCACGTAATCCTGATCAATGAAGAGGAACTGACGCACGCTCAGGGCGACTACGAACCAATCGTGCTTGAGGCCGGGCCGCAGCACGGAGCCGGGCTGGTCATTTCAGAGGACCACGTCGTGGTCACGACCAAGAATCCCGACGACCCGAACGACCCGCTGCCGGTCGGCGTCGAGGTCTGGACGTTCGACGGGGACGTCGTCTACGACGCCAGCAACGCCTCATGCCCCGGTATGCACGGCGAGGCGCACAGCGAGCATGGCGCGGTCTTTGGCTGCGTCGGCGGTGTGCTCTTCCTGCACGCCCACGACGGCGAGTACGAGCACGAGTTCATCGCCAACCCGCCCGAGATGCACGAAGCAGCGCGGATCGGCTCTGTCTACGGCCATCACCATCTGGAGCACTTCTTCGGCAGCGCTTCCTATCGCGGCGAGGCCGGCTGGAACTCCGACGGTATCTGGCTGATCGACGTGGTCTATGGCACGATGACCCGTGTCTTTGACGCGGGAACTCTGGCGGCCGTGATTGGCAATCACGGCGAGACGCTCTACTTGCTCGGCGCCGACGCAGTGCTCTACGCGCTCGACACACACGATGGTGAGATGATCGCCAGCGTCGAGATGGTCGGCGCCGGCGAGGCCGGCAGGCCCGGCATGATCGCCGTCGGCGAGTTTCTCTTCATCACCGATCCCAGCGACGGACACGTGCTGATGGTCGACGGCCACTCGCTAGAGGTCGTCGAGGAATGGCACGTGGGCGGCGCGCCGAGTTCGCTCGCCTTTGTCGGTGTGGTCGACGCGGACGACGCGCCGCACGCCGGACACGACGACGACGAGATGCACGAAGACGACCACGACGAAGACGAGGACCACGAGCACGAACAAGACGAGGAGGACGACGATCACGGCGATGAAGAGGACGGCCACGGTCACGCCCACGACCATGGCGATGAGGACCCGCACTTCTGGTTCGACGCCGATCTGGTCGCGGTCGCGCTCGTTGCCATCGCCGATGAGCTCAGTCACCTGAATCCGGCCGCCGAGAGCGCCATCGCTGCGGGACTGGACCGCTACCTCGGCGAGGTCGAGGCAGCCGACGCCGAAGTGCGAGCGTTGCTGGCGGACATTCCCGACAGCCACCGGCTGCTGGTCACCTTCCACGACGCCTTCGGCTACTTCGCTCGACGCTACGGCCTGGAGATCGCCGGATTCGTGGTCGAGGGACCGGAGCAGGGCGTCAGCGCTGCCGCGTTGACCGAACTGATTGAGATCATCGAACACGAAGGCGTGCAGACGGTCTTCCACGAGCCGCAGTTCGACTCGTCGATCCTCGACACGATCGCCGATGAAACCGGCGCCGCGCGCGGCATCATCTGGTCGCAGCCGACCGAGGACAATCCGACCTTCCTCGGCATCCTGCTCGGCAACGCGAGGGCCATTGCCGAACAGTAAGCGGCGGCTAGGCTGAGGTGCGATGACCGACCCACCGATCGCGCCTCAGCCCCGGCCGGCGAAGGACCATCTGGTCTGGATTGACCTTGAAATGACGGGGCTCGATCCAGACAGGGACGTAATCATCGAGGCCGCCGTCCTGATCACGGACGGCAGCCTCAACGTCATCGCCGACGGACCAGAGTTCGCCATTCACCGCACGGCCGAAGAACTCAGTGTGATGAACGAGTGGAACCGCCGTACCCACCACGGTTCGGGCCTGATCAAGCGAGTGCGCGCCTCGGACGTGACGATCGAACAGGCCGAGGAGGAAATCCTCGAGTTCGTGAGGCAGTGGACGGTCGAGGGCAAGTCTCCGCTCTGCGGCAACTCGGTGCATCAGGACAAGCGCTTCCTCTACGCCGAGATGCCGCGGCTGGTCGAATGGCTCAACTACCGGATCATCGACGTCTCGACGGTCAAGGAGCTGGCCCGCCGCTGGTACCCCGAGCTTGAAGAGTTCGTCAAGCAGGAGCGGCACCGGGCGATGGACGACATCCGCGAGTCGATCGACGAGCTGCGCTGGTATCGGCAGCAGGTGTTCAAGCCAACGACGTAGCGCGGGCCGTTCAGCCGCGAGACACTATCCGCGCACCCACTCGGCAGCACGCACCCCAGCAGATCCCCCCGACGGAACAACAGGCCCCCCAGCACGTCCCGCCGATCCGTCGCCATCCACTCAAGGCCGGGGCGGCCCCCTCGCCATCGACAGACGCGGCCGCGGGCAGGCTGTCGCGCAAGCCTCGCGGGCTGAGGACAAACGACACGCCCATCAGGATCACGGCCGTCAGAATGATCGACGGACCGGCCGCCAGATCGAGGTAGAAGGACGCGTACAAGCCGATCACGGTCGACACGATCCCGACAAGCGTCGCCGTCAGCATCATCGTCGACAGCCGGCGGGTCAGCAGCGCCGCCGCCGCCGCAGGCGTGACCAGCATGGCGACGGCGAGGATCACGCCGACCAGGCGGAAGGCGACGACGGTAGCCAACGCGATCAGGACCAACAGCCCAATCTGCATGACGTTGACCGGCACACCGGAGACCGACGCCACCTCAGGGTCGTAGGCGGCAAAGCGAAGCTCTGGCAGGAAGGACAACACCAGCAGAGCCACCACCAGGGTCAATGCCGCCATCACGATCAGGTCGGTCCAGGACGCCCCCAAGATGTGACCGACCAGCAGGCTGCCCAGGTCGATGGCGAACGTCCGCTGTCGGGAGATCAAGAGGACGCCAAGCGCGAAGAAGCCGGCGAACATGATCCCGATCGCCGTGTCCTCGCGCAGGCGGCCGCGCAGCGTCAGCACGGCCACGCCCAGCGCGGTCAGCACCGCCGCGACCCCGGCTCCGAGCGTGATCAGGACCGCCCCGCCGCCCAGGACCAGGGCGACTGCCGCGCCGGCGAGCTGCGTGTGCGCGACCGCGTCACCGAGAAATGCCAGCCCCCGCAAGACCACGAACGCGCCAACCATGCCGGCCGCTACCGACACGATGATGCCGGCCAGCAGCGCGCGCCGCATGAACTCGAAGTCCCAGGGCTCCGTCAGCCACTCCACGGACGTCACTTGCTAGCCGTCCCGCTGGGTACCATCTGCACAACCCCGCGGGACAGAGTGGTGAGGTGCTCCCATGGTACTTGAGCAACAGGTCACGCTGATTACCGGCGCGTCGCGCGGCTTCGGCCTGGCCGCCGCCGAGGAATTGACCCTACGGGGACATCCGGTCGTCGCGACGATGCGCAATCCCGGACGTGACGCGCCGAACCTGAGCGGGATCGATCCCGAGCTGGTCGAGATCGCCCAGTGCGACGTGACGGATCGCGCCTCGATCGATGCCTCGATCGAGGCGGGACTGCGGCGCTTCGGGCGGATCGACGCGTTGTTCAACAACGCCGGCTACGGACTCTACGGTCCGGTCGAGGACCTGTCCGACGAGGAAGTCTCGCGTCAGATCGACACGAACTTCATCGGCCAGATCCGCATGGCGCAAGCCGTGTTACCGCAGATGCGCGAACGCAACCATGGCAAGATCATCAACGTCTCCTCGCTCGCCGGTCGGATCGTCGCCCCAATGATGGGTCTCTACGCCGCCTCAAAGTGGGCCGTCGAAGCCATGTCCGAAGCGTTGCGCTATGAAGTCTCTCGCTGGAACGTCGACGTCACGATCCTCGAACCAGGCATGTACGCCTCCGACTGGCAGACCACCAACCTCGATGTCGCCGCCGCCGTCCGCGAGGGCCGCTCCCCGTACCAGGACTCGGCCGAGCTCGCGTTGAAGACGTTCCGCACCCGCGCCGCCACGCGTCCCGGTTCCCGCTCCGTCGCGACCGCCGTCGCCGATATCGTCGAACTCGAACAGCGCCTCCCCATGCGTTGGCCGGTCGGTGAAGACACGATCCAGACCATCCGCCTGCGCGAGGCGATGACGGACCAGGAGTGGGAGGAGCGCGTCCGCGGCGACACGAAGATCTATCGCGGCGCCTTCTTCCGGGGGATCGACAACCCGCTCGAGGACAAGCCTCGCTAGCGGACGTCGACTCAGCCGTGCTTGCCCACCGTCCAGCCCGACTGGGCCAGGTGCGCGTCGGAGAACTGGACCGCGTCCGGCTCCAGCTCATTGGCGAGCGTGTCATTGAACCGGTTGAGGAATCCGAACATCGAGATCACGCTGACGATCTCGACGATCTCGGACTCGGACCAGTACCGCTTCAGTTCGTCGAAGTGCTCATCCGTGGCCGAGTTGGGCTGGATCCCGGAGTCGCGCGCGAGACGCAGGGCGGCCCGCTCGGCCTCGTTGAACAGCTCTGAGGTCTCGAACGCCCAGACCGCCTCGACGCGCTCAAACGACTCCCCGGCCAGGGTGTGGGCGAAGTGCCCGGTGTGCGCCTGGCAGTAGAGGCAGCCGGCCGATCGCGAGACCACGTGGGCGATGAGCTGCTTCAGCCCGTTGGGCACGCCGCCCTCGGTCATGATCGAATTGAAGAACGGTCCAAAGGCGTTCAGTACCGCCGGTCGCCGGGCGAGCACGTGCAGCGACGTAGGAATCGTGCCGCCGCGGTCGACGAGCGCCTGCAGATGCGGGGCGACCTCCAGCACGTCCTGTGTGTCCAACGGTGTGACCCTGTTCATGATGTCCTCCAGCGAATCATCATCTGGTTCGGTTGATCGGGCAGCGTCCAGCCGCCGTCCTGCTCGATCAGGAGCGCCGTCACGGCATCCCGCAACGCCGGCAATCTGACCGAGTTCTCCGCTAACCATAGTCGTCTGCGCGCCCACTCGACGGCGTCCTCAACAGTGTCGAAGACAAAGCGCCGGCGGTCGCCGGGCGGCGGGATGGCGGAGGCGTCAACGCTCGCCCCGCGCGCTTCGAGCAGCGCGACGAACTCGTTGCCGCCCGGCAACTGCACCAGGTCTTCGCCGTGAACTGCGGGCCAGGCCTGCCAGAACATGGTGCTGGGCGCGTGGTCGAAGAGGATGGCGACGCACTCGCGCCGCGCCGAGCGTTCCAGCGTGTCGAGGAAGCCGCCGATCGGCTCGATGTCGTAGGCCACGTGCGAGATCAGCGCCACGTCTCCGATGTCGGTGACGGCGGGATCGTCCGACGGCCAGCGATCGTCGCGCAGGTCGACATTGGTGATGCCATGCTCGATCTGCAGGTTGGCGAACTCTGCCCGCATCGCGCCCGACGGCTCGATCGCGACCACCGACTCCACCTGCAGCGCCAGCGGCAAGGAGAAACGTCCCGCGCCGGCGCCCACGTCGATCCAGGTGTCCGACGGCTTGGCGATGGCCAGCAGCGCATCCAGCACCTCATCGCCGCTGCGCCGTGGATCGGCGCGGAACATCGAGGCCAACGGCCGGTAGTGGTCGCCGTCGCCTTGTTCTTCGCGCAGGCGCTCGGCCTGTTCGCGATTGGCGATCACACGGTCCGCCCAGGCCTGAGACAATCCGGCAGCCGACGCGCGGCCGCCGCTGGAGTAAACTTCGGTCATGACCACCTCACCTGATCTCAATATCGAGGGCCTGCCCAACCTGACCGACCCGATCCTGATCCTGGCCTGGGAAGGCTGGAACGACGCCGGCGAGTCCGCGTCGACCGCCGCCCAGTACCTGATTCAGCAGTTCGGTGAGATGCCCTTCGCAACCATCAATCCGGAGGAATTCTACGACTTCACGGAAGTCAGACCAATGGCGCGGTATCGCGACGGCGAGCGCTTCATCGACTGGCCGGAGACGGAGTTCATCCATCTCCAACCCTCCGGCGGCCGGCGAGACATCGTGGTCGGCATTGGGATCGAGCCGCAGTATCGCTGGAAGCGCTACATGGCGGCGGTCTCCGAGCTGGTCGAGACGATCGGCGCCAAGCTGATCCTCTCGCTCGGCGCCGTCGCCACCGGCGCCCCGCACACCCTGCCGGTGCACGTGCGCGGCTCGGCCAACAACTCGGCGCTGGCCCAGCGCTACAACATGCATCCCTCGCGGTTCGAAGGTCCCTCGGGCATCGTCGGCGTGTTCCACGACCACTGCCGCCGTCTGGGCGTCGGCGGCGTGTCGCTGTGGGCCTCGGTGCCGCACTATCTGCCGGGCATCACCAACCCTGTCGGCGCGCAGGCGCTGCTGCGCGTGGTCAGCGACATGACCGGACTGCACATGGACTACGAACCGCTGGAGCGCGGGATCGAGCGATTCCACACGCAACTGGAAGAGGCGCTGCGCGAGAACAGCGACCTGCGCGACTATGTCGCCAGGCTTGAGGCGGCCGCCGGAACGCCCGAGCCGCAAGCCCAGCAGGAGAGCGAGCTGCCCAGCGCCGACGCGCTGATCGCCGACCTCGAGGACTTCTTCCGGCAAGGCGGCGACAACGCCAACAACTAGCGGGAACGTCGCGATTGCACTCCCCCTTCAGGGCGTAGAGTGGATTGAGCGGAGACACGCAACTCGGCATAGATGGGTGGCACGAGATGGCGGACGTGGAGCAGGTCAGCGACGACGATCGGCAGCAGGCGTCGGAGAAGAACCTGAACAAGATGTGGAAGTTCGCCCGCAACTTCGCGGAGAAGAGCGGATCGTATCTGCATCCGGAACACGACATCACCGAATTCCTGGTGATCGGTCTGGCCAAGCACATCGACGACTACGGCCGTCCGCTCTGTCCCTGCAACTTCTACGAGGACAAGGCGGAAGAGGTCAAGGAATCGACCTGGATCTGTCCCTGCGAAGAGATGCAGCGCTGGAAGTACTGCCATTGACTGCTCTTCTGCGATGAGGAAGGTCTTCCCATCACCGAACATCTGCCCAAGGACCACGAGGGCATCGCGATCTACGGCGAGCGCAAGGATCCGCACCCCGACAAGGGCCGCGCGCTCGGTCGCCTGGAAGAGCAGAGCGGACGCAAAATCGACAAGCGCAAGCGCCGCGACTGAGGTTGTGTCTCCGACACTAGCCACACCAATCCGCTTGCCATTAGGCTCATAGAGACGACCCGACAGGCAATCACTGGACGACGAATGGCCCGAACCTCGAATATCCACCGCGACCTCAAGCGCCGCAAGATGCACGACAAGTTCAAGAGTCGGCGCGAGTCGCTCAAGCAGCAGCTCAAAGAGTCGAACAATCCGCGCGAGAAGCAGAACATCCAGTTCCAGCTCCAGGCGCTGCCGCGCAACAGCTCGCCCACGCGGCTCAAGAACCGCTGCGCCGTGACCGGCCGGCCGCGTGCCTACATGCGCAAGTTCGGTCTGAGCCGGATCACCTTCCGCGAGATGGCCTCGCTGGGCCTGCTGCCCGGCGTCCGCAAGAGCTCCTGGTAGCCGAAACCCACTAGCCCCGGCGTCGGACGCCGTAGCCCGAGGCCTTTTCTCCATAATACTTGCAATACATGATTTATTGGTGGACAATCATCCCGCCGACGAATCCGAGGGCGCACAGGCCCCCCGGACGGGAAATGCCTTGCTCATGCTGAATCCACGCTCGCCTCTCACGACATCTCTGTTTGCCCACCGCCTGTTTCTTGGCCTCCTGCTGTTGGCCGCGCTCGCGTTCGGCCTGAGCGCCTGTTCCGATGATGCGCAGCAGGACGAGGATCACGGCCAGCTCACGATCTACTCGGGACGCGGCGAGTCGCTCGTCGGTCCGCTGATCGAGCGGTTCGAGGCGGAAACAGGGATCGCGGTCCGCGTGCGCTATGCCGGCACGGCAGAGCTCGCGGCCGCGATTTTGGAAGAGGGCGAGCGCTCGCCGGCGGACATCTACTACGCGCAGGACGCCGGCGCGCTGGCCGCGCTGGCCGAGGCCGGCGCGCTGTCGCGCTTGCCTGACGACCTCGTCGAGCGCGTATCCGAGTCCTTCGCGGACGCCGACGCATTCTGGATCGCCACCTCAGGCCGGGCCCGCGTACTGGTCTACTCGCCCGAGCGTGTGCCCAACCCGCCCGACAGCGTCTTCGACCTCGTCAACGAGGAATGGCGCGGACGCGTGGGCTGGGCGCCGACCAACGCAAGTTTCCAGGCTTTCGTCACCGCCATGCGCCAGATTCACGGGGAAGAGGCGACCGAGGCCTGGCTGCGAGGCATGATCGCCAACGACATCCGCGAGTTCCCCGGCAACTCGCCGCAAGTCCAGGCCGTCGGCGACGGCGAGATTGACATCGGACTGGTCAATCACTACTACCTCTTCCGCTTCCTGGCCGAGGATCCGGGGTTCGCCGCGGCCAATCACTTCACCGATCCGGGCGCCGCGGGCGGACTGATCAACATCGCCGGCGTCGCCCTGCTCGAATCCTCCGAGAACGACGACAACGCGCTCGCCTTCATCCGCTTCCTGCTCGGCGAGGAGGCGCAGACCTACTTCCGCGACGAAACCAGCGAATATCCCGTCAGCGCTGAGGTCGAAGCTCGGGCGGAGCTGATCCCGCTCGAGGACCTCAGCCCGCCATCGCTAGCGTTGACCTCATTGGCGGACCTCGAAGGCACCCTGGACCTGCTGCAAGCGGTCGGCGCGCTGCCATAACTCCGCGCTATCGAATGAGCGGATTCTCGAGTTCGATCGGCTCGGATAATCTCAAGCCATGAGCATTCTCAGCGGAGTCACCGACTTCCCGCCGCGACTCCGGTTCCGCATCCCGGCGCTCTGGATCCTGGCAACCGCCGCGGCCGCCGCCGCATGTATCCCCCTGCTCTACCTGGTGATCCGCGCGGCGCAGGCCGACAGCGCTGCCTGGGCGGACGTCTTCTCCGGCGAGACTGGCCGACTGCTGCTCAACACGGCGCTCCTGGCCCTGTCCGTGACGGCGACATCCGCCGCTCTGGCCCTGCCGATGGCCTATCTGACCGAACGCACTGATCTGCCATTCGCCCGCTGGTGGCGTTCGATCACGATCATCCCGCTCGCCGTGCCGTCCTACGTGGGCGGCTTCGCCTTCATCGTCGCCTTCGGCCCGCACGGGTCGCTGCAGCAGTTGCTGTCTCCGCTCGGCGTGGAGAGCATCCCTTCGCTCTACGGCTTCGTCGGCGCCTGGTTGACCCTGACCCTCTTCACCTACCCATACCTGCTGTTGGTCATCCGTGCCGGGCTGCGCGACTTGGACCCGGCGCAGGAAGAGGCGGCCAGATCGCTGGGACAATCGGCCTGGGGCGCGTTCTGGCGGGTCACGGTGCCTCAGCTCCGCGTGCCGTTGGCCGCGGGCAGCTTGCTCGTCGCGCTCTATGTGATCTCCGACTTCGGCGCGGTCTCGATGATGCGCTTCGACACCTTCACGCGCGCGATCTTCGTCAGGTTCGGCTCCAGCTTCGACCGCTCTACCCTCGCCGTGCTCTCGCTCGTGCTGGTCGCATTGGTTGCCGTGGTCCTGGCGATCGACTGGTCGCAGCGCCGCAACGCCCGCTATCACCGGCTGGGCGCCGGAGCCGCCCGCGCGCCGAGGCTGATCCAGCTTCGCCGCTATCGCTGGCCCGCGTCGGCAGGGTTGACGTTCGTGATGGCAGTCGCGCTCTTGGTGCCGGTCGCGGTGCTGTTCCACTGGCTCGCCAACGGCCTCAGGCAGGGCGAGACCTTCCCCGGCCTCTGGTCGGCGGCGCTGCACTCGCTGGAAGCCTCGGCGCTGGCCGGCGGCGTCGCGGTTGCGGCCGCGATCCCGATCGCGATCGTGGTCGTGCGCCGTCCAGGAGTGCTCGCTCGCGTAATCGACCGCGCCGCCTACGTCGGCTACGCGCTGCCCGGCATCGTGGTCGCGTTCGCCCTGATTTTCTTCTCGCTGCGCGTCACCCCCGGCCTCTACCAAACGCTGGGCATCCTCATCTTCGCCTACGCCGTGCTGTTTCTACCCCAGGCGATCTCCGGCCTGCGTTCATCCCTGGTGCGCGTCCAGCCCGGCATCGAGGAGGCGTCCCGATCGCTCACGCGAAACTCCTGGCAGACCTTCTACAGCGTTACCCTGCCCTTGATCGCCCCCGGTGTCCTTGCCGGTTTCTCCCTGGTGTTTCTGACGACGATGAAAGAGCTTCCCGCAACCCTGCTGCTGGCTCCCATCGGCTTCGAGACGCTGGCCACCAACCTCTGGGCGCAGCACCAGGACGTTTACTTTGCCCGAGCCGCCGCCAACGCGCTGCTGCTGCTGGGATGCGCTGCCTTGCCGATGATCATCCTGTTCGGAAACGACCGTGACCTCCGCGCCTGAATCCGCCACGCCCACGCCTGCGCTGCTGATCCGCGACCTGTCCAAGTCGTTCGGCGACACCGTCGCCGTGCGCGAGGCGACCTTCGAAGTCACCCGAGGCGAGATCGTCGCCTTGCTCGGTCCCAGCGGTTGCGGCAAGTCGACCACCCTGCGCATGATCGCCGGATTCGAGCGGCCCGACAGCGGGCTGGTCCTCGTCAACGGCGAGACGGCGGTCGGCCCGGACGTCTGGCAACCGCCGGAGCGCCGCCGGGTCGGCATCGTGCCCCAGGACTTCGCCCTCTTCCCCCACCTGAGCGTGGCCGAGAACATCGCCTTCGGACTGGCCGATGGACACCACGCCTGGTGGACGCGTCCCTGGCGCCGACTCCGGCACGAGCGGCCGCCCGCTCGGGTCGCGGAGATGCTGGAGCTGGTCGGCTTGCGCGACTTCGGCGAGCGCTATCCGCACGAGCTCTCCGGCGGCGAAGCACAGCGCGTCGCCCTCGCCCGCGCCCTCGCGCCCGAACCGGCCGCCGTCCTGCTCGACGAACCCTTCAGCAACCTCGACCAGAACCTGCGCGCCAGCCTGCGCCTCGCCATGCGCCGCATCCTCAAGGCCGCCGACACCGCCGCCGTCTTCGTCACCCACGACCGCGAGGAGGCGCTCTCCCTCGCCGACCGAGTCGCCGTCATGCGCGAGGGCCGGATCGAACAGATCGGCCCGCCCGACGACATCTACTACCGGCCCGAGACCCGCTTCATCGGCTCCTTCGTCGGCGACGCCAACATCCTGCCCGCCACCAGCGTCCGCGGCGGAGCAGAGACCGAACTGGGATTCGTCATCCTCGTCAACCCGGAAGAAGGCGACGACGGCCGGTCCCTGGACGTCCTGCTGCGTCCCGAGCAGCTTGCCTTGAAGCGCGCCGAGGCCAACGACGCCGGAGCCGGCCGGGTCATCAACAGCGAGTACTACGGCCACGACCAGGTCGTGCGCGTGGCGCTGCCCTCGGGGCACAGGGTCGAAACCAGGTTGCGCACCGAAACGGTCTGGCATCCCGACGACCCCGTCCACGTCATCGTCCTCGACGACGCCGTCGGCTTCCCTCGCTGACTGTCCCGTCTCCCGCCTCCGTCTTCCAACCGACGATGCCGCGAAGTGTGACTCGCGTCAATCGGCCCTACCATGCCTAGACAGCGCCGAGAGGAACCGCAATGCGCGTCGCCCTGATGGTGGAGGGACAGAACGGTCTGACCTGGGAGCGTTGGCGGCACATCCTGCGGCTGGCCGAGCGCCTCGGGTTCCCCTCGCTCTTCCGCAGCGACCATTACTTCACCGGCCCGCCCGAGCGCAGCCAGCAGGACAGCCTCGAGTGCTTCCTCAGCTTCGTCATGGCGGCCGAAGAGACGTCCAACCTGCGTTTCGGCCCGATGGTCACACCCGTCACCTTCCGCCGGCCTGTCGATGTCGGGCGCATGGCCGCACAGATCGACCAGCTCTCCGACGGCCGCTTCGTCATGGGCCTCGGTGCCGGCTGGAACCAGCCGGAGCACGACGCCTACGGGCTCGACTTCCCCTCAACCCGCGAGCGCTTCGAGCGTCTTGAGGAAGCAATCAACCTGATGCAGGCCCTCTGGAGTCCGGGGCCATCCCACTACCAGGGCCGCTACTACCGACTCGATGGCGCAGACTGCCGGCCGATTCCCGTACCGGGTCGTCCCCCCATCCTGATCGGCGGAGGCGGCGAGCGGCGCACCATTCCCATGGCCGCCCGCTACGCGGCCGAGTGGAACTGCGTCTCGCTGACGCCCGAGGCCTACGCGCACAAGCGCGACATCATGGCCCGCGCCTGCGAAACAGTCCAGCGCGATCCGAACCAGATCGAACACTCGATGATGATGTTCCACGCGGTCGGTCCGCCGGAACTGGTCGAGGCCGGCGGAGAAGTCGCGCAGGGCATATTCGGCGGTCGGGGCGAGTCGCTGGACGAGTTCCTGGCCGGATTCCGCGCCGCCGGCCGGCTCGTCGGCGGCGCCGACGAGACGGTCGACGCACTCGGCCGGCTGGCCGAGGCGGGCGTCGCCGAGGTTCAGTTCCAGCACTTCATGTTCGATCGCGACGACGTGCCCGAGTTCCTCGCCCGCGATGTCGCGCCGCAGGTCGCCGGCATCGCCATCGGCGACCACAGCTAGAAGGAGCCGGGAAGCACCGGGACAGCCGGGGAGGTCAACGATGAACGTCCAGGAACTCTTGATCCACTTCATGCAGACGCTGCACGACGGCTACATCGCCGCGCTGGACGATCTGACCGACGAGCAGCTCAACTGGCGTTACAACGACGAGGCGGTCTCGCCCGGATTCCACGCCTGGCACTACATCCGCACCAAGGACAACATCGTCAATTTCGTCTGCCAGGACCGCAAGCCGCCCGTCTGGCTGCGGCAGGGCCTCAACGAGTCCTGGAACTTCCCCAAGGTCGCCCAGGGCACCGACATGGCCCGCGACGAAGCCCAGGAGCTGCTGATTCCCTCCGTGACCCAGCTCGTCGCCTACTTCAACGACGTCCACGACGACGTGCTCGCCTATCTCAACGCCTCCACCGACGCCGATCTCGCCGAGACGGTCCGCGTCGTCCAGTTCGGACACCAGGCCAAGTCGCAGCAGATCATGCAGACCTGCATCGCCCACGGCAACGGACACCTCGGTCAGATCCTCAACACGCGCACGGTCATGGGCTTTCCCGCCCGGATCGACTTCTAACCGCATCCAGTCCGCACAACCCTCCGGAGCATCCGCATGAAGATCAGTGACAACGTCCGCATGGTCCCGGTCCCCGAGGACCAGCCGATGCGCCCCACCTCGACCAACATCTACATCATCGGACAGCGCGGCGGCCAGACCCTTACCATCGACTCCGGCGAGGCGATCGACAAGTTCCGCTGGATGCTGCGCGGCTACCTCGCCGCCATCGACCATTCTGAGATCGGCGTCGCGGCAATCACGCATCACCACTTCGACCACTCGGGCAACCTCAAGCACGTGCGCGAGCACTTGAAGGCGGAAATTGCGGTACCCGAGAACGGCCTCAAGCTGCTCAAACGTCAACTCCCCAATGACAACGAGGGCGTCAAGACCTACGCCGACGGCGACATCATCGACCTCGACGGCGGCGTCCGGGTCCAGGTCATGACCAGCCCCGGACACTCCGTCGATTCGCTCTGCTACTACATCGAGGAGGAGGGCATCCTCTTCACCGGCGACACCATCCTCGGCAACACGACATCGGTTGTCGGCGATGTCAACTCCTACATGGCCTCGCTCCGCCGCCTGCTGGAGCTGCCCAACGTCAAGGTCCTCTGCCCCGGCCACGGACCCCTGATCCGCGACACCGACGACGCCAAGGCCCGAGACCGCCTTGAGATGTACGTCGCCCACCGACAGATGCGCGAGGACCAGATCCTCGAACAACTGCAGGACGGCGAGCCGAAGTCGTCCTGGCAGATCATGGAGAACATCTACGGCGACAGCATCGACAGACGCCTGCGCCGCGCCGCCGACGGCAATGTCCAGGCGCATCTCAAGAGCCTGCAGAAGTCGGGGATCGTCAAGGCTTCTCGCGGCCAGAAGAAAAGGCCCAATCCGGCGACGGTCGCCAGGGACAAGGCCAAGGACAAAGCCAACCGCAAGATCATCCAGCAGGGCAAACGCCTCGACAAGGCCCAGCGAGCCAAGATCCTCGCCCAGCAGGAAAACCCGCCCAGCGACGTCTGGAAGAAACCGCCTACCTACCAACTGCGTTAACCCGCAAAGGAGCCAATCATGCACTACGGAATCGGAATCCCCAGTTGGATCAACGCCTGGCAGGAGGTCCAGCGCGCCGAAGCCGCCGGATTCACCCACGCCTGGTTCTACGACTCGCAGCTGATCTATTCGGACGTCTACGCCGCCATGGCGCTGGCCGCCCATCACACGTCCACGATCAAGCTGGGCACGCTGGTCGCGATCCCCTCCAATCGGATCGCCCCGGTGACCGCCTCCGCCGTCGCCTCCCTCAACAAGCTCGCGCCCGGACGCATCATCCTCGGCATCGGCACCGGCTACACCGGACGCAACACCATGGGTCTGCCCGCCTACCCGATCAAGCGCTACCGCGAGTACGCCCAGCAGGTGCGCGGACTGCTCAACGGCGAAGACGTCCTCTACACCGACGACGTCACCGGCCAGGAACGCTGGATCCGGCTGATCCACGGCCGGCACTCCGAGTTCCTCAACCTCGACGACTTCATCCCCATATATGTCGCCGCCAACGGCCCCCGCGCCATGGAGGTCGTCGGACAGGTGGGCGACGGCTGGGTCACGACCGGCATGGGACTCAACGCCCAGCAGGGCTTCCCCGTCATCGCGGCGGCGGCCGAAGCGGCGGGACGGCCGGCCGAGAAGCCGTACACGGTCGGCCTGACCACCGGGCTCGTCCTGCAGGACGGCGAGGGATTCGATTCCGAGCGCGTCATGCGCATCCTCGGTCCCGGCATGGTGCCCGGCGTCCACGCGATGTGGGAGGCGGCCTACGGTCCCGGCGCCAACCTCGGCATGGACAACCCCGACCTCGCCGGCGAGTACCACAACTACATCCGCGAGTACTCGGCAGCCAGAGGTACGCCCGACGACCGGCTCTACCTCGACGTCCACGAGGGTCACATGGTCTATCTCAAGCCGGGCGAGGAGCGCTTCATCTTCCCCCAGGTGCTGGAACGCAGCCTGGTCGGTTCGGGACCTGAGATCATCGAGAAGCTCGAACACTTCGAGTCGATCGGCGTCGACAACGTCGCCCTGACCGCCAACGATCCCGACGGCGCCCGCGAAATCATCGACGACTTCGCCCGCGAGGTCATCCACAAGCGCGGCTAGCAGCCCGTCCCGATCGACGTTCCGGTCCCCTCTCCCCGAGGGAGAGGGTTAGGGTGAGGGCCCTGCGGCACCCCCTTGACGCAGGCCTTGACAACCAGCCACCGAACACCGTACATTTGTACGCTTACCGGCTAGTCAGAAAGCAATCCTCGCCGTGCCCTCCGCCGCCTCGGTCCCGTTTCTCTCTCCCCGTCTCCAATCCGCCGGAGGCGAACGGAATCGAACAAAACCGAACGCTGCGACCGTCATTTCCGCTGATCTGGGCTGTCCCAGACGGTCCGAAACCAACACCAAATTGTGCAAAATTGATTCCCCCGATCGCACGATTCCCCGCAAAACACTGGACTTCCGCCTGTTTCGCCGCCCGCAGAAAAAACTCCGCCCGATCACCAAACGCCGACGCCCGGGCGCCGAAATTCTCCACCCGCCGAACAACTAGCCTGATCCGACCTGAGGAGGCGTGTCATGGACTACGGATTGGTCGTTCCCACCTACGTCGACATGTGGAAGGAAGTCGTGCGCGCCGAGCAGGCGGGCTTCACCCACGCCTGGTTCCCCGACTCCCAGTTGATCTGGTCCGACTGCTACGCCGCGATGGCCCTCGCCGCCGAGCGCACCTCCACGATCAAGCTCGGCACGCACGTCTCGATTCCCTCCAACCGGATCGCGCCGGTCACCGCCTCGGCCATCGCCACCATCAACAAGCTCGCGCCGGGACGCACGATCCTCGCCCTGGGTACCGGCTACACCGGCCGCAACACGATGGGCCTGCCCGGCTATCCCGTGAAGAAGTTCCGCGAGTACGCGCAACAGGTCCGCGACCTGCTCGACGGCAATGACGTCCTGCACACCGACGACGTGACCGGACGCGAGACTTGGATCCGGCTGATCCATCCGGACCATCCCGACTTCTACAACATCAAGGATCACATTCCGATCTATCTGGCCGCCAACGGCCCGAGAGCGACGGCGGTGGTCGGCGAGATCGGCGACGGATTCGTCACCGCCGGGACCGGGCCCTGGCTCGATTCCGCCTTCCCGATCATCGAAAACGCGGCGCGTGCGGCGGGTCGCTCGACCGAGAAGCCCTACACCGTCGGGCTGGTCGGTGCGTGCGTGCTGGAGGACGGCGAGGACATCATGTCCGAGCGCGTGATCCATCGGACCGGCGCCGTGGCCGCCGTCTACAACCACACACTGTGGGAATCCGAGTACGGCGGCTGGGGCGGCAATCTCAAGGGCCTCGACCCCGACGGCGCGGCTCAGTACCACCAGTACATCACCGCCTACGCCGAGCAGCGCGGGCATCCCACCGACCGGCTCTACCTCGACGTGCACGAGGGCCACTACAGCTACCTCAAGGAGGGCGAAGCCGAGTTCATCACCCGCGACCGGCTGGAAGACATGATGATCGGCACTCCGGACCAGATCATCGAGAAGGCGGAACAGGCAGCAGCCAGAGGCGTCGACCACCTCGCCACGCACGCGCTCGATCCGGCCGCGGCGAACGACCTGATCGACGAGTTGGCCCCGATCATCGCGAGAAGCACATGACATCCTCCTCTGCGAGAGGTTCGTCTTGGGTTCCCTCTCCCTCTGGGAGAGGGTTGGGGTGAGGGTGCCGCCCACAATGGACACACCGCTGACCTGGAATCTGCCCGCGTCGCCGCCTGCGCCGACGCTGCTGCTGACCCACGGCGCCGGCGCATCCTCAACCCATCCCAACACCACCCGCCTGGCCGAACTGATCGCCGAGCGCGGTGTGCGCGTCGCCCGCTTCGACTTCCCCTACATGCGCCGCGCGATGCAGACAGGCAAGCGCCCCTGGCCGCCCGATCCCGAGGATGTCCTCGCCGCCGCCTGGGTCCAGGTCATCCAGCAGCTCGCCGGACAGGGCGTGCCGCCCAACAAACTCTTCATCGGCGGCCGCAGCATGGGCGGACGCATCGCCAGCTACATCGCCGACGCCGTCGAGCCCGCCGGCATGGTCTGCATCAGCTACCCGTTCCACGCCCCCAACAACCCCGCCTCCGCCATCACCATCCACCTGCAGCAACTGGCCATCCCCACCCTGATCGTCCAGGGCGAGCGCGACGAGTACGGTACCCGCGACGAGGTCGAGGGCTACGAGCTGTCGCCCAACATCAAGCTCTGCTGGATTCCCGACGGCAATCACGGCCTGATCCCGCGCAAACGCTCCGGCCACACCGAGGAGGGCAATCGCGAACTGGCAGCGGCAGCCATCGCCGAGTTCGTGCTCGGTCAGCGAACGTGAATGGGACGCTGCCGACGTGTCGACCCGGAACTCGCGAGATCAGCCGAGCACTTCAGGATTGACGATCGCCTCAGGGCGATTGCCGTTGATGACGTTGACGACATTCCGCGTCGCCAGCGCGCGCATCGCGTAGCGCGTCTCCTCGGTCGCCGTGCCGATGTGCGGGAACGTAATCACGTTGGGCAGCTTGACAATCGGCTCGTCGGGATCAGGCGGCTCGTCCTCGAGCACGTCCAGCCCCGCCCCGGCAATCCGGTTGGCGACCAGCGCATCGTGCAGCGCCCGCTGGTCGACCGCCGGCCCGCGCGAGGTGTTGATCAGGTAAGCGGTAGGCTTCATCAACGCGATCTCGCGCGCGCCGATCATGTGCCGCGAGGACTCGTTCAGGTCGGTATGCACGCTGACGAAGTCGGACTCGGCCAGCAACTCGTCCAGCGTGCGCTTCTCGGCCGGCGGCGCGTCCGCCGGAGCCTCGTCGAAGATGTCGTACCACAGCACCTGCATCCCGGCAAACACCGCCCGCCGGGCGACCTCGCGCCCAATCCGTCCAAACCCCACGATCCCGATCGTCTTGCCCAACGGATCGTTGGCCAGCGCAGGATAGGGCTCGCGACGACCCCAGCCGCCCGAGCGGTTGTAGGCCTCGAACTCCATCAGGTGCCGCGAGAGCATCAACAGAAACGCCATCGTCAAGTCGGCCACGGCCGCGCTGAGCACGCCCGGCGTGTTGCACAGGGCAATCCCGTTGCCGGTCAGAAAGGGCACGTCGAACGCGTCAAAGCCGACCGAGGTCGTGGCCACCACCTTCAGGTTGGGCGCAAGATCGACAACCTGCTGATCAATCTTGACCAGGGGATTGAGCAGCACGCCGTCGGCGTCCTTGACCGCCTCGATGAACGCGCCGCGGTCGCGCCCGTCAACGACGCGGACATCGCCGGCCTCGGCGAGCATGTCGTGGAGTTCGTCTTCAATCGGCACGGCCTGGACAATGGTCGGCATGGTTGGATCTCTCCTATGCGGCTTCGCTGGACGAATAGTAAGGCAGCCGCAGCCCTCGCATTAGCCCGCCCCCAGGGGGAGTGCACAGATCAGACACCCCCTCTCCCCGAGGGAGAGGGTTGGGGTGAGGGCCGCTCACGGTCTGGTCTAGTGCGCTTCCAGCCGGTAGACCCGCAGCGCCGTGTCGTGGAACATCTGGTCCTTCTCGTCCTGCGGGTAGTCGGCGACGAGCTTGAAGAACTGGTTGTACATGTTCGTGTAGCTGCAGCACACCTTGTCGACCGGAAAGTTGCTCTCGAACATGCAGCGCTCGGGGCCGAACGACTGGATCATGTGCTCGTACCAGCGGCGGTTGACCTCGAGCAGTTCGTCCGACGACGGCGCACGCTCCATCTGCTCCCAGCCGAAGCCGTTGATCACCATCTGGATGCCGCCGACCTTGGCGACCACGTTCTCGCAGGTGGCCAGCTCGGTGATCCAGTCCCGCCAGCTCGGGAAGTACTCGTCGTGCTTGCCCGCGTACGGACCCGCGCCCAGCGGACCGCCGAGATGGTTGAGGATGATCGTGGTCTCGGGAAACGCGCGCGCCAGGTCGGTCAGCTCGGGAATCTGCGGGTGGTAGAGCCACCCCTCGAAGCTCAGTCCGCGCTTGCCCAGCTCGGCGAAACCCTCGCGGTAGGTCTCGTTCAGATAGATGTGTGGAATCTTGACGATCCGCGAGTTAGGCACGTCCGGCGACGCGTCCCAGCTCGCGTGATGGCGAATGCCGCGGAAGCGGTCGCTGGTCTCCATGTGCGCGTCCAGCACCTCGCCGACAGCCGCGCCCAGCAGCAGATCGGCGTGGCTGACGATGCCCGCGCAGGCCCGCATCTCGCCGTACAGTCCGCTCGCGCTCTGGGCCGAAACGCCGGCGACGTACTCGGTCTCGCCGACCGGCGCCATCGCGGTCGAGGCGTCCGCGTTGTACATCGCGCCGCACTCGATGAACACCGTCTGGCGGACGTTCAGGTCCTTTGTGTCCTCCAGCAGTTCATCAAGGAAGTAGCGCAGACGCGGACCGTCGGGGCGCGCGTCCCACAGGTGATGGTGCGGGTCAATGATCTTCTGGTCCGGATCGACAGCCGGTTCCTGGGTCGTCGCGAGCCAGTCGAAGTTGTTGGTGACCATGACCGTGTCTTCCTAGGAATCCATGAGTTCACGCAGGCCGCGGCCGAGTTCGGTGTAGCCCTGATTGAGCAGGAAGCGATCCCAGCCGATGCAAAAGTGCTTGACTCCCAGGTCAAGGTAACGCTGGGCCTGCTCGACCGCGCCGATCTCGATCCTCGGATGCACGCCGTACTCGAGCGACTTGGCGATCACCCGCTCCTCGGCCGCACGTATCTCTTCGGCGTCGGGTCGCTCGTCGAAGGAGAAGCCGTAGTCGCTGGGTCCCCACTGGGTCATGTCGACGCCGAGTTCGGCCGAGCGTTCGAGGATCGCGTCGATGTCGTCGAGCGCGACCCGCTTCTCGAGCATGATCGCGGTGACGATGTCGTACAGGTCGTCACCGTAGCTGTCGGCGTAGCCGGCCAGCGCCGGGCGCCGGGTCTTGACCCCCATGTGTCCGCCGATGCCCAGCGTCTTCGGCTTGTCGGGACGGATCGCCTGCAGCGCCAGGTCGACATCCTCGGGCGTGCGGATATCGGTGTAGAGCACGGCCTTGAATCCCGCGCCCAGCGCGGCCTGGGCCCAGAAGGTCTGGTCGGCCTGGTCGAGCTTGATCATCAACGGCAGATTGCCGCACTGCGCTGCCCGCGCGAGGTGGTAGAGCGTCTTCATGTCGAAGGTCGAGTACTCGGCCACGTACTCGGCGTAGTCGAACTGCCCCACGTCGCCGATCAGCTCGGCGATGTCGGGGTCGTTGAAGAGGAAGTGCGTGCCGATCGTCGGCTTGCCTGCGTTCAGCAGGTCGCGCAGGGTGTTGGGAAGCACGGCCATAGGTTGGTCTCCTCCTTGAATCGGGCATTCGTCCGCCGACAGGGTAGACGCGAGTCAGCCGCCGATGCAGGCAGCCGATCGGATCAGTGCCACTTCTCCTTGTCGACAACGTTGACGAAGTCGCGGCCGTCAACCAGGCGGCGGGCATTCTCGAGGATCAGCTCGAAGCGCCGTTCGGAGATGTTGGCGGCGTCGGCGACCGCGATGTGGGGCGTGATGATCACGTTCTCCATCTGCCACAGGGGATGGCCTTCGGGCAGCGGCTCGATCTCGAACACGTCCAGACCCGCGCCGGCGATCTCGCCCGCGTCCAGGGCTGCCACCAGATCGTCCAGCTTGCAGGTCATACCGCGCCCGATGTTGATGAAGTACGCCGTCGCCCTCATCGACGCGAAGCGCTCGGCGTCCCACATGAACTCGGTCTCGGGTGTATGCGGGACGGTCGTGACGACAAAGTCCGCCTCCGGCAGTCGAACGTCGAGCTGTGACGGATCGACGATCTCCCCTTCGATCTCATATGCCGGGCGTGGGTCAACGCCGATCACGCGGCATCCGAAGGCGGCGCAAAGCCGCGCCGCCTCGGCGCCGATTCCGCCGACACCGTTGATCAGGACGGTCGAGCTGGAGAGGTCGACGTAGCCGTGCTGGCGTGCGTGGCGGTCCCAGCGGCCCTCGGCCTGGGCGCTCAGGTAGTAGGGCAGCCCCCGCGACAGGGCCAGCATGTACATGAGGATGTGCTGGGCAATGTGATCGGAGTAGATCCCGCGCGGATTGCTGACCGTGACCGGATGCTGCGCGAGCTCCGGGTAGTACCAGCCGACGAAGGGGCCGGCGTACGGGTTCTGCAGCAACCGCAGCCGCTCGACATGAGGCAACACCTCGGGCGGAACCCAGCCGTAGGCGGCGTCGGCGTCGGCGAGCTGCCGGGCGGCATCGGCCTCGTCCTCGACAATGACGACTTCGAGATCGGGCAGCGCCTCCCGCATCCGCGCGGCCCAGACGCGCATGTCATCGTCAATCGGCGGCAGCATCACGTACTTGGGCATGTTCAGTCCTTGCTCTGCGCTTGGGCGAGTCTCAGGCTACCTCGGGACGTGCATCGCTCAGCGGCTACCATCAACGGGCAAACCAGGGAGTAGCGATTATGGCCGTGGAATTCTGGACCATGGGCGGTGGCCGCCCGACGAGCGACGATCCATCCGTCTTCAGCGGCGTGCAGATGGCCGTCGAGGCCGAGACGCTCGGCTACGACGGCATCGTCTGGGTGGACAGCCAGAACCTCGCCCCCGACTGTTACGTCTCGATGGCGCTGGCGGCCCACGCCACCTCTCGCATCCAGCTCGGCACGGGCGTCACCAACTCCTACACGCGGCACCCCGCGATCACGGCGTCCGCGATTGCCAGTATTCAGGCCGAAAGTCGTGGTCGGGCCCATATGGGCATCGGCCGGGGCGACTCGGCGCTGGCACACCTGGGACTCGCCCCGCACGGCGTGCGAGAGTTCGAGCAGTACCTGATTCAACTCCAGGCCTACCTGCGCGGCGACGAGGTGCAGTTCGGCGAATCCGACGTCGACGCGTTGGGTCTGGCCGACACCCCCCAGGCCAGCCGCATCCACTACATGCCGCAGATGGGAACCAAGGTCCCGGTCGATGTGGCCGCGACCGGACCTCGAGTGATCCAGGCGGCGGCCCGCCACGCCGATCGGGTCAGCTTCAATCTCGGCGCCGATGTCGAGCGCACCCTCTGGGGCATGGAGGTCGCACGCGAAGCTCGTTCCGAGGCCGGCCTCGATCCGGAAATCCCCTTCGCCGCCTACATCCCGCTGGCCGTGCACGACGACCCGGAGCAGGCGATGCGGATCGGCGCGGGCCAGGTCTCGCTGTTCGCGCGCTTTTCCAGCATGTACGGAACCGTGATCGGGCCGGCCAGCGACCAGCAGGCGCAGGTCCTGACCGACATCCACGACCACTACGACATGCACGGACACGGCCGTCCGGGCAGCGCCCAGGCCGGCGTAATCCCGACCGAGTTCGAGCGCTCCTTCGGCATCTTCGGTCCGCCCGACTACTGCGTCCAACGCATCGGCGAGCTGATCGAGACGGGCGTCGACCGCTTCATCTTCCGCGGCTCGCCGCTCGATCCGAGCGATCCGGACACCGAGTCGAGCGTGCGCTTCACGCAAGAGGTCGTGCCACAACTGAAGGGATAGGTCTCATGGCCGCCGAGTTCTGGACATCAGGCCGAGGACGCGCGTCGAGTGGCGATCCGTCCGTATTCACATCGGCCAGACAGGCACAGCGCGCTGAAGAGCTGGGCTTTGACGGGATTACCTTTGTCGACAGCCAGAATCGGGCCAGCGATTGTTATGTCGCGCTGACCGCTGCGGCGCACGCGACCTCCAACCTCAAGCTGGGCACCGGCGTGACCAACTCGTACACGCGGCATCCGGCCGTGACCGCCTCGGCGATTGCGGCGATCCAGGCGGAGAGCGGCGGCCGCGCCTATCTCGGCATCGGGCGCGGCGACTCGGCGCTGGCCCATCTCGGACTCGCGCCTCACGCGGTGCCGAAGTTCGAACAGTACCTGGAGCAGCTCCAGGGCTACCTGCGCGGTGAGGACGTGGCGTTCGGCGAAACCGATGTCCACGTCCTGGGCCTCGCCGACACGCCCGAAGCCAGCCGTCTCGAGTGGCTCGAGCTGTCCTACACCAAGGTCCCGGTCGATGTCGCCGCCACCGGACCGCGCGTGATCGCTGCGGCCGCTCGTCACGCCGAGCAGGTCAGCCTGGCCGTCGGCGCCGACCCCGAGCGCATCAAGTGGGGCATGGATGTCGCTGGGCAAGCTCGATCGACAGCCGGCCTCGATCCTGACGACATCTCATTCGCCGCGTACGTGCCCACGGTGGTCCACGACGACGCGGAGACCGCGCTTTCGATTGGCTCGGCGGGACTCTCGTTGTTCGCGCGCTTCTCAAACATGTACGGCGAGATTGTGGGGCCGGTTTCGGAGACCCAGCGCGACGTGCTGACCAAAATCCACGACAGCTACGACATGCACGGTCACGCGCGGGAGGGCAGTCCGCAGTCGGCTCAGGTCACTCAGGAGTTCGCCGGCACCTTCGGTGTCTTCGGTCCGCCCGACTACTGCGTCCAGCGCCTCGGTGAACTGATCGATCTGGGCGTCGAGCGCTTCATGATCGCCGGCACCACACTCGACCCCAGCCACCCCTACTCAGAGTGCAGCGAGCGTTTCGTCGGCGAGGTGATGCCGCAGTTGAAGAAGATCTGATTCAGGCCGTTGCCGCCTCATCGAGGAAGCGCAAGAGCAAGTCGGCGACCGCTTCTGGCTGCTCCTGCTGGACCCAGTGGCCTGCGCCGTCGACCAGGTGCCGGCCGAGCAGCTTCGTGCAGGCCGTCGGCATCCGATCGAACGCGCCCGGCGACTGGTAGACGCCCCAGTCGGACGCGCCGCCGATGAAGGCGGCCGGCACATCGATCGTCTTGCCGTGGAAGAGTTGGAGTTGGGCCAGGCACCCCGGATCGCGGGTGGCGCGGTACCAGTTGAGGCCGCCCTGGAATCCGTTGCGCTGGTACTCGCGGGCGTACACGGCGAGTTCGTCCTCCGTGAGCCAGGCGCAGTTGGCAATCTCGTCGGCCGACGGCATCTCGTGCGCAACGGTGGTCGGCATATCTTCCGCGAGGTCCATCACGTAGTAGGTCGGCACCTTGGCCAATTCGGTCGCGGTCCAGGCTTCGAGCGGATGGGGCTGGTTCTGCTGCCAGTCGGCGCTCTTGTGGTGGTAGTAGGCGCGCAGGAAGTCGTGGACGCCCTGCGGCGCGTTGGTCATGTCGGCGTCGGCGGGGCGGGTGCAGTAGTAGAGCTGGTAGTGCTTGCGCGGCCGCTCCAGCCGGGCCAGGTCGTCGGCGACGCTCGCCGATCCCACCGCGCCCGATCCGCGCGCCTCACCCGACGCCAGCGCGGGCGGCCCCTGCCACGGCCCGCTCATGGTCACGACCGAGTGAAACAGGTCGGGCCGGATTAGTGCGCAGTACGCCGCCACCGGCGAGCCGAAGTCGTGGCCGATCACGCCGTCGACGCTGTCCCAGCCCAACGCGCCGATCAGCCCCACGGCGTCGCGAGTCAGATTGAGCATCCCAAAGGGAATCAGGCTGTCGTCGTAGTTGGCCGTCCAGCCGGTCGTACGTCCGTATCCGCGCTGGTCGGGCGCGACGACATGGAAGCCGGCCTCGGCCAGCAGCGGCATCACCTTGCGCCAGCTGTAGGCGATCTCAGGAAACCCATGCAGCATGAGCAGCCGCGGGCGATCCTCGCCCCGTCCCGCTTCGAGGATGTGCATCGTCAGGCCGTTGACGCCTTCGACGAATCGCGAGCGGATTGAGGCGTCCAGCGTTTCGGCGCCGTAGCCGAGTTGTTCTGTCATTCAGCGGCCCTTGAACTGGGGAGTGCGCTTCTCCATGAAGGCCTTGGGACCTTCGATCGCGTCTTCGCTGCCGAAGGCTCGGGCTCCGAGCAAGGACTCGAGGCTCCACGCCTGCTCCCACGACATGCCCATCGCGCCGCGCACGGCAATCTCCTTGGCGGTGCGTACCGCAAGCGGTCCATTGGCGCAGATCAGGTCGGCGATGGCGTGGGCGGTCGGCATCAGGTCTTCAAGCGGAACGACGCGGTTGATCAGTCCGCAGTGCAACGCCTCCTGCGCCGACATCCGCCTGCCGGTCAGGATCAACTCCATCGCCCAGGCCCAGGGAATCTGGCGCGGCAGGCGGATATGCGCGCCCTGATCGGGGACGATGCCCCAGCGCACCTCCTGCAAGCCAAACTCGGCATGCTCGGCGGCGACGCGGATGTCGGTCCCGAGCATGTACTCGAGCCCGCCGGCGATGCAGTAACCGTTGACGGCCGAGATGATCGGTTTGAAGACGTGGTGTAGGTTGCGCGTGTCTTGGACGCGGAGCGGATTGTCGCGCGCGCCGGCCGACTTCGCAGGAATCGTGCTGCCCAGGTCGGCGCCGGCGCAGAATGCGCGCTCACCGGCGCCGGTGATGATCGCAACCCAGATGTCGGGATCGTTGTTGAAATCCTCGGTGGCGTCGCGCAGCAGCCGCAACAGGTCCTGCGACATTGCGTTCATCCGCTCGGGGCGGTTGAACGTGATTACGCAGCGGCGGTTGGCGGGGTCCTTCTCGTAGATCAGCGGTTCGTCGGTCATCGTGTTGCTCCTTCTCACAGAATGGTTGGAACTAGCGGCCCTTGAAGACGGGGTCGCGCTTCTCCATGAATGCGCGCGGGCCTTCAACGGCGTCCTCGCTGCCGAAGGCGCGGGCTCCGAGCAGTGATTCCAGGCTCCAGGCCTGCTCCCACGACATGCCCATCGCGCCGCGCACGGCAATCTCTTTGGCCGTGCGCACGGCGAGCGGACCGTTACGGCAGATCAGGTCGGCGATGCCGTGGGCCGTCTCCATCAACCGGTCGGCTGGCACCACGCGATTGATCAGGCCGCATTGCAGCGCTTCGGCGGCGGACAGCCGTCGGCCGGTGAGCAGGATCTCCATCGCCCAGCACCAAGGAATCTGGCGGGGCAGGCGGATGTGCGAACCGCCAATCGGGATGATCCCCCAGCGCACTTCCTGCAGGCCGAACTCGGCGTGTTCGGCGGCAACCCGGATATCGGTTCCGAGCATGAACTCAAGTCCGCCGGCGATGCAGTAGCCGTTGACAGCGGCAATCACAGGCTTGTGAACGTCATGGAGGTTGCGCGTCTCGTTGACCCTGAGCGGTTCTTCCCGCGTCGCCTGGGTCGCGTTGGGAATCGTACTGCCCAGATCGGCGCCGGCGCAGAACGCGCGCTCACCTGCGCCGGTGACAATCAGCACCCAGAGATCCGGATCGTTCCTGAAGTCCGCAATCGCTTCGCGCATCAGCGCCTGCAGGTCGGGACTCATGGCGTTCATCCGCTCGGGGCGATTGAAAGTCACCAGTGCGCGGCGGTTGGCATGATCGGGTTCATAGAGCAAAGGCGGTTCGGGCATGGCGGACTCCGGAGATGCCTGACAGGGTCTACGCAGAAGATACGCGCAGGGCGGCGTAACCCGGTAGCACCCCTCCCCGGCCACCCCGTCCTGCGCATAGGCTGGAGTGAGCGGGCGTGAGGGGCGGAGACATGCGATTCATCATCCTGTGGCTGGCTGCGGCGGCGTTGCTGGTGTCGGCGTTCGGCTGCAGCGGATCGGATGCCCAGCCCGAAGCCGCGACCGAGCAGGAGGTAGAGCAATCGGCATCGACCGACACCCAGTCAGCACCCGCGGAGCCCTCTGAGGATGAAGCACAGCAGCAGGCAGACGGTCAAAGGCAAGCAGCGACAAGCAACACAGCGGCACAAAACGCCGGCGAACCGCAGGCCGAGCCTCAAGCTGAGGAGCAGGAGAGCCCCGGGTTCGACCCGGACGCAGCCGAGCTGTGGCGCATGATCTACTGGGGCCCCGACGATGGATTCTTCGGCGTTCTGCTGCCGATCCCCTCGGCGGTGCAGCACCTGCTCGACGACTTGCTGACGTCCGACTCGCCGGCGGCCGACAAGTACATCGTTGATCTGGCCGCATACCCGAATCCGTTCCGCGATCAGGTCATGCAGCATCTGGCGGTTCGCTACGGCATCCGACTGCAGACGGTGTACGACTATCCGGAGATCTGGGAGTTCGATCCCGACGACTCGACGACGCAGGCGTACCTGCGATTCAAGCAGGACCTCTTTGCCGCAAGCCTGAAAGACATGTCGCTGTTTCTCGACCCGGAGGCTGAGCGCACGATTGATGCGCGGGAAGTGATGTGGGGTGGAGTGAACATCGACGGCATTCCCCCGCTCGAGCATCCGACGCAGATCTGGCCCGACGAAGCGGCCGACTGGATCCTGGACAGCGACATCGTCGTCGGCGTGGAACTCAACGGCGACACGCGCGCGTATCCAATCCGGATCATCGCCTGGCACGAAATGGTCAACGACACGATTGGCGGGATTCCGGTCTCGCTGGCCTACTGCACGCTCTGCGGCTCACCCATCCTGTTTGATGGCCGCTTCGGAAGCGAGGTCTACCGATTCGGCACGAGCGGCCTGTTGTACCGCTCGAACAAGCTGATGTACGACCGCAACACGCGCACGCTCTGGAACCAGTTCACCGGCCGCCCGGCGTGGGGTCCCCTGGCCGGGGATGACATTCGGCTTGAGGTCTTGCCGGTCGTGGTCTCGACCTGGGCCGACTGGTACGCGCAGCATCCGGACACGACGGTGCTGGATATCGAGACCGGCTTCGTTCGCGACTACGGTTCAGGCGTCGCCTACAACGACTACTTCAACACCTCACTGACGTGGTTCAACGTGCCGGTCGTGGACGGCCGGCTGGCTCAGAAGGACGATGTGTACGTCGTGCGGATCGGCGACGAGCTGACCGCGTATCCAATCAAGGTGCTTGCCAGAGACATACTGATCCAGGACGAAGTCGGGGGAGTGCCGATCGTCGTGATCGCGACAGCCGAACGGGCCGGCGGCCGCTCATACGAGTCGGGAGAGGTCAGGTTCGCCTCGGCCGATCCGGGCGCGGGCACCCTGCTGGACAGCGAAGGCCAGATGTGGACGATCAGCGAGAACAGCCTGCTCGGCCCGGACGGCCAGTCGCTGCCCAGAGTCGGCGGGCACAACGCCTATTGGTTCGCGGTCACCAATCAGACCGACAACGGCCGGCTCTGGGAGGGTTGAGCATCGCTCGAGTCGCCCATCGGAACGAGCGACTCCCGGTGCGCCTCTTCGGCCCTACGACCTCGGCAGGCCGAGTCCCCGCGTGGCGATGATATTGCGCTGGATCTCGTTGGTGCCGGAGTAGATCGTGCTGGGCACCGCGAGCAGGTACTGCTCGGGCATGTCGCCGGCCCAGGGCGCGGTCGGCTCCTCGGGGATGAGCTGCCCTGAGAGGCCGAACATCTTGATCCCGTAGTTGTAGATCCGCTGACCCAGTTCGGACTGGAAGATCTTGATCACCGAAGCTTCGTAGTTGGGCACGTTGCCGGTCGCCTGGATGTGACCGATACGGTAGCCGAGGTACTTGGCCACGTTGTTAGCCACGACCAGGTCGGTCAGTCCGATGCGGTACCGCTCGCGCTCCTCGGCCGAGCCGTTCTGCAGCTCCTCGGTCATGCCCTCAAGGGTCTTGCGCTGGCCGGCGGTCGTCCCGATCCCGGAACGCTCGAAGTCGAGCAAGGTCATGCCGACATACCAGCCGCGATTCTCCTCGCCGATGCGATTCTTGGCCGGGACGCGAACGTCCTCGAAAAACACCTCGTTGAAGTGGTGGCGTCCAGCCATGTTGATCAGCGGGCGGACCGAGAGACCAGGGGTGTTCTTGATGTCGTCAATCAGCAGGAAGGAGATGCCCCGGTGCTTGGGCGCGTCGGGGTCGGTGCGGACGAGACAGAACATCTGGTTGGCGCGGTGACCGCCCGAGGTCCAGATCTTCTGGCCGTTGATGATGTAGTCGTCACCGTCGCGCACGGCGCGGGTCTGCAGCGAAGCGAGGTCGGAACCGGAGCCAGGCTCGGAGTAGCCCTGGCACCAGATGTGCTCACCGGAGGTGATCTTCGGCAGGTACTCGGCCTTCTGCTCGTCGGAGCCGTGGATGATCAGGGTCGGGCCAATCATGCCCACGCCGAAGCCGCGCGTACCGGTGTCAGGTGCGCCGTGGTAGCCGAACTCCTCGTTGAAGACGATCTGCTCGTAGATCGAGGCGCCCAGGCCGCCGTATTCCTTCGGCCAGGCTGGAGCAATCCAGCCGCGGTCGGCGAGTTTGCGGTTGAAGTCGACGGCGTTGTTGAAGTCTTCTTCGTTCTCTCGTGCTCCGCCGGGTCCCTCCGACGAAGCGGGTTCGGGGATATTGTCGAGCAGGAATTGGCGGACCTCGCCGCGCAGGGTCTCTTCGGCCTCGGAGAATCGCAGTTCCATCGTGTGTGCCTCACTATCCCGATTGGCGGGACTTGCTGAACTTCCTGGAGCGGGAGACGGGATTCGAACCCGCGACCCTCTGCTTGGGAAGCAGATGCTCTACCACTGAGCTACTCCCGCGCGCACGTACGGAACGGCGGCCATCCCGTCGATTCCGTGCGTGTCAAGCGCTGTCGCATTCCTGGTTGCATCGTACACGTCGAAGCGGTTGCGGGCAGTGAACGGTTACGGCCGACCCGGGCGGTCGGCGGCGCGCAGCAGCAGCCCGCCCAGGACCGCCGAGGTAGCGACCGCCCCGGCCGCCAGCGCGACGATGGCTGCGTTGCGGGCCAGCATGTCTACGGCGTCGACCGCGATCCACCAGAGATCGGCGCCGAACGGGTCCAGCGACGACTCGGCGCTGCCGGTGAACGACGATTGCAGCAGCGAGGCGGCAATCCAGACGATTGCGGCTCCAACGCCGAGGCCGAGTGCCGGCGCTCCGAAGCGAGCCAGTCCTCGGGCCTGAGCCGCGACCGACATCGCCAACAGCACGGTCAGGGTCCCGCTGACGATCAGGGCAATCGTGGCAACGCTGTGTCCGCCTCTGGTCAGGCGGCCCACCGAGCCATCGAAGGCAGCCCCTCGAGAGAGAAAGCGGAAGGCCTGCGGGGATTGGGCCAGTATGTCGAAGCCGTCGTCGTACACGAGCGAGGCGGTCGCAGCGGCGACTTCGCGGGCGACGGCTTTGGGTCCGTCAGCGACGGCCGCCGGGTCGAGCTGCAGGCCCACCGGGAACCCCGACAGTTCAATCGGCTCGCCCAGTTCGGCGGCCTCTTCCAGCGCCGGCCAGGCGTAGGCGACGAACCGATCGATCTCCAACAGCGAACTTGTCGCGGACGCGAGCAGACGCTGTGCCGTGGCGCGTGCGGTGAGCTGGGTCGCCGATATCGAGATCACTGCGATCGTGGCGCCGAGCGCGGTCAGCAACATGGTGATAACGAAGAGCGAGCGCCGCCAGCTCGAATCGCTCGCCGCGACAAGGGTGTGGTGAGGAAGCGTGCTCACGTCGGCTCGGTCTCAAACAGGATCGAACCGGAGAACATGTCGGGCAGACTCCGGCCGAGCGAGTCAACCCAGGGCCACCACATGCCGACGCCGAACAGCAGGAACGACGGCCACCACATCAATCCCCGAATCAGAAACGTGCGTGTGCCGCCTCGCAGCTCGCGCAGACCAAGCAGGCGCGCGCCAACCGTGCGAGCGCCGAGCCCGGCGTAGAGCGAGGAGATCAGGAACCAACAGAGCGCCACGGCGTATCCGACGCCCCACTCGCCGGCGGTCGGGTCGCGCTCCAGCGGATCGACCTGGAGCAGCATCGCCAACGCGGCAATGGCCGCGCAGAGCGCGCTGAACAGGCCGATGATCAGGAAGTCGATCGTTGCCGCGACGGCTCGCGCCTCGCGGCGGACGATGGGCAAGCGGATGGAGGTGGGGAGATCGGACTCTACGGTCGCCATCAATGCCGTTGAGCGTAGCATCGAATCCATGCGCAGTAGACGGCTCGGCCTTGTCATCGCGCTGGGCATGCTGGCCCTGGGCGGCGCGGTGCTGGCTGTGCTCCTGGCGCTGCTGTTGCTGCGTGTCCAGTCCTCAACGGCGCTCGACGACGCGGTGGCCGAGGCGACCGAGGGGCATCGCTTCGATCTCCTGCAGTTCGAGTTCACGCATCTACCCAACCGGCTGCTGACCGAGGTCGCCCGCTGGTTCGACCCCTCCGAGCCGGACCACGATGCGGTGCTGGAACGCTGGTTCAGCGAACGCAACGAGGCAGACCGTAAGCCGGCCGAGCGGGCCCTGGAGCGAAGCATCGCCCGTGCCGCCGCCGACCTGGAGCTCGGTTCGCCCCTGCCGCTGTTCTCCGATGTGGAAGTCCTCTGGCCGCCGATCGATGTGGACCTGGGAGAGACGCTGCGCGTGTTAGCCGTATCGCCGCTCAACGAGGTGCGGCTGGTCCGCACTGAGTTGCTCGGCTCGCAAATCGCATCGGAAGACTTCGGCCGGCTTGAGGCGACCGTTGAAGCCGGGGGCGAGTGGTCGGCTTGGGTGACAACGATCGGCGGCGTGGCCCTCTACCCGGCGCCGGTCGTGTCCTCTCGCGACTATCTGCGCACGTTACGAGTGATGGCCCACGAGTGGACGCATCACTACCTGGGGTTCTACCCGCTGGGATTGTCCTACGCCCGGGGATCGGAGATGCGCACGATCAACGAGACGGTCGCTGACATCGTCGGCGACGAACTGGGCGCGGCGGCCGCTTCGCTCATCGGCGCCGACCTGCCTGCGGTCGACAACCCGGAACGGGCAGCGCTGTTGGCTCGTACCGATCCGATCCTGCGCAACCTGAGGATCGAGGTGGACGAGCTCCTGGCGCAGGGAGAGCTGGCCGAGGCGGAGCGTCGCATGGAGGCGGCACGACTGGAACTGATTGAACTGGGCCGTCCGTTCCGCAAGATCAACCAGGCATTCCTCGCCTTTCGCGGCGGCTACGGCGCCAGTGGGGCGTCGGCCAGCCGGTGGGGGCCGAGGTTGTTCGCCCTGCGAGACGCCAGCGATTCCCTGGCCCACTTCCTCGAGCAGGTGCGAGTGATCGACTCTCCCGAGGAGGCCGATCGGCTGCTGCCGCAGTAGCACAATGCGCCCGACTGCGACGCCGCGGCCCTACTCCTCTGCGGCTTCGACGTCGAGCACGCTGGCGTCGTCGGGGATCGCAACCTGGATCTGGTCGATGACGGTGCCCAGGTAGCTGTCGCGGACTTCGAGCCGCAACTGGTAGACCCCGCCCGGCAGTTCGCTGCTGTCCCAGCGACCGAGCACGCCGCTGGCAACGGCGTCGTCGCCCTCGGCAATCAGGAAGGTCTCCTCGCCGTCGAGTAACAGCGCCATCAACGTCCAACCAAGCAGATCGGCGCTGTCCGCACGCCCGGTGATGACCAGCGCACCGCGCTTGATCGTCGCGCCGTCGACAGGCGAATCGAGACGCGCGGGGACGTGGGATTCGGCAATGGTACCGGGTTGCAGATAGGCGACCTGATTGCGTCGCAGCCAGTCGACGACGACCGGATCGAGAGCGGTGGCGGCGCCGCGCGCAACCGTCGGCGCTTCCAGCCAGACGCCCTGTTGCAGGTGCGCCTCAGGTGTGTCGACGGTTGCGCGCTGCAATGTGCGCGCGTCGATCTCGACATCGATGCAGATCTGATTGTCGAGCGGCGGCGCGACACGGATGGAAACGAAAATCTCCACGCGCGGGGACGTGCAGGGATTGCGGGGCGCCAATCCACTCGACGCCGTTGCGGACAACGGCGATACCGCAGGCGCGTAGACCTCCGAGCGATGGAGGCGGTCCGGTTCGACAAACGCAACTGTCTCCAGCCCGGCGTGCGCGGCCAGCATGAAGCGATTCCAGATCCGGCCGGCGGTCTGCACGGACGAACCGCCGGTCATCGGCGATTCGTCGGCATTGCCGACCCAGACGCCGACGGCGAGCTGCGGCGTGTAGCCCATGGTCCAGTAGTCGCGGCGCACGTCGTCTCGTCCCGGATCGCCGGCCGTGCCGGTCTTGGCGGCGGCGGGACGATCGATCACTAACGGGCTGGCCGTGCCGTAGAGCAGCGAGCGAGCCTGGTTGTCGGAGAGCATGTTTGTGATCTGGTAAACCTGTGCGGCCTTGGCCACTGCCCTGACCTCCGGCTCACCGGTCGGTGACCACTCATAGAGCAGCCGGCCCTCGGCGTCGCGAATCTCCAGCACGGCGACCGGATCGAGTTCGCGGAATCCGTCAGGCAAGACGATCGTCGTCGCGTGACCCTTCATCTCACCTCCGTTGGCGAGGGTTGAGTAGGCATAGGTCATGTCGAGCAAGGAGACCTCGCCGCCGCCGAGGGTCAGTGACGGCCCGTACGCGCCGGGATCGTGCATCGTCGTGATCCCGAGCCGATGCATCGTGTCGAGCATCGCGCCGACGCCGAGCCGGTCGGCGACCTTGAAGGCGGGCACGTTCATCGAGTTGGCCAAGGCGCTGCGAATCGTGACCGGCCCGCGAAATACACCGTCAAAGTTGGCCGGGCGGAACTCGGTTCCGTCGGCTTCGGTATATGTCGTGGGTACGTCCCAGAGAACGGTCGCGGGATGCCACATGCGCGGATCGATCTGGAACGCGGCCAGGTAGGTGAGCGGTTTGATGGCGGAACCGGGCGAATGGGTCGCCGTGGCCAGGTTGACCTGCCCGTCGATCGATTCGTCGAAGAAGTCTCGGCTGCCGACCATCGCGAGAATCTGGCCGGTGGCCGGATCGATGGCGACCAGCGCTCCGTTATGTGCACCGGTGGCGGCTTCGAAATCGTCAATAGCTGCGCGCAGCTCAACCTCGGCGCGTTCTTGCAGGGCGAAATCTAGCGACGTACGCACACGCAGGCCGCCGTTGTCCATCAGGTTGTCGCAGCCTCCCGCCCCCGACGGCGGCACGAATCGTTCCAGCTCGCAGAGCCGCACGATCTGCTCACGTACGTAGATCACGTAGTGCGGCGCGTTGATGTCGAACTCGGCGGAGTCGAAGTCGAGCGGCTCGGCCCAGGCGTCGTCAGCCTCGGAACGGCTGACGTAGCCGTGACGCACCATGAGCGCCAGGACCTGCCTCTGGCGCTGCTTCGCGCCTTCGAAGTTGACCAGTGGGTTGTAGAGCGAAGGCGCCTGGGGCAGACCGGCCAGCAACGCCGACTCGGCCAGGGTGAGCTGCGAAGGGGGCTTGCCGAAGTAGCGTTGGCTGGCCGCGCCGATCCCGTAGGAGAAGTTCCCGTAGTAGATCGAGTTCAGGTACCACTCAAGGATCTGTTCCTTGCCGTACTCGTTGGTCAGTTCGACCGCGAGGATGGTTTCCTTGACCTTGCCGCGCACACGATTGAGCGTGCGTCCGCTGCGTTCCTCGGGCGGAATCAGAACGTTCTTGACCAGTTGCTGCGTGATCGAGGAGCCGCCCGAGCCGCCCAGAAAGTCGGAACTGCCGACGCCGAAGTTCTCCCACGCGGCTCTGAGCAGACCGCGAAGGTTGATGCCTTCGTTGGTCCAGAAGGATGAGTCCTCGGTCGCCACGGTCGCGTCGATCATGAATTGTGAGACGCCGTGCAAGCGCACTGGCGCGCGCAGACCGTCGTAGGGACGGGCGTACTCGAAGAGCAAGACGCCCTCTTCGCCGTTGCGGTCGAAGATCCGGCTGCTGCCCAGCAGCCGCTGGGTTTCCTCGATCCGGTCGGGCGGGGCGAGATCATCGGCGAACTCGGAGTAGATCAGATAAGCAGTGGCCGCGGTTGCGCCGAGCATCAGCGCAGGCAGGCCGAGCACGAGTGTGAGCGCGATCATCCAGCCGCGCATGCGCGGCGGTTCGGCTCGTACGCCCCGCTTGCGGCGGCGCGAGCGGATTGCGAGTCGCGTCGCCAGCGTCAGCCGCCGATTGCGTCCCGGATTACGTTCCGAGGCCAAGGCCGATCCTCCTGCTCATCCTTCACAGTACGTCGCGTCCCCCACAAGCGAGATGCGCGATAGGCTGCCCATCACCGAGCGGTGATCGACGAGCGCATGTCCGCGCCGCATCGACCTGTCCACTATGCCCGACGCTGACGCCACGCAGTTCACGAGCGATCAGGTGCGACACCTGGCCTCGCTGGTGCGTATTGAATTGACGGAATCGGAAGTCGAAGAGTTCCGCAGCGAACTGGCCAGCATTCTCTCGCACATCGACGCCCTGTCCGAGATCGACACGGAGGGTGTGCCGCCGACCAACAACGGGGCTGACCTGCTCAACGTCGAGGACGAAGATGCAGCGCAGCCGCCGATGCCGCTCGAGGAGGCACTGGCCAACGCGCCTCAGCGCGAAGCGGACTACTTCCGCGTCCACGCGGTGCTGGACCAGTCATGACGGCCGACGCCGACTCTGAGATGCTGTCGATCACGCTGGCCGAAGGCGCCCGCCGGTTGCGCGCGGGCGAGATCACATCGCGTCGCCTGACCGAGGCGTTCCTCGACCGGATCGCGGCGACGGACGACGAGGTGCACGCCTTCGTCACAGTCACGTCGGAAGCAGCGCTGGCCGAGGCTGACGAGGCTGACGCGCTACTCGCCAGCGGCGACGCGCAGGCGCCGCTGACTGGTCTGCCGGTTGCGATCAAGGACGTGTTGATGACCAAGGGCGTGCGCACCACGGCCGGTTCGCGGATGCTCGACTCGTTGATTCCCCCGTACGACGCGACGGCAGTGGGCCTGCTGCGCGACGCAGGCGCGATCTCGGTGGGCAAGACCAACATGGACGAGTTCGCGATGGGCTCCTCGACCGAGCATTCGGCCTGGTTCCCCACCTCGAATCCGTGGGATCTGGAGCGCGTGCCGGGCGGATCGTCGGGCGGATCAGCGGCGGCGGTGGCGGCTCAACAGTGCATCGCATCGCTGGGATCGGACACGGGCGGATCGATCCGGCAACCGGCGTCGTTCTGCGGAGTCGTGGGCCTCAAGCCAACCTACGGCCGCGTGTCTCGTTATGGGCTGATCGCGTTTGCCAGCTCGCTCGATCAGATTGGCCCCTTCACCCGGACCGTCGAGGATGCGGCGTTACTGCTGCAGGCGATTGCCGGACCGGACCCGCTCGACTCGACCTGTTACCACGAACCGGCGCCCGACTTCAGCGCGCAGTTGGAGCGGGGGCTCGACGGACTGAAGGTCGCCGCGCCGCGCGAGTTTTTCGGAGAAGGCATGGACGACGATGTCGCCGCGCCGATCGTGGCGGCGCTCGACCTGATGTCGGCCCACGGGGCAGTGATCGACCGTTCGCCGAGCATGCCCTCCGTGCCGATGGCGCTGCCGGTTTACTACATCCTCGCACCGTCGGAATGCTCGGCGAATCTGGCCCGCTTCGACGGAGTCAAGTACGGCTACGGCGCGCGCGGGGGCGAGTCGATGTGGTCGGACATGGAAGCGACGCGCAAGCATGGCTTTGGCCGCGAGGTCAAGCGGCGCATCCTGCTGGGCGCCTATGCGCTCTCGGCCGGCTACTACGACGCGTACTACCTGCAAGCGCAGAAGGTGCGCACGCTGATCCGTCGCGAGTTCGACCGCGTCTTTGCCGAGCACGACGTGATCGTTGCGCCGACCGCGCCGACGGTCGCCTTCAAGCGTGGCGCAATCACCGATCCGTATCAGATGTACCTGAACGACATCTTCACGATCCCGGCCAACATCGCGGGATTGCCCGCGATCTCGATTCCCGGCGGCTTCGGCGCCGACGGGATGCCGGTCGGCCTGCAATTCGTGGGCCAGCGGCTGCAGGAGGCGGACTTGCTGGGTGTCGCCAACGCCTACGAGCGGCTCGCGGACTGGCCCACGACACCGCCGGTGACGGCGGCCAATGTTGGCTCTACGTAACGAGACCGCCGACTCGTGCGACCAGCGCAGACACCGCCCAATTCTTCACGTAAAGTGCGACATTAGCGGTCTTGAACTGACGGACTCGATCTGATGGAATCGATACTCGAACCTGTTCTGCGCGAACTCGCCCGCGACGCCCGGCTCACGGCAGCCCAGATCGCATCCACCCTCGGCGTCGAAGAGTCCGCCGTCGCCGACGCCATGCGCGAGGCGGACGAGCGCAATATCGTCCTCGGTCACGGCGCGAAGATCAACTGGGAGACGCTCGGTCTCTCAACCGTCTACGCCGTCGTCGAGGTCACCGTCGAGCCACAGGAGAACGTTGGCTACAACGCCGTCGCACGGCGCATTGCCCGCTTCGACGAAGTGCAGACCGTGTACTTCGTCTCCGGCGCCTACGACCTGCTGGTGATGATCGCGGCCGACAACATGCGCGGCATCTCCGACTTCGTCGGCGAGCGCCTGGCCACCATGTCCGGCGTCAAGGGCACCACCACGCGCGTCCTCATGCGCCGTTACAAGGAAGACGGCGTGTACATCGACTCCGACCTCCAGAACGACCGCCAGAAGGTCGTCTTCTGAGCCCGAACCGAATCCTGATCGGACAGACGAGAGCAGCACAGAGCGAGAGTTCCATGCCGATAGCCTCCAATGACCGCCAGTTCGTAAGCGACGACGACCCCCGGCGTATCGGCGCCGCGGCCGCTGGTTCGGCGACTGCGGCGGGAGCGTCGGTGGACGGAGCACTTCGCGAGTCCCGCGTGGCCGAGCGGGTGCAGGCGGTGCCGAGTTCGGGTATCCGCCGTTTCTTCGACATCATCGCCTCGATGGATCACGTGATCTCGCTCGGCGTCGGCGAGCCCGACTTCGTCACGCCCTGGCCGATCAGCGAGGCCGGCATCCGCGCGATCGAGCGCGGGCACACGCACTACACCTCGAATCTCGGTTTGCTCGAACTGCGCGAGGCGATCGCCTCCGACCTCGCGCGGCGCTACGACGTGGAATGGGATCCGCTCGATGAGTTGCTGATCACGACCGGCGTCTCGGAGGGGCTGGACCTGGCGGCGCGGGCGATCATCAATCCCGGCGACGAGGTGATCGTCGCGGACCCGTCCTACGCGGCCCATGCGCCGGCGATCCTGCTCGCCGGCGGCGCGCCGGTGGCGGTCGAAACCAGCGCGGCGCAGGGATTCGCCCTCGAACCGGACGCGGTCGAGGCGGCGATCACTCCGCGCACCAGGGCGCTGCTGCTCGGATATCCCTCGAATCCGACCGGCGCCGTGCTCGATCGGACGACGCTGGAGTCGCTGTCCGAGATCGCCCAGCGACACGACCTGCTCGTGATTTCGGACGAGATCTACGACCGGCTGGTCTACGGTGGCGCGGTGCACACGCCGATCGCCTCGCTGCCCGGCATGAAGGACCGTACGATCACCCTGGGCGGGTTCTCCAAATCGCACGCGATGACCGGGTGGCGGGTCGCCTGGGCCGCTGCGCCCGCCGACCTGTTCGGCGGCATGCTCAAGATCCACCAGTACGCGATGATGTCCGCACCCACCGTCGCCCAGTACGCCGCCCTGGAGGCCGTCCGTGCCGGCGAGGAATACGTCGTCTCGATGCGCGAGGAGTACGACCGCCGACGGCAACTCATGTGGCGCGGATTCAACGACCTCGGACTCGCCTGCGCCGAGCCGCGCGGCGCCTTCTATGCTTTTCCGTCGGTCACGCAGACCGGCTACGACGACGAGACGTTCGCCGAGCAGCTCCTGCTGCGCGAGCAGGTCGCGGTCGTGCCGGGCTCGGCCTTCGGCGCCGCCGGCGCCGGTCACGTGCGTGCCTGCTACGCCACGAGCTACGAGGAGATCGAGGAAGCGCTGCACCGCATCCGCCGTTTCCTGCAGCAGACTCCGATGGCCAAATAGTCCAGGCCGGGCGGACGCACGCGCTAGCCTGCGGCCATGACCTTTCGCCTCAATCCTTCGCCGGATCAGCCGGATCAGCCCGATCCCGAAGACTTGACCCTAAGAATCACCGGCGTCCAGGCTCGTCCCCGACCGGCAGAGGGTGACGAAGCGGACCCCTCCCGGCTCGAGCTACGACTGGCGACCACGCGGGGCGAGATCTCGGCGCTGCTCGATGTCAGCGAAGGCCAGACCGGCGCACTGATCACCTGCTCCGGCGCTATGGGCGGCGAACACGAGACGCGCGGACCAGCCGACAGCGTCTACCGGCGGCTGGCCGAGCGATTGCCGGATGAGGGCGTGTCAACGCTGCGCATTCACTATCGGATCGCCGGAGAGTTCGAGGAATGCGTCCTCGATCTGCTTGGAGCGTGCTCGTTCCTGACCGGAATCGGAGCGGAACGAATCGTGCTGGCCGGCCACTCGTTCGGCGGGGCGGTGGTGATCAAGACGGCGCAGATACTGCCCCAGGTTCGAGGCGTGATTTCGCTCTCGCCCCAGCTCTTCGGTACCCGCCAGGTCGACGAGATGGCCAAGCCGCTGCTGCTGATCCACGGCACCGCCGACGCCATCCTGCATCACATGGCCTCGGAAGACATCTACGAGCGGGCCAACGACCCGAAAAAACTCGTCCTGGTCGACGGCGGAGGCCACGGCCTGGCCGAGGATCCGGAGCTGGTAATGACGGAGATGCACGAGTTCGTGCACGCGCACGTCGGGCCGACGTAGGGACTAACTCGGGCCGTGGTCGATTGCCCGATCAGCCGTTGTTGTCGTTGTTGTCGGGGTTGCCCGATGCGACTCCGACGCCCAGGCGTTCGGCGATCGTGCGCGCCGCGTTGGTCAGCTCCATGGGAATGATCCACTTGGTGCTATCGCTGTTGGCGAGGTTGCGTAGCGTGTCCAGGTACTGCAGACCCATCGTGTTGCCGTGCGCGACTTGTGCAGCCGTGTTGATCGAATTCAACGCGTCGGCGTAGCCCTGCGCTTCGAGGATCTGCGCCTCGCGGTGACCCTCGGCGCGCAGGATCTGCGCCTGCTTCTCACCCTCGGCCTCCAGGATCGCCGCCTGTCGTTCACCCTCGGCGACGTTGATCTGCGCGTCGCGCGAACCTTCGGACTCGGTGATCTGCGCTCGCCGCGTGCGCTCCGCCGACATCTGGCGGGTCATCGCTTCGGCGATCGCGGGCGGCGGCTCAATCTCGCGAATCTCCACGGCCGTGACCTTGACGCCCCAGCGGTTGGTCACGTCATCAAGCTTGACCTGCATCTGGTCGTTAATGTCGTCGCGGCGCGAGAGCACCTCGTCCAGCGACAGTTCACCAATCACCGCGCGCAGCGTCGTGGTGGCGAGTTGGCGCGCCGCGCCGAGGTAGTCGCGCACCTCCAGCACCGTCCGCTCGGGATCCACCACGCGCAGGTAGACGACAAAGTCGACGTCGACTCCGGCGTTGTCGGCAGTGATGTTGCGCTGCGGCGGCACGTCGAAGTACTGCTCGCGCATATCGACCTTGGTGCCGGCCTGGATGATCGGAATGATCCAGACAAGTCCCGGTCCCTTCATCCCCACGTAGCGGCCGAGCTGGAACTTGGCGATGCTCTCGTAATCCCGAACCATGTTGAGAATGGCCATCCCGGACTCCTGTCTGTGCGGTTCACCGAGCGTGCCGGTGGTTGCAACGAGTATATGTAGGAGCCGTCACACGCATACGAACGGCAATCCACAGAGGCCGGAATCAGATGTACGGCGAATAAGCTGGCGGGGTGACCGAGCCACGGCCCAGTTGGCGCATCCGCTTCGTTCGCAGCCGCGTCCATGCGACGGTCGAGCTTGCCCGTCCGCGAATCAGTCTGTGGCTGATGGCGGCCGCGGCGTTGATGGTTGTCGCCGCGGCGCGCGGCGAGGTCTCCTGGAGCCGGCCGCTGATGTATGCGGTCATAGTCGTCTCCTTGGCCTGCTGCGCGGGCATGGTCAACAGCGTGCTCGACGCCGAGATTGACGGGCGCAGCCGGCTCTGGCGGCCGCTGCCGGCCGGACGCCTGACCTCGCGCGCGGGATGGATTGCGATGCTCGCGCCCCTGGTCGCGGGCTCGCTGGCAGGATTCCTCAGCGATTGGCGCGTTGGCGTGATCGGCTGGGCGATGCTGGGTGTGGCGGCGCTCTACAGCGCCGCCTGGCGCGGATCGCTGTTGAGCGTCGCAGCCTTTGCCCTGATCGGCGTCCTGCTGCCGCTGGGCGCAATCCAGATTGCCGACGCCTCATTTGCCAACGACCATCTGCTCTGGCTGATCCCGGTGGGCGCGCTGGCCGGGATGGGCGGGTTCCTGCTCTACAAGCTGCCCTACTTCGAGAAGGACGACGAGGACGGCGCCCGCTCGATCCTGCACTGGCTGGGCATCGACATGGCGATCCCGACAGCCTGGGCGGTGGTCACGGCGGCGCTGGCGCTGGCCGCGGCGTCGATCAACATCTCCGGCGGCGAACTCGTCTGGCTGGTCGGTCCGCTGCTCTACTTCATTCTCGCCGGGCTGTTCTGCATCTGGTTGATGATGCGCGGCGTGACCGAGGACCGTCTGGCGTTGCAGCGCACGTTGATTGTGCCCTTCCTGCCGGTGTTGATGCTCTGTTGGCTGGGCGCGGCGGCGGCGTGAACCGGTTTGGGCAGGCGCTCGGCCTAGACTGCGCTCAATCAGACGACTGCGAACGAAACGAGCAACGCCATGTCCGATGTCTTTAGCGTCGACCCGAACCTGCCCGACTGGATCCGCGATCACACCGAGCAGTACCTCGGCTCGGGCGGCGCGGAGGGTCACATGTGGAACCGTCCCGACGGCTCCGGCTCGATTCCCTGCTTGCTGCTGGCGACCAAGGGGCGGCGATCCGGTCAGTGGCGGACGCTGCCGTTGATCTACGGCGAGTCGGACGGCGCCTACGTGATCGTGGCGAGCAAGGGCGGAGCCAGAAGCCATCCGGCCTGGTACCTCAACCTCGACGCCAACCCCGACGTTCAGTTGATGGTCGGGACGGAGCAGTTCGAGGCGACGGCGCGGACGGCCGAAGGCGCGGAGCGAGACAAGCTGTTCGCGCTGATGGCGCAGGACTTCGCGCCCTATCTCGACTACGCCATCCGGGCCGGCGGCGCCGGCCGGCAGATTCCGATCGTGGTGCTCGAACGGAAGTAGCGCGCTAGCGAACGTTCGCCACCTCAGGCAGCGAGGCCGGCAGGCCGATGGCCTGCTTGACGTCGGCGAGAACGTCGGCGGCGATTACGCGGGCCCGGCGGGCGCCGTCGATCAGGATCTCGTCCACGGCGTCCGGATCGGCCGACAGCTCTTCGCGTCGGGCGCGGATCGGGCCGAAGTAGTCGTTGACCGACTCGGTGAGCTGCTTCTTGCAATCGACGCAGCCGATCTCGGCGCTGCGGCAGGCGGCGTCGATCTCGGGCTGCTTCTCCGGTCCGAAGAAGCCGTGCAGCGAGAAGACGTTGCAGACCTCCGGGCGGCCCGGATCGTTGCGTCGGACGCGCTGGGGGTCGGTGATCGCGGTGCGGATGGCCTGGAAGGTCTCCTCGGGCGTGGCCGCGATATCGACCGCGTTGCCGTAGGACTTGGACATCTTGCGGTTGTCGAAGCCCAACACCATGGGCGCGCTGGTCAGCTCGGCCTCGGGCTCGGGGAAGGTGTCGCCGAAGATGTTGTTGAATCGGCGCACGATCTCGCGCGCCAGCTCCAGGTGCGGGAGCTGATCTTCGCCGACCGGCACCTTGTTGGCGCGGTACATGACGATGTCGGCAGTCTGCAGCACGGGATAGCCGACCAGACCGTAGTTGACGTTCTCGGGCTGCGACTTGGCCTTCTCCTTGAAGGTGGGCACGTTCATCAGCCGCCCAATCGGCGTGACCATCGAGAGCAGCAGGTGCAGCTCGGAGATCTCGGGCACGTGGCTCTGGGCGTAGAGGATCGTCTCCTCGGGCCGAATTCCGGCGGCGAGCAGGTCGAGCGCGGTCTCACGGACGTGATCGCGAAGCTGCTCGGTCTCGGTCAGCGTGGTGAGCGAGTGCAGATCGACGATCGAGTAGATGCACTCGTAGCGGTCCTGCAGCGCGACGAAGTTCTGGATTGCGCCGAGGTAGTTGCCGATGTGCTGCCGGCCCGTGGCGCGGATTCCCGCGAAGACGCGATCCTGCATGGTCGATTCCTCCGAACGGTTACATTTCGTCGGGCGCGTCGACGCCGAGCATGCGCAGGGCCGAGGCCAGGGCGGCCTGGGCGGCCTGGGTCAGCGTGAGGCGGGCGGCGGAGCGCCGGGGCTCCTCGGGCTCGACGATCCGGCAGGTGTCGTAGAACTGGGTGAAGGCCTGGGCGAGGCTCTGCGCGTAGTAGGTGAGGTGATGCGGCTCGCGCTTGAGCGCCATGTCCTCGACCAGCTCCGGCAGACGCAGGATCTCGCCGATCAGCACGGCTTCCTGTTCGGCGGCGAGCAGATGCAGGTGGTCGGACGAGGCCGATAGTCCCGCGTCCTGCGCGGTGCGCATGACGCTGGCGCAGCGGGCGTGAGCGTAGCGGACGTAGGTGGCGGGATTCTGGCGGGGATCGGCGGAAGCCGCCGCGCTGAGGTCGAAGTCCATCTGCGCGTCGGCCGAACGCTGGAGCATGAAGAAGCGGGCCGCGTCGGCGCCGACTTCCTCGATCAGCTCGCGCAGGGTCACGATCTCGCCAGTGCGCTTGGACATCCGCACGCGTTCATCGCCGCGGCGCAGGTGGACGAGCTGGTAGAGCAGCACCTCGAGCGCCTCGCCGTCGCCGCCGACGGCGGAGACCGCGGCCTTGGTTCGCGCGACGTGACCCTGGTGGTCCGCGCCCCAGACGTCGATCACGGTGTCGAAGCCGCGGGTCAGGAACTTGTCGTAGTGGTAGGCGACATCGGAGGCGAAGTAGGTCGGCTCGCCGGAGGAGCGGATCAGGACGTTGTCCTTGTCCTCGCCCAGGTCCTCGGCGCGGAACCAGACCGCGCCCTCCTTCTCGATCACGTAGGCGCCGTCGCGCAGGCGGTCCATGGCGACGTCGTAGGTCGATTGGCTCTGGCCGGCGTCGTAGAGCGCGCTTTCGCGCTGCCAGTGGTTGAACTCGACCCGCAGCGCTGCCAGGTCCTCGCGGATCTGATCGACCATCAGTTGCAGTCCGCGCTCGGACAGCTCCTCGGGCGGATCGTCGCTGCTCTCGAGCCAGCGCTCGCCGGACTCGGCCTTGAGCCGAGAGGCGAGGTCGATCATGTAGGCGCCCTGGTAGCCGCCGTCGGGCAGCGGCACTTCGCGTCCGAACTGCTGCTGGTAGCGGGCGAAGAGGGTGCGCCCGAAGAGGCGGATCTGCGCGCCGGCGTCGTTGATGTAGTACTCGCGCTCAACTTCGAATCCGGCTGCGTCGAGCACGGAGGCAAGGGCGTCGCCGAGGACTGCGCCGCGGCCGTTGCCGACCTGCAAGGGTCCGGTCGGGTTGGCGGAGACGAACTCGATCTGCACGCGTTGGCCGGCGCCGATATCGGCCCGGCCCCACTGGTCGCCAGATTCAATCACGGCGAGCAGTTGCCCGCGCTGCCACTCGGCGTCGAGCCTGAGATTGATGAAGCCGGGCGGGGCGACATCGACCTCGGCGATCGGCTCGGTGCGCAGGATGCGCTGGGCGATGGCGGATGCGACTTCCATCGGCGGCATGCGCACGGCGCTGGCGAGCCTGAGCGCGACGTTGCAGGAGTAATCGCCGTGTTCGCGCTCCTTGGGCCGCTCGATGCGCATTTCGATCGGCGGGACCGGCGGCAATGCGCCGTCGGCCTGGGCCAGTTCCAGGGCATTGCGGACCAGCTCTCCGACCAGCTCTCGCGTCGCACGCGCCATGATCTTGTTGCTCTCCTCAACTGCCAGATTGCCACTGTAGACGGCGAACGGCCAAAGGATCAGGATATCCGCCAGCCCGGAACAGGGACAAAAGAATGGGGCATCTCGGCTGCAATTCGTGCGTGCGGCGCTGTGGGCTGGGAATTCATGCTGGGGGATGTCAGATTTGGTCAGATCCTGTCAGATTTTGGGTGAGTAAGGTCAGATCTCGGTGAGCCACGTCGGCTGACGTCGGGTCATGTCGAGTGTTGTTGGGTGGGGTGATGGGGTTCATGAGGCGCTCCTGGATCGCTTGCTCCGATTGGGGATCGTCGATTGTATGCGCACACACGTTCTTCCGCACGTTGGGGGCGTATCGCAGGCAACAGGCGCTAGTGGACGGCGGTGGCGCCGGAGACGTTGAGCTGCTCGGACTGCAGGCGCAGCAGGCGATGCTCGGGCGATCGCAGGTTGGGGTCGTCGTCAAGGATGCGGTTGGCCCAGTTGCGGGCCAGGTCGAGGGTGCGGTGGTCGGTCAGCTTGGCCACGCGCAACTCGGGCAGCCCCGACTGGCGGGTGCCGAAGTACTCACCCGGTCCGCGCATCTCGAGGTCGGCCTCGGCGAGGTCGAACCCATTCGAGGTCTGGACCATCAGGTCGAGCCGGCGGCGGCTCTGCTCGATGCCGGTGTCGGAGATGAGGAAGCAGACCGATTCGATGTCACTGCGTCCGACGCGACCGCGCAACTGGTGGAGCTGGGCGAGGCCGAAGCGCTCGGCGCCCTCGACCGCCATGACTGTGGCGCGGGGCAGATCGACGCCGACCTCGACCACGATCGTCGAGACCAGCACATCGGCCGCGCCGCTGGTCAGATCGGCCATGACCGCGCGTTTCTCGTCGGACGACATGCGGCCGTGCAGCAGACGGATGCGCGGCGCGAGGTCGCGCAGCGGTCCGGTGCGGAGGTACTCGTACTGCTCGGTCGCCGCTTCCGACTCGAGACTCTCCGACTCTTCGACCAGTGGGCAGATGACGAACGACTGGCGGCCAAGCCGCGCTTCCTCGCGGATGCGCGTGTAGACGATCTCCTCACGCTGCGAGGGCTCGACCACCTGGGTGCGGACGCGCAAGCGGCCGGGCGGGAGCTCGTCGATCACGGACGAATCGAGCTCGCCGTAGACGGTCAGGGCGAGCGTGCGCGGGATCGGCGTGGCGGTCATGACCAGCAGATGCGGGCTGCGGCCCTTGCCGCGCAAGGCGTCGCGCTGGAGCACGCCGAACCGGTGCTGCTCGTCGACCACGGCGAGTCCCAGGTCCTTGAAACTCGCGCCCTCCTGGATCAGGGCGTGGGTGCCGACGACGAGGTCGAGCGCGCCCGACTCCATCTCCTGGTGGATTTGCCGCTTGCGCGCGGCGCGGGCGCTGCCGGTGAGCAGGGCCATGCGCACTGGGCGGCCCAGCGCTGGCGCGAGGCTGTAGTTGTGCCAGAGCTGGTCCGACCCGTCCTGTTCGTTGCCGGCGAACAGACGCTGGAAGGTCTCGAAGTGCTGCGAGGCCAGCACCTCGGTCGGCGCCATGAGGACGGTCTGGTGGCCGGCGCGGACGGCGGCGAGCATGGCGGCGGCGGCGACCACGGTCTTGCCCGAGCCCACGTCGCCCTGCAAGAGGCGGGCCATGGGCTCGCGGCGGAACATGTCGTTGCGGATCTCGGTCAGGACGCGTTGCTGGGCCGTGGTCAACTGGAAGGGCAGCGCCTCGATGAAACGGTCGAGGAAGTCGCCGGGCATCGGGATCGGCGGCGCGTCGGCGCGCAGCCGCGCCTCGCGCTTGCGCGAGAGCACAGCGAGCTGGATGGCCAGCAGTTCCTGGAACGCGATCCGCTGCTTGGCGTCGTCGACGTCTTCGAGCCGGTCGGGGAAGTGGATGGTGCTCAGGGCGTCGGGCTCGGAGCAGAAGCCCTGCTCCGCGACGAGGTAGGCGGGCAGGGATTCGGCCAGCATCGGCAGATAGTCGCGCACGGCGGCGTGCGCGAGGCGGCGGATGGTGCGGTTGGGCAGACCGCGCGTCCTGGGATAGACGGGCGAGAGGCGTCCGACGTGCACGGTGTCGTCGTTGGGATCGTCGAGCCGCTCCCACTCCGGCGACTCCATCTGCAGATAGCGGCCGCGGATGCCGACCTTGCCCGAGAGTCCGACGCGCATGCCGGGCTGCAGCGAACGGGCGAGATAGGGTTGCTGCCACCACCAGACGCGGATGCTGCCGGAGCCGTCGCGGACGACGGCCTCGGTCGCCTTGCGTCCACCGCGCAGATGCTTGACCTCGATGCTGGCGATCTCGCCGACGATGGTCAGCTCGATGCCTTCGAGGGCGTCGGCGATCGAGCGCACGTTGCGCCAATCCTCGTAGCGGAAGGGCAGGTGCCAGAGCACGTCGTAGACGGTGTTGATGTTCAGGCTGGCGAGCGCCTTGCGCGAGATGGGCGGAATGCGACCGAGGACCGAGACGTCGCGGGCGAGGGGGTTTTCGTCGTCGAATGCGGCGACGGGGCGTCTGCGGCTGGATTTTGTGCGCGTTGCTGTTCGGGATTGTCCAGATTGGTCCGGATCCTGGGATGATTGGTCCTGAGTTCGAGACGATTTGCGCGAGTTTCCGGGCTGTCTGTTCGCGTTCGTCCTCGGAGGCGACGCGCCGGGGCGCAGCCTGGCCCGGACGCCCGAGGCCCAGCGCTCGCGCTCTTCGGGCGTGAGCGCGGCGTAGCCGTCCTGGGGCAGCGCGGCGACGATGCGCTTGAAGAACTGTGCCTGCTCGCCGCCGTTGAGGACGTTGCGCAGGAACCGGTCGAGCCCGCCGGCGACGGCGCGGTCCTGGTAGCCGAGCTTGTCCTCCAACGCCAGCATCGACTGGAGCGTCTGCGTGGGCCGGCGTTGCGTGGTCATCAGGCGCGCCGGAGGATGGTGGCCCCGACCGTGCCCGGACCGATGTGCGCGCCGAGGACCGGGGAACTGAGGACTACGGGCACGTCCATATCGCCGCAGGACTCGGAGACGCGCTGAGCGAGGGCGTCGGCGTCGGCGGCGGCGTTGCCGTGCAGGATGGCGACGCGCTCGGGCTCGCCGTTGGACATGATCTGGGCGTAGAGGCGGTCGAGCGCCTTCTTGCGCGTGCGCGGACGCTCGACATCGGCGACCTCGCCCTCGATCAGCTCGAGCAAGGGGCGCATGCGCAGCAGCTTGCCGGCGAGCTGACGGGCGCGTCCGATGCGGCCGCCGCGCAGGAGGTAGTCGAGGGTCTCGACGAAGAGCATGGTGCGGGTGCGGGCGGCCAGCTCGCGGGCGGCCTCGGCCGCTTCCACAACGTCTGCGCCGGCCTGGGTCGCGGCCAGCGCGGCCTCGGCGGCCCAGCCGACCGCCATCGAGGCCGACTCGGAGTCGACGAACTCAAACGGCGGCGCGTCCTCGAGCAACGACGCGCCCTGGCGGGCGGAGTTGAGCGTGCCCGAGAGTTTGCCGCTGACGTGGATGGCGACGACGCCGTCCGCGCCGTCGTCGATCAGGCGCTGGTAGGTGTCGCGGAAGGCGCCGGGGGATGCCTGCGAGGTGGTCGGCAGGATGCCGTCCTCGGCGACGACGCGGTCGAGCTTGGTCCAGAAGTCGGGCTTGGAGAGCGTCAGTCCGTCTTCGAAGACCTCGTCGCCGAAGTGCAGATGCAGGGGGACGACGGTGATGCCCTCGATCTGGCCCTGTTCGAGGTCGGAGGCGGAGTCGGTGACGACGGCGATGGACATATGTTCGATCCTATCAGCGGGTGCGTGGTGGCGCGAGTTTCCGGGGAACCCCCTCAGCCTTCGGCAGCTCCCCCTGGAAGGGGGAGCGAGTAGGGGCGCGGTGCGGCGACTCCTCCTGGAAGAGAGAGCGGGGTTGGGCGGAATGCGGCATGTCTACTCCAGGGCGAGCAGCCAGGGGTAGTGGGGCTGGCCGCCGTCGATCAGGTCGACTTCGAGCCCGGTGCGGTCCTCAATGGCCTCGGCCAATGCGTCGGCGCGGTCTTCGTCGACCTCGTCGCCGACGTAGACGGTGAAGAGCGACGCGCCGGACAGCGAGTCGGACATGCGCTCGGACAGTTGGAGCGCGACGCCGTCGATCGTGTCTCCCGCGCCGACGATCTCGCCGTCGAGCATGGCGAAGGGTTGGCCCTCGGTGATCGGGATGTCGCCTTCCAGCGTGCGCGCGGCGTGGGTGACGCGTCCGATGCGGACGGCGGAGAGCGCCTCCTGCATTTCTTCGAGCACATCTTCGGCCGGGACGCCGCCGATCAGGGCGGTCAGCGCGGCGACGCCCTCGGCCTGGCTGTCGTTGTGGACGACGTGAACGCGCTGGGGTTCGTCGGCGGCGGCGGCGAGTTCTCCGGCGCGCTCGGCGGCGGGGGTGACGTTGTGATTGTTGGGCAGGATGATCACGTCCTCGCCCTTGACGGACTCGGCGGCCGAGAAAAGCATCTCGACGGAGGGATTGTCGGCTGCGCCGCCGGAGACGATCGCGGCCGCGCCCAGTTCGGTGAACACGCGGACGAAGCCGCTGCCCTGGGCGACGGCGACGACGGCGGGGTCGGACTGCGACTCGTGGGTGCGGGCGGCCTGGGCGCGCATGTCGACGGCGCGGAAGACGCGGATGCGTCCAGCGCGGTCGGCGGCGGCGTAGGCGTCGGCGGGTTCGACGGTGTGGATGTGGATGCGCAGGTCGTCGCCGTCGGGCGCGAGCATGACGGTCTCGTCGTCGCCGGCGAGAATCTCGCGCAGGCCTTCGATGTCCTCGACGCCGGCGACGACGAGCTCGGTGCAGAAGCCGTCGAAGTCGCCGTCGGAGTCGAGCCGGCGGGCGAGCCAGCCGGGATCGATCGCGCCCAGCTCGGCCGGGACGTCGGGGATCGGATCGCCGGCCAGCGCGCCGGCCATACCGCGCAGCATGAACTCCAGGCCGCGCGCGCCGGCGTCGACGACGCCGGCGTCCTTGAGCACCGGGTTTTGCTCGGGCGTGTACTCGACCGACTCGTAGGCCGCGTCGACCGCGACCTGCATCTGCTGGGCAGGGTCGCCCTGGGCCGATTGGACTGCGGCGGCGGTGTCGGCGGCAACCGAGATCATGGTCCCGTCGCGGGGCTCGGTGACGGCGCTGCGAGCGGCGTCGGCGGCGGCCGCGAAGGCCGCCGCGAGCGATGCGCCGCCGTCGTCTTCGAGCCCGGAGGCGAAGCCGCGCAGCCACTGCGCGCCGATCACGCCGGAGCTGCCGCGTCCGCCGAGCAGGGCGGCGGAGGCGGAGGCTGAGGCGATCTCGTGGGCGGTTGCCTCGGCGTCGGCCTCTTCGGCCGCCTGGCTGGCAGCGGCGAGCGTGCGGCCGAGGTTGGCGCCGGTGTCGCCGTCGGGCACGGGGAAGACGTTGATCTGGTTGAGCGCCTCGCGGTGGAGGGCGACCCAGCCGGCGGCGCCCTGGATCATGCGGCGCACGTCCGGACCGCTGAGCGCGGAGATCGAATCGTCGCCGTGGGTCATCTGTAGTGTCCCCTATAGAGCGCGGCGTCTGCGCTTGTGTTGACACCGGCGCCGGTTCAGAGTGCTGGTATGATACCTGCCACGTGCCGGCGAACGCCGTGATCGGTGCGTGTGCGGATGAGGGATCGAGGACGGACCGATGGCCGGCAAATGCGACCTCTGCCCCAAGGTGACCACGTTTGGTCGCAACATTCGCCACAAGCACTCGGGCCGCTGGAAGCGCAAGGCGCCGCGCACCTCTCGTACGTTCAAGCCGAATGTTCACCGACACAAAGTGACCATTGACGGGAAGACCCAGCGGCTTAACGTATGCACCGCCTGCCTGCGCACGATGATGAAGAAGCTGGCCGCCTGATTCATCACAGCCGCACCATGCACATGACTGACAACGGGATCGGAAGACTGCACGCCTGAGAGCCAGAGCAACGGACGAAGCGTCCGCCCCTGACTACACGACTGAGACCCACTCGAGCGCTGACGCGCCCACACCGAGACCGAGGAACATGAGAATCTACGTTGGGAACCTGCCGTTCCGCACCAACTCCGAGGAACTGCGCGACCTGTTCGCCGAGCACGGCGAAGTTCGCGATTGCGTCATCCCCGTTGACCGCGACAGCGGCCGTTCGCGCGGCTTCGGCTTCGTCGACATGGACGATGAGGAAGCCCGCACCGCGATCACCGCACTGGACGGCTACGACATGGACGGTCGTCAGCTGCGCGTCAACGAGGCGCGGCCTCGTGGAGGCGGGGGCGGCGGCGGCGGTGGTTACCGCGGCGGTGGCGGCGGCGGTGGATACCGCGAAGAGCGCGGCGGCTACCGCGAAGAGCGCGGCGGCGGCGGATACCGCGAGAATCGCGGCGGCGGGGGCGGCGGTGGATACCGCGAACCGCGCTACGACGATCGCGGCTCGCGCGACAGCTACGCCGACCGGGGACGCCGCTACTAGCAGCGCGCCCCGCTCAGACCGCGCCGTCCTGGGACGGTTGAGATGACCTCTGACGTCCGGGTCCGACGGGTCGGATTCGGACGCGAGGCGACGCCTTTCATTGATGTGCTCTGGCGCGTCTATGCCGGCGATCCGCACTGGATCCCGACGCTGCGCCGTGTCCAGCGTGAACGGCTCGATCCGACGCAGACGCCGTTTCTGCGTTACGGCCAGGCACAGCTCTTCCTGGCCGAGCGCGACGGCGTCCCGGTGGGCCGGATCTCGGCGCAGATCAATCCGTTGCACGACGAGAAGTGGGGCGAATCGGCCGGCTTCTTCGGTCACTTCGACTGCATGGACGATCCGGTGGCGGCGGCGGCGCTGTTCGAGGCGGCGGAGTCGTGGCTGCGAGAGCGCGGGGCCGTGTTCTCGCGCGGTCCGTTCAGCTTCACGATCAACGACGAATCGGGCTGCCTGGTCGAGGGCTTCGACACGCCGCCGATGATCGCGATGCCGCACGGGCGGCGCTGGTTCCCGGAGTTGATCGAGGCCAACGGCTACGCAGGGGTCAAGGATCTCTGGGCGTACCGCTATCCGGTCGACGCGCCGCTGGGGGAGCGGCGGCAGCGCGCCTGGGAGCGAATCCACGAGCATCCGCGAGTCACGGTGCGCTCATTCGACAAACGCAATCTGCAGCGCGACGTGCGGATCGCTGCGGAGATTTTCAACGAGGCCTGGGTCGAGAATTGGGGATCGCTGCCGATCACCGAGGAGGAGGCCGACCGGCTCGCGCACGATCTCGTCCAGTTCGCGGATCCGGAACTGACCGCGTTCGTCGAGATCGACGGCGATCCGGCCGCCATGGTGATCTCGATTCCCAACCTGAACGAGTGCGCACGCGACATCGACGGGCGGCTGTTTCCGTTCGGCTGGGCCAAGCTGCTCTGGCGGTTGAAGCGGCGGCCGGAGAGCGGCCGGGTGATGCTGTTGGGCGTGCGGCAGAAGTGGCGCACGCGCGAGTTTGCGCAGCTCGGCGTGATGCTGACTGCGGAGGTGCACGTGCGGGGCGCGGCCAAGGGTTATCGCTGGGCCGAACTCGGTTGGGTGCTGGAAGACAACCACTTGCTCAACCACGCGCTGCGCCGCACCGACGCCGAGGTTTACAAGGTCTACCGCGTGTATCAGAAGCCGCTCTAGCGGGGCTCAACTCGTCAGAGGGGCAGCGCGCGGCGCAGGCGGGCCACCGCGTCGGAGACGGACTCGCGGTCGTTGTAGACGGCTGAGCCGGCCACCAGCCAGTCGGCGCCGGCGTCGACGATGCCAGCGATTGTCGACTCGTTGACGCCGCCGTCGACGGCGACATGGGCGGACTCGCGGCCGCAATCGTCCAGCAACGAGCGGGCCCGGCTGATGCGCGCCAGCGACTCGGGGATGAAGCGCTGGCCTCCCCAGCCGGGGTTGACACTCATGATCTGGACCCGATCGCAGATCGGCAGGACAGCCTCGATCTCGCTAAGCGGGGTGCCGGGATTGAGCGTGATCCCGGCTTCGACGCCCCGCTCGGCGATGCGCTGCAGCAGCCGGTGCGGATGCCGCGTGGTTTCGACGTGGATGGTGACGCAGTTGACGCCGGCGTCGATGAACTCGTCGATCTGATCCTCGGGATGCTCGACCATCAGATGCGCCTCGATCGGCAGCGAGGTGAGGCGGCGGACGGCCGCGGCCATCTGCGCGCCGAAGGTGATTGGCGGGACGAAGTTGCCGTCCATCACGTCGAGCGAGATCCAGTCGACGCCGGCCGCCTCGGCCTCGGCGATCTGCTCGGCCAGACGGGTCCAGTCGGCGTTGAGGATCGAGGGGGCGAGTTGGACGGGCAGGGTCATCGTCGGCCCTGCTGCTTCGCGGCGGCGCGCTCGGCGGCGCGGCGCTGGGCGCGGTTGAGTCCGGTCTCGAGGGTCGGATCGGCCTGCGGCGTTCCAGCCTGCCCCTGCGTCTCCTGACTCGCGGGCTGGAGTTGCAGCCGCGCCTTCGCCTCGTCCAGCGCGGCCCGGACCTGCGTCGGCGCGGTGCCGCCGGGCACGTCTCGCGACTCCAGGGCGAACTGCGGGGTCATACCCACGGCGTCCGACTCGAACGCGGGGTGCTCGGAGCGCAGATCGTCGAGACTCAGATCGGCCAAGCCGCAGCCGCGCTGCTCGCAGAGCCTGACCAGGCGTCCGACGACACCGTGCGCCTCGCGGAAGGGGACGCCCTTGCGAGTGATGTAGTCCGCGTAATCGGTGGCCAGGATAAAGGGGTCGTTGTCGACCATCGCGCGGGCGCGGTCGCCGTCGACCTGGGCGGTCAGCAACGCCCGAGCGAGCACGTGCAGCGTGCCGATCAGCGTCTCGGCGGTGTCGAACAGGCCCGACTTGTCCTCTTGCAGATCGCGGTTATAGGCGAGCGGCAGCCCCTTGAGCGTGGTCAACAGCGCGGTCAGGTGGCCCAGCACCTTGCCGCTGCGACCGCGGGCCAGCTCGGCGATGTCGGGATTGCGCTTCTGCGGCATGATCGACGAGCCGGTGGTGAACGCGTCGCCGAACTGCAGCAGGCCGAACTCGGCCGAGCTCCAGAGGATTACGTCTTCGCACAGCCGCGAGACATTGACCATGCAGATCGCGGCGTTGGCGAGGAACTCGGCGATGTAGTCGCGCGAGGAGACGGCATCCATGCTGTTGCGCGAGAGCGACTCGAAGCCCAGCTCGTCGGCGACGGCCTGGCGGTCGAGCGGATAGGCCGCGCCGGCCAGCGCGGCGCTGCCCAGCGGCATGATGTCGGCCCGGGCGAAGGCGTCGACCAGGCGGTCGGCGTCGCGGTCGAGCATTTCCAGGTAGGCGAGCAGGTGATGGGCGAGCAGCACCGGCTGGGCGCGCTGGAGATGCGTGTAGCCGGGCAGGTAGACGTCAAGCGAACGCTCGGCCAGCTCAATCAGCGAGGCCTGCAGCCCGCGCACCGCGCCGACGGACTGGACGATGGCGTCACGGACGAACATGCGCGTGTCCAGCGCGACCTGGTCGTTGCGCGATCGCGCGGTGTGCAGGCGACCGGCGGCGTCGGCGCCGATGATCTGACCCAGCCGAGCCTCGACGTGGGTGTGGATGTCCTCGAGCTCGTGGTTGATCTCGAATCCGCCCGATTCGATCTCCGATTCGACCTGGTCGAGCCCCTCGAGGATGCGCGCGGCGTCGTCGGCGTCGATGATGCCCTGCGCGGCAAGCATTCGGGCGTGCGCGCGGGAGCCGGCGATGTCATGGCGAAAGAGCAGCAGGTCGACCTGGATCGACGAGGTGTAGGCCTGCACCAGGGCGTCGGGCGCTTCCTCGAAGCGGCCGCCCCAGAGGCGTTGGTCGTCGGCGGTGGGATTGTCGGCGTCAGCCATGCGCCCGCCGCTATTCCTCTGTGGGCAGCGTCGTCAGCCCGGCGGCGTCGATCACGGTTTCGATCTGCTCGGCCGAGAGGTCGCGGGCGCGGATCGTCTGGATCGCCGGCGGCTCAATGCCCTGTCCGATCTGGTCGCGGTAGAGCGCGTCGCCGATGGCGCGGATGATCGCCTGCACATCGCTCTCCGCGAGCGGTCCGCAGAGCGCTTCGAAGGCCTGCCTGGCATCGAGCGCGAGGTAGAGCGCGCACTCAAGCGAAGCGTGGCCGGGACGCCGGATCTGGAAGTCGGCCGCGTCGGGTCCACCGGCGGTGGGCACCGCGGTTTCGTATTCGATTGCGATCTCGATCTCTCCGGCGTTAGTCGTCATCGCTGCCGTCCTGTCTGACCGATGTGAGCGCCCGGTCTTCTTCCCGTTATCCCGTTCGTCCCGATGATACGTCCAGGACGCCGCCCGGTTGCTTGAGCAGTTGCTTCTCGGCCTGCACGCGAACCGGCAGACCGAAGATGTCGATGAAGCCCACGGCCGAGGTCTGGTCGAACACGTCGCCTTCGTCGTAGGTCGCCAGCGAGTACTGGTAGAGGCTGTTGGGGCTCTCGACGCCGACCGCGACGCACTGGCCCTTGTACAGCTTGAGCCGCGCTGTGCCGCTGACATGACGCTGCATCGAGGCGGTGAAGGCGGCCAGGTCCTGGTGCACGCCGGTGAACCAGAGCCCGTCATAGATCAGGTCGGCGTAGTCCTGCATCAGCCGGTGCTTGAGCCGGATCTGCGACTTGGACAGGGTCAGCGTTTCCAGCGCCTGGTGGGCGATCCGCAGGGTCGTGGCGGCCGGCGCTTCGTAGACCTCGCGGGACTTGATCCCGACGAGGCGGTCTTCCACCATGTCGATCCGGCCGACGCCGTTGGCGCCGGCGACATCGTGCACGCGGCTGATCAGCGTGACCGGATCGAGTTCCTCGCCGTCGAGCGTGACCGGCCGTCCGCGCTCAAATCCGACCTCGATGTAGGTCGGTTCGTCCGGCGCGGACTCCGGGTTGACCGTCCACTCCCAGACGTTGTCGGGCGGCTCGGTCCACGGGTCCTCGAGCGGGCCCGCCTCGATCGAACGGCCCCAGAGGTTCTCATCGGTGGAGTACTGCTTCTCGACGCTGACCGTGATCGGGATGTCGTGCGCCTGGGCGTAGACGATCTCCGACTCGCGGGTCGTGAGTTCCCACTCGCGCACCGGCGCGAGGATGCGCAGGTCGGGCGCGAGCGCCTGCACGGAGACGTCGAAGCGGACCTGGTCGTTGCCCTTGCCCGTGCAGCCGTGGGCGACGGCGGTGGCATTGTGCCGCCGCGCCACGTCGACGAGCGCCTTGGCGATTAACGGCCGCGCCAGCGCGGTCGCCAGCGGGTAGCGGCCCTCGTAGAGCGCGCCCGCCATCAGCGCCGGGAAGCAGAACGACCTGGCGAAGTCGTCGCGCAAATCGAGCATCTCGAATCCGACCGCTCCGGCGGCATGGGCGCGCGACTCGAGGTCTTCATCGGCCTCGAGGTAGCCCATGTCTGCGGTCATGCAGACGACTTCCCAGCCGCGCTCGGTCAGCCAGCGCGTCACCACCGACGTGTCCAGCCCGCCGGAATAGGCCAGCACCACCCGCTTGTCTTCTGTTCGTCTTGGCACCCCGGGTCTCCCCCTACTGATTCGGAACGGCTTGTGTCGTGGTTACTCGGCCACCGAGCCCAGCGCGTCGTCGATGATTGCGATCGCCTGATTGATCTCGTCTTCGGAGATGGTCAAGGGCGGCACCAGGCGCAGCACGTTGGGCTTGACCACGTTGCAGAGCAACCCGCGCTCGCGAATCGCCGTGACCAGCGCCGGCCCGACGTCGGCGCTCAGTTCGACCGCGACCAGCAGTCCCTTGCCGCGCACGTGGTCGATCAGCGGGTGCCGGTCCTCCAGCGCGCGAATGCCCGACATGAGCTGTTCGCCCCGCTCGGCCGCCTGCGCAGGAATGTCCTCTTCGGTGATCACGCGCAACGTCTCCAGCGCGACCGACGTGGTGAACGGCTGTCCGCCGAAGGTGGTGCCGTGGTCGCCGGGCTCGAGGATGTCGCCGCGCTCGTTGGCGACAATTGCGCCGATCGGGACGCCGCTGCCCAGACCCTTGGCCAGCGCCATCACGTCGGGCTGAACGTCCTCGTGCTGCCAGGCGAAGAGCGCGCCCGTGCGGCCGATCCCGGTCTGGACTTCGTCGAACATCAGCAACAGGTCATGTTCGTCGCAGATCTCGCGCAGGGCGACGAGGTAGCCGTCGTCGGCGACGTTGACGCCGCCCTCGCCCTGCAGCGGTTCGACGAGGATGGCGGCGGTCTGCGGTCCGACGGCGGCGCGCACGGCGTCGACATCGTTGAAGGGCACGTGGCGGAAGCCGTCGAGCGGGCCGAACGGCTCTCGATAGGCCGGATTGCCGGAGGCATTGACGGAAGCGAGGGTGCGACCGTGGAACGCCTGATCCATGACGATGATCTCGGTCGCGCCGCCGCGCCTGGTCTGGCCCCACTTGCGGCCGATCTTGATCGCGCCTTCGGTCGCTTCGGCGCCGCTGTTGCAGAAGAAGATGCGGGTCATGCCCGACTGCTCGAGGATCAGGTCGGCCAGATCGAGCTGGGGAATCGTGTAGAAGTAGTTCGAGACGTGCAACAACGTCTCGGACTGATTCTTGATCGCCTCGACGATGCGCGGGTGGCAGTGGCCGAGGTTGTCGGCGGCGATCCCGGCGACGAAGTCGAGGTACTCGTTGCCCTCGTCGTCCCAGACCCTGGCGCCTTCGCCGCGCACGAGCGTGACGGGCAAACGCCCCGCCGACATCATGAAGACGGCAGACTCGCGCTCGGCAGTGGTGGGCATGGTCAGTTCTCCGGAAGGGGCATCGGCAGGGTCAGTCCAACTCAGATTAGGCGAGCGTCGAACGCGCGTCTATGCAGCCGATGGCGCAACGTTTGCCTACTCGGACGCCACGGCCAACCGCTCGAGGATCTCTCCCAGCCGCTCGATCGCCGCGCCGTAGCCGGCCCAGTCGCCCTCGCGTTGACGCTCCAGCGCCTCCTCGAAGGCCTCCTGCGCCTGTTCGGCCAGCTCGGCAGCGTCGTCAGAGAGCACAATCGGCGCGCGATCCTCGGGCTGTTCCTGTTGCGCCTGTTGCTGGTCTGCTTCTGCGGCCGGCTCCGCGCCGGGCTGTCCGGGCACGTCGCCCAGGAATGAGAGGCCCTGCGCCGATTGGTTGCCCAGCGCGACCTGGACGGCGCGGGCGAACGTGTCCTCGAAGGCGATCGTGTCGCCGTTGACCACGATCACGCCCTTGAGCTGCGGGAAGCGTCCGGTCTCGGCCTGCAGATAGATCGGCTCCACGTAGACATACGAGTCGCCCACGGGAATGAAGAGCAGATTGCCGCGGATCACCTCGGAGCCCTGCTGACCGAGCAGGGTGAACTGGCGCGATACGGCGACATCCTGGTCGATCCGGTTCTCAATCTGCTTGGGGCCGTCCACGTTCTTGTTCGCGGGGAAGCGGAAGGCGAACAGCTTGCCGTAGTTTTCGCCGTCCGATCGTCCCGCCATCCAGGCAATTGAGTTGAGCCGGTTGCGCGGCGTGAAGGGCAGGATCAGCAGGAACTCCGGCTCCGCCTGGTCGGGCAGACGCAGCGTCACGTAGTAGGGCTCGACCGCGATCTCGGCCTGGCGCAGCAACTCCTGCGGGATGGCCCAGAGGTCCTCGCGGTTGAACAGTCCGCGCGCCGTCTCGATGTGGTAGGTCAGGTACTGGTCGGCCTGGACCTGGAAGTAGTCCTGCGGGTAGCGCCAGTGGTCCTGCAGGTCGGCCGGGAACTCGTCGGCCGGCTTGAACAGCTCGGGGAAGATGTCGTCCCAGACCTGGATGATCGGATCGGATTGGTCGACGATGTACAGGTCGACCGTCCCGTTGTAGGCGTCGATCACGGCCTTGACCGAGTTGCGCACATAGTTGTAGCCCCAGGCATGCGGCTGCGAGTAGGGGTAGCGATCGGTGACCGTGTAGGCGTCCTGGATCCAGTAGAGCCTGCCGTCCTCGCCGACCACGATGTAGGGGTCGGCGTCGAGCTGCAGGAACGGCGCCAGTTCGTTGACGCGCTCCTGGATCAGCCGGCGGAAGAGGATCCGGCTATCGCCGTCGACCGACCCGGAGATCAGGATGTTGGCGTCGCCGAACGACCAGGCAAAGGCGAGCCGCCGGAAGAAGCCGCCCAGCTCGATCCCGCCGTCGCCCGAGTAGCGGGTCGTGGCCTGATCGGCCACGCCGTCCGATTCCTCACCGCTCAGCGGATAGTCGAACTCTTCGGTCTCGCTGTTGGCGATCACGTAGGCGTCGGTGACTTCGCCGTAGTAGATGCGCGGTTCCACGACCTCCAACTCGATCGGTCCGGAGGAGGTCTCGTCGATCACTTCCGGCGGGATGTTCGAGACCCAGAAGACCGGCTCGCCCGCCGGTGAGACTTCGTCGACCGGCGTCATCACCACGCCGAAACCGTGTGTGAACTGCAGCCGTCGGTTGACCCAGCCTTGCTGGGTCGATTGCAGGTTCGCCTGCGACAGTTCGCGGGCGGCGAGGAAGACCTGGTGCTCTTCTCCGCCCACGCTGTAGCGATCGACATCGACGTCGGGGAAGACGTAGAGGGGGCGGATCGTCTGGATCGTGTTCAGGGTGTCGTTGAGCGGACGGTGGTCCCAGAGCCGGACATTGCTCAGCGCTTCGGGATTCTGCTGCAGATCGGGCTCGCCGACGAAGTCGTCGGCGGGGAACTCCCGCTCCTCGATCTCGTCCAGCGCGAAGGCCGAGCGCGTCGCGGCGATGTTGCGCTCGATGTAGGGCGTCTCCCGCTGCAACTCGTTCGGTTCGACCGTGAAGCGCTGGATCGCGGCCGGGAGGATTGCGCCGCCCACGATCGAGACCAGGATCAGGACCGCGATCGAGGTGATCGGGAAGCGCAGCCGCTCGTGGAAAGGCCAGGACAGCACGCCGAGGATGACCAGCACGCCGGCGACCATCTTGACGATCTGTATCGGCGAGCGGATGTTGTCGTCGGTGTATGTCGCGCCGAAGACGAAACCGCCCGGGTTGAGCGCCAGCTCGAAGCGCGCCAGCCAGTAGCTCCAGACGAACAGGCCCATCACTATGGCGATGGTGATCGCGATGTGCAGACGTACGCCCAGCGTCGAGCGGGCGTTGCCGCGATGCATCATCAGCCGCGCGCCATAGGTGGCGGCGGTGGTCAGCATCGTCATGATCGCCAGGCCGGTCGCCCAGCCCTTCATAAACTGCAGCGCCTCGAGCTCGAAGACGTAGAAGCCGAGATCCCGGCCGAACTGCGGATCGGTCTCGCCAAACGGCTTGGCATTCAGGTACTGGAGGATGAGCTCCCACTGCCCGGCGGCAACCGAGCCGAAGATGATCGCCAGCAGGATCATGGCCACGGCGGCGATGATGTGGATCACGCGGACGAGGCGTGGATCGTCGATTGCCGGGGCCACTTCCTCCACCGGCATGCGCCAGGCGATCACATAGCTCACGCCCAGCACGGCCAGCGAGATCGCGGCGCCGGCAACGAACAACCAGACCTGGGTCACGATGCGCAGATCGAAGACGCCCTGGTAGCCGACATTGCCGAACCAGAGGCGGTCAACGTAGATATCGATGCCGATGTTGAGCAGGATCAGCAGGACCAGCAAGGCGACGCCGGCCACGACGATCCGCGGCCAGGTGCGTCCACCGCCCGAGGGCTGCCCCTCGGCCGCCGTGTAGGGAGGCGGCTCCTCGTCGCCGAAGCCTCCGCCCAGACCCTCGCGGAAGACCGGCGGCGGCGGTCCGAGCTGTCCCGAACGCCCCTCATCCGAAGGCGGTACGTCTTGCGGCCCGTCGCCGCCGTTGCGCCAGCCGCCCTGCGAGCGCTGGATCCATCCGCTCCAGGACGAGCGATCGGGGAACGTCATGAGAGCGCCGTTCCGATAGCCGCGCCGTCGACCACACGCCGTACGACCCGAGGCTGAGTGCCGTCCACGATACGCACTGCAGATCCGGCGCACTGCGCCGCCCGTCCCGAACGCAGCTTGGGCAGCATCCCTCCGGCGATCACGCCGGCGTCGGTCAACTGCTCCTGGCGGGCGGCATCGAGACAGCCGATGCCCCGGCCCTCGGCGTCCAGTACCTGCGGTACGTCGGTCAGGTAGATCAGCGCCGCCGCCTGCAGGGCGACCGCGACCGCACCGGCGGCCGTGTCGGCGTTGATGTTGAGGGTCGTCGAGCAATCATCGGCCATCCCGACCGGCGCCAAGACCGGCAGCAGACCCGCCGTCAACAGCGTGCGCAGCGTCGACGGATCGCAGGTCGGCGATTCGCCCACCAGTCCGATTCGTGTCGAGATCGGCGACCGCAGCGTGGCGCCGTCCACGCCGCTCAACCCGATCGCCGGCGCGCCGAGTTGCTGCAGCGCCTGCGCGAGTTGCTTGTTGATCAATCCGGCCAGCACCGCGACGACCACTTCCAGCGATTCCGGCGTCGTCGATCGCAACCCGTCGACCCAGGCCGCTTCAGCGCCCAGCCGCTGCTGCCAGTCTGTCACAGCCGCGCCGCCGCCATGCACGATCACGACCTGCCGACCTTCGCGGTGCAGCTCGGCGCAATCCCGCAGCGACGTATCGTGCTCGCCCAGGGTTGAACCGCCGATCTTGATCACGATCGGGCCGTCCTCGTTGGTCGTCGCATTCATGCCTGTCAGCCTATCCCACGTCCCCATCCGGCGCTCCTGTCCGGCTGAGGCTCAGGCGGCTTCCCGAACCCGGTACCGTCGCCGTATGAGTGCCCGCGCGACCAATCACGCCATTCTGTTCCTGCTCAGCTTCGAGCTGCTCTCCGGCCTGATCTCGTTCACAGTTGGCCGTCCGGGCGGCGAGTGGGTGTTCTGGCTGCACGGCATTGCCGGATTCTCGCTCGTCGGACTCGTGATCTGGAAGTACCGCATCGTCCTGCGCTCGTTCCGACGCCGCGGCGTCGCGGCCGAGACCGTCGGATCGATCCTGCTCGCGCTGCTCTTCGTCGGCGTGCTGACCACGGGCACGCTCTGGGCGATCATCGGCCGCGGCAGCATCGACATCCCCGGCTACGGCAACGTGCGGCTCCTGGTGATCCACACGACGCTGGGTCTGGTGCTGACGATTCCGCTGATCGTCCACGCCGCGATGCGCTGGCCGCGCCGGGTCAAACCCGGCGACTTCACCAACCGCCGCGCCGCATTGCGCCTGTTCCTGGTCGGGATCGCCGGCGTCGCCCTCTGGCAGAGCGCCTCGGCAGCCGCGCCGGTCGCGGGCAAGCGACCGCGATTCACCGGCTCCCGCGAGACCGCCAGCGGCCAGGGCAACGCCCACCCGGTGACCCAATGGCTGTTCGACAGTCGACAACGCATCGACGCCGACGTGTGGCGGCTGAGCGTCCACGGAGAGGTCGCGCAGCCTGCCCAACTCAGCCTCGACGAGATCGCCGCCATCGCCCGCCACCGCGCGACGGCCACGCTCGATTGCACCGGCGGCTGGTTCACGGTGCAGGACTGGAGCGGACTCCGGCTCTCCGACTTGCTTGAGACCGTCGATCCGAGCCAGCAAGCGGAGAGCGTCGTGATCGAGTCCGCGACCGGATTCAACCGCCGCTTCGCAATCGCCGACGCCGACAAGCTGCTGCTCGCGACCCATATCTCGGGCGAGCCCCTGTCGACGGGCCACGGCTATCCGCTGCGCCTGGTCGCGCCCGGCCATCGCGGCTACAACTGGGTCAAGTGGGTGTCGAGGATCGAGGTCAGCAGCAAGCCGCCCTGGTGGCAATCGCCGCTGCCGCTGCAGTAGGTGGGACTCAATCAATCGCGGGTGATCGCGACAATATGCACACGCTCACTCTTACGGTTGAGCTCATATCGGAGGGTGATCTGTTGGTTGCTGAGCTGCATGAGCTCGGTACCAGGAGTTGACTGGCCTTGGACTGGTTCGCCCAGGAGCCAGCGATCATGCTTGAAGCTTCCGACCAGAGCCCGGACCCTGACCATGTCCCATCCGGGAGACGCGCGAAACACTGCGAGTACTTCGTCGCTGTAGCTAATCGTGAATGGCATCCGGCACTGAGAACCGTCTGCCAAACTCGAGCACTTCTTCTTCGGTTGGCAAGCCAAGAGAGGCTGCCAGCGCCTCCCTCGTCTCGCCAAATTCTTCCATGATCTCCAGGTCCGTCAGACCCGTGCTATCAAGCAGTTGGTCAGCGGTCAAGCCGAGCGCCAGCATGAAGTCGCGATCTTCAACTGACCCATCAGGCTCAGAAACGGCCTTGATTCGACGTTCATACTCGTCGTGGGAGTTGGCATCCCACAGGTGCTCACCTACCCGTACTGGAGGCCTCGTTGACTCCGGCACACCGGGGATCAACCAAATCCTGTCCGGCTCTCGCTTGGTTGCCATGAGTGCATTGTACCTACGTCACGTAGTCGGCGTTGAAGCGGACGTACTCCTCGGTCAGATCGCAGCCCCAGGCCGTCGCCTCCGACCGGCCCTGACCGAGGTCCATGCGCAGGAAGACCTCTTCGCCTTGCGTCTTGGCCGAGGCTTCGTCTTCGGGCACACCGGTGGCCGTACCGTCGAAGACGCAGAGGTCCGAGATCCAGATCTTGACCCGGTCCAGGTCGTACGGGACGCCGGCGCGGCCGGCCGCCATCAGGATCCGCCCCCAGTTGGGGTCGTATTTGCTCAACGCCGCCTTGAGCAGCGGTGAGACGACCACTGTCCGGGCGACATCGCGAGCGTCCTCCCACGACTTCGCGCCCGAGACCGTCATCGCGATCCGCTTGCTCGCGCCCTCGCCGTCGCGCGCGATCATCTTGGCCAGCGGAGTCGCCGCGGCTGCCAGCGCCTCGCGGAACGACTTCAACCCCGCGCCCGACAGCGTCTCGCCGCCGGCCGCGCCGTTGGCGAGAATCACCGCCGAGTCGTTCGTCGAGGTATCGCCGTCGACCGTGACCATGTTGATCGAACGATCCATCGCGTGCCGGAACGCCGCATCCAGATCCGACGACGCAACCGGCGCGTCGGTGGAAAAAAACGCCAGCATCGTTGCCATGTCGGGATGGATCATGCCGGCGCCCTTGGCGCAGCCGCCGATCGTGTAGCTGACCCCGTTCGCTTCGAACGTGGCGACCGTTTCCTTCTGGAACGTGTCGGTGGTCATGATCGAGCGGGCAAAGGCCTCGCCGCCGTCCGTCGCCGGCTCAAGCTGGGGGATCGCCGCGCGCAGCAGGTCCATCGGCAGGTAGTGGCCGATGATCCCGGTCGAGTTGACGAAGACGTCCTCCGCCTCGCAACCAATCAACGCAGCGGCGAGCTGTGTCATTTCCCGGGCGTCGGACAGTCCCTGGACGCCGGTCGCGCAGTTGGCATTGCCCGAGTTCACAATGGCAACTCTCAGGCTGCCCGATGCCGTGTGAGCCCGGCTCACGTGTACCGGCGCGGCCGTGCTCTCATTCTGCGTGTAGACCGCAGCAGCGGTTGCGGGCCGGTCCGAAACCAGCAGTGCCAGGTCAGGCAGGCCCGATTCCTTGATTCCGGCGGTAAAGCCGCAGGCCGAGAACCCTTGCGGCCTGGTGACCGCGCCTACCGCATTGGGATCTGCGCCCAGTGCGTCGTGCGTAGTAGCTGAAGCCGTGGTCATGGGTACACGCCGATCTTGCTGAGACCGAGTTCCTCAGGCAGGCCAAACATCAGGTTCAGGCACTGGACTGCGCCCCCGGCCGTGCCCTTGACCAGGTTGTCGATCGCGCTGATCACCATCACCTCATTGGTCATCGGATCGACCATCGGATAAACGATGCAGGCATTGGAGCCCAGCGTCTGTTTCGTTGACGGCGCAGCCGGTGCCACATGCACGAACGGTTCGTCGGCGTAGTAGGACTCGTACGCATCGCGCAGCGCTGCCGCGCGCTCCTCCGGATTCTCCGGCAGGGCGCCGTCCGAGATCGACGGGTAGCAGGTCGCCAGGATGCCCCGCGTCATCGGCACGAGATGCGGCACGAACGTCACGTTCAGCTCGGCCTCGCTCTCCGCGGATTGCTGTAGCGAGGACAGCTCCTGCACCATCTCCGGCTGATGCCGATGCCCGCTCAGGCCGTAGGCGGAGAAGTTCGAGTCGACCTCCGAGAAATGAGAAGTCAGCTTCAACGATCGGCCCGCGCCCGAGACGCCCGACTTGGCGTCCACGACCGTGCGGCCGCCCAGCCAGCCTTTGGCCGCCAGCGGCGCCAGGGCCAGAATGGTGGTCGTCGGGTAGCAACCCGGCACCGCCACAAGCCGCGACTCGGCGATCGCCTCGCGGTGCAGCTCGGGCAGTCCATAGACCGACTGAGCCAGCAGATGCGGCGCTGGATGTTCCCCGTACCACTGCTCGTAGACCTCTTCGTCGTACAGGCGAAAGTCGGCCGAGGCATCGATCACCGGCACGCCTTGCTCGATGAACGGCGTCAAGCGTTCGGCCGCGGCCGCGTGCGGCAGACCCGAGAAGATCACGTCGACATCGCCCTCGACGTCGGCCACGATCGGCAGATCGACCGACCACAGGTGGGGAAACACATTGGGCAGACGCTTGCCCACCTCGGAACGTCCGGTCACGCAGACGATCTCGACGGCAGGGTGCTGCGCCAGCAGACGCGCCAGCTCCGCGCCGACGTAGCCGGTCACGTTGATGATCGCTGCCCGGATCGGCGATCCGGATGCCGAGGTGCTCACGACAATGTCCAATCCACTGAGCCGGAACCCACTGAGAAAAGCCGAATATACACCCAACCGCTAGCGCAGCACCTGTCGTACCTTACTGGGTATGTCCCAGACAACGCCCGCCGCGTTGAGCCCCTATCGCGCCCTCGACCTGACCGCCGATCTCGGCGGTCTCACCACGATGGTGCTGGCCGGTCTGGGCGTCGATGTGATTCGCGTCGAACCGCCCGGCGGTCACCCTACTCGCCGGCGCGGCCCCATGCTCCACCACGACCAGGACTCTTCCCTCTACTGGGCCCAGATGAACGCCGGCAAGCGCTCGATCACGCTCGACTTCGACGACGAGGCCGACCGCGAGCGCCTGCGCGCGCTCGGCGAGACGGCCGACTTCCTCTTCGAGTCGGACGCGCCCGGCGCAATGGCGGCGCGAGGCCTGGGCTACAACGACCTGCGAGAGCGCGCGCCGCAACTGATCTACGTCTCGATCACTCCCTTCGGGCAGAGCGGCCCGAAATCGCTCTGGGCCGCCTCCGACCTGATCGGGCACGTCGCGGGCGGGCTCAGTTCGCTCTGCGGCGAACCAGATCGCGCCCCCCTGCGGCCCTCGGTCGAGCAGGCCTGCAACATCACCGCGCTCAATGCCGGCTCGGCCGCGATGATCGCGCTTCACGCCCGGCACCTGACCGGCCGCGGCCAGCACGTTGATGTGGCCATGCAGGCGGCGATGGCGAACACGCTGGGCAACGCCCGGCTCTACTACGAGATGGACGGCATCATCACCCGCCGCGCCGGTGGCGCCCGCGCCTTTGCCGACCGCGCCACGCGGATCATCTATCCCTGCGCCGACGGCTACGTCGCCTTCGTCCGCGTGCCCGCCTCGATGCCCCGCCTGCACCGCTGGATGACGGCCGAGGGGGCAAACCCTCGCTTCGACGACGAGAAGTGGGCCAACATCTCGATCGCCGGCGACAATCTGCCCGGTGATGACGAGATCGACGAGCTGGAGTCGGAGATCGAGTCGTTCTTCGCCGCCCGCGGCGCGCAGGCGCTGTACGAGTCGGGCCAGCAGTTCAACGTGATGATCTGTCCGGTCAACACGATGCAGGACATCGTCGACAGCCCACAGCTCGCCGCCCGCGAGTTCTTCGCCGAGGTCGACGATCCTGCCCTCGGTCGGCTGCGTGTCCCCGGCGCGCCGCTCAAGATGTCGCGGACGCCCTGGCAATCGCGGCCCGCGCCAACTCCGGGACAGCATCAAGACGAGATCCTGGTCGCCGCCCGACCGGGAGTGATACACGGAGACTGACCATGAGCGAGGACCATCTGTTGATCGAACGGCGAGACCACGGCGTCGTGCTGGCCACCTTGAACCGGCCCGAAGTGCTCAACGCGCTCTCCACCCGGATCCGCGACGGACTGCGCGAGATGGTCGCCGATCTGCGCGCCGATCCCGACGCTCGTGCGCTGGTAATCACCGGCGCCGGCCGCGGGTTCTGCTCGGGCGCGGACCTCTCCAACCGCGAAGAACGGGTCGCGGCCGAGGCGGAGCCCGGCCTCGCCTCGACCGAACTGCGCTACGGTTTTGCCGCCGAGTTGCAGCAGCTCGAGATTCCCGTAATCGCCGCTGTCAACGGCGCCGCCGCCGGAGCCGGATTCGCGATCGCCCTTGCCTGCGACATGCGCCTGATGTCCGACCGCGCCCGCTTTCACCCGGGCTTCCTCAAGATCGGCCTGGGACCCGACTGGGCCGCCTCCTGGACCCTCACCCGGCTCGCCGGCCACTCCCGCGCCCTGGAGGCCTTCTGGCTCTCCGATCCGATCGACGCCGACCGCGCGCTCGAACTCGGCATCGCCAACCGCGTCGTCGCCCACGACGAGCTGATGCCGGAAGCCCTCGCGCTCGCCGACCGCCTCGCTCAGAACGCGCCCTGGGCAATGGCTCTAACCAAGCGCGCCATCTACGCCGCGCTCAACAACGACGCCACTCAGCAGGCCCAGCTCGAAGAACTCAACCAGGCCTGGCTGCGCAACTCGCTCGACGCGAAAGAGGGCGCCCGATCGTTCGTCGAGAAGCGCTCGCCCCGGTTCATGAAGCGCTAGGCCGAACTCGCCCGATGAGCAGCCACGACGTTCCCGGCGCGCATCTGTTTGACGGCATCCGCATCGCCGATTTCGCCTGGGTCGGCGTCGGACCCAACGCCACCATGCAGATGGCCTTCCACGGCGCGGAGGTGATCCGCGTCGAGTCCTCGCACCGGCCCGACACCTTCCGCTCCGGCGGGCCGCGGCCGGCCGGCGACCGCTCGCTCGACGCCTCCGCCTACTTCGCCAAGTTCAACCGCGGCAAGCGCTCGGTCGCGATCAACCTCGCCCACCCGCGCGGCGCGGAGGTCGCCCGACGCCTTGTCGCCACCGCCGACATCGTTACCGAGTCCTTCGCGCCCGGCTTCATGCAGCGCATCGGCCTCGGCTACGAGGAGGTCCGCCAGATCAAGCCCGACGTGATCATGTGCTCGATGTCGATGGAGGGCCAGACCGGTCCCCACGCGAAGTTCCGCGGCTTCGGACTCACCTTGCAGGCCACGGCCGGCGTCACCGGCGTCACCGGCTGGCCCGACCGCAATCCCGTCGGCACCGGCGTCGCCTATACCGACTGGGTCGCGACCCACCTCGGCATCATCGGCATCCTCGCCGCGCTCGACCACCGCAACCGCACCGGTGAAGGCCAGTACATCGACCTCTCCCAGTTCGAGGCATCGACCCTGGTGCTCGACGCCGGCGTGATCGACGCCGCCAACACCGGACGCGTCGCCGGGCCGCTGGGCAACCGCGACCCGCGCCACGCGCCGCACGGCGTCTATCCCTGCGCCGACGACCACACCGGCGGCGACCGCTGGGTCGCCATCGCGATCACAAACGACGATCAGTGGCGCCGGCTGGCATTGATCATCGACCGGCAGGACTGGCTCGAATCCGACGAACTCTGCCACGCGGCCGGCCGGCTGGACGCGCAGGACGCTCTCGACGAAGGCGTCGCCCGCTGGACCTCGACCCAGACCGTCGGCGAGGTCGAGCAGATGCTCCAGGCCGTCGGCATTCCCGCCCACCGAGCCTCCAACGTCCGCGACGCCCACGACGATCCCCAGCTCGCCCACCGCAACCACTGGTGGCCCAGCGACCATCCCGTCATCGGCGAGATGACCTACGAGAGCCCCGCCTGGCGGCTCAGCGACACCCCGCCGCCGATGCCGCGCCGCTCCCCGCTGCTGGGCGAAGACTCCGAGTACGTCTACCGCGAACTCTGCGGCTACTCCGAAGATGAGTTCCAACAGCTCATCGTCGACGGCGTCGTCGAATAACTCAGGGCACCGACCGGCCCGCCAGCGCCCCGGTCGGCTTGCCGCCGTCGACCGCGACCTGCCCATTCACCAGCACATACGGAATCCCGGCCGGCGGCGTGCGCGGATCGTTGAAATCGGCCGTGTCGGTCACGGTGTCGGCGTCGAACACCACCAGATCGGCGAACTTGCCCTCCGCCACCACGCCCCGATCGGTCAACCCGAAGCGGCTCGCCGGCAGCGAGGTCATGCCCCGCACCAGGTGCTCCAGCGAGACCCCGGTCCGACGCCGCAGCCGACCCACAATCCGCGGAAACGTCCCGTACGCCCGCGGATGCGGCACGCCCTCGTCGAACGGAATCCCGTCCGACCCCACCATGTAATCGTCGCGCGAGAGCAGCGCCATCACGTCCGCTTCCATCTGCCGCACCACCGACGCGCTCGCCGGCATCCCGTCGCGGAACCCGCAATGCAACCCCGACTCGCGCATCACCTTGAGCGTCATCTCAGAGACCGACAGCTCCAGCATCCGCGCCGCATCGGCGAACGAGACGCCTTCGAGATGCTTCAGATGCTCCGCGCCGATCCAGGTCCAGGTCGCGCTGTCGCTGCGCCCGGGAAACAGATTCTCCAGCGAATCGACCAACCGCTCCCGCCAGGCCGAATCGCCAAGCCGTTCCAGCAGCCGATCGACGCCCCCGACGTGGCATTCACCGCGCAGGAAGTAACCCGGCACCGTCGCCGCGGCGGCATACGGATAGCACTCCAGCGTCACGTCGACCCCGTCCGACTTCGCCTGGTCCACCTCGGCCATGATCGAGTCGAGATCGCCCGCATTGCCTGGAAACGTCCGGTAGTGCGAGATATGCACCTTGACCCCGCTGCGCCGCCCGATGTTCATCGCCTCCACAATCCCCGATCCCTCCGGCGCGCGCTCGTTGTTGTGATTGCGGATATGCGTCACGTACACGCCGTCGTACTGCGCCACCACGCTGTTCAACGCCACCAGCTCGTTCGTGTTCGAGAAGGAGTTGGGATAGTACGACAGTCCGGTCGAGAATCCCGTCGCGCCCTGCTCCATCGCCTGCGCGACGATCCGCGCGGCCCGGTTCAGACCCTCGCCTTCGAGCGGCACGTCCTCGAACCCGACGCTCTCCAGTCGCACCGGACCGTGCGGCGCCTGCACCGCCACGTTGCAGCCCTTGCCCTCGTAGTGCGATCGAAACGCCGCCATCGTCGACACGTCCAGGCCAACCGGCGGCGGACCGTAGAGCCCCGCGATGTAGCGCCCGTACAGGTCCAGGTTCTCCTCCGTCAACAGCGCGTAGGAGAGTCCGTCCTGGGTGATGAACTCGGTCGTCACGCCCTGCACCAGACCGTGCGCATGCACCGCATCGCGCAGCAACACCCCGTCCGAGTGCGCGTGCGTGTCGATGAAGCCCGGCGACACCGTCAGGCCCGACGCATCGATCTCCCGCTCCGCCGACAGCCCCGACAACTCGCCGACCGCGTTGATCCGATCGCCTTCGACCGCCACATCCGCCTCGAACGTGGCCGCGCCCGTTCCGTCGACCACCGAACCTCCGCGCAGGATCAGATCAGCCATCGTCCGATCCTCCTCCCGGCGCCCTTCCGTTCGTATCCCAGTCCTCGATTTTGGCGTCAATATAGTCCCAGCGAGCCTCGATTTCACCGTGCAGCATCTCCACCGCCGCCTTCCAGGCGCCCGCGCCGGGACCGTGCTCGTCCGCCGCCACGTGCTCCGCGATCAACGCCGACAGCCGCTTCACCCGTTCCTGCATCAGCTCCAGCGAGATCGTCTCACGCATCAGCGTCCGCGACGCCTCGATGTAGCGCTCCCAGCCCAGACTGACCAGCGCGTGCAGCACCGGATCGCAATGCGGCGCGCGTGCGTCCAGGTCCCAGAACACCTTGCGCGTCCGGCAACTGCGTTCCACGTCGTCCCAATCCGGCATCTGGTAGAAGGTGCGAATCGGGCTGATCCCCCGCCACGTATGCTCCACGTCCCAGGGAATCAGCGTGAACTGTCCCGAGATCCCGTCCTGGTACCAGAAGTAGTTGTGATTCAGACACTCCGGTACGCAGTACCAGGCGACGATTCCGTCCCAGTTGTCGGTCAGCCGGTCGGCCGCCAGGTAGTTGAAAACATCGTGCCCGGGATCCAGGTACTCCGCCAGCGCCAGATAGCGCGCCTCGTCCGTCCCCGCCGAGCCGACCGCCTCCGAGAACCGCTCCAGCCCGCCCGGATCCAGCGGACCCCGCGCGATCGCGTCCGTCAACGTCTCCTGGAACGCCCACAGCGTGTCGATCCGCCCCGGCCAGACCTCCTTGTACAGCACCCCGCGCCCGCGATCCCGGAACCGATCGGCGACGAACCGATCATCGATGTCCTCGGTCAGCGTGAACAGCCCCAGCGGCTCGCCGTTCAGCTCCAGCCGCGCGTAAACTGCGCGCGGCGCGACCACGCCCGCGTCGCGGAACACCTCGTAGGAGAGGATCTCGCGCATCTGCGCATCGTCGCCGTTCATCGCATGGAAGTTCAGACGCTTCAGACCCTCGTAGCGCAGCGACGGCTCGTACTCATCGAAGCGCAGCTTCCACGACAGCTTCGGACAGACCTGTCGTCCCTCGACGAAGCAGGCCCGCAGCACGCCGAAAAACCCCTTGTAGCGCACCCCGATCGGATCGAACCGCCGCCCGTCGATCTCCACCGCGCCCCGCACATACACCTCGGCCGTCGGATCGGCCTTCAGCGCCGCCGCCTCCGCCTCCCCAAGCAGGATGTTGTAGGTCCGCACCGTCGCGATGTCGAACACCACGTTCCGCGGATCGCTGCGCTGCTGATCGACGCCGATTGTCGTCTCGGCCGCCGCCGACGGCTCGCGCGGCGGACGCGACTCGCCCGCCACGGCGAACACGACCGCGAACACGATCAACGCGCAGGCCAGCGCCGCGCCCAGGGCCAACCGTCGATTCACACCCGCCATCCCTTCCGATCCAACGTTAACGACCGTCTAATCTGGCGGCATGCCTCAGGCGCTCCCCAATCCAACCCGGAACCGCCCGCTGCCCGCCGACGACCGCGAGGAGCGCAAGTATCCCCTCCCCGCCGCGCGCGCGAGCCTGCTCACCGCCTGGCTCGACGCCCGCCTGCCACGCGACCCCGGCTATCCCCACGGCGTGGTTACGAGCTGCTACTACGACACCCCCCAGCTCGACGCCTACCAGGTATCGGCCGACGGCGAACTCCGCAAGCAGAAGCTGCGCCTGCGCTGGTACGGCGACCCCATCGACCGCTACGCCGGCGTCTGGCTCGAGATCAAATCGCGCGACGGACTGCGCTCCTCCAAGCGCCGCCGCCGCTTCCCCGTCTCCGGCGCCGCCAACCCGCTCGGCCTCGTCCTTCCCCGCCGCGACGAGCTCGCATCTTGGCTCGCCGAACTCTCGACCGAAGCCGCCGCCGTGCTCGACCCCACCCTCGAGCCGACCGCGCTGGTCCGCTACCGGCGCATCCGCTGGCAATCCACCGACCGCCGCGTCCGCGCCGCGCTCGACACCGAGGTCCGCGCCGCCGCGCCCCGTGGCGCGCCGATCTGGCTGCCCGTCCCCGACGGCGCCGTGCTCGAGCTCAAGTCCGACGGCGAACTCCCGCCCCAACTCTCCCAGCTCGCCCGCCTCGGACTCCGCCGCGCGGCCCACTCCAAGTACGCGCTCGCCGTCGAACGGCTCTACGGCGGCGAGCGGCCCCATGCCCGTTAGCCCGCACTGGCAAACACAACCCGGGAGGCGCAGATGCCCATCGTCATGATCGAGTGGCCCGATTGGCTCGGACCCAGGTCGGAGATCCAGTTCGACGAATACCTGCTGGCCATGCTCGTCTCGCTGGCCGCCTCCGTCGTCGCCTACGCGCTCTACATCGCGTTCTACCGCGACTGGCAGCGCGGCGCAGGCATCCACCGCGTCTTCCTCCTCGCCGGACCCGCGATCACCCTGCTCTTCATCGCCATCCAGTGGTCCCTGCCCCTCTCGCTCGGACTGCTCGGCGCGCTCTCCTTCGTCCGCTTCCGCACACCGATCAAGGACCCCGCCGAGATCGGCTACCTGCTCGTCGTCATCGCCTCCTCGATCGGCGCGGCCACCTACAACTACGAGCTGATCGGCATCCTCTTCGCCATCGTCGCCTTCGTCCTCGTCGCCCAGCGCCTCTTCGCCGGCGCCGGACTCGGCGGACTCGGACTCGGCGCTCGCGACCTGATCATCACCATGCCCGCCGACGACTACGCCCAGCACGAAGCTGCCCTGCTCGACTTCCTCCAGTCCAACCTCAGCAGCCTCAAGACCGCCTCCGTCACCCAGAACGCCGCCACCGCCAGCCTGCACATCACCTTCCGCCGCTCCCGCTTCCAGGATCGCTGGGCCGAGTTCCGCCAGGAGCTCGAATCCGCCGTCGCCCCCGCCTCCGTCGAACTCTACGTCGGCTAAGCTCTCCACCACGGGAGCGGAAGGGGACCGGTGTCCTCCACAGTCTTCAAAACTGATGCGGGGCGGTCCGCGCCGTCTCGGGTGGGTTCGACTCCCATGCGCTCCCGCCACTCCTGACTCTAATTCTCGATCGAGACTTCGCCCCACTCCGCCCTCCCTCCGGTCCCCTCTCCCCGAGGGAGAGGGTTAGGGTGAGGGCCCTCCGCCGCCAGACGTCGGCATCGCGCAGGCGGGGCCATCCGTCATTCGCTCAACACTCCACCTCTCAGCACCCCTCCCTCCGGTCCCCTCTCCCCGAGGGAGAGGGTGAGAGCCTGCCCCCGCGAAGGCGGGGGGTGAGGGCCCTCCGCCGCCAGACGTCGGCCCCGCGCAGGCGGGGCCATCCGTCGCCCCCACAACACTCGACCCCACACCACCCCCTTGACATCCCCGCTCCAACACAGCACACTTGTCCCATCTAGCACCAGTGTGCGAATCGAGCGCCGCCATCCCCACCCCAGCCCTCTGCACTCCGATCGCTCCCATCCGCCCGGCACACCAGCCTCGCCCGGCGTCCTCCATCTGCTCCCAAGACTGTCCGCAAAACCCGCAATCGACCGCCAAAACCACCCCAATACTGATCAAAATTGATCACCCGGATCGCAGGATCTCCCGTAAAACACTGGGTCTGCGCGCAAATCAGCCCGCTCAGGAAAATTTCGCGCAGAACCTGCCCACTCGCCCCGCAGACCGACCTGGCCCGAAACCTTCCTGTTCTGACCCAAATTGTCCCCGAAATCCGCTTCAAACCGCAAAAGCGACGCCGAAACTGATCAAAATTGATCGCCCAAATCGCACGATCTCCCGTAAAACACTGGGTTTCCGCGCAAATCGGCCCGATGAGAAAAAATTCGCCGCCAAACGACCCGCCCGGGAACGCCATCACCCCATCGCCGCCCCGCCGACGGCCCTACAGCGCCTCGATCACCGCCTGCGCAAATTCCTCCGTGCTGGCCGAGCCGCCCTGGTCCGGCGTCAGCCGCTCGCCCGCCTCGTAGACCGCGTCAATCGCCGACTCCAGCGCCGACGCCCGCTCGTGATGCCCCAGGTGATGCAGCATCATCACCGCCGAGAGCATCGTCGCCGTCGGATTGATCCGGTGCATCCCGGCGATGTCCGGCGCCGTCCCGTGCACCGACTCGAAGTAGGCCCAGTCCTCGCCGAAGCAGCCCGACGGCGCAAGCCCCAGCCCGCCGATCGTGCCCGCGCCCTCGTCCGAGAAGATGTCCCCGTACAGGTTCGGCAGCAGCACCACGTCGAGCTCGTGCGGCGAGGCCACCAGCCGGCGCGCGAAGTCATCCGCGATGAACGACTCGAACTCGATGTCCGCGTAACCCGACGCAACCTCCGCCGCGATCTCCACGAACCATCCGTCCGTGCGCGCCAGCACGTTGGTCTTGGCCGAGCAGGTCAGTTTGCCCGCAAAGCCCTCGGCCTTGCGCTGCTGCGCCAGCCGGCAGGCAAAGTGCGCCACCCGCTCCACGTTCGCCCGCGTGAAGTACTTGATCGCGTAGCGCCCCTCCGCCTCGGCGAAGTGGCTGAATCCGCCCGGCACCTGCGTCCGCGACACCCCGCCGAACCGCGGCCGGTCCGCCAGGCCCGACGCCGCCACCTCCGACAGGTCGCCCTCGATCCCGGCGTACAGGTCCTCCAGGTTTTCCCGCACGATGATGTAGTCGATCCCCTCCGGCTGCGCCATCGGCGAGCGGAACCCGGGCCGCCACTTGATCGGCCGCACGTTGGCGAACGTCTGCTTGCCCCAGCGGAAGTACCCCACGCCCGGAGTCTGACCGTTGGTCGAGCCGAACAGCACCGTGTCGCAGCGCTCGGCCGTGTCGATCACCAGTTGCGTGCCCTCCTCGCGCGACATCTGCGTCGCGAACTCCGCCCCGTCCGGCAGGACTTCGAACGAAATCGGCAGCTCCATCGCCTGCAGCACCGTCATCGAAGCGTGCACCGCCTCCGGCGCGGCGTCGTCGCCGGGCAGCACGCCCACGCTCGCCTGCGCGTCGGATGAATTCGCCATGATCAGTCGTCCTCCCGCGTCAGATAGCTCGACTCCAGCGATCGGAACCAGGCCTCGTCGACCGCCGTGACCCGGCCCTGCTCGTCCAGCATCAGGCCCAGGCCCTGGCGCTGCATCAGGTCGATCAGCTCGTCTCCGTCGATCAGCCGCGCCCCGCCCTCCGCGGATTCCGCCTCGTTGCGCGCCGAGGCCGAGAAGTCGCCGTTGGTCACATACAGACCCTCGTAGTCCTCCTCGTCCATCCGCTCGTGCAGCTCCCGAATCTGGTTCGCCCCCAGCGACCCGAACGAGCGTCGGAAGATCACATAGACCCCGACCCCCTCCGCCCCCTCGGTGTCGTCGCTCGTGGCGACGCACTCCACCGCCCCGTCAAACGAGGTCCGCTGCACCTGCACATCCGACAGCCCGATCGCCGAAAGGAACTCCAGCGTGAAGCGCTGGAACGCGTCCGCCCCCAGGTTGCGGATCGCCGAGTCGACCCGCGATCGCCACTCGAACTCGCTCATCGGCAGGACCTCGACCTCCTCCGCCTCAAGCTCGACCCGGCCGCCCATCGCCTCCTCCGCCTCCGACGCCTGCCGCTCCGCCTCCCGACGCTGCCGCCCCCGCCGCATCGTCCGCCAGCCCAGGTACACAATCGCCAGCAGCAACGGAGCAAACGTCACCCAAGCCGGCGCCGTCTCTCCCTCCTCCACCCCCGCAATCCGCGCAAAGATCGCCCCGCCAATCATCAAGATCAGCAACGCCACCAACACATCAACAAGAACAGACCGCGTGCCACTCATCGGATCAGATGCTCACCCCTCCACCCCGCAGACTAGAGGCAATCCCCTGCCAGGCGACTCGAGGGCGAAACTCACAGCCCCAACGCAGAGCGCCCGCACTCTCGTGCGGGCGCCCGTGCTCAAGATCTCGGTTCTCGACGACCTACACCGGCAGCGCGTTCACGTCGATGTTGTAGAGCTGCTGCACATTGCCCCAGACCATCTTGTCGACGTCCTCCTGGGGGACGCCTTCCATGATCTCGTCGAGGATGCGGTGAGAGTTTGGCCAGATCGCGTCGTGGTGCGGGTAGTCGTTGCCCCACAGCAGGTTGTCGACCCCGATCCCCTCGCGCGTCTGCACACCGATCGCGTCGTCCTCGAACGTGACGTTGAAATTGCGGTGGAAGTACTCCGAGGGCAGCATCTCCAGCTCGGGCGTGCGGTCAACGGCGCGGGCGCGGTAGTAGGCGTGGTCCCAGCGCTCCAGCGTGTGCGCAATCCAGCCGGTCTCCCACTCGGCCATCACGAACTTGAGATTCGGGTGGCGCTCGCAAACGCCCGAGGTGACGAGGTTGGAGATCGTGTTCCAGGCGGCCGCGTGGGCGAGCGTGTAGCTGACGACCTCGTCCCACTCCTTGGGCAGACCCATGCCCGGCTCCGCGCCGCAGAAGATGTGCATCGTCAGCGGCAGGCCGACCTCTTCGGCCGCCGTCCAGAACGGCTCGTAGTAGGAGTCCGAGTAGGGCTTGTCCTTGGGCGCGGTACAAGGAATCGCCAGTCCCTTGATCCCCATCTTCGCGCAGCGTTCCAGCTCGGCAATCCCCGTCTCCACGTCGCGCAGGGTCAGGCAGCCGACGCCGATCAGGCGCTCCGGCGCGTGCGAGCAGTAGTCGCGGATCCAGTCGTTGTGCCGCTGGAAGACGGCGTTGACGACCTCCACGTCGTCAACCATGTAGGTCAGCATGTTGATCGACGGGTACATCACCTCGCCCATCACGCCGTCGGTGTCCTGCTCGGTCAGCCGCGCCACGGGATCCTTGACGCCCGGGTTGATCAGATCCCAGCCTCGCTGCATCTTCTCCTTGGTCTCGGGCAGATTGAGGTTCGCTCCGGCGATCCCTAGCCGACCGACCAGCATGGCGAAGTCAATCGTCGGCCAGGCGAGGTACACCCCCTCGCGGCCCTTCCAGCCGTCCACCACGCGCGGCGCGCGGTCGCCGTACTTCTCCACCAGACCGTCGAACACCTCTGGACCTTCGACCACGTGGGAGTCGCAGGAATAGACAATTTCGCTGACCATGACAAGCTTCCTCTCGGCTTCGCGATCAGGATAGAGCGCAGGATAGGCTGGCGTCGGATCGGCGAGCCGGCGGAACCCGGCGGAACTTTGCGGAACGTGCGCGGCGCAGATGAATCGACGCAACATCGGTCTCGCCCTCGCCGCGCTGGTCGTGCTCGCCGTCCTCGCCGGGGTCGTCACCAACGACGAATCGAACCGCCCCGCAGAACAGCAGACCGTCCAGGACCAGGCGCAGGATCAGGAGCAGACAGCCGCTGCTCAGCCGCAACCCGAGGTCGCCCAGCCGGAACCGCAACCTCAAACCGTACCGGCCGACGACGCCCGGCCACAGCCCCAAGCAGACCCGTACGAAGCCCTGCTCGCCCGGCTAACCATCGCGCCGGAGTCCGACCACGGCATCGACTACGACCGCGGCGACTACCCGACCTGGAACCTGACCGAGCGCTCCGGCTGCAACGTGCGAGAACTGGTCCTGATCGCCGAAGCCAGCTCGATCTCGGAAGTCGACCAGGGTTGCACGCCGATCGACGGCATCTGGCTCTCCTGGTACGACGACAAGGCGTCCGGCAATCCCTCCGACATCCATGTCGACCACATGGTCCCGCTGGCCGAGGCGCACGACTCGGGCGCGGCGCGCTGGAGTCCGGAGCGCAAGCGCGACTTCGCCAACGACTTCGACCTGCCTGCCGCCTTGACCGCCGTCTCGGCGGCCAGCAACCGGGACAAGCGCGCCGACGATCCGGCCGAGTGGCGGCCGCCCCGCCGCGCCGCCTGGTGCCAGTACGCCCACGACTGGATCGCCGTCAAACTCAAGTGGTCGCTGACCGCCGACCGCGACGAGGTCGACGCGCTGCGGGAGATGCTCCAGACCTGCCCCGCCAACTACCAGCGCCCGCCCGAGCGTCCCGATCGACGCCCCACCGTCGTCTTCATCGACGATCAACCTCAGCAGCAAGACGCGGCCTCAGGCGATCCCGAAACCCCCGTCGGCGTCTACGCCTCCTGCGACGACGCCGAGGCAGCCGGGCTCGAACGCCGCCGAGGCTCCAGTGGCGCCAGCCGAGGCTTCCCGGCCGAACTCGTCCCCTCCGCCGGCGACGGAGACCACGACGGCGTCGTCTGCGAGCAGTAGCGCCCGCCGCCGCGCTCCTACAACTCCAGCGGAATCCCCATCTCCGACGACAACTCACGCAACTCCTGCAGCGTCGACGCCGGGTACACCACGTGACCCGCGGCAATCCGCTCCTCGTAGGCGCGTTGCTCGATCTCGCCCGGCGCGAACACCTCGTCGACTCCCGGCAGCGGATCCGCCGACTTCACCTGCTCGACCATCAAGTCCACCTTCTCGGCGAACTCGTCGGCGTCGCCGAAGATCTCGGGGTCGATCACGAGCAAGAACTGGCCACGCTTGCCGATGTTGACGTCCATCGAGTGATAGCCGCCGGGCAACGCGCCCGCCAGCAGGTTCATGAACATGCTCAGACCCACGCCCTTGTACGCCGCCACCGCGCCCAGCGCCGGAATGATGCCCGACATCGCCGCTTCCGGATCGGTCGTCGGCAGCCCCTCGATATCGAGGAACCCCCACTCCTCCGGAATCTCCCTGCCTTCTGCTCGCGCCCGCATCACCTTGCCCAGCGCGACCGGCGTCAGGGCCATATCGAGCACGACCGGCGGTCCCGACGCCCGCGGCGCGGCGAACGCCATCGGATTGTTGCCGCTCATCCGCGTCCGCGATCCGAACGGCGCGATGTTCGGCACGCTGGTCGTGGTGCAGAACGAGACGCAACCCTCGGCCGCCGCCATCATCGGATAGAACGCGCCCATGCCCCAATCGTTGCTGTTGCGCAGCGTGCCCAGCGCCAGACCGGTCTCTTTCGCCTTGGCGATCGTGCGTTCCATCGTCCGCGCGACGATCAGTTGGCCAATCCCGCCGTCACCGTCGACGACGTGCGAGACCGGCGTCTCCTTGAGCACCTCAAGACTCGGCGTCGGGTTGTAGCGTCCCGCCTGCAGGTGTCCCGCGTACCAGCCAAGACGCTGGAAGCCGTGCGTGTCGACCCCGCGCAGGTCGGCCGTCAGTTGAATCTCGACGGTGAACGCGGCATCCTCCGTCGGCACGCCGCAGGCTTCGTAGACCGCCCGGCCGAAGATACGCAGCGGCTCAAGCGGAACAACCTCGGTGGCATCCTGGTCAGCCATCAGTCTGCATCCCCGCCATTGGAACCGAGCAGTCCGCCGTCCGACATCCCGCGCGCCTCGTCCGTGGTCTGCGCCGCGCAGACGATGAACTCCAGGTCCTCCGGTCCCTTGCTGTAAATCTGGTGCGCGATGTCCGCCGGGAAGAAGAGGAAGTCGCCCGCCGTCGCCGTCGTCCGCCACGGGCCGCAGTCGATCTCGGCGTTGCCCTTGAGGAAGTAGTAGACCTTCTCGATGTCCTCGTGGATGTGCCGCACGTTCGTCTCGCCGACCGGCAGCACGTTGTAGAGCACGAACTGGAAGGAACTCTCGAAGCGACCCTCGGCCGTCGTGAACATCCGCCGCGCGTGGATGTTGCGTCCCACGCTGACCGGCACATCCGCCATCGGCTTGACCACGAAGCGCGAGTCGTCGGGCGGCGCAACCGGATCCCCCTCCAGCTCCGGAGCCACCGGCGGCATGTTCCGTTCAGGCGTCTGCTGGGTCATCGAGTCCTCCTCAATGCTTGATTCAGGTCGCAGGATAGACACGGCCCACGGCCGACTTCGCTGGGAGAGATCCAATCAGAACGGCAGGCCGATCGCCTTGGTCAGGAACGCCATCCACTCCCGTGACTCCTGGAATCGCTGGATCGAGTACTCGACGAAGTCGGGCGAAGTCACGTCCTCGATCTCGACGTAGTGGGTGATGATGAAGTGCTTGCGCTTGATGTCCTCGATCAGCGGGTGGTCGGCGGTGTAGCCGCGCGGCGGGCGCTTGAGGCTGTCTCCGTGTCCGCCCAGCATCCAGTCGCCGGACTCGGTCAACCTCTTGATCTCCAGCCAGTCGCGCGGATGCTCGTCGATCGCGCGGCGATAGGCGGCCAGGGCGTCGCGGTCGGGCATGTAGCTGCCGACGCCGATGAAACAGTCGTCAACGGCGATGTGCACGTAGTAGCCCGGCGCGTGGACATCCTTGCCCGACTCGTGGCGAAACTGGATGCCGACGTTGGTCTTGTAGGGCGACTTGTCGCGTGAGAATCGGATGTCGCGGTAGATCCGCATCAGCGATCCGCCCTGCTTGCGGTCGGAGGCCGTCATATGCGGCGAGATGTCGGCCAGCGGGCCCGAGATGGCGCGGATGTAGTCGAGCGCCGGTTGGCGCAGCACGGACTCGTACTCTTCCTTGTGCGCGTTGAACCACTCCCGATCGTTGTGACTGGACAACTCGACCAGGAAGTCAATCAATTGCTCGCTAAACGCCATGCCTGCCCCCGTTCCGGTTTGGGTTCTCAGCTTCCGAGGCTATCGGGCGCGTGCTCGGGGGCGCGGTAGCGGCTGATCGAACGCCAGAGCAGACCAATCAGCAGGGTTGCGCCGAGGCCGATCGCACCGCCGAGGAAGTAGGTGTTGTCGACGCCGATCTCCTCTCCCCAGAATCCGACCCAGATGATGCCCAGGTTGTTCGCCGTCTGCGCCATCAGCACCATCACCGAGAAGGCACGTCCGCGCATCTCGTCGGGCGTAGTCAGATGCACGGTGACCTGGCGCACGGCGACGGTGACGGCGTCGGCCGCACCCAGCATGGAGATCACGATCATTCCGACCCAGAGCCAGGGCGCCGCGCCCAGGGCAAACAACAGCACCGCGTAGAACGCGGATGCCGCCAGGACCATGACGCCCTTGGCCCGGTAGTTGACCAGGAACAACGCCAGCAGCATCCCGCAGGCCGAGCCGACCGCGTTGACGGTGCCCAGCGCCCCCGCCGCGCCGACGCCGGCCATGAACAGCCCGGTCGCGAGCAACGGCAGGATCTCGCGGTAGTACGAGATCACGGTGATGCCCCAGTCGAGGATGAACAGCCCCGGCAGGATCGGATGCCGCGCAACGTAGCGCGTGCCCTCGATCACCATGCGCAGCGTCGACTGCCGGGTCGTCACTGCCCGGGCCGTCGTGCGAATCAGAGTCGGCATGAACGCCGAGACCGCGGAGAAGCCGGCCGCGACCCAGAGCATGCCGACGGCGTCGAGCCCGATCGCCAGCGCGGTCACGATCAGTCCGCCCAGGATCCAGCCGCTCATCTGCGTGCTGGTGTCCAGCGTCACCGCCGTACTCAGGTAACGCGGCGGCACGACGCGGGGCGTGATCGTCGCACGGGCCGGCTGGACGAACGTGGCCAGCCCGCCCAGCGCGCCGAGCGCGACCCAGGCCATCCAGAACTCGAGCACATCGGCCGTCGCCGCAACGGCGACCAGCACCAGGATCGCCAACACCAGCGTGTTGCCGCCGGCCATCAACCAGCGCCGATCGAAGCGATCGGCCAGCACCCCGCCGTAGAGCACGGCGAAGGCCTGGATCGGCAACTGCACCGCGCCGATGATCGCGACCTCGGTGAACGATTCGGCGCCGGTCTGATCGAGGAACCACTGGGGGATCGCGATGAAGCGGATCTGCTGGGCGATGATCATGCACAGCGCCGCCAGCCAGAGCACTCGGTAATCGCGGATACGGAACAGGCTCAGCAGCGGCGGCCGCGCGAAGGCCGGACGATCGCTCACGACGCGATCCAAGGGGAAGTGCGTCCCCACCGCGCCGATGGCGTCACGTGCGTCATACTGTGGCTCGGACGTGTTCGCGCAGGCCGCATATCTGCGGAGGGTACCGCTCCTCGCGGTTTCGTCAGGAGGTCAGTATGAAGGTCGGCATCTATCTGCCCCAGATCGGCGGCGCGGCGAGCCCCGAGCAGATCACCCGCGTGGCCCGTTCGGTCGAGTCGAACGGCTACGACTCGCTCTGGACACTGGATCACGTCGTGCTGCGGCCCGATCAGGGTTCCGACTATCCCTACTCGGAGGACGGCCGCTTCCTCGTGCCGGCCGAGACGCCAATGCTGGAGCCGTTGACTCTGCTGACATACGCCGCCGCCGTGACCGAGCGGGTCGAGCTGGGCACCGCCGTGCTGGTCGCGCCGATGCGCGCGCCGGTGCTGCACGCCAAGATCATGGCGACCCTCGATCATCTCGCCGGCGGACGGTTAATCCTCGGCGCCGGCGTCGGCTGGTGGAAGGAAGAGTTCGAGGCGCTCTCGATGCCGTTCGATCGCCGCGGCGCACGGATGGATGAGTACCTCCAGGTCTTGCGCGATCTCTGGGAGAACGAGGTCGGATCGTTCGAGGGCGAGTTCTACAACACGAGCGGCTGGTACTGCCGGCCGCAGCCGCCGCGCCGGGTGCCGATCCTGCTGGGCGGCAACAACCCGCGTCAGTTGCGCCGCGCGGGACGGTTCGCCGACGGCTATCTGGCCAACCCGGCCATGCTCGACACGCTGGACGAAGATTGGGCGCTGGTCCGGTCCGAGGCAGAGGCGAACGGCCGCGACGCCGCACAGCTCCAGCTCATGATCAACCGCATCACGGTGCTCGCCGAGGACACAATCGACGAGGCGGCAGAGACGCTGGCCGAGATCAAGTCGCGAGGCTTCGACCACGCCATCGCCAATCTCCACCCCGCCGCCGACGCGGAGGCCGTCCTGGCCGAGTTCGCCGGTCGGCATCTGCAGACTCTGCAGAGCGGTTAGTCCAGGACCCGTGATCGCGAGCTGGTCGATTGCTCGCACTCACTAACTCTCCTGTGTCAGCTTCGCGCATGACGCGTGTTTCGACATCCTCGGCCGCGAGTAAGCTGACCCCTGAACTGAAGAGGAGGCCCCGATGGGCGACACCGTGACCTACGAACGCTCGGGACGCATTGCCACGATCACCTACAACCGGCCCGAGGCGCTGAACGCGATCAACCACGAGCTGCGTTCCGATCTGAATGCCGCCTGGGAAGAGTTCCGCAACGACGACGAGGCGTGGGTCGGGATCGTCACCGGCTCGGGCCGCGCGTTCTCGGCCGGGGCCGACCTGCGCTCGCCTGCGCCGCCCGAGGAGCACACGTTCTGGGAGGTGCCCTCGCTGACATCGCTTGAGTCGGGCATGGAAGTCTGGAAGCCGACGATCGCCGCCGTCAACGGCTATGCGCTGGGTTTCGGGCTCACGCTCGTCGCCGCCTGCGACTTCGTGATCGCCTCCGACCGTGCCCAGTTCGGATTCCCCGAGGTCCAGATCGGCGTGCCCACGATTCAGGGCGCGATCCGCATGCCCAAGCGGATCGCATGGCACTACGCGATGGAACTGCTGCTGATCGGCGACCGCGTCGATGCCTGGCGGGCCAAGGAGATGGGCCTGGTCTGGGAGATTGTGCCGCACGACGACCTCATGCAGGCGGCGCAGAATCTCGCCCAGCGTCTGTGCAAGGGCGCGCCGCTGGCCGTCCGCGCGACCAAGGAGGTCTCGCACCGCGGTCAGGAGCTGCCCTTCGTCCAGGCGATCCGCTTCGGCGAGACCATGCGCCGTGTCGCCCGCGAGACGGCCGACGCCAAGGAGGGTCCGCAAGCCTTCCGCGAGAAGCGCGCGCCGAGCTGGGGCGCCCATTGATGGCGGACGCCGAGCGTCGCTTCTACCGTGCAGCTCGCGTCGCCAATGCGGCGATGGACGGCTGGCTGCTTGATCATGCGGTCGGCGTCGCGAGCGGCAAGATCTTCGACGTGCTGCCTGCGGCCGACGCGCCGGTGGCGGAGACGATCGACCTCGGCGACGTCTCCCTGCTGCCCGGACTCGTGGAGGGGCACACGCACATCCCCTGTCCGCCCCGCGTGGATGCCTTCGACATCATCTCGCAGGAAGAGAACGCGCCGGCGCTGATGCGTGCGGCGCACGCCGTCGGTCTGGCGCTGCGCAGTGGGATCACAACGATGCGCGACCTGGGATCGAAGAATGAGGTCGTGTTTGCCGTGCGTGATGCGATCGAATCGGGCGTGATTCCCGGACCGCGACTGCTGGCGGCGGGCGCGCCGATCACGCGGACGATGGATCACTGCTGGTTCTGGGGCGGCGAGGCCGACACGCCCGAGGCCGTGCGCGCGCAGGCGCAGCTGACCGTTGACGACGGCGCGGACGTGCTCAAGGTGATGGCTTCGGGCGGCAACTTCACGCCGACCTCGAACCCGCGCGACCGCCAGTATCCGCCCGAAACGATTCGCGAGATCGTCGGAGCCGGCAAGGCCGGCGGCATTGAGGTCGCCGCGCACACTCACGCCGCCGAAGGCATTCGCGCGGCGGTCGAGGGAGGCGTCCGGCACCTGATCCACTGCCGCTGGTTGTCGGCCAATCCCGAAGAGGGATTCCGCTACGACCCGCAGCTCGCGCAGCGCATCGCGGACGAGGGCATCTGGGTCAATCCCACGATCGGGCTCGGGCTGCTGGCGTCGGAAGCTCGAGAGCAGGGCGACGCGGCGCCGCGGCGCAATCCCAACCTGCAGGGCCCGTCGCCGCGCGAGCAGGGACTGGAGATTCTGCGCGACATGCGCGATCGGGGCGCCCGTTTTACGTCGGGACTCGACATGGGCATGGCCTATGCCGATTTCAACCGGGCCCCAGCCGAAGCGTGGGCCTTCGTCCAGGACGTTGGGCTCACTGAGTGGCAGGCGCTGCGAATCATGACCTGCGACACGGCGAACGCGATCGGCGTCGGCAGTCAGGTCGGCAAACTCGTCAGAGGCTACGACGCCGACCTTGCCGCCTTTTCCGGAGATCCTGCTGGGAATATCCGCGACCTTGACCGCCCGACGTTCGTCATGCAGGGTGGCCGCGTGATCGTTGACGCGACCTAGGGAAACGTCAGCACAATCTCGCGACCCTGCCGCGACTCCAGGTCGAGATGCACAATGCGGTGATTGTTCGTGTCGGCGACTAGCAGCGACCTGCCTGGGCCGTGAGTCAGACCGCCCGGTTCGTCGAGTTGGAGGTCGCCGAAGCTGCCGATTGCGTCTCCGTGGCCTCCGACCAGCGTGTTGACATTCTCCGTCAGCGGGAAGACCTGCTTGATCTTGTGGTTGAAGGTGTCGGCGACGTAGAGCTCGTCGCCGACGCGTGCGACATCGAGCGGATGCTGCAGCTTGGCCACTGCGCGGCCGCCGTCGGCGTCGCCGAAATGGAAGAGTCCACCCTGGCCGGTCTTGCCGATGAAGGTGGTCGTCCGGCCGTCGGGATCCCAGCTCACTTCGCGTACGCCGCTGGACTCGGAGTCGGCAAATGCCAGCCCGCTCGGACCCGGCGACAGACCGGAGACCTGGGCCAGCTCCGACTGCATGCGCGGACCGTCGACGATGCCTTCGCGTCCCGAACCGCCCCAGGGCCCGACATAGGAGCCGTCGCCGGCGGCGGCGCCCAGGGGCATCCGCCAGATCTGATGGATGCCGGCCATGGCGATGTAGAGATCGCCCTCGTGCACGGCGACATCCCAGGGCGAACTGAGGGCCGTTCGAGTGGCCGGCTCGCCGGCGGGCATCATCCGCGCCTGCTCACCGGTCCCGGCAATCGTCGCGACGCTGCCGTCGCGCAAGTCGATCCGGCGCACTGCGTGATTCTCGTTGTCAGCGACAAAGACGAAGTCGCCGTAGACCTCGACGCCCTGCGGCTGGTTGAACTGCGCCACGTCCGCCGACCCGTCGCGGAAGCCCGCCTCGGAACCGCCAACCACCTGCGACACGTTGCCCTCGAGGTCGGAGACGATGATTCGATCGTTGTTGCTGTCCGAAACGACCAGCCGTCCGGAGGTCTCGTCCCAGGCGACCTTGCCGGGGAACGAGAGGGCGCTGTCGCGGCCGGTCTCGCGGACCAGTCCGAGATCGCGGCGGGTGAGGACCGACTCGGCCTCGTACTCGGCCAGCCAGCCGTCGATCAAGGGCGCGGCCATGTCCTCGGTCAGCTCGCCCTCGTGGATGCCGATCACATTGCCGCGCGGGTCGATGAAGTAGAGCGTCGGCCAGGCGCGCGCGCCGAAGGTCTGCCAGTAGCTGAAGTCGGCGTCGTTGAGCACCGGATGCTCAATCCGCAGGCGGAGGATGGCCTGGCGCAGATTCTCGGTCTCTCGTTCGGTGGGGAACTTGGGCGAGTGGACCGAGACGACCTGCAATGTGTCGGCGTAGCGTCGTTCCAGCTTCCGCAACTGCGGAAGCACGTGCAGACAGTTGATTCAAGCGTAGGTCCAGAAGTGCAGGATCAGCAGGCGGCCCCGGAAGTCATCCATGGACATCTCGCGGCCGGTGTTCAGCCAGGTCATCCCGGCTGGCACGGCGGGCGCGGGGGTCTGTCCGAATGCTCGTGAAGTGGTCATCGAGGAGCTCGTTTCCTGTCCTTGCAGACTAGCGCCCGGACGCGACCAGCTTGAGTATTGGGCCGCGGAAGACCAGCACGTAGATCTCGCCCTCACGGTCGACCGCGAACGATGCGATTGGCGCGCCCAGGTCCAATCCTGTCTCGATCACCTCGCCGTCATCGATACTCCAGATCGCTCCGGCGCAGTAGTCGGCAAAGATGTAGCGCCCCTGCAGTCCTGGAATGGCGCTGCCTCGATAGACGATGCCTCCGGTGACCGAGCAGCCCATCGGATGCGAATAGACGGCGACCGGCGGGACAGACCCCGGGAGGTCGGCGCAGGCTTGTTGGGAGGCGAAGCATGAGTCGCCCTCGAACACATTCCAGCCGTGGTTCTCGCCCGCGCGGACGAGAACGATCTCCTCGAAGCGGTCCTGACCCACGTCGCCGACCCAGAGGTCGCCCGTCTCGCGGTCGAACGCCATCCGCCAGGGATTGCGCAGTCCGAATGCCCAGATCTCCGGCCGGAATCCGGCTCTGCCGAGGAAGGGATTGTCGGTCGGGATCCGGTAGGGCCTGGCGGCCGTGCTCTCACGCACATCGATGCGGATGATGCTGCCCAGCAGGGTGTCCGTGTTCTGACCGTGGCCAAGTGGATCGTTGGCCGCGCCGCCGTCGCCCAGGCCCAGGTAGAGCATTCCGTCGGGACCAAAGCGGACCGCGCCGCCGTTGTGATTGGCGTAGGGCTGCTCGACCTCGATCACGATCAGCTCGGAGCCGGTCAGGGCCGCGCCGTCGCGCAATTCAAAGCGGGAGAGCCTCGAGACGTTCGACTCGCGCGGCGAGTAGTAGGCGTAGAGGTAGGGAGCTTCGGGAAATCGTGGATCGAGCGCCATGCTGAGCAGCCCGCGCTCGCCGGCGAACACGACCGCCTCGGTCAGATCGAGGGCGCCGAACTGTTGGACTTCGCCGCCCTCCTCGACGTACCGCGTGATCGATCCACGCTGCTCGGCGACGAGGAAGGAGCCGTCGGGCAGAGTGAGCATCTCGATCGGCTGCTCGAACTGGCGGGCGCCCAGAATCGGTTCTGTTGCGAGCGCCGGGAACCCGTCGTCCTCCTGCGCCGGCTCTTGAGGCTGCTGCGTGGAAGCGCCCTGGCCCTGTTGCGGCTGGGCCTGTGCTTCGGACTGCGCCGCGTCGACTTGCGACTCCTGTGCATCGGCTGCAGGAGATTCAGATACGGGCTGCTCTGACTGTGCTTGCTCCACCGTCTGTTGGCGCTCCGCGTTGCTCGGTGGCGGGGTTGGCGGCTGATCGTCGCTGCAGGCGGCGGTGACCAGCAGGGCGGCTGCAACAACGAGGGCGCAGAGAGCGGGGAGCCCCCCTCCGTCACTTCGTGACACCTCCCCCCGCTTCGCGGAGGGAGGGACATCGGGGCACGCGGCGCTATGAGGCAGGTTCATAGCGGAGCAGAGTGGTCTCGGATCCGGGGATGTCCTCGAACACCGGGCGGACTCTCATGCCCACGCTGATCTTGTCTTGGTCCACGTTGACCAGGGTCGAGGTCAGGCGCGGACCCTCATCGAGTTCGACCACGGCGATGATTTGCGGCTCGTCGCCGGCGAAGTCGGGCGCGGTTGGGCGGCGGGCGATGGTGTAGGTGTATAGCGTGCCCTCGCCCGAGATGTCGCGCCACTCGAGATCGTCGGCCAGCGTCAGTGGCGCGTGCGAGCGGGGATAGAAAACCCACGTATCGCTCGAAGGCGAGTATTGGATGCGCACCTTGCGCTCGCGCAGGCCGTCCCAGAAGGGCTGCGTGCGGTCGATCGGCGTGGGCAGCGGACGCTGAGGAGTGTCGGCTGCCATTAGTCACCCTCCAGGATCAACGCGACCTGCTCGGACATCAGACCGCCGTTGCCGGTGATGAAGGCGACATCGGCGTCGGGGACCTGGTGGTCCTCGCCGCGACGCATCACCTGGCGTGCGCCCTCGGTGATGTGCGACATCCCGCCGGCCAGACCGGCCTGACCGAAGCCGAGCTGTCCGCCGTGCGTGTTGCAGGGGAAGTCGCCCCGGAACGACAGGTCGTGCTCGCGGACAAATGGCTGACCTTCGCCGCGCGGACAGAACCCGGCGTCCTCGATCGTCATCAGGACGGTGATTGTGTAGCAGTCGTAGACCGAGATCAGGTCGACTTCGTCGCGCGAGCGTCCGGCCATGTCGAATGCCTGGTCGGCGGCCGGGATCAGCGCGGTCGAGAGCAGGTCCTCGGCATAGGTGGGCGTCTTGTGCAGCACGCGCTCGCCGAAGCCGGAGATCCAGGCGGGGCGGTGCTTCGAGCGGCGGGCGACGTCCTTGCCCGCGACGACAATCGCCCCGCCGCCTGAGCAGGGCATCACGATTTCGAGCATGTGGATGGGATCGGCGATCATCGGCGAGTTGAGCACGTCCTCGACCGTGATCGGCACGTTGTGGAAGACGGCCGGCGGGTTGTGGTTGGCGGAGACGCGCTGGTCGACGGCGATCTTGGCCAGCGCCTCGGGGTCGTAGCCGTACTCGGCGCCGTACTTCATCGCGATCTGGGCGTAGCCGCAGTTCTGAGCGACGTTGCCGTAGGGAATGTCGAACTCGGCCTGCGGCGATCCGTAGTTGGCCGACGACGCGCCGTAGCGCCAACTACTAGGTCCGCTGGTCGGATTCGGCGGCCTGGGCGAGGGCCACGAGGGAGCGGCAATCACAACGACGTTGCAGAGCCCCAGCTCAATGGCGGCAGCGGCGCGCCAGACCATGGCGGCGCAGGACGCGCCGCCGAGGTCGACGACCTCGGCGAAGTTGACCTGCATGCCGAGGTACTCGGTGATCGTGGAGGGAACAAAGGAGTCGGACTCGCGGATGTTGGTCGCGCAGATGCCGTCGACCTCGGAGGGGTCGATACCGGCGTCGTCGAGGGCCTCGCGGGTGAGCTGGGCCCACTGCTCCAGGGTGAACATGGGCGGCGCCGTGGGCCGTCGTTCGGGTGTCCACTCGGCGATGCCGACGATCGCTGCTTCGCCTCTGAGTCCCATGGTTGTGCTCCTACGCCGTCTTCACATATACCGCTTGAATCGCAACCACTGTTACCTTTCACCTACCACTGTACCATTCACCCACTATCTCCCAAACCCGCCAAGAACTTCTTGTCCACTCCAACGACTGCTCCGGCACTGCTCATTTCTACTCCCACTCTGTACTCTTCCATAAGCCGCAACACTCTTCCACCATCCCAAAGATCCCACGTGTTCGCCCGGTCCTCGTCGTCAGGGTCATCTCTTTGTGCAATCGCTCGAATATTCCAATACATCTGTGTTGCTTGCCTGCTTAAGTCACCTCCACAGATAAGCCGGGCACCGCCCACATGATACTCTTCCGCCTGCCACTTCCTAGTGATCCAGTACATTCCCACCTTAGAAGCAACATCACCTGTGGGCTCGCCACGCATACCCCACTTGCACTGAACAAACCAAATTGCCTCATATGTGCGATTCACCTCGACGCTACCAAACCGTGCAACCACTTCGTTGGTATCAACCAATTGAGTCTTAGCTACGATATCCACGCCTTTCTGGTCCATCTCGCTGTTCTTGTCCTGAACCCGGACAACCGCAAAATTCTCTGCTTCATGCAGCAACGCCGCGCACAAGAACTCAAACGGAGTGCCATCGCTTCCCCACGTCCTTCGTACGTACTCTACATATTCGCTCATCCACTCCTGGGTTTTCCAATCTTGATAGGAGTGTATCTCAAAGTAATCGGACACCATCTCAACCATCTTGCCTTCTAGGCTTGTGTCTCCGGATCCTCCAAGACTCTCCAATGCCAAGTTCCTGCCGTCTTCCGTCAAACACCACGTGCCATCAAGTTCCTCATCTACTTCTTCACCGCCACGGACGCGAATCAGATTACTCGGAAAGACTGACAACGCGCGGAGCGCGTGCTCCATTCGGTACTCGTACAACGAATCTAGATTGCGCCTCTTTCGACACCACGGAGGTGGCAACTCTCTTCGATACTCTTCCACGCCGAGGCTCTTGGCCACCCGCTCTACAACCTCAGCCTGCCCCAAGCCATTCGGTTCTTCCGCCAAAACCCGGAACGTAGCAACGCATAGCTCAATGTCAGTTGGGACTCGTGAAGAACCTAAGCTATCGACTTGAGGAGTATCACCCAACGATCTCTCCTCCGGACCATCGTTCTGGTACGCGGAGTTGCTACTAGAGTCTTCAACTTCCGACACAGGGCCCGGTTCAAGGCGCTCAAGCTCTACGTTTCCCCTGTAGGTGTCCACTCCAAGATATGAAGCGGTCAGTTGGCTTCCATAGCTTCCCATCAGGCCATCGATACTGTCATCAATTGAACCGCTCGCAAGACCAGCTTCACCGGCTGAGGTCACTCGCCATAGCCGTCGTGAAGGGTCAAATTGACTGGGCATACGCTCGATCATGCCCAATCGCTCGAGGAGACTGCGCATGGAAGCGCTTCTCGCCTTGTATTCATTCTCAACCGGATTACGAATATTTCGCACATTCTTCTGTGCATCGCTCAACCGCAACCTCACGGCGAGTCGCTCACTAATCTGGATATTGTCAGCCCCTTCAATGCCCACCGCTTCATTATCCGAACAGACATCTTGCACCGAACTTAACGTCTCGAAACACCACGATTTGTAATCATACTCAAAGGGATCAGGGCCAGTCGAGGCTGACAAGTCGCCGGCAGTATGGCTTTCAAGGGCCAGATTGCCACGATAAGTCTCATTGGGGAACCACGGCGCCGGAGGTGCACCGCCACCTCTTTCCAGCAGCGCTTGTATTGCCTCGCCTAGGGACTGTTGGCTGATCTGGCTAGAGTGCTCTGTCAATGACCAATATTTCTTCGCATATTGGGCACGACGAATCAATCCTAGTCTATCTAGCAACGCCCGCATCGTGCCACCACGAGCCTTGTACTCTAGTTCGGTAGGGTTAATGAGGCTACGCACGCGCCGTTGGTCAATCGATAGTCCCATCCGTCGAGCGAGTTCCTCGTTGATGTCGTTGTTACTCGCCACGCCAAAGTTAGCGTGGCCTCCGCACAGATAACGTGCGGACTGCAGTGTCTCGTAGCACCAGCGGCTATAGTCATAGTCCCACGGCGATCGCCGCCCGATGCCTAGTGGTTGCTCTAGGCCAAATGGACGCTGCTTGGCCTTCTCGTAGTTCCTCCCCAGTGGGTTCTGTGCGAGAAAGGCGTCTACAAGGTCACCAACGTCTGCTGCGCCTGCGGCGGCAGAACTCACAGACAAGCGGTACACATGCGAATCGTACTCCCAGGTTCCAACGCTTGGATACCTCTCTATCAGTCGAGCTTGGCTCCATAGCACCATCCGAGCGTATCGCATGCGGTACAAGAATGGCGTCTCCCCTTGTTCCGGACGGATGAGTTGTCGCGTATCAATCCCAAGTTTTTCGCAGACTTGCCGGTTTATCTCCGCGACTGTGATCCCCGCGTCACTTTCCCGAATAGCTTCGAGCGTTTCCTGCGTTAGAACGTAGAGGTCCGGCAAGGGTACCCCGGGAAGGCGCGGTGCAATCGAGGCTTCAGCCTCTGCTTCTCGCGTCAGTACATCCTGATTCTCCATAAGAGCTGGAGCGTCCTGGTCAGATCTCTGCGGCGCATTCGGAAACGTGTGTTCACCATTTGCCAGTTCCAAGGCGTTCAATGCACCGAGGCTAGAGATATCCACTGAAGAGTCACGATGCTCCGTGCCCTCAATGACTGGTTTCTGGGGGGGCGAATCTGTCATTTGTCCAACCTCCAAAGGTCGCGCATGAGTCTAGCACTGGCTAGATGGCCCTCGGAGTCTATGCGTGAGAGACCGGAAATGGCAGCGGCGGAGTGAGATATCACACGCCTCGCGGCCAGTGGTTTCAAGCTCCTCAAGGTCGCGCTCAATCAGGCAGGGATAGGCATAGCGCATTAGTCGGAGCTCCCTTGTCGTTCACTGGAGCTCGACCGGCTCCGACCAGACGACGCCCTCCGACCTGAGACGCTCGATGTCTCCGGCTCGGCCGACCTCGGCGAGGATTTCGTACGTTTCCTGGCCGGCGAGGACGCCGGGGCCGTAGTCGTCTCGGCCGCCGGCCATCTTGGTCAGCGGACCCCAGCGGCGGACGTCGCCCAGGCGGCGGTGATTGGCCACCGGGTTGAAACCGTTGGCGAGGACGTGTTCGTCGTGGGCGAAGAAGTCTCCCACGGTGCCGGCGTCGGCCTGGACGCAGCCGACGCCAACGGCCGTCAGGCGGCGCTCCCATTCGGCAGCGGGGGCCTGAGCAAAGACCTCGGCGATGGCGGCGGCCATGGCGGCTTCGTCGTCGGCGCTCTGATCGGCGAGATGAGGCGCGGCTTCGGCGCAGAAGGCTTCCCACTCCTCACAAGTTGGCGCGGCGAAGAAGACCCAGCCGTCCGACGCTTCGTAGAGGCGGTACCACGGCGCGGTGCCGTAGAGCTCGCCGTCGACCTGGCGGCGCGGCGGCTTGCCTTCGTACTGGAGGAAATCGTCGCTGTTGGCATAGGCGTTGGCGGTCAGCATGTTGACGTAGATCTCCTGGCCGACGCCGTAGCGGCGTTGCGCGTAGAGACCGAGCAGCGTCGCCGAGGCGACCAGGAGGCCGGTGTTCGGATCGGGGTTGGCCTCGTTGGCGCGCATGAGCTGGCGCGACGCTTCTCGGATCTCGTCGATCGTCTCGCAGCCCGCCGGCGGCATGGCCGAGCCGGCCTGGAAGAGCGCGCCGCCGATCACCGCGCCCGGGATCGGGTGTGCCGACGGTCGCCGCGCGCCGGGCGCGTCGGGACCGTAGCCGTTGGCCGAGACCCAGACGACTTCGGGATTGATGGCACTGGCCGTTTCGTAGCCGATGCCCAGGCGGTCGGGGACGCCGGGTCGGTAGTTGTGCACGATCGCGTCGGCTTCGGCGATCAGGTCGGCGACGATGGCCTGGCCGTCGGGGTCCTTGAGGTCGATGCAGATCGACTCCTTGGCTGCGTTGGTCTTAGCGGCCAACAGACCGCGCAAGGGACCGCCGCCCATGCCGCGGAACGGGTCGCCGCCGATCGGCTCGACCTTGATCACACGCGCGCCCAGGTCGGCCAGCATCGAGACGCCGATCGGGGTGGCGATGATCGTGGCGAACTCGAGGATCGTGAAGCCATCCAAGGGCTTGCCCGAGGGCGCGGCGCCGTTCGGCGAGGTCATCATCGGCACGTCGCCGTTGCCCACCTCACGTGCAGGCCATGCGAATCCGTTTGCCTCCCCAATCGACGGCGCGGGACGCGTGACTTCGGCGGGCGTCTCGCGCAGGTGGGCGATGGGGCCGACTTGCTTGACCGGGCCCAGTTCCGGATCGTCGAGCGTGATCGTGTCGCCGTTGGCGGCCATGTCGTGGTTGTCGACGGCGTCGTGGGTTGGCGTGAAGGGCTCGGCGGCGACGTTGCCCTGGGCGCGGAAGATTTCCATCCACTCGTCGCAGGTCTTCTCCTGCATCCGCTCGAGGATGCGGTCGCGCATCTCCTCGGTTGCCTCGGGCGTCCACTCGGCCTGTCCGCCCTGCCACTGCTCCTCGGCGAACAGCAGGGTCAGGTCGGCGGCGTCCATGAAGGCGTAGAAGAGGTGCTCGAGCAGGTTGCCGAGCTGGATCCAGCGGCCGTCGCGGGTCATCACCGGGTGATAGTTCAGGGTCGGCATGCCGCCGCCGATGTTGAAGAGTTGCGGATAGGTCTCGGGATCGCGCTCGGAGAGTTGCGTGAGCAGGAGCTGGAGCAGGTCGAACGGCATCAGACCCTGGAGCAGGGACGTTTCGACGATCTGTCCGCGGCCGCAGCGCTGGCGCTCGATCAACGCCGCGAGGATGCCCTGCACGGCGCCCTGCGACGCGCCGTGCGCGCCGACCGGCACGGCGGCAAAGCCCGGACCCTCGCGCAGCCGCTGACCGGAGAAGGACACCATCCGGCCCGACTTCGCCGCGGCCAGCGCCTCGTAGGCGGGATACTCCGCGTACGGCCCCGTCGAACCGAAGCCGGTGATCGAGCAGAAGACCGCCGCTTCGTTCAGCGCGCGGATGTCGGCGTACTCCAGCCGCCGCGACCTGGCCTGCGCCGGGGAATCGGTCGAGACCACGACATCCGATTCGCGTATCAACTCTTCCAGCCGCGACCGTTCCGCGACGATGTCCAGTTCCAACGAGCGCTTGCCGCGCAGCCACATCGGGGCTGCCGCCAGCGAGCGCCAGGGGTCGCCGCCGGCCGGCTCGACCTTGACCACCTCGGCCCCAAAGTCGGCCAGGACCATGGTCGCGACGCCGCCAACTGCTCCGGTCGACAGGTCAAGGACGCGGGTGTCGTGAAGCAGTGGTGGCATCGGGAGTTCCTCTACGGCGGCGGATACGAAGCCGAGTATATGCGCCGGCGCTGAGGACCAAGATTGCGGACTTCGCCTGGAATGGCGAGACGTGGTGACGGCGAGTCGCTGAGATTCCTCTACTCCGGACGCACGGGCAGCCAGCGGTTATCCCACTCGGGAGCGAAGCTGAGGGCGCCGAGATCTTCGTAGGTCTCGAGGCCGTAGGTTCTGAGCTCCTCGCCGGAGAGCAGGTGGATCTGGGTGCCGACCGGGATGGCTCGGCGGGCTTCTCCGTGCACTCTCAGCGTGGATTCGTGGGTCAGGCCCTCGGCGGTCACGCGGACGCCGAAGAATGCGCCGTCGTGGTCCTGCCGCAGCCAATGGTCGTTGGGGCCGACGGGAATCCAGGCGACGCCGTCCTGGTAGCGGAATGCGCGGTGGTCGTACTCGACCGGGCTGAAGGCGTCGTCGCCAAGCGGCAGCACGGTGAGCAGGGTCGGGTTGGCCGGGTCGGAGACGTCGAACAGCGACGCCTGCAAGCCGCGCTCCCAGCCGGTCTCGGGATCGGCGTCGCGGCCGATGCCGAGCAGCAGCCCGCCGCTCAAGGGATGCAGATACTTCGAGAAGCCCGGGATTTTCAGTTCGCCCAGCGTCTGCGGGTTGGTTGGGTCGGAGACGTCGAGGACGTAGAGCGGATCGGTCAAGCGGAACGTGACGACGTAGCCGACAGGGCCGGCGAAGCGGACCGATTTGATCTCCTCGGTCACGCCGAGCCCGCTGACCAGGCCGACCTGCTCCAATGACCCGTCATCGCCCTCGCCGACGGCCTCGAGCACGAAGACGTTGCTGACCGTGGGCCAGCGGTCCTGGATCGTGGTGGCGACGCGCAGGTAGCCGTTGTGCTCGGACATCGACCACTGCGAGAGCAGTTGTCCGCGCACCGAGCCGCTGCCGAAGTAGGTCGGCTCCAGCGGGTCGGCCAGATCGAAGCGGTGGATGTTCGTGTTCCACCACTGCTGGTCGGGCGTGGCCAGGTAGAGCGAACCGATCGAGGCGTAGACGGTGGGCTGGTCGCTCATCACGCCGACGCTGCCGCGCTCGGCGAGGCCGGCCGCCAGGTCGAAGGAGAGCATGAAGTTGACGCCCTGCCGCCAGGGCGGCGCGTCGGCGCCGTCGGGCGCGAAGGTCTGCCGGCAGTCCAGCGCGTAGCCGATCTCGTCCTCGTTGGACACGTAATCCAACAACCAGGACTGCGGATGCCACAGTCCGAGCTTGCTGTGTTCGATGACGGCCTCGTTGTACGCCTCCGCGTCGCGCTCCGCGTTGCGTTCCCAGCCGAAGTCCCAGGGTCCGACCCAGTGGTGGTACGACTGGTGCCGCATTATGACGCGAGCCGCCCCGTCAACCAGTCGCGCCGAGACGAACTGGCCGTCGAGGTTCAGCTCGCGCAGCAGTCGCGGCGAGGCGGCACTTGCGATGTCGATCTCAAGGATTTCGGACTGCGGCCGAATCCGTTCCGGAACCCACGACGGCCGGGCAATGTCGCCGACCTCTGGGAGGAACCGGGACACGGCGTCCTCAAGTTGTCGCACGACGATTGCCTTGCCGGCGCCAATCAGCAGCTCCTGGCGACGCGCCCAGTCCTGGAACTCGAGCCGGCCGACCTCTACCGGCGGTCCGTCCTCGGCAAGCTCGGCGATCAGCAACGATTGCGGCCGCAGGATGTAGAAGTAGTCGCCGTCGGTCTTGACGATGTCCGATTCGTCGACGCCGCGCTCCTGGACGTTGGTGCCGGTGTCGGAGATTTCGCCCTGGTCGGCCGGTGCGGATGACTCCGTCGTCGTGGCGGAGTCGGCGGAAGCTTCTTCTTCGGCTGCTTCTTCCTGGGCCTCCCACTCCGGCTCGCCGACCTCCTCGTAGTAGCGCTCCTGCATCTGCGAGCGCCGGGCCTGCTCCTGGTAGTGCTCCAGCAGCTCGACGCAGGACGCGAATCCCCGCAGCGGGCGCGCCTGCGCGGAGCCGGTGAAGACGAGCAAGTTGGCCGCGATCAGCGCAGCGGCAAGGATCGGCGTCGTCAGCAGCAGCCAGCGGCGGCGAGCGATCGGGAAGCGTGACACACGCGGCTCCGTTCCAGAAGAGAGCGATTGTCGCTCACTCTAGGATGACGAAGCCCCACGCGAGTTTGTTCCGAGTGGTCAGTTCTCGGCGTAGTAGCCACAGTGCCCGAGGTTGCCTTGCACTGGCGTGCGAAAGAATCGAGGCAGGTTGGTGAATGACGCCTTGACCTCCAACTCTGGCACAGACACATTCAGGACATTCGCCTGCGCCAACGCATAGACCAGGCTGCCAGAGGAATCGAGATTCTCCGCTTCTGTCGTTTCGCCGCTTGCTCTCAGCAACCATCCTTCAGATTGGATTGGTGCCTCACCCACGGAGACATCGACCCTGATCGCTCTGGGCGGCCGGCCAAGTCCGTGTTCACCGGGATCGGGTTGGGGCAAGTTGGTGAGCTTCAGATTCAGTTTGCCGGATGCGTTGCAGGAGAGGGATAGACGGACTAGCCCTGTCGATGACTCTGAGTCCGCGGCGTCACCCCAAATGGTGGTTCTGACTCGATTGCCGCGAAGTTGTTCTGCGAGGTAGCCAACCCCGTCGTCTGTCTCCCCGTTTGCATCAACAACCGGCTGGTAGTCCGATGGGAGGGCAAGACTCTTGGAGTCGTCTGACGACGACTCTCCGCAGGCGAACAGCTGCGGCAGCGTTGGAGCAGTGCGAAGCAGGTTCAGTGGCACGGACGTAGCGAAATCGAGCTCGGGAATGGCGACTTCCAGGAGCGAGTGAGTCGATACCTCCTCAAGCTGCCGTTCGGCATCAGGGGCGAACAGGAGGAGCCCGAGCGGCGCCACATATGCTCGGTCCGCGCTCCACATCTGTTCGTCAGGTTCGCCGTCATCCATGCTGACATAGACCAGCAACTCCTCGCTGTGGCTGTCCGGCAGTTGCCCGAGGTACATCGTCAGTTCCCCGTGGATGTTGCACTCAACCGTGAAGGTGCTGAATCCATAGCGAGCACCTGGAGTGGGCTGCATTACCGCGGCGTATGCCCACACCGTGTAAGGCGGCGGGTTGACCACTGACTCGTACTGCAGGTTGGCGAAAACAGGACCCTCTATTGCGGGTCCAGAGATGTCTTCGGTCTGTTCAGCCGCGCTGGGAAGAGAATCGCTGCAGCCGAACAACGCCACCGACAACAACAGCAGTGCGACTGCTGTTGTGGCTGGATACCGCATTGACCCGATTCTCGTGGACACGCCTCGCGAATCAGCCGCGGGGCAGGCCCAGACCTCGGGTGGCAATGATGTTGCGCTGGATCTCGCTGGTGCCGGCGGCGATGGTTCCACTGACGCTGCTGACGTAGCTGCGGCTGAGGCGGCCGTGCAGCGCGGCGTAGGGGCCGTCGGACCAGATGTTGCCGCGGAGGCCGAGCAGGTCCATCCCGGTGCGCGAGATGCGCTGGCCGAGCTCGGAGCCGAACAGCTTCGACATCGACGCCTCGTGGTTGGCGACCACTCCGTGCTCCTGCATGTAAGCGATGCGGTAGGCCATGTAGGTGCCGACCTCAACCTCGATCGCGCGCTCGGCCAGCTCGTAGCGAGCGTTGGGGCGCTCGTCGAGCAGATGGCTGTTGTCGCGGGCGAACTGGGTGATCTCCTCGATCGTGCGCCGGCCGCCGGCGAACGCGCCGATGCCGCTGCGCTCGAAGTCGAGCGCGACGGCCAGGTGGTACCAGCCGCGGTTGACCTCGCCCACGACGTTGGTCTGCGGAATGCGCACATCCTCGAAGAAGACCTCGTTGAAGCCGTGCCCGTCGGCCATGTTGATCAGCGGGCGGACGGTGACGCCGGGCGTGTCCATGCGCATCATGAACATCGTGATGCCCTTGTGCTTGGGCGCGTCGGGATCGGTGCGGGCGGCAAGCCAGCCCCAGTCGGAGACGTGCGCGCCGGAGGTCCAGATCTTCTGGCCGTTGATCACATAGTCGTCGCCGTCCTTGACCGCTCGGGTTTGCAGCGAGGCGAGGTCGGAACCGGAGCCGGGCTCGGAGTAGAGCGTGCACCACCAGGTCTCGGCGTCGGCGATGCCGGCCAGATGCTCTTGCTTCTGCTCGTCAGTGCCGTAGAGCATCAACGACGGGCCGACCCACTGGACGCCCATGTTGCCGCCCGCACCGGGGGCGCGATGGTAGGCCATCTCCTCGGACATGATCATCTGCTGGGAGTGCGGCGCATCGAGACCACCGTGCTCCTCGGGCCAGGCCATGGTCAGCCAACGGCGCTTGGCCATCTCTGACTGGAAGGCGCGGGTGACCTCCATGACTTGCGGGTCGTAACCCTCGCCCTGCGGCCGGCTGCCCCAGTCGTCGGGCAGGTTGTCGGAAATGAAGGTCTGCACTTCGTTGCGGAAGTCGACAATCGTCTGGTCCTCGCGATAGTCCATCTGCTGAATCCCCTCTGCGAATCGCGGATCGGTTCCAGTCTAGCGGCAGACTCGGCGGGTTCGGGAACCCGGTTCGCCGGGATGGCTGGTAGTGTTGAAGTCAGCGGGGTTCGAGGACAGATCGGGCATGCGGGACGTGCCACGATTGCCCAAACTCAGGTGTCACAGTCTCCTGGCGGCGCTGCTTTTCGTTGCGGCGCTGGCGTTGAGCGGCTGCGTGTTCGGGGGAGAGTCCGAGCGCGACCTCTCGGAGTACTTTCCCGACGCCGCCGAGCAACCGGCTCAGGACGGACAGACCGCCAGCGGCGCGGCCGCGGCCGATGGCGCGGCGGACCCGCAGTCCGCCGCCGAAGGGTACGTCCCGCCGGCCGAGGATCTCGAAGACCTGGAGGTGGCGCCGTCCTCGGCCAGATTCGCCGTGCAAAGCTTCTTCCATCTGGTCTCGACCGGACAGCTCGGCAAGGCCTACGAGCGCACCTCGACCGAGACGCGGGAGCGGATCAGCGCGGAAGCCTTTGAACGGCGCTACAACGACATCTGGGCCGAGGCGACGATCGGCGGCTTCACCTGGGAGGTCGTGCCGCAGGAAGACGAGAACGCCTCGTCGCACGAGGTCGTGCTGCGCTATCAAACGACGTTCTTCGGGGAGATCGAAGAGTTCGTGCAGGCGCGCACGCTGCGTCAGCCGCACTGGGTCGTGGACTGGACACCCGATCTGATCTTCAGCGGCCTCGGATCGCCGGGGTATCTGATCAACGCGCAAATCGAGATGCCGGCGCGCGGCATGATCCTCGACCGCAACGGCATCACGCTCGCGGGCGAGACCGAGGTCGTGATCGTCGGTGTGCACTGGGACTCGATCGAGGATGAGCAAGCGGTCTTGGACTTCTTCATCAATCGCCTGGAGATGGACGAGCAGGAAGTACGCGAGCGGATCTACCAGGATGTGCCCTCGTATCAGTTCATCCAGGTCGCAGTGCTGGCGCTGGATACGTCGCCCGCGGTGATCGCCGAGTTCGAGCAACTCGCATCGATGGGCATCCTGTTGACCCGCGAAACGAGGCGCTTCTATCCCTTCGGGGCGGTGGCCGCGCACGTGATCGGCTACTTGCAAGAGATCAACCCCGAGGAACTGGCCGAGCTCTACATCGAGGGCTACCGCGCCGGTGACATGGTCGGCCGCGACGGCATCGAGCAGACCTTCGAACGCATCCTCGCCGGCCGTCGCGGCGGCAGCCTGTACGTCATCGATTCGATCGGTCGGCCGATCCGCGAGATCATCACCCGGGCTGCCACACCCGGCGCCAACATCCGCCTGACCCTCGACGTACGCGTCCAGCAACTGGCCGAGAACGCGCTGGGCGACGAGCCGGGCGCCGTCGTCGCCATCGATCCCCGCAGCGGTCACGTGCTCGCGATGGCCTCCTATCCACGGATTGACGCCAACACGATCGTCGACGGCGTGACTCAGGAGGAGTACGAGACCTACTTCTTCGACGACCGCCAGCCATTCATCAATCGAGCGGTTGAACAGCTCTACGCGCCGGCGTCCACGTTCAAAGCGATCACGCTTGCGGCGGCGCTCGAAGGCGGCGAGTACGAGATCACCGACCGCGTCTCCTGCCCCGCCCTGTGGATGGAAGTGGGCGATCAACCGCTGCGCAACTGGAAAGACGAAGATCAGGGGCGGATCACGCTGTCCCAGGCGCTGGCCGAGTCCTGCAACACGGTCTTTTACGACATCGGGCTGCGACTCGACCGGATCGACGAAGACTTGCTCCCCAACACGGCAGCGAGCTTCGGTTTCGGACAGCAGACCGGCATCATCGGCCTCAATGAAGTGAGCGGAGTCAATCCGGACCCGGACTGGAAGGTCGCCGAGGTCAACGAAGCCTGGTACACGGGCGACACCCTGAACATGAGCATCGGCCAGGGATTCGTCGCGGTCACCGTCCTGCAGATGGCAAACGCCTACTCGGCACTGGCGACCAACGGCGTCGTGGGTACGCCGATTGTTGTGCAGTCAATCGAACCCGGCGGCGCGCCTCCGCAGGTAATCGAGCGCCGCTCAATCAGCGTCCTGTCGGTTTCGGCCGACACCCTGGAGCAGATCCAGGCGGCGCTGCGCACGACCATCTCGCAGCCGTACGGTACCGGCTTCTACGTATTCCGCGGCAGCGTGCTCCGCGTCGCGGGCAAGTCCGGTACGTCTGAGGACGTCATCCTTGACCCGGAAGCCATTGATGAGGAAGAAGAAGCCGAGCAGGCAGATGACGAAATCGAAGTGACTTTGAGCAGCGAGGAGAGTGAAGATGAGCAGGCGGGAGCAGAGGATGACGGCGAGGCGGAAACCGACCGCTCTACCAATCACGTCTGGTTCACTGGATGGGCCAACTTCGAGGATCCGCGTCTTGTCGTAACGGTTGTACTGGATGATGCGGACTCGGGCTCGGACGACGCGGGGCCGATCGTGCGGCGCATCCTGGAAGGCGCGATTCTCAACAACTGGGTACCGTAGTCGAATGCGACGTTCACGATTCCGCCGCCTGGTCGAGCGTGCCCTCGACGAGATCCCCGAGGAGCTCGCGGCGAGAATGGACAACGTCGTCGTCCTCGTGCGCAACCAGCCGACCGATGAGGAGCTGGAATCGCTGGGCCTGGGTCCGCGCGAGACGTTGCTGGGCCTCTACGTCGGTCGCCCACTGACCAGCCGCGGCTGGTACGGCGAGACGCTGCCGGACCGGATCATGATCTATCAGCAGCCGATTGAGAGCATCTGCCACAGCGAGGAAGAAGTCGTGGTGCAGGTCCGCGAGACGGTGCTGCACGAGGTCGCGCACCATTTCGGCATCGACGACGATCGGCTGGACGAGATCGGCATCGCGCCGCCGAACCACCACCACCGCGCGGCGATCAACCTGACCGAGCGTCGCCTGCCTTACCTCGAGTAGCGGGCATCGAGCTCAGGTAGCGGCGCAGCAGTCGCTCGACCGCCGCAGGCACCAACTCCTCGGCGCGATCCATCGCCTCCTCCACCGGCATCCCCGCAGGCGTCGCGGCTTCTCGGTCCTGCAGTCCGGGCAGGGCGGCTGCGCCGTCAATCAGTCCGGCGACCGCGAGACAGGGCACGTCGTGCGTTCCGGCCAGGGCTGCGACCCCGGCGACGGTCTTGCCGTAGGCCGACTGCGTGTCGAGCCGGCCTTCACCGGTGATCACCAGGTCGGCCCGCCCGAGCCGGTCGGCGAGGCGGACGGCGTCGGCGACGGCGTCGAATCCGGATTGCAGTGTGGCGCCGCAGAATGCCATCAGTCCTGCCGCCAGCCCGCCGGCCGCGCCTGCGCCCGGCACTTCGGCGACCCGCGCGCCGAGGTCCCGCTCGATGATGCCGGCATAGTTGGCCAGCGCTCGATCAAGCTGCGCCACCTGGACGGGATCCGCGCCCTTCTGTGGTCCATAGACGGCGCTCGCGCCCTCGGGGCCCAGCAGCGGGTTCTGGACATCGCAGAGCACGCGGATGTCGCTCTCGCCGAGCCGGGGATCGAGCGCGCCGATTTCGATCCTGGCGAGATCGGCCAACGCCGCGCCTCCCGGCGGCAGTCGGCGGCCGTCCTCGTCCAGCAGGATGGCGCCCAGGGCCTCGGCCATGCCCGCGCCGCCGTCGTTGCTGGCGCTGCCGCCGACGCCGATCAGGATGCGTCCGACTCCGGCGTCCAGGGCGTGCCTGATCAGTTGGCCGGTGCCGTGGGTCGAGGCGCGCCGCGCGTCCAATTCGTCGCGACGCAACAGCGTCAGACCTGAAGCAGCGGCCATCTCGATGATCGCGCAGCGGCCCTCATCGATGCGTCCCCAGCGGGCGTCGACGGGGGCGCCCAACGGCCCGTCCACGCGGGCAATGGATGTGCGGCCGCCGGCGGCTCGGACGATGGCCTCGAGAGTGCCCGGTCCGCCGTCGGCGAGCGGCGCGAGGTCGATCGCGGTGTCCGGCGCGACACGAGACACACCTCGCCGGATCGCGTCGGCGGCCTGGACGGCGGTCAGGCTGCCCTTGAACTCCTGGGGCGCGATCAGGACACGCGGGGCAGGCATGGGATCAGAATCCTTCGCCGCCCAGGATGCGGACGAGCGCGATTGCGAAGATCGCCGCCGCCCAGAGCAGGGCGGCAAGGACGATGCGATCGAAGAAAGAACGAACTCCACCAAAGCTGATGTACCCCTTGAGCCAGAGGAACGTAATCACGGCGAGGACGATGAAGAGAAGGGCGACGCTGCTCACGCCCATTACTGTATGGCCATCCAGTCGGAGTACTGCCGGGTCGCGACCTAGTGTCGGCGGCGGCGATGCGCGGAACGCCGGCGCCGGAACGTGGCCCGCTTCGCGCCGTATCCGCAAATCACGCAGACGGAACGGCGACCGTGCGTCGCGGTCGGGCCGGCGCAGCGAGGGCAGGGCCCGCTCTCGATCCGGGGGCCGGCCGCCGGCACCGAGGGGGCGGAAAGCGACTGCAGCATCAGCGGCAGTTGCGCGCCTCGGGAGATCGGAGCGGGCTGGCTGGGTGACGCGGCGGACATATCAGCTACCTGTACGTACGTTCTGTCTACCGCCAATGTAGGACGCACGTACGGAGAAGTCAAGCTCACGAGGGAACAGGTAGACGATCTGTGCACTGATGCACATTCGAAGTCTGTTGGGAAACAGGAACGGGAGCAGTCGGCGCTCAGGGCTGGTCTTCGGGCCGATCGAGCCAGTCGACGAAGTCGCGCATCTTCTCGTTCAGCGTGTCGTAGCGCCCGCGGTCGGCGGCGACCAGGATGCTGACGAACAGAATGGCCAGGCCGATCTCCACCATGACACGCCTCCGAACTCGACTGCTGTGGGTATGGTAGTTGGGCATGAGCCGCAACGCATCACCCGACCCGACCAAGGCCGCGCCGCTGGTCGCGACGCTGACCCTGGGCTGCAAGCTGAACCAGGCCGAGACGCAGCAGGCGGCGCGTGACCTGCAGCGCCGCGGTTGCCTGACAGTCGACCGTCCCGCGCGCGCCGACGCGTTCCTGATCAACACCTGCACCATCACCCACGTGGCCGATCGCAAGGCGCGCCGCCTGATCCGGGTGGCGCGCCGGCTCTCGCCCTCTGCGCCCGTGATCGTGACCGGCTGCTACGCCGAGCGCGCCGGTCCGGAGCTGGCCCGGCAGTTGGACGTGCAAGTCCTCGCCAATGCGCGCAAGGACGACGCCGCCGACGCGGTCTGGTCGGCGTTGGACGCATCGAACGCACAGAGAGCCACCGTGCCGGCGTCGGGCGGGCGGACGCGGGCGTTCATCAAGATCCAGGAGGGCTGCGACGATATCTGCGCCTTCTGCATCGTGCCGCGCGTGCGGGGACGCGAGCGGGCAATACCGATCGACGAGATCGTCGCCGCCGCGCGCGAGCGCGTGGAGGAAGGCGTGCAGGAGATCGTGCTGACCGGAACCCAGCCCGGCGCGTACGGCCGAGACCGAAGCGACGGGTCGACGGCGGCGAAGCTGATCGATGCATTGCTCTCTCGCACCGACGCGGCGCGGATTCGCTACTCCTCGATCCAGCCGCAGGACATCACGCCTGAACTGCTGGCCTGCTGGGACGACTCCCGCGTCTGCCGTCACGTGCACCTGGCGCTGCAAAGCGGCTCGGACGACGTGCTGTCGCGGATGCGCCGGCGCTACACGGCTGCGCAATTCCGGGAGGCGGTCGCGGCGTTTCGATCGGCAGCGCCCGGCGTCTCGATCACGACGGACATCATCGCCGGATTCCCGGGTGAGACCGAGAGCGACCACGCGGCCACCCTGGCGCTGATGCGCGAGCTGGAGTTCACCGACGTGCACGTGTTCCCCTACTCGAGCCGGCCCGGGACCACCGCCGCGCTGCTGACCGACGACGTCCCGCCCGAGGTCAAGCGGGCGCGCTCGGCGGAGTTGCGCGAGCTGGGCGCAATTCACCGCCGCCGGACGCTGGAGACTAAGGTCGGATCGCTCCAGTCGGTCCTGTTCGAGACGCGACACTCCGGATTGACCGACACCTACCTGCCTTGCCGAGTGGAGACCGGTCGTGACCTGACCAATCTGCTGCACAGCGTGCGGGTCACCAGCGTCGACGACGCAGGGCTGGTTGGCGAGTTGGTGGGATGACAAGCGAGCGTCCGGCCCCGCCGCCGCCCCCAGACCTGCGTCAGACGATCGAGGCGCTGCTCCTGGTCGCCGAGTCACCGCCGACCGTGCGCCTGCTGGCCCAGGTCACCGGCGTGACGGCCGGGAAGGTCGAGTCGGCGCTGTCCGAGATCGAGGCGGACACCGCGCGCGGCATCCGACTGCGCCGCCACGAGGGCACGGTCGCCCTGGTCTCTGCGCCCGAGGCGGCGCCCTACGTCGAGCGCATGCTGGGGCTGGACACGCCGTCCAGACTGTCCAGGGCGGCGCTGGAGACGCTGGCGATCATCGTCTACCACCAGCCGGTCACGCGCGAGCAGATCGAGCGCGTGCGGGGCGTGGGCGCGACCGGCGTGATCCGCTCGCTGCGTGCCCGCGACCTGATTGCGCCGAGCGGCCGGCTCGACGCCGTCGGCCAACCCCTGCTGTGGAGCGTCACGCCCAGATTCCTCGACCACTTTGGCCTCTCCGCGCTCGATCAGCTGCCGCCGCTCGAAGACCTCGAACCGCCGGCCGAGCAGGCGATCCTGCCGTTGGAGCCGGAAGAGGCATGACCTTCGTCACGGTGCTCACGGTCGAGCTGCTGATCTTCGAGTCGGCGTCGCTCAAGGACAAGCGCTCGATCGTGCGCAGCGCGCTGCAGCGCGCGCGCAACAAGTTCGGCGTCGCCGCCGCCGAGACCGGCGATCAGGACGATCCCACGCGAGCGACGCTGGCCTTCGCCGCGATCTCATCCGATGCGCAGGTGTCGCACACGATCGCCCAACGTGTGCTCGATTTCCTGGAGCGCGAGCGGCTCGATTGCCAGGTGGGAGAGGTCTCGACCGAGACGCTCTCGCTCTAGTCGATCAGTTCGGCCCAGAGGTCGTGCCCGAGCGCATCCGTGATCCGCACGTCAACCAGCTCGCCGGGACTCGCTTCGCCCAGGGCGAACACCAGACCGTCGACCTCGGCTGCCTCGCGGTAGGTGCGCCCGGCAATGATCGGATCGCCGTCCTCGGTCGTCTGTCCCGGCTCCGACTCGACCAGCAACGGCAGGCGGCGGCCGATCTGCAGGGCATTGCGGCCGGCCGACACGTCGGCCAGCGTTGCCATCAACTCGTCGTATCGCTGCTGCTTGACCTGGTCCGGCACCTGTTCACTCATGGTCGCCGCCGGGGTGCCGGCCTGGGGCGAATAGGTGAACGCGCCGGCGCGATCGAACTGCGCCTCGGCGACGAAATCGAGCAGCTCGCCGAACTCCGCCTCGGTCTCGCCCGGGAAGCCGACGATGAACGTGGTCCGGATCGCAATGTCGGGCATGGCCGAACGCAGCCGCTCCAGCGTGCCCCGGACCATGCCCATGTTGTGCGGCCGCTTCATCCGCCGCAGCACGCTGGGCGATCCATGCTGCAGGGGAATGTCGAGGTAGTGGCAGACCTGCGGCGTCCGCGCCATCACCTCGATCAGGCTCGGCGTGACGAATCCGGGATAGGCGTACATCAGCCGCAGCCACTCCGCGCCCGACTCGGCGGCCAGACGCTCGATCAGCCGGGCCAGGCCGTCGGCGTCGCCCCACTCGGACCCGTAGGCCGTGCTGTCCTGGGCGACGAGCACGATCTCCTTCGCCCCGCGACCGACCAGCGTCTGCGCTTCCGTCACCAGCGAGTCCGGCGTCGCGCTGCGGAACTGCCGGCCCTTGATCGCGGGAATATTGCAGAACGTACAGGGCCGGGCGCAACCGTCGGAGATCTTCAGATAAGCGGACGGCCCGACCTGCAGCGAGGTCTCGGGGATGTCGCGTTCAAGCTCGGCTTCGCCTGCGTGCGCCGCGATCTGGTCCCAGGCTTCGATCCCGAACGCTGCCTCGATGCCGTCGATCTCGATCACCTGCTCGCGCTCGATCTGCGACCAGCATCCGGTGACGATGACTTGCTGATCGCCGCGACTCTCGGCTGCAAGGATTTCGGCAGCCTGCTTCGATTCCTCGCGCGCGTCGTCGATGAAGCCGCAGGTGTTGAGGATCACCAGGTCCGCGCGCGCTCGATCGGAGACAGCGTGATGTCCGGCCGCCTCGAGCGTCAGCGCGATCCGATCCGAGTCGGTCGTGTTCTTGGGGCAGCCCAGCGTGACGATCTGGTAACGCATCAGCCACCGCCGCTCGCCGCGTCGGCGGAAGTGCCGGGACGCGGACCCCGGCTGACGACAAGCGTGACCACGGCGTCCTCGTGCGGCTCCACCCCGGCAGCCGGCGACTGTTCGAGCACCGTGCCCGCGGGCGAGTCGTCGTAAACCGAGATCACCACGTAGGGCACGTTGAGCAGCTTGACGTGGTTGATCGCCTGCCGAGACGAGAACAGCGTCAAATCGGGCAGCGGGTCGAAATCGGTCGAACTGGGCGCGACCGACGCGGCCGACTCCAGTTCAGCCGAGACATTGTCGATCCCGGGCACGTCCCGCGTCGTCTCGACGGGCTGCACATCGTCACGCAGGCTGACCACGGCGACCACGCCGGCGATGATCACGAGGATGACGAACGCGGCGACCAGCCAGGGTCCGAGGTGCACCCGCGAAGGGCGAACCTCTTCGCGCGGACTGCCGCTGCGCTCCAGTGACTGGTAGGACTCGACCGTGTCCTCGCTGAGTTGCAATCCGTCGCCGGGCGCAGTCGGGGCCAGCGGGAACCGCTCCAGCAACGGCCCGTCGTCCAGGCCGAGGTACTGGGCGTAGGAGCTGAGAAACCCGCGCGCGAACGGCGCGGCGGGCATCCGCGACCAGTCTTCATCCTCCATCGCTTCGAGGTACGGGCGGGCGATTCGGGTCGACTGGTTGGCCTGGGCGATCGAGCGGCCGCGGCGGATTCTCGCCTGCCGCAGTTCTTCACCGATCCCGGTCAGCGTTTCACCGTCTCGCCGCATCATGATCAGGCGTCCGGCAGCACGGCGGTCTTGAGCACCGACAGATCGTCGCGCGAGGTGTAGGCCTCGTCGGCCGAGGAGAGCGCGAAGCGGTGCGAGACGATCCGGTCGACGGCGTCGAGCGAGGGCAGCAGCGCGGCGGTGCGCCGGAACTGGTCGGGCGTGGCGTTCTGCGTGCCGGTCAGCGAGACCTCGCGGTAGTGCAGTTCGTTGACATCGACCAGCGCCGACGACTCGGGCGGGAATCCCGCGAAGAGATTGACGCTGCTCTGCCGTCCGGCGACCTGCAGCGCGGTCTCCGTCAATCCGTTGAGCCCGACCGAGACGATCACGATGTCGCAACCGTTGCCGGCCGTGGCCTCGCTGACGATCGCGCCCAGTTCGTCCGGCTCTCCGCTGCAGACCCGGGTGGCGCCGATCGCCAGGGCGACCTCGCGCCGCAACTCGACCGGCTCGGCGACGATGATCTCGCCGGCGCCCAGCGCCCGCGCGAGCAGCACATGCAGCAAACCCATCGGTCCGGCGCCCAGCACGGCGACGCTGACGCCGGCGCGGAAGCGGCACGATTCGAGCGAGTTGAGCACGCAGGCGGTCGGTTCGGTCAGCGCGGCCCGTCCCCAGTCCGCGCCCTCGGCCAGCTTCACCGCGTGACCCTGCGAGACCAACGCGGCGGGCAGCAGCACCTGCTCGGCCAGCCCGCCGTTGGCGTCGTAACCCAGCGTTCGCCGCGAAGTGCAGCGGTTGCGCAACCCTCGGCGGCAGAAGTCGCAGCCGCCGCAGGCGATGATCGGATACACCGCCACGCCGTCGCCAAGGCTCAGATCGCTGACGCCGTCGCCCAGTGCGACCACACGTCCGGCAAACTCGTGGCCTGGGACCACGCCGGATTTGGCGTACTTCTCGCCCCGATACACGCGCAGGTCCGAGGCGCAGACGCTGGCCGCGCCGACCTCGATCACCGCCTCGCCCGGTCCGGGTTGCGGCGCGGGAATGTCGTCCACCCGGATCTCACCGGGTCGATCGAAGATCAGTGCTCGCATGCGGGCGCCTCTTGCGGCAAGCGCGTGGGGTTCAGAGGCAGGTTAGGGGGTCTGAGCCGGGGCCGGCGGCCGCATCCGCGGCCGGCGCACGTCGTCGGGATGGCGCGAGGTGTGGTACTGCCGCAGCAGCCGGGACTTCTTGCGGGCGGCGGTGTTGGCGTGGATCACGCCGCGCTGCGCCGCGCGGTCGAGCGCGCTCACGGCCTGCTGAATCGCCGTGTCCGCGTCGTTCCATTCCTGCGTGTCGATCGCATCGTCGATCGCGTCGAGAGCGGCGCGGACGGAGCTGCGCGCGTATGTGCGTATCGGCTTGTTGCGCATGCGCCGCTTCTGGCTCTGACGCAGGTACTTGATGGCGGCAGCCTTGTTGGCCACGATGACTCCTTTTGCTGAATCGATTTCATCGTATCAGCCGCCTGCCGAGTGTCTACCGCCGGTGCGCACGGACGACGCCGGCGCCGGTCGCCTGGACCGCGTCCCGCCGCGGGACGTGCATAGTTGGGTACTGTTTGCGAGAGTGCATGAATGAGTCTTGACGCTCCGTCCTCGATCGGCGGCCGGCTGGCAGGCAGCCGCAGCACGGTGATCGGGGCGGTGATCCTGATCGGCCTGTCTTTTCTCGGATCGCGCCTGCTCGGCGCAGGCCGGGCCGTAGTGATCGCCGACCAGTACGGCGCCTCGGTCGAGCTGGACGCCTTCTGGGTCGCGATGCGCCTGCCCGACCTGGTTTTCCAACTGCTCGCCGGCGCGACCCTCGCCTCGGCCTTCATTCCCGTCTATGCCCGAGTCCTGCAGAACCGCGGCGAGAAGGCCGCCTGGCGTCTGGCCAGCATCGTCCTCAACTGGGTGCTGATCGGCACCGTTCTTCTTGCCGCCGTGGTCTTTCTTGCCGCCGAGTGGATCGTGCCCGCGCTGGCGCCGGGACTGGGCGAGGACTCGATGAGGCAGGACGCAATCATCGACGACGCGATCTTCCTCACTCGGGTCCTGCTGCTCTCGCCCATCCTCTTCGCGGTCAGCGGGATGCTGACCGGGATGCTGCACGCGCGTCGACATTTCCTCCTGCCCGCGATCTCGCCGATGCTCTACAACCTGGCGATCATCCTCGGCGCGCTGCTGCTGCCCGAGGAGCTGGGCGTCGAGGCGCTGGTCATCGGTGTGATCGCCGGCTCGGGTTTGCACCTGATGATCCAGTTGCCCGCTGTGTCCTCGGCGCTCTCACGATCGGGCGGCGGCCTGGGTCCCTACTTCAGCCTGCGCGATGTCGAGGTTCGGGAAGTGCTGCGCCTGATGGGGCCGCGCACGCTGGGTCTGGCGGCCGCCCAGATCAATCTGATCGTGCTCACCTTCTTCGGCTCGCTCGTCGGCGACACTTCGATCTCGGCGCTCAACTTTGCCTGGCTGCTGTTGATGTTCCCGGTCGGCATCTTCGGTATGTCGCTGGCCACGGCGGTCTTCCCCAGCCTGGCCGAGCAGGCGGCGACCGGCGGCCCCTCGGCCGTGCGCGCGATGGTCACGCAGACGCTGCGCTTCACACTCTTCCTCGCTGTGCCCGCTTCTGTCGGCATGCTGCTTTTGCGCGAGTCGATCGTCTCGACCCTGCTCGAACACGGCGCGTTCGACGCGGCGGCGAGCAGCCTGGTCAGCGATGCGCTGCTCTTCTACGCCATCGGATTATTCGCGCACGCAGCCATCGAGATCGTCTCGCGCGGGTTCTACGTCCTCGGCGACACCCGCACGCCCGTCGGCCTGGCCGTCGCCTCAATGCTGCTCAACATCATCCTTTCGGCGCTGCTCGTCGGTCCACTGGAGCTCAAGGGGCTGGCTCTGGCGCTGTCAATCTCGGCGATCGCGGAGTTCGTCTTCCTCGTCCTGCTCCTGCACAGGTCGTTGGCGCGCCAGTTGCTCTCACGAGCGCTCGCGGTTGCCACGCTCAAGACGATCGTCGCCGCGGCGATCATGGGGCAGCTCGTCTGGCTGCTGATTGAGGTCCTCGCCGGCTTCGATGTCGCCCGCGACTCCTGGGTCACGTTGTTGCTGGGCGTCAGCGGCGGCGGCGTGGTCTACCTCGCTCTCAGCCTGATCGTCCGCCAGGAAGAGTCGGAGGCGCTGTTCCTGCGCCTGGAGACCGTCATCGCCCGTGCACTGGGACGCTGAGCGAGGGGATTCCGCGACAGGCTCTGATAGAGTTGAACCTGTTCACGGGCTGACCGGCCTCGCTTGGCACGGTCGGCGAGACCATTGCGAGACACCATGGCATTGCAGGATCGACTGATCGTATGCCGCGATTGCGGCCGCGAGTTCACGTTCACGACGGGCGAGCAGGAGTTCTACCAGTCCAAGGGGCTGCAGAACGATCCGGTGCGCTGCCCGGAGTGTCGCTCGGCGCGCAAGTCGATCCGCACCTCGCCCGAGGCCGAGGCCGGCTACGTGCGCTACGGCGGCGCCGCCTCCTTCGGCGGCCGCACTCCGCGCCAGATGCACCCCGCCGCCTGCGCGATGTGCGGCGACATGATCGAAGTGCCCTTCCTGCCCCGCGGCGACCGCCCGGTCTTCTGCACGACCGTCAAGCGGATCATGACGCTCGGCTACCAGATGGACGAGATCCAGCAGCGCTGGGGGATACACCCGTGCCAGGTCGAGGGCATCAACCAGGACCTGCGGCGCGGGTTGATACCGCCCAAGCCCGGCGTGGAACTTCCCGACCTGGAACGCACCCGCTCCTAGGCGGCAGACGGCGTTCAGAAGGACGACACGGCAGCAACATGGCTGAACGGACGGCGCAACGCTGGATGCGCCTGATGGGCGGACAGGGCCGGCCCACGGCTCGGCCGCCGAGCGACGCCGACGTCGCCGAGACCGTGGCCCGCTATCCCGAACGCGCCGCGCAGGCGCTGGTCGAGCAATCGCGCGCCGAGGGTCAGGCCGCTTCGGCCCGACAGGCTCGGGGCTGGATTACGCAGCAGCTCGAGGAAGCTGCCGACCTGCTCAATCCGAACACCCGCGATCGCATCGCCGAACTCTCCGATGCCCTGATCGCGAAACGACACTCCGAGGATTCATCCGACGATGACCCACACCCCTAATCAGTCGGCGAGCGACGCCGCATCAGGATCGACTGACCAGTCCGACTCGTCCAATTCAGGCTCCGCCAGTCAACCGTTCCGCCCGGTCGGGACGATGATGCCGCACCGCGAACTCGAAGCGCGCATCCGCGACTTCTGGCGCGAGCGCGACATCTTCCACCGCTCGGTCGAGGAGCGCCCGGCCGACGACGTGTTCTCGTTCTACGAGGGCCCGCCGACCGCCAACGGCACGCCCGGCGTGCACCACGTGCTCTCGCGCGTATTCAAGGACCTCTTTCCCCGCTACCAGACGATGCGCGGCAAGCGCGTCCCGCGCAAGGGCGGCTGGGACACCCACGGCCTGCCGGTCGAGATCGAGGTCGAGAAGATGCTCGGCCTCGACAGCAAGCCGGCAATCGAGGAGTACGGCATTGCCGAGTTCAATCGGCACTGCCGCGAGTCGGTGATGGAGTACGTCGAACAGTGGGAGGACATGACCGAGCGGGTTGCGTTCTGGATCGACATGTCCGACGCCTACCGCACCTACACGCCCGAGTACGTCGAGTCCTGCTGGTGGATCTTCAAGACCCTCTGGGACGCCGGCCTGATCTACGAAGCCCGCCGCACCACCCCGCATTGCCCCCGCTGCGAATCCTCCCTTTCCAGCCACGAACTCTCCCAGGGCATGCAGGACGGCGTCCGCGACCAGGCCGTCACCGTGCGCTTCCGAGCCCACAACGACTCGCTGCCCCAGCACCTGCGCTGGGACGGCGCGACCGACTTCCTCGCCTGGACGACCACGCCCTGGACGCTGCCCGCCAACTCCGGACTGGCGTTGAACGGCCACGAGACCTACGCGGTGGTCGAGGTCTCTCCGACCGAGCGCCTGATCCTGGCCCAGCAGCTCGTCGGCGACTCGCTCGACGGCATTGTCGAGACGCCCACTATCGTCGCCTCGGTGCCGGGCAGCGACCTGGTCGGCACTACCTACGACGGCCTCTACGAGCCCGATCGATGGGGCGTTCCCGCCTACCGCTTCGACGGCGCGCGGCTGGTCGAGTGCCGCGAGCAGGACGGCGAGCTGCCTGCGCGCAAGGTCGCCGCCGCCGACTTCGTCGAGATGGAGAGCGGCACCGGCATCGTCCACATCGCGCCCGCCTTCGGCGAGGACGACTACCTGCTCGGCCGCGAGGCCGGACTGCTCTTCCGCCAGCCCGTCGACCTCAGCGGCCGGATCGTCGGCGATCCCGGCGCGCCCGAGTCGCCGGCCTTCGTCGGCAAATGGGTCAAGGACGCCGACCCGATGATCATGGACGATCTCGAATCGCGCGGGCTGCTGCTGCGCAAGGACATCTACGAGCACACCTACCCCTACTGCTGGCGTTGTGACACGCCGCTGCTCTACTACGCCAAGCCGAGCTGGTACATCGCCACTTCGCAGGCCAAGGATCTGCTCACCCAGTCCAACGCTGAGCTGATCGACTGGCACCCCGAACACACCGGCTCCGGCCGCTACGGCGACTGGCTGGCCAACAACGTCGACTGGGCGGTCAGCCGCGAGCGCTACTGGGGCACGCCGCTGCCCTTCTGGCGCTGCGAACCCTGCGACGAGGTCATCTGCATCGGCTCGTTCGACGAGCTGCGCGAGCGCGCCAGGGCGTTCAGCGGCGTCGAGCCCGACCTCTCCGATCCGCACCGGCCCTACGTCGATGAGATCGAGATCGGCTGCGAGTCATGCGACGGCCCCGCCCGCCGCTGTCCCGAGGTCGCCGACGCCTGGTTCGACTCCGGCGCGATGCCCTACGCCCAGTGGCACTACCCGTTCGAGAACCAGGACCGCTTCGACGAGCGCTTCCCCGCCGACTTCATCTGCGAGGCCGTCGACCAGACCCGCGGCTGGTTCTACTCGCTCCACGCCGAAGCGGCGATGCTGCACCGCGCCGAGGCCGTGCGCGAACCGATCTCCTTCCGCCACGTGATCTCGCTGGGACACATCCTCGACGAGGCCGGCGAGAAGATGTCCAAGTCCAAAGGCAACGTCGTCGACCCCTGGGAGGTGCTCGACCAGACCGGCGCCGACGCGCTGCGCTGGTACTGCTACGTCGCCTCGCCCGCCGGCAACCCGCGCCGCTTCTCCGTGCGCCTGGTCGGCGAGGCCCAGCGCCGCTTCCTGCACACGCTCTGGAACACCTACTCCTTCTTCGTCACCTACGCCAACATCGACGGCTGGCGTCCCGCCGGACCCGGCCAGACGCCGACGGTCGAGCTGGACCGCTGGATCCTGAGCGAACTGCACAGCCTGATCGAACGCGTCACCGAGGCGCTCGACGACTACGACCCGACCACCGCCGCCCGCGAGATCGACGGCTTCGTCGATGCGCTCTCCAACTGGTACGTGCGCCGCAGCCGCCGCCGCTTCTGGTCCTCGGCCCGCGGCGGCGCCGCCGACCTCGACGCCAAGCGCAGCGCCTACCAGACCCTGCACACCGTCCTCGTCACCCTGGCCAGGCTGCTCGCGCCGATGACCCCCTACGTTGCCGAGGAGATCTGGCGCAATCTCTCCGCCGAAGTCGACGCCGATGCCGCCGAGTCGGTCCACCTCGCCGATTGGCCGGTCGCTGATGCGTCGCTGATCGACGAGACGCTCAACCGCGAGATGCAACTCGTGCAGCGCGTCGCCTCGCTGGGCCGCTCGGCTCGCAGCGAAGCGGGGATCCGCGTCCGCCAGCCGCTGCCCGCCGTCAGCGTCGCCGTCCGCTCGCCGCAGGACGCCGAGGCCGTCGAGCGGCACCGCGCCACGATCGCCGAGGAACTCAACGTCAAGACGGTCACCCTCGCCGACGCCGAGGCCGACGCGCGCCGCTACACGATCAAACCCAACCTGCGCGTCCTCGGCCCGCGCCTCGGACCCGGCCTGCCCGCCCTGCGCGCCGCGCTCGGCGATCTGTCGCCCGAGCTCGCCGCCCACATCGCCCAGGCGGCCGAGAGCGGACAGACAATCGAGGTGGAGGGCGTCGAGCTTGCGCCCGGCGACCTGCTGATCGAGGTCGATACCGAGTCCAACGCCGGCGCGGCCTCGACCGAGGACGAGCGCTGCGCCGTGCAGCTCTCGACCGAGCTGACCGCCGAGCTGATCGCCGAAGGCAAGGCGCGCGAGGTGATCAACCGCATCCAGGGCCTGCGCCGCGACTCCGGTCTCGACCCCGACGACCGCATCTCGCTGCAGATGGCCTCGCCGGATCGCGAACTCGCGTCGGCTGTGTCAGAGTTTGAATCGTTGATCGCGGCGGAGACGCTGGCCACCAGCGTGTCCGTCGACGGCGCGGACCTGCCACCGGGCATGCAGCAGACCGAAGCGGAAATCGATGGCGCAGCAATCGTCCTCGCGCTCGAGCGCGCCTGACCGGCGCTCACTCGCCCCCCAGCCGCTCGCTGCGCTCGGCCCGCCGACGTTCCAGCCGCGCCGACCGAGCCTCCTCGTCCGGCGCGGCGCTGGGGATCGGCTGGTCGTGGATCAGTTGCCGCGCCGCCACGTTCAGCACCCGCTGACGCAGCGACGACGATTCGGCTTGCTCGCCCTCCTCGTCGTCGTAGTGGCCGTACATCACGCGCGGCCATTCCGCCGCAATCTCCGCACCGAACAGCAGCACGCAGGCGGCCAGGTAGACGAAGAACAGCAGCGCAATCGCCGCGCCCAGCGATCCGTAGACCGCGTCATAGTTGGAGAAGTTGCGCAGATAGAAGGCGAAGCCGTGCTTGAGCGCCTCGAACAGCAGCGCCCCGACCAGCGCGCCGCCGACCACGTCGCGCACCCGCGTCGTCACGCTGGGCACGACCTTGTAGATGATCGTGAACGTCGCCCAGGTCAGCATGAACGGCAACAGCACCGTGACCAGGCGGAAGAAGCCGCCCGCATCGGCCCCGAACGGACCGAGCGAGTCGGACACCGACTCCGACACATCGCTGCCGACCTGCAGCACTGCGGTCGCGCCGATCGAGATCGTCAGCAGTCCGCCCACGCCGAGGACCAGCGCCAGGTCGACCAGCTTGCCCCGCACGAACGGCCGGCGAAATTCGAGGTCCCAGGCCGTGTCGAGGCTGAAGCGCAGCGCCGACATCATCCCCGTCGCCGCCCAGATCAGACCGAGGATCGAGATCACGCCGACCGCCGAGCGGCCGCTCGCGATCGGCTCGATCAGCTCTTCCAGGTCCTCCCTGCCCGCCCCGGACTGCAGCGGCAGCAGCTCGAACAACCCGTCCACGACCTCCTCGCGCAGGCCGTCGTCGGTCAGCAACACGCCGGCAATCGAGACGACGAGAATCGCCAGCGGGAAGAGCGAGAAGAAAACGTAGTACGACATCGAGGCCGCAAGCTGGGCGCAGTGGTCGTCGAGGAACTCCGACACCGACCGCTTGGCCAGCAGGACCAGGTCGGTGCGCCACCAGCCCACGTGCAGCACCAACCAACGCCGCCAGCGCAACCAGCGCCGCCGCAGCGGTTCCAGGTCCAGCTTCGGCAACCATCGCATACCCCCATTATCCGCCCTTTTTCTCTCTCCCCCCGCTGCGCGGGGGGAGATGCCGAAGGCAGAGGGGGGCCGGCTTAATCCCATGACCGACGCCCAACCACGCCGCATCATCTGCAAGCTGGGCACCAACCTGCTCACCTCCGGCGGCGACCGGCTCGACCCCGGCGTCCTCGACGCGGTCGTCCGCCAGGTCGCCGAGCTGCGCAACGCCGGAACCCAGGTCGCCGTGGTCACCTCCGGCGCCGTCACCGCCGGCCGCGCCCGCGTCGGCGCGACCAACACCCGCTCCTCGGTCGGCGCGCGACAGGCGCTCGCCGCCATCGGCCAGGCCCAGCTCGTGCAGCGCTACGACTCGCTGCTCCAGCGCTACGGCCTGACCGCCGCCCAGGCGCTGATTACTCGCGGCGACGTGACCGAGCGGCGCGGCTATCTCAACGTCCGCAACACGCTGCTGCGGTTGCTGCAGTACGGCGTCGTGCCGATCATCAACGAGAACGACGTCGTCGCCGACGAGGAGTTGCGCGGGGGCGCGTTCGGCGAAAACGACGCCCTCTCGGCGCTGATCGCCAACCTGATCGACGCCGACCTCCTAATCCTGCTCAGCGACGTCGACGGCGTCTACGACCGCGACCCGCGCGCCCACCCGGACGCCCACCTGATCGACGTGCTGCACAACCCGGTCTCGATGATCCAGGCCGCCGGCAACGTCGACGAACGCAGCCGCGGCGGGATGCGGGCCAAGCTCGAAGCGGCCCGGCGCGCCTCGGCCGGCGGCACCGAGGTCGTGATCGCCTCGGGACACGAGCCCAACGTGATCAGCCGGATCGCCGGCGGCGAGCGGCTGGGCACGCTGGTCCCGGCCGACACCACGATCCGCGACAGCCGCGAGCGCTGGCTGCTGGCCGGGCTGCACAACGGCGAGGGACTCCACCTCGACCGGGGCGCGGTCAAGGCGCTGACCGAGCAGGGCCGCAGCCTGCTGCCCGCCGGCGTGGTCGACGTGCGCGGCGAGTTCGAGCGCGGCGACGTGATCCAGCTCTACGACCCCGAGCAGCGTCCGATCGCCGTCGGGATCAGCAACTATTCCTCCGCCGAGGCCGCCCAAATCCGGGGCAAGAAGTCCTCCGAGATCCTCGACGCCCTCGGCTACTACTACGGCTCCGCCGTCGTCCACCGCAACAACCTCGCCCTGCTCCCCGTCTCCCCTCTCTGAATGGAACCATCCAAAGTCGCCCCCGCCCAGGCGGGAACCACGCGCGCCCGCTTTCACTCTCTCCCCCCTTCAGGGGGGAGATGTCACGGAGTGACAGAGGGGGGTCCGCCCTCCGACCGAGACGCCCAGGTCCGTCCAATCTCGCACTCACACGAAACCTACACACAACTCAGACCCACATGTAATCCTCCCCACATGCAAGCATGCGCCATACTTGTGTGGCGACGCAGGTCGTTGTGTGCAGTCGCCCGCAACGACATGCGCCGCCTCGAGCAAGGTGCCGCCAGGCGCCGAGCCCGCAACGAGAGGTGCCCGCATGTCCCCGGCATCAAACATCACCCTCGCCCTGCTCTTCGCCGCCATCCTGCTGGCAGCCGGCGGCGCCCTCACCTCAGCCGATGAGAACACCGAACAGCCCGAGACCGTAACGACCACACTCCACCCCGGCGACAACTTCATCGGCTGGGTCGCCGAGCCCAAGCCGGTCGCCGAGCTGTTCGCCGAGTTCCCCAGGATCGAGCTGATTTACACCTGGGATCCGGCAGGTCAGCAGTACCGCTACGCGCATCCCGACGTCGAGCCGGGCAGCGGCACGCTCGACATGCTGACGTCCGAGACGCCGGTCACGATTCGCATCGGAGACGAATCGACATCCGCGCAGGAGTTGTTCGACGCGGAGCCGCGAATCCGCTTCATCTATCGCTGGGACGCAATCGAGAACCGCTGGCAGGCAGCGTCTCCCGCGTTCTCCATCCGGATGCGCACCTTGCACACGCTGCCCGCAGGCTCGACCGTATTGATCCGCGTCGACGGTCAGATGGCGCCCCAGGACCTGCTTGAAGCATTACCGCAGATTGATCTGATCTTCCGCGAGGACGAAGCTGAGGAGCGACGGCATTACGCGCTGCGCGGTCTAGCGCCCGCTGTGAGCGGACTGAACACTCTTAAGCCGGGCATGGGTTTGGTAGTGAGAGTGGGCGGTGAGGAATCGGTCGAGTGGGTGCGTCCTCGACGACCGGCGCAGGGAACTGTGAGGCTAGAACGTGGCCTCAACTTGGTGGCATGGATGGGTAGGGACGGTGCCCGATTGGATCGCGTAGTGCAAGGGATTGGCCGTCAGCTAGAGAAGGCCGGTACTTGGACGACTGAGCGAGAGTCACTAGACCTCCTCAGCGTCGCAGAGATTATGGAGCTTGACGAGCTTCCTAGCGTTGGCTTCGGCGACGCGCTCTGGGTGCAAGTTGCGCGCAACCAGAACTGGCTGCAGCCGACTGGTGTCATGCCCGAAATCGTGCTGACTGGATCGCCCACCCGACAGCTGAAGGCCAAGGTGATTGCCGACGTTCAAGCAGTGATTGACTTCTATTGGGAGCAGTATGGTCTGGAGGCCGACTTCAGCCGCTTCAAAATCTACTTTCCGACCTCGGCAGCCGCACTGGTCAACGCGCTGGAGACTCACTCTCTCAGACAGGACTGGCCAGGCGGGTTGACTCCTGGCTTTCTTGACAGCTACGAACAAGCTTGGCCGACCCGTGGTGGAGCTGCGTATCGTGGCGATGCAAGACTGGACTCTCACTTCTGGGTCCGACAGGAGTATTGGCGTTCCTCGCCTTCAACACGCGGCGGGATCAGCTTCGCTAGATCAGTCACCGCGCATGAGTACATGCACATGCTCCAGTTCCAGCTCTCAGGCACCGACTCGCAAGTCCTTGGTGACTACATTGATAAGGAATGGCCGCCGTCGTGGTTGGTGGAAGGGCTAGCAGAACTGGCCGAGAATGTTCAGATTTCCGCCACTGGCGGGCTCTCGTGGGAGCGACTGCAGTCAGACGCACGTAGTGCTGCCCGAGGGGAACCATCGTTGCGTCGGGCAGAGCGTTCCACCCACCTCTCTCCTTATGGAGTGGGCAGAGCCGCGGCGCATGAGCTGATTGACGATTCAAACGACGATTCGCTTTTGGAGTTCTTCCGAGAGCTGGCTTCGGAGAGCATCGGCCCTCGAGGCAAGTGGCAGTCGAACGCCACGTGGCGAGAGGCATTTCTGCGATCCTTCGGCGTCACCTCTGACGCATTCTATCAACAGTTCGAGACCTCACGCGGCAGTACCGTGGGTGCCGGCACAGTGGTGGCCGGACACGATCACCCACCCCCGTATCTCTCCGGCAAAGTAAGCGCTGACGAGCGTCTGGAGCTTCAAGGCTCACGAGTCAAGATACTGGTTGAATGGGCGAGTGATGATGGTGCTACACACAGTTCATACGACTGGGTCGACGTTGGGCATCGATTCGACTTTCCAGTAGAGGCCAACCAAAGTTATATCTTGGCAGTTGAGTTTGGTACTCCGCCGTGTGTCGCTTACTATGCCCGACCGGCAGCAGTGCAGGACCCGAAAGGCGCACAGATTCTGAATATGAAGCGGAGTACCATCAGAGGCCTCGATCTCCGGTTGTCGCCAACCACGTGTGCGGAGCAGATTCAAGGCTCCCTACTCACAGACGCAGGAGAGCCTCTTCCCGGCATAGCTCTCAGTTTCGTGGGCCCTGAAACAATCAGCCAGTCGGAGGTCCGACCAGGTGCTTACCGGGTTGACTGGGCATTCACGGACAGCAATGGGAACTTCAGGCACTTCCTGGCTGAAGATTCGCGAGGCGAAATGCGGGTCTATCTCACAGACACGTGTACGGTTCGAGTTCCAATTGGGGATTCAGCGAGCGCGTCGAAGCCTGCAGTGGGAAGCAGGACCGTCCAATCCTTTGCCGCTGAGTCGTCAATTCAGACGCTGGACGGTGGTTCCACCTTGGGCGTAACGGTTGTTGTAAGAGACGACGCGTGTGCTTTCCGTATATCAGGGCGGCTATTGAACGCTCAAGGGATAGCCATTGGCGACGCACTGATCTACGCCGAGGACGACACACGTAGAGCGTATGGTGGGATAGCGGCGGACGGGACATTTTCCATCACAGTTCCGTCGCAAGGTTTGTATCGGCTCCGGTTGATTGTGGACGACTGCAGCGTCTATTGGCGTCGTGGTGCGGTGCCAGGCTCGCATGAGCAAGCGACACAGATTCAAGTGTCCGACCCTGACGCGTCAGACATTCTCTTCCATCTGACCGAAGGTACATGCAACACAAAGGTGTCGGGTCGATTGCTGAATGCTGAAGGCAGCGGTGTAGCAGGAGTGTCGATTTGGGTCCAAAGTGGCGACGGTAGTGCCAGTGGGCGAACGGATTCGGACGGGTTGTTCGCCATCACAGTTCCGTCGGCCGGATCCTATCGCGTCAGTGCGAGCCTGGAGGGATGCAGAGTCTACTATCGGACGGGCGACTCAACTGGCTCGTATCAAGACGCTACGTCTATTGCGGTGTCAGATGTCGACGTCGGAGGTATCGTGATTAGAATGACAGAGGGAATGTGCGAACGCCGCATATCAGGTCGACTGCTCAACGCGAATGGCACTCCCGCATCCGGCTACTGGGTAAGCGCCAACGGCGCTGCTGGTAGTGGCCGTGGCCAATCAGCAAAGGACGGCTCATTCGCTCTATTGGTTTCCGGTCCAGGTGAGTACTGGCTACAAGCCCACGCAGGTGGTTGTTGGATCTACCACGGTAACGAGGGACCAACGAGGGACAGAAGCAAGGTTGGGCACGTGGACGTCTCCAGCGCCGACGTCACCGGCATCGAGTTCCGCCTCCCCGAAGACCCCGCAGCATTCTGCGGCTAGGGCCGGTTCGCAACTGGTTAGCGACGCTCAGCCACACCGCCACACCGCCACACCGACGATTGCGCCGCGGCCTGGGCCCCTGCTGGCTCCCTCTCCCTCTGGGAGAGGGCTGGGGTGAGGGGCCGGCGTAGGCCGGGTGAGGGCCCTCGCTTTACTCCGCAAACCACAACACAACACCGAACAAACATTCATGTACAGTTACAAGAACATCTGTCTGACCAAGAAGGAGGTCCCAGCCATGCACATCACACCCAAGCGCCGACGCCGAGCCATGCGCGTCCATTACCTGACGCAGCGCTCCGGTACCCAGAAAGACATCGCCGCGCAGCTCAACGTCTCCAAGGCCACCGTCCGCGCCGACCTGCAACTCGTCGAGTCCCACTGGGCCAGCATCGCCTCGGCCGCCGCCGACGACCTGCTCTTGGAATCGCTCCACCTGCTCCAGCTCCGGCTCACCCTCGCGCTCAAGAACGACGACGTCGCCAACCAGATCAGCCGCCTCACCTCGGTCGAGTTCCTCCGCGCCCGCGACGCCCAGGAGAACCAGCTCAACACCCTCGCCCGCGAAATCCGCCGCACCGCCCAGGAAGTCCAGCGCCGCGCCGCACAGCGCCCCGACCAGCCCGAGCTCTACGAGGAAGAGCCGCAGGAACTGGCAGAAACTGCCCCGGAATCAGCACAAATTGATCCCCCCGATCTCACGATCTCCAGTCCAGAGCAGGAAATCGCGGCGGATCAGCCCGAAACAGAAAAAATCCCCGCCGACCCCGATCTCGACGCCCTGGTCGAGGAAGCCGTCCAACACTTCCCCCACCTGAAAGGCAAGTCCCCCGACCAGATCGTCGCCTTCCTCGACCAGATCACGACCCCCGCAGCCGCCGCCTGACCCTCCGGCTCCCTCCGGATACTCTCTCCCCCCTTCCAGGGGGGAGATGTCACGGAGTGACAGAGGGGGTTCTGCTTCCCCTCTCGTCCCCGATTCATTCGGTGCCTGCCCCGCACTCGATGCGGGGGACCCGCTCGGTCCCCTCTCCCTCTCGGAGAGGGTTAGAGCCTGCCCCCGCGTAGGCGGGGGGTGAGGGCCCTCCGCGGTGGCCGGGGATGAAGGCCTTCCTCGAACCACGGCGCATCCACGGGTACGATCCCTGCATGACAGAAATCACCGACTACCCGGCCTCGCAGATCTACTTCTCCCAGCGTCTCCGCCTGCACTACGTCGACTGGGGCAACCCGACCGCGCCGGCGCTGATCCTCGTCCACGGCGGGCGCGACCATTGCCGCTCATGGGACTGGGTGGCGCTGGCGCTCAAGGATCGCTATCACGTAATCGCGCCCGACCTGCGCGGCCACGGCGACTCCGAGTGGGTCAACGGCTCGGGCTACGCGATGATCGATTATGTCTACGACCTGGCCCAGCTCATCCGCCAGAAGCACCTCGCGCCGGTCACGCTGATCGGCCACTCGCTGGGCGGACGGATCTGCATCGAGTACTCCGGCGTCTATCCGGAGCGCGTGGCCAGGCTGGTCGCAATCGAGGGCCTGGGACCGTCGCGGCGCGAGACCGACATGCACTCGTCGGTCGCCGCTCACCAGCGCATGACCGAGTGGATTTCCGAGCGCCACCGCTTCGCCGGCCGCCTGCCGAGGCGTTATCCGACGCTGGAGGACGCGGTCGAGCGGATGCAGGAGGCGAATCCGCGCCTGACGGCCGAGCAGGCGCTGCACCTGACCACCCACGCCGTGCATCAGAACGAGGACGGCACCTTCGTCTGGAAGTTCGACAACTACGCCCGGGCCCACTCGCCCTATCCCTTCAACGAGCTCGACGCCGAGGAGATCTGGGAGCGGGTGACGATGCCGACGCTGCTGATCAGCGGCCTCGAATCGGCCGGCGACCCCAACCAGGACGAACGCACGCACACATTCCCGACTGCACGCAAGGTCGGCGTCGCCGACGCCGGCCACTGGGTCCACCACGACCAGCTCGACCGCTTCCTCGACGAAGTCGACAGCTTTCTCGAGGAATAACTGCCGCACACCGGGCCGAAACCCCGTCATACCCGCGCTTGCCGCGGGTATCTCGCCGATTCCAGCACCGGCGGCTCTTGCGTCGAGATTGCCGCGACGGAGCGCGGCAATGACGAGCTGTGCAACGCCCGCTACGACGTAGACTGCGCGCCATGACTGAGCCGCGTCCTGCTCCAACGTTCAGTTGGTTCGTCCCGATCGACGGCGACGGCGACCGGATTGGCTCGCTGCGGGCCCAGCGCGCGCCGACCTTCGAGTACCTGCGCGACGTCGTACTCAACGCCGAGCGGCTGGGCTACCACTCGCTGCTGATTCCGACCCGCTTCGCCAACGGTTCCTTCGAGCACGCCGCGCCGCTGGCCGAGACCTGGACCACGGCGACCGCGCTCTGCGCGGTCTCGTCCCGCATCCGCCTGCTGATCGCGGTCCGACCCGGCGTCACGCCCGTCGGTCTCTTTGCGCAGCAGGCCGCGACGCTGCACGAGATCTCCGGCGGCCGGATCGACATCAACATCGTGCCCGGCGGCATCCAGGGCGACAACGAGCGGCTGGGCATCTCCGGCTCGCACGACGATCGCTATGCGCAGGCGGACGAGTTCATCGACGCCTGCGCCCGGCTCTGGGAAACGGGCGGTCCCTTGCAGTTCGAGGGCGAGTCGGTTCGGCTCAACGGCGCGATCGTCTCGCCGACACCGACGCCGCCGGCGCCGGAGTGGTACCTGGGCGGCGCCTCCGACGCCGCGCTGCGGTTGGCCGCGTCTCGCGCCGACGTGCTGCTCTGCTGGATTCAACCGCCCGAGCCGATGCAGGCGCTGCTCGACCGTGCCCGCGACGGGTTCCCGCTGGCAGGACGCGCGCCGCGCTTCGGTCTGCGCACCCACCTGGTCGTCCGCGACACGGAAGCGGAGGCCTGGGACGCGGCGGCGGAGCTGCTCTCGGAGGCGCATCCCGACGTGCTGGCCCAGCGCGCGGCGGCGGTTAAATCGACGGCGATGGTCGGCGCGGCGGCGCAGGCGCGGCGGGTCGAGGACGACCGCCTGGGCGAGCGGCTCTGGAACGGCATCTCGCGCGTCCGGGTCAACCTCGGCACGGCCATTGTCGGCACGCCGCAGCAGGCGGCCGACGAGCTCTCCGCATATTGGCGAATGGGCTTCGACGAGTTCATCCTCTCCGGCTATCCGCACCTGGAGGAGGCGGATCGGATCGCGCAGGACGTGATTCCGCTGATCGAGGCGGCCGAGCGGGTCCCCGGACGAGTCGGGGACGGGAATCTACGGGGCTAACGGCATGGGCTGGCCGATTCATCGTCCGGTGGGCCTGACGCATCACGAGCCGTCGCGCTCGTGCAAGGGCTACACGCTGATCTGCGGGCTTGGCGCGCAGGACGCGGTGCTGCTGGACATGCAGGGCCGCGTCGTGCATCGCTGGCACTTCCCCGATCGACGCCTGTTCAACGTCGAGCTGCTGCCAAGCGGCAACCTGCTGGCGCTGGTCTCGCCGCTGACGCCGCCCCCGCCTCGCACGGGCGAGAACGTGACCCGCTTCTCGCTCGATCCCGGCGCGCCGCCCGACACCTTCAACTTCCTCGGCGGCCGCGGCGTCGGACTGCGCGAGCTGGACTGGGACGGCGAGGTCGTCTGGGACTATGAGAACGAGGCGATCCACCACGACTTCCACCGCTGCGAGAACGGCCACACGATCTTCCTCGAGTGGGTCGCAATGCCCGAAGCGGTCAGCGACTCGGTGCTGGGCGGCGGACAGCTACTCAATCAGCCCGCGCCGCCGACGATGATCGGCGACGACTTCGTCGAGGTCGATGCGTCGGGCGAGGAGGTCTCGCGGATCCACCTCTGGGAGGCGCTGACGCCCGAGGACGCGCCCAAGTGTCCGCTCGAGCATCGCTGGGAGTGGACGCACACGAACAGCATCGAGCAACTGCCGGACGGCGGGCTGCTCTTCTCCTCGCGCGACACCAGCATCGTCGGAATCGTCGATCCGCCCGGCGGCGGCCGGCCCGCAACGCTGCGATGGAAGTTCGGTTGGCCCGAGATTTCGCATCAGCATCACGCGAGCCGGCTCGGCGACGGCCGCATCCTGATCTACGACAACGGCATGCACCGGCTGCAGGACCTGAGCTACTCGCGGATCGTGGCCGTCAATCCGCAAACGGACGAGGTTGACGTGATCTTCCAGGGTCAGCCGCGCGAGCAGTTCTTCTCGGCCCACATCTCGGGCGTGACGCAGTTGTCAAACGGCAACTACCTGGTCACCGAAGGCGCGGCAGGACGGCTGTTCGAGGTAGGATCGAACGGGTCGGTGGTCTGGGAGTGGGTCTCGCCGTTCCAGGTCAAGCAGCGCGGCGACACCTGCAACTGGGTCTTCCGCGCCTGGCGCTACGACCCGGAATACTCGGGACTGGCCGGTCGGGAGCTACACGCCGATCGACACCTGGCGTTCAATCGGCTGCATGGGCTGGTTGAGTAGGTTACGAGCCCGAGCGCGGGGACTTCATCCGCCGGGTGGCGATCAGCAGGTCGTGGGTCTTGCCATCGGCGTCGATCACGTAGTCCCAGAGCACGGCCTCGCGCTGGAAGCCGAGCCGACGGAAGACGGACTGCGCGGCGGCCTGGTCGAGCACCATGCGCGCGGTCAGGAGCTGCAGCTCGAGCAACTGGGCGATGGCGTAGATTTCCTCGGCCAGCACGCGGCCCAGTCCCCGGCCGCGGGCGGCGGGCGAGAGCAGCAGGCGAATCTCGCCCAGGTGACGGGTCCAGTCGGCGGAGGAGTAGTTGAGGTCGCCCTCGCCGAGCAGTTCGTCGCCGTCGAAGCCGAGCACGGTGAAGGTGCGCTGCGTTTCGACCTCGCGCATCCACTCGTCCACCGACGCGCGCTGGGTGATGTCGCGGCGCAGGAAGAGCAGGTCGTCGGCGGGCAGCGAGCGGGCGAAGTCGAGGATCAGTTCCTCGTCGCCGGGCGCCATCAGACGCAGGTTGATGCGGTGTCCGTCGCGCAGGGAAGCGGAACGGGGGTAACGAACGGCGATCTGCTGCTGGGCGCCGGATGAGTCGGCCATGCTGGCGAGCCTCTCAATGTGGTGGAAGTGTGTGAATTTCCGCACGAACTCGAAGGAGCGTAACTGCCACAGGATATAGAGGCGGATCGTCCTGGACAGCGATTGAGCGCCCCGTTGGCCGGAGCGCTCAATCGCGTGGTTTACGTTCGGCCCGCGGCGGGCAGTCCTAGGCGCGGTCGCCGGGGAAGTCGGGATGGCTCGTGTCCATCCAGACCTCCTTGCGCCAGTGCCATCCCTCGCGCTCCCAGACGAGGAGGCTGCGCTCGGGCACGTTGACGTAGGGCCAGTACATGCCGGTGTCGATCCCGTTGCCCATGATCGAGAAGTCGCCGAAGCCGTCGATCCCGTAGCGATCGTCCTCGCCGAGCAGGATGTAGGTCACCTCAAGCGCCATCTCGCGCCGAGCCTCGGCGTCGAGGGTCACCTTCATGGTCTTGACGATGTCTTCGACCGGCTTGAAGTTGTAGTGCGTGAGGTTGCCGGACGCGCCAAACACGAGGCGGGAGTTCCACTCGCCGGTTGGGTCGCCGGTGCCGGCGCCCACCCAGATTGGGAACTGGCCCGGATAGCGGCCCTCGGTCAACCGCTGAGTGATTCCGTCGTAGGGGAGCAGTTCGATGTTGACCGAAATGTCCAGGGCGCCTTCGTACATGCTCCGGTAAAGCTCGGACGAGCCCGGGTAGAGCCCTTCGAAGATGTCCGCCACGATCATCGGATAGCTGGTTCCCGCTTCCACACCGGCGGCGTCCATCAGTTGGCGAGCGGTGGCGACGTCTTCGTCCTTGGTCGGGCGATAGCCGGGCAGCGTGCGCATCTCTTCCTGGGGTATCGACCATCCGTGGTACCAGTTGATGTGTTGCTGGGTCGAGGGTTTGCCCTTGCCCAGATACACCGCGTCGATAATCGTGTCGCGGTCCATGACCAGATGGAAGGCGTACGGCACTCGCCGGTCCAGCCAGGGGTTCTCGTCCCATTCCTGGTTGTAGTTGAATCGCATCGCCAGCGGCAGCACGACGCCGCGGTCGTAGCGGATGTGGTCGGGGAAGTCTGCTTCGACGCCCTCAATCGCCACCGCGTTGCCTGAGAAGTTGTCGAGCGCTCCCGTACGGTAGGCGGTCTCCTGCGCCGTCGGGTCGCCCAGGAATCGCCAGGTCAGGCTGTCGAGGAATGGAAGCTGCTGACCGTCGAGCGTCTGCCAGAAGTCCGGGTTGCGGACCATGTGGATGTGACTCTCGGGGGAGAACTCGGTGGGGATGAAGGGGCCGACGCCGGACATCAACTCGACATTGGTCTGCTCGTCGATCCACTGCTGGTCCCAGAGTTCGAGCGCCTCGATCGACGTCATGAACGAGTATCCCATGTGGGTGGTTTCGAGATAGGTCGCGTTGGGCCCGTTGGTCTTGCAAATCAGCGTGTCCTCGTCGGGCACGTCCATTGAGGCCGTGTCCTGGTACAGCGCGGCACGCCAGAATCGCGCATCGGGTTGACCACTGGCATCCAGGGAATCGATCTGGCGTTGGATGTTCGCCTCGGCGTCGCTGGCGGTGAAGGCGCGGCCGCCTTCGGTCGGATACCGATCCCAGAACTTCGCGCCCTGGTCGAAGCGGAAGATGTAGGTCTCGTCGTCCGGAATCTCGGGCAACGAGGCAATCGAGGCGGCGTAGATCGGCCCCTGGTTGTTGTAAATCTGGTTGAGCCGCATCAACGTGTCGTTGAAGACCTGGAACGGGGTCGCCAACTGGACGCGGTGCGGATCGAACCCATCCCAGTTGGGAACGATGTTCAGCGTGTAGTTGCCGCCGTATTGCCGGACGGCCGCAGCCTGCACCGCTTGTTGTTGCTGCTGTTCCTGTTGCTCGGCAGGCGTGGCTTCCTGCTGGGCCTGCTGCTCGGCCTGTTGTTCCGCCTGCTGCTCCTGCATTGCCTGTTGCTGGGCCTGCTGCTGAGCCTGCGGTTGGTCCTGTTGTTGCTGCTGCTGGACCTGGGCGGCGGCTTGCTGCTGTTGCTGCGCGTCGTCGTCATCGTCGCCGCAGCCGACGAGTGCGAGGCCTGCCGCACCGACGCCGGCGCGGCCCGAGGCTCGCAGGAGCGCACGGCGGCTCATTCTCGATCGGCGCATCCGTTGCCAGTAGTTCCTGCGTTCCATGGTTCGCTCCTTCACCTGGCCGTCCTGAACGGCTCGCATCCGTGCGAGCTGTTTGAGTGGTTAGTCGCCGCCGGCCGCGGCGAGCAGCCCGACCTCTTTGACCGCGCCGAAGTCGGGCAAACGGGTGAGCGGAGCCTTGTCCGGCTCCTCAAAGGCGGGCATCACCTCGGCGGCGAAGCGGCGCAGCGACTCGAGAATCTTCTCGTGCGGGACGACCTGGTCGAAGTTGATCAGGAAGACCATGCGGTCGACCCCGATCGCCTCCCACTGGCGCAGCGCGGCGATCACGGTCTCGGGATTGCCGATCGGCGTGCCCTGCTGGAGCGGGTTGATCACGTCGCCGGGGCGGTTGCGGAGCTGGATCGCGCTGGCCTGCGAGCTGTAGGCGGGCGACGGATAGATGCTGCCCACGCCGACGAGATGGGCGGCGGCGCTCATGAACGCGGCCGCGCCGGCGCCGCCCAGGGCCAGCGCTTCCTCGTCGCTGTCCCCGCAGTACATCCAGCCGACGCCGTTGACCTGGTTGTTGACGAACTTGCCGACCGGGTCGGCGTTGCGGATCACGCGGCGGTAGTCGGCGATCCGCTGTTCGTACTGGTCGGGCGTGCCGATCGAGACGCCGAGCAGTCCCATGCCGCGCTCGGCGGCCTGGATGGCGGTCTCGGGGCTGGAGACGGCGACCCACATCGGCGGGTGCGGCTGCTGGACGGGCTTGGGCAGGATGGCCCGCTCGGGCATCGAGAAGTACTTGCCGTCCCAGCCGGCGATCTCGTTGGTCCACATGTGGGGGATGGCGCGGATCACCTCGTCCCACATGTCCTTAGTGTCGTCGGGCTCGACCTGAAAGCCGCCCAACTCGGTCCAGGTGGCGGCGCGCCCGGTGCCGAACTCGAGGCGTCCGTTGGAGATGATGTCGAGCGCGGCGGCGCGCTCGGCGACGCGGGCGGGATGATTGACCTGAGGCAGACAGAGCGCGATGCCCTGGCCGATGTGGATGTTCTCGGTCATCGCCGCCGCCGCGGAGAGGAAGACCTCGGGCGCGGAGGAGTGGCTGTACTCCTCGAGGAAGTGGTGCTCGACCTCCCAGACCTGGTCGAAGCCGAGTTCGTCGGCGAGGCAGATCTGCTCCAGCGCCTGGTGGTAGGCGCGCCACTCTGAGATCTCGGTCCAGGGCCGCTGCACAGAGTGCTCGTAGAAGATGCCGAATTTCATGTCAGTCTCGCTGCTCGTGGCGTGGAACGGATGGCGGTATCCCACGCCTGTTGCACGCCTTCCGATACGGAGCGTCGGCGTGCGAAGATGCTAGCATTCTGACCGCGCTGCCGCGCGTACACGTGAGTGGAAGGCGAGAGACAGTATGTCGGTCGCCATCGTCTGTGACTCGTCGGTCGATCTGGCTGCCGACGTCCTCGAGCAGCGCGGCCTGCGCGCCGCGCCGGTCGGCTACAGCCTCGGCTCCAACCTCTTCCTGCAGGGCGAGCAGTCGCACCACGAGTTCTACGACGCGCTGGCTAGCGGGGAGCCGCTGATCCTCAACGGGGTCAGCTCGGAGAGCTGGGAAGCGGTCTACCGGGCGGCGGCCGAGGGACACGACGAGGGCGTGGTCTGTCTCTGCCAGGCGTTCGGCTCCAACAGCCCCTCGTTCGACTTTGCCGAGTACGCGGCGCGGCGGATGAGCCATTTCGAGGAACTCAGCGTGCGCGTCCATCAGACGCCGCGCTCGACGGCCGGACAGGCGGCGATCGCGCTGGCGCTGGCGCGTGTGGCGCAGTCGGGCGCGGACCTGGCAGCGGTCGAGCAGGCGCTGGATGCGGTTACGAACAGCGCCGATATCTTCATGATCACGCCGGATGTGGACGGCCTGGAGCGGGCCGGCGAGCTACCGCTGGTGACCTCGTCGAGCGGGCTGGGACCGCTGGACTACGGCGTGCCGGTGTTCCGCGCGCGGGACCGGATCAAGGCTGTCGACCTGGCCGACGACGCCGAGCAGGCCGAGGAGATGCTGCTCAATCGGGCGGCGGAGATCCTGGGCGGCGAACCCTCGATCGTGGTCGTCACGCACGCGCTGGCGCCCGAGGCCGCCGCTCGCTTGCGGGAAAAAGCGTTGAATCGTCTCAACGTGGACGAGATTCACGTGACGGAGCTCGGTCCGACGGTCGGCGGGATGCTGGGCCCGGGCGCCTGGGGGATGGGGTTCTGCAACGCGCCGCCCTCGTAGTAACGAGCGATGGAACTGCCGGGCGTTGGTGTCCCGGCAGGGAGGAAGCATCATGCCAGAGTCGGGTCTGATCGAGAGCGCCAACTTGCCTGTCGTGAGCGCCAAGACGGATGCGCCGGAACCGCCCTGGGAGATCGGCGAAGCGGTGCTGCAGCAGATCACGTTCGAGGTGCCGGTCCCCAACGCGCGCCGCAACCTGCCCGACGCGGTGACCCGCTCGGCCCCGACCTACGGCCGCATCCTGGTCACCGATCGGGCCGACAGTCCGGTCGGCCCCTACCGCGAGGCGGTGCTGATGGTCGGCTGCCGGGTGGGCATGCTGCCGGCCAACTACGTGGTGGCGGCGGTCGTCAACACGGAGGCCGCTCGCGATGCGATCGCGGCTTACTGGAGGTACCTGCCCAGCCTGGGCGAGATTGGGTTCGAGCGCTCGGAGAGCGAGATTCGATCGACGATCGACGCCGGCGACGGTCTGACGGTCGAACTGCACTCGCCGATCGGCGAGGCGGCGGCCGCGACGATCCTGCGCTGGGATCCGCTGCTGGTGGTCGAGCCGCAGGACGGTGCGGGCACGGCGTCGGAGATTCCCAGCGAGCACGACGTGCAACTGGCCTGGCTGGCGCGCGGCAGCGCGCTGACCTACCAGGGCGGGACGCGCTCGAATCCCTGGATCCAGTTGCGCTCGTCCAATCCGATCACGGCGGTGGCGGCAGTCGAGGGTCAGACGATCGAGCCGCTGGCGGCGGTGGAGCCGCTGAGCTTCGGCTAGGGCGAGGCCGGGAGTACACACTCGGACACAGGCGGGGCGGCGCCGAAGCGATAGCATTTCAGTGTTCGCCCATCGAGAGGGCGTGGGACACGCGCCGATGGGCTGCACTCCGATCCGCCTGAGTTCGCCGTGATCACCAAACTGCGCCGGGCCTACTACGGCTGGTATCTGCTGGTCGCCGCCGTGGTCGGCATGGCGATCGCGTCGGGCGTGTCGTTCTGGGTGCTGGGCTACTACGTCACCCCGCTGGAAGAAGAGTTCGGCTGGTCGCGGACGTTGTTGCAGACGGGCATCTCCGTCTCGCTGCTGATCAGCGGCATCGCCTCGCCCTTGGCGGGCAGGGTGGTGGACCGTTACGGGCCGCGGCGCTCGATCATCCTGGGCACGATCTTCACCTGTGCGTCGTACGTCTTGCTGGCGACGACCTCGTCGATCCTGGAGTGGTACCTCTACTTCTCGATCAACTCGTTCTTCCGCGGGTTCATGTTCTACATCCCATTCCAGGTGCTGATTTCGCGCTGGTTCGATCGCAAGCGCGGCCGGGCCGTGGGCATCATGGCGATGGGCTTTTCGCTGGGCGGCTTCCTGATGCCGCTAATGCAGCGGATCATCGACGACGTGGGCTGGGACGCGTCGTTCCTCTTTGCGGCGGCGATCCTGGCGGTCGTGTTCTTGCCGATCGGCCTGTTCATGGTTCGCGATCATCCGCACGAGAAGGGTCTGGAGGTCGACGGCGAATCGCCGCGAGCGGGTGCGGGCGCCAGCGGGCCGAGAACGTTCAGCGGTCTGACGGTTAAGCAGGCGATTCGGACCTGGAACTTCTGGGTGATCGCGCTGGCCTTTGCCACGTTCTTCTTCGCCATGTTCGGCTGGATGTTCAACGGCACCCCGGTTTACGAGTCGATGGGCATCAGCCGCGAGACGATTTCACTGATCCTCGCGCTGCAAGCGTTCGGCGGGCTGATATCGAGGCCGACATTCGGTCTGCTGGCTGAACGGATACCGTCGATCGAGCTGGCCTCGGTGGGCCTGGCGGCGATCATGTCCGTGGGCATGCTGCTCCTGTTGTTCTTGCATGACAACAACCTGATGCTGGCGGTCATCCTGTTTCTCTGCTGTTGGATGATCGGATCGGCCGGAGGGCCGGTCCTGGAGCCGCTGATCCTGCCCAAGACGTTCGGTCTAGCCCACTTCGGCGCGATCATGGGCACGCTGTTCATGATCGAGACGATTGGCCAGTTCCTGGTGCCCACCGTGGGCGGCGCGATCTACGAGTTGACCGGCGAGTACCGGCTGCTGCTGCTGGTCAATGTGGGATGCCTGGGCTTGTCGATGGTGTTCTTCACGCTGGCGCACCTGATTCCCAACCCGAGGATTCCGAGTCCTCGGGTGCGGCTGTTGCGTCCGTTGCTGGTGAACCTGGTGGCTCGGCCCGAGCCGCAGCACCAGGGTGGGAACGGGGCTTGGGCAGCTTCGGCCAATGGACTGGGTACGGCGGAGCCGAGCGCTGCCCCGATGGAGTCGGGGTCTGGAGCGGTCGACTAGAAGATCCCCAGCTCGAACTTGGCTTCGTCGGAGCACATCTCGCGGGGGTCCCAGGGCGGGGAGAAGACGATCTCGGACTCGACGTGGTCGACACCTTCGACGGTCGAGGCGGCCTGCTCGATCTGGGCCTTGATCATCGGGCCCACCGGGCAGGCGGGTGAAGTCAGGGTGAACTCAACCTTGACGCTGTCATCCGTCGGGGTCTCGACCGCGTAGACGAGGCCGAGGTCGACGATGTTGATCCCAATCTCCGGGTCGAAGACGGTCCTGAGCGCTTCGAGGACTTCCTGTTCGCTGGCCATGTCGGGCTCCAATGCTGCGTGCGTCGCGGGTCAGGCGCTGGTAACGCGGGTGGGGATGTCGCTGTCGTCGCTGACGGACTCGCCGGTGGCGATAGCCAGTGCCTGGTCGAGCACTTTCCAGGCCAGCAGTCCGCACTTGATCCGCACGGGGAACCTGGCCACGCCGGAGAGCGCTTCGAGGTCGCCCAGGTCGACCGAGTCCAGATCGAACTCGTCGTCGGTCAGCATCTGCTGGACGTGAAGGGACATCTCACGCGCCGAATCGAGGCTGCGGCCGGTCATCGCTTCGGTCATCATCGAGGCCGAGCTCTGCGAGATCGAGCAGCCGCTGCCACCGAAACCGAGACCGCTGAGCGTACCGTTGACGATGGCCACGGAGAGCTGGATTTCGTCGCCGCAGGAGGGATTGAAGCCCTCGGCGGAGACGGTGGCGTCGTCGCAGGCGCCGCGATTGCGAGGGCTGCGGTAGTGGTCCAGGATCACGTCCCGGTAGAGCTCGTCGAGCTCGACCGGATTCTGCGATTCGCGATTGGCGGCCACGGTCAGATTCTCTCCAGCTTGGCTAGCGGGCGAAGCCGAAGCGCTCGCCGGCCTCGAGCAGGCCCTCGACCAGCGCGTCGACTTCGGAGCGTTCGTTGTACAGGTAGAAGGAAGCCCGCGCGGTCGCCGGCACGCCCAGCGTGCGCATCAGCGGCTGCGCGCAGTGGTGTCCGGCGCGCACGGCGATGCCGCTGCGATCGAGGATGGTCGCGACGTCGTGCGAGTGGATATCGCGGTAGTTGAAGGCGATCACGGCGGCGCGATCGGCGGGATCGGCGGGACCGTAGATGTCGAGCCCCTCCAGCCGCGAGAGCCGCTCGACGGCGTAGTGGGTCAGTTCGGCGTCGTGGGCGGCGATCGAGTCCATGCCGATCTCGTCGAGGAAGTCGAGCGCCGCGCCGAAGGCGATCACGTCGGCGATGTTGGGCGTGCCGGCCTCGAACTTGTGCGGCAGCGCGGCCCAGGACGATTCCTCGCGGGTGACGACGCTGATCATCTCGCCGCCGCCGAGGAAGGGATCGAGGTCGGCCAGCAGATCGCGGCGCCCCCAGAGCACGCCGACGCCGGTCGGCCCCAGCATCTTGTGTGCAGAAAAGGCGACGTAGTCGGCGCCCAGGTCGCTGACATCGACGGGCATGTGCGGCGCGCTCTGAGCGGCGTCGACGATCATGGTTGCGTCGACGGCGCGGGCCATCTCGGCGATCTCGGCGACCGGCGCGATGCTGCCGAGCACGTTGGACATGTGCACGACCGACACGATGCGGGTGCTGGCATTGATCGCTGCGCGGGCGGTGTCCACGTCGATCTGTTGGTCGTCGTTGAGTTCGATGAACCGCAGGACCGCGCCGGTGCGTTGCGTGACGAGCTGCCAGGGCACGAGGTTGGAGTGATGCTCGGCGGCGGTGAGCACGATCTCATCGCCGGGCCGCAGGCGAGCGCCGAGGGTGTAGGCGAGCAGGTTAAGCGACTCGGTCGTGTTTCGGGTGAAGACGATCTCGCGATGGCTGGCCGCGCCGATGAATGCGGCGACCTGCTTGCGCACGTCTTCGTAGGCCGTCGTCGCCTCCTCGGCGAGCGTGTGCAGCCCCCGGTGGATGTTGGCGTTCATCGTCCCGTAGTAGCCGGACAGCGCGTCGATCACCGACTGCGGCTTCTGTGTCGTGGCGGCGTTGTCGAGGTAGACCAGGGGCTGCCCATGAACCTCCCGCGAGAGGATCGGGAACTGCGCCCGGATGGCGGCGGTGTCCAGCGACGTTGCAGTGGTCATGTGGCCTGGTTCATCTGTCAATCGACTTCGATCCGGACCTGTCCGTCGGCGACCGAGACGGCGAAGCAGCGGACCTTGCCGATCGCCGGCAGCGTGACGGCGCGGCCGGTGGTGACGTCGAAGAGCGCGCCGTGGCGCGGGCATTCGATCCGATCGTCTTCCAATTCGCCCTCGCCGAGCGGTCCGTCGTCGTGGGTGCAGCGGTTCTCGATCGCGTAGAAGTCGCCGCCTTCGAGCCGGCAGAGGGCGATGCTCTGGCCGGCCACCTCGACGACCCGCGCGGTGCCCGGCTCGATCGCTTCGACGTTGCCGACTGATTCTGTGGTCATGGGTTCGACCTCGCCGGTTCCAACTGAATCTCGACCAGTTCGTCGATCACGTCGCGCATGTGCTCGTCGGGGACGCCGTCGGCGATTTCGGCGAGGAAGCCGCGCACGACCATGCGCTCGGCGATCGTTGGCGGGATGCCGCGCGCCTGGAGGTAGAAGAGCTGGTCGGGATCGACGGGTCCGACGGCGGCGGCGTGCGAGCACTTGACGTCGTCGGCCTCGATTTCGAGCATCGGGATCGGATCGGCGCCCGCGCCGTCGTCGAGCAGCAGGTTGCGCATCGTCTGATGCGCATTGGTCTTCTGGCCTTCCGGCTCGATCCGGATCAGGCCGTACTGGACGGCCTGCGACTCGTCGGTCAGGACGCCGCGGATCAGCAGGTCGCTGCTGGCGCCGACCCCCTTGTGATGCTGCCGGGTGACGTGCTCGATGTGCTGATTACCGTCGCCGACGAACAGGCCGCGCATCTCGGCAAAGCCGCCGTTGTGGGACATGTCCATGTCGATCCGCTGCTTGTCCAGGTCCGCGCCGAAGGCGGCGGTGGTGACGCGGATCGAGGCGTCGCGGCCGACCCGGCCTCGTGTCGTGGACAGCGCCGCGGTCTGTCGATGCCAGCGCTGCACCGAGGCGAATTGGAGGTGCGCGCCGTCCTCCGCCATTAGTTCGACCGAGGCGTGAACCAGCGGCGCTTCTTCGAGTTGGACACGCCGGTCGTCGGCGTCGCCGGCGTCGATCAGGGACACTTGCGATTCGCGGTCCGCTACCACCAGCGTGTAGTGCCAGTGATCGCCGGCCGACGTGTCCTGGGTGACGAGGTAAAACAGCGAGTCATCGACTACCACGCCGGGTGGTGCATAGATGAACACGCCTTGCGTCCAGATCGCGCGGCCCAAGGCGTCGTAGCGGTCGAGCGGCTGCCCGACCGCGCCCAGCCAGCGCTGGACGAGGTTGGGATGCGCCACGGCCGCCTCGGACAGAGGCTGGATGATCACGCCGTCGGACTCGGCCTGTTCGGCAATGTCGGTGGCGACAATGTCGCCGTGGTACTTGTGAATCAAGCCGGCGTGCGCGTGCGGCGCGAAGACATGCTGCGGGACCCTGGTCAGCCTGCCGTTGGCGCTGTGAGCGGCGGCTCGGAAGTCAGTGACTCGTGCGCGACGAGGCAGGCGCTCGCGCGGTGTGCGGCGCCATGATTCTTCCTGTCCGGTCCACCACTCCATGCCGAGCGCCTGCTCGAGGCTGGCCAGACGGAAGGCGAGCAGCCAATCCGGTTCATCCTTGGCCCGACTTAACGCCGAGACCTGGGCTCTCAGTTCGTCTGGCTTGATCTCCGCGTCCGCCGATGTATCCAGCGTTGCTGTCGTCATCGCGCGTCTTTCGTTGAAGCGGGAACACGCGTCGGCTAGCCGATCGCGCCTTCCATCTGCAGTTCAATCAGGCGGTTCATCTCGACGGCATACTCAAGCGGCAGCGACTTGATGATCGGCTCGACGAAGCCGTTGACGATCATCTTGGTCGCCTCGGCCTCGGACAAGCCGCGGGCCATGAGGTAGAAGAGTTGCTCGTCGCCGACCTTGGATACGGTCGCCTCGTGGCCGATGTCGACCTTCTTCTCGTCGATCTCCATGACCGGGTAGGTGTCGGAGCGGGAATGCTCGTCCAGCATCAGGGCGTCGCAGCGGACGTTGGAGCGGCAGCCGTCGGCGCCGTCGTAGACCTTGAGCAGACCGCGGTAGGTCGAGCGGCCGCCGTCCATGGAGAGCGACTTCGAGGTAATCACCGAGGTCGTGTTGGGCGCGGCGTGGACGATCTTGGCGCCCGCGTCCTGGTGCTGGCCCTGGCCGGCCGAAGCGATCGAGAGCACTTCGCCGTGCGCGCCCGGCTCCATCAGGTAGACGGCCGGATACTTCATCGTCAGCTTGGAGCCGAGGTTGCCGTCGACCCAGGTCATGACGGCGTCCTGGTAGGCGGTGGCCCGCTTGGTGACCAGGTTGTAGACGTTGTTCGACCAGTTCTGGATGGTCGTGTAGCGGACATTGGAGCCCGGCTTGCAGACGATCTCGACGACCGCGGAGTGGAGCGAGTCGGACGAGTAGATCGGGGCAGTGCAACCCTCGACGTAATGCACTTCAGCGCCTTCGTCGGCGATGATCAGGGTGCGCTCGAACTGACCCATGTCCTCGGAGTTGATGCGGAAGTAGGCCTGCAGGGGAATGTCGACGGTAACGCCCGGCGGGACGTAGATGAAGGAGCCGCCCGACCAGACCGCCGTGTTGAGCGCGGCGAACTTGTTGTCATTGGGCGGGATCACCGTGGTGAAGTACTCCTTGACAAGGTCGGGATGCTCGCGCAGCGCCTGGTCGGTGCCGAGAAAGAGCACGCCCTTCTCTTCAAGGTCCTCGCGGATGTTGTGGTAGACCACCTCGGAGTCGTACTGCGCGCCGACGCCGGCGAGCAGCCCCTGCTTCTCGGCTTCGGGAATGCCAAGCTTGTCGTAGGTGTCTTTGATGTAGTCGGGAACGTCTTCCCAGTCCGACTCGTCACGGTCGGTGGCGCGCACGTAGTAGTGGATGTCGTTGAAGTCGATGTCCCCGAGTTCGCCGCCCCATTCGGGCATGGGCCGGGCGTTGAAGTGGTCGAGCGCCTTGAGCCGCAGCTTCCGCATCCATTCGGGCTCGTCCTTGATGTCGGAGATCGTGTTGACGACCTCGCGCGAGAGGCCCTTGGGCAGCTTGACCAGGGCCTCGACGTCGTCGTGGAAGCCGAATTCGTACTCGCTGCGCGGAGTGACCGGGGCTTCGGATGCTGGAGTGGTCATGAGGTCAACACCTCTTCCTTGGCTCGCGCCATGAACGGTTCGTAGCCGTCTCGCTCGAGTCGCTCGGCGAGACTGGCGTCGCCCGACTCGACGATGCGGCCGTCGATCAGGACATGCACGTGGTCGGGCTGGACGTAGCGCAGGATGCGCTGGTAATGGGTGATCAGCAGGATCGCGTTGTCGTCGGAGTGGAAGGTGTTGATGCCTTCGCTGACGATGCGCAGGGCGTCGATGTCGAGGCCGGAGTCGGTCTCGTCCATGACGGCGACCTTGGGTTCAAGCAGTCCGAGCTGAAGAATCTCGGCCCGCTTCTTCTCGCCGCCGGAAAAACCGTCGTTGACATAGCGGCGGACGAACTGCTCGTCCATCTGAAGCCGGCCGAGCACCTCGTTGAGCACCTGGCGGAACTCGCGCACGGGAATCTCTTCGCCGCGCCGGGCGCTCATCGCGCGGCGCAGGAAATTGATCATCGAGACGCCGGGGATGTCGGTGGGGTACTGAAAGGCGAGGAACAGTCCCAGGCGGGCGCGCTCGTCGGGCGCGAGCTCCACCACGCTCTCGCCGTCGAGACGGACGTCGCCGCCGTTGATCGTGTAGCGCGGATGGCCCATCAGCGAGTTAGCGAGCGTGCTCTTGCCCGAGCCGTTGGGGCCCATGATCGCATGGACCTCGCCGGGCCGCAGGGTCAGCGTGAGGCCGTTGACGATCTGCTTGTCCTCGACCGCCACGTGCAGGGCGTCGATCTCGAAGAGTGGTGGGGACATTCAGCAGGTGCTTTCTGTTGCCCGCACGCCGGCCTCGACCGGACGCGGGACGCCGCCCCTAGACGGCCTGTTTGAATTGCGCGTCAAGTGAAATCGGCTCCAGCGGGACGATGTAGACGCAACCGTCGTCGCCCTTGGCCAGGCGCTCGGTCTGTTCGACTTCGACACCGAGCAGTTTCTCGATGGCCAGCCGGTCGGCGTCGCAGACGCATGAGCTGGTGGTTGCGGCGCTGATGTACGGGCAGGCGTTGTTGATCAGCTTCAGCTCGCTCTCGGTGCGCTGCCAGTGGTCGAGGATGCCCTCCGGGCGGAGCGCGTCAACCACGGCGTCGACCCGCTGCTCGAGCGAACCGACCGGGACCTCGCTGCGATGCGCATCTGCAACCTGGTCAGCCAGCGCCTCGGAGATGGATGACCGCTCGACCTTGAGCCGCTCCATCTCGGTCAGCAGCCGCTCGGCCAACTCCGAGGTGCGATTACGGACGCTGCGGACGCCGTCGTGGGTCGCTCGATAGAGGTAGGACGGACGTCCGGGACCGCGGCGCAGGGCCTCGACCTGGAGCAACCCTTCCGCCTCGAGTCGATCGAGGTGACGGCGCACGGTGGCGTCGGAAATCTCCAGCTCCCGGGCAAGCTGTACGACGGTGGCGCCGCCCAGCTCTACGACGCGTTCGAGCAGCGTGGTTCGAGTTTCACGTGGCCGCATGGGAGCCTCCTGCCTGCGGAGCCCAACCCCGACGCCCGTGCAGGGCGTATCGGGTCTGGGCTGGTTCTTCTGAGTTTATCGCCAACGCCGAGCAATTATGCAGATAATCCGAGAATCCACGAGTATTGCTGTTGGCTGGGACACGAGCCGGACCCTCGATTTGTCAGGCTCGTTCACGGGAGACCGATGTGGGCAGCGGCACGAGCAACGGCCGTTCGAGATCGGGATGCGGCTGCAGGGCGAACTCCATACCGAACACCGGAGCAAGCACTTCGGGATCGAGCGCCTGATCCACAGGTCCATGCGTCACCGTCTTGCCCCGGTGCAGCACGAGCGCGGTATCGGCGTACATGGAGGCGAGATTGAGGTCGTGCAGCACGGCGACGACGGCCGCGCCCTCGGATGCGAGCTCCTGGGCGAGCTGGAGCACAAGGTGTTGGTGGCGCAGATCGAGATGCGCGGTGGGTTCGTCGATCAGCAAGATCGGCGTCTCCTGGGCGAGGACGCGGGCGAGGGTGACGCGCGACTGCTCGCCGCCGGAGAGCGTGGGATAGGCGCGGACGGCGTAGTCGCGCGTATCGGTCAGGCCCATCGCGTAGTCGGTCAGTTGTGCGCCGTGCTCGCGTTCGCCGCGCTCGCCTTCCCACGGCGCTCGGCCCATCTTGACCACCTCGCGCGCGGTGAAGAGGAAGGGCAGGTAGGAGCTTTGCGGCATCACCGCGCGGCGGCGCGCCAACTCGCGCGAGCTGAATTCGGCGAGCGGCCGCTCGTCGATGAAGACCTCGCCGCCGTCCAGCGGCAAATCGCCCGAGAGCGCCTTGAGCAGCGTCGTCTTGCCGGCGCCGTTAGGCCCGACGACGCCGACGAGTTTGCCGCCGCACACGCTGAGACCGACGCCGTCGAGCAGCGTCTTGTCGTCTATGCGCACCGTCAGACCATGGCCCCGAATTGCGGGCTGAGCAGTGTTCACCCGCCCAGCTTAACCCGCCCGCTCGCTACCGGGCTACCAGGCGGAACACGACTGGCTGCGCCGCGCGCGGCGCCGAGATGCGGGTGTGCGGCCGAGCCGGTCGGTGGATGGGCTACAGCTCGACGACGGCGCCGTCGGTGGCGACCAGGACTTCCGTCTCCAGCCAGCGCCGGGCTTCGGCCGCGGCGGCGTCGCGGTCGGCGTCGTACCAGAAGTGGGTCAGCATCAGCGATTTGACTCCGGCCGAGGCGGCCAGTTCGGCCGCCTGGTGCGCGGTCAGATGTCCGCGCACGGGACCGCCTTCTGGTTCGTCCAGCGTGGCTTCGGCGAGCAGCAAGTCGCTGCCCGTGGCGAGGTCGCGAATGTCGTCGCAGGGTGCGGTGTCGCCGGTGTAGGTGAGGCTGGCGGAGCCGTCGATCCGGATCGCCCATCCGGGGATGTAGTGGACGCCGCCCGCCATCCGGGCGCAGATCTCCCGGTCCAGTTGCTGGATATCGCCGGGCTGATACTCGGTCACGTTCCAGACCGTGCTGAAGAAGTCGGGCGGGAAACAGACCGCGTCGAGCACCCGCTCCAGCGACCTGACCCCGCCCGGCGGCAGATGCAGGCGGCCGGCAGGCTGGGGCAGGCCGTTCAGGTCCTTGGTCACGGCGAAGCGCAGCGGGAGCAGATCGATGAAGTGATCGGCGTGCATATGGGAGATGAAGATGTGATCTATGGTGTCGGGCGGGACGTGCGAGATCAGGGTGCTGGCCACTCCGTGACCGCAGTCCAGCAAGATGCGGACGCCGCGGTCCTCAACGAGATAGCCGGAGCAGTTGCCGCCATCGCCCGCACACGCAGCACCAGATCCCAGAACAGTGAGTCGCATGTTGAATCGAACTCTCTGCCCAGGCGCGCCCGCTCGCGAGCCATTCACGAGGATTGCGCGAACCCAACGGTCGATCCATGCTACGCACGATTTTCGCCGAGCTTCAAGCAGGTGAGAGGCGGCCAACGCCACCTATGACACTCTCCGCGGATCCCTGGGGACTGTGCGCGATCTGCACCTGGGCGCGAATGGTGCCGACCAAACGCGGGGCCGAATTCATGCGCTGCGGCCTGGCCTCCAGCGACCCGAGATACCCGCGATACCCGAACGTTCCCGTTCGTCGCTGCGGCGGTTATGCCAAACAGGGCGGGCGAGAATCCGAATCGTCGACAATATGATCGTGATCGCCGTCTGGCCAATCAGTCGACTGGAGATCCGGCGTTTATCGCCCATAGGCCCGCCATGACCCCGCTCGCGCCGCGATGGCTTCAGACAGTCTCGGAGTTTGCCCTGCGCGCCATTGTGGTGGCCGGGTTTCTGATTCTGCTGGGGCTGGCGCTGGATCGCCTGCGGCTGATCTTCCTGCCACTGCTGGCCGCGTTGATCCTGACCTCGGCGCTGCTGCCGGCCAAACACATCCTGATGCGCCGAGGCGTGCCCAACGCCGTGGCGGCGATTGCCGTGGTTGTGGCCGGACTGGCCGCGCTTGGGGTGCTTGGATACTTCACCATCAGCACGCTGACCTCGGAGTTTGACGAACTCGAAGTCGACATCGAGGCCGGATTCACCGAGGTGCTGCAGTCGATTGGCGACTGGGCCGGAGTGTCGGACGACGAGGTGGACGACGCGATTGACGATGTGCTGGACAGCGTGCGGGGCAATGCCGACACGATTGCCGGCAGCGTGTTCTCGGGCGTGCGGCTGGCGGCGGAAGTGCTGGCCGGCGTGATCCTGCTGGCGGTGCTCACATTTCTGCTGGTCAAGGATGCGGAGTCGATCCAGCGGGGGATCGCGCGGCGGCTGGGGCGCGGCCGGCGGCGAGATTTCCTGCTGCTCAGTTCGGGTCTGGTCGACACGCTGGGCAAGTACTTTCGCGGGGTCACGATCGTCGCCTTCATGGATGCGATCCTGATTGGGATCGGGTTGGTGATCATCGGCATTCCGTTCGCGCTGCCGCTGGCGGTGCTGACCTTCTTCGGCGCGTTCATTCCGGTGATCGGCGCGGTGCTGGCCGGACTGGCGGCGTTCCTGATCGCGCTGGCGGCGGAGGGCGTCACGGCGGCGCTGATCGTCGGCGGACTGGTGCTGGCGGTGCAGCAGATCGAGGGCAACCTGATGGCGCCGTTCATTCTCGGACGCTCGATCTCGCTGCACCCGATGCTGGTCATCCTGGCGGTCGCGACGGGCGGCGCGTTGTGGGGGATCATGGGCGCCTTCGTCGCAGTGCCGCTGACTGCGATCGCGGTGTCGCTGCTGGACTTCTTCACGATGTCGGGACGGTTCGCAGGGCGCAGACCGCGAACGCCGAATCCGTCATCGGCGGAGCCCTGATTTCGGCGGACCCGCTCAAGCCAGCAGGAACAACAACGCGCTCGCGCCGGCATAACCGCCGACCAGCAGCGCGCCGTCGGGCGTCCAGAATCTGAACCGTCCCCGTGGGCGGGTCATGATCCCCACGATCACCACCATCGTCATCAGCACCGCGATCAGGCCGGAGATCACGTGTACCGACGACACGACCTCCCAGATCGAACCGTCGACGAATGCCAGGTCGTCGAAGAACAGCACGATGCCCATGTTGAACACGTTGCTGCCCAGCACATTGCTGATCGCCAGGTCGGGCGCGCCGATGCGCAGCGCAGCGAACGACGTGCCAATCTCGGGTAGTGACGTACTGATCGCCAGGAACTGCGAGCCGACGAAACTCTGCTCCCAGTGCATGTCCTCGGCGATCCGCTCGCCGACGTTGGAGAGCCAGATCGCCGCGCCGACAATCACCGCCGCGGAGACGGCGTAGATCAGCAGCGCGCGAGTCAGCGACGGACCTTCGGCCGCCTGCGCTTTGGGAGGTTGCTCGGCCTCAGTCTCAGCCTCCTGAATCTGCTGCGAGTGGCGGTAGATCAGGAACATCGCGGCGATGAAGACGAGCAGCAGCACGATCGTCATGGGACTCAGCGGCCAGTCCGCGGTTACGTCGGTCTCCGAGTAGATGAAGATGGCCAGGACGGCGAGGGTGATCAGCCCTGCGCCCAACCCGGCCGTCATCACCGACGTGCGCGTGACCGCATTCAGCACCGGTCCGTTCTGCCAGTAGATGTCGGCCAGGCCGATGATCATCAGGTTGAAGAGGTTGCTGCCAAACGCGTCGCCGATGGCCAGGTCGGGCGCGTCGAAGAGGGTGATCGAGCTGATCCCCGTCGCCAGCTCGGGCAGCGACGTGGCAGTCGCCAGCATTACGACGCCGATGAACGTCCGCCCGAGGCCGGTGCGGTCGGCGACGTCATCGGCAGAGTTGGCCAGGAAGTGCGCCGCCAGCAGAATGATCACCGCCGAGGCGGCGAACTGAAGCCAGAGCAATGCCATCGGCGTCGGTTCCGCTGGTTTCCTCTCCCCTGGGGAGAGCGTCGAGGTAAGGCGCTAGTCCCAGCTTGGCTTCTCAGTGCCAGATGCGCCCTTCATCAACTCTCGGTCGTGCGGAGCGTTGGTTCGCGCGCCGCGGAAGTCGCGGAAGGGGCCGTCGCGCCACTCGAGCGCCGACTTGAGGCCGTCGCGGCGGACGCGCTCGCCCCACTCGCCGGCTTCGGGCCGGTGCTTGGACATCGCCTCGACGTCGGTGCCCGAGATCATGGCGGTCTTGTAGCCCTGAATCTCGTAGGCGCGGTTGACCGAGCGCTTGGAGTACATCAGCAGGTGGTTGTCGATGTGGCCCATGCGCTGGGCGAACTCCATGGTGAACTCGTCCAGGTCGTCGGCCGGCAGCGCGTAGTTGGCCCAGCCCCAGCGGTACATGTCCGCGCCCGAGTGCGGGTCGCCGAGGTAGGCGAACTCGCGGGCCTTGGCCTGGGGCAGATGCCAGGGCGCCCACATGGCGTCCATGGTGCCCATGGCGCGGACCGGCGGGTAGCCGACCTGGCAGTCGTCGGCGATGATGCGCAAGTCGCAGGCGGAGGCGAGCTCGGTGGCGCCCGCGAGGCAGTAGCCGTGGATCTGGCCGATGACCGGCTTGGCCAGCTCCCAGATGATGAAGTTGCCCATCACGGCATGGCGCGACCAGTCGTAGTGCTGGGGGTGAGTGGTGCCGGTGTCGGGCAGGCCGGTCCACTCGTTGGTGTGCGGGTTGGCCAGGTCGGGCGAGGGCTGGAGGTCGTAGCCGGCGGAGAAGGCGCGGCCCGCGCCCTTGATGATGATCACGCCGATCCCGGAATCGGCCTCGGCCGCCTTGAGCGCGTGGAACATCTCGCCGCGCAATTCGTTGGAGAGCGCATTGAGCTTTTCGGGGCGGTTGAGTGTCACCGTCGCCACACGGCCGTCGGTGTCGTAGAGGATGTTGTCGTAAGTCATGGCCTGGTCCTTCGAGGTGCCTGGGAATCGAAATCGAGTATACGGGCGGGTTCAGGAGGGAAATTTCGGGGCAGCGGGGTGAATTTGCCGTTGTGGACAGGGAATTCGTGCGGCGGGATGTCAGATTTGGTCAGATTTGGGTGGAACGGGTCAGATTTTGTCACGCTGGGGGTGGAAATGGGTGCGTGAGGATGGGTGGTGATTGGGTCGGTCGGATGGGAGTTCGCGGTCATGTGAGGCCCTTAAGCCGGTGGTCTCGTCGTTTCAGGCACTTGATCGTACCAGAACATGTTAGCTAGTGGGGTCGAGAAACTGGGTGTGATTTGAAGGTCACATGGGGCCGGCTAGTCGGCGACCTCGATCAGGATGCGGCAGTGATCGGATGGACCCCAGTCTTCGGGGCTGACGCCATTCAGCGCGCGCACCTCGACACGCTCCGCGATGTTGCGGGTGGCGAACACGTAGTCAAGCTGTTGCGATGCGTTCGCCGGCTCCCGTTCGGCCGGCAGGTAGAACGTCGCCACGTCTTGGGGGTAACGAGGCTCCGGAGGTTGGCGCCCGCCGTCCGGCGCGTGGGGGCCGACGCAGGGCAGGTCCAGCGAGTCCATGCGCGTGAAGATCGACGTGGACCGGCGCCAGGCATTGAGGTCGCCGGCGGCAATCAGCCGCGTGCGTTTGCCCACCAGCCGCGACAGGTCGGAAATCAGTCGATGCGCCGATCCAACCCAGGCATTGTGGGACGGTCGTCCGGATTCCGCAGTCCAGCCCTCGGATGCCGAGTACATCGAGACGACCGTCAACGGCTCGCCTTCGGCCGGGGTCACCACCGCAGCAGCCAGCGTGCCCGGCCGGCTGACCGCGAAGTCGTGGTAGCCCGCCTCGGGTATGGACTTGCCTTCGATCCAGCGAATGCTCATATCCGCCCGTTCTCTTAGGACGACGACGGCCGCCTTCCAATCGCGCTTGACCCCGACTCCCGCCGTGTTCCACGGTCCCGGATCAATGTCAACGAGGTCAGCGATCGAATCTCGCGGACGCCGAGCCTCCTGCAGCAGCGCCACGTCGACCTCCCGCGCCTCGAGCATCTCGACGATCAGGTCCCAGGGCGCGGTGCGACCGGCGATGTTCCAGCTGACAATCTTCACCGCCGCCGACCTCCGCTAGATTGCTTGACGAGCCGATCTGCCGAGGACAATCATGCCAGACCTCACGACCGACACTGTCACGTTTGAGCTTTCGGACCGCATTGCGACGGTGACGCTGAATCGTCCGGAGGCGATGAACGCGCTGGATCCGGAGACGATTGCCTCGCTGGCGGATATCTGGGTGGAGATTCGCGACAACCCGGAGATCTGGGTCGGGATCGTGACCGGAGCGGGGGAGCGGGCGTTCTGCGCGGGGGCGGACCTGAAGAAGACGATTCCCACGCGGCCGGGGGCGCAGGGCGTGAACTGGCCGGTGTTTCAGCCCTCGCTGCGCAGCACGATCGACGGCGGGATGCAGATCTGGAAGCCGATGATCGCCGCCGTCAACGGCTACTGCCTGGCCGCCGGTCTGACCCTACTCTCGGCCTGCGATCTGCGGATTGCGGCTGAGCATGCGCAGTTCGGTCTGCCGGAGGTGATTCGCGGGATTGTGCCGACGCTCGGCGCGACGCAGCGGCTGACGCGGCAGTTGCCCTGGTCGGTGGCGATGGAGCTGCTGTTGATGGGCGAGCACATCGACGCGCAGCGGGCGCTCTCGGTGGGGCTGGTCAATCGGGTCGTGCCGGCCGACGAGGTCATGCCGACGGCCCGCGCCTGGGCGGAGAAACTGACGGCCGGCGCGCCGTTAACGCAGCGGGCGATCAAGGAGTCGGCGGTGCGCGGGTTGTCGTTGCCGATCGACGAGGGGATCCGGTTGGAGGAGTTGCTCTCGGCGCACATCCGCAAGACGGACGACTTCAAGGAGGGCCCGCAGGCGTTCGCCGAGAAGCGTCCGCCGGTGTATCGGGGGAACTGAGCAACACTCTACGTGCGTCTGAACTCGGACCAATCAAGCCCCAGATCTCGCACAATCGCTCTCACTGTGCCAGGTTTGAGGTCTCTGGAACCCCAGTTGGGAACCAAGGTCTTGCGGCGATTCACAGGATTACGCCAGAGCTCGTGAGAGCCCTGCCCTTGACGGTCGAAGTCGCAGCCAAGCCTGCGGAGTTTCCGGGCGACCTCCCGATACCTCAAGCAGCGACCATGATCTCCCCAGCCTGACAGAGCTCGGGGGGCAGCTCATCGCCGTGCTCCTTGCACGAAGCGATGTACGCAGCCGCATTGCCTTCCAGGTTGAACAGCGCCTCCTCGGGCGTTTCTCCCCAGGCGCGACAACCCGGCAACACTGGACATTCGGCGAGGTACATATCCTCTGTGTCCTCCGATGGCCCTCGAATCGTGTATGGCAATCGGTACTCAGTCGCCACGTTGTGCTCCGATCTTCCGCTTCACCAACTCAAACACCACGATACCTGTTCGACGCCCGATCACGGCCTCTCGCGAGCAGGCCTTAACCTGATCGGAGCAATCCACACAGGAGCGGACCTCAATGACCATGCGGATGACGTTCGGGGCGCAGATTCCCGGCAACTCGACTGATTTCTCGTTAATGCGGGATGTGGCGCAGACGATGGATGCGACGCGCTGGCACTCGGCCTGGACATACGACCACTTCGTGCCGCCGCTGGCGTTCATGGACGAGACGCAGGACTCGCTGGAGGGCTGGATGTCGCTGGCCGCGATCGGCGAGGCGACATCGAACCTGATGCTGGGCACGCTGGTCTCGGGCGTGACCTATCGCAATCCCGGGCTGCTGGCCAAGATGACGGCGACGCTGGACCACAACACGGGCGGCCGGGCGATCCTGGGTCTGGGCGCGGCCTGGCACGAACGCGAGCACGAGGCCTACGGCTGGGACTTCCCCGAGCTGCGGGAACGCTCGGACCGGCTCGAGGAGGCGACGGCGCTGATCCGCGCCCTGTTTCACACGGATGGCACGGTGAATCACGAGGGAAAGTACTACAAGCTGGGCAACGCACCGTTTGCGCCGCGCGTGCATCCGGACCATCCGGGCGGATTCATCCAGATCATGATCGGCGGCAACGGCGAGCGGCGCACGCTGCGCACGCTGGCGCGGCACGGCGACATCTGCAACGTGCGGGGCACGCCGGAGGAAGTGGCGCACAAGATCGGCGTGATTCACCGGCACTGCGAGAACGCGGGTCGGGATCCCTCGGAGATCGTGCTGACCACGGTGATGCGTCCGGCGCTGGTGACCGAGCAGCACAAGATCGACCGGCTGCGCCAGATTCACGGCGCGGACATGCCGGAGGAGCAGCACGCGCGCCTGCCGATCGGTCCGGCCGAGCACCTGGTCGGCCTGTTCCAGGAATACGAGGCGGTGGGGATCACCGGCTTCGTATTCGAGTCGATCCCGAACAATCCGCGGCTCTACGAGCAGTTCGACGCCGAAGTGCTGAGCGCCTTCGACGACTGACGCGGTAACCATCGTTGCCGCCAGACTGTCGAGCGAATCACGGTTCGCCGGGTCTGTGCGTGCGCCTTCGCAGGCGGGTGGTTCGGCTATCGACGGTAAGGATTACTGATCGATAATCTGGAAGCCACGCAGGTCAGGAATCCGACGCGAAGCAGGAAAGCTGGTGCGAGATGACGACGGGCACGAAGACGGGCAAGCACAGGTCGATCCAGATGTTGTTGGTGGCGCTGCTGGCGGCGTTTGGGCTCGCCCTGTTTGCGGCCTGCGGCGAGGATGAGGATCAGCAGCAACAGGCGCAGCCGGCGGCGGCTGAGGAGCAAGAAGAGCAGCAGCAGGCGGCGGTCGATCAGGCGCAGCAGGACCAGCAGCAGGCGCAGCCCGCGCCGGCGGCCGAGGGTCCGCTGAAGATCGGCTTCCTGGCGGACTACTCGGGCGCGCTGGCGGAGTTCGGCCCGGCGATTCAGACCGGGGTCGACCTGGCGATCAAGCATCTGAACGAAGCAGGCGGCGTGCTGGGTCACGAGGTCGAGCTGGTCGTGGGCGACACGGCGCTCGACCCGACGCAGGCGACGGAGGAGGCGCGGCGGTTGATCGAGGTCGAGGGCGTGCATGCGATCGTTGGACCGCTGGCGTCCTCGATCACGCTGGCGGTGGCGGAGTCGGTGGCCTCGCCGGCCGGCGTGCCGGTGATCTCGCCCTCGGCAACGTCGCCGCAGCTCACGATCGCGGAGGACGACGACTACCTCTTCCGCAGCACGACGTCGGACGCGGCGCAGGGTCCGGTGCTGGCGCAGCTCGCCGCCGACCAGGGTTTGAACAACGTCGGCGTGCTGTTCCTCAACGACCCCTACGGCCAGGGACTGGCCGAGGCGTTCGCCAACTCGTGGGGCGGCGAGGTGACGCTGGTCTCGATCGAGGACGGCCAGGCGTCGTACCTGTCGGAGCTGCAGCAAGTGGCGAGCAACGGCGCGCAGGCGCTGGTCGCGATTGCCTTCCCGCAGCAGGCGGAGGTCTTCCTGCGCGAGGCGCTGGAGCAAGGTCTGTTCAACCACTTCCTGTTCGTCGACGGGACCAAGAGCCAGGACCTGCTTGACGCGATCGGCGAGGAGTACCTGAACGGAATGCAGGGCACGGCGCCGGCGCCGGGTCCGGAGTCGGAGTCGCTGCAGCTGTTCAACGAGGCCTACGTGGCCGAGTACGGCGAGCTGTCGCCGCTGCCGTTCATTCGCGAGGCGTACGACGCGGCGATCGCGGTCGGCCTGGCGGCGATTGCGGCCGGATCGGTCGACTCGGACGCGATTCGCGAGAACCTGCGCAACGTGGCGGCGCCTCCGGGCGCGGCCTACGCGGCCGGCGCGGACGGGGTGGCCCAGGCGGTGGACGCGCTGAGCAGCGGCGAGCGGATCGACTTCGCCGGCGCGGCGACGTCGCTGGACTGGGATGAGAACGGCGACGTGACCTCGGGCTACATCGGGGTCTGGCAGTACACGGCCGACGGAATCGAAGAGATCAGCGTCACGGCCTTCGACTTGAGCAGCGGGCCGGTCGTGGCGCAGCCGACCTCGCAGCCCGATCCACCGGCGCCTGCGGTCTCGGAGGAGCCGCTGAAGATCGGCCTGCTAGCCGACTTCTCGGGTCCGCTGGCGGAATTCGGTCCGAGCATCCAGAGCGGGGTGGAACTGGCGATCAAGCATCTGAACGACGGCGGCGGCGTGCTGGGCCACGCGGTCGAGCTGGTGACCGGCGACACGGCGCTGGACTCGACCCAGGCGACGGAAGAGGCGCGGCGGCTGATCGAGGTTGAGGGGGTCCACGCGATCGTGGGTCCGCTGGCCTCGTCGATCACGCTGGCGATCGTCGAGTCGGTGGCTGCCGACGCCGGGATCCCGGTGATCTCGCCCTCGGCGACGTCGCCGCAGTTGACGATTGCCGAGGACAACGACTTCCTCTTCCGCAGCACGGTCTCGGACGCGGCGCAGGGTCCGGTGCTGGCGCAACTGGCGCGGGACGAGGGCTTTGACAACGTCGGCGTGATGTACCTGAACGACCCGTACGGTCAGGGGCTGGCGGAGGCGTTCAACGCGGCCTGGGACGGCGATGCGAGCATTGTCTCGTTCGAGCCGAGCCAGGCGAGCTATCTGGCGGAGCTGCAGCAGGCGGCGAACACGGGGGCCGAGGTGTTGATCGTGATCGCCTTCCCGCAGGAGGCGACGCTGTTCATGCGCGAGGCGATCGAGCAGGACATCTTCACGCAGTTCCTGTTCGTCGACGGCAGCAAGAGTCAGGACCTGGTCGACGCGATCGGCGGCGAGTACCTAGAGGGGATGCGGGGCACGGCGCCCGCGCCGGGTCCGGAGTCGCCAGCCTTACAGCTCTTCAACGAGTCTTACATCGAGGAGTACGGATCGCTGTCGCCGCTGCCGTTCGTGGTCGAGGCGTACGACGCGACCGTGGCGATCGGGGTTGCGGCGCAGGCGGCCGGGTCGGTCGATCCGGCGGCGATCCGCGACAGCCTGCGCAGCGTGGCCGGACCGCCGGGCGATCCGTACGCGATCGGCGGGATCGGCGTGGGCGCGGCGCTGGCGGCGGTTGCCGAGGGCTTTGCGGTCAACCTCGAAGGCGCGGCGACCTCACTCGACTGGAACGAGAACGGGGACATCACGTCCGGGTACATCGGCGTCTGGGCCTACGAGGGCGGACAGATCGTCGAGATCAGCGTGACGCCGTTCAGTCTCGACTGAGGCGTCGGGCGGATTGCATGATGGACGGCGGGCGGCGCGGCGCTGCCCGCCGTTGTCATGCCGGCGAGTGCGCATACGCTGAGGGAGACGAACCCGGCGGCGTTGCAAAGCGGATGGGACATGATGACGATCTCTCGGATGATCTCGGCACTTGGCGTGCTCGTGTTTGTGCTGGCGCTGGTCGTTGGCTGCTCGGGCGACGGCGAACAGGCCGCCCAGCCTGAGCCGGCGGCGGCTGAGCAAGGGCAGGCGCAGACGGAAGCGGAGGCAAGCGATGAGGACGCGTCGCCGGGTCCGCTGAAGATCGGCTTCATCGGCGACCTGACCGGCGGTCTGGCGGAAATCGGCGTGGAGATGCGGGACGGGTTCCTGCTGGCGATCGAGCAGGTGAACGAGGCGGGCGGCGTGTTCGGCCGGCCGGTGGAGTTCGTGATCGGCGACACCAACACCGACCCGACGATTGCGGTGGAGGAGGCGCGGCGGATGATCGAGATCGAGGGCGTGCATGTGATCGTGGGCGCGCACGCGAGCGCGAACACGCTGGCGATCGCGGAGAGCGTGACCGGACCGGCGGGGATCCCGCAGATCTCGCCGGCGTCGTCGTCGCCGCAACTGGCGGTCGCGAACGATGACGATTTCCTCTTCCGGGCGACGCTGAACGACGAGGTGCAGGGTCCGGCGCTGGCGCAGTTGGTGCGCGAGCAGGGTTACACGAACGTAGGCGTGATCTACCGCGACGACGCCTGGGGTCAAGGCATCGCCGACGCGTTCGAGGCCTCGTTCACGGAGGCATGGGGCGGCGAAGTGGTCAAGGTGGCGGTGGCGCCGCAACAGACGAGTTACCTGAGCGAGCTGCAGCAGACGCTGACCAACGAGCCCGAGGCGCTGGTCATGCTGGCCTACGTGCCGGAGGGTTCGATCATCCTGCGCGAGGCAATCGAGCATGAGCTGTACGAGCTGTTCGTGTTCGGTCCGACGAGCCGCAATCCGTCGCTGCTGGAGGCGATCGGGGCGGAGCACCTGGGCGGCATGCACGGGACGGCGCCGGGCACGGCGCCGGGCACGGAGTCGGCGCTGCTCTGGGAGGCGGCGTTCATCGGCAGGTTTGAGCGGCCCTATGGATTCCCCTACACGAAGCAGGTGTACGACGCCGTGGTGGCGTTCGCGCTGGCGGCCGAGGCGGCGCAGTCGACGGAGGGCGCGGCGATCCGCGACCAGTTGCGGCGGATCGGCGGCGCGCCCGGGCTGCAGGTGTTTGCCGACGTGGGCAGCATCCGCCTGGGCCTGGAAGCCGCCCGCAACGGCGAAGATCTCGATTACGAGGGCGCGGCGCAGTCCCTGGAGTGGGACGAGGTGGGCGACCTGGCCAGCGGCTACGTCGGGATCTGGCGATTCACGGACGAGGGCGGGATCGAGGACACCGGGGTGATCCCCTACGGCGAGTGACGCGCGGCGCGCCGGGGGCCGTTTGGTAATGCGTGATGCAATCGGTCTGACAACCGGCATGCGCGGGACCTGATCGAACGAGCGCAGAATGGGTAGCTTCGCGGCATGACGACCGCTGCACACGCGGCGTGCACGATGCATATGCAAATGAAGGGTTCGGGCTCATGCTTTCGCATCTGAAGTTGTTCGCGGCGCTGCTGGCGGTGTGCCTCCTGGGGGGCGCGATGGCCGCCTGCTCCGACGATGAGGCCGAGCAGGCGCAGGAGCAGGCTGCTGGCCAACAAGGCGAATCCGAGCAAGCCGCGGCCGACGGCGAGCCGTTCAAGATCGGGCTGATGCTGGACTTCACCGGCGGATTGGCGGAGTACGGCAACGAGATGCGGCGCGGCTTCGACCTGGCGATCAAGCAGATCAACGCCGCCGGCGGCATCTGGGGTCAGCCGGTCGAGGCCTACGTGACCGACTCGACCCTCGACCCGACGGTGGCGGTCGAGGAGGCGCGCCGGCTGGTCGAAGTCGAGGGCATTCACGCCTTCGTCTGCTGCACGGCGAGCAGCATCACGCTGGCGGTGACCGACATCACCTCGGTCGCGCAGGTGCCGATGGTGAGTCCGTCGGCCACTTCGCCGCAGTTGACGCTGGCCGAGGACGACGACTTCCTCTTCCGCTCGACGCTGTCGGACGCGGCCCAGGGTCCGATCCTGGCTCAGATTGCCGCCGACCGCGGCTTCGACAACGTGGGGCTGATCTACCGCAACGACGCCTGGGGCCAGGGCTACGCGACGGCGTTCGAAGGCGCCTGGGACGGCGAACTGGTCAGCATCGCCATCGATCCGGCGCAGACGACCTACGTCGCGGAGCTGCAGCAGAGCGCCGCCGACGGCGCGCAGGCGTTGATGGTGGTGACCTTCGTGCCCGAGGCCGAAATCATGATCCGCGAGGCGATTGAGCAGGGCATCTACGACCAGTTCGTGTTCAGCAACGGCGCGCAAAGCCTGGAGCTGATCGAGACGATCGGCGTGGAGCACCTGGCCGGGATGTACGGAGCGGGACCCGCGTCGGACAGCGACAGCGCCTCGGCCGTGGCCTGGCTGGAAGCGTTCATGGACGAGTTCGGCGAACCGCCGGCGCTGCCCTATGTCAAGGAGACCTACGACGCCACGATCGCCCTGGCGCTGGCGGCGCAGGCGGCCGGCTCGCCGGACGGCGGCGAGATTCGCGATCAGTTGCGCCCGATCGCGTCCGCGCCGGGCGTGGAGGCGATTGCCAGCCCCGAGTCGATCGCCGACGCCCTCGAACTGCTGGCCGACGGCGGCGATGTGGACTACACCGGCGCGGCGACGGCGCTGGAATGGGACGAGCACGGCGACCTGTCGTCGGGCTACTCCAGCATCTGGCGCTACACGGACGACGGCAACTTCGAGGACATCGAGATCGTGAGCTACAGCGCCGAATAGTGCAAAGTGACCCGCCGCGCCGCGGTTAACGCGAAACCGCGGTGCGGATCCGCTGCCAGAGCGATCCGGCCAGCGACTCGGACGGTTCGCCGGGACCGGTCGAGACGAAGCGGCTGACCCGGTCGCGCTCGGCCAGCAGGCCCTGCGGCCGCCAGAGCAGGAAGACGACGATCAGCACGCCGATCAGCAGTTGACGGACCTGGAAAACGCGGCTGCCGAGCCAGTCGGGCAGGCTCTCCTGGATCAGCGGCGTGCCGAACCAGAAGAAGCCGACGACCAGCGATCCGAGCACGACCCCGCGGTGATTGCCGCTGCCGCCGACGATCAGCATCGTCCAGATAAAGAAGGTGCCGAGCAGGTCGGTGAAGGTCAGCGGCGAGATGGTTCCGTTGCGGTGCGCGTAGATCGCGCCGGCCAGACCCATCAGCATCGCGCCGAGGATGAACGCGCCCATGCGGAAGCGGACCGTGTTCTTGCCCGAGGCCTTGGCCGTGTCCTCGTTGTCGCGGATCGCGCGCAGCGTCCGGCCCCAGGGCGAGGCGGTCGCGCGCGAGACCAGCCAGTAGACGACAATCAGCACCGCCAGCGCGATGGCCAGCTCGACCCAGCGGTAGCCGCCGCCGCTGACCTCGTCCTGCAGCAAACCGTCGATCCCGTTCAGCCCGCGGCTGCGGTTGACCAGGCCCTCGACCGAGTTGGCGATGCTGCGCAGGATCGCGGCCACGCCGATCGTCGCGATCGCGAGGAAGTCGTCGCGCAAACGCAGCGTCGGGATGCCGAGCAGGATGGCGAGCACCGCTCCGGCGACGGCGGCGAAGATCCAACCGACGGGGATTGGCACGCCCCAGCCAGCGACGTAGGCCTCGAGGCCCTCGGGCGGCGGCAGGGTGAGCACGGCGGAGACGTATGCGCCGACCATGAAGAACGCGGCGACGCCGAAGTTGAGGATGCCGACGCTCCACTGGACGTTGAGCGCCAGGGCAAGGATGGCAAAGATCGCGACGGTGGTGAGGAAGCCGACCGTCCAGTTGACCGCGCCGTCGAAGGTGACCAGGGTGACGATCAGCTGATCCATGTCAACGCACCTGTCCGAACAGTCCGCGCGGACGCAGGAGCAGCACGACGATCACGATCACGAAGGGGATGCCCGGTTTGAGCCCGGTGTTGATCCACTGGGTCGAGACCTCCTGCGCCACGCCGACCAGCAGTCCGCCGAGCAGCGCGCCCCAGGGATTGCCGATCCCGCCGAGGATCACGGCTGCGAACAACGGCAAGAGCAGGCGGAACCCGGCGTCGAAGCGGACCTCGGCCTGCAAGCCGAGCATGACACCGGCGAGCGCCGCCAGCAGGCCGCCGACGAGCCAGGTGCCGTAGCGGATGCGGTTGGTGTCGATGCCCGAGGCCTCGGCCAGGCCGGGATTGTCGGCGGTGGCGCGCATCGCCTTGCCGAATCGGGTCCGGTAGAGCAGCCAGTAGAGCAGGACGGCGGCGAGCAGGGTGATGCCGACGATGAAGAACTGGTCGGGCTTGACCTTGATCCCGCCGAAGATCTCGATCGCCGGGTGGATGCCGGGCGTGTAGCGGAAGTTGGACGGTCCCCAGATCAGTTGAATCAGCGCGCGCAGGCCGATCGAGACCCCGAGCGAGGCAATCGCGAAGACGAAGAAGGTGCCGCCGGCGGCGCGCAGCCGGCGGAAGACCAGCCGTTCCAGCGCGATCGAGATGACGGCCACGCCGGCCATCGCGACGAGGATGCCGACGACCAGTCCCCAGCCGAAGGAGAGCGAGCCGAACTGTCCGCCGGCGAAGCCCAGGTTGGCGCCCTCGCTGGAGACGACGAAGAAGGCCAGGAACATGCCCCAGCCCATCTTGTCGCCGTGGGCGAAGTCGCCGATGCCGAGCACGCCGTAGACCAGGGTCAGGCCCATCGCGCCCAGCGCGATGATCGACCCGACGATGATGCCGACCGTGACCAGTTGCGCGATGTCTATGGCCGGCTCCCTTCCTCGATCGAGAAGCCTTCGCCCTCGGCCTGCCCGAGGAAGGCGCGTCCGACTTCGGTGCTGGTCAGCATCTCGGTGCCGCTGCCTTCGATCGCTTTCTCTCCGTCGACCATGACGATGCCGCGGTCGGACCAGACCAGCGCCTCGGTGGCGTTCTGCTCGACCATCAGGATGCCGACGCCGGACATGTGGATCCGGTAGATGCGGCTGAGCAACTGGCCGCGGGTCGCGGGCGCGAGCGCGGCGGTCGGTTCGTCGAGGCAGAGCATGACCGGATCGAGCATCAGCGCCCGAGCCATGGCCAGCATCTGCCGCTGTCCGCCGGACAGTCGGCTGGCCCGCTCGCCGGGCCGGCTCTCGAGGTCGGGGAACATGGCCAGGACTTCCGCAATCCGGTCGGCCAGACCGTCCTTGCGCATGTAGCCGCCCATCTCCAGGTTCTCGCGGATCGACATCGAGGTGAACACGTTGTCGACCTGAGGCACGTAGCCGACGCCGGAGGCGATCATCCGCGGCGTGGACCAACCGCTGACGTCCTCGCCCTGGAAGAAGCGGCGGCCGCGCTCGAACGGCAGCGCGCCGACGATGGCCTTGAGCAGCGTCGACTTGCCGGCGCCGTTGGGTCCGATGATCGTCAGGATCTCGTCCCGGTAGAGGTCGAGTTCGACGTCGTGGATGATCTCAATGCCCTCGACGTAGCCGCCGCTGAAGGCTTCGACCCGGAGCAGGGGCGGGCGCGTGCTCATGTGCGCTGTCCGCTCAGGTAGGCGGCCTGGACCTCGGGATCGGTGAGCACCTCTTCGGCCCCGCCGACCGCGAGCACGCGGCCCTGGCCCATGACGATTACGGGCTCGCAGAGCTGGCGGACGAAGTCGAGGTTGTGCTCGATGATCAGGAAGGTCAGTCCGAGCTGCTCGCTGAGCTCGCGAATGTGCTCGGAGAGCAGGCGGACGAGGGCCGGGTTGACGCCGGCGCCGGGCTCGTCCAGCAGGATCATCTTCGGTTCGGCCATCAGCGCGCGGGCCAGTTCGAGCAGCTTGCGCTGGCCGCCCGAGAGCGCGCCGGCGCGGATGTAGGCCTGGTGTCCGAGCTGGGTCAGCTCCAGCACCTGATGGGCGCGAGCCTCCAGCCGCTGCTCTTCCTCGCGCACGCGCCAGGGCAGCAGCCAGTTGCGCCAGACCTCCTCGCCCGACTGGCGCTCGCCGGCCAGCATCAGGTTCTCCAGCACCGTCATCGTGTCCAGTTCCTGCGGAATCTGGAAGGTGCGCACGAGTCCGTTGCTGAACATCCGGTGGGGCGGGAATCCGGTCACGTCCTGGCCGTCGAAGCGGACCCGACCGCCGTCGGGTTTGAGGAATCCGGCGACGCAGTTGAAGGCGGTCGTCTTGCCGGCGCCGTTGGGGCCGATCATGCCGGCGATCTGGCCCTGCTCGACCTCGAACGAGGCGCGGTCGCAGGCGCGCAAGCCGCCGAAGCGCTTGTCCAACTCGCTCACTTCGAGCAACGCGCTCATAGTCCCTCGCTCGGTCCGGTCGGCAGGCTCAGCCCGGCGGCCAGGAGAGGTTGCGGCCGCCAAGTACATGCAGGTGCAGGTGCGCGACGGTCTGCCCGGCCGCCTCTCCGACGTTGACGACCAGTCGCCAGCCGTCCGCTTCCAGACCCTCCTGCCGGGCCACGGTCTGGGCGGCCTGCATCAGGTGTCCGAGCAGGGCCGGCTCTGCTCGGTCGGCTTCCTGCAATCCGGCGATGCCGGCGCGGGGAATGACGAGGATGTGGGTGGGCGCCTGCGGGTTGAGATCGCGGAAGGCGATGCACTGTTCGTCTTCGTAGACGACGTTGGCGGGAATCTCGCCGCGCACGATCGCGCCGAAGACGGTGTCGGACGAGCGCTCCGCGTCACTCATGGGTCGTCCTCCGCGGGGTGGTGATGGCACACGCAGGGTAGCCTGTGCCCATGTCAGACGACATCGGCAGGCCCAACCTGGTGCTCGTGCGTCACGGGCAAAGTCAGTGGAATCTGGAGAACCGTTTCACCGGCTGGATCGACGTCGATCTGACCGAGCAGGGCGTCGCCGAGGCGCACAGCGCGGGAGGGCAAATTCGCGAGGCGGGGATCGAGTTCGACGCCGCCTGGACCTCGGTCCTGCAGCGGGCGATCCACACGCTCTGGATCATCCTCGACGAGATTGAGGCGCCCTGGCTGACGGTGGCGCGGGACTGGCGATTGAACGAGCGTCACTACGGCGCGCTGCAGGGCTTGAACAAGGCCGAAACGGCGGCTCAGCACGGCGACGAGCAGGTACACATCTGGCGGCGTTCCTACGACATTCCGCCGCCGCCGCTGGACATCGACCATCCCGACCACCCGCGCTTCGATCGGCGCTACCGCTACGCGCCGGGGGATGCGCTGCCGGCCGCCGAGTCGCTCAAGCTGACGCTGGAGCGGGTGCTGCCCTGGTGGGAGTCGGCGGCGGCGCCGGCGCTGCGCGACGGTCAACGATTGCTGGTGGCGGCGCACGGCAACAGCATCCGCGCGATCGTCAAGCACCTCGAATCGATCTCCGACGAGGAGATCACCGGCCTCAACATTCCCACCGGCATGCCGCTGGCATACACGCTCGACCAGGGGTTGCAGGTGGTCGAGCGCGGCTACCTCGCAGGCGAGCGGGCGGCCGCCGAAGCCGCCGCCGCCGTCGCCGCCCAGGGCCGCGCAACTCGCTGAACGCTCCCGTGCTTCCCGCTTCCCCCCTCTGGGGGGAAGCTGCCGCAGGCTGAAGGGGGGGCTCCCCCCGAACTCGATCTGGACTACGCCGTCACCGCGTCCCGATACTCGCGCACCGCTTCGATGTGGGCGTCGATGTTGGGCAGTCCGGCGTTCATCGTGGCGATCGAGATGGCCGTCGCGCCGAGGTCGGCCCAGCGTTGCGCGTGCGAGACCCAGAGCTCGGGATTGCCGCCGCGGTATTGCCCCTGCGGTTCGATGCCGAAGCTGTCGGCGTCGCGGCCGTGGTCGCGCAGGTATCCCTTGAGCGCGTCGACCATCGCGGCGGAGTCGGCGTTGGGCGCGCCGACCGGGAACCAGCCGTCGCCGATCTTGGCCGTGCGCCGCAGCTGGCGGTCGTGCGCGCCGCCGAACCAGACTTCGATCGGCTCCGACGGGCGCGGCTCGATGCCGGCCGCCGTGACCTGGTGAAACTCGCCGTCAAAGTCGACCAGGTGATCGCTCCAGAGCCGGCGCATCAGCTCGATCTGTTCCTCCTGGCGCCGGCCGCGGTTGCGGAAGTTCTCGCCCAGCGCCTCATACTCGACGTGGTTCCAGCCGCTGCCGATGCCGAGCCGGAAGCGGTTCTCGGACAGCACGGCGAGCTGGGCGGCCTGCTTGGCCACCAGCGCGGTCTGTCGCTGGGGCAGCACGAGCACCGCCGTGGCCAGACCGAGATTGCGCGTGCAGGCGGCGATGAAGCCGAGCGTGACGAAGACCTCGTGGAAGGGATGCTCGTCGGTGTAGGGTCCGGTCATCCGGTGGACCGAGGAATCGGCGCCCAGCACGTGGTCGTAGATCAGCAGGTGATCGAGACCCATGCCTTCCACGGCCTGGGCGAAGTCGCGGATCGCCGAGGGATCGGCGCCAATCTCGTTGGTCGGGAGCACGGCGCCCACGGTCAGATCGATGGCCATATGCGTCTCATTTCCAGCTTGCGTCGATGTTGCGCAGAGTAGCGCCGAGTCCGGGAGTCTCGGTCTTGGCGGGTATCGAGAGCGGCCCATACGCTCTGGGTTGTATCCAGGAGATCGACCGATGCCCACTCCCCGACAGTTCCTGCGCCCGCTGGTGCTCGGCGCGCCCGACCCGCCCGCCGATATCCCCACCTATCCCTCGCGCATGATCCACTTCTTCGACCCGTCCAACGAGCGCATCCGCAATCGGCTGCCGCAGCTCGCGCCGACGGTCGACATCCTGCTCGGCAACCTGGAGGATGCGATCCCGCCGAACGCCAAGGAAGCGGCGCGGGCCGGCCTGATCGAGGTGGGTCGGACGCTCGATCTCGGCGCGACCAGGCTGTGGACGCGGGTCAACGCGGTAGACAGTCCCTGGTTCCTCGACGACATGCTCGAACTCACCGCCGAGATCGGCGGTGTGCTGGACACGGTGATGCTGCCCAAGGTCAACGGGCCCGAGGAGATCCGCTTCCTCGACCTGCTCCTGGCCCAGCTCGAGGCGCGCAACGGACTCACCCGGCCAATCCTGATCCACGCGATCCTGGAGACGGCCGAGGGCGTCTCCAACGTCGAGGCAATCGCACAGTCGAGCCCGCGCCTGCAGGGCATGAGCCTGGGACCCTCGGACCTGGCGGCCTCGCGGCGGATGAAGACGACCCGCGTCGGCGGGCCGCACCCGGGCTACGTCGTCCGCACCGACGCCGACCCCGAGGACGAATCCGCGCCGCGCACGCCCTACATCCAGGACCCGTGGCACTACACGCTGGCCCGCATGGTCGACGCCTGCGCGGCCAACGAGATCTATCCGTTCTACGGTCCCTTTGGCGACTTCTCCGATCCGGTCGGCTGCGAGGACCAGTTCCGGGCTGCGTTCATCCTCGGCTGCGTCGGTGCCTGGACGCTGCACCCCAATCAGATTCCGATCGCCAAGTCGGTCTTCCGGCCCAACCCGGACGAGGTCTCGTTCGCGCGGCGCGTGGTCGCCGCGATGGAGGAGGCCGGCGGATCCGGCGGCGTGGCCGTCGTCGACGGCAAAATGCAGGACGACGCGACCTACAAGCAGTGCCGGGTCCTGCTCGACCTCGCCGAGATGCTGGCGGCCAAAGACCCTGAGCTGGCCGCGCTCTACGCAGACTGAGCTTCCGCTCTCCCCGAAGGAAAGGGTTGGGGTGAGGGCGGCTCGCTCAGACGGCGCGTCCCCGCGAGGCGAGTTCTTCATACCTCTGACCCGTGAGGCGTCGCATGATCTGCGCGGCGTAAGTCGAGAGCGCCCACTTACCCGCCATCGCGAAGGCGACCGCCACAGCGATGATCGCCCACTCGCCGGCCGAGAGCGGCGAAAAGTCGAAGAAGTTGCGCAGCGGCGGCGTGTAGAGCGTGAGAATGAACGCGCCGAGCAGCGCGACGCCGAAGAACGTGACCAGGGCCGGGCGCATCAGGTTCTCGCGGGTCGCGCCCTGGTAACCGATCACTTCGACCATGTAGGCGAGTCCGACGATGCCGATCGTGGTCGAGACCAGCGTGCGCGCGTCCTCGACCGGCCGGCCGAGGATGCCCTCGGTCAACAAGTGCACGGCCACCGCCGAGACGGCGAGCCCCAACGACGCCGGGATCGCGAAGCGCATGGTCGACGACAGGAAGTCGTGGCCGGCCGCCCGCGGCGGCTTGGTCAGGGTGATGAACACGGCGGGCACGCCCAGAGTGAACAGGGCCGTGAGCGAGCCGTGACGCGGCAGGAAGGGGAACTCGAGACCCATCATGTTGGAGATGAAGATGATCAGGAAGGCGTAGAAGCTCTTGGTCACAAACAGCTTCGAGAGTTGCGAGGCATTGCCGAGCACGCTCTGCGCGATGCCCGTGCCCTGGACCAGCGCCTCGAACGAGTCGTTGCGCAGCACGATTGCGGCGACGCCCTTGGCCGTGCCGGCGCCCGATTCCATCGCCACACCGACATCGGCCTGACGGAGCGCGCGCACATCGTTGGCGCCGTCGCCGACCATCGCCACGTAGTGACCGTTGCGCTGCAGCGCCGCCACGATCTCTTCCTTCTGCTGCGGCGCGATCCGGCCGAAGACTGAATTCTCCTCCACGGCGTCGGCCAGTTCGTCTTCGTTCAGCCGCGCCAGCGCGGTACCCGTGATCAGGCCGCCCTCGAGCCGGATGCCGAGCTGCTGGACGAGCGCGGCGACGGTGGCCGGGTTGTCGCCGCTGATGATCTTCGGTTCGATATCCAGCTCGTGCATCATGCGGAAGGCGTTGGCGATCTCCGGCCGCAGCTCGTCGGCGACCGTGATCAGCGCGACGATGCGCAGCGCCGATAGAGAGTCGGTCTCGGCGTCGGGCATGGCCGCCGCCTCGGCGAAGACGATGCCGCGCAGACCGCGCTCGGCCGCGCGTTCGTACTCCGCCAGCAACTCGCCCCGCGCCTCGGCGTCGTCGCCCTCCGAGCGCAGCAGCCGTTCCGGCGCGCCGAGCACGAAGACGCGCTCCTCGCCGCCCAGCCGCAGGCGCGCCGCGCTCCAGCGGCGCTCGGAGTTGAACGGCTCGTCGGCCACGGATTCGGCCCCGTTCGACTGCGATGCGAAGGCATGCGCCAGCGCCTCCGCGGTGCGGTTGTTGGCCGAGGTCGAGACCGCGAACGCGCCCAGCCATCCCGCCAGCGGACGCCCGCCCGGCGCCCAGCGCACATCGTCGACCTGCAGCCGGTTGGCGGTGATCGTGCCGGTCTTGTCGAGACAGATCGTGTCGAGATAGTTGAGCGCCTCCACCGCGGTGTTGTCCTGCACGATCGCGCCGAGCCGCGAGACGCGCAGCGCGCCGACGGCGAAGGCGACGGTGAAGCCCAGCATCAGTCCCTCGGGCACGACTGAGGTGGCGGTCGCGATCGTCGCCTTGACCGCTTCGTCGAACTCGCGGCCGGTGATCAGGAAGGAGATCAGGATCAGCAGGCCGAGGATCGCGGTGGCCACGATCAGCCCGTCGAGAATGCGCTTGAAACGCAGTTGCAGCGGCGTCTCGCTCCGGGTCAACTCGCGGGCGTCGCGGGTCTCGCGCACGGCGCGCGACTGGTCGCCGACGCGGCTGGCCCGGTAGTAGCAGGAGCCACCCACGCAGAACGCGCCCGATTCCAGGTCGTCGCCCGGACCGCGGCGCACGGAGCTGGTCTCGCCGGTCAGGATCGACTCGTCCAGTTCGGCCTCGTCCCAGACCACGGGTCCGTCGGCGACAACCTGGTCGCCGCTGCGCAGCACGACGAGGTCGTCCTCGACGACGTCGGTGGCCGGCACGTCGGTCTCTTCGCCGTCGCGCACGACCGTGGCGGTCGGCGCGGTCAGGGCGACGAGCTGGCGCAGCTTGCGCGTGGCCCGCAGCTCCTGGAAGGTGCCGACCAGCACGTTGGCCAGCACGACCATCCCGACGAACGCCGCATCCTGCAGGTGATCGGTCTTCTGCTCGGTCACGGCCAGGACCAGCAGGATGCCGATCAGACCGAAGAGGATCATGTTGAAGTAGGTGAAGACGTTGGAGACAACAACATCGACGTCGCTGCGCTGCTTCGAGGTGTCGCGATTGACGCGTCCGTCGGCGACTCGCTGGGCGACCTCGTTCCCGCTCAGCCCGCTCAGGTCGGGCGGCTCCGCCGGCGCGGCTCGGCGCGGCCGAGCGGCGGGCGGGGCGGCCGCGCCGGCATCGGCAAGCGGCTCCGCGGCCGCCCCGTCGTCGAGCGCCAGGGGCGGCGGAGCGGTCGGGATCGGGCCAGCCGGCCAGTCCGAGAGCCAGCCGCGCTCGCTGCGCCCTTCCGCCTCCGCCAGCGCTTCGGAGACGCGGACCAGCGTTTCTGGATCGAGCGGCGGTTGACCCTCTTCCAGCGCGGCAAGGTCAAACAGCGGCGGCTCACCGTCCAGCGGATCGGGAGGGACGGGCCGGGAATCGCTGACCATATGTCAAGTCTAGAGAGCTTCGGCAACATTCCCGAGCGAGACCCAACGCAGCCGCGACCGGCTCAGTCGTTGAGCGCGCGTTCGAGACCGGCGAGCCGCTCGGCCCGGCGCGTGGCGCTGCGCCCGCGTCGCGACTCGATCACGCCCCAGAGCAGGGTCAGGGCGAAGACCGCCGCCTGGACCAGCACCACCGTCGCACCCGAGGATACGTCGACGAACCAGGACACGTAGACGCCGATGAACCCCGTCAGCGCGCCGATCACGACGGCGATCAGGAACATGCGCGGAAAGGAGTCGGTCAGCATCCGCGCCACGACCGGCGGGATGACCAGCGCCGCCGCGATCAGGGTGACGCCGAGCACCTGCAAGGCGGCCACGACGGTCGCGGCGAGTACGAGCGAGAAGATCGCCTCGACCCAGCGCACGGGGATCCCGTAGGAGGTCGCGACGTCCTGGTCGAAGGTGATGAAGACGAGCTGCTTCCAGAAGAGGAAGAGCACGATCGAGATCAGCAGGACCATGGCCACGGTCATCCACAGGTCCTGCGCGGTGATGCCGAGGATCTCGCCGAACAGCGCCGCCTCGAAGTCGCGGGTGAAGCTGCGCGCCCGCGAGATCACGGCGATGCCGATGGCGAAGGCGGCGGTCGTGATGATCCCAATCGCGGCGTCGCCGCCGATCTGCCGGCGCCGCGCCGCCTGGTTGATCAGGAAGACCGAGAACGCGCCCCAGATGCTCGCGCCGAGGAAGAAGTTGACGCCCAGCGTGAACGAGACGACCGCGCCGCCGAAGATGCTGTGCGCCAGGCCGTGTCCAATGTAGGCCAGACGGCGCAGGATGACGAAGACGCCGACCGCCGCCGTGACGCCGCCGACCAGCGCGGCGGCGATCATCGCCCGCTGCATGAATCCGAACTCGAAGGGCTCAAGCATCGTCGTGGTCCGGGCCGGCGATCACCTCGATCTCGCCCGCCGGGATCGCCTCGCCCTCGTGCGCGCCGGGCGCCTCCTCGGGCACCGGCAGCACGTAGGTCTCGTGTCCGCTGCGGACGACCAGCATCGGCTGACCGTAGGCGCGTTCGAGCACGTCGGGCTGCAGCACTTCCGAGGGCGGGCCGTCGGCCAGCACGGTCTCTTCGCCCAACGCAATCAGCCGGGGCAGGTGCGAGGCGACGCCGTTGAGGTCGTGCGTGGTCAGCACGACCGTCACGCCGGCGTGATTGAGACTGGCCAACTGGTGCAGGATCTCGTGCCGGGTCTTGATGTCGACGCCCGACGTAGGCTCGTCGAGCAGCAGCAGGTCGGGCGATCGGATCAGGGCGCGGGCGAGGAACGTGCGCTGTTGCTGGCCGCCCGAGAGCGCGCGGATTGGCCGGTGGAGCAGGTCGGCGATGCCCAGTTGACGCAGCACCACGCGGGCCCGGTTGCGTTCGCTGCGGCTGGTCCAGGGCAGCCAGCGGCGGGTCCGCCAACTGCCCAGCAGGGCGACCTGCTCCACCGTGATCGGAAAATTCCAGTCGACCGTCTCGACCTGGGGCACGTAGCCGACGCGCGTGTCGTCGGCCAGCAGGGCGTCGCCGGCGAAGATCTCGGTCTGGCCGACCAGAGAGCGCAGCAGGGTCGTCTTGCCGCTGCCGCTCGGTCCGACGATGCCGATCAGCTCGCCCGGCTCAATCCGCAGGTTGACGTCGCGCAGCGCCACCAGTCCCTCGTAGCCGAGGGCGACGCCGTCCAGCCGGACCAGCTCGTTTACTCCGATGGTCGCCATGTGCTGCCTGCGTCGAATCCGTCCAGCGCCGAGGCGTCGCCGCCCAGCGCGGTCACCATGGTACGGACATTCTCGACCATCATCGCGAGCAGCGTGTTCTCGGGATCACCGGGCAGACCGGGGAGGTCGTCGTCGGAGAGCGTCGAGACCTGGACCGCGCCGGCCTCGGCGGCAATCGTGTCCAGCACCTCCGAGGGGAAGACTTCCGAGCCGAAAATGGCCGGCACGCCGGCATCGCGGATTTGCTCGATCAGGTCGGCGACTTCGCGCGGCGACGGCTCGGAGAAGTCGGACGGCTGAATCGCGCCGATCACTTCCAGACCGTAGCGGGGCGCGAAATAGGGGAAGGAGTCGTGGTAGGTGATCAGCTTGCGGTGCGCGTCGGGAATGGTCGCGGTCGCGGCGGCGATCGCCTCGTCCAGCGCCCAGAGCCGTTCGATCAGGCGCTCTGCGTTGGCCGCGTAGTAGTCGGCGCCCCCCGCGTCGATCTGGCTCAGCGCCGCCAGCACGATCACTGCATACTCGACCGCCAGATGCGGCGCGGTCCAGAGGTGCGGGTTGGGATTGCCGTCCGACTCGGGGAAGGAGAAGTCGAAGACGTACTCGTCGGGCGAGACCGCGCGGTTGCCGAGCAGCACGATCGGCGTCTCCTCGGCCGCGTTGGCCTCGGCCAGCTCCAGCGTCGGCAGCTCCAGGTTGAGACCGTTGATCACGATCAGGTCGGCCCGCTCGATCTCGCCGACCGCGGACGGCGGCGGATCGAAGGTGTGGCTGTTGGTGCCCTCGGGCACCAGCGCCACGACGTTGATTCGGTCCCCGCCGACCTCCTCGATGATGTTGCGCAGCGGCGCCACCGTCGTGACGACGAGAAATCGGTCGTCGTCGACATCGTCGGCGCTACAGGCGACGGTCAGCAGAGCCAGCAGGAAGAGAACAATGCGTCGCATGCGCTCAGACTATGGCCCATGCCGCCTTGTTGCAACTGCTTGCAACAAGCCAACCGGCGGGAATGAGTCACCTCCATCACTCCTGCCCTCCCTCCGTCATTCCTGCCCTCCCTCCGTCATTCCTGCAAAGGCAGGAACCACGATCCTCCCAACTTTGCCACCAGCAGCGACCTCAGCCGTCCCGCCAACCCCCGAAAACACGAGCCCCCTCCGGCTCCCTCTCCCTTTGGAGACCTGCGCGTAAGTGTGGTTTGGTGGGCGGCGCGGGTGTGGGGCGCGACGACGCGACTTGCCGGTCCGGCGGTTGGGTGAGCGGATGGGGTGTCGCGGCGGCGGCGGCGGCCGGGCGGCGCGACGGGCGGGCGGCT
>JAJDWB010000016.1 GCA_022825855.1 Dehalococcoidia bacterium
TGATCAACGACAATTGTTTTTGCCGGTTGCCGAGGTGGCGATCGGATGGTCGCGGGGGCGGCCGCGAGGCGTGTGACACTGCCTGTTTTCCTTGCGGAGGACGGGTTGGTCACGGATGCGCAGGTTCGACGATTGCGAGAGAAACGGATGTCGGGGAAGACGTTGGCGGCGGCCGCGGTCGCGGCGGGAATGAGCGAGCGGACGGCGCGCCAGTGGCAGAGCGGTGCGTTGCCGTCGACGGCCAAGGCGCCGCGGACGTGGCGGACGCGGGAGGATCCGTTCGCTGGGGTGTGGGAGTCGGAGGTGGTGCCGCAGCTGGTGGCCGATACCGACGGCCGGCTGCAGGTGCTGACGCTGTTCAAGGCGCTGTGCCGGCGGCATCCGGGCCGTTTTCAGACAGGGCAGCTACGGACACTTCAGCGGCGGGTTCGCGAGTGGCGTGTGCAGGACGGTCCGGATCGCGAGGTTTACTTCGAGCAGGTGGCGGTCCCGGGTCGGGAAGCGGCGTTCGACTTCACCGACGCGAGCGATCTGGGCGTGACGATACGGGGCGTGCCGTTCCCGCACCTGCTGTTCGAGTGGGTGCTGAGCTACAGCAAGTGGACGTATGTGGGGCTGGCGGTGAGCGAGACGTTCGAGGCGCTGGTGGCCGGCCTGCAGGGGGCGCTGTGGACGCTGGGTGCGGTGCCGGCGTTGCTTCGTCACGACAACCTGTCGGCGGCGACGCACGAGTTGAAGCGCAGCGGTGGGCGCCAGCTGACGGCGCGTTTCCGGCAGGTGCTGGACCACTACGGGCTGGACTCGTCGCGGATCCAGCCGGGGAAACCGCACGAGAACGGGGTGGCCGAGCAGGCGCACTTCCGCACGAAGACCGCCATCGAGCAGGCGCTGCTGCTGCGGGGCGACAGAGACTTCGTCGACGAGTCGGCGTATCTGCGCTTCGTGCGTGCGGTCGTCGACGAGGAGCGGAACCGGCCGGCGGCGGCTCGGCTGGCCGAGGAGCGTTCGTGTCTGCGGCCGTTGCCGGCGGCGCGGGTCCCGGAGTACACGACGTTCCAGTGCAGAGTGCGCAAGTGGAGCACGATTCGCATCGGCAGCCGGATCTACTCGGTGCCGTCGCGCCTGATCGGTCACACGGTCGAGGCTCGTCAGCACCCGTCGACGGTCGAGATCCTCTACGGCGGCCGGGTGCTGTGCACGATGCCGCGTCTTCGAGGCGCGGCGGATCACCGGATCGACTATCGCCACATCATCGCGAGCCTGGTCCGCAAGCCGGGGGCCTTTGCCCGCTACCGCTTCCGGGAAGAGCTGTTCCCGTCGCTGACGTTCCGGGCGGCGTATGACGCGCTGGGGCGGACGCACGGCGAGCGGGCCGACGTCGAGTATGTGCGGCTGTTGCACCTGGCGGCCACGACCAGCGAGCGGCAGGTCGAGGCGACGCTTCGGGCTCGACTCGACGCCGGCGACACGTGCGAGTACGCCAGCGTCCAGGCCGAGGTGCGTCCGCCGGTCCCAACCGTGCCGGTGGTGCACATCCCGCGGCCGGACCTGACACGGTACGACGCGCTGTTGACCGGAGGCCTGCACGGATGACGGCGCCGAGCACGCAGGTGACGACGCTGCTGACGCAGTTCAACCTGACGACGGCGTCCGAGGAGTTGGTACCGCGGCTGACACAGGCCGGACACCACGACGCGCTGCCCGTGCTGCTGGAAGTGTTCGAAGCCGAAGCCGAGGCGCGACGCCAGCGCCGGATTGCCCGGCTGCGACGGGCATCGCGTCTGCCGCCCGGCAAGACGTTCGAGACGCTCGACACCGGCAGGTTGCCTGCGCCGGTCGTGCAGCAGTTGAAGACGCTGGCCAGCGGGGCATTCCTCGAGACGGCGACCAATGTGCTCGCATTTGGTTTGCCCGGGGTCGGAAAGAGCCACGCGCTGTGCGCCGTCGCGCATGCGCTGGTCGAGGCAGGCCACAGCGTGTTGTGCGTGCCGGCCTACGCCCTGGTGCAGGAATTGCTCGGCGCCAAACGTGACCTCGACCTCCCGCGGGCGCTGCGCAAGCTCGACCTCTTCGAGGTGATCCTGCTCGACGATCTGGGCTACGTGCAGCAGAGTCCCGACGAAGCCGAGGTCCTGTTCACGTTGCTGGCCGAGCGCTACGAGCGGCGCTCGGTGATGGTGACCAGCAACCTGGTCTTCAGCCAGTGGGACCGGATCTTCCGGGACCAGATGGCTACCGCCGCGGCGATCGACCGCTTGGTGCACCACTCGGTGGTGCTCGAGTTCGACGTGCCGAGCTTTCGAACCGACCCGTCACGGCCCACGTCGCCGGCGCCGTCACCACCGCCAGCACGTCGTGGACGGCCACCGGGTCCACTGTTGCCACGGCGCCGACGACCTGCCAGCTCCTGAGCGTCTGCGGTCCGAAACCGAGCATGGCTACGGCGGCGACGTCCCGAGCGTGCTCTCGACCGTAGACGTCATCGTCAGTCCCTCCCGAATCCCTTGGGCAACTCGATGTCGAGATGGTCGAGGTCGACCGCGATGACCGCGTCCAGCAGCTCGGCCGTGGCCGAGTCCTCCAACGATTTCGGAAGATTGTCTCGCCACGACTGGTAGCTGTCTTGAAGCTCGCGCAGCGTGGCGACGGCCGCACGCCACCGTTCCGGTCGTGAACGCTTCGGCTCGGCGGCCTTCACGTAGCGCACTACCGGTGTCCCGGCCGCGCGCCGCTCGCGCCACCGTCGCTGTTTCTCGGCGTTGGTCAGGGGCATCCCGATCGCATTGTACCGCGGTTACGTAACCAGGCAGTGCGACCGGATCTTCCGACCGATTTCGCGAGCTCCTGAGCGTCTGGCGGTTCGAAACCGAACATGGCCTCGGCGGCGACATATTCCGAGCGCGTTCTCGGCCGTGACCGAGCTCGTTGAGCCCCTGCTCGATGATCGGTTCGACTCCCGAACTCCCGAGGGCCTGTGCACCCTGCCAGCGGCGTGGAAAACGCGCGCGAACGATCAGGAGAACGTGTGACGGTCGAAGAAGCGCGTTTCCCACCCCGCTTTGGACGCCGCAGACGGCGCCCACAGGCTACACAGGCATCACCTTCCTCGATACTGATCTCCGATCCTCTCAACCGGCAAAAATAGTTGACGCCGACCGGCAAAAGTAATTGACGCCGAACACCGGGACGTTGTCGGCGGCGCAGCGCTCGCGCAGGTCGGCGATGTACCGGAACTGGTCGTCGCGCCTCGGATGGGAAGCGCCGGCGAGCTTCTTGTGGTTGACGCGCAGCGAATAGCCCATCGCCTTGAGCAGTCGAGCGACCGTCCGGGGGCAGACGTCGATGCCGAGCGCGCACAGTTGGTCGGCGACCTTGGCGGTCGTACGGCGTGTCCACTTCAGGCCGCTGACCGGGTCGCCGGCCGTCTCGTGCTCCATCAAGGCTTTGATGCAGGCGATGACTTCCGGCGTTTTTTTTCCGTTGGTGTGCGTCCGCCGCCCGCGCGCCGCACGCGGTCGACCTCGACGTCACGCTCGACCAGTTGCCGCCGGCCGGCGGCGACCGTCGACGGGTCGATGCCGAGCAGTCGGGCGATGCGCCGGTCGCCGCCCCACCCGCACTTGAGGGCTTCGAGGCCGGCGAACAGCCGCCGCTGCCGCTCGTCGAGCAGGCTGGCGAACAACACGATGGCAGCCCGCAGCTCCTCGGGCATCAGGTCGGCGTCGGGCAGAGGTTGTCCGAGTCCGGGCGTGGCCAGCAGCAGGCGTCTGGCGCGCACCTGGTGCGTCTGCTGCGCGCGGTCGGCCGCGCAGTAGAGGAATTGGCCGGCGAGCTTGTGCCGTGTCAGCCGCCCGTCATCGACGAGCTTGCGCAGCGCGTCCTGGGTACCGACACCGAGCAGGTTGTCCAACTCGTCGGCGAAGTGTCCGGCCTCGGCGTGGTTGATGAACGACTCGGCGGTTGCGACCAAGGTGCCGGCGCGGGAGAAGCGAACCCCGGCGAAGGACCACAGGCCGCGCTCGTCGAAGTGGGCGAGTTGGTCGAGGGTGTAGTAGCCGCCGCGATGCGAGTAGCTGGTGCGGGCGTCGATGTCCTTGAGCTTGCGGAACGCGGTGCGCCTGCTGGCGCGGTCGCCGAGCGCGGCCATGACCTCGGCCAGCGAGGCGATGGTCTGGTTGCGGAGCAGGGCGATGATCGTGTCGGCGGAGAACAGGATTGGTCTCATTATGGCACCATTGCGGATCCTGATTTCCGCAATGATGCCACAACTCGAAGGGCTGCGCTTCTCAGAATCCAGCGAATCCTCTTTCTGGCTGGGCCTGATCGCTGATCACGAGAGTCGCGGCGCCGGTTGGTTATACTGCGAGACTACGGGCGCTTCTAGGAAGTTATTCTTGCGCGGACCCT
>JAJDWB010000004.1 GCA_022825855.1 Dehalococcoidia bacterium
GATAGCGCATCGGGCAACCGCTCCTACGGGACTCGATCGGTGACTCAGGGCGGCGCATGTCGATGCGGGCGGCTACACGCAACGACCTGCGTCGCTACACAGGTATAGCGGAGACAAGCGTGTGGATTGGTTTACAATGGGGCCTATTTGGTATGTAGTTTCTGTGCAAGTTGGAAATTTGACCGAATCATGGGGCGAGACCTCAGCTGGCGCCCGGCATCACGTCCCATCCCCACGAAATCCTGATACTCTAAGAACACCAGTACTATCTGAACCTGATCGGAGCCCGCCCATGCCCAACCCCTACCACTACCGAGCCCACATCGACCGACTCTGGCGCACCGCCAACAGCGACATCCCCGCCTACAAGCAGCTCAAAGCCCTCAAGACCCTCGTCCGCGAGATGTTCCCGCCCAACCCCAACGCCGCCCGCAACAACCGCCTCTACCACACCACCGACCCCTACGACGTCGCCCGCCACCTCCTCCGAGACCTCCACGACCGAGCCGACTCCTTCCGTCTCCCTCTCCCCTTGGGAGAGGGTTGGGGTGAGGGTTCCCCCGCACACGAGATTGGAGCCGGCTCCCTCCGGCCCCCTCTCCCTCTGGGAGAGGGTTGGGGTGAGGGTTTCCCGCCCGAAGACGAACCACCCGAAGAAGACGACGACCCCTTGTAATCCCCCCCAATCTCCCCGCCCGTTTTTTTCTCTCCCGGCCGCTCCCCCGACCCCGGCCCCGCCGTGCCCGCCAAAGTTCAGTGGATTACGCAACACCCGCAGCAAAGCCCCGGCTCGACGTAATGGCAGCTTCGGTTTCCCCCCGCTCTCTTGCAGCAGGTCAACTCCTTGCCTACGATGCACTCGTTAGCACTCTCGCACTTCGAGTGCTAACGTCTCCAATCAGGCACGCAATCAGCTACACGGAATGGAAGACCGCACTATGGCCACCGAGCTCAAGCCGCTCAACGACCGCCTCGTGATCAAGCCGCTCCAGCAGGAACAGGTCCTGTCCTCCGGCATCGTCATCCCCGACTCGGCCAAGGAAAAGCCGCAGCAGGGTGAAGTCATCGCCGTCGGCCCGGGCAAGCGCGACGACAGCGGCGACCGCGTGCCGCTCGACATCGAACTGGGCGACCGCATCCTCTACAAGAAGTACACCGGCCAGGAAATCCAGATCGACAACGAGGACCTGATCGTGCTCGAAGAGCGCGAAGTCCTCGCCAAGCTGGTCGTCTAGTCCGAATCCCCCTGATCCCGGCTCCCCCTCCGGGGACCTCCGATCACGGGACCCAAAGGAGCAATCATGGCCAGTAAGCAACTCGCCTTCGACATGGACGCCCGCAAGGCCCTCCGCGAAGGCGTCGACGCACTCGCCGACACCGTCAAGGTCACCCTCGGACCGCGCGGCCGCAACGTCGTCCTCGACAAGAAGTTCGGCGCTCCGCTGATCATCAACGACGGCGTCACCATCGCCCGCGAAATCGAACTCGACGAACCCTTCCGCAACATGGGCGCTCAGCTCGCCAAGGAAGTCTCGATCCGCACCAACGACGTCGCCGGCGACGGCACCACCACCGCCACCGTCCTCGCCCAGGCCATCGTCACCGAAGGCCTGCGCAACGTCGCCGCCGGGGCCGACCCCATGGCCCTCAAGCGCGGCCTCGACCAGGGCCTCCGCGCCGTCGTCGACGAACTCCGCGACATGGCCGAGCCCGTCGAGAAGAAGGAAGAAATCGCCGCCGTCGCCACCATCTCCGGTGACAACGAAGAAATCGGCGACATCATCGCCGACGTCAGGGAGAAGGTCGGCAAGGACGGCGTCATCACCGTCGAAGAGGGACAAGGGATCCGCATGGAGACCGAGTTCACCGACGGCATGCAGCTCGACCGCGGCTACGTCTCGCCCTACTTCGTCTCCAACAACGAGCGCATGGAAGCCGCGATCGACGACCCCTACATCCTGATCACCGACCGCAAGATATCCGCCGTCCAGGACATCGTCCCGCTGATGGAGAAGCTGCTCCAGATCACCAAGAACTTCGTCATCATCGCCGACGACGTCGACGGCGAAGCCCTCGCCACCCTCGTCGTCAACAAGATGCGCGGCACGATCAACGTCCTCGCCGTCAAGGCCCCCGGCTTCGGCGAGCGCCGCAAGGCCCAGCTCGAGGACATCGCCGTCCTCACCGGCGGCACCTTGATCACCGAGGAACTCGGACGCACCCTCGAGCAGACCCAGGTCGCCGACCTCGGCCGCGCTCGCCGCGTGGTCTCCTCCAAGGACGACACCACCATCGTCGAAGGCTCCGGCTCCGACGAGGCGATCCAGGACCGGATCAAGGAAATCAAGGCCCAGATCGACGTCACCGCCTCCGACTTCGACCGCGAAAAGCTGCAGGAACGCATGGCCAAGCTGGCCGGCGGCGTCGCAGTGATCAAGGTCGGCGCGCCGACCGAGGTCGAACTCAAGGAAAAGAAGGCCAAGCTCGAAGACGCGCTCTCCGCGACCCGGGCCGCGGTCGAGGAAGGCATCGTCGTCGGCGGCGGCTGCGCCCTCTTGCGCGCCGACCGCGCCCTCTCCGCTATGGACGAGTCCTCGACCGGCGACCAGCGCACCGCCGTGCGCCTCCTGCGCACCGCGCTCGAGTCGCCCCTGCGCCAGATCGCCTTCAACGCCGGCCAGGAAGGATCGGTCGTGATCGGCCGCATCCGCAAGGTCGACGACGACACCCACGGCTACGACGCCAAGCTCGACCGCTACGGCGACCTCGTCGAGTACGGCATCGTCGACCCGGTCAAGGTCACCCGCTCCGCGCTTGAGAACGCCGTCTCGATCGCCGGCATGGTGCTCACCACCGAGTCGCTCGTCGCCGAAATCCCCGAGGCCCCCGGCATGCCCGCCGGCATGCCCGACATGGGCATGGACTACTAAGTCCACTCGCTCTCAGGAGCAATCCAGAGCCCCCGGCGCCAAGCGTCGGGGGCTCTGCGCATCCCCAGTCTCGAGACCGCCGCGCGCCGGTCAGCGAACCGCGCCCGCCGTCTTCAGCTCCTCGCCCTGCGAGCCGTTCAGCCCAATCTCCCCCAGAATCTCGTCCGTGTGCTCACCCGGATACGCCGGCGGACCCTGGATCTCCGACTGCGTCCGGCTGAACCGCGGCGCCGGTGCCGGCTGGACCACGCCCGCAACCTCCTCGAACGCCCCCCGAGCCTTGGCATGCGGATGATTCGGCGCCTCCCACGGCTCCAGCACCGGACCGAAGCAGACGTCCGAACCCTCGAAGATCGCTTCCCACTCCGAGCGCGTCTTCGTCCGGAAGATCGCCGTCACCCGCTCCTTCAACTCCGGCCAGCGCGTGTTGTCCATCTGCTGCGGCAACTCCTCGCCCTCCAGTCCAAGCAGGTGCAGCAGCTCCGCGTAGAACTGCGGCTCAATCGATCCGATCGAGACGTACTTGCCGTCCAGCGTCTCGTAGGCGTCGTAGAAGTGCGCCCCCGTGTCGAGCACGTTGGCCGCCCGCCCCCGACGCCAGCCACCCGTCGCCAGGCCCGCATGCACCGACGTGATCAGCGACGATGCGCCGTCCACCATCGCCGCGTCCACGACCTGCCCCTTGCCCGATCGCTGCGCCTCAATCAACGCGCCCAGCATCCCCACCGCCAGGTACATCCCGCCTCCGCCGAAGTCGCCGACCAGGTTCAACGGCGGCACCGGCGCCTGACCCTTGCGCGCAATCGGCGCCAGCGCGCCGGCCAGCGAGATGTAGTTGATGTCATGCCCCGCCATGTGCGCGTAGGGACCCTCCTGGCCCCAGCCCGTCATCCGTCCGTAGACCAGCTTCGGATTGCGCTCCAGGCAGACGTCGGGTCCCAGCCCCAGACGCTCCATCACCCCCGGGCGGAAGCCCTCGAACAGCGCGTCCGCGCCCTCAATCAGTTTGAGCGCCACCTCGACGCCCTCCGGATTCTTCAGGTCCAGCGCGATCGAGCGCCGGCCCCGCGCCAGCAGGTCGCCGGGCGGCTTGGCCGGCGCCTCCGACGGCGCATTCGAGGCGCGGTCGATGCGCACGATGTCCGCGCCCATGTCGGACAGGATCATTCCGCAGAACGGTCCCGGTCCGATGCCCTGGAATTCAATGATCCGAATGCCGCTCAGCGGTCCCATATCGTGCTCCTCACGAACCTGTTGCAGGTCTGCCTTCTCAGTCAGCAGGGTAACGCGCCATGACCCTTCCGATTCAATCGGCCGGATACGACGCCGCGCCAGAAGTCATCGACCTCATTCACCGCGTCTTCGACGAGTACGGCTTCATCTGGGATCCCGTGGACGAGTTCTGGGATCTGCTCTCCGAGGAGCAGGCCTTCCCCTATCGCGCGCCGATCGGCGCGATCTGGGTGATGCGCGACGAATCAGGTAGCGTCGTCGGCTCGATCGCGGCAAATCGCGTCGACGGACCCACCGTCGAGCTGCATCGCCTCTATCTCGACGCCCACCTGCGCGGCCAAGGCCTGGGCCGCCGGCTCGTCGAGACCGCCGCCGACTGGGCGCGCGACCACGGCGCCCGGCGGATCGAACTCTGGTCCGACACCCGCTTCGAGGACGCTCACCGGCTCTACGAGCGCATGGGTTACGTCAAGTCGGGCAGCCGCAAGCTCGACGACGTCAACGACAGCGTCGAATTCAGGTACGAGCGCGACCTCTCGGACTCTAATCGTGAGCGCTCCCCCAGACATTGACCCTGATCGTACCGCGCGGGTACGATCTGTTCGGCATCGGGGAATCTGGTGCGTACCTTCAGAGCGGGTGACGGCAGGTAGACGTGTCTGAACTGTTCGAGAACTATGGCGCGGTCCTGGTCGCGATTCCGGTCGGGATCATGCTCGTCCTGACCGCCCTGTTGGCCACCAAGCTGCTCGCGCCGCAGCGCCGCACGGCGCTCAAGGGACAGGTCTACGAGTGCGGCATGCTGCCGATCGGCCGCAACTGGGCCCAGGTCCACGTCCGCTACTACACCTACGCCCTGCTCTTCCTCGTCTTTGACGTCGAGGTCGTCTTCCTCTTCCCCTGGGCCGTCTCCTTCCTCGGCCTGATGGGCGAACCAGACTGGGGCAAGGTCATCCTCTGGCAGATGGTCCTCTTCATCGGCACGCTGTTGATCGCCCTCGCCTACGCCTGGCGCAAGGGCGTCTTCGACTGGCAACGAAACTAACGGAGCGAGCGCAGCCTATGACGACCTCCCAGCCACCACAGATGGGCGATCCGACGCCCGTCATCATCTCGCCCGAGTCGCTCCGTCTGCAGGCCATCGACGACCAACCGCCCACCGTGCCCTATAAGGTCGTGCTGCCCGGCGTCATGCAGGCCCCCGCCGAAGCCCTGATCTCCGCCGCCCGCAAGTCCTCGCTCTGGCCCATGACCTTCGGCCTCGCCTGCTGCGCGATCGAGATGATCGCCACCTACATGGCCAACCACGACCTCGACCGCTTCGGCATCGTCCCCTGGCCCTCGCCCAGGCAGTCCGACGTGATGATCGTCGCCGGGACCGTGACCAAGAAAATGGCCCCCGCAGTCAAGCTCCTCTACGAGCAGATGCCGCATCCCAAGTGGGTGATCTCGATGGGCGCCTGTGCCACCAACGGCGGTCCCTATACCCAGTACGACCGCGTCGTCCAGGGCGTCGACAACATCGTCCCCGTGGATGTCTACGTCCCCGGCTGCCCGCCGCGCCCCGAGGCATTGATCGACGGTCTTCTCGCCTTGCAGGAGAAAATCGTCGAGGAACGCGCGCGGGGTTACTAGTCCGCCATGACCTCACGCCGCACGCCCGTCGCTGCCGAAGAGCCGCCCGGCAACGAGCCCCCGCCGGGCTCGATCGCCGACACCTACCGCGAAGTCATGCCCCTGGTCAGCTTCGACGCCGCCATGACCAAAGGCGACGATGTCGCCCTGACCATACCCCTGGACGCGATCCACGAAGTCCTCGAACGCGGCCGCGACGACGAGCGCTTGCAGATGAACCTGTTGCGCAACCAGACCGCTGTCGACTGGGAGGACCGCGGGCTCGAAATCGTCTACCACCTCTACTCGATTCCCCTGCGCCAGGCCGTCACGATCAAGTCCTGGCTGCCCGGCGAGGGCGCCGTCGTCGAGTCGGTCGCCGACCTCTATGCCATGGCCGACTGGGCCGAGCGCGAATGCCGCGAAATGTTCGGCATCGAGTTCATCGGTCATCCCGACCCGCGCAACCTGCTGCTCGACGAAGACATCGACATCCATCCGCTGCGCAAGAGCCACCCGCTTGCGCCGATCGAGATGGAACAGGGCGTCGATGTCGAGTTCTTCACCAAGCAGTACCCGCCGCCCGAACCGGCTGAGGAAGAGGCGCCTGCCGACACGGCCGCCGCGGCCGCTCCGGAGCGCAAGCGGGTCGAGGACATGACCGAGGAAGAGCGCGAGCAGCGCCGCGCCGAACAGGCCGAACGCGTCGCCCGCGCCCGCGAACTCGCCGCGGTCCGCCGCGCCGAGCGACTGGCCGGCGCGCCGCCCGCCGGTGGTCCACGGCCCGAAGGCGCCGCCCCGCCGCCGCCCCCCGCGGCTGCTCCGGCCGCCGCGCCTGCCGCAGCCGAGGCCGCAGCCTCCAGCGCTCCGGTCCAGGACGATCGTCCACCCGCTCCGCCCCCGCCCGAGCTGCCAACCATTCCCGACGCCGAAGAAGACCCCGAAGGCCGCGCGGCCGCCCAGGCCGAGCGCGTCCGCATCGGCCGTGAGCTCGCCGCCGCCCGGCGCGCGCAACTGCGCGGCGACTAAACCCGGACGCAGCGAGCATCAGGGGCGCAATCGCGACATGACACACCACACGACGAGCATCCGGGGGTAGTCCGCATGGTCCAGCAAACCTTCGAAGGTGAAGTCCTCACCGAACCCGTCGTCGTCGAGCGCGAGTTCGAGACCGTCGACATGAACATCAACATTGGCCCGCAGCACCCCGCCACCCACGGCGTCTTTCGCATGGTGCTCACCGTTGACGGCGAGATCGTCAAGGACGCCATCCCCTACATCGGCTACATGCACCGCGGCGGCGAGAAACTCTCCGAGAACCTCGACTACCGCGGCGCGCTGGGCTACCAGGACCGCACCGACTACCTCGCCGCCTTCAACTCCGAGTGGGTCTACGTCAACGCCGTCGAACGACTCGCCGGCATCGAGATCCCCGAACGGGCCGAGTACATCCGCCTGATCCTCGCCGAGTTCAACCGCATCCTCTCCCACTTCATGTTCATGGGCGCATTCGGCACTGACGTCGGCTACTTTGGCACCGCCTTCACCTGGACCTTCAAGGAACGCGAGCGCATCCAGGACCTGTTCGAAGCCGTCTGCGGCGACCGCATCATGTACAACTACTTCCGCGTCGGCGGACTCGCCTGGGAGCCCCACGAGACCTTCATCGAGGATTCCCACTGGGTCCTCGACCAGGTCGAGATCGGCATCGGCGACGTCGACGAGCTCATGACCAACAACGAAGTCTTCGTCGCCCGCTGCCGCGACATCGGCGCGATGACCGCCGACGAGGCGATCGCTTACGGCGTCACCGGCCCCATGCTGCGCGCCTCCGGCGTGCCCTTCGATCTGCGCGTCGACGAGCCGTACTCGATCTACGACCGTTTCCACTGGGAAATCCCCGTCGGCGAGCGCGGCGACGTGTACGACCGCTACCTCGTGCGCCTCGAAGAGATGCGCCAGTCGGTCACCATCCTGCGCCAGGCGCTCGACCAGATGCCCACCTCGGGTCCGATCGAGCCCGAGCGCATGCCCGCCCGTCTGCGGCCCGAACCCGGCGAAATCTACATGCGCCAGGAGAACCCCCGCGGCGAATACGGCATCTACATGGTCTCCGACGGCACCGACAAGCCCTGGCGCGTCAAGATGCGCTCACCATGCTTCCACAACCTCTCCTCGCTCAAGCCGCAAGTGATCAACACCTACCTCGCCGACGCCGTCGTCGCGCTCGGCTCGATCGACATCGTGCTCTGCGAGGTTGACCGCTAATGTCAACAACTCCGTCATTCCCGCCCACCCGGGAACATCGAATTCACGGCTCATGCGGTCATCCCGACAGGATGGGTGTAAGCCGGATCGCGTGTAACCTGCTTGAGTTGCCGCAACTGCGGGTGGGGATGCGCTAAATGGTCCTGAGCGAGTTCGCCGGCGTCAGCATGCCCGATTGGATCGACGCGCTCTTGCGCGTCATCTTCATCGTCGCCTTGATGACGATCGTGGCCTTCGCCCTGATCTACCTCGAGCGCAAGATCCTCGCCCGATTCCAGGCGCGCGTCGGCCCCACCCGCACCGGACCGATCGGCACCCTGCAGTCAATCGCCGACGCGCTCAAGCTGGTCACCAAAGAGGACGTCCGCCCGATCACGGCCGACCGCTGGGCCTTCGAGCTCGCGCCTTACATGGCGTTCGTGCCCGTCTTCCTCGTCTTCGTGCCGATGCCCTTCACCGAGACCTGGTTCATCCGCGATCTCAACCTCGGCCTGCTCTTCGTCTTCGGCGTCCTCGGACTCAACATCGTCGGCGTCGTCATGGCGGCCTGGGGCTCCGACAACAAGTACGCCCTGCTCGGCGGCGTGCGCGCCGCCGCCCAGGCGATCTCCTATGAAATCCCCATGCTCCTGATCATCGTCGCAGTAGTGATGGTCGCCGCCGGACGGCTCGCCGTCGACGGCGACGCCTCCGCCGCCGGCTCGATCAACGCGATCGTCGGCGATCAGACCACCACGCCCTACATCCTGCTGCAACCGCTCGGCTTCTTCATCTTCATCGTCGGCATGCTGGCCGAGCTGCACCGCCCGCCGTTCGACATGCCGATCGCCGAATCCGAGGTCGTCGGCGGCTACTTCGTCGAGTACTCCGGCATGCGCTGGGGCATGTTCTTCCTTGCCGAGTACACCGCGCTCTTCCTGCTCGTAGTGCTCGCCTCCTCGCTCTTCCTCGGCGGCTGGAACTGGCCGTTCGGCGCGGATGTCGGCCTCGGCCTGCAGATCGTGCTGACCTTCGTCAAGACCTCCGTCATGATCGTCCTCGTGATCGGATCACGGGCGCTCTTCCCCAGGCTGCGCATCGACCAGCTCATGTCCTTCTCCTGGAAGGTGCTGCTGCCCTTCGCCATCGTCCAGGTCATCGCCAACGGCATCATCCTCGCCTACGGCGGCGCCGACTGGGTCGTGGGCCTCGTCTCCTTCGCCCTGCTCGTCGCGCTCTCCGGACTGGTCTACTACATCATGCGCCGCAAGCAGGGCGAAGGCACCCGAACCGTACAAACCACGCCGGCCACGCCGCGCGTGATCACCGCCCCCGAAGTCACCCCGGTCGAAGCCGGCGGCGACTAGTCATCCAGAGCAGAGGGAGAGGGGTCCAGTGGAGGACGGCGTAACCGCAACCCAGGTGGTGTTCTGGATCCTGGCCGTGGTCATGCTGATCTCCGCGATCGGCGTCGTCACGGCCGGCAACATCGTCTACGCCGCGCTCTTCTTCATCGCCTCGCTCGCCGGTGTGGCCGGCATCTACCTGATCCTCACGGTCGAGTTCATCGCCCTCGTCCAACTCCTGATCTACGGCTCCGCCGTCGTCATCCTGATCCTCTTCGCGCTCATGCTGACCCGCGCCCGCGAGCGTCCGCAGGCGCTCTTCGGCCGCTCCCGCCCGCTCGGCATCGCCGCCGCGCTGGGACTCCTGGCCGCGCTGATCGGCGGCATCGTCGCCACCACCTGGACCACCCCCGAATCCTCGTCCGCCATCGAGCCCGTCGGCCTGCAGGCCATCGGCGACGCCATCTTCACCCTCTGGATCGTCCCCTTCATCATCGTCGGCGTGCTGCTCTCGATCGCCCTCGACGGCGCGATCATGCTCGCCTCACCTGACGAGGACGACAACTGATGCCGGCCCTTGAGCACATCCTCGTCGTCAACGCGGTCCTCTTCGCCATCGGCGCGATGGGCGTGCTCACCCGCCGCAATGCGGTCTTGATCCTGCTCTCCGTCGAGCTGATGCTCAACGCCGTCTCGCTCAACATGGTCGCCTTCGCCGTCTACGGGCATGTCGACTTTGGCAACATCACCGGTATCGTCTTCGCCTTCTTCATCATCGTGATCGCGGCCGCCGAGGTCGCGCTCGCGCTGGGCATCGTCGTGCGGACCTTCCGCAACCGGGCCACCGCCAACGTCGACGAAGTGAATCTCCTCAAGTGGTAAGCGGGAGCGTGCGCTGATGATCTGGGCTGACCACGCGTGGATTCTGCCGGCGATCCCGGCCATCTCCTTCGTCGTGCTGTTCCTCTTCGGCCGCAAGCTGCCCCGCGGCGGCGACTTCATCTCCGTCGGCGCCGCCCTCGCCGTCTTCGTTCTCTTCTTCTTCGTCCTCGAATCCCACCTCGACTGGCTCGGCGCCGGACTCGGCGGCATCCGCAACGTCGGCACCGACTGGATCAACTTCGACAGCTTCATCGTGCGGCTCGGATTCACGGTCGACTCGATCGCGATCGTGATGGTCTTCGTCGTCTCCACCGTCGCCCTGATGGTCAACCTCTACTCGACCAACTATCTCCGCCACCACGGCCGGCCCGAGCCGCGCTACTGGTGGTACTTTGCCGTGCTCTCGCTCTTCGTCGCCGCCATGCTCACTCTGGTGCTGGCCGACAACCTGCTGCTCATGTTCGTCGCCTGGGAAGGCGTCGGCCTCTGCTCCTTCCTCCTGATCGGCTTCTACTACGAGCGCCGCTCCGCCGTCGAGGCGGCCAAGAAGGCGTTCGTCACCACCCGCCTCGGCGATGTCGGCCTCTTCATCGGCATCATCCTCTTCTGGCGCGCGACCGGTTCCTTCCAGATCTCCGACATCATCGCCGCCGCCGAGGCCGGCCGAGTCAACGACCTGCCCCAGGTCATGGGCGACGGCTACCTCACCCTCTCCACCCTGATGCTCTTCCTCGGCGCCGCCGGCAAGTCCGCCCAGGTCCCCTTCCACGTCTGGCTGCCCGACGCGATGGAAGGCCCCACGCCCGTCTCCGCGCTGATCCACGCCGCCACCATGGTCGTCGCCGGCGTCTACCTCGTCGCCCGGCTGCTGCCCGTCTTCGAGGTCACCCCCGGCGCATCCAACGTCGTCCTCGGTGTCGGACTGACCACCGCCCTGCTGGCCGGCGTCATGGCCCTCGCCCAGAACGACATCAAGCGGGTGCTCGCCTACTCCACTGTCTCCCAGCTCGGATTCATGTTCGTCGCCCTGGGGGTCGGCGCGGTCGGCATTGCCATGTTCCATCTGCTCACGCACGCCTTCTTCAAGGCCTGCCTCTTCCTCGGCTCCGGTTCCGTCATCCACATGACCGAGGAGCAGGACGCGCGCAAGCTGGGCGGACTCTGGTGGCGCATGCCCGTCACCGCCTCGACCTTCATCATCTCCTCCGTCGCCCTCGCCGGGATCCCGCCCCTGTCCGGATTCTTCTCCAAGGACGAGATCTTCGTCGCCACGCTGGGTGGGGCCAACACCGTGATCGCCATCCTGCTCGGCGTCGCCGCCTTCCTCTCCGCGCTCTACATGGCCCGCCTCGTGATCATCACCTTCTTCGGACCGCCCAAGGATCTCGTCGTGATCCGCCGCGCCCGCGAGGCCGCCCCGACCATCCTCATCCCGCTCGTCTTCCTCACCGTGCTCACCTTCCTGATCGGTTTCGTCGCCTTCGACCAGGTCGGCGACGCGCTCGGCTTCCCCGGCGGCATCAACAACTACATCTACTTCCCCGAGCCGCACGATTTCCACTTCTCCAACTCGATCGCCGCCGTCACCGGCACCGTGTCCCTGCTCGGATTCCTCACCGCCTGGTGGTTCTTCTGGGGCAAGAACTCCGAGCGCGCCAAGGCCGTGCGCGAGTTCCAGCCCCGCCTGGCTGCCGTCGTCGAGAACAAGTTCTACTTCGACGAGGCCTACCAGTGGGGCATCGACCGCGCCATGCTGCCCCTGGCCCGCGTCGTCGCCTGGTTCGACCGCATGATCGTCAACGACACCGGCATCAACGCTCCCGCCGACGCCACGCGCTACGCCGCCTACTGGCTGCGCTACCACGTCACCGGGAGGATTCCCGACTACGCGCTGCTGATGGTGATCGGCGTCGCGCTGGCAGGCGGCCTCGCCTTCCTGCTGCGCGGATGAGCGGGTCGTCGGTACACGGAACGAGATAGAGAGAGGCACACGGCGTGGACGCAGGCGAAGCTCTCCTCCTGCTCTTGCTGATCCCCGGCGCAGCCATGCTGCTGACGATCTTCGTGCCCTCGCGGCACGCCAACGTCGTGCGCTGGATCGCCCTGATCGCCACGACCGCCACGCTGATCGACTCGATCTGGATCTTCGCCGTCTACGACTTCTCCGAGGGCGGCTACCAGTTCGACCTCCAGTACCCCTGGATCGAGAACATCGGCTTCCTCGGCGAGAACGGCATTTCGCTGCACCTCGCCGTCGACGGCATCGCTGCGCCGCTGGTCCTGCTCAACGGCCTGGTCGGCTTCGCCGGGGTGCTCGTCTCCTGGAAGATCACCCACCGGGTGAAGGACTTCTTCATCCTCTTCATGGCCCTGTTCACCGGCGTCTACGGCGTCTACATCGGCCAGGACCTCTTCTTCTGGTTCTTCGCCTACGAACTCGCCGTGTTGCCCATGTACCTGCTGATCGTGGTCTGGGGCTCGACCAACAAGGAATACGGCGCGATGAAGCTGACCATGGTCCTGGTCGGCGGCTCCGTCCTGATCTTCGTCGGCATCTTCGCCGTCTTCGCCGAGGCCGGCGCGGGCACCTTCGATATGGCGGTCTTGCGCGATATCGAGTTCGACCGCGGCTTCGCCAACACGTTCTTCCCCTTCTTCATGATTGGCTGCGGCATCCTCGCCGGCCTCTTCCCCTTCCATACCTGGTCGCCCGACGGACACGTCGCCGCGCCGACGGCCGTCTCCATGCTCCACGCCGGCGTGCTGATGAAGCTCGGCGCCTTCGGCATCATTCGCCTGGGCATGGAGATCCTGCCCGCCGGCACCGACTTCTGGATGCCGATCCTGCTGGTCCTCGGCGGCGTCGCCGCCGTCTACGGCGCGGTCTCTGCCATCAACCAGACCGACCTCAAGTTTGTGATCGGCTATTCCTCCGTCTCGCATATGGGCTTCGTCCTCATGGGTCTGGGCACGATGAACAACATCGGCGTTAACGGCGCCGTACTGCAGATGTTCTCCCACGGCGTCATGACCGCCCTCTTCTTCGCCATGGTCGGCGGACTCTACGACCAGGCCCATACCAGGGACATCCGTGTCTTCGGCGGACTCGTGCGCAAGATGCCGCTGTTCGTGATCTTCTTCGGCATCGCCGGCCTGACCTCGCTCGGCTTACCCGGCCTGTCGGGATTCGTCGCCGAGTTCCACATCTTCGTCGGCACCATCGAGACCTTCCCGCTCTTCGCCGCGCTGGGCATCCTCTCTGCCGCCCTGACCGCGATCTACGTGCTCAGGCTCATGGGACGCGCCGCGCTTGGTCCCTTCAACCCGCGCTGGGAGAACCTCAAGGAACTCTCGCGCTGGGAGATCGCCGCCGCCATCGTGCTGATCGCGCCGATCGTGGCCATGGGCGTCTGGCCCGACCCGTTCATCGACCGGATCGCGCCCTCCGTCGCCGATTTGCCCCGCGTTGATCAGATCGGCAACCTCTTCACCCTCAGCTCACTGACCGGACGGTGAACCTGATGGATCTCGAATACCAACTGATCATCCCCGAATTCGTCATGGCCGGTCTGGCCGTGGTCGTGATCGCGGCCGCGTTGGTCTTCCGCCAGGTCGACCAGAAGTGGTTCGGCTACGCCACCGCCGCCGCCCTCGCCGTGATCGCCGTCGTCACCGCCGTCGCCTACTGGGACACCAACGACGACTTCGGCGGCGTGCTCGCGGTCGACCACTTCACCGTCCTCTTCCGCGTCTTCTTCCTCGGTATCGCCTTCTTCACCGTGATGGCCGCCGTGCAGTTCGCCGGCGAGCGGCTCAAGAACCACGCCGAGTTCTATGGCCTGATCATCTTCGCCACCCTCGGCATGATGTTGCTCGCCGCCTCGCGCGAACTGCTGACCGCCTACCTCTCGCTCGAGTTGCTCTCGTTCAGCTTCTACATCCTCGTCGGCTTCAACAAGCTCAACCCCTTCTCCAACGAGGGCTCGCTCAAGTACATGCTGCTCGGCGCGTTCTCATCGGCGCTGATGCTCTACGGCATCTCGCTGATCTACGGCGTCACGGGCAGCACCACCTACTCCGCGATTGGCCCCGACGTCGTTGAGGGCACCCGCAACATCGCCGGACAGCTCGCCTCGTTCGCCGGCGGCAGCGGCGGCGTCGACCCCGACGGCGCGCGGCCCGGACTGCTGATCGGACTCGTCCTGATCACCGCCGGCCTCGGCTTCAAGGTCTCGGCCGTCCCCTTCCACCAGTGGACCCCCGACGCCTACCAGGGCGCGCCTCTGCCGATCACCGCCTTCCTCAGCGCCGGCGGCAAGGCTGCCGCCTTCGCCTTCTTCCTCCGCCTCTTCTCCGAGGCCTTCCTGCCCGCTGCCCACGAATGGGTCTGGTTCGTCGGCATTCTCGCCGCCGCCACCATGATCGTCGGCAACCTGATGGCCCTGCAGCAGACCAACTTCAAGCGCCTGATGGCCTATTCATCGATCTCGCAGGTCGGCTATCTGCTCGTCGGCATCGTCGCGCTCGACGCCGCCAACATCAGCCAGTCCCAGGACGCGGCCTCAGCCCTGGTCTTGCACTTGATCGGTTATGTCACAACCAACATCGCCGTCTTCGCCGCCATCATCGCCTTCTACAACCGCACCGGACGCGACGACATCGTCGATCTGCGCGGCCTGGCCGAGCGTCAGCCCTTCCTCGCCTTCAGCATCGCCGCCGCGCTCTTCTCCCTCGCCGGGATGCCTCTCTTCGCCGGCTTCGCGACCAAGTTCATCATCTTCCAGGCCGCCTTCAACAACGGCTTCCTCTGGCTCGGCGCGATCGGCGTCACCGCCTCCTTTGTCTCGCTCTACTACTACCTGATGGTGATCAAGCAGATGTACCTCTACGAGCCGGAAGGCGCCGACCGGGCCCGCTTCCACGTCTCGCGGCCGCTGGCCGGCGCGCTGGTCGTGCTGGTTGCCGGGGTGCTCTTCATCGGCCTCTACCCGACGCCGCTCTTCGACGTCATCCACAGCTCGACCGAGAGCCTCTTCGAGCAGGCCGCCGCCATCTCCGCCGCCGCCGTTGGCGGCTGAGCCCCGTCGTCCTGGAGCACGGTCCCTACAACACTGCCAGGTAGCGCCGCAGTTCGTAGTCCGTCACCTGCGAGCGGTACTCGTCCCACTCCAGCCGCTTGTTCTGCAGCACCGTCGACCAGACGTACTCGCCCAGCACGTTCTTCATCAGCTCCGACTTCGAGAACGCCTCGATCGCGCGGCCCTGCGTCGTCGGCATTTCCACGATCTCGCGCGACGCTCGCTGCGAGGGAGTCAGTTCGAAGACGTTGTCCTCGGCCGCCGGCGGAGGATCGAGTCCGTCGTCGATGCCCTGCAGACCGGCGGCTAGGAAGGCGGAAAACGCGAGATACGGATTCGTCGCCGAGTCCGCGCCTCGGTACTCCAGCCGGGTCGATTCCGAGTCGCCCGGCTCATACTCGGGAATCCGCACCAGGTCCGACTGGTTGGCGTGCGACCAGGTCAGGTAGACCGGCGCCTCGGTACCGGGAGCCAGCCGCTTGTAGCTGTTCGACCACTGATTCGTGATCAACGTGAACTGCGGCGTGTAGGCCAGCAGACCGGCGAGGAACGAGCGCGCAATCTGCGAGAGTCCGCCGCCCTCCTCGTAGAACAGATTCTGTTCATGGTCGAAGAGCGAGAGATAGACGTGCATGCCCGAGCCGTTGACCCCGTTCAGCGGCTTGGGCATGAACGTGGCATGCACGCCCTGCTTGATCGCGACCTCCTTGACAACCAGCCGCGTCGTCATCACCTGGTCGGCCATCGTCAGCGCGTCGGTGTAGCGCAGGTCGATCTCATGCTGCGAGGGCGCCGCCTCGTGGTGCGACGACTCGACCCCGATGCCCATCTCTTCCAGCGTCAACACGGTCTCGCGGCGCAGATCGGTCGCCGTGTCCAGCGGCGAGAGGTCGAAGTAACCGCCCGAGTCCAGCGGCGACGGGTCGTCCGGCGCGCGGAAGTAGAAGTACTCAATCTGCGGCGCGACGTAGAACGTGTAACCGCGCTGCTGGGCCGACTCCAACTGCCGACGCAGCACCCGCCGCGGATCGCCCTCGAACGGCTCGCCGTTGCGCCGGTAGATGTCGCAGATCATCCGCGCCACGCGGTGCTGCTGCGGCCGCCAGGGCAACACGACAAACGTGTCCGGATCCGGGATCGCCACCATGTCCGACTCGTCGTGGCGGGCAAAGCCCTCGATCGACGCGCCGTCGAACTCGACGCCCTTCTCCAGCGCCGCCGGCAGCTCGTCGATCGTGATCGCGACCGACTTGAGCTGACCCAGCAGGTCCGTGAACCAGAGCCGCACAAACCGCACGTCGTGCTCGCGGCAGGCGTTCAGCACATGCTGATGCTCGCTGGGCGGCGCGTTCGGGTCTGCGTCGAGGCTGGTCATGGCTGCCGGTCGGATCCCGCTTCCCCCACGGGGGAAGCGGGAATCACACCCTAGATGTGGTAGTAGTGGAAGAACTCCGCTGCGACCGGGTGCATGAACACGTCCCGCGCCTCGGTCAGCTTGAAGTCCTGGTACTCGTCGATCAGGTCCTGCGTGAAGACTCCGCCCTCCATCAGGAAGTCGTGGTCCTCGGCCAGCGCCTGCAGCGAGCCCTCCAGCGAGTGCGGCACCGACGGGATGCCCGCCGCTTCCTCCGCGCTCAGCTCGTAGATGTCCGTGTCGACCGGGTCGTCCGGCTCGATCCGGTTGCGAATCCCGTCCAGACCGGCCATCAACATCGCCGAGAAGGCCAGGTACGTGTTGGCCGAGGCGTCCGGCGGGCGGAACTCGATCCGCTTGCTGTTTGGCGAGGTCTCGTAGGTCGGGATGCGCACCGCCGCCGAGCGGTTGCGCTGCGAGAAGGCCAGGTAGATCGGCGCCTCGAAGCCCGGCACCAGCCGCTTGTAGGAGTTGGTCGTCGGCGCGCAGAAAGCCAGCAGCGCCGAGCCGTGCTTGAGCAGGCCGCCGATGTAGTGGCGGGCCGTGTCCGAGAGCTCCGCGTAGCGGCCGGCCTCGTAGAACAGCGGCGCGCCGTCCTTCCACAGCGACTGGTGGCAGTGCATGCCCGTCCCGTTGTCGCCGTAGAGCGGCTTCGGCATGAACGTCGCCGACTTGCCGTTGGCCTTGGCCACGTTGCGCACGATGTGCTTGTACCACTGCGTCTCGTCGGCCTTGGTGCGCAGCGTGTTGAAGCGGGTCGCAATCTCACCCTGGCCGCCGGTCGCCACCTCGTGGTGGTGGACCTCCAGCTCCATGCCCACCGCTTCCATCGCGTCGGCCATCTCCCAGCGGATGTCGCTCAGCGTGTCGAACGGCGCCGTCGGCGAGTAACCCTGCTTGGGCGGAATCTTGTAGCCCAGGTTGTTCTCGTCCTCGTCCCGGCCGCTGTTCCAGTCGGCCTCGTCCGATTCGACGACGTAAAACGCCTGGTTGATCGACATCTGGAACTGGACGTGGTCGAAGAGGAAGAACTCGAGCTCGGGACCGAAGAAGGCCTGGTCGGCGATGCCCGAGTCGACCAGGTACTGCTCCGCCTTGGTCGCCACGTAGCGCGGGTCGCGGCTGTAGCGGTCGCCGGTCACCGGGTCGTGCACGTCGCAGATGAACTTCAGCGTCGGCACGTTCTCGGTCGGGTCCAGCCGCGCCGAGTCGAGGTCGGGGCGCAGCAGCATGTCCGACTCGTCGATGCTCTGGAACCCGCGCAGCGAGGAGCCGTCGAAGCCCTGTCCGCGGTTGACCAGGTCTTCGTCGACCTTGGACGCCGGGATGCTGAAGTGCTGCCAGCGGCCGATCAGGTCGGTCACCAGCAGGTCGACGCGGCGGATCCCCTGATCCTCGATCAGCGCCTGGATTTCGGCGAGGGTTGCCATGGGCTGTTGCCTCTCTCTATGGTCTGCGCGGCGGAATGGGGCCCGGTTGGAGCCGCGCAGGACGCTTGCCTGCTGCGGACCATCGTATGGCCAGCCGGCCGCTCGCCCGATGCTGCTGGGTTACACCTGAGTTACGCCCGCCGGGCGGCGGCGTGGAGGCTGCCGTCTGTATATGGCTTATCGCTCGGCCGGGCGTCCGGACATGCGGCCGGCCGGACGCCCGGCCGCAAGGGGAATCCTGGAGCCGGCGGGGGGATTCGAACCCTCGGCCTACGGTTTACGAAACCGTTGCTCTACCACTGAGCTACGCCGGCGGCGGCCTGTGTCGGCCTGTCTCAGATCGTATCGCAACATCCACCGTCGGCCAGCCGGCCTGCGCCAGGCGCCGAAACCCTCGCCATTGATTGACACCTGAGCGACCTATAGAAGAGTCACATAGGTCACTGCCGTTCGATCACAAACGTTCTATCGTGCTCTATGGTGCTCGCATGTTCCGCCTGACCGTCTCCACCCTCGACGACGACTTCCTGCCCCCGATCCAGCCCGCGCTCGAACGCGCCGGACTGCAAGTCGTGCGCTTCACCCCGGCCGAAGGCGCGGAACCCGACCCCGCCGCCGCGCCCGATGTGCTCCTGCTCGACTGGCGGGCCGTCGTGCCCGCCGCCAAACCGGCTGAGGTCCAGGCCTGGCCCGACGCCATGCGCCTCGCCGCCCTGCGGCCGGCCGACACCCGCCTGCTCGGTCCGACCCAGGAACTCGACGACTTCGTGCTCGCCCCCGTGCACGACGCCGAACTGGTCGCCCGCGTCCAACTCGTCCTCTGGCGTCACGGCCGCGCCCTCTCGCGCAACACGCTCGAGGCCGGCGAGCTGATCGTCGACACCTCCAACTACCAGGTCTTCGAGGGCGGGCGTTCCGTCTCGCTCACCTTCAAGGAGTTCGAGCTGCTGCGCTTCCTGATGACCCACAACCAACAGGTCTTCACCCGCGAGACCCTGCTCAACCGCGTCTGGGGCTACAACTACTACGGCGGCTCGCGAACCGTCGACGTCCACATCCGGCGCCTGCGCTCCAAGCTCGAAGCCGGCGGCCAGCACTACGTCGAAACCGTCCGCAACGTCGGCTACCGCTTCGCTCTCCCTCTTCGATAGCCTCTCCGCTCCCTCTCCGCAAACCACGACACAACACCGAACACACATTCATGTACAGTGTCAAGAACATCTGTCTGACTCAGAAAGGAAACCCAACCATGCACATCTCACCCAAACGCCGGCGCCGAGCCATGCGCGTCCACTACCTCACCCAGCGCGCCGGCACCCAGAAAGACATTGCCGCACAGCTCAACATCTCCAAGGCCACCGTCCGCGCCGACCTGCAACTGGTCGAGTCCCATTGGAGCTCGATCGCCTCGGCCGCCGCTGACGACCTGCTCTTGGAATCCCTCCACCTGCTCCAAATCCGGCTCTCCCTCGCGATCAAGAACGACGACGTCGCCAATCAGATCAGCCGACTCACCTCGGTCGAGTTCCTCCGCGCCCGCGACGCCCAGGAAAACCAGCTCAACACCCTCGCCCGCGAAATCCGCCGCACCGCCCAGGAGGTCCAGCGCCGCGCCGCACAGCGACCCGACCAGCCCGACCTCTACGAGGAGGATGCGCAGGACCTCGCAGAACCTGCAGAAACTACCCCGGAATCAGCACAAATTGATCCCCCCGATCTCACGATCTCCAGTCCAGAGCAGGAAATTGCGGCGGATCAGCCCGAAACAGAAAAAATCCCCGCCGAACCCGATCTCGACGCCCTGATCGAGGAAGCCGTCCAGCACTTCCCCCACCTGAAAGGCAAGTCCCCCGACCAGATCGTCGCCTTCCTCGACCAGATCACGACCCCCGCAGCCGCCGCCTAACTTCCCGTCTGGCCCGGGAGCGGCTCCGAGGTCTCGCCGACATCCACGCCGCCGCCCCGATCCTGCAAGTGCGAGATCGGCACCGCCGGCATCGTCGTGATTTCCCCGCGAATCTTCGACGAGAACGCGATCGACCAGCGCGCCGCCGAGTCGTTGTCGGGCGCGTCGATGATCGCCGTGAAGTCGTACGGTCCCAGCACCGCGTAGATGCCCAGCGCGCTTACGCCGGGCACCGAGACGCCGCGCTCCGCCTCCAGCGGCATCTGCGGATTTTCGAGCGTGGCGTCAATCCCCTCCGGCGTCAACCGCACCAACAGGATGTACTGCATCTCGCTCTCGCCGTCCTTCCCGTTCTGGCGGGTTCGGCCCGCGCCCGCTTGCCGAGCCCAGTATCGCGCCTGCGCCGCGTCATCGTGAATGCCTGCTGTGGGATACACTCCGAACACCATCCCCAGACGCCAACCAAGGGCTGACGCGACACGAATGCCGCCGTCCAGCCGTGTCGTGACAGCGACGGGAGCCGAGATGTACGTACGCACGCTGAGCCAACGACTGCGCCGCCGCGGGCTCTGGTTGTTCGCCCTGCTGATTGCCTCGGCGTTGGCGTTGAGCGCGTGCGATCTGGTCGGCACCGACGACGAGGACGAGCAGCAACAACAGGCCCAGCAGCAGGAGGCCCAGCAGCAGCAGGCCGCAGCCGCGACTCCGGCCTCGCGACCGGCCGCCCAGCCGCCGCAACAGCCCTCCGGTCCGCCTCCGCCGCCCGTCGCCCGAGGCGGCGGCCAGGGCGAACTCGCCTACAGCATCGTCTTCCCCAGCGTGGCCCACGTCAGCGTCGGCGACGCCGTCGCCACCGGACTCGTGATCGGCCAGGGATTCGTGCTCGTCGACGGCACCGCGCTCGGCGGTGCGGCCTCGGCAGACGTGCAGTTGTCCAACGGCGATACGCTGGAGGACCTGCCGGTGGTCCGCCGCGACGCCCTGACCGGTCTGGCTTACCTGGGTCCGGTCGACGCCTCGCTGATCCGGCTGCTGCCCGGCGCGCAGCTCGGCGACGGCGAGAGCCTGCGCCCCGGTTCGTCCGTCTTCTCGGTCGGCTACGGCGCCTCCGACGGCGCCGACGTCTGGCCCGCCGTCTTCTCCGGCGTCGTCAGCGGTTTCGTCGAGTGGGAGCCGGGCCAGCGCACCATCCTCAGGACGGACATCTCGCTGCCGCTCTACAGCGGCGGCATGGTGCTCGTCGACGCCGCCGGCACCGTGATCGGCATCGCGCCGGCCGCCGCGGCCGGCGAGGGCATGTACGTCTCAACCGGAGACCTCGTCCGCAGCCTGGCCGCCGACCCGCCGGCCGGCAGCGAGGCGGCCCCCTCGGTCGAGACCTCGACCGAGCACACGTTGACGCTGGCCGAAGGTCAGGCCTCGGTCAGTCTCTTCGTCGGCGATCAGGAGCCGGGGGAGCAGGTGCTGGTCACCGTGCGCACCGAGACCGCCTCGACGCTCACGTTGTACGACGGCGCGGGCGAGCTCCACCAGGAGTCGAACCTGGTCAGCGGCACCACGATCGTCGCGCTCGCGCGCGGGACGGTCGGTCCGAATGAAATCGTGATCGCTCCCGCGGCGGCCATGGAGGGCATGCAGGACGATGAGGCCGGCGAGGCGATGCCCGAGCCGGCGACCTACGAGGTCAGCGCCAATGTGCCCCTGATGGTCCTGGCCGAGGCCGAAGACATGGCGGAGCTCAGCCTCGGTGAGCCGCTGGTCGGCAGCATCGACCTGGCCGGCGATGTCGACACCTTCACCCTTGCGGTGCGCGCCGGCGCGGTCTACGAAGTGCTTCTGCAGAGCTTCCTCATGGACTCCTACCTGATGGTCGCAGGCGCCGGCATCGACGCCGCCGACGACGACAGCGGCGGCGGTCTGTTCGATCTCGATTCGGTCCTGACCATCGAGCCGGCCCTGGACGGCGTCGTCCAGGTCACCGTCAGCGATCGCTTCAACTCGCGCAGCGGGACCTATCTGCTGACTGTGACCCAGGTGGGCGGTCCGCCCGCCGCCGATCCCGACGCGGAAGCGGTTATGGACGACGAAGAAGACGACAGCATGATGATGGCAGCCTTGCTGCCCGCGCCGTCCCCGCCGCCCACGATCTCGCTGCGCGGCATCGGCGGCGACGACGGTCTGCGCGCGACGCTGGTCGGTCTCAACTCGCAGTCGGTCGGCAACGGACTGCTGGTCGTCGACGCCGACGGCGCGTTCGAGATCATCGTCTCGGTGATCGGCGTGGACGGCTCGCTGGGCCGTCTGACCGTGACCAACGCCTCCGGCGAGGTCGTCGTCGAGGGCCGCGTGCTGGTCTCCTGTCCCGGCTCGGGTCAGTGCCTGGCCCAGGCCGTCTTCGTCGGCAACGAAGCCGAGGGCGGCCCCTGGATCGTCGAGCTCGGCGCCGACGAGGCCGGCATCAGCGAGTGGCAGATCGAAGTTGAGCGCCACGAGTAACGGTCGCCGGACGGCTGTTACATCGTCGACTTCTGCGGCCGCGCCAGCACCATGTGCAGCGCCACGCCGAGCATCCGCCGGACCCGGGTGCGTACGGGAATCGGCGGGTCAATCGTCAGGCCCGGCAGGATGTTGTCCAGCCAGCGCGGCATGTACCAGTTGGCCGGCCCGGCGATCTGCATGAACGCCGGCACCAGCACCAGCCGCACCAGCGTCGCGTCGATGAAGATCGCGAACGCCATCCCCATGCCGAACTCCTTGACCGCGCGCTCGTCGCCGAAGAAGGCAAAGCTGCCGAACACCGCGATCAGAATCGCCGCCGCCGCCGTGATCACCCGCGCCGACGCGCCGATGCCGAAGGCGACCGACTCGCCCGAGTCGCCGGTCTCCAGCCAGTGCTCACGGATCCGCGAGAGCAGGAAGACCTCGTAGTCCATCGAGAGGCCGAAGAGGATCGCGAACATGATCATCGGGATGAACGACTCGATCGGTCCGGTGCGGTCGAGGCCGATCAGCTCCAGGCCCCAGCCCCACTGGAAGATCGCGACCGTGAAGCCCAGCGCGGAACCAATTGCGAGCATGTTCAGCACCGCCGCCTTGAGCGGCACCAGGATCGAGCGGAACGCCATCATCAGCAGAAGGATCGATACGCCGATCACCAGCGCGAAGAAGAAGGGCAATCTGGACATCATCTTGAACGTGACGTCCCCGTAGGCTGCCGTCGTGCCGGCGATGTAGATCGTCGTCAACGGCGCAACCTGATCGAGCGCGTCGGGGACGGCCGACTCCCTGAGCCGGTTGACCAGCTCTCGAGACTCGGACGTCTGCGGCGCCGTCGTCGGATAGAGGTAGATCAGCGCCGTCTCGCCGTTGGCCGACGGGTTGGGAGGCAGCACGGCCGCAACCCCGTCGGTCGCCGCCAGCGAGCGGCTGACGGCTTCAAGGTCATGCGGCGACAGCCGCTGGCCCTGGTTGTCAACGACGGCAAACAGCGCCCCGTTGACGCCCGGTCCGAAGGCGTTCGAGATCAGGTCGTACGCCCGGCGCGAGGTGTACGACTCGGGCCGGTTGCCGTCGTCCGACACGCCCATCTCCATGCTCAGGACCGGGAAGGTCAGCACCAGCAGGACGGCGGTGCCCAGCACCAGGTACAGCCAGGAACGCCGCTCGATCCGGCGCGAGAACCGGTACCAGCGCCCGTGTTCGCCGCCCGCCGTGTAGCGCAGGCCGGGAATCGAGAGACGGTCGATCCGGGTGCCGATCAGCACCAGCATCGCCGGCAGCAGCGAGATCGCGACCAGCATCTCCAGCGCGACCACGATGGCGGCGGACAATCCAAGATTGGCGACCAGCGGGATGCCGATCGCGAACAGCCCGACCAGGGCGACGACGACGATCGATCCGGCGAAGGCGACCGCGCGTCCGGCCGTCGTCACGGCCGCTCGGGCCGCCTCGCTTGCGTCAACGCCAGCGGCGAGCTGTTCGCGGAAACGGGCGATCACGAACAGGGCGTAGTCGATCCCGACCCCGATGCCCAGCATCGCGCCGAAGGTGGGAGCGACCGTGGAAATGTCGAGGAAGGCGGCCATGATCATGATGCCCGCCGTGCCGACCGCAAGTCCGACGAGCGCCGACACAATCGGCATCCCCGCCGCGAAGATCGAGCCGAAGCCGACAATCAGGATCAGCATCGCCGCCGCCAGACCGATCAGTTCGGCCGTGCCCGGCTCCTCGGTCTCATACTCGCGGACGGGCTCGCCGGCGAAGTCGATCTGCAAGGTGTCCGATCGCAGCGCGGCCCCGTGCTCGATCACGGCGGAGATGTTCTCGTGGGACAGATGGTTGGCCAGCTTGTCGAAGGCGACTCGGACGATCGCCGTGCGTCCGTCGCGCGAGACGCTGCCGGGACGGTCCTCAGGCAATGTGATCAGCGCGACTTCGTCGACCCCGGCGGCGCGCCGGACGAAAGCAGCAATGGCGGATTGCGCCTCGGCGTCCAGCACGCTCCCGTCTTCGGCGTGGAAGACGGCCACCAGTTCCGAGCCGGAGCGTGCGGGGAAGCGCTCAGCAAGCAGATCGAACGCGGCCTGCGATTCGGTCCCGGGGACGGAGAAGGAATCGGTCAGTTGGCCGCCAAAGCGGCCGAGCAGCGCGCCGCCGGCAATCACCAGCACGACCCACATCAGGATGACTCGCCACGGATGCTCCGCGACGAATGCCGACCAGCGCTCCATACGCCAGCCCCAGCCCTCTCTGCTTGCCGCGGGCAAGCATGCTCGGGAAGCTGCTCAGGTGGTGAGTCGGCGCCTAGGAAAGAATGGAATCAATTGAAGCGGGTCCGGCGCCCATCAAGATCAAGCCTATACACGCGAAGACCATCAGTACATCAAGCTCGTAACCCTGTTTGTCGGATGACCCCTGGAAGGGCAGACCTTCCTTGAACTTGTTCACATAGGTCGCGACGATCATGTTGATCGCCAGCGGGATCGCGATCCAGGGCACGAGCAATCCGGCCAGCAGCAGAACGCCGCCCACCAACTCAATCGTGGCGACGCCGGGGCCGGCGAGCCTGGGCAAGGGCACACCGAGCGATTCGAGCCAGCCGGAGAATCCGTCGATGCCGCGGCGGAATTTGCCCAGCCCGGCGTCGATGAAGATGACGCCCAGCACGATACGCAGCGGTATCGGCGCCCACTCGATCACCTCACTGCCGAACGGCGCCGTCAACCACTCGCCTGCGTCCATGATCCCCTCCGCATCGATCAAATCCGATTGGCCGTGCCCCGGCCTGAATTAAGCTGGATTCTAGTTGAGTCGACCACCAATCTGAGGCGAATGAACGAAGGAGGGCAGCCATGGGCAAGTTCGCGGACGCGATCCGTGACCGGCGAAAGGGCGGGCAGCGGCGGCTGGGGTTCGGCGCCGCGTCCGACGAGCGCCAACCGACGATGCTGGTCGGGACCATCGGCGTGGTTGAGGGCGCGGACTTCTGCCTGGCGCTCGACGACAAGGACCGCTCCGCAGCGCAGTCGTCCGATCTGGCGGTCTGGGGCACGCGGCTCGATGCGCTGACGGCCGACAACGTCGCCGCTGCCAAAGACAGCGGCGCGGCGTTCGTGTCCTTCGAGCTGGACGGCGCGCGCGCCGACGCCCTGCTGGACGAGGACGTGGACTATGTCGTCCGCTTGGGTGATGTGAGGATTGACGAGGCCGATGCGCGCGCGTTGGGCAGCCTGCGCCCGGCCGAACTCGCCGTAGAGGTTGAGTTCCCGGTCGGCCTGACGGCAATCCTGGAACTGCGGCGGCTGGCTCTGTTGACTTCCGTCCCCCTGGGAGTGAAGTGTCCCACCGATGTCTCAGCCGGCGACATCGAAGCGCTGCGGGATTCCGGCGTGGCCGTGTTTGTGCTCGATCGTGACGTGTCGCCCGACGACGTGGCGGCGGTCAAGCAACGGATCGCTGATCTGCCGGAGCGAAAGTCGAAGCGGAACGAAGATGCTCAGCCGCTGATCCCGACGATGCGCCCGGGCGGTGACGAAGGCAGCGGCGAGGAGTAGCGGATCGGTCAGTCGCGGAAGACCGAGCGGTTGGTCGGCTCGAGCGAGCTGCGCGAGTTGCCGGTCGCCATGCGCAGGAAGTAGACCAAGCCGCCGGCCACGGCGATGCCGAGCAGGATGGCGATCGTCCAGAGCACCAGCGCCTGGCTGGACTTTTCCGCCGCCAGCGCCTCGATCTCCTCGCCCTCAATCGGCGCGAAGCCGTGGTCGACCGAGAAGCGGTAGGACGAGATCACTTCGAGGTAGCGGTCACCGTCCACGAGCAGGACTTCGTAGGCGACTTCCAGCTCGCCGTCGCCTTCGGCGTGGATCGGCACGATCAGCGTGTGCAGGCTGTAGCCGGAGATGTTGGCGTGTCCGTCGTCAACCCGGTAGCCGTTGGCGTCGCTGACCTCGACGTGATGCACGCCGGCAATCTGGGCCAGCGGCCGGTCGAAGGTGAGCACCAACTGGTGCGGGGCTTCGGCGACGGTGGCGCCGCTCTCGGGCTCCTCCTGGATCAGGTACTCGCTGGCCCCGGTGGGGCTGGACAGCAGCATCGCCCCGACGAAAGCTGCGAGGCCGACCAGGGCAAACAGAGCACGGCAAGAGGGGAAGGCGCGGAAGGTCATCGGCATATCTCCGCTTCTGATCCTAGGAAGCGATCGACTTGCCGACAAGGGAGGCATCGGCGGATGGTTCGATTTCACGGTCAGCTCCATCCACGTTGACGCGCGGTACCCGTGAGGCGATGCCGGTAAAGATCTCATAAGGGATCGTATCCAGGCGTCGGGCCAGCTCCCAGGCCCTGATCGACTCGCCGCCGTCGTCGCCGATCAGGGTGACCACGTCGCCGGCTTCGGCCTGCGGAATTCCGGTCAGGTCGATCATGCTGCTGTCCATGCAGATCGCGCCTCGGATCGGGGCCCGCCGACCGCGGACAAGGACGCTGGCGCCGGGCGACAGCCCCCGGCGCAGGCCGTCGGCATAGCCCGCGCCGATCACGCCGATCCGCGAGTCGCGCGGGGCGGTCCACAGTCCGCCGTAGGAGACGGATTGCCCGCGCGGGACATCGCGGACGGACATCAACATCGCGCGCCAGGACAGAACGGGCCGCAGCGCCGCCGCGCCGGAGTCCGGGATCTCGGGTGCGGGATCGGCGCCGTACAGCGCGATCCCCGCGCGGATGAAATCGAGACCTCCTTCTCGCACCTGGAACGCGGCGGCAGAGGCAGCCGCGTGCCGCTGACGCGCTCCCACCTGCTCGGCGGTGCGCACAAACTGCCTCAGCGCAATCAGCGTGGTCTCCGGGTCCGGTTTGGCGGCATCGGGGAAGTGGGTGAAGACGCCATCGAGTTCGAGCTCATCGTGGGAGCGGATCGCGTCCGCCAGAGCTCGGGCTTCCTCGTGAGACCGCCCGTAGCGCTGCATGCCGCTGTCGATGTTGATATGCACTCGAGTCCGGGCGGTCTCGTCGGCTGCAGCCTGGGCCAGACGCGCAGCGGTCTCCGGCTCGTCGACCACGACCGCGACATCGAGCCGGGCAGCAGGCGGCATGTCGGCCGGCGAGAGCGGTCCCAAGACCAAGATCGGCGCGCCGATACCGGCGTCGCGCAGTTCGACCGCTTCGCCAACGGTAAACACGCAGAGGCGAGCGGCGCCGGCCTCCAGCGCGGCCCGCGACACGGCCACGGCGCCGTGGCCGTAGGCGTCGGCCTTAACGACGGCGGCGACCGATGCCGGCTCGACCGTCCGCGCCAGTACGGCGACGTTGTGGCGGACCGCGGAGCGGTCGATTTCGGCCCAGCACGTCGCAGACTTCGCCGGAGTGATTGGCGTCGCAGAAGTCGCAGAGGCCGAGTTCTGGGTCATGGCGGTAGAGTGGATGTGGGCAGTGGCAGGGAAGATCCCGAGATCGTTGTGATACTACCGGTCGTGGCTGTGCTGGCCCGTTCGCTCTGCACCCGCCGTCGCGCGAAGCGGCTGGCCGGCATGGCGTTCATCTGCGTTATCTCGTTGTTGCTGGCTGCCTGCGGCGGCGAACCGGAGCAACAGCAAGCTGCAGAGCTGCCGGCGCCGCCGCCGACCACCACGCGTGCAGCTCCGGCCGCGGCACCGCAGAACTCGCAGGCGCAGCAGAGCGAGCCGGCTCCCCAGCGTGAGCGCGGTGACCCCGCGCAGCTCCTGATTGCTGAAGCGGCGGCGCTGGAGCGCAACGGCTACTGGGAGCAGGCCCTGAGCGTGCGCGACTCGGCGATTCGCTCCGGTGCCGGACTGACCACTGACGTGTTGATCGCGTTGGGCCTCGACCAGGCGCGATTGTTGCTGCGCCTCGACCGTCCCGCCGATGCACAGGCCGCGCTCGCCGGACTAGACGAACTGGGCGCTCTGTCGCCGGAGGCCGAGCGTCGACGTCTGTTGCTTGCGGCGCGAGCGGCGCTGATGCTCGACCAGATTGATGCCGCGGTTGCGTCAATGAGTGAATATGTCAACTCGGACAGTCCTGCCTGGGCGGTGATCGCGCTGGAGACGGGTCGCGCCTTGCAGCGGGCTGGCCGAGGCGGAGAGGCGATTGGCTGGGCCGAGCGGGCGTTGGGCGGTCGGCTGCCCTTCCAGGACCGCTTGCGGGCGCTGCATCTGGCCGCGACCGAGTTGGATATCGCCGGGGAGACGGAACAGGCGCTGGAGCGTTATGACGAGTGGCTGCAGACGTCGCCGTGGCACGACGATCAGGCGGCAGCCTTGAGCCGGATCGGGGTGCTGAGCAGCCAGCTCGGGGAGTCGGCGGAGGCCGAAGCCGCCTGGCGGACCCTGATCGAGGACTATGCCGACTACGCAGAGAGCAGCGAGGCGTTGGCGTTGCTGCTGGACGCGGGCGCGTCTGTCGATCAGCTCACGATCGGCATGATCCGCTTCCGCGAACAACGCTGGCCTGATGCGCGGAACGCGATGCTGAATGTGCTGGGTGGCTCCGACCTGCTCTCGGATCGGGTCGCCGGCGAGTTTTACATCGCCGCGATCCACCAGGCCAACGACGATCTCGAGAGCGCGGCGCTCGGTTATGTCGCGGTGGTCGGTCGGGACGCGTCGGATCCGTTGGCGGCCGAGGCGATGATGCGGCTGGCCGATTTTGCGGTCGCCGGCGGCGACCTGGCGACGGCCGAGGAGTACTGGCGGCGGGTGGTAGAGGAGCATCCCCAGCACCGGCGAGCGCCGGAAGCGGCTCGGCGCTGGGCGATGCAGGCGGTGGGACGCGGACAGTGGCTGGAAGCGGCTGAGCGTTTCCGCGACGCGGCGAACATTGGCGCGGACCACTGGGAGGAGTCGGCGCGGCTGGAACTGCTCTACTGGTCGGCGCTGATGCAGCGGGAGGCGGGCGAGCTTGACTTGGCCGCGGACCTGGCGGCGAAGGTGATCGAGAGCGGACCGGGACGTTATCACGCGCTGCGCGCGGCTGCGTTGCTCGAACAGCCGGCGCCGGGGCCGCTGGACATCTCCGTGACCGATTGGTTGACCCGGCTGACCGGCGAGACGGAGTTCCCGGCAGTGGATCTGGAGTCGGCGCCGGAATGGAGGGCGGCCCTGGATCTCCGTCTGGGCGGCTTCGACGATGCGGCTGACCGGATGCTGTCGACCTGGCTCGACGGGTTGGCGTCGGAGCCCTGGGCACTGGTCCAGGCCTCGCGCTTCCTGGCAGAACAGGATGAGGTATCAGGCTCGGCGCGCGCGGCCGAGCGAGTACTGGACCTGTTCGGACTCGAATGGACGGAGGCGCCCGCCGAACTCTTGCGGCTGGCGTATCCGCAGCCCTGGTCCGAGGTGATGGCGCTGCACGCCGAGACGGAGTCGATCGATCCGCTGCTGCTGTGGTCGTTGATCCGCCGCGAGAGCTTCTACGACTCCGATGCCGCGGGTCTGGCCGGGGAGGTGGGCTTGACGCAGGTGATTCCGCTGACCGGGTCGGACATCGCCGCGGGGCTTGGGGTTGCCTATCGGCACGACGATCTGGCGCGGCCGGAACTGGCGATCCGTTTCGGGGCCTGGTACCTGGCTCGGCAACTGGAGGGATTCGCGGACGAGCCGCTGATCGCGCTGGCCGCCTACAACGCCGGTCCGGGGAACGCCGCTCGGTGGGAGTCCGAGGCGCCGTTACCGGGAGCGGACGCGTTCCTGTTGGTGATGGACTTCGACTCAACTCGTACATATGTGCGTTATGTATTGGAAGCCTGGCACGTGTATCAGGCGCTCGCCGTGATGGACCGCTGATGGGAGCTGTGCGCAACGCAGGCAACGCCGACGCCGTTCTGGACCGGCGCGTCTGGCGTATACTGCGAGGTACTTGTTCTACCACTCTTCGATGACCTGGGCGGCGTGTCCGGTGATGTGTTGAGGGAGCCGATGCCGAAACGCACGTATCAACCGAAACGAATTCCGCGCAAGCGGGAGCATGGATTCTTGAAGCGAATGTCAAGCCGTGGGGGTCGGGCCGTGCTCAAGCGCCGCCGAGCCCGCGGCCGCAGGCGACTGACAGTCGTCTGAGCATCCGACCCATCGTTCGGATTCCGTGTCAGGCAGCTCGCCGGAGACGTGAGCGATTGCGTCGAGTAGCCGAGCGAAGCGAACACCGAAGCGATCAGGGCCTGCCGATCAGCATGCGGACCAAGCAGCCGACGACCAAGCCGAGCGAACAACAGACGACCAGGCCGACCGTGAAGCGCGACGAGCAGCGGCTGCGGTACAAGTCCGAGTTTGACGCAGTGTTCCGCGAAGGCGTGAGCAGTTCAAGCGGCGTACTCGCGGTGCGAGCGAGAGCCCGCGTCGCCGAGGCGGACACGCGAGGCTCAGACGTTTCACGTGAAACACCCCGGGTCGAGCATCACGCGGCCGATCTTCCCTGCCGGTTCGGGTTCGCGATCAGTTCGGGTCTGGGCGGCGCAGTGGTGCGCAACCGAATTCGGCGGCGGCTGCGAGCGTCGGCCCAGCGGCTGAACCGGGAAGGCGGCTGCCGGGGACTCGATGTGGTCGTGATCGCGAGAACAGGCGCGGCCGCGGCCGACTTCCAGAGGTTGGATTCGACGCTATCGAGACTGGTGCGGCGCTCGATGCGGCAAGTGCAAGATGTGGAGGACGCCTCGCCTCGGGCGGCTACGTCCGAACTTCACGGGTCGCGAGGTGGGTGTTGACCTTGTACGGCGAGACGCGTGAACGGCTCGCGCCCCGGCGAGAACTGGCGCGAGCGACGAACCGGGCGGCGATCGTGCTGCTGCTCGGCTATCAGCGGCTGCTGTCGCCGATGATGGGCGCGATGGGCTCGCAGTGCCGGTTCGAGCCGTCCTGTTCGCAGTACATGATCGACGCCGTGCGGGCTCGAGGCGCGTTGGTCGGGATCGGTCTGGGGCTCTGGCGTCTGGCGCGCTGCAATCCATTGAACTCCGGCGGATACGACCCTGCGCCTCAAGCGCGCGATCGGCGCCGCGAACATGCCAGACATGCGGCGAGACCGCGCGAGCGGAATGTTTCACGTGAAACAGCCTGAATCGCGTCGTCCGCTCATGCGCTTCTGGGCGCTACGCTCCATAGGGGACCGTTCGCGAATCCTGCGCCGACGAATCCTGATGATCGGAGCGTTGTTGCTCGCCATCCCCTTGATCGCGGCCTGCGATGTCGCCGACCAGCCTGACGGCTGGGCCGCGCCGACACCCGATCCAATCGAGCCCGAGACCAGGCTGATCGCGCCGACCGGAGACAAGACAGTGGTCGCGGTCGAGCTGCTTGACGGCAACCTGGGCGCAGCTGCCTGGGAGTTTCCCGACGACGACGGCTGGTTTCCCGGTCTCGACGCCGAGATTGAACCGGTGGCGTTCTACGCCGATCCGGTCTGGGTGCCTGAAACGGACGAATGGCTGCTGGCCGGCTACTCCGACGGCGTGCTCTACGCCGTGCAGCGCGACGGCGAGTCGGCGCGGGCGATCTTCGAGACCGGAGAGAGAATCGTCGCCGACCTGATTGTGCAGGGCACCGTCGTCTATGTGGCCGACACCGGGTACCGAGTGCACGCCGTGGACATCGAGCAGCCCGGCGCGGCGTTGTGGACCTGGAGCGGCGACTCCGACTTGCAAATCTGGGGCGGCCCGGCACTGGTCGACGCCGACCGCGGCCGCCTGCTGATCGTGGCCGGACTCGACGGCAGGGTGACCGCGATCCATCTGGACGGCGACGCGGCGGGCAGCGAGGCCTGGCAACTGGAAATCGAGGCCGGCATCGCCGGATCCATCGTGGCGGCCGACGGGATCGTCTACGTCGGCGGTCTCGACCGCGTCTTCTATGCACTCGATGCGGCGACAGGTACGCAAGTCTGGACGGCGCAGGCGTCGCACTGGATCTGGGGCACGCCGCTCGTTCGCGACGGCGTGATTTACATGACCGATCTGCGCGGCAATGTCTACGCGCTTGACGCCCTGACCGGCGCTGAGCGCTGGCTGCAGCCCTTTACCGCCGACGATCGCATTCGCGCCCAGCCGCTGTTCGTCGACTTCGAGGGCGAGTCTGAGAGCAGGACGGGCGGGATTCTCGTGATCGTGGCGCGCGGCGGCACGATCTTCCAGCTCAACGCGGCCGACGGCTCGCTGCTCCGCGAGTTCCGCCTTGAGAAGGCCAAGGATCTCATGGCCAATGCGATCCTCAAGGACGATCGCATCCTCGTCAGCGACGAAGACGGCGTGCTCTACGCCGTGCTGCTGGGCGCCAACTCGGCGGTCCGCCTGTATCCCCCTAACTAGCATCCCGAAGACGGGCGAAGATGGACATTCTCGACTTCATCTGGAACGACATCCTGATCGGCCCGATCATGAACGGGCTCATCGTGATCGCGCACGCGGTCGACGACAACTACGGCGTCGCGATCATCCTGTTCACCCTGATCGTCCGGGTGATCACCTATCCGCTGACGCTGCGCCAGCTTCGGGCGACTCGCTCGATGCAGGAAATGCAGCCGCGGATGCAGGAGATTCAGAAGAAGTACAAGGATCCGCGCCGGCGCCAGGAAGAGTTGATGAAGGTCTACCGCGAGGTGGGCTTCAATCCGCTCGGTTGCCTCTGGCCGTTGCTGGTGCAGATGCCAATCTGGATCGCGCTCTACCAGGTATTGCGCCGGACCCTGGGCGACACGCCCGAGCAGCTGCTGCGCCTGTCCAGCGACCTGTACGACTGGGCCTATATCACCTCCGCGATCCCGATTAATCGGGACTTCCTCTTCTGGGACCTCGGCTCGTCCTCGCTCGAGCAATCGCTGCCCCTCGCCCTGATGGTCGGCGTCACGGCCTACATCCAGCAGAAGGTGTCGACCGCCCGGATGGGTCCGCGCGACGAGCGCTCGGAGTCGATGAACCGCACGATGCTCTGGATGATGCCCTTCATGTTCGGGTTCTTCACGCTGCAAGTCCCGGCCGGACTGGGGCTGTACTGGCTGGTCACCTCGATCTTCACGATCCTCACGTCCTGGTACTACTACTTCTACCGCCAGGGACTGCGCTGGTCGTGGAAGTGGCTGCTGTCCTCGGAACCACTGCCGGCGCCCGCTTCGGCGGTTGCCGACGGCGCGGCCGTCGTCGAGGCGTCGCCCGGCTCCGACGAGTCGGTGGAGTCCGAGGACGATTCGGAGCCGGAGCCGCAGCGACCCGCACGCCGCTCATCGAGCGCGGCCCGCCGCCGACGACAGAGAAGGAGACGCGCGAGCCGGTCGCGCTGAACCCAGACCGGATGCACCGCGCGCCGGCTGGGCTGATGCCGCAGCGGAGCGCGCGACACGAGGCTGAGTTGGAGAAACGGATATGACGAATCGGAATCCGATCGAGCAATCGGGGCGGACCGTGGATGACGCGGTCCAGTCGGCGCTGCGCCGTCTCGGACTGAAGCGCGCGCAGGTCGACGTGGAAGTGCTGGACGAAGGACGAACCGGCATCTTCGGGATTGGCCACGCCCAATCGCTGGTCCGGGTCACGCCGCGTGCGGATGTCCGCGGCAACACCGCGGCAACCGAGTCGCCGGCGCTGCCGAAGATTGACGACTACTCCGACCTCACCGAAGTCGAAGCCGGGTCGCGGCAGCGCGGGGCCCGCCGACGAGCTCCGGCACGTCGAGCGGTACGTGCGGGCGCGGCCGAACCGGCCGCCGATTCGGACGATTCGCAGCGTGAAGTCCAGCCCGATCACCGCTCGCGATCCCGCTCGCGCCAGCCGGCGCGCGCCGAAGGCGGCCGCTCCGACCGCGGTCGGAGCCGGGGCCGGTCACGGGGACGCAGCGAATCGCGAGAGCGCCAGCCCGCGCGCGCCCCGATTGGTCCCTTCGAGTTGCTGGCCGACCCGGACTTTGAGCCCAACGAGGATCCGCGCGAGTTCGCCGTCGAAGTGTTGACGGATATCGCTCACCAACTGGGTTTCGACGTGGAGGTGACGGCGCGCGAGCCGGCCACGCCGATGGACGGCCTCGGACACGCCGTGGCCGTGCTCGACGTGAATCCGGTCGGAGAAGAGGACCTGGGGCTGCTGATCGGTCGGCACGGCTCCCACGTGGCAGCGCTGCAGTACGTGGTCAACGTGATCGTCAGCCGCGCCCTGGATGGCAACAATCCGGTCACCGTGGACGTCGACGGCTATCGCCGGCGGCGCGAGACGGCGCTGGTTGAGATGGCCCAGCGTGCGGCCGCCGAGGTGCGGGAGCACGGCGAGCCGGTCACGCTCGGCGTGATGCCGGCGGCCGAACGCCGAATCATCCACCTGCAGTTGCAAGAAGACTCCGAGCTGCGGACCGAGTCGTTTGGCGAGGGTTCGTCGCGTCGTGTGCGGATTCTGTACCGTGACGAATAGTCAGGTCTTCCCGACGTAACGGGTTGACCATTATCCTCGGAGTACGACGGTCGGAGGCCGGTTGAGGTGAGCGTGGTTGCGGTTGCGAACCAGAAAGGCGGCGTGGGCAAAACCACGACTGCCGTCAATCTGGCTGCCGCGACCGCCGAGATGGGCCGACGCACCCTCGTCATCGACGCCGACGCCCAGGCCAACGCGACCTCCGCCCTGGGCGCACAGCACGCCTCGCCGCGGATGTACGACGTCCTGCTGGGCGAGGCGTCGCTCAGCGACTGCATTGCGACTACGGCCTGGCACAATCTCGATGTCGCCCCGTCTTCCATGGATCTGGTCGCGGCCGAGATGGAGCTCGCGTCGCGGCCCGAGCGCGAGTACGTCCTGCGTAGGCTGCTCGCCGAGGTCGCCCCGCGCTACGAACTGGTCTTGATCGACTGCGGACCGTCGCTCGGCCTGATGACGCTCAACGCGCTGGCCGCTGCAGACGGCGCGATCGCTCCGGTTCAGTGCGAATACCTGGCGCTGGAAGGATTGTCGGCGCTGTTGGAGACGATCCGCCGGGTTCAGACGCACGTGCATCCCGGACTGCAGCTCCTCGGCGTCGTGGCGACCATGTACGACGGTCGCACGCGGCTCTCGCAGGATGTCGCGGCGCAGTTGCAGTCGCATATCAGTTCTACCTTCGACACGATTATTCCACGTTCGATTCGCCTGTCGGAGGCGCCGAGCCATCAGCGCCCGATTGTTGACTACGCGCCGACATCGCGGGGCGCGGAGGCCTATCGCCAGCTGGCGGGAGAGTTGCTGCGCCGCCTCGCGGCACTGCCGACGTCAACGATCTACCGAGACAGCCCCGTGGATGGAGTCAGGGCATGACCGAGTCGGAGAACTCGACGCCAACGCCCGGCTCGCAGGTGGTTGGGTCGCGGCCGGCACAACCGGAAACCCGGGACGAACGGGGTAGAGGGCGGCTAGGCCGCGGCCTCGACTCGTTGATTCCCACATCGCCCAATCAGGATTCGAACGACGGCAGGCTGCAGGCACCGATCGGATCGATCAGCCGCAATCCGTCGCAGCCACGCCAGGAGTTCGATCCCGAGGCGCTGGAAGAGTTGGCGGCCAGCATTCGCGAGCATGGTGTCTTGCAGCCCCTCTTGGTCCGTGCGCAAGGAACGGGCGGTTACGAGCTGGTCGCAGGCGAGCGGCGTTGGCGGGCGGCGAGTCTGGCCGGCCTGGCGACCGTGCCAATCGTGGTGCAGCCGGAGCTGGAGGACGACGAGGCGAGTCTGACGCTGGCGCTGGTTGAGAACCTGCAGCGCAGCGACCTGAATCCGATTGAGATGGCAACGGCCTTCGAGGAGCTGACGGAGGCGGGCTGGACACAGGAACGAATCGCGAAAGAGATCGGCAAGAGCCGTGCGGCGGTCGCCAATCTGCTGCGCCTGCGGCGCCTGCCCGAAGCGATCCAGTCCATGCTCGCCTCGGGCCGATTGAGCGAGGGGCACGGTCGTGCGCTGCTGGGAGCGCCTGAGTCGCAGCAGGTGGGACTGGCCCGACGGGCGCTTGAGGGCGGCTGGACCGTGCGTCGACTGGAAGACACGGTGCGGGCGCTGGACCGGCCCGATCCGGCGCCCGCGACGCGAGTCGCGTCGCCGCAGATGCTCAGCGCCGTCCGGCGGCTGGAGTCGGCTCTGGGGACCAGGGTGGAAGTGCGATCGGCAGGCAAGAGTCGATCCGGCGGCCGCATCGTGATCCACTGGTACGACGAAGAGCAACTCGACGCAATCGCCTCGCTGCTGAGCGGCGGCGGCGCAGAGGTCGAGGACGGCGCCGACGAGTTCGGCGTCTGAACCAGGGTCAGTCCGACGAGTCGCCAGACGGTTCTGGACGGTCGATGGGCTGCCGCGAGCGCCTACGGCGCTGCCGCGAGCGGGCTGAGTCGCCTTCGCGGCGCTGTAGCTGCGGAGCCTGGTCGTCCTGGCCGCCATCGGAGGCCGGCCGATCCTGGTTGACGACCTGGGCCTGGTTGCGCCGACGGCGGCGGCGCGATCGCTTGCGCGGCCCGGCCTCACCGCCGCCCTCGCTCGGCCGCTCGGCGCCGCGCCCGCCCCCAGCGTCCTGGCTCGGATCGACTTGTCTGACATCCGACTTTTGCTTGCGCGAGCGGCGCCGGCGCCGGCGTTTGGGCGCTACATCGCTGGAATCGCCCGGCTCGCTTGCGTCGGGCTGGTCGCGCTCGTCTGCGTCCGGCGGCGCGGCGGTGGGGGCAGCGGCGCGACGCAGTGCGGCGGCCCGCTCGTCGTCCGCGCGCTGCTCGCGCTCGGCGTCGATCAAGGCTTGATTGGGCGCGTCTTCGGCGCGGACGGCGAGTCCGATCTCGTCAGCCGGCACATCGACTCGCTGTGGATGGTCGTCGAGCGCAATCGTGACTTTCTGTTGCAGGACGTTGAGCTTGATCACCTTGCCCATGCCGGCCGGCGTGCTGACTCGCTTGCCGACGCGCGGCAGCGTGCCTCGCATCTCCCGGTAGACCTCGTGCTCGAAGGTCAGGCAGCAGAGCAGACGTCCGCAGACGCCCGAGATGCTGTCCGGATTGAGTGACAGATCCTGGTCCTTGGCGACGCGAATCCCAACGTGGGGAAAGTCGGTCATCCAGCTTGAACAGCAGAGCCGCAGTCCGCAGATGTCGTATCCGTCGACCAGCCGCGCGCGCTCGCGTTGGTTGACCTGCTGCATTTGCAGGTTGACCCCGTGTCGCTGCTGGATGCCGTCGATCATCGGGCGAAAGTCGACATGGTCAGGGGCCTGGAACCAGGCGGATCCGCGGTCGCCCTCGAGGTTGAGTTCGATCGCGACCGGGTAGAGACCAAGGTCGTCGCGAACGGCGGCGGAGCGCATGTCCTGCAGAATCAGGTCGGCGCGTTCGGACTGGGCGGCGGCGCGGTCACGGTCGTCGGCGTCGGCGAGGCGCACGATTGGGCGCACGTCTCTCGAGACCGATCTGCTCGGCGCGTCGTCGTCGGGGACAGTGACCACCCGCGCGAGTTGGTCGCCTCGGGCCCGGTCGACCACGACATAATCGCCGACGAAGACCTGTCCACGCGGGGCGGAGAAGTGATAGATGCGCGAAGCTTCCCGCGTGCGAATGCCGATCACGACGCGGTCGTCCTCGTGCTCGGGCGCCGGTTCGCGGGATGCGGCGACGACGCTGGATTCGGGGGACGGATCAACAGGCTCGCCAGGCGTGGACTCGGCCGGCTCGTCTGCTGGGTCTGGTTCCTGGTTCATGGAGAAGTCCTGGCGACGGGGATGCTGAGCAGCAGCACATCAAGCGCGAGACGGGCGTTGACGCCCTGTTGGAGGAGTGCGCGAGTGCGTTGAATCTGCTCCAGAAACTGGGTGATGTGATGTTGATCGTACATGGGCGCGATCTGCTCGATGCGTTCACGCTGCGACGTATGCGTCAGTGAGTCCATCCGGCCGCCAAGAGCGAGCCAGAGGTCACGCCACCAATCCGTCCAGGCGTCGAGGATGAGTTCGATGTTGGCGACGGTCTGGGCGTTGCTGGAACGTCCGCTGAGCTGGTCGGACCAGCCCAGCCGCTCGGCTCGGTCGGCGGCCGCAATGCGCACCGCGTCGTCGATCTGCGCCGCGCGCAGCGTGACCGGATCACCGGCGCTGAGGCTGGCCTGGAGCCAACCCGGCCGTCCTCGCGCCAGCCGGGTCAGTTCGGCACGTCGCTCCGCTTCCTCGGGCACCTGGACGCCTGCCGTCCGCGCCCAATCCTCCAGCCAGGCGTCCAGCTCGTCTGCCGTCAGCGGAGCCAGGTTGATACTGCGGCAGCGCGAGCGGATCGTTTCGGAGATCCGGGCCTCCTGCACCGTGAGGAGAATGAAGTGCACGGGACCGGGCGGTTCCTCCAGCGTCTTGAGAAAGGCGTCGGCGGCGTCGGCAGTGAGCGCGTCGGCCGGATCGATGATGATGATCCGGCGCCGGGCCTCGAACGGCGTCAGCGTCGCGACGTGTTCGATTCGCCGAATCACGCAGATGCCGATCGTGCGCGTGTTGCGATGGTCGTGGGTCGGCTCCGCGCAGAGCGCGCCGGGGCCGATCACCTCGACATCCGTATGTTGCGGCTCGAGCGCTGGCTGGCTCGGATCGTGCAGGCGCCGGCAGGTGCGGCACTCCCGGCACGGACCCTCGTCCGACTCGCCCGACTCACAGAGCAGGGCCTGGGCGGTGCGGATCGCCAGGTCGCGCTTGCCCACGCCGGCCGGACCGCTGATCAGCAGGGCGTGCGGCAGGCGTCCGGCGGCGATCATCGCGCCCAGACTGCGGGCCGCCGGCGTACGCGCGTGCGGTCCCCAGTCGCCGCGGACGGCCGTCGTCGTTGCTGGTTCAGCGTCAGTCATCAGAGCTCAAGAAGTAGCAGATCGTCAAGCGTCTGGCGGCGGCGTACGAGCCGCGCATCCCCGTCCTGCACCATCACGATCGCCGGACGCAGGGCGAGGTTGTAGTTGCTCTCCATCGCGATCTGATAGGCGCCGCCGGCCGGAATCGCGATCAGTTCGCCCGGCTGCAACGAAGGCAGCACAGCGTCGCGGACGAGCACGTCGCCCGACTCGCAGAACTTGCCCGCCACCGTGACCGTCAGGCCGGGAACGGTGTGCATCTGCTCGGCCGCGGCCGCCTCGTAGCGGGAGTCGTACATGGCCGGGCGGATGTTGTCGGCCATCCCGCCGTCGACCGTGACATAATCCCGCGTGTCGGGAATGTGCTTGCGGCTCACGACCGAGTAGAGGGCGACGCCCGCGCGGCCGACCACGGAGCGTCCCGGTTCGATATGGACATCGGGCATCGGCAGCCCGTGCGTGTCGCAGGCGGTATGGATCGCTTCGGCGATCTGCACGGCGTAGCGCTCCGAGGCCGGAGCGGTGCGGTCCGCCGTATAGGTCAGTGCCATGCCGCCGCCGGGCGAGAACTCGCGCCACTCGTATCCGTGACGCTGCTTCATCTCGGCTGCGAACTCACCGATCGTCATGATGCCTTCGGCGTACGGCTCCACGTTGAAGAGCGGCGAGCCGAGGTGAATATGGAAGCCGGTGACGTCCAGGAACGGCGCCTCGAGCGCGCGTACGAGCGCCGCTTCGGCCTGTCCCGAGGGCAGCGGAAAGCCGAATTTGCTGTCACGCAGTCCGGTCGTTGTCTTGGCATGCGTTTGCGCGTCGACGCCGGGCGTGATCCGCAGCATGATCCGCTGTTCGGCCGCGCGCGAGCGGGTTAGTGCGTCCAGCAGAGCCAGTTCGTCGTCGTTGTCGACAATGATCCGTCCCACGCCGGCGTCCAGCGCGTACTCCAGCTCGGCCGGCGTCTTGCCGTTGCCGTGGAAGCCGATCTGCTCAGGGTCCATGCCGCCGGCCAGGGCGACGTGCAGTTCGCCCGCCGAGACGACGTCGAGGCCGAATCCCTCCTCGACCAGGATCGACACGAGCGCCGGGCTCAGCCAGGCCTTGGAGGCATAGTGCGCCCGCGCGCCGGGCATCTGCGCGCGAAAGCCGCCGAGGTAGTCGCGGCAGGTCTGGCGGATTGTCTGCTCGTCATAGATGTAGAGCGGCGTACCGAACTGGTCGGCGAGGTCCCGCACGTCGCAACCGCCGAGTTGTAGCACGCCGTCATCGCTGGCGGCCGCGCCCAGCGGCAGGACCTCGCGCAGCGAATCGATCGGTGGGTGGTTGCTCATGGAGAATCCTCCGCGCTGGCTACACTGCGGACATGGTCGGAGTGTTGCCGACCGGGCCGATGGATCGAGGTGCGACGTGAGCATGGAACTGCACGCGGAGTCGCGACTGTTGCGAGTGTATTGGCGGACGGTGGTGATGCAGATGTCCTGGGGGCCGTTTGAGAACAATGCGTTTGTGCTGGTTGACAAAGGCACCGGCGACGCCGCAATCATCGACGCCGTCGCCCAGCACGAACTGGTCCAGGCCGGTGTCCAGCAGTCCGGCGCAACGCCAAAGATGGTGCTCTTCACCCACTCGCATCCCGACCACATCAAGTCCTACCACGAGTTGCGCGAGTGGCTCGGTCCCAACGTGCCCTTCTACATGCACGCATCGGACACCGTCGCCGACGAAGACCATCCCTGGCTGGAGACCGACCTCGAGGTCGACATTCACCTGCAGGGCGGGGAGACGGTCCTCTTGGGCGCGACCGAGCTCGAGGTGCTGCACACGCCGGGTCACACGACCGGTTCGGTGTCGTACTTCATCGCCGACGCGGACGATCCCTACTGCGTCGTCGGCGACACGCTGTTCCCCGGCGGGCCGGGCAACACGCGCGGCATGCCCCAGGTCACCCAGGAAGTCCGCTCGATTGTGACGCAGCTCTACCGATTGCCGGAGCATACGCTGACCTTCAACGGCCACGGCGACGATACGACGATCGGGTCCTCGATCGACGAGTTCGTCGGCGGCGCCATGGCGCACACGATTGTGCGCGACGAATCCTCCGGCGACACGACCTGGGGCGCCGAGTAGTGGCCGCCGAGGCGGCCGCAGCCCGGCGGTTCGACACGCTTGACAACGGATTGCGAGTGATCACCGAGCCGATGGCTTCGGCTCGGTCCGCGGCCGTGTCGGTCTACGTCGGCGCCGGAGCGCAGTACGAGCGCGACGAACTCGCCGGCGTCTCGCATCTGCTGGAGCATTGCCTGTTCAAGGGATCGGAGATGCATCCGACGGCGGCCGACCTGTCGATCGCGATCGAGGGCGTCGGCGGCTACATCAACGCCGCGACCGACCGCGAGATGACGGTCTACTACGCGAAGGTGCCGGGGCCCGACTGGCAAACCGCCGTCGACGTCGTCGTCGACATGGTCTGCCGGCCCAGACTCGATCCGGCCGAACTCGAGCGTGAGCGATCCGTGGTCCTGGAGGAGCTGGCCCAGATCGAAGACTCGCCCTATCAGTTGGTCGGCGAGCTGCTGGCCGAGCTGCTCTGGCGCGGGACGCCGCTGGGCCGCGACATCGCCGGCACGCCGGAGTCGGTCACCGCGATTCCCTACGAGGACACCTACGCCTACTGGTCGGCGCAGTACTCGCCCGGCAACGCGCTGGTCTCGGTGGCGGGAGACGTCGATCCCGACGCCGTGCTCGATCGCGTCTCGGCCTTGACTCGGGACTGGTCGGGAGCCGACGCCGGCGGTCGGCTGTCCGCGGGCGTCAACGGCGACGGCCAGCGGGTCGCGCTGCGGATCAAGGAGACCGAGCAGGCGCAGATCACGATCGGCCTGCCGGGGCTGACCTCGCGGCATCCGGACCGCTTTGCGCTGGGCCTGATGACCGCGATGCTCGGCGACGGCATGAGTTCGCGCCTGTTTCTCAAGGTGCGCGAGGAGCTGGGACTGGCCTACGACGTCGGCGCGGCGCTGGCGCTGTACCGCGACACCGGCGCGATCCAGGTCTCGATGGGCGTCGATCCCGACAACGTCGGCCAGGCGCTGGAGGCGACCCTGAGCGAGGTCGCGCGGATGCGGGAGGGCGTGCCGCCGGAGGAGCTGGCCAGGGCCAAGCGCCTGGCGGCCGGGCGGATGCTGATGGGCATGGAGGACAGCCGCGCGGTCTCGGCCTGGAACGGCGGGCAGGCGCTGCTGCACGGCGAACTGCGCTCGGTGGACGAGGTCTACGAGGACTACCAGAAGGTGACGCAGGAAGACATCGCTCGAGTGGCGAGCGAGTATCTGCGCGAGGACGAGTTGCGGCTGGCGATCGTCGGTCCGGGCGGCGATACGGAGCGGCTCGGGGAGATGCTGCGGCTGTAGCGCCCGCTCCATTAGTGGACCTGGTGGATGAGCGCGCGGAGGTGGTTGATCTCGCCGGCATGGTAGACGTCGTGGACGGCGATGGCGTCGAGGATCCGGCGGGTCTGCCACTGCTCGCCCCAGTAGGTGGGGCGCAGCGCGTCGAGTTCGCTGTCGGCGCTCAGGGCCTTGACCGACTCAATCACCTGCTCGTGACCGGCTTCGAGCCATTCCAGCAGGTCCTCGAACGAGGCCTCGCTGACCGGCTCCTCGCCTTCCCAGGTGTTCCAGAAGGTGGCGCTGGCGTCGCCGAAGGCGTGGTTGGCGTGCATGTACTTGACGGCGGCGCAGTGGACGATCAGGTCGCGCATCGTGCGGCCGCCGCCGGGCACGACTTCGTCGAGGTCGTCGGTCGTGACCGAGGAGAGGTTCTGGATCAGCGAGTGTTCTTTCTTCTCCTGGAATGATTGGTTGAGGCTCCAGATGAGATGTTCCAGGACGTCTCTTGACATAATGTTGCGAGCCTCTGTTTCGCTACAAGACGCTGATCAGTTCTTCGGACGGCGCCCTGCGCCTGGCAATCAGGTCGCCGAGCTTGAGCTCGCAGAGCTGGGCGGCGTGCTCCATGCCGCAGACGTTGCAGCTCTCGCGGCAGTCGGCGGTGGTCAGTTCCTTCCAGGTGCGCTGCCACTCCTTGCGCAGGAAGGCTTCGGAGACGCCGGAGGCGATGTGCATCCAGGGGAAACGCTCCCAGAGGTCGCGCTCGCGGTGGCAGTAGAAGGCGGGATCGAGGCCCTCGCGGGCCATCGCGTCCCACCAGAGGTCCTCGCGGAAGTGCTCGCTCCAGGCGTCGAAGCGGGCGCCGTTGCGCCAGGCGCGCTCGATCACCGGCGCGAGCCGGCGGTCGCCGCGTGAGAGGACGCCTTCGAGGATTGACTCCTGCGGGTCGTTCCAGCTCAGGTCGAGGCGGGCCTTGCGCGTCATCTGCTTGAGTAACTGGTGCTTGGGCTCAAGCTCGGCCGGCGTTTCCTGCCGCGCCCACTGGAAGGGGGCGTGCGCCTTGGGCACGTGGTTGGAGGTGGAGACGCGGACACGGGCGCGGTTGCCGACGATCCGGCGGCCGATCTGCTTGACCTGGGCGGCCCAGTCGACGATGCCCTCGACGTCGGACATCGTCTCGGTCGGCAGGCCGACCATGAAGTAGAGCTTGATCGAGGTCCAGCCCTGCTCGAAGGCGTTGCGGGCGGCGTCGAGCAGGTCCTGTTCGTCGACGACCTTGCTGACCGCGTTGCGCAGCCGTTGCGAGCCGGCCTCGGGCGCAAACGTCATCGAGTGTTTCTTGCGCGGCGAGCAGAGCAGGGCGACGTCGACGCTGAAGCTGTCGACCCGGGTCGAGGGCAGCGAGATGCCGATCCCGTCGCCGAACTCGGCGCGCAGGGCGCGGACGATTGACTTGATCTGCGAGTGGTCGGTGGAGGAGAGCGAGACCAGCGAGAGGTCGTCGAAGCCCGTGTTGCGGAACAGCTCCCTGGCGCCGGCGACGACTTCCTCCGGCGTGCGTTCGCGCAGCGGCCGGTAGATCATCCCGGCCTGGCAGAAGCGGCAGCCCTGGGTGCAGCCGCGCTGGATCTCGATCCCGGCGCGGTCGTGGACGGTCTGCAGGTAGGGCACGATCGGCTTGGTCAGGATCGGCGGGAGGCCCTGGATGAAGCGCTTGACGACCGGGACCGAGGCGGCGTCGTCGGTGGCGAAGACCTCGGCCGGGGTGCCGTCGGCTTCATAGCGCCACTCGTAGAAGCGGGGGACGTAGACGCCCGGCGTGCGGGCGAGGGCGCGCAGCAGGTCGAGCCGCGACGCGCCCTGCGATCTGGCCTCGTGCAGCAGCTCGTTGACCTCGAGCACGACATCCTCCGCCTCGCCGAGGATGAAGGCGTCGATGAACGGCGCGAGCGGTTCGGGCACGAGCGCGCCGGAGCCGCCGGCGAAGATCAGCGGGTCGTCCTCGCTGCGGTCGAGGCTGCGGATCGGGATGCCCGAGAGGTCGAGCATCTCGAGGATGTTGGTGTAGGTCAGCTCGTAGGAGAGGGAGAAGCCGAGCGCGTCGAAGTCGCGCAGGCTGCGCCGGTTCTCGAGCGAGAAGAGCGGCCGGCCGTGGGCGCGGAGGCTGTCGGCCATGTCGGGCCAGGGCGTGTAGCAGCGCTCGGCGAGGGTGTCCGGGGTGTGGTTGAGGATGTCGTAGAGGATGGCGAGGCCGCCGTTGGACTGGCCGATGTCGTAGAGGTCGGGGTAGATCAGCGCCCAGCGGACGGCGCGCTCGTTCCAGTCGTGCTCGATCACGTTCCACTCGCCGCCGACGTAGCGGGCGGGCTTGGAGACTCCCTGGAGCAGCGGGTCGATGTCGATGGCGGGCATGGTGGGTTCACGCTATCAGAGGGCAGAGTGAGGCGGCGCGGGCCCAACATGGCGTCCGGCGCGGGGTACGGGGTGCTGAGGTTGACTCGGCTGAGCCTGACCTCCGCGCTCCCAGAAAAAAAGCGGAGGCCGCGGGGCGGGCCCGCTCTTAGGGAGGTTCGTCTTCGTCAAGGTTGGAGCCTTCCTCGTCTTCCGGTTCGTCGCAGGTGATGCCGAAGTGCTTGTTGGCGCGCGCGATTTCTTCTGCGGTCACCGG
>JAJDWB010000011.1 GCA_022825855.1 Dehalococcoidia bacterium
TGTGTGCGAGGGCCTTGGTGGCGCTGTGCTGGACGTAGGCGGGGCCGTTGGTGGCCTGATGTCGGAGGCGGTCGATGATGGCGTCCCTGGTGAAGGGGAGCGGGGGGTTGGCGGTGCCGGACATTGGGTGAACTCCTGTTCTTGGTTGCTCAGGAGTTCGATTGTATGTGAACGGGTGTTCGGTGGGGATGGTGGTGTGTTGTCGGGTTGACTTGGGGCGGTTGCCGGAGGGCCCTCACCCCCCGCCTTCGCGGGGGCAGGCTCTAACCCTCTCCCTCGGGGAGAGGGGATCGGAGGGGAGCGCGGGCGGTCAGGTTGAGCTGAGGGTGAAGGTCCGCGTTCGAGCGGAGATCGAGGTCTGGGCCCCGCGTCGGGGCGCGGGGCGGCGGGGGCGGAGAGCGCGGGGCGACGGGGCGACGTAGCTTTCGGCCGAGGGGCGGGGTCAGCACTGGTCCAGGAGCGAACTGACCTCCTGGATGAGCACGGGCAGGCTGAGCGTGACTGTGCTCCACACGCGTCGGTTGTCGAGGTCGCCGTAGCGGTGGACGAGCACGATGCGCATTCCGACGATCGATTCGTGGTCAGAGATTTGCTCGGCCAGCGTTTCGTCGCTGGCGAAGAGTTGCGCCATCGCTTCGCAGAGGATGGTGAGCTGGCGCTCAACCGCCGAACGGACGAAGATGTCCGACTCGTAGTCGGCCAGCGTCATGCCCTCGGTGAATCGCCTGATCAGCAGCGCGGCGTCGAGGATGTCACGCAGGTACTTGTTCGACCTAGGCGGCATAGAGCAGGGTCCGGGTCTGCTCGACGGCCTCGGCGAAGTAGGGGTTCCTGAACGGTTGCTCGATGACGAGATCGACCGGGCGGTCGAAGAGTGCTGCCAGGGCGGCTTGCAGTTCCAGGTGCCTGCGGAACCACGGATCGGGGTCGGCGTCGGGGTGATAGGCGACGATGAAGTCGAGGTCGCTGCGGCTGGGGTCGAAGTCGGCGCTGGCGGCGGAGCCGAACAGGTCGAGGCGGTCCACCTGGTACCGGCGGCAGAGATCGGAGAGTTCGTCGAGGTGCTGGTCGATCAGCGCGATCACCGGTTCGGCCTCCTGATACCGAGTGTGACGGGTTCAGGGTAGGTGTTTCCGTTGGCTGCGGGGAGAGGGAATCCGAGAGGAGAGTGGCTATCCTGTGAGGTGCTATCGGGCGAGGAGTAGTCATGACCACTGCCACTGCATCGACGATCACCCGGGAACAGGTCGAGTTCTATCACGAGAACGGCTACCTGTTGATGCCCAAGCTGCTGCCCGACGACGTGCTGCAGGCGCTGCGCGACGAGACGGACCGGATCGTCGCCGAGGCGGCCGGGCTGACCGACCACAACGCGCAGTACGACCTCGAGGACTCGCACACGCCCGAGGAGCCTCGGGTGCGGCGGCTGAAGTCGCCCTCGTCGCACTGGCCGTTTTTCCGAGAGCTGGCCCAGCATCCGGTGCTGATGGAGGTGGTGACGGCGCTGATTGGCCCCAACGTCCGCTTGCAGAACGACAAGCTGAACATGAAGGCGGCCGAGTACGGCGCGCCGGTCGAGTGGCACCAGGACTGGCCCTTCTACCCGCACACGAACGACGACCTCGTGGCGGCCGGCATCCTGCTGGACGACTGCTTCGCGATCAATGGTCCGCTGCTGGTCGTGCCCGGATCGCACAAGCGGCAAATCTACGACCACCACCACCCGGAGGAGCGTTACTTCACCGGCGCGGTTGAGCCGGAGGAGTTCGACTGGGACATGGAGAAGGACCTGGTCGCACTGGAGGGCCCGGCTGGCTCCGTCTCGTTCCATCACGTGCGAACGATGCACGGCTCAGCCCTGAACCGCTCCGAGAATCAGCGACGCCTGCTGCTCTTCGGCTACGCCGCCGCCGACGCCTGGCCGATCATGGGTCTGGGGCCGCAAACGCTGGAGCAGTACTGGAGCTTCATGTGCGCCGGCGAACCGGTTGAGCAACCACGCCAGACCGAAGTGCCCGCCTACCTGCCCCTGCCGGCCTCGCCCAAGCAGGGCTCGATCTACGAGAACCAGAAGACGGTCAAGAACCGCTTCTTCGACACCTACGAGGATCGCCGCAAGGGCTAGGCGCCACTGCCGATATCGGTTGGCCTGGCTTGAATAGTCCATCGAGCCGAACTGTGTCTTGACTGAGTCGGCGATCTGTGCTTTCAGAAATTGCTAGCCTCCGTTCACTTGGGACGGAGGAACCTGATGACCCGATCGAACTACTGGACACGACTGCGCAACCGGCGGCTGTCGCGGCGCGCGGTGCTGCGCTCGGCCGCAACGGCAGGAGTCGGCGCCACCGGACTTGCCCTCGTCGGCTGCGGCGATGACGACGACGACCAGCAGGTCGTCGCGCAGGCGCAGCCGCAGCAGGAGCAGGCCGTCCAGCAGGAGGCGCAGGAACAGCAGCAGGACCAGGCTGCCGTCGCTCAGGCGCAGCAGCAGGACAGCCCACCGCCGATCGGCGGCGAACTGCGTATCTCGGACACGTCCGACCTGGCCTCGTTCGACGGTTTCCTGACCTTCGGCTACAAGGCGTTCCTGCACGGCCACAACTGCTATCCGATGCTGACTCAGTTCTCGAACAACCCGGGCCAGTCGTCGATCGACTTCCAGGCAGAGCTCTGGCTGGCAGATTCCTATGAGCAACCCGACGACGCGACCTGGCTGTTCACGATCAAGGAGAACGCCGTCTGGGAGGATCGGGCGCCGGTCAACGGTCGAGCGGTCACGGCGGAGGATGTCGCATTTTCGTTCGAGGAGGAGCGCTACGGCGGCTATCCGAACCGGGGCGCGATCCAGCCGAGCCTGGTCGGGGTCGAGGCAACCGACGATCGCACGGTGCGCTTCGACCTGAACGGACCGCTGGCGCCGTTCCTGCTCTACCTGGGACACCACGCCGGACCGTATGTGATGCCGCCCGAGCTGCTGGTCGACGAGATGTCGCGGCAGACGATGATCAGCGCGGGGCCGTTCCTGATCGACGAGTACGATCCCGGATCGCGGGTGACCTACAAGCGCAATCCGAACTACTTCGATGCGCCCAAGCCGTACGCCGACTCGCTGGTGATCAACTTCATCAGCGACAACTCGGCGATCGCGGCGGCGTTCCTCAGCGGCGAGCTGAACACGACCTGGTTCGGGGTCGCGCCGCCGATTGTGGAGGAGCTGGAGAACGGGATTCCAGGCGCGACCTGGGACTACGAGCCGAACCTGGTTATCGGCGGCGTGTTCCCCGATCTGGCCCTGGAGCCGTTCACGGACCCGCGCGTGCGGCAGGCGTTGTCGTCGGCAATCGATCGGGATTCGATCCTGGCCGCCGGCGGCGCGCTGGAGACGGGCAAGTGGTCGACGGCGCTGCCGCCGATGGCCGGTTGGTGGGTCGATCCAAAGGAAGACGACGCGCTGGGCGAGTACTACCGCTACAACCCCGAGCGGGCGATGCAACTGCTCGACGCCGCCGGAGTCGACGGTCTCAGCGGCGTGCCCTTCCACACGACGACCGCCTACGGCCCGATCTTCGCCGAGCAGTCACAGGTCGTACAGGCCAACCTGCTTGACGTGGGCGTCGAAGTCCACCTGGTCGTCAACGAGCCGACCGTGCACTACTCGACGATCTTCAACGGGAGCACGACCGGCGTGATCGGCCACACGCTGTCGGTGGCGTCGATCGAGCCGGACGAGGCGTTGCGCAACGTCTTCATCCCCGACAGTCCGCGCTCGCCGATTCCCAACGGCGAGTTGATGGCCGAAGACGCGCGGTTGGCCGAACTGCTGAACATGCAGCGGGTCGAGCGCGACGTCGAGGCGCGCAGGCAGCAGATCTACGACCTGCAGCTGCACATCGCCGAGCAGATGTACTCGGTGCCCTGGGTCAACGCCCCGGTCTCGCAGATTGCCCGGCCGGAACTCTCGGGCGTGCAGTTCATTCAGACCTTCGCGCCTGCGCCGTCGCTGGAGGACATGTGGTTCAACAACCTGTAAGGGCGATCGACTGAGCGGCGAACGCTGAACTCTGAGGCGGCGGACGGAGAGGCGGGCAGATGCGCGGCTATCTCGTCCGCCGTCTGCTGCTCGCGGTGCTGACGCTGTTCGGGATCAGCCTGATCGTCGCCGGCGTGATGCGCACCCTGCCCGGCGACGTGGTCGATGTCCTGGCGGCGGAGGCGTTCTACAACGAGACGGAGAAGGAGCGGCTGCGCGAGGAGCTGGGTCTGGAGGACCCGTTCTTCGTCTACTTCGGCAAGTGGCTGGGCGACGCCGTGCAGGGCGACTTCGGCCGGGCGCTGCGAACCCAGCGCAGCGTGGGCGGCGACCTGGTCAACCGGATCGACGTGACGATCGAGCTGGCCTTTCTCGGGATCGTGATCGCGACGTTGATCTCGGTGCCGCTGGGCATCGTCGCGGCGATGCAGCGCAGCCGCTGGCCCGACTACGCCGCGCGCAGCATCGCCGTGTTTGCGCTGGCGATCCCCGGGTTCTGGCTGGCGACGCTGGCGATTGTGTTCGGCGCGAAGTGGTTCACCTGGTCGCCGCCTCTGGGCTATCAACCGATCTGGGAGGCGCCGCTGACCAATCTGCAGCAGATGTGGCTGCCGGCGCTGCTGTTCGGGCTGATCCTGGCCGGGGTGCAGACGCGCATCCTGCGCACCGCGCTGCTCGATGTGCTGCGCCAGGACTACATGCTGACGGCGCGGGCCAAGGGCCTGTCGCGCCTGCTGCTGCTGCGGCGTCACGCGTTGCGCAACTCGCTGATTCCCTTCATCACGGTGATCGGCGTGCAGTTTCCGGTTGTGTTGGGCGGCTCGGTCGTGTTCGAGCTGATCTTCAGCCTGCCCGGGGTCGGCATCTACCTGCTCGACGGGATCGCCAATCGCGACTACGTCGTCGTGCAGGCCGTCAATGTCTGGATTGCGGCCGCCGTGATCCTGACCAATCTGATCGTGGACGTGTCCTATGGCTTCCTCGACCCACGCATCCGCGTCGCCAGTTGAACCGGCACGATTCGATGTCGGTCGCGGCGGCCGCGCCGCGATTCGCGTCGTCAGGCGCTATCCGTTCCCCTGCCTGATCGCGCTGGTGCTGTTGCTGATCGGCGCAGGCACGGGTCTGGCCGACGTGATTGCGCCCTACAACCCCAACGCGGTCAATCCGATCGATCGTCTGCAAGGTCCCAACTCGACCTACTGGATGGGCACGGACGCGCTGGGCCGCGACGTGTTCACTCGCGTGCTCTACGGCGGCCGCGCCTCGCTGGGCGTGAGCGTGGCCTCTGTCGCGCTGGGCGTGATGGTTGCGACCTCGATCGGTCTGGTCAGCGGAGCGCTGGGCGGCTGGTTCGACGTGCTGGTCCAGCGAGTGGTGGACATGCTGATGGCGTTTCCCGGACTGATCATCGTGATCTCGCTGACCGCCTTCTTCGGAACCAGCGTCTCGCTGCTGGTCGTGGTGATCGCGATCGCGCTGCTGGGCGGCGGCATCCGGATCTCGCGGGCGGCGGCGATCCAGGTCGGGTCGCAGCCGTACATCGAGGCGGCGCGCACGATCGGCGCCACCACGCCGCGGATCATCGTGCGTCACATCCTGCCCAATGCGCTGCCGCCGATCATGGTGATCGCGACGGCCTATCTGGGCGTCGCGATCCTGATCGAGGCGTCGGTCTCGTTCCTCGGCTACGGCATCCAGCCGCCGGCGGCCTCTTGGGGCTTCATGCTGGGGGCCGAGGCCCGCATCCACATGATTGAGCAGCCCTGGCTCTCGGTCTGGCCCGGCCTCGCGATCTTCCTGACCGTGTTCTCGTTCAACATCATCGGCGACGCGCTGCGTGATGCGTTCGACCCCCGTCTGCGCGGGACCGGCTAGCCGATGCCGCGGCTGATCGACGTTCGTCCGAATCCGTAGACTTCGCTTCACCAAGAGGCTGGAGAGGAGTCGCTCATGCCCACCGGACGCGTCGTGGTTGTCAAGGAATACCGGCAGCCGTTTGTGATTGAGGAGTACCCGGTTCCCGAGCCCGAGCCGGGCGGGATCGTCCTGCGGATCACGCAGGCGGGCGTCTGCGGCTCGGACCTGCACACCTGGCGCGGCGACATGGTCGAGACGCCGCTGCCCGGCAACGGCCGGGTGATGGGACACGAGGGCACCGGCGTCGTGCATGCGCTGGGCGAGGGCGTCTCGACCGACTCGCTGGGCCGCGAGATCGCGGAGGGCGACCGGCTGATGTACTCGGCGATCACGCCCTGCGGGCGCTGCTATCAGTGTTCGCGCGGCGAGCCCAATTGGTGCTCCGATCGCGCCGCCTGGTCGCGCGAGGCAGGCGTCGCGCCCTACTTCACCGGGACCTACGCCGACTACTACTACCTGCGGCCCAATCATCCCGTGTTCAAGGTGCCGGACGAGCTGCCGGACGAGGTCCTGGGCTTCGTCAACTGCGCCATGGGCACGACGACCGAGGGTCTGATGCGGGCCGGCTGCAAGGAGAACGACTTCGTCGTGATCCAGGGCGCCGGCGGGCTGGGACTCAATGCCACGGCGATGGCCAAGGACATGGGCGCGCACAAGGTGATCGTGCTCGACCGCCTGCCGCAGCGCCTGGCACTGGCCGAGGAGTTCGGGGCCGACCACACGATCAACATCGAGGAGTTCAACACGCCCGACACCCGCCGCCGCGCGGTCTGGGAACTGACCGAGGGCCGCGGGGCGAACATCGTGATGGAGCTGGTCGGCCGCGCCGAGCTACTGGCCGAGGGTCTGACCTACCTGGCCAACGGCGGCACCTTCGTCGAGATCGGCGACATCGTCCGCGGCCGCACAGTCGAGATCGATCCGAGCACGATCCTGAGCGGCAAGAAGATCATGGGCTCGGTCATGTACCGGCCGCATCTGCTGCCGCTGATGATGGACATGCTGCTCAAGAATCAGCGCGACATCCCCTACGACAAGATCGTCTCGCACACCTACCCGCTGGCCGAGGTCAACCGGGCCTTCGAAGACAGCGAGTGGCACGAACGCGAGACCAACGTCTCGCGCTCAATGCTGGTGCCGTAGGACAGTCAGTCGATCCAGTCGGGGGTGGCGCCCCACCTGTCTTCGGAGACGATCTCCCGCAGGGGCTTGCGATTGAGCGGGCCGAAGCGGCCGCGCGGATAACCGAGCGGGACGCAGTAGACGATCTGCGCCTCGTCGGGCATCCCAAGCAACGACTTGACGCGATCGTCGACGACCGGATGCAGCGTCGTAATCGTGCCGCCGATGCCCAGGCCTCGGGCGGCGAGCAGCAGGTTCTGGACCGATGGGATCACCGACTGCGCCGCGCCCGCGCCGGGCGCGGTGGCGCAGAGCAGGATCATCACCGGTGCGTCGCCGATCTCGTCGGCCAGCCGCATGGCCGAGCGGCGGACGGGATTCTCGAAGGCGGGATGGTCGGGGCCCTCGATGCCTTCGTCGGCCCGCTTGGCCCACCAGGCTTCGTGGTAGAGCGTGCCCAGCTCGCTCTTGAGCTGCGGGTCGCGCACGACGACGAAATGCCAGGGCTGGGCGTTGCCGCCGTTGGGCGCCTGCCGCGCGGCGTCGAGGATGATCTCCAGGTCCTCGTCCGAGATCGGATCGGGGCGCATCCGGCGGATCGCGCGCATCGAGTAGAGGGCTTCGTAGAGCGGCAGTCCCAGGCGTCCATAGCGGGGCATGATCTGTTCCTTCATCGTTCAGGCGAGCGGTTGCGTTCGACGCTATCGTAAGCGTCCAGCGAGTCTGACCGACCGCAGCCAGGCGCAGAGGAGCATTCATGGGACTTGAGCACATCCACCCCGACGGACTCGTCAACCTGCGTTCGTTCACGCAGGTCGTCGCGGCGAGCGGGAGCAAGACGATCTACATCTCGGGACAGGTGGCCTGGGATGTCGACGGCGGCATCGTCGGCGAGGGCGACTTCGCCGCCCAGGCGACGAAGGCCTACGAGAACCTGGCCGTGGCGATCGAAGCGGCAGGCGCAACTCCCGCCGACGTGGCCAAGACCAACGTCTACATCGTCAACTACGACCCGTCGATGGGCCGGGCGCTGAACGACGCTCGCAAGGCGATCTTCGAGGGCTCCACCGCGCCGGCCAGCACGTTGATCGGCGTCCAAGCGCTGGCGGCGCCGGAGTTCATGATCGAGGTCGAGGCGATCGTCGTGCTGGACTAGCGCGTCGAGGCGAGAAGGGACCCCCCTCTGCCTTCGGCATCTCCCCCCGCAGAGCGGGGGGAGAGGGAAGACACGAACGATCACGTCAGTGCCAACTTCGACGAGATTGCCGCGGCGGAGCGCGGCAATGACGGAATCACAGGAGAGGAACACACCATGGGCAAGATTTCGCTTGAGGATCGGTTTGCGATCATCGACCTCTGCTCGGTTTACAACTACACCGTCGACCAGGCGGACGGCGAGGGTTGGGCGGCGACGTTCACCGAGGACGGCGTCTTTGCCGGACCGGCCGGACAAGCCGAGGGGCGCGAGTCGCTGGTCGCCTTCTGCGGTCAACTGGCGGAGGCGTTCCCGGGCGGCATGCACTTCACCGACAACCATCTCTTCGAGATCGACGGCGACACCTGCCACCACAAGTGTTTCCTCGACTTCAAGGTGCCGTCCCCGGATGGCTCGGTCGCGTCGATCCTGCTGGGCTACGAAGACGTCATCGTCAAGGTCGAGGGCGAGTGGCTGTTCCAGCGCCGCGACGTGGTCTCGGTGACCGGCTACGGCCAGTCGCTGCCGGAGTGACGCTGCCAGGCCGACATCCGCAGGTAGTCAGCCGCGTCACCAACCGCTCGAGGCCATCAGCGGTGGCGGGCGGCTGACGATCGCGGCGAGGATGTGGTCGGTGTAGAGCTGCCGGCCGAGCGGGTTCAGGTGCGTGCCGTCCCAGGACACCTCCTGCTCGCGGCCGTCGGTGATCTCGTTCCAGTCGACCAGCGTGATCCAGTCGTACTTGGGGACTTCTTCGCGCAGCATGTGGTTGGTGTCGCGCTCATAGCTGAGCAGCGGCTCGCGCGGCGGGAACTGGCGGGTCAGCACGATCAGGTGGCGCACGCCCTGGGCGGCGTCGACCAGCCGCTCGAAGCCGTCCGCGTCGAGGAAGTTCGTGCCGACCGCGTGGAAGATCACGGTGTCGCGCATGCCGTTGCGGGCGCGGTCCTGCTTGAGGATGGCGATCGACTCGTGCGCCAGGCGGCCGACCTCGGCATTGACTTCGATTCCCACTTCCTCGAGCCGAGGCTCGGCGCCGACCATGACCGAGTCGCCGATGGCGAGCGGCGGCAAGCCAAAGCGGAGTTCGACCACGGTCGATCCGCCTTCGTACGGCTCCGTGTGTTCCAGCAGCAGGGTGAAGTCGAGCGCTTCGGTCGCCGAGCCGTTCCAGACCCAGCGGGGCATGGCGCTAAGCGCGTGTACCGGCGCGGCGTTCAGACGCAGCGGCAGCGAGACCAGCAGGGTCTCTGAATCGCAGACCGCGATCGTCTCGTCTCTCGACTGCAGGCTGACGCAGCCATCGCCGCTCTGGTCGAGCTGGAGGAACGTACAGGGCGCAGCGCCGGGACAGCGCAGCTTGAGCACGTCGCCCGGATGGATGACGCGGCGGATCCGCTCGCCGTTGAGCTCGGCCAGTTCGTCGATCGTCGTGTCGAACCGCCGAGTCAGTCCATTGAGATGCTCTACGGCGCGGACGGTGTAGTAGGCGAAGTACTCGCCCGGCGGGTAGACCACCAGCGGCGGCGCCTGCGCAATGCGGACGCCCGGATCGTGGTCGTCGCCGCCCGGTCCGAGTCCCAGCGTTGCATTCAGGCCGCCGCCCGGCGGCTCGGCATCGGACCCGCGAACGATCGGCCGCATGTAGGCCGGAACATCAGACCCGGCTGCCGCTGACGCATCCGAAACCGCCGCGGATACCGCCGGGGCATTGCGCTGACTGACCTGGGCCAGCCGCACGGGCAGCGGACGCGCCGGCTCCGCGAGTTCGTCCGCCGAATCGGCGGTCGGGGATTCGACACTCGACTGTTTGGCCGAGGCGGAGAAGAGCAGATCCGAGGGCGAGCGATTGGGCAAGACGGTGAATCCGATCACCAGCGCCAGGAGCACGCCAACGGCGAGCGACGCGGTGCCGGCGGCGAGCGGACGGACCTCAGCGAGGCGGGCTCGGATACGGCTCAGGCTCCAGAACTCGGCGCGCCGCATCGGACGTTCGACCAGTCGGTAACTCACTTCGGAGAGGAAGAACGTGACCGCGATCCCGGCCGCGACCATGACGACCGTGTTGGGTACGAGGCCGAACTCCCACTGCAGCGCCAGCAGCACCGGCCAGTGCCAGAGGTAGATGCTGTAACTGCGCTCGCCCAGCCAGCGCAGGGGCGCGGTATCGAGCGCCCGGCCGAGCAGCGATCCCGGCCGGATCACGAATGCGACCAGCAGGATCGTCGCGACTGAGGTGGCGAGCAGCCCCCAGGGGTACATCCAGTCGTGCCAATGGCGTCCGACGGCCATGATCAGGCCAATGCTGGCCAGGGCCGCGAGGGCCAGCAGATCCATCGACCAGCCCAGCCGCCGGCTCCACTGCCGGCGCCAGGGCTTCCAGATGAACGCGACGGCCACGCCGATCAGGATCGTGAAGGCACGCGCGTCGCTGCCGAAGTAGACCCGCGAGGGCTCGTCGCCGGGCGTGAACAGGATCGCCATCCAGACCACCGAGAGCGCGGCCAGCGCGACCACGATGCACCAGAGCCAGCGCAGCTTGAAGAGTCGCGCCGCCCCCGCAAAGATCAGCGGCCAGATGATGTAGAACTGCTCCTCGACGGCCAACGACCAGAGGTGGCGGAGCTGCGAGGGCCGCTCGAACATCTCGAAGTAGGAGACGCCGCGCACGATCTGGTCCCAGTTGGTGATGTAGACGGCGGCGACCAGCACCTCGCGCAAGTGGTCGATCAGGGTGTCCTGCAGCACGAGGGCGGTGTAGACCGTGGTCGCGAGCAGGACCAGCGCCAGCACCGGCAGCAGACGCCGCGCGCGGCGCAGCCAGAACTCGACCAGGTCGGTCCGTGCGTCCCGCTCGCGCTCGGCGATCAACAGCGACGTGATCAGGAAGCCGGAGACGACGAAGAACACGTCCACGCCGAGGAATCCGGCCGGCAGCCAGGCGACGCCGGTGTGAAACAGGACGACGGCGAGCGCGGCCAGGCCGCGGATGCCGTCCAGGCCGGCCAGCCTGGGCAGTCCGCGCTCACCGGCAGCGCCTGGACCGTGGAACGGTTGCGATGACGCCATGGTTGGTTACATCCGGAAGACGCCGAAGTTCGACTCGGGCACGGGCGCGTTACGCGCCGCGGCGAGTCCGACGGCGAGTGCCTGCCTCGTGTCGAGCGGATCGAGGATGCCGTCGTCCCAGATCCGGGCGGAGCCGTAGTAGGCGGCGCCCTCCTCTTCGTACTTGGCCAGCGTCGGCGCCATGAACTCCTGCTGCTCGTCTTCGGTCATCGATTCGCCCTGCCGGGCCAGGGCGTCCTGGCGGATCGTGAGCAGCACGTTGGCGGCCTGTTCGCCGCCCATCACCGAGACCCGCGCATTGGGCCAGGTCCAGAGCAGGCGTGGCGAATAGGCGCGCCCGCACATCGCATAGTTGCCCGCGCCGAACGAGCCGCCCAGCACGATCGAGAACTTGGGTACCTCGGCGCAGGCGACGGCGGTGACCATCTTGGCTCCGTGCTTGGCGATGCCCTCGTGCTCGTATCGCCGTCCGACCATGAAGCCGGTGATGTTCTGCAGGAAGACCAGCGGCGTGCCGCGCTTGGCGCAGAGCTGGATGAAGTGCGCGCCCTTGAGCGCGGACTCGGAGAAGAGGATGCCGTTGTTGGCCACGATCCCGATCGGATGCCCCTTGACGCGGGCGAACCCGCAGACCAGGGTCGAGCCGTAGGAAGGCTTGAACTCGTGCAGGCGGGAGCCGTCGACGAAGCGGGCGATGATCTCGCGCACGTCGAAGGGCTTGCGCGTCGAGGGGGGCACGATGCCGTAGATCTCGGCCGGGTCGTAGAGCGGGGATTCGACCTGATCGGACGGCGTGACCGGCCAGTCGGCGGCGGTCTCGCGGCCCAGGTTGGCGACGGCGGCGCGGACCAGTTCCAGCGCGTGTTCGTCGTCCTCGGCGAGATGGTCGGCGACCCCGGAGACCTGCGTGTGCACCAGTCCGCCGCCCAGTTCCTCGGCCGAGATCTCCTCGCCCGTCGCCGCGCGGACCAGCGGTGGTCCGCCGAGGAAGATCGTGCCCACGCCGTCGACGATGATCGCCTCGTCCGACATGGCCGGCACATAGGCGCCGCCGGCCGTGCAGGAACCCATCACGGCGGCAATCTGGGGAATGCCGGCCGCCGACATCGTGGCCTGGTTGTAGAAGATGCGGCCGAAGTGGTCGCGGTCGGGGAAGACCTCGTCCTGCATCGGCAGAAAGGCGCCGCCCGAGTCGACAAGGTAGACGCAGGGCAGGCGGTTCTGCGCGGCGATCTCCTGGGCGCGCAGGTGCTTCTTGACCGTGATCGGGTAGTAGCTGCCGCCCTTGACCGTGGCGTCGTTGGCCACGACCGCGATCTCGCGGCCGGCGACCCGACCGATGCCGGTGACGATCCCGGCGCCCGGCGCTTCGTCGCCGTACATGCCGTTGGCGGCCAGCGGCGAGAGTTCGAGGAAGGGCGAGTCCGGGTCGAGCATGCGCTCGATCCGCTCGCGGGCGAGCAGCTTGCCGCGCCCGTGATGGCGATCGACGCTGCGCGGTCCGCCGCCGGCGCGGACGACCGATTCGCGCTCGCGCAACTCTTCGACCAGCCCGCGCATCCAGGCCGCGTTCTCGCGGAACTCTTCGGAGTTGGGGTCGATGCTCGACTGGATCGGCGGGGCCGCTTCGAGTCGTTGCGACAGCTCATCGAATGGTCTGGCGTCAGACACGGGATCGTCTCCGCGAGGCTCGCTGCACAGCTACTCACGACAGATTAATGCGCGGTTAGACTCGTTCGCAGGCCGGCTCGGGCGCAATCAGGTAAAGCGTCGGCGCGGCCAGGAGCATAACGATGACCGCGAGACTTTCTGACGGCGATTTCTCCTACAGCGCACTCGACATATGGGAGCAGCTCCCGGACGGCGTCACGCTGGTCGAATGCCCGGGCGTGGCGGTCGATGCCGAGGACACGGTCTACGTCCTGACCCGCAACGTCGATCACCCCGTGATGGTCTTCAACGCCGACGGCAAGTGGCAGGGAAGCTGGGGACAGGGCAATTTCACCGAGCGGTCGCACGGCATCTGGATCGGCCCCGAGGGCGATGTCTGGGGCGCGGACGACGGCACCCACACGATCACCCGCTGGTCGCCCGAGGGCGAGTTGCTGCAGACGCTGGGCGATCCCTACAACCCGGCGCCGGCCTGGGCCGGCCAGCCGTTTAACCGGCCCACGCATGCCGCGGTCAGCCCGAAGAGCGGCGACATCTTCGTCACCGACGGCTACGGCAACAGTTGCGTCCACCGCTTCGACGCCGACGGCAAGCACCAGCAGACCTGGGGCACGCCGGGCATCGACGCCGGCCAGTTCATCCGTCCGCACAACATCGCGATCGACGAGGACGGCCTGCTCTACATCGCCGATCGCGAGGCGCACCGAGTGCAGGTGTTCTCCGAGTCGGGCCAGTTCGTGACGATGTGGAACAACATCCACCGGCCCGACGGGCTCACGCTCGCGCCGGACGGCAACATCTACATCGGCGAGCTGAACGAGATGGGCGGCATGCAGGGCGCGCCCGGCCTCGGCCACCGGGTCAGCATCTACGACCGCTCCGGCAACCGCCTGGCCCTGCTCGGCCATCCCGACGAGGGAGACGAAGCGGGCAAGTTCATCGCCCCGCACGGCATCGCGGTCGACTCCAGGGGCGACGTCTACGTTGGCGAGGTCTGCAACACGATCCGTGGCAAAGCCCTCGGCGTCGAGCTGCACTCCCTGAGTAAGCTGGTGCGCGAGGGCTAGTCGCCGGCGCGCTGGACGCGGTAGCGCAGAAACAGCTCGCCCGACTCGGCCGGCCGTGCATGGACCAGGTCGAGTTGCCGAATCGCGGACGCCGTCGGAGGGCCCGGCCACTGCACGGCGGGGTGGGCGGTGTCGCCGCCGGTGATTCTGGGGGCCAGGGTGAGGAAGAACTCGTCCACCAGGCCTCGTCGGATGAGCTCGCCGTTGAGCGTCGCGCCGCCCTCGACCAGCACCCGTCGGGCGACGAGTCCCTTGCGCAGATGGGTGAGCGCTGCTGCGGCGGCGTCCTCCTCCGGCACAACGATTACCGGCCGCCCGCGCGACTCCAGTTCTTCGCGGACCTGAACCGGAGCCGCGCTGGAGAGATAGATCACCGCATAGAAGCTGCGGTCGCTGAAGAAGCGGCGCTCGGGCGGGAGATCGCCGCTGCGGGTCATTACGGCCGCGATCGGCGAGGGCGTCATGCCGCGCTCGACCCGCCACCGTTCCAGCTTCGGATTGTTGAGCCGCGCCGACGTGCCTGAGGCGCGGAAGGTCGCCCCGCCGTTCATGACCGCATCGAAGTGGACGCGGAGTTCGCGCATCAGGCGCTGATCGAGTTCGGAGCCCAAACCCCGTTCCGTGCCGTCCACGACCGTGCGGCCGTCGGCCGACATGACCATGTTGATCGCGACGAACGGCCGATCCGCCGGCGGATCAGGGAAGCTCAGCCGGGTGTAGTCGATCTCGGGATCGTCCATGGGCTCATGCTAGGTTGCGGTCATGTCGGAGCGAGCCGAAGACGCAGCCGCAGAAGAGGGCGAGGCTGAGGAGCCGGATCGGGACTTCCCGATCTCCTCGAACGCCCGCTTCACGATCGGCGGCAAGCCCGTCGTGCTGGACGACTTCATCGACATCACCACCGGCGACGTCTCCAACCGTCCCGTGGTTGACCCGCAGCCGCAACCGGCGCCGATGCCCAAAGACGTGATCTGGAACGCGCGCCGGCCGGTCGAGGGCTAGTCGTCGCCGTAGTCGGCTTCCCAGGTGATCTCGATCGCGTCCTTGACGCTCTCGTGCGCGGGACAACCCGGCGCATGGAACTTGACGGCGCGCTCGGCGGCGGCCCGCTGATCCTCTGCGATGCCGGGAATCTGGAACACGACGTGGATCTTGGTGATCCGGATGGTCTGGTTGTCCTCGCCCTCGATCGTGCCCAGGACGTCGGCTGTGTAGGTGTTGGGGTCGAACTCGACCTTGCGCACGGACAACGCCCGCGCCAGTGTGCCGTACATTCAACCGCCGACCGCGGCGACGATGTGGTCCAGCGTCGCCGTCATCGGCGGCGCATCCTCGGGCACGCCGTAGTGCTCCTTGAGCTTGCCCTGCACGCCGTAGACGACCGGCTCGGGCACGTCGCCCAGGGTCGCGTGGCGGAATCCGTCCTTGAGTTCGAGCTTGTTGCGTGAGATGTACTCGAAGCGGGGCATCTGCTCCTCCATTGCAGCGAGCGGTCCCCGCCTGCGCGGGGACGACTTGGCTGGGTTAGCTGTTGGCCAACAGGGTACGCATTCGGTCGACGCCCTCGACGATCTCGTCCAGCGAGGCCGCGTAGCTGAAGCGCAGGTAGCCCTCACCCAGATGACCGAAGCTGGTGCCTGCAATCACCGCCAGGCCGACTTCGTCGAGCAGGCGCTCCTGCATGGTGCGCGCGTCGATGCCGGTCTCGGAGATGTTGGGGAAGGCGTAGAACGCGCCGAGCGGATTGACGCAGCTCACCCCCGGCACGTCGTTGAGTTCTTCTACGATCACACGGCGACGCTCGTCGAAGGCGCTGGTCATAATGTCGACCGCCTCCTGCGGCCCGTCCAACGCTTCGACCGCGGCGTACTGGGTTGCGGCGTTTGGACAGGAGTAGCTGTTGATCGCCAGGCGCTCCGCGAACGGGAAGAGATCGGGCGGGAAGACGCCGAAGCCCAGCCGCCAGCCGGTCATCGCATAGGTCTTGCTCCAGCCGTCCAGCACGATCAGGCGGTCGCGGAGCTGCGGGTAGTTGAGCCAGGAGGTGTGTTCGAGTCCTTCGTAGAGGATCCGCGAGTAGATCTCGTCGCTGAGGATGACGACCTCCGGCCACTGCTCCAGACCTGCAACCAATCGCTCGATCTGGTCGCGGGAATAGACGCCGCCGGTCGGATTGGCCGGGCTGTTGAGGATGATCAACCGGGTGCGTTCGTTGATCTGGCTCAGCACCTGGTCCGGATCGAAGGTGAAACCGCTGGATTCGTGCAGCTCGATCGGCACGGGCGTCGCGCCGGAGAAGCGGATCACCGACTCGTAGATCGGGAATCCCGGGTTGGGATACATGATCTCCGCGCCCGGCTCGCCCATCAGCAGCGCGGCGAAGAACATGACCGGCTTCGCCCCCGGCGTGATCAGCACCGCTTCGGGATCGACCTCCGCCCCATGCCGGCGCTGCAGGTCGCGGGCGACGGACTCGCGCAGCTCGGGAATGCCGGCGGCCGGGGTGTAGCCGTGCTTGCCGTCGGCCAGCGCCTGCTCGCCGGCCTGGACGATGTTGTCGGGCGTGGCGAAGTCCGGCTGTCCGATGCCGAGATTGATGATCGAGCGACCCTGTGCCGCCAGCCGATTCGCCTTGGCCAGGACCTCGAAGGCGGTTTCCGTGCCCAGGTTTTGCGCGGCGCTGGTTGGAGAGACCATCTCCAGGCTCCTGTTCCTGCCGTTCTGGTTACCGTGAGCCTATCCGCACAGTCGTCCTCACCCAATCCGATCCCGGCCATGAGATTCGTCCTTCGTCCCTGGCTCTCAAGCCTCCTGGCAGCCGCAGCGATCCTCACCGTCGCCTGCGCGTCCGACGAAGCAACGCAGCAGGCACAACCAGTTGTGGACGGCGCGGCGCAACTGGACGCCGGACCCCGCAGCGGCGAGCAGATCTTCGCCTCCACTTGTGCGTCCTGCCACGGAGCCGGCGGCGAGGGCGATGAGAACTGGATGGTCCGCGGCGGCGACGGCCGCCTGCCGCCGCCTCCGCTTGACGGCGACGGTCACACCTGGCACCACTCCGACAATGTGCTCTACGGCATTGTCAGTGAGGGCGGGCTCGGACTCGGCTTTGGCAGCAACATGCCCGCCTTCAAGGACGAGCTCACGCATGGGGAGATCATCGCGGTGCTGGAGTATGTGAAGACGCTCTGGGATGGCAAGACGCTCGACGGCATCTCAATCCTCGACACCCAGAGGGAGTTCAGCGAGAACGATCCCTATCCCCCGGCCGTCAGATGAGCAGGGCGCCTGACCGCCCGGCGCGAGCCTAACCGCTGCCGATGCCGACCGCGCCCGACGCCCGCAGCGAGGCAATCTCCTCAGCGCTGTAGCCGTACTGGGCCAGCACCTCGTCGGTGTCGCCGTCGAGCGGTGGCGACGATCCCCGCGCTGCCGTCGGCGTGGCCGACATGTCGAACGGCGGCCCCACCATCGTCTCGGGACCCGTGATCGGATGCTCCAGGTCGACCATGATGCCCAGCGCCTGCACCTGCGGGTCGTCGACCATCTCCTCGGGCATGTTGACCTGCGCGGCCGGCGCGCCGGCCTGATCGAGCTTCGCCACCCAGTTCTCGGTCGTGTCGGCGGCGAAGCGCTCGGAGATCAGCGCCCGCACCCGAGCCACGATCTCAGCGGAGTCCTCGGCCATCGCGTTGAAGTCGCCGCTGTCGGTGGGATCGTCGTCGGGCCCAAGCCCCAGCGCGTCTCGGACCTGGTTGCGGTTCGTAGGCGTGACGCAACCCAGCATGATCGCGCCGTCGGAGGTCTGGTAGCCGCCGTAGTAGAGCAGGAACGCGCCGCCGACCAGCGCCCGGATGCCGCCCTTGGCGGCCAGCATCTCGCGATACGATCCGCCCCGCTCGCGTACGGCCGCGAGGCCGTCCAGGACCGGTTGCAGCATGATCGCGTCCGAGACCGGCAGGCGCGAGGCGAAGGCGTTCTGCAGCATCATCGCCCCGGCCAGCAAAGACGTATCAATCTTCTGACCCTCGCCCGTCCGCTCGCGATGAAACAGCGCCGCGCAGACCGCGATCGAGCTGGTCATGGCGGCGGCGAAGTCGGCCGGCGTGGTCGCCGTGATCAGGTCGGGTCCGCCGTGTTCGTCGACCTTCTCGTCGCCCGCCATCAGGCCCGAGTAGGCCTGGGCGATGATGTCCGCCCCCGCCCGGTGCGCCGAGGGCCCGCTCGGGCCGTAGGCCGTGTTCTCCAGATAGATCAGCGACGGATTGAGCGGACGCAGGCTGTCGTAGTCGATGCCCAACCGCTCCGGCACGCCCGGCCGCGCGTTGATCAAGAAAACGTCCATCTCGCGGATCAGGCGATGGACCACGGCCCGGCCGTCGGCGTTCTGCAGATTCAGCACGATCCCGCGCTTGCCGCGATTGAAGACGTGATAGCCCTTGCTCTCGTGCGGCGCAAACTGTCCCAGCAGCCGCATCCCGTCGCCGGCCGCCGACTCGATCTTGATCACGTCCGCGCCCAGGTCGGAGAGCATCACTCCGCACATCGGCCCGGCAATGATCTGCGTCACCTCAAGCACCTTGATTCCATCCAGCGCACCAGGCATCGGAGTCTCCTTGCTGCTAAGCGAGTTTGAGTGAGGATAGGCAACTAGCCGCTTGCGTCGGCTCCGATGACGCCTGCGGAGCGCAAACTGCCGATCTCGTCGTCGCTGAAACCGTGCTCGCGAAGGACGGCATCGGTGTCGGCGTCAAGCGGCGGCGACGCGCGGTCCGAGCCTGTGGTGGTTTTCGACATTCGGACCAGCGGGCCGACCTGACGCTCGGCGCCGGTCAGAGGATGGTCGATCGTGGGCATCATGTCCATCGCCGCGACCTGAGGATCGTCGGCCATGTCTTCGAGCCAGTTGACGGGCGACGCGGGAGCGCCGACGGCGTCGAGCTTCGCCATCCACTCCTGCATCGTGCCGCTCGCCAGCTTGGCTCGGATTTGCTCCTCGATCCGCGCGACGATGGCCTCGGCGTCCGGACCGATTGCGTTAAAGTCGTCGTCGGTGGGATCGTCGACGATGTCCAGAGCGCGGCGGATCTGGTCGCGATTCTGCGGCGTGAGCGCGCCGAGGATGATCGCGCCGTCCTTGACCGGATAGCCGGCGTAGTAGATGCGGAATGCCCGACCCTGGTTGGGGCGGCTGCGGCGCGCCTCGATCAGCTCGGCATAGGTCGCGCCCGCCTCGCGCATCTCCGCCATCATTCGGCGCAGCGGCTCGATCAGGATCGCGTCCGAGACCGGCACGTCGCCGGCCCAGGGAGCCTGCAGCGCGAGCCCCGCGCCCAGCAATGTTGTCGAGATGCACTGACCCTCGCCAGTGCGCTGGCGATGAAACAGCGCCGCGCAGACGCCCATCGCACCACCTAGCGCGGCGACGTAGTCGGACGGCGCGGACGCCGTGATCGGCTCCGGCGCGCCGCGCCGATCGACTTTCATGTCGCCGGCGAGCAGACCCGAGTACGCCTGCACAACGACGTCGGAGCCGGCACGCTGCGCGCTCGGCCCGCGCGTCCCGTAGCCGGTCACCTCCAGGTAGATCAGGTCGGAACGCAAGCGGGCGAGCGTGTCGTAGTCCATCGCGATGCGCTCGGCCACGCCGGGACGGACGTTGGTGACGAAGACGTCGAACTGTGGAATCAGCCGATGCGCGACGGACTGTCCGTGCGTAGAGCTGAGGTCGACCACGATCCCCCGCTTGCCGCGATTGAGGCCGTGGAAGGCCTTGCTCTCGCCCGGCGCGAACTGACCGATGCGGCGAGAGGCGTCGCCCTGCGGCGATTCGAGCTTGACGACGTCTGCGCCCAGGTCGGCGAGCGCCGTGCCGCAGAATGGTCCGGCGATGATTTGCGCCAGCTCCAGCACCTTGATCCCGTCGAGCGGTCCGGGCATTTCGCCTCCTCAAAGGCGCAGCGTACGCGAGGTCTGTGCCTAGACTCTGCACAGCAAGCGAAAGCGAGATGCGCCATGCCCGACTACGAGCACATCCTTTACGAGCAGGACGGCCCGGTCGTCACGATCACCTGGAACAATCCCGAGACGCTCAACGCGATCACGCCCGCCCTCGAGCGCGAGTTCCACGACGCGCTGGACCGGGCCAACGCCGATCCGTCGGCGCGCTCGATCATCTTCACCGGCGCCGGCCGCGCCTTTTCGTCCGGCTACAACATCGCCGGCGGGATCGACAGTGAGGTCGGCGGACCGACCCAGCCCGTCTCCGAGCACCTCGAGCGCTGGTTCCGCTTCTCCTCCCGCAATCCGGACATGATGATGCACCTGATGACGCTGGAGAAGCCGATCATCGCCGCCGTCAACGGCTGGTGCATCGGCGGCGGATTCTGGTACTCGCTGGCCGCCGACATCACGCTGGCCTCCGACCGCGCCGTTTTCGCCCAGCCCGAGGTGCGGATGATCTCCAACAGCTCGGTGCTCTTCGCCGCCCTCGCCGGCTGGAAGACCGCCCATCGCTATGCGCTGACCGGCGACCACTTCGACGCCCAGGAAGCGCTGCGGATCGGCGTGATCAACGAAATCGTGCCCTCGGAAGATCTGATGGAACGGGCCGACGCACTCGCCCGCCGGCTGGCCCAGGTGCCCTCGCACTCGGTCCGTTACAACAAGCTGATCACCGCGCGCGGACTCGAAGCGATGGGCCTGCGCAACGCGCTCAACGTCGGCTCGATGCTCTCCACCATGGTCGAGGCCTCCGCCGACGGCCCCGAGGTCGCCCACCTCGACGCCGCAAGACAAGCCGGCGGCTTCGGCGCCTTCCTCCGAGCCCGCGACGAACCGTTCATCCCCGAGCCCTTCGGCCCCCGCAGCGAGCAAACCTGAGGCGTGGTTGGATTCCAGGACGACCGGTGCCGATCGCAAGGCCGCTGGTCTCAAGACGCTAAACTTGATCCGACGTAGAGGCGGCTTACCCGCGGCCGCGTAGCTGGCCGCGGGCCTTGGTTGGGAATCTCAGCCCGAATGGGACTTCAACCGAGCCGTGTCCGGCCGCGCGTACTCGCGCCGTTCGCCGTGATTGCCATGGCGTTGCTCGCGCTTGCCAACAGTCTGGGCGCCAACGACCTGACCTACGCCGACGACGGCGACGCTTCGGCCGCCCCAACTGTCATCGTCGACTTACGTGTTTGGCAGCATGTCGAACACTCGGACAACATCTGGATCACCTGGCGCCTCAGGGGAAGCCGGTGGTCTAGCACGGTCCCGTTTCCGCTGGACAAACACGGGTTCAGTTTCGAACGGCACTCCTTCCACTGGTTCCGCGACCTCGCGGTTCCGGGCGCTGCGCTGCGCGTCTGGCAGCGCTACAGCGCACCGGAGCGGATCTTCGTGCAAGTCTGCGTCACGCCTTGCCGAGACTGGCTGCAGCCGTTCAGTCAAACGAATCCACGGCTCCCGGAAGAAATCTGGGAGGCCTGGCCGCCGTCAGCCGAAAGCTGGAAACCCTTGGGCAAGTTTCCATTGCCGCTCGATGACGGGCTCAGCCGCAGCGGGCGCTATCGCTACGGCAATCTCTCCGTTGCGATACCCATTGGCAATCCAGGGCTGGCCGCCGACCGCGAGCATCTGCTTGCCCTCCGGGACGCGCTGGCCGGCTCGGCGAATCTGAACTGGAGCACTGGCACACGGACCAGCGAGTGGGACGGCGTAAGCGTCTCCGGCGAACCGCCGCGAGTCACCGGGCTCAACCTCGCAGGACGCGGCTTGGACGGCGAACTCTGGGGCTGGCTCGGCGAGCTCTCGGAGCTCCAGGAACTGCGTCTGGACAACAACTATCTCACAGGCGTGATCCCAACCAAGCTTGCGACGCTCTCGAAACTGACGCAGCTATATCTGGCGGGCAACGAGTTCGACGGCTGCGTCCCTCCCCCACTGCGACTCGCAGCCGAAAGCGATCTGACCGACTTGGATCTGCCTTACTGTGCTCTGCCAATCGTGTTGCCGTATGAACGCTACCTAGAGCATGAGTTCCGCCTGCGCCACACTGGCAGCGAAGCAAAGAGTTACCGCTGGTCCTATGGCACATTCACAGCCGTGTTCGATCTTCCCGCTGGAATCGAGTTCCGCATCAGTCACCGCAGGGATGAAGAAACCGAGTGGGGCTTCATGGATTGCCCTCCCTGCCATCAGCAAGAGGACTTTGTCCGATGGGGAGCCCTCGCGCTAGAGGCATTGATCCCTCCCGATCCAGACAATCCGACGTGGCCCGTTTGGCTCGTCCTGAATGACATCAGGGGCAGGGAATTCGAGCGCAGTCATTATCTCGAAGAGAACGAAGCCGCCTTCTCAATCGTTGAACAGATTGCTGCTTCGGTATGGGTCGTCACACCCGCACCGGAGCCGCCCGACCTTGACGATTGGATCTTGCCATGAACCGCAGCATCGCCAAGCTCACCATCGTCACAAGCAACACGCACATCTGACAGCCACAGCCGACAGCTCCCGCAGCGAGCAGTAACCGCGCCTTAGTACTCCAGCTTCGCCTCCCAGCCGCCTGCGCCGTCTGCCAGCAGGTCGAACAGGTGCCAGGCGCCGCAGTACAGGTCCCCCGGACCGAAGAAGTCCCTCGCGACACGGTCAATGCTGCCGTCGGCATTCTTGCGAAACGTCGACACCCCCGGCATGGCGTTGGAGTTGTACGAGACTCCATCGGACTCGAAGCCCATGTCTCTGATGAACGACGTGCCCTCGGCCGAGTACATCTCAAACGTCCAGCCCCGCTTCCTGCGCAGCACCTGCTGTACGTCCACGCTGTTCGGAGACACCAGTACGAACGCAGCCCGGTCCTGCAGGTGCCGTAACACGCCCTGGAACTCGTCGGCCCACATCGTGCAGTAGGGGCACTCCGATCCCATGTTGTGAATCAGGATCAGGTCCTCCTTGTCGCCGAACATCTCAGACAGCCTCACGCTGCCCTCGCGCCCCTGCAGTTCGTAGTCCTGGACCCGCTCCGGCCCAATCCGCCGCGATACCTCAACCATCCTCTGCTTCGCCTCTTGCAGATTCGCCCACGCCTCCACGTACTCTGCCTGCAAATCCTGTGTCGTGGTCATGGAACATCCTCTGTGCATGGATCACTCTTTGGCCCGTTGGCCGCCAACAACTCGCTGCAGTCGAGACACGACAGCGCAGCGAGCAGTAGTCGCTCAATCCAGCGCGACCATCAGCACGGCAATGATCGCGACTGCCAGACCGACGATCGTGACCATGGCGACGAGCATTCGATTGAACTGCTGTGCGAACATCGCATCGAGCCGTTGTTGGAAGTCGTCATTCGTTGGATAGCCGTTCATCGCGTCGGCAAACTCGTCGGCCTGATCGGCCGACGCTCCGATAGAGCGCAACACCTTGCGAATCCGCAGGATGGGCGTCATCACCGACATCGCTGACCTCCACACGAACCCGGTTGGCCTGTCCGTTATCCTCAGTCTACCCACAAAGCGTTGAGACGATCTTGGAGTCGCGAGATGGTCCGAGTGGAAGGTCCTTACGACATCGAGGCGGTGCGCCGCGAGTGGATCGGGCTCAAGTCGCCGGTCGTGCGCGGACGCTATCCGGTCGAGTACGACAGCATCCGACGGCATTGCCACATGGTCGAGGACACCAACCCGCTCTTCCTCGACCCCGAGTACGGCGAGCAGTCCAAGTGGGGCGCGGTCATCGCGCCGCCGGTGATGACTCGCTACTTCGCCGGCGGAGGCGTCTGGCCGCCCACAACCGACGAGGGCGTCACGCTGATGCGGCAGGTGCCTACCCGCGGCGAGCGCAACATCAATCTCAACACCCAGTGGGAGTACCTGCGACCGGCTCGGGTCGGCGACCACCTTTCCACGCAGACCGAGGTCGTCGACATCTACGAGAAGTCAATCCGACTCGACCCGCGCGCGGTCTGGATCAAGACCGAGATGCGAATCACCAACCAGGACGGCGAGCTGGTCGCGATCGGCTCCAACACGCTCTGTACCCACCGGACTCCCGAACAAGTCGAAGCAGAAGAAGGCGAGCGACCGCAATGACTACCCGCACCACACCCAACAGCGTCGCGACCGAGCAGACGTACTTTGAGGATGTTCGCGAGGGCGACCTGATCGAGGGCTACGACCTGACCCTCGACTGGACCAAGATGGTCGAGCAGGTCTCCGGCTCGCAGGACTTCTACCCGGTCCACCACGACCCCGAGTTCGCCGCCGAGGCCGGCCACCCGGCGATCTTCTACAACACCGGCTGGACGCAGGCCGCGCTCTGCCGCGTGGTCACCGACTGGGCCGGACCGGCCGGCTGGATGTCGAAGTTCCGCTTCGAGATGCGCCGCATGAACATCCCCGACGACGAGGTCCACGCCCGAGGCAAGGTGGTCGGCAAGTCCGACCTTGACGACGCCCACGGCCTGGTCGAGCTCGAAGTCTGGCTCGAGAACGACCGCCTAGGCGTGACCACGCCGGGCTGGGCCACCGTCCGGCTGCCCAGGCGATCCCGCGCATGACTCGAATCGGCATCATCGGAGCCGGCGCCATCGGCGGTGTCGTCGGTGGGATGCTCACCCGCGCCGGCTATGACGTCACACTCTTCGACCACTGGGTGGCCCACATCGACGCAATGAAGCAGCACGGACTCCGCCTCAGCGGACCGCTGATCGGCGACATTCGCGTGCCGGTCAATGCCAGACACCTCTACGAAGCCCAGGAAATCTCCGAGCCCTTCGACATCGGCATTGTCGCCGTCAAGAGCTACGACACCGAGTGGGCCTCCGCATTCATCTCACCGCTCGTGAGGGATGATGGCGCAATCGTCGACTTCCAGAATGGCATCAACGACGAGCGCGTCGCCGCCGTCGTCGGCCGCGAGCGCACCCTGGGCTGCGTGATCACGATCGGCGCCGGCATGTACGAACCCGGACACTGCATGCGCACCGACACGCGCACGCTCGGCTTCAAGGTCGGCGAGTTGGACGGCTCCGACTCCGACCGCGCCCGCGAGATCGCGGCGATCATGAACCACGTCGCCGGCTCCGAATCGACCACCAACCTCTGGGGCGAGCGCTGGGGCAAGCTGGCCGTCAACTGCATGGCCAACCCGATCGCCGGCCTCTCCGGCTACGGCTCCGGCGAGGTCCGCTCGCGCGACGACACGCGCTGGCTCTGCATCCGCATCGCCGCCGAGGTGATCGAGGTCGGCCGCGCCTACGGACACAACATCGAGGGCGTCTGGGGCATCGAAGCCCAGAAGTTCGTCGACGTCGCCAACGGAGCGGACCCAACCGAGCTCGACGCCGAGCTGATCGCCGGCGCTCAGGCCCTCGGCGCAGGCCGTCCCAGCTTCCTCCAGGACGTGATCCGAGGCCGCCGAGTCGAAATCGACGCCCTCAACGGCTGGGTCGTCGAGCAGGGCAAGTCAGTCGAAGTGCCAACCCCCATCAACGAGGCGGTGTCGGAGGTAGTGAGGTCATTCCCCGTCGGACACCTCCACTCCGACCCAACAAACATCGCCCGAATCATGGAGCGTCTGGGATAACCTGGCTACAGGAGGTGCGCCCCATGGCACTGAATCCGATTCGGCTTCGTCGCAGCTTCATCGCGTTCGGGGCGACCGATGAACAGGCCGATGAGGCGACCGAGGCTGTGTCGGAAGGGTTCACAGATCTCGTAACCAAAGGAGATCTGCACTTGGCGCTGGAAGCGATGGAGCAGCGTATCGTCAACCGGCTGCTGGTCGCGATGATTGGCATCGCAGCCGTGATTATCGGCGCAGTGGCACTACTCACGCAGCTGTAGCGAAGAAGCGCCCAACCGCTAGCCGCCCATCTCCCCGAACTCCGGCAACACCTGCTCCGAGAACTCTTCGATTGACCTCAAGATCTGACCCCGACTCAGCAGCCCGTTGTACTGGTACATGAAAATCCACGACACCGGCGTCACGTCCATCATCGCCTGCACCTGGCGCTTGACCGAGTCCAAAGTCCCCGCGAACAACAGGCCGTTCTCGAGCTGCTGCTCCGGCGTCATGATCTCGCCCCCCGGCGGACGCAGCGCCTCGGCAAAACCGAACGGCGCGAACCACGCGCCCCCGGCAAATGCCGCCGAGTGACGCCACAGCTCCATCGCCTCCTCGTCCGTATCCGTGATGATCACGTCGCGCAACACGCCCAGACCTTCGCCCGGCTCCAACTCTCGGCCGACCGACGCCGCTTCCTCCTGGTACACGTCGTAGAGCCGGTTCTGCAACTCGGGGTACATCGGCGGCAGGATCGCCGTGATGCCTTCGCGCGCGCACCAGCGGATCGTGCGCTCGGATGAGGCGAAGGGCTGGAAGATTGGCGGGTGCGGCTTCTGCAGCGGCTTGGGCACGACCCCGATCTCACGCACGATGTTGTTCTCGTCCACCCCGCGGCCCCACTTGCGTGTCGCCTCAATGTCCCACGGCGTCCCCTCAGGCGGGATCTGCCAGGCGTCGCCCTGGTAGGAGATCATGTCCTCGGTCCAGCACTTGCGGATGATGTTGAAGTGCTCTTCGAATGCGGCCCGGTTGGCCGCGTCGATCGCGTCGTGATCGCCCGGTCGGGCGGCGTGGACGCCGTGTATCTGCTGGGCGAGCGTGTCGACCCAGCGCCGCTGATAGCCGCGCGCGAAGCCGGCCACCGCGCGTCCGCCGGACATGTGATCGAGCATCGCGATGTCCTCGGCCACGCGGATTGGGTTCTGCGCCGGCAGCACCAGACCGAGCTGACCAACCCGGATCCGCTCCGTCTGCATCGCCAGGTACAGGTCGAGCATGACCGGATTCGGCGAGACCTCGAAGCCCTCGATGTGGAAGTGATGCTCGGTGAACCCGATCGAGTCGTAGCCCAGCGCGTCGCCCGCCTTCGCGAACTCCGACAGGTCGGCGAGCATGTCCTGGTACAGCTCTGGCCGAAGCCCGGCCATCCCGGCTTCAATGTCCTCGCGCGTACCGACCGATGGAAGGAAGAAGAGACTGACCTGCATGTTGGCTCCAGCGCTAACTGCGACCTGTTCATATCGCGCTATCGGTACCAAGAATCTACGTCATACCCGCGCTTGCCGCGGGTATCTCGCCGTGCGCAGCGCCAGCGACTGTGCTCAAGCGTCGAGATTGCCGCGACGGAGCGCGGCAATGACGAATTGGTGTGCGTCTCTGAGTGTCCGCGTGAACAGGGTCTATTCCAAGCTGCTCAGAAACGACGCAACCGCGTCGTTGAAATCGGCCGGGTTGTCGATGTTGGCCGCGTGGCCCGCGTTGGGCACCACGACCTTGGTGCTGCCCGGAATCCTGTTGGCCATGTAGTCGGTGCCGGCCAGGAACGGCTCGTCCTTCTCGCCGACCAGCACCAGCGTCGGCTTGTCGATCCCGCTCAGCGACTGGATGATCCGGTTGTCGAACTGCGCCAGCATCCCTCGCGCCGCCCGGGCCAGACCCTCAGCCGAACGGTGCGTCGACACCCGCACCTCCTCCGATCCGCCCAGCGCCGCCAGACCGTCGCGCTCCAGCGCCTCCGCCCGCGGAATCGCCATGCCCGTGTTCCAGCCCTCGCGTGCCTTCGGATTGTTGTAGCCCGGACCGGTGTCGAACAGCATCAGCGCCCGCGTCCGCTCGGGATGCGCGACGTGGAACGCCAGCGACATGTAGCCGCCCAGCGAGAGCCCGCCGATCACGGCGTCGTCGACGCCCTCGGCGTCCAGAATCGCCGCCATGTCGGCCACCGTCTCCGCCTCGCTGTAGCAGGACGGATCCTCGGGCGAGTCCGTCTGCCCATGCCCGCGCATGTCCCAGACGATCAGCCGGTGATCCGCCGACAACAGTTCAAGCTGCCCCGCCCACATCTGCGAGGTCGCGCCGTATCCGTGCGACAACAGAATCGCCGGCCCCGCCCCGCTCGCCTCGTAATGAATCGCGACCCCGTCTCGTTCAATGCTGGCCATAGTCAATCTCCGATCAGTGCCTCGATTCTAGGCCAGCGCAATCCCCGATCCCCGGCGCTCTGCCCTCCGCATACTCCGACACATCCCGATCTCACCCACAGAACGCGCGTCCTGTATTGTTGACACACCGGCGGGCAACCCGCCCAATCGACCGTCGCCTCGAGAGTCAGACAACCCCCATGAAGCACCCCGCCAACCCCTCCATCCGGCGCCGCACACCATCGGCCAAAGCCCGCACAAGGTCCGCTCAAATCCGCACAGGATCGCACAAAATCGAACACAATCGAACAAATCCGAACAACCAAACCACGACAAAACTTGTCTCAGACACGCAAAACCCGTCCAAAATCAACACAATTTTCCCACCCAATCCGCGTAATCTCCCGCAAAACACTGGACTTCCGCCGTGTTTGGCGCTCCAGAAAAATTTCCGCCCGATCCGGCCCATTCACCGCCTCAAACGCGCCCCTATCATCGGCCAACGGGTACGCCGCGAATCTCCCAGGCTTTCCATGACAGGCAGCATCCATGAAATCCCCCATCAGCCCTGACATCGTCAACCGCTTGCCCGGAGTTTCCTCGCCGGCAATATCGCCCGATGGCTCCGTGGTTGCCTATGTCCGGGGACAGGTTGAGGACGGCAAGCGGGTCTCATGGATCGAGTGCGCGCCCTTCGCCGGCGGCGACTCCCGCCGCCTGACCTCGGGCCGGTCCGATTCGAGTCCAACCTGGTCGCCAGACGGCTCGCTGCTCGCCTTTCTCCGGCCCGCCTCCGCCGAAGCCGACGCGCCGCGCCAGATCTGGCTGCTGCCCACCGACGGCGGCGAAGCCCGCAAACTCACCGACCTGCCCCATTCGGTCGCCGGCTTCGACTGGCTGCCGGACGGCTCGGGCATGATCGCGACCGTCGACATCGATCCGCACCGCGGCAAGCGCGACGGCTCTGTCACGACCGTCGTCCGAGACACCTACTACCGCGGCGACACCCTGGGCTACCGCGAGGACGCCTGGCATCAGCTCTTCCGCATCGACGCCGCCACCGGCGCCGCGCTGCAACTCACGACCGGAACCTACAACCACGCCCATCCCGTCGTCTCGCCCGACGGCCGCTGGGTCGCCTTCACCGCCGACCGCAATGTCGACCGCGAACGTCGCCGCCCGTTCGGCTCCGAGCTCTGCGTGATGTCCACGCAGGGCGTCGCCGGCGACGGACACGTCGAACGCCTCACGCCCGGCGTCATGTCGACCGGCAAGCCCTGCTGGTCGCCCGACGGCTCCGCCCTGGCCGTCTCGGTCACCGACATGTCCCAGCGTCACCAGGCCTACCTCGAGCGGATCGAACGCTACAGCGGCGAGCGCACCCGCCTGACTGACGACACGGTCAACCCACAGACCGGCTTCTTCCCCATCGCCGGACCGCCGACCATGGTCTGGAGCGGAGACGCCATCACCTTCGCCGCCGACGCGCAAGGCCGCTCCGGCGTCTACCGCGTCCCAGCCGACGGCTCCGCCCCGGTCGAAGCCGTCCGCGCCGAGCGGGAGCTGATCAACGGCTTCGACCTCACCGCCGACGCCGAATCGCTCGCGATCGTCTGCACCACGCCCAACGCCCCCGGCGAAATCGTCACATTCAACTCTCCCCCCGCTTTACGGGGGGAGATGCCGAAGCCTGCCCCGGGCTCCGACCCGGGGGCAGAGGGGGGCGCCCCGACCGTTCTGACTTCGGTGGCTGCCGACTTCGTTGAATCTCACGAAATCGCCAACATCGAGTTCTTCAGCGTCGAACGCGACGGCTGGGAGATTCCCTGCGGCATCGTCTACCCGCCCGGATTCGACCCCGAGCAGACCTACCCGCTGGTCATGGAGATCCACGGCGGGCCCAACGGCTTCTTCGGCGAGGGCTTCAACGTCCTCCACCAGGTGATCGCCGGCACCGGCTACCTCGTGCTCTTCGTCAATCCGCGCGGCTCGTCCACCTTCGGCGCGGAGTTCACCGACGCCGTCACCGTCGATTGGGGCGGCGAGGACTCGCTCGACCTGCTCCACGCCCTCGACGTCGTCTGCGAGCGGCCCTACGTCGACGCCGACCGCCTCGGCGTGCACGGCTATTCCTACGGCGGCTACATGACGACCTGGCTGATCGGCCACGTCAACCGCTTCAAGGCGGCCATCGCCGGCGCGCCCGTCGTCAATCTCTGGTCGATGTGGGGCGTCTCCGACATCGGACCCTCCTGGGGCTCCTACCAGTGGGGCGATGTGCCCGACGACAACTTCGACTGGTACCGCGAGCGCTCGCCGATCAGTTATGTCGAAGACGTCCGCTGCCCGGTCCTCATCCTCCACGGCGACGCCGACTGGCGCGTCCCCATTTCCCAGGGCGAGGAGTACTTCGCCGCTCTCCGCTATCGCGGCAAACCCGCCGAAATGGTCCGCTTCCCCGGCTGCTCCCACCTGATGATGCGCGTCGGCAACCCTGCCCTCGTCCAGGAGTACTACGACCGCATGCTCGCCTGGTTCGCTCGGCACTTGTAGTGGTCAACCCCATGCGCAGCGCATTTCCGGTCCCCTCTCCCCGAGGGAGAAGCCTGCCCCGCACTTGATGCGGGGGGCTAGGGTGAGGGCCTTCCCCTCTACTGGACGCCTACTTCTGCGGCCGCATGACCGCCGCCACCGGTCGCAGCGAACGCCGGATCACCCGCTGCGCGACCTGCTGAACCTGGATCGCCGGCGTCTTCATCCGCAGGTAGACCGTGCCCAACACCAGGCTGATCGCAATCGCGCTCAGACCCATGATGATGAATACCTCTTGCTCGCCGATCAGGTCGGCCAGCCACCCGAATCCGAGCCCGGTGAACGACTGCACGCCGAAGGGCAGAAACGTCAGCGCCGTTATCCGCCCGTGAAACTCGGGATTCGACTGCCGGATCACCTCGGCCGTGTTCAACGTCTGGAAGGCCGAGTATCCCGAGCCGACCAGGAAGATCACCGGCAACATCACCAGCGCGTTCGGCGTCACCCCCAGCAGCGCCACGCCCAGCCCGAAGGCGCAGCTCATGATCAGCAGCACCGCCCCCGACCAGCGCGTGCCGACTACTCCCGCGACCGAGAGTCCGACCAGGAACGACCCCACGCCCTGCGGCCAGGTCACCAGCCCCAGAATCCTTGCCTCGATCCCAAACGCGTTCTCCAGCAGCCCTGGCAGCATGACCTGGAACGGACCGGCAGTGGCCGAGACCAGCAGCAGCGTCGCCAGCAGCACCCGAAGCCGGGGCTCGACCACTGCGTATCTCAGACCCAGCATCAGCTCGCGCAGCACCGATCCACGCTCGACGCTCCGCGGACTCCCCGGCGGCATCGCGTACAGCGAGACGATCGTCACCGCCAGAATCCCGGCCATGATGAAGTACGCGCCCTGAGCGTCGATGAACGGCACCAACAGCATCAGCCCGCCCAGCACCGGACCGACCGACTGCGGAAATGTCAGCCCCGTCTGCAGCAGCGCCACGCCGTTGCCGACCAGGCGCGGCGGCACGATGTCGCCCACGTAGGCGCGCCTCGCCGGTCCGGTGAAGGCGAAACAGGAACCCAGCAGCAGCGTGCTGACTGTGAGCCAGATCACCTCAATCCGGCCCACCAGGATCAGAAAGCCGATCACCGCGAAGTTGATCATGATCGCGGTCTGCGCCAGCACGATCAGCCGCCGCTTGGGCAACCGGTCGGTGAGCGCCCCGGCGAACGGACCGATGAAGAACCACGCCATCCCGTTGCCGGCCATCGCGATCGCGACCGACGTGTTCGTCCCGCCCAGCTCGTGCGCGACCACCGGCAGCACCGCGAAGTTCATCGAGAACGACATGAACGCCATCACGGTGAGCAGCCAGTGCAGCCGGAACAGTCCGACCCCGAATGCCTCGAACGTCTGGCCGATGCCCGCGCGAATCATGTCCCGTGATCGTATGCTGTGGGCAGGTTTACGTCAGAACCTGGAATCAACGAAAGCTCCGAAACATGGACGTCGATACCGCGATCAGGGACCGCCGCACGATCGGCGTCTTCTCCGACCGCCCGGTCGCGCCCGAGCTCGTCGAGGAGCTGATCGAGGCGGCCCGCTGGGCGCCCAATCACAAGCACACCGAGCCCTGGCGCTTCCACGTCGTCTCCGGCACCGCCCGCGCAGAGCTGTGCGACGCCATCCTCGACGGCGGCGGCGACTTCGCCAAGGACCCGCGCGGCAAGCTGATGCGCTCGCCGACCTTCGTCGCCGTCACCCAGCAGGCCGTGCTCGACGATCCGATCCGCGACCGCGAGGACTATGCCGCCGTCTGCTGCGCCGTGCAGAACATGATGCTCGCCGCGACCTCGCGCGGGCTGGCCTCCAAGTGGAGCACCGGCGCCCTCGCCGAGAACCCGGCCGCCAAGCGCTGGCTGGGCATCGCCGAGCAGGACCGCATCGTCGCCTACCTCTACCTCGGCTACCCGCCCGAGGACCTGCGCGAGATGCCGGCCGAGCGCCGCCCCGCGCAAGTCGTCTGGCGCGGCTGAGCCCGGCAGGCGCATGAAGTTCCACTGGTTCCACGGGATGCCTTGGCCGCATCTGCCCGACGACTTCCGCAAGCGCAACCGCTCCGTTTGGGTCGACGCCGATGCGTCGCTCTACGACCCCGTCGAAGGCGGCCGGCTCTATCACGAGTACCTCGACCAGATGGAGTACGCCGAGCAGGTCGGCTTCGACGGCCTGATCGTCAACGAACACCACCAGAACGTGTTCGGGCTGATGCCTTCGCCGCAGCTCATGGCCGCCGCCCTGGCCCGGCGCACCTCGCGCGCCGCCATCGTCATGCTCGGCATGTCGATCGCCCTCTACCGCCCCGCCACCCGCGCCGCCGAGGAGATCGCGATGCTCGATGTGCTCTCCGGAGGGCGGATCGTCGCCGGATTCCCGCTCGGCACGCCGATGGATACCAACTTCGCATACGGCGTGAATCCCGCCGACTTCCGACGCGTCTACCGCGAGCACCACGATCTGATCCTCCGCGCCTGGCAGGACCCCGACGTCTTCGCCTGGCACGGCGAGTCGACCAAGCTGCGCTACGTCAACATCTGGCCCCGGCCAATCCAGCAGCCGCATCCGCCGATCTGGATCCCGGCCGACGGCATCTCCTCCGAGACCTGGGACTTCTGCGCCGAGCGCGGCTACAACTACGTCTGCCTCGCCAGCCGAGGCATCGAGCCGGCGCAGGCGGCGATGGACGGCTTCTGGTCGCGGATCGACGACCGCGGCCTCGAGCGTAATCCCTACCAGGGCGCCGTCTCGCAGACGATCGTCGTCGCCGAGTCCGACGACGAGGCGCAGCAGCGCTACGAGCCGCACTTCGAGTACACCTCGCGGCACACGCTGGACGACTTCCCCGGGTGGACCGAGGCCCCGGGCTGGCGCACCGAGCGCGGCATCCGCGAGAGAGCCGAGCGAACCATGCAGGAGCTGGCCAACCCCAAGCCGGCACGCATCCCCACCTGGCAGGAACGCCTCGACGTCGGCTCGCTGGCCGCCGGCTCGCCCGACACCGTCACCGAGCAGTTGGAGCACCTGGTCACGACGCTTCAGGCCGGACATCTGATCGGCGTCTTCCACGTCGGCGACATGCCTTACGACCTGACCCTGCGCAGCACGCGCCTCTTTGCCGAGCACGTAATCCCACGTCTGCGACACTTGTGGCAAGATCACGATGACCACTGGTCGCCGAGACCGATCCCGACACGTCAATCACGCGCGCCAAAGCGCGCTACCGCAGGAGTACACCGATGGCCGAACTGACCACGCTTGACCTGACCCCCGGCGGACAGACGGCCCACGTCTGGCAGGGCGGCGACCCCGAGTCGCCCGCGCTGCTCTTCCTCCACCCGATCACCGGCATCCCCCGCTGGGGCGACGCGCTCGAGGCGCTGGCCAACGACTTCCGCGTGATCGCGCCCTACCAGCCCGGCTGGGGTCCGGCCAAGGACGACCTGCCCGGCGTCCGCGACGCGCTTGACCTCGTGCTCTTCAACGTCGACCTGCTCAACACCCTCGGCGTCGGCACCGCGCACGTCGTGGGCATCAGCATCGGCGGCTGGATCGGCGCGGAGATCGCCGCCATCCGACCCGACGCCGTGCAGTCCTTAACCCTGGTCAATCCGCTCGGCCTCTGGTCCGAGAACCACCCCGGCGAGGATCCGTTCGCGCAGCACCCCGGATTCCCTACCGCCGTCCTCTTCAGCGACCCCGACAAGCGCGCCAAGCTGCTGATGGCCGACCGCGATCCTATGGACGCCTACGTCGAGGAACTGCTCGACCTGCGCGCCTCGGCCAAGTTTCTCTGGCCGATCCCCGACACCGGCGTCGGCCGCCGCCTGATGCGGATCGACACCCGCACCCTGATCGCCACCTCCGAACACGACAACGTCGTCGCCGGCGAGATGGGCGACATCTGGCGCGCCGCGATCCCCGGCGCACAGTCGGTCCAACTCGCCGGCTCCGGCCACATCGCCGACCTCGAGGTCCCCGACGCCCTCGCCGACCTGGTCCGCAACTTCGCGCTCGAAGGCGTCACCGCCTAGCCGTAGTCGTTGAACCTGCGTAGGCCCTCACCCTCGCCTTATCGCCTCCATGAGCGGAGACGCGGGGGAGAGTGAGGGCCCTTGCCTTACGGTGCCTCAACCCGGATCGTGAACCGCAGTTGGGCCGTCCGGCCCTCCTCGTCGACCGCTTCGTAGAGCATCTGGTACTCGCCCGCGATCGTCGCGCCGCCCGAGAGCGTGCGCGTCCCCGCGTTGAACACAAGCCACGGCGGCAGACCCTGGTAGCGGCTCTCATTGGTCGCGCTCTCCGTGATCAGCCGGTAGCTGAGCGCGCCGGAGCCGCCGGTCGCTTCGGGCAGGGACAGGGCCGCGCGGCGCACGCCGATCGTGTAGACCTGCGTGTCCACGCTCTGCTCGCCGAAGGATGGCGGCGTCGCCACCGGCTCCGGCGTCACGGGCTCCGGCTCGACGACCGGGTCCGGCTCATCGATCGGGTCGGGATCGTCGACCGGTTCCGGCTCGACGATGGAGATCGTGAAGCGCAGCTCGGCCGTCTGGCCGCTGGCCTCGTCGACCGCCTCATACAGCATCTCGTAGTCGCCGACGATCTTCGGTCCGCCGGCGAGCGTGCGCGTCTCGGGATCGAACGTCAACCAGGGCGGCAGACCCTGGAAGCGCTGCTCGTTCGTGCCGCGCTCAGTCGTCAGCTGATAAGTAACGCCGTCGCTGCCCCCCTCGGCGGCGGGCAACTGCACGTTGGGCCGGTCGGGGCCGCCGGCGACGAACGTCTGGTCCGGGATCGCCTGATCGGCGAAGCTCAGAGGTGACAGCACGACAATCTCAAAGGCAGGACCAAACCCGTAGTCGGCCTCGAGCTCGCCATATGCGTTACGGTGGATCGCACTGACCACCACGCGAACCTGAAATCGACCGCTCTGCGTAGGAGTTCCCGAAATGGTACGCGTCTCGGGATCATACGTGAGGCCCGTCGGCAGCCACCCAATCACTGAGGGTTCATCAAGGACCTTCTGGTAGTTTTGCCATGTAAACGTGCGACCGTCGCGAAGGAACGAAGTGAACTCCGTCCGTTCCATCCATCCTTGCGAACTAGAGATTTCGGGGAGCACTTTAGGGCTGATCAAGCGTCCCTGAATGTACACTTCGTCGCTAATCCTGCCACCTCCAATGTTGGACGCCGCATCAGTTGCAGATGCATCCAGTGATGCAGTGACGTCTTGGCGATCCCAAGTCGTGTAGAGTCTGCCGCTGGAACCTTCCGGCGCCTGCGGGAGCCTGGACCAGTCTAGCTGCAACGTCAGCGGAGCAGATTGGTCGTTCGGATCGCTCACGTCGGGAGCGATTAAGTCGCTCGTCAGCGAACCTACGGGTATAGTGAGTTCCAAGATAGTGCGCACTTCGCCGCGCTTGGCGATGACCCAGACCGTAATGTCGTAGGGAGTACGAGGGAACGTGCGGGCTTGGAGGAGGCCCTCGCGGTAGGTGACCGTCACAAATCGAGTGATCTGCGACGCACCTTTCCCGATCTCATTGTTCAGATTGCCTTTCGGCCTTGCGAAGGCAAGCCTGGTTGTGGCGAACTTGCCATTGATTGGATCCAACGCGGCGAAGGGCGTGCCCGACACTGTGACGCAGGCGCTCATGAAACAAGCATTGGTTCCATACGCATCGTCAGGGTGCGTCAATATAGTGTGATTGAGTTGTGCGGCCAGCCTCGGGGCTCGATCTTGTTCTGCGCCATGGTCGACGAAAGTCGTATCGGACCCAGCCATTGGGGGGGTGAAATTCAATGCGCCGACAACGGCGGCGATCATCACCAATGTGATCGCGGTCAGTCGAAGCCTGAGCGAGCGCGTAAGCATGGGACCGGTTTCTAGCTGCCGGGCTGCCATGCCCGGGCGGCGACTGGAAGCACGCCAGAGGCGAGCGTGCGGTGCAGGGGTAAGGAAGCGCCTCTGCTGCGTCAATCCGAGAAATCTCCCGGCGCAGCGGGGCGAGGGACATTCATCCGCGAGCCTCCTGTTCATCCGCGCCGGCCACAGACTGACGCACATATCAGGACCACGATTATCTCCCAAATGTGTGGTGTTGTCCACACTGTTTCTCATGCACTTAGATATGTGATTCTCGTGCAAATGGGCGGAGCTAGTCAGCTTCCAGCCTTCCTACCCTCCAGTTCCCACTCCGAATCGGGGAGGGGTTGGTTCCGACCTCGCAGCGGCGGCCAGTGGCTGCTTGGTACTGCCAGGATCATTACCCTGCCCTCGCACGAGGAGGCTTGCATGACCGACTTTGGACTGACGCTGACCAACCGGGGCGTGGTGACCGGGGACTCTTCGCTGGAGGAGATGTACGACCTGACGGCGCGGGTCGATGCGGACGAGCGCTGGACGTCGGTCTGGGTCGGGGACTCGATTACGGCCAAGCCTCGGCTGGATGCGCTGTCGTTGATGAGCGCGCTGGCGGCCCGGACCGAGCGCGTGCGGATCGGACCCGGCTGCTTCGCCACGACGCCGGTTAGGCCGCCGATCCTGCTGGCCTACCAGCTCGCGGCGATCGACATGATCTCCAACGGCCGGCTGACCTTCGCCGCCTGCATGGGCGCCGCCGATGCGTCCGAGTTCGAGCACTTCTGCGTGCCGCCGGTCACCCGCTCGGGCCGGATGGAGGAGGCGATCGAGATCATCCGGCTGCTCACGTCCGAGGACCATGCGTCCTATCACGGCAAGTACTTCGACTTCGACGACCTCACGATCGAGCCGCACTCGATCCAGCGGCCGATCCCGATCCTGGTCGTCTCCAATCCGAATCCCAACGACGCACGCAACCGCGAGCGTGGCCTGAGCCGCGTGGCCCGGCTGGGCGACGGCTGGATGTCGACCACGCTGACGCCGGAGCTGCTGGGCGAGTACCTCGCCGACATTCGCCGATACGCGGACCAGGCAGGCCGCGAGCTGCCCGACGATTTCGACGTGGTCGCCTTCCACTCGGTCATGATCGACGACGATCGCGACGCCGCCTACGCCGAGGCCAAGCGCTTCCTGGACGACTACTACTTCCTCGACCACTCCGAGGCGATGGTCCGCCGCTGGTGCTCTTACGGCCCCGCCGCGCAAGCGGTCGAGGACATCCAGCGCTACATCGACGCCGGCGCCACCACGGTCCTGCTGCGCATCTGCTCGGGCGATCAATCCACGCAGTTCCAACGCATCTCCGAGCAGGTGCTGCCCGCGTTCGCATAGTCCGCCTCGCCGCGCTGAGACCACTAGCCTGCTCGCGATGAGGAGGCATCTCATGGTCAACTTTGGACTGACACTCTCGAATCGCGGCGTGGTGACGGGCGCGTCGACGCTGGAGGACATGATTGCGCTCGCGCAGCGGGCGGACTCGGATGAGCGCTGGGACAGCATCTGGGTCGGGGACTCGATCCTGGCCAAGCCGCGCCTGGACGCGCTGAACTTGATGTCGGCGCTGGCGGTGGTCACCGAGCGGGTGCGGATTGGTCCGGCCTGCTTCGCCTCGACGCCGCTGCGCGACGCGCTGCTGCTCGCCTACCAATACGCCTCGCTCGACTTCATGTCCAACGGGCGCTCGATCTTCGCCGCCTGCATGGGTCAGGCCGCGCCCGGCGGCGGCGACATGCTGCACGAGTTCGACGCCTTCTGCGTCGCGCCCGAGTCGCGGATGAAGCGGATGGAGGAGGCGATCGAGGTGATGCGGCTGCTGACCTCGGAGGAGAACGTCTCCTATCACGGCGAATACAACGACTTCGACAACGTGACGATCGAGCCGCGCTCGGTGCAGCGGCCGATCCCGATCTGGGTGACGTCGAATCCGCGTCCCGACCTGAAGCGCAACCGCGAAGCCGGCTTGCGCCGCACGGCTCGCTTGGGCGACGGCTGGATGACGACGTTCCAGCCGCCCTCGATCGTCGAGGAGTACATGGCCGATATCCGCCGTTACGCGGGCGAGGAGGGCCGCGAGCTGCCCGACGATTTCGAGGTCTGCATCTACTACAACATCAACGTCAACGAGGACCGCCAGGCCGCACTTGCCGAGTCGCGGCGCTACCTTGAGGCCTACTACAACACCGAGTACTCGGACGAGATGCTCGAGCTCTGGGTCGCGATGGGCACCCCCGAGCAGTGCATCGCCGACATCCGGTCTTACGTCGACGCCGGGGCGACGACGATCACTTTGCGCCTCGTCGGCTACGACCAGCAGTCGATGTACGACCGGGTCGTGAATGAGGTCTTGCCGGCGTTTGGCTGAGTTCTAGTTCCATGGGGTCAGGCCAGCCGAAGCCCAGGATGACTCTGACGTCCTGAGTGACTTGCGCCGGCGGGCGAGATTCCCGCGTCGGAGCGCGGGAATGACGGAGGGGGGAATCGCGCTAGGATGGGATCAGGAGACTGAGATGGCGGACGGTGCGACGACAAACGGCGCTGACGGCGACGGTCGCGTGCGGCCGAGCTGGTACGTGCCGATCAAGCCGATTCCCGAAGACGACACACGAACCGCTCGGGAAGTCCTGTTGGACACGTTCGGCGATGAACCGCTGGAACTGTCGGAAGAAGAGGCGGCTGAGACCAAGGCGTTCCTGGACCAGTTTCTGGTATCGCGCGATCGTTGATGTCGAATCGCATCCCTCCTGACCGACAGCCATTGTTTGTCGATAGTGTCTATCTGATTGCTCGTTTGTCACCGACCGACAACTGGCGACGGGCTGCGCTCGCGGCGGCCGATGAGATTCCCCCACATCGGCCGCTTGTAACCAGCGAGGGGGTGATGTTGGAGACGCTTGCGCACTTCGCTCGTTACAGGGGTTCCGTTCGCGTTCGTCTCGGTCGACGTGTCGCGTCCCTTCGCGCTGACCCGCGCTACACAATCGTGCCGCATGACCGCCGACTTTCCGAGGCGGCGCTTGATCTGTACGTGGGAGAGTTTGCTGACTCGACCTTCTCGCTGCAGGACTGCGCCGAGATTGAGATCATGCGCGAGTACGGGATTACGAGCATCTTGACGGCGGATCAGGAGTTCGCCCGAGCAGGGTTCACGCCGCTCCTGCGCCGCTATCTCGATTGATCGCCAGTTATCCCCGCTAGCCTGCGCGGGTGAGTGATTGGAGGCGCTTGTGGAGACCCAGCGCATTGATTCCAACGGGATCCGGATTAGCGTGACGACCGACGGGCCGTCGGACGGGACGCCGGTGCTGCTGATCCATGGATTCCCCGAGACCTCGTACGAATGGCGGCACCAGGTGCCGGCGCTCGTCGACGCCGGATACCGCGTGATCGTGCCCGACACCCGCGGCTACGGCGAGTCGGACAAGCCGCCGGGGCCGGTTTCGCGAGCGACGCTGGCGGCGGACATGGTCGGCGTGCTGGATCACTTCGATGTCGACGAGGCGGCGCTGGTCGGCCACGACTGGGGCGGGATCATCGGCTTCAAGGTGGTGATTGACTACCAGGATCGCGTCTCGCGGACGGCGTTGATGGACACGCTCTGCACGGTCTGGACGCCGGCCGCGATTCACGGCTTCTGGTTCAAGGCGCGTCCGCTGCCCGAGCACTTCTATGCCGAGTACCACGCCCAGTTCATCGAGGCGATCTTCACCGGCGCGTCCGACCCCGAGTTGCCCGGCTGGCCGGACTCGCCCTGGAACGTCAGCGGACGGCGACTGACACCCAATCGCTGGGCGACCGATGAGGATGTCGAGGTCTACAAGCGGGCGTTCTCGGACCCCGACTCGCACGCGGCGGCGATCTCGTACTACCGACACGCGCTGCCCTTCCACCGGATGCACGCCGACGACAACGTCGCCGGCGGGTACCGCTGCGAGCGGCTGACCTCTGCGCAGGTCGGCGAGGTCTGGCGGCGCGGACTGAACGACCATCCCTGGGGCCGGGAGTTCATGGAGTACGGTCCCGAGGACCGGCACAAGCGCTTCGAGAAACCGGCGCTGTGGATGTACGGGAATTCTCGGCTGACGACGGAAGATGCGGCGTCCACCGCGGTGCCGTCGGGCAATCCGTTCTTCGACCAGTTCTCGATGTATTTCCCCGACTTGACCGCGGTCGGCGTGCCCGGCGCGGGTCACTTCTTCCCGGAGGAAGCGCCGGAGTTCACCAACCGGACGCTGCTTGAGTTTCTCGCCCGGTGATTGGCAGGCCCTCACCCTAACTCCCCGCCTCCGCGGGGACAGGCTCTCTCCCTCGGGGAGAGGGGATCAGTGGAAGAGACAAAGATGGCGACGAATGAATCGACCGAGCTGGCGCTGCGGCTGCTGCGGCAGCTCACCGACACGATTGAACAGCTCTCGGGACTCTCGGACGAGGACCTGGGGTTCCCGACCGAGCATGGCTGCGCGATGAACGGCGGCGTGCGGCGGCTGCTGGTGCACAACGCCGAACACGACCGGATGCACGCCGGCGCCGTCTCGACCGCGCGCTACACCGCGAAGCAGATGCAGGAGTCGCCACTCTCGCACCTGACCCGAGACCTGATCTTCCAACGCGCCGAACTGGTCGGACAGCTCTTGCATATGGACGACGCGCTGCTCGACGCCACAGCGCCCAACGACGAGTGGTCAATCCGTGAGCACGTCGAGCACGTGCTCTACTGGGAGCACAACTCGATGTCGCAGGTGGCGTCGGAGATGAAGTCGCAAGCGGTTGCCAGCTGAGATTGTCAGCGCCGCTTGCAGATGCGGTCACGGACTTCCGGATCGGAGAGATAGCCGCTCATCAGGTCGCAGGGTGTATTGCCGTGTCGGTCCTGAGCCGACGTGTTTGCGCCGGCGTCGAGCAGCAGCTCGGCGACGGCGGAGAGCGGGTTCTGGCGAGCGGCTATGTGCAGCGCGGTTCGTCCGTCGGGGTCGGGGACGTTGGGATCGGCCCCGTGTTCGAGTAGCACTTGGATCAGGGCCGCGCCGCCTTCGGGGGCAGCGTGATGCAATGGGTTCAGGCCAGCTCCGTCAACGCGATGCACGTCGGCGCCGGCTTCGAGCAGCAAGCGCGTAACCTCAGCGCTGCCGCTGTCGGCGGCAAAGTGAAGCGGGGTCGTCCTGTCTTCGGCGGCGGCGTTGGGATCAAGACCGGCCTCCAGCAGCAGCCGCGTCGGCTCAGCGGTTGCCGTGTAGAAGGCGGCGTAGTGCAGCGCGGTATGGCCGGCGTTGTCGGCCGCTTCAAGTTCCGGTTCATACTCCAATAGCGTCGCCAACGCGTTTGCTTTGCCCGATAATGCCGCCACCTGAAGCGCCGTCTGCCCGAATTCCTTACGAGCGTCAACATCCGCTCCGGCGTCGAGCAGCGCGCGCAGGGAAGCCGAGTTGGTGTCCAGGCCGCCGATTGCGCCCACGGCGTAGATGAGCGGCGTCTCTCCGGCGCTGTTGACGGCGTGGACATCGGCATCATGTTCGAGGAGTAGTTCCACGACTTCCAGGCTGTTGCCGGCCGCGGCATGGTGCAGCGGCGAGATGCCGTCGACACAGGGCGCGTTGATGGCTGCACCCTGGTCGACAGCGTCTTCGACGGCTACGTAACTTGCCGACACGAGTCGGCGTGTGAAGAGGGGGTTGAGCAGTGTGCAGAGAGAGTTGTCGACTTCCTCCTGAATCTCGATTGCCTGCGGTTGAGGCGCCGACGGCTGTACATCTTGAGCGGCGGGCACGTCATCTGTACACGAGAGCAAGGCCAACGCGAAGGCGATACACACTGCAGCGGCGGCGGAGCGGAACATGGAGCGAGCGTATCGTTAGCTTCTGCTCGCCAAGTGGCCGATCTGCTACGGCGGCTCAGCGGCGGCGGGGAGTTGATCTAACGCTGATCGCGACAGCCTAATGCGGCGAGCGCGTCCTCCTGCTGGGTCCGGTCTCTGATCTCAGCAGCGAGATCGCAAGGGGTCTCGCCTGCATTGGTGTGCGCAGACACGCTGGCACCGTGCTCCAGCAACGCGACAATCGCGCTCCTGTTGCCAAGGCGGGCGGCCCAATGCAGTGGCCTCCGGCCTTCCTGGTCCGCCACCTCAAGCTCGGCACCGTACTCCAGCAACAAGTCGATGATCGATGGCGCCGGCTCGTCGTTAGGCACGACGGATCTAGCCCGCGTAGCGATCAGGTGCAGCGGCGTTCGACCGTCGAGATCCTGGAGGTTCGGATCGGCGCCTTGTTCGAGCACGTAGCGCACGATTGGGGGATGCGGGGCTCGATCGACCGCCAAGTGCAGCAACGTCCAGCCTCGCGAGTCCTTTTCGTTGATCGGGCGGCTGAGCGCCCAGAGAACTTCTCTGGTCAGGATGGATGACCGATACCTGTACGCAGTGCGGAGCGGAGTCTCGCCGTTCCAGTTTGTAGCGTTGATGGGTGCGCCACGGCTGACGAGCAGCATGATGACCTCGGGACGAGCCTCCGAAATAGCGGCAACATGTAGAGGGCTCGTAATGCCTTCATCGTCAGGCTCAACTGACGCTCCGAAATCGATCAGAATCTCCACCGTCTCAAGCGATGCATGCACTCTCCAGGCCCAGTCAACGGGTGTTCGATGAAGCGGCCCGTCCTCTGCCTGAAGATCCGCGCCTTGCTCAAGCAGGATGCGCACTGCTTCCGAGTTGTCTCCGAACACCGCGAAGTGAAGCGGGGTGCGCTCGAGCTTCCATGTCCGAGCTTCAATGTCCGCGCCGGCCTCTATGAGTAGTCGCACGGATTCGCCATCCGCGTAGCCCGCGGCGAGGTGCAGCGGTCGGGTGCTCTTCGGGCCCTTGCGATTCTCGTCCGAGCCGGCGTCAAGCAACAGTGCGATCAACTCGGAGTCGCCGGAGCATTCTGCGGCCAGATGCAGCGGCGAGTACCCGTCGGCGCCGGTCTTCTTGACGCTCGCGCCGCTGTCAAGCTCGGCTCTTACATCGTCAGCCGTGGCAGTACTCCAGAAACCGGCGGCGCAGAGTCGCCCACAGCCATTGCCTTCCAACCGGTACGGCGCATCGCAGCGCACCTCCGGCCGCGGCGCGTCCTCGTACGACACGCTGCACACGCTGTCCATCGTCGCGAACATCGCCAGCAGGGCCATGCCGCTGTACAGGCCGTACCGTCGAAGGTGCGGCGCGGGGTACTTCGTATCATGGCGGCGGAGGATGCTCATGACCTCACGATATGACGTGGCCGTTGTTGGACTCGGAGCGATGGGCTCCGCCGCTGCCTGGCACCTGGCGAGGCGCGGGGAGCGCGTGATTGGCTTCGACCGCTTCCGGCCGCCGCACGTGTTCGGCTCGACCCACGGCGACAGCCGGGGGATCCGCGAGGCCTACACCGAGGGACCGTCCTACGTGCCCTTCGTGCGGCGGGCGTATGAGCTATGGGACGAGCTGGCCGAGGCGGTCGGGCAGCCGCTGTTCAGGCGGACCGGGGCGCTCTCGCTGGGACCCGAGGGCAACGACCTCGTGAGCGGCGTGATCGCCAGCGCCCGAGAACACGGCATTGCGGTGGAGCAGATGGACGCGGCGGAGATCCGCCGGCGCTATCCCGGGGTCCACGCCACCGACGACCTGGTCGGCGTACTGGAGCAGCGGGCCGGGATGCTGGACATCGACACGGCGCTCAACGGTCAGCTCGACCAGGCGGCGTCGCACGGGGCGGATCTGCACTTCGACGAGCCGGTCGATCGCTGGCTGCCGCAGGACATGGACGACGTTGAGTCGCCCGTCACGATCCAGACATCGCGCGGCAGCTACGAGGCGGAGCGGATGGTCGTCACCGCCGGAGCCTGGAACGAGGGACTGCTGGGCAAGCTCAACCTGCCGCTGATGGTCACCCGCCAGGTGATGTACTGGTTCGAGCCGCGCGCCAATCGCGAGCACTTCCAGGAGGGTGCGATCCCGTTCTGGATGTGGGAGCGCAGCGAAACCGAGACGGCCTACGGCTTCCCCGACATCGGCAAGGGCTTCAAGCTGGGCCTGCACCAGCCGCTCGACGAGGTCGCTCCGACCGGCTACAGCCGCGAGATCACGGAGACGGACGAGCGCCGCATCCGCGACTTCCTCGAACACACCTTCCCCGACGCCTCCGGCACGCTGCTGCGGGCCGAGTCCTGCCTCTACACGCACACACCCGACCATCACTTCCTCATCGACATCCACCCGAAGCGGCCCAACATCGTGATCGCCAGCCCCTGCTCGGGACACGGCTTCAAGTTCGCGCCGGCGATCGGCGAGGCGCTGGCCGACCTCAGCATGCAGCGCCAGACCGAGCACAACCTCGACCTGTTCCGCGTCGACCGCTTCGTGGCCCCGTTGACGGCGGCGGGAGACTGACCTGATGCCAGCGCAACGAGTGGCCGTCGTCGGCGCGGGCGCGGTCGGCGGATACTTCGGCATGCGCCTGGCCGAGATCGGCCACGATGTGCGCTTCCTCATGCGCCGCGACTACGAGGCGGTCAAGGCTGGCGGGCTGCACCTGTCCAGCCACCTCGGCGACATGTCGCTGGAGTCGCCGACGGTCGAGCGCACGCCCGAGTCGCTGGCCGCGCACGGCCCCGTCGATTGGGTCCTGGTCGGACTCAAGGCGACGGCGATTCCCGCGATGCCCGAGCTGGTCGGACCGCTGCTCTCCGGGGACACGCGCGTGCTGGCGATCATGAACGGGCTCAGCGTCGACGACGAGATCGCGGCGCAGTTGCCCGAGGGCACGTCGCTGTTCGGCGGGCTGGGCTTCATCGGCGTGATCCGCGGCGAGCCGGGCCGAATCCTGCACCAGGAGTTCGGCGCGGTCAACCTGGGACACCACGGCGACGACCCCGACGAGCTGCAGCGCGGCGTCGACCTGTTCGCCGGCAGCAAGGTCGAGATCCGGCCCGAACCGAGCCTGCTCCAGGCGCGCTGGGAGAAGCTCTGCTGGAACATCCCATTCAACGGCCTCTGCGTGATCGCGGGCGGCGTCGGCGTCGACCAGGTGATCGAGGAGCCGCCGCTCTACGACGCGGCCTACGAGATCATCCGCGAGATCGTCGCCATCGGCAACGCCGACCTCGAGGCTCACGGCCAAGCCAACCGGATCGACGGCCCTCGCATCGCCAAACAGTTCCTCACCCAGACCCTCGGCATGGGCGCCTACCGCCCCAGCACCGTGATCGACTACAACGAGGGCCGACCGCTGGAACTGGATGCCATCTTCCGCCAACCAGTCCAGCGGGCCAGTGAGCTGGGGATGCCGTGTCCGATGATGTCGATGGTGGCGTCGTTGGTGGGGATGATTGGTGGTTAGCGGCGCTGAGGACGCGGTTGGGCGTGTTAGAGCCGCGCGCCGAGTTGGGGCAATGTTCCAGGGAAGCAGCCCAACGCTCTATATGCCCACCGAAGCGGCTATGTGATCCTCTCCAACTCGTATTGCAGAGCCGTCATACTGCTCGTAGCATCTTTTGCCTGTTCAGATGCCAGAGAGAGACGATTTGCGTCGCTCCATTTGGCGGGGTTCTCAGTCGCGTAAAACAACCGAACATTGTCGATGTTTCCTGCGATTTGCAGCAACAGTTTGTCTACTTCGCTGCATTCGTATGGCGCGACGGGTAGATCGCCCACTTCCCTGTACGCATCTGCAGCTTGTCGGAGATGGCCTTGGGATCGTTCGAGGAACTCAGCTTTGGTTAGCTGGCTCGTTTCGAGAGATCTCAACGCCTTGCGAAAGTACTGAATCAAATCGTCGAGGAGTTCAATCAGTGGTATCGCCGCGGCGAAGAATTCTTCCTTCGTAGCCTTGCTTTCCGCAGAGATACGGGCCACATCGGCATAGTACGAAATCCAATCTACGATAAGACCGTCTCCGACGTTTTCGCCCTTAATCGCCGTTGGCCTAGCAGCCTGAGGCAGGCTTGAATTGATCCAAAGTCCTCTACATACGGGGTTGTTGATTGCGTGGTCGTCCATGCTCGGGTAGATGAAGGTCCATACGACTTGAGCGTCAGATTCCCCCCAACGCCTCTCCACGAGGTGACTTCGGTAGTAGCGTCGTCCTGCACCTTCCGTAGTAATCTGACGAACGATTGACGCAATCTCGGATTTGCTGAATGTGCCGTTTAGGACCGCCTTGAAGCTGTAGCGCTTTGCAGTTCCGTGGCTGACGTCATCTGTTTTCAGAATTGTGTATCGGTCCTGCGGAGCGACAATGGTGAGGATATCACGTAGTGCAGGCAGTGACTGGTCATCGATCACTTGATCTTTCGGAACCATCACGCGGTAGTTTGCCCCTGTTGATTCGGCAGTGTCTCTGTCGATCAACTGCCAGTAGACATCGTCGTTTTCGAGGTCTGCTAGGCATACGAGAACAGGCAACGCGTGGTTTATCCAGTAGTCGACGTGTTTCGCATCCGCACGGAAAACGAAGCTGTTGCCCATTGTCTCCGAGAGATAGCTCTGGCCGGCCTTCGCTTGGACGCCAAGTAGCCTACCGGTGGCGTGATCGTCTTCGACGAGTTCAACATGGGCATCGATTCCGTAATCGCTCTCGTGTTGCTCTCGAAAGGCGAGACCGATGGCTTCGAACGCGCGCATGGCCAAGGCCACGCCCTGTCTAGCGATTCGGTCCGTGTGTTGTCCTCGCATAGTGGAAGTACCTTAGTGAGGCGCTTGATTAGCGGCTAGAGTCTTGCCGCCGGCTCCATAAGATTGATCTCGCAGGCTGTCTTTGCGGGCCGGGGCGTTGTCGTACCCGGCTTGGAGCCGTAGCCACATGGCTGTGTTGCTGCCGACGACGAGGCTCAGTCGTCGGGCGACATTGAGGGTGACCGGTTCTCTACCTTCGACGATCGCGGTCAGTTGCCGAGTGTCCATGTCGAGCCGTTCGGCTGCCTCAGCCACGGTCATGTCGAGGTACTCGATGTACTCGTGGAGGACGATTTCGCCGGGGTGCGATGGGTCGTACATCGGCATTGGCTTCCTGCTCCTCTTCGGTCTAGAGTTCTACTTTATCGTGATCTTTGGAGGGCGGTTTGCCACTCTGTAAAGGCGGCGGCTCTGGACTCTTCTGTGTTCCAGTGGAGGGGGCGGGGGCTGGTGCTGGGGAGGGGGATTGGGTCTGTTTTGAGGTTGGGGAAGGTCTGGCGGAACTCTCGGAGTCGGCGGCCGTTGAGGAGGATGGGGCACGGGCCCCTTGCGGCGAGCAGGTCTTCGATCTTGTTGGGGACCGGGTCCTGGATCTTGTCGTCGCCGGAGCCTTCGCGGCGGACTTGCTGGTAGAGGTCCCAGATGGCGATCTGGTGTGCCTGGACTTGCTTGACGCGGTCGTCGTAGGGCGCCTGGGCGTCTTCGATGACTTCGCAGTGCTGGAGGACTCGCCAGAACCAGTTCTGGGGGTGGGCGTAGTACTGCTGGCGCTCCAGCGATTGCACGCTGGGGAAGGAGCCGAGGATCAGGGCCCGGATCTGGCCGTCGGGGAGGATGGGCGGGAGGCCGTGGAGCAGGTCGTCGGGCGGCACTCCGCTACTTCGCCGGGAAGACGGGTTCGCCGCCGATGATGCCGGCGGATTCCATCTCCTGGAGGTCTCCGGCCGAGAGGCCGAGGTCGTCGGAGAGGACCTGGGCGGTGTGCTCGCCGAGCAGCGGGGCGCGCTCGATGGGGACGTCGCTCTTGGACATCCTGGGCGCCCAGCCGAGCAGGCGGATGTCGCCGTGGGCCGGATGCTCGAGGTCGTGGACGAAGCCGCGCTCCTCGAAGTGCGGGTTGTGGAAGAGGTCGTAGGTGTCGAGCACGGCCGAGCAGGGCACGCCCGCCTCGCCGAGGAACTCCATCACCTCCCATTTGGTCTTGGTCCGGGTCCACTTCGAGATTTCGGCGTAGAGTTCGCGGCCGTTCTCGTTGCGCTTCCACATGTCCTCGAAGCGCGGGTCGACGAGCAGTTCGGGCCGGTCGATGGCGGCGCAAAGCGTGTCCCACATGCGGCTGGTGACGACCATGATGTAGACCCAGTCGTTGTTGCCGCCGCGGGCCTCGCTGTCGGGGGTCGACTTGCAGGGGTAGAGATCGGTCGGCGCGCCGGCGGCGTTGCCGCGTCGGGGGGCGACCTTCTCGCCCCATTCGGCGTAGGCGATGCGGGTGCGCATGAAGTAGGTCATCGCCTCCTGCATCGTGATCTCGATGAACTGGCCCTCGCCGGTGCGTTGCTTCTGCACGTAGGCGGCGGTGATCGAGAGCGCCAGTTCGACGCCGGTACCGGAGTCGCCGACGGTGGAGCCGGGCAGCATCGGCGGGCCGTCGGGCTCGCCAGTGACGGAGAACGCGCCGGCGGCGGCCTGGGCGATCATGTCGAAGCACTTGTAGTCGGCCCAGGGTCCGGAGAGACCGAAGCCCTTGAGCCGGGCATAGATGATCGAGGGATTGATCTCTTTCATCACGTCGTAGGTGAGGTTGAGCCGCTCCATGACGCCGGGGCCGTAGTTTTCGACGAAGACGTCGTAGTGGGGCAGCATTTCGAGCAGCAGTTCGCGGCCCCTGGGGTCCTGGAGGTTGATGGTGACCGAGCGCTTGTTGGAGTTCCAGTTGATGAAGTAGGGCGAGTTGAGCGTGCCGGTGCGGACGCCGCGGCCGGGGTCGCCGACGCCGGGCTGTTCGACCTTGACCACGTCGGCCCCGAGCCAAGCGAGGGCCTGAGTGCAGGACGTGCCCGCCTCGTACTGGGTCATGTCCAGGATGCGCATTCCATCAAGAGCCGGCATGTTCAGGTCCTCCTGCGGGTCAGGTCGTGCTGCCCATGATAGGGAACCGCCGGCTGGGTTGAGCGCTACTCATCGTCGGCGGCGGCCTCGGCCACGTAGCGGAGGAGGGTCATGACGATCATCCGGGTCCGCTCTACGTCGGTTTGCGCCCTGGAGGCGTTGAGCGCGAAGGGCGTGGCCAGCCAGAGTTGCGGGCTGCCCACGAGCTCGGGCGGCGTGTGGCGGTCGTGGACGAACTGCATGGCGCTGAGGACGAGGAAGCCCTGCGATTCCACGCTGTCGTTGAAGAGCGAGGCCATATGACGCCGCCTGGCGTCGAGGTCAGTCAGCCTGAGGTCGACGTGGGAGCCGATCGGCAGGATTCTGATCGTGCGATCGTTGTCGGCGGCGTAGATCTGGTCGAAGGCGTCGAGCGCGTTGAACAGGGTGTTCGCGTTGAGCGTCATCGCCATTTCGACGTCGGACCATTCGGGATCGGTCAGCCTGGCGATCAGTTCCTCGATGGCTTGCTTGTCGGTCGCACCCTCGGTCAGGTGCAGCCGGCGCACGCTGGCGCCCTGGTAGGACGCTTCCAGTCCCTCGCAGCGCTCCTCCAGACCGACGTTGCCCTGCTCGTGCATGACACAGACGATCGGGCCGGTCACGCCGAGCTCGCCGATGCGCTGGGCGGCTCGGACGCCGGCTTCGCGGTCGTCCAGCGCGACGTGAATCTCGGAGCCGGCGGCGGCGGCGAAGCTGGCGCCGGAGTTGAAGGTGACGATCCGTGCGCCGGCCGCCTTCGCGGCCAGGAGTGAATCGGTGACGGCCTCGGGATCGGCGAGGGTGGAGGCGATGACGGCTGCGCCGTCGGCGCTGCACTGGTCGATCGCGGCTGCCTGGTCTGCGCCGTCGAGGTGGGAGACGTAGCGGAAGTTGTTGTCGGCGAGGTGGGCCGAGATGTGCATGTAAGCGCGCGCGACCTGCCAGTAGCGGTCCTGGGTGGAGCCGTGGGCAATGACACAGAAGAGCGGCCCCTCCTGCGGTTCGGGGGTGGGCACGTCAACTGCGGAGCTGACCAGCCAGATGCCGCTCGGAGCATCGGCCGCGATGACCCGCCGCTGGGGCAACAGCCGTTCGCTCCAGCGACCGTCGGCTTGCAGTGTCTGGACCGCAAAGACGATCGACCCGTCGGCGCGGGTGAGCGCGGAGACGCGGACCGGGACGCCGTCGAGCTCAGTCTCGATCGCGCCGGACTGTTCGATCAGGCGCTCGAGCGAGGCGGAGGCGGCAGCGACGGCGACGGCGTCAGCGGCGGCGTCCTGGCCGACCAGGGACGGATCGGCCAGCCAGAGCTGAGGTTGATTGATGTAGACCGCGTGGTGCAGGTTGTAGGAGAGCTGCATCGCGCTGGCGACAAAGAAGCCCTAAGATTCGACGCTGTCGCTGATCAACACGTCGAGATGCTGCTCCAGTAAGGCGTCGGGGAAGGCCGCGAGGTCTTCGCGGGAGGCGCCGACTGAGGCGAGACGCAGATCGGCGGCTGCGCCGTCGAGACGCTGGACGGCGGTGAGGGCGAACTCCATGGAGTCGGCGCTGAGGGTCAGCACGGCGTCGAATGGCGACCCCTGCCCGCCGCTCAGTTGCTCGCCCAGCATGGCGATGAACGCGTCGTGATCGTTTTGATCGTGCGAGGCGGTCTCTTCGAGCCGGATGCGGGTGACGCCGGTTCCGGCGTAGGTTGCCTCGAGCCCGTCGCAGCGATGTTCGAGGCTGAGGTTGTCCTGCTCGTGGATCAGGCAGCCGACCTGACCGGTGACGCCGCTCTGGTTGAACTGGCGGCCGGCGAGTTCTCCGGCGGCGCGGTCGTTGAGGGCGATATGGACCTGGGAGCCGACGCCTTCGGCGTGCTCGACGCCGGCGTTGAAGGTGACGACGCGGACCTCGGCCTCGCGGGCCTTGAGCAGGGTCTCGCGGACGGCGTCGGGACTGGCCAGGGTGGAGGCGACGACGGCGGCGCCGTCGGCGAGGCAGCGTTCGAGGGCGGCGGCCTGGTCGGCGCCGTCGAGGTAGGTCTCAAAGCGCAGGTTGGTGTCGGTGAGGGCGGCGGACTGGTAGAGGTAGGCGCGGAACTTGACCCAGAAGCGGTCGTCGGGCGCGCCGTGGGCGACGACGCAGAAGAGCGGGGCCGGATCGCCTGCGCCGCCAAGGTCGACCCGAGAACTGCGCAGCCAGGTGTCGATCGGCGCATCGGTCGGGATCACACGGCTGGTCGGCAGCAGCCGCTCGCCCCACTCGCCGTCTGCGCCGAGCGTTTGCAGGCTGACGCTGACGGATCCGTCATCGCTCTTGAGCGCGGAGACGCGGACCGTGGGATCTTCGGAGCCCGGGTGCGCGTGCGCGCTGTTGAGGAGCGCGAGGCCGGCCAGGGCCACACCGATCAAGGTGAGCGTCAGTGCGACGGCCAGACGTCTGGGAGTCAGGCAAAGCGACAGGTGCATCGGGTCTCCTCGCAACTTGCTAGCCGGTCGAACCGGTCAACGGCTGGGTGGGCCGTGTGATTGGCGTGCGAGCATGGTACATGCAGGTCCCTTGAGCGCCTTGCATCCCTCAATCCGGTCAGCGGCCGTTGCGGGCGCTGACGACGCCTTCGGCTTCGAGTCGGGCGAACTCTTCGCCCTCGATGCCGAGGTCGTCGCAGAGCACTTCGCGGGTGTGCTCGCCGAGCAGCGGGGCGGCCTTCATGGGGACGTCGCTCTTCTCCATGATCGGGGCCCAGCCGAGCAGGCGGATAGGGCCGTGCTGGGGATGCTCGATGTCCTGGATGAAGCCGCGCTCCTCGAAGTGGGGATTGTGGAAGAGGTCGTAGGTGTCGTGGGTGGCGGAGCAGGGGACACCGGCTTCTCCCAGGATTTGCATGGCTTCCCACTTGGTGTGCTGCAAGGTCCAGGCGCGGATTTCGGCCTTGAGTTCGTCGTTGTGTTCGATGCGGGCCTGTTCGTCGGCGAAGCGCGGGTCGACGACCATGTCGGGCCGGCCCATGGCGGCGCAGAAGGTGTCCCACATGCGCGAGGTGAGGGCGATGACGTAGACGTAGTCGTTTGCGCCGTCGGAGCCGGGCATGGGCTTGCAGGGGTAGAGGTCGGTGGGTCCGTACCAGCCGTTGCCGCGGCGCTCGGCGGCGACCTCGCCCCAGCTCTGAGTACCGGCGAGGGGCGTGCGGACGTAGTAGGTCATGGCCTCCTGCATGGAGATCTCGATGTGCTGTCCTTCGCCGGTGCGCAGCTTCTGGACGTAGGCGGAGGTGATGGCGAAGGCGAGCTGCATGCCGGTGCCGCTGTCGCCGACGCAGGCGCCGGGTCGCATGGGCGGGCCGTCGTGCTCGCCGGTGACGGAGAATGCGCCGGCGGCGTTCTGGGCGACGGGGTCGAAGCTCTTGTAGTTGGCGAAGGGGCCGGAGAGTCCGAAGCCCTTGAGCCGGGCGTAGATGATGCTGGGCTGGACTTCCTTGAGGGTCTCGTAGGTGAGGCCCAGCTTCTCCATGACGCCGGGGCCGTAGTTCTCGACGAAGACGTCGTAGTGGGGCAGCATCTCGAAGAGCAGGGCCTTGCCGCGCTCGTCGCGCAGGTTGATGGTGACGGAGCGCTTGTTGGAGTTCCACTGGATGAAGTAGTTGGAGTCGGCCTCGCTGCCGTCGCCGACGCCGCGTCCGGGGTCGCCGACGCCGGGCTGCTCGATCTTGACGACGTCGGCGCCGGCCCAGGCGAGGGCCTGGGTGCAGGAGGTTCCCGCTTCGTACTGGGTCATATCGAGGACGCGGAGTCCGTCGAGAGCTGGCATGGTCGGGTTCCTTCCGAGGGCGGGCAGGCGGCGTGCGATTTTCACCATGATAGGGAGGGTGGCGGGTCTCACCTCCAGCCTTTGCGGGGAGGCCCTCACCCCAGCCCCCCGCAACAAGTGCGGGGCAGGCTTCTCCCTCGGGGAGAGGGAGTCGGATGGGCCTCACCTCAGCCGACTGCCTCGGGTCGTGGTGATGGTTTCGCCGTCGTAGCGGACGGTGAGGGCGTCGCGTGGGATGTAGCCGCCGGGGTTGGTGTGGAAGTCGAAGGGGAAATCCGGGCCGACTCGCTCCCGCGGGGGCGGAAATTGGGGGTTGGGCGGGTAGGGATCGTCGAATTCGTCGTCGGGGACGGGGAATTGGGGTTGGGGGATGTCAGATTTGGTCAGATCCTGCTGGATTTCGTCTGGTTCCGGGTGGAAATCGTCGGCTGAGGTCGGCTCAGGCTGGACCGGGTCGGGTTCGGTTGGCTCGGGCTTGGTTGGTTTGGGCTTGGGCGTTTGTGGGCCATAGATGTAGTCGTAGGTGAGGGGCGGCATGGCGTCTTCGCCTTCGTAGAGATCGGGGTGGCACATGGGGCATTCGGGCGTGCAATCGCGGTTGCCGACGCTGTAGCGCACGTGTCCGTCGAGATCGGCCATGAAGTGGCGGCTGCGGGCGAGGGCGATGGCGGGGGCGTTGCGGGCGGCTTCGATTTGCTCGCGGCGCTGTTGCTCGTGTTGCTCGAGCTGGGGCAGGTCGCGGAGCAGGAGGCGCAGCTCGCGGGCGGCGGCGATGCGCTGACGGTGCTGGTCGGGGTCGGCGTCGGGCTGGGCGAGCTGGTAGACCTGATCGAGGAGCTGGTCGCCGGCGACGGTGTGGAGGATGTGGTCGCGGTGGCGGTGGAAGTCTCGCAGGTAGGCGGAGACGGTGGATCGGGCGCAGCCCATGCGGTCGGCGATCTGCTGGTGGGTGAGGGCCTGGCAGTGGAGGTGGTGTGCCTCGATGATGCGGAGGCAGAGGCGGGGCGAGGGCGGAGTGTGGGTCTGGGTCACGGTTGGTGGTCCTTTGCTGCTGGTTAGCTTGTATGTTCTGAGCGTGCAGGATGGGGGTGGAGTTGTCAAATGGTGGTGTGTTGCCGGCGTCATGGAAGCCCGCCCTCTGTCATTACGTGACATCCCCGCATCAAGTGCGGGGCAGGCTTCTCCTGCGGGGAGAGGTGGCCGGAGGGGCTGGTTAGCATGGGCTGATGACGGACCTGAGTTCAGGGATGGAGTTGATGTCATGACTACTGCCAGTGTTGGGGTTGCGGCGGATGCGCCTGCGGAGCCGGAAGGGTATGACTGGCCGGGGATTGTGGCGGGGCTGCAGCGGTATCTGCGGCTGACGGCGACGCCGGTGGGGATGAAGATGTTCGAGACGGTCGACGAGATGTTGGCGGTGGAGCGGGTGCGCCGGCCGCAGACCAAGTACGCGCTGGATCAGCTCGTGGCGCAGGCGCGCTGGCTGAACTTCACGCTGGGGGTGACGATGGACGACCTGATCGGGGCGCAGTGCGGCGCGCCGGTGGGTCTGCATCCGAACGAGGACGACGGCGAGTGGCGCCTGCGGACGACGATGACGAACGTCTGGTTTGAGACGGACGAGGACTCGATCGCGCATCAGCAGGCGATGGACGTGCTGCCCTACGGGCGTTACGCGGCGCTGGCGCTATCGCCGATCGCGACGGGGCGGCTGGATCCGCCGGACGTGGTGCTGCTCTACGGGACGCCGGGGCAGATGATCATCCTGATTAACGGGTTGCAGTTCTCGGGCTTCAAGAAGTTCGAGTTCGCGTCGGTGGGCGAGTCGGCCTGCGCGGACAGCTGGGGGCGGGCGCTGCGGACGGGCGAGCCGTCGCTGAGCATTCCCTGTTACGCGGAGCGGCGGTTCGGCGGGGTGCAGGACGACGAGCTGCTGATGGCGATTCCTCCGCGGTACCTGCCGAAGCTGCTGGATGGTCTGGACAAGTTGTCGCGGAATGGGTTGCGGTATCCGATTCCGCCGCTGGGGATCCAGGCGGATCCGTCGGAGTCGTTGTCGAGGTCGTACCAGGACCGGTTCTAGCGGGTGGAGTTGCGATTTGGGTCCGGCGCGCTGCGCCGTGTGCATGAGCGCGGCGACTTCAGTCGCGTGGATTCGCGGCACGCAAGGAAGATCGCGGAAGTGCTCGGGCGAATGAGGCGAGCAAGACGCCTCGAGGACCTGCGGGTGTCGGGTTATCGGTTGCACCAGCTCTCCGGGGACCGAGCCGGATGGTGGTCGATTCGGGTGAGCGCGAACTGGCGGATCATCTTTCGGGTTGAAGGCGATACCCTTTATGACATCGACTACGTGGACTACCACGGACGATGAGGCCAGCGAGGCTTGCCATGACCCTGCGCTATCCGTCGCATCCGGGCGTGACGGTTCTGGAATTTTGCCTACCGGGCACGGGGATGTCGATGGAACGGGCTGCCGCACATCTTGGCGTGGATGTCGACGCATTGGCCGACATCTGCCACGAGCGCGCTCCGGTCACTGCCGAGTGGGCGGTGCGGTTGGCGAAGGCGTTTGGCAGTTCCGCGGAGGTCTGGCTGGGGATGCAGATGGACTACGACCTGGCGCTGGCGCAGGAGCAGTTCGGCTCGTTGGAGATCGCGCGGGTGCCGGAGTTGTCGGACGAAGAGCTGGATGCGTGGGAGCGGGCGCAAGAGGGCGTGGCCGAGGTGGCGGACTGAGGCGGCGGGGGGATCCACCGGCGGGGGTGGATGTGTGTAAAGCGGTTGTTGACATCGGCTGAGCGGGCTGGCTAAGATTGCTTCTTGCACCCTGCTTTCCGAAGTCCCGCGCGCTGCGTGGGGCGAGCGACGGCGGGATGCGCCTTTACAAGGGACATAGTGATGAGATGCGTCCACAGCATCCCCCCTGGAACGGGTCGCCAAGGCCCGGTCCGAGACATCAAGGGGGGCTGCGGGAAACTCTCGCGGCGGACGGTTGCTTGCGCAGCCGGAAGCGCGCGGGAGGTACGTGTGTGGTTCTGACGACATGCAGAGATGACTGCGCTGGTCGCCGCTTTCGGGCGGGGACGGGTTCCCGATTTTGCCTCGGGGACTTGAAGAGCGTGGCGCGCGGCAGGACGGGGAGCCTCGGGGTGTGCAACTTGCCCCGGGGACTGGCTCCCGGTCCGCAGTGCATGCGCGTGGCGTAGCGCAGGTCAAGTGACTACGGCGCACGGTGGATGCCTTGGCACTTCGAGCCGATGAAGGACGCGGTATGACTGCGATAAGCCAGGAGGAGCCGTCAAGCAGGCTGATCCCTGGATTTCCGAATGGGGCAACCCGATGGCGGTCATGCGCCATCACCCCAGGCTGAACACATAGGCCTGGTGGAGGTAAGCGGGGGAAATGAAACATCTAAGTACCCCGAGGAAAAGAGACAATTCCGGTAGTAGCGGCGAGCGAACCCGGAGCAGCCCAAACCGGTTGAGCCTAATGGAGCCCTCTCCTCAGCTGAGCCGGCGTTGTAGGGCATGGCGTTCGCACCGAGGGTGGTGCGACAGCAGTTATCAAGCGCGCGGATAGGCGAAGGCCCCTGGAACGGGCCGCCAGAGACGGTGAGAGCCCGGTAGCCGACATCCGACGCGCCTGCTGGCCATGTGCCTGAGTACCACGCGACACGGTGAAAGCGCGTGGGAAGCTGGGGAGCCCACTTCCCAAGGCTAAATACTCGAAGTGACCGATAGCGGACCAGTACCGTGAGGGAAAGGTGAAAAGAACCCCGGGAGGGGAGTGAAACAGTTCCTGAAACCGTGTGCTTTCAAGCAGTGAGAGGCGTTTTGACGCTGATCGCGTGCCTATTGAAGAATGAACCGGTGAGTTACGTTTTGTGGCGAGGTTAAGGCATTCAGTGCCGAAGCCGGAGCGAAAGCGAGTCTGAACAGGGCGAAGCGAGTCGCAAGACGTAGACCCGAAACCAGGTGAGCTACCCATGGGCAGGGTGAAGCGGGAGTAAAGCCCCGTGGAGGCCCGAACCTTCTTCAGTTGCAAATGGATTGGATGACCTGTGGGTAGAGGTGAAATGCCAAGCGAACCTGGCGATAGCTGGTTCTCCCCGAAATGCCTTTAGGGGCAGCGTTGTCGGTAACGACCGTGGAGGTAGGGCTCTGACTGGGTACGGGGGCGGAAAGCCTACCAACCCCTATCAAACCGCGAATGCCACGGCCGATCCGACGGCAGTGAGACTGTGGGGGATAAGCTTCATGGTCAAAAGGGAAACAGCCCAGACCGCCGGCTAAGGTCCCGAAATTTCCGCTTAGTGGTAAAGGAAGTCCAGTCGCGCAGACAACCAGGAGGTTGGCTTAGAAGCAGCCATCCTTGAAAGAGTGCGTAATAGCTCACTGGTCGAGTGATTGGGCGCCGACAATTCAACGGGGCTCAAGCGGAGTACCGAAGCCGCGGATCTGACCTCAGCTTGCTGGGGCAGATGGTAGGGGAGCGTTCCGTTCAGCAGCGAAGGCGGACCCGCGAGGGCCGTTGGAGCGGACGGAAGTGAGAATGCCGGTATGAGTAGCGAAAGGCGTGTGAGAACCACGCCCACCGAATACCTCAGGGTTCCTACGGCAGGGCAATCCGCGTAGGGTTAGGCGGGCCTAAGCCGAGGCCGAAAGGCGTAGGCGATGGACAGACGGTTCATATTCCGTCCCCGCTGAGTGTGTGCTTGAGCGACAGGGGCGACCCGGGAAGATAGCGTGAGCGGGCCTAATGGACATGGTCCGTCGCGCCGCGTAGGCGTCGAGCGGGGTTCAAAGACCGCTCGGTTAAGCAGAGGCGGCGCGGAAGCGGCGACGTCAGTCAAAGCGACTTGCGTGACAGCCTCGGCAAGAAAACCCTCGGTCGCGAATACATTCAGCGCCCGTACCGCACACCGACACAGGTAGGTGAGGGTAAGTACCTCCAGGTGGACGAGTGATTCCTCGCTAAGGAACTCGGCAAAATAGTTCCGTAACTTCGGGAGAAGGAACGCCTCGCGGCTGGTCCCCGACACGCTCGGGCGAACGGCCGGAGGTCGCAGTGAGCAGGCCCAGGCGACTGTTTAACAAAAACACAGGTCTCTGCGAACGCGAAAGCGGACGTATAGGGGCTGACGCCTGCCCAGTGCTGGAAGGTTAAGGGGAGGGCTTCACGGCTCGAACCGAAGCCCCAGTGAACGGCGGCCGTAACTATAACGGTCCTAAGGTAGCGAAATTCCTTGTCGGGTAAGTTCCGACCCGCACGAATGGCGTAACGATCTGGGCACTGTCTCGGCGAGGAGCTCGGCGAAATTGAAGTGGCCGTGAAGATGCGGCCTCCCCGCAGATGGACAAAAAGACCCCGTGGAGCTTTACTACAGCTTGACATTGAAGGTCGCCTTATGATGCGTAGGATAGGTGGGAGCCGGCGAACCCTCGCTTGCGGGCGAGGGGGAGGCAATCTTGGAATACCACCCTTCATATGGTGTCCTTCTAACGCGTGAGCAAGCACGCGGACCGTGTCTGGTGGGTAGTTTGACTGGGGCGGTCGCCTCCCAAACAGTAACGGAGGCGCGCAACGGTTCCCTTAGGGTGGATGGAAATCACCTGTCACGTGTATTGGCATAAGGGAGCTTGACTGCGAGACTGACACGTCGAGCAGGGACGAAAGTCGGCCAAAGTGATCCTACGGTTCCGAGTGGTAGGGCCGTGGCTTATCGGATATAAGTTACCCCGGGGATAACAGGCTTATCTTGCCCGAGAGTTCACATCGCCGGCAAGGTTTGGCACCTCGATGTCGGCTCGTCGCATCCTGGGGCTGGAGTCGGTCCCAAGGGTTGGGCTGTTCGCCCATTAAAGCGGCACGCGAGCTGGGTTCAGAACGTCGTGAGACAGTTCGGTCTCTATCCTCTGTGGGCGTTGGAGCGTTGCGGGGAACTGCCCCTAGTACGAGAGGACCGGGGTGGACGGACCGCTGGTGTGCCAGTTGGAGGGCCGACCTCCACCGCTGGGTAGCCATGTCCGGACAGGAGAAGCGCTGAAAGCATCTAAGCGCGAAACCAACCTCAAGATGAGCGCTCCCTCCGCCATAGAGCGGATAAGGCCACGGGAAGACGACCCGTTTGATAGGCGACAGGTGGAAGCCCGGTAACGGGTGCAGCTGAGTCGTACTAATGGCCGAATGGCTTGACCTGCCCTACGCCACGCGCAGCACGATTTGCACCGTGCGGCGACGCGCAGCGCAGCATCAGGCATGCGTCAGCAACACACACGAACGCATCTCAGCACTATCTCCCGGCGTTGCGGGATAGAGCAGCGGTAGCTCGTCAGGCTCATAACCTGGAGGTCGTGGGTTCGAATCCCACTCCCGCTACCAGACGCAAGCACACGGCCGATGCCCAGCATCGGCCGTGTTTGTGTTCCCGGGAGGTTTGCCTAGCCGCGGCTGTCGAGGGGCTGGCCGAGTTGTTCGTCGCGGGCGGAGAAGACGAAGCGGTCTCCGACGAGGACGCGCTCGGACATGACCGGGTTGAGGAGCACTTCTTCGTCGCGGACGAGGGCGATCAGGCGGCGGTCTCCGGCGCGCTCGAGGGACCACTCGATCGACTGGCCGACCCAGGTGGCGGGGACGGGGAAGACGCCGATGCCGTAGGTCTGGGTGAGTGGGAGGAAGTCGGTCGCGAGGGCGACCTGGATTATGTGGGCGAAGCGTTCTGCGCCGTCGCGCTCGGGGCGGATGACGCGGTGCGCGCCGAGCAGGCGGAGGATGCGCTCGTGGCGGTCGGTGGAGGCCTTGGCGTAGACCATCTGCACCTCGAGCTGCTGCAGATTCATCATGGCGAGGACGGACGCTTCGAGCTCGGCGGTGGAGACGACGGCGACGTCGACGTCGGCGAGGGCGAGGGAGCGCAGGGCGTCGATGTCGGTGATGTCGGCGATGCGGGCGTCGGCGACCTTGGCGGCCATGTCGTGGACGTTGGCTTCGTCCAAGTCGATGGCGAGCACGTCGTGGCCGAGGTCGTCCAGGGTCTCGGCCAGGTGCGATCCGAAGCGTCCCAGTCCCAAGACGGCGACCTGCATGAGTGCTCCTAACCGATGCGCACCGCTTCGGTGGGGAAGCGGAAGTGTTCGCGGGGCCGGTCGGGGATCAGGCTGGTGATCACGAGCGGTCCGAGTCGGCCGACGAACATCATCAGGATCAGGATATTGGCTCCGGCCTGGGTGGCGGCCTGGGATGCGCCCTGGGACCAGCCGCAGTTGGCGAGGGCGGACATCACGTCGAAGGCGGCCGGCAGGACGTCGATGTGGGGGTCGACGGCGATGAAGACGAGCAGACCGAAGGCGTATCCGCCGAGCGCGATCAGGACCAGCGCGTTGGCTCTGAGCACGACGGAGGAGGGAATCTCGCGTCCGAAGGCGACCACGCGGGCGGAGCCGATCAGGGCGGAGAGGACGCCAAACATGACGACCATGAAGGAGCCGATCTTGATGCCCGAGGCGGTCGAGGTCGATGCGCCGCCGATGAACATGAGGATGATCATGGCCAGGGAGGTGTCGGCGCCGGCCTGGTCGAGCGGGGCGGTGGTCATGCCGGTGGTGCGGTTGACGGAGAGGAAGAGCGAGTTGACCAGCTTGGAGCCGACGCTCTGGTCGGCGAAGAGTCGCGACCAGTCGGCGATCAGGAAGAAGGCCATGCCGACGACGAGCAGCAGGCTCATGCCGGTGACGACGAGGCGGGTGTCGAGGCTCCAGCGGCGGCGGGGCTGGCGCAGGTTGAAGACGGTGAGGAAGGAGAGCGAGCCGAGGAAGGCGGAGACACCCATGACGAGCATGGGCCAGGCGTCGTGGGCCTGGCCGATGAAGCTGTTGCTGCCGCCCATCAGGTCGAAGCCGGCGTTGTTGAAGGCGGAGATGGCGTGGTAGATGGAGAGCCAGATCGCGCGCTCGGGGGAGATGCCGCCGGGCTGCTCGATGAGGAACCAGGGCAGCAGGAGGACGAAGGTGATGAACTCGATCACGGCGGTGTAGATCATCACGCGGCGGAGGAGGACCGATGCGCCGGAGCCGTCGACTCCGGTGGTCATCAGCTCGAGGCCGAAGAACTGGCGGCCGCGCATGCCGAGGCGCTGTCCGGCCAGGACGATCAGGACGCCGGCGTAGATGGTGACGCCCAGCCCGCCGAGCTGGAACAGGGCGAGGGTGACCAGCTCGCCAAAGTTGGAGAAGGTCTCCTGGGTGTCGAATCGGGTCAGTCCGGTGACGCTGACGGCGGAGACCGAGGTGAACAAGGCATCGAGGAAGGGGATCGACTCGCCGCTCTGTGAGGAGACCGGCAGGTGCAGGATTGCGCCGCCGAGCAGCATGACCAGGCCGAAGAGCACCACCACCATCCAGGAGCGCGGGGTGATGCGGATGCGCCGCCGACGCTCCGCCCGCACCCGCTCCGGCTGCAGCCGCACCCGCCGCAGCACCACATCGCCCGGTCGACGGCGATATCCCCGTTGCTGACTCATCCACCACCCTCCCAAGTCGGAGTGTATGCCTCCGGTGTACACCGGTATTCGGCGAGTCATAAGCGATCGCGGACTCAGTTTGCCAGGGGGAGCGCTCGACTAGCGTGTGCTCATGGCCGACGACCCGCTGCGCATCCTGGTGATCTGCACGGGCAATCGGGCCCGGTCGCAGATGGCGCACGGCTGGTTGCGCGCGCTGGGCGGCGAGCGGGTGGCGATCTCCAGCGCCGGGACGGAGCCCAAGGGCGTGCATCCGCTGGCGATACGGGTGATGGCGGAGGCCGGGATCGACATCTCCGAGCACACCTCGGACCACGTCGACCGCTACGTGGGCGACGAGTTCGACCTGGTGCTGACGGTCTGCGACGCGGCGCGCGAGTCCTGTCCGGTGTTTCCCGGCGCGCGTCGCAGCCTGCATCGGTCGTTCGAGGACCCGGACTATCCGGAGTTGAGCGAGTCGGAATTGACGGCCGTGTTCCGTCGAATCCGCGACGAGATCGGCGAGTTCAGCCGCGAGCTGCTGCGCCGAGAGCTGGGGTAGCCTGCCCACAGCGTCTACAGCATCCACAAGACCCACAAGTCTCACGAGACCCACGAGATGCGCGAGATGCACCTGGGGACGGAGGGCGTCGAGCATGGCGATTGCGGCAGAGATTCGGCAGGGGATGGAAGAGAGTTCCTGGATCCGGCGGATGTTCGAGCTGGGGATCGAGCTGAGGCAAGAGCGGGGGGCGGAGAACGTCTTTGACCTTTCGCTGGGCAATCCGATCACGGAGCCGCCGGCGGAGTTCTTCGACGAGCTGCGCCGGTTTGCCGGCGCGGACACGCCGGGCGCGCACCGCTACATGCCCAATGCCGGCTACGTGGAGACCCGGCAGGCGGTGGCGGATTCGCTCTCGGAGGAGACCGGCCTGGACTATGGAGCGAACGAGATTGTGATGACGGTCGGCGCGGCGGCGGGACTGAACGTGATCATCCACTCGCTCTGCAACCGAGGCGACGAGGTGGTGATCCTGGCGCCGTACTTCGGCGAGTACTTCTTCTACGCGACCAATCACGGGGCGGCGCCGGTGGTGGTCGGCTGCGACGCGGAGTTCACGCCGGATCTGGCCGAACTGGAGGCGAAGCTGTCGCCGCGGACGCGGCTGGTGATCGTCAACTCGCCCAACAATCCGTCGGGCGCGATGTACCCGCAGTCGTTGATTGCCGAGCTGGCGCGGCTGCTGGAGGCGAAGTCGGCCGAGTTCGGCACGGACATCTTCCTGGTCAGCGACGAGCCGTACCGCAAGATCCTGTTCGACGAGCACGTGTATCCGTTCCCGCAGCTTGCGTATTCGCGGACGCTGACGGTGACGTCGCACGCCAAGGATTTGGCGCTGCCCGGGGAGCGGATTGGCTACATCGCGGTGCATCCCGAGTATGCGGCAACGTCGGGCGGGGCGGAGTTGCTGGACGCGATGATCTTCTGCAACCGGGTGCTGGGTTTCGTCAATGCGCCGGCGATCATGCAGCACGTGGTGCGGCATCTGCAGGCGGTGACGATCGACACGTCGGATTATCGGCGCAAGCGGGACTATCTGTACGAGGTGTTGACCGGCGCGGGCTACCGGGTGCGCAAGCCCGAGGGGGCGTTCTACATGTTCCCGGAGTCGCCGGTGGCGGACGAACTGGAACTGGTGGCGGCGCTGCAGCGTCACGGGGTGCTGGTGGTGCCGGGGCGCGGGTTCGGGATGGAGGGCTACTTCCGGATTTCGTACTGCGTGGAGCAGCGAGACCTGGAGGGGGCGGCGCCCGGGTTTGCGGCGGCGATGTCGGAGTTGACAGGCGAGTAGCCGGTCTGCGGCAGCGATCTGGTCGCGGTGTAAGCTGAGAACTGGTCGGCCCTATCGTCTAGAGGCCTAGGACGCCAGCCTTTCAAGCTGGTAGCACGGGTTCGAATCCCGTTGGGGCCACCAGTTTCTGGTCGGCCTACGTGTACCGAACTGCGAACTTGATCGTCTGTGGGACGACTGGCGCGGTTGCAGGCGGGTGCATTCGATCCTGCAACAGACGGTCTGGGCATCAGCCAGCCGTTCCGTCTAGATTAGATGCCACCATGTGTGACTGGCCCTTGCAGGACGCCAAGAATCGCCCGAGCGCCGTGGGTTGACGCCGCGCTCGCCGGCGATCCGCAGCGCGTCACGCGGCGCGGTAAGCCCGCAGTCGTGGTGCTTGCGGTGGACGAATACGAGCGCCTCCGCCGAATAGAGCAAACTAACGCGCCCACACTTGCCGAGCTGCTACTCGAGATGCCACGACACGGCCCGGAGTTCGAACGCCTGAGCCTGCCTGTTCGGATGCCCAACCTCAAATGTTCCTTGTCAACACCGACGTGCTCTTGGCCCTGCGCAGTGGTGAGCGACATCCCCACCTAGCGCGTTGGCTCACGATCCAACGCAGGTCTGACCGATAACGATTGAGTTAGAGCCCAGAGCGCCTTCGGTCAGGGAGAACGCAGCCACTCAATAGTTACGCCGTCGACATCGCAGCGGCGAGAAACTGCCGACGCGTCGTGGCTACCGCCTCGGCCTGGCCGAAGAGAGCAGGCGGGCATCTCCCCGGGTTGGCCGCGCTAGCGACCGATCGCGGCCAGTTGTTTCGGCGTCAGCAGCCACTCCAGCTCGGCGCAGGGGCCGGGATGGAGTTCGGGCGCGTTCAGCCTCGCGATGCTGCCCGGTCGCAGGCGGATCGATGCCTCGAGGCCGCCGATCAGCAGACCGATCAGCTCGCCCAGCGTCGGTTCATGTCCCACAAGCAGGACTGAATCGACATCCGCCATCGAGACGTCCGCGATGATGCTGGACAGCCGCCACCCGGCCAGCGAATCGACGAACTCGATGGGGCGCTCCAGCTTGAGGCCCTCGTGAACGATCTCCGCCGTCTGGCGGGCGCGCACAAGCGGGCTGCAGAGCGTCCGCTTCGGCTGGACGCCCAGGCGCCGCAGGCCGACCACGCCGTCTCGAGTGCGCTGGCGTCCCGTCGGCGCGAGCGGACGCAGCTCGTCCACGGGCCATGCGGCGCCCCGCGACTCCGCCTTGCCATGACGCATCATGTATAGGTTCACGCGCCCAGACTACGCTCAGGAGGACTCGAACCCCGCATGGATGGGGAGACGGTGACGTTCAGGGCTGGTGGCTACAGCGGGACCACCCAGAGAGGACTTCGCAGTACGGTCTCGTTAGGCCCGTTCCCTGCGCTTTCCTCTTTCACCGAGACTCTCCGTTTGAGTAGCCTGGAATTGGTTCGCTCGCTGACGACGAGCCGCAGCAAGGTCCGGTTGTCTAAGCTGTCACCTGGACTGGTTCTCAAGCTGACTGACTTCGGAAGCAAGGCTTCTTGGCGATAGAGGCCGCAGGACTTGCCTCTCGGCTCTCAATCCCCGAGAGCGGCGCTTGTTCGGCTTCGGCCCGCGCGTCGCGAACTCTCCGCGTGCGATTCCTCAGAACCCGCGCTCGCCAATTCTGTTGATGTTGAGACCTTGATCCGAGAGTACTAGCCTCTGGCTGTCCGACCGCGAGCAGCCAGGCGACCAGGCAATGTCACCGACCGCCCGCAACGGACGGAAGGAGACAGCGCCCGATGCCAAGACTACGACTCTCCCAGCTGACCTATCTGATCATCTCGTTCTTCATTGGGCTCGGAGTCGTCCTTGCTGCTTGCGGCGGGGACGACGAACCGGAACGTCCGGCCGATGAGGTCAAGATCGTCCTCCAGTGGGTGGTACAGGCGCAGTTCGCCGGTTACTACGTCGCGCTCGAGAAGGGCTTCTACGAAGACGAGAACCTGAGCGTTGAAATTCAGCCAGGCGGTCCTGACATCCTGCCGGTGCAGCTCGTCGCGGCTGGCGCGGCCGAACTCGCGGTCCAGCCGTTCGCCGTATTGCTCTCGGCTCGTGACCAGGGGATTGACGTTGTTGCCGTGGCGCAGGTCTTTGAGCGCTCCGGCTACCGGCTCGTTTCCTGGGCCGACGACAACATCACATCGCCTGAACAATGGGGAGGCAAGAAGATCGGCGTCTGGGCCGGACACGAGATGGTCTCGGCGACGATCAACAAGTACGGGCTGAGTGAGGGCTCGGGAGCGGACCAGGTCGAGTTGATCGGTCAAGGCTTCGACATGCAACTCCTGCTGACCAGGCAGGTCGACATGGCCTCTGCGATGGTCTACAACGAGTTCGCCCAGTTGATCGAAGCAGGCAACCCGGTCAGCGACTTCCGCGTGGTCGACTTCGAAGACCACGAGACCAACACACTCGAGGATGCGCTGCTGGCCCGCGGCGAGTGGCTTGAGGACGAAGACAACCAGGACATCGTGACTCGCTTCCTGCGCGCTTCGGCCAAGGGCTGGGCGGTCTGCGCCGATGACCCGGAGGAGTGCGTTGAGATCGTGCTCAAGTACGGACCGGCGCTGCCACGCGCTCACCAGACCTGGATGATGAACGAGATCAACAAGCTGATGTGGCCCTCGACCAAGGGTTGGGGCGTGATCGACCGAACGTCGGCGTCTCGAACCGCCGACCTCATGCTCCAGTACGACGTCATATCCGAGGCTGCTGATCTGGATGCGGCGTACACCAACGAATATGTCGAAGCGGCGTTGGAGGACTTCTCCGACGACGAACGATTCCGCAACGACTACGAACCGTTGGATCTTGACGTCGAAGACCTGCTGCCAGACGACAGCTGATCCAATCCGACGGCGGCCGACCACGTTTCGGCCGCCGCCTCACCTTGAGGGAGGCGGTGCACCATGTCCCGTATCGTCCGCGCAGCCCTGATTCAGACCGAGGGTCTGACCCCTGTCGACACGATGGTTGAGCGTCAGATCAAGCTGATCCACGAAGCCGCCGAGCAGGGGGCGCAGATCACCTGTTTGCAGGAACTCGCGACCGGCCCATACTTCTGCCAGGAAGAGGACAAGCGCTGGTACGGTCTCGCCGAGCCGGTGCCTAACGGCCCCACTGTCCAGCGCATGCAGGAGGTCGCCGAGGAAACCGGCATGGTGTTGATCGTGCCGGTGTACGAGATCGAATCGCCCGGCTTCCTCTACAACTGTGCCGCCGTGATTGACTCCGACGGCACGTATCTCGGCAAGTACCGCAAGACCCACATCCCACACTCGGACAACTTCCTCGAGAAGTACTACTTCCGGCCGGGCAACCTCGGTTACCCGACGTTCGACACCAGCGTGGGTCGGATCGGGGTCTATATCTGCTACGACCGCCATTTCCCCGAAGGCGCACGGGCGCTGGGCTTGAACGGCGCAGAAATCGTGTTCATTCCATCGGCGACTGCCGGGCACTCCAGGGTGCTGTGGGACGTTGAGCAGCGCTTCCATGCGATCGCCAACGGCTACTTCGTGGGCACAATCAACCGCGTTGGGACTGCCCTAAAGCCTGAAGTGCACTTCTACGGACACAGCTACTTCTGCAACCCGAGCGGCGAGGTCCTGGCCCAGGCTGACGATCAGGAGGCCGTGATTGTGGCTGATCTCGATCTGGACCAACTCTCCGAGGCGCGCGCCGAGTGGCCCTTCTACCGCGACCGCCGGCCGGACATGTACGAGTCCCTGACCAGGCCATAGGCAGGCTGACGTCAGGCAGTGTGTGAAAGAAGCAAGTTATGGGATCTGTGCTGATTACCGGTGGGACCGTCACGACTGCAAGCGAACAGTACGTCGCGGACATCTTTGTTGACGACGGGGTGATTGTGCAGATCGGGGCCGATCTGCAAGTTGTCGCTGACGAAGTCGTCTCCGCGGAGGGTCAATACGTGATCCCAGGCGGGATCGATGTGCATACCCACCTCGGCGAGACGGTCTTCCGGACCATCACAGCCGATAGCTGGGAATCGGGCACAGTAGCTGCCGCATTCGGTGGTACGACGACGGTGGTCGACTTCGCTCGGCAGGAGCGCGAGGGCATGTCGCCGATCGACGCGATCGAGCACCGCCGCCGGCAGGCCGAGTCGCAGGCAGTGATCGACTACGGCTTCCACCTGATGGCGACGAATCTCTCCTCGCAGGAGTACCTGGAAGAGTTGGCTGCGCTGCCCGGTGAAGGAGTGACCAGCTTCAAGCTGTTGATGGCCTACCCGGGCACGATGATGGTTGACGATCTGACCATTTTCCGGGCGATGCAGGTCGCTGCGGACACGGACGCGATTGTCACGCTGCACGCGGAAAACGGTCACGTGATCCAGCAGATCACCGACCAGTTCGCCGCTCAGGGCAAGGTGCAGGAGCACATGCACATGCACGCTCACCCGCATCTGGTCGAGGGCGAGGCAACGCACCGCGGGATCGCCATGGCCGAGATGGCCGGTTCGGCGGTCTACATCGTGCATCTCTCGAGCCGCACGGCGCTGGTAGAAGTGGAAGCGGCCAAGGCTCGCGGACAGAATGTCTGGGCCGAGACCTGTCCGCAGTACCTGTTCGCTGCCTATGAGGACTATGAGAACGCGGGCTTCGAGGCGGCCAAGTACATTTGCTCGCCGCCGATTCGAGAACGGGCGAACCAGGACGAACTCTGGCGCGGGATCGAGACGGGCGCACTGTCGGTCATTGCGACCGATCACTGCACGTTCCGCATGCAGGATGACCTCGCCGAACTGCCGCCGCAAAAGCCGATGGGCAAGGGCGACTTCCGCTACATCCCTAACGGAGTGCCTGGCGTGGAGAACCGGATGCACCTGATGTACGAGGGAGGCGTAATAGGCGGCCGCTTCGACATGATGCGCTTCGTCGATCTGAACTGCACGATGCCGGCCAAGCTGTTTGGCCTCTACCCACGCAAAGGGGTCATCGGCGTGGGCGCGGATGCGGACATCGTGGTCTGGGATCCCAACGCCAACTACACGATCGAAGCGGCCACGCATCACATGCGTGTCGATTACAACCTGTATGAGGGGATGGAGGTGAGCGGGCGTCCGAGCACCGTGATCTCGCGCGGGGAGATCATCGTCAGTGGTGAGCAGTTCCTGGGATCGCCGGGGCGCGGTCAGTACATCCGGCGGTCGACACCGCATGTAATCGACCATCCCCAGAGCGTGACGGCCTGACATGGCCAGGGAGCAAGCCGTCTCCAGCGTGAGCGCCGAGGAGATCCTCGATCTCTGCCGCGAGTACACCCTCTACGAGTGGGGCACGCAGGAACAGATCAATCCGATTCCTTTTGCGCGCGCCAAGGGCATCTACCTCTGGGACGCCCACGGCAAGCGGTACCTGGACTTCAATTCGCAGGCAATGTGCGTCAACATCGGCCACGCCGACGATCGGGTCGTCCGCGCGGTTGCCGAGCAGGTCGCCGAACTGCCCTACGTTGTGCCAGCTCACGCGACGGAGGCGCGCGGTCGTCTGGGTCGGGAACTGGCGCGAATCTCTCCCGAGGGACTGAACAAGTCCTACATCACGCTTGCCGGCGCCGACGCGAATGAGGCGGCGGTTCGCATCGCCCGGCTCTACACCGGCCGGCACAAGATTCTGACTCGATATCGCTCGTATCACGGCAGCAGCCAGGGCGTGATGTACGCCTCGGGCGACTTCCGCCGCATGCCTTCAGAGGAGGGCATGACTGGCGTGGTGCGCATCCTCGATCCTTATCTCTACCGGAGTCCGCTGGCAGTGAGTGAAGAAGACTTCGTCCCCGCCTACATGCGGTACCTGGATGACGTGATCCAACGTGAGGGTCCGGACACGATCGCGGCCATCCTCCTGGAGCCAATCACCGGCACGAACGGAATCATCGTGCCGCCCGAGGGCTGGTACCTGGGCATCCGAGAACTCTGCGACCGCTACGGCATCCTGCTGATCGACGATGAAGTCATGGCCGGATTCGGACGAACGGGCAAGTGGTTCGCGATCGAGCACGAAGACGTGGTTCCCGACATGATGACGATGGCCAAGGGGCTGACCAGCGCGATCGTGCCGCTCGGCGCCGTCATGGTCAACGACCGCATCGCAGAGCACTTCGAGCGCAACCCCCTCGGTCACGGGATCACCTATGGCAGTCACACGGTGGGCTGCGCGGCCGCGCTGGCTACGCTCGCCGTGTACGAGGAAGACAACCTGATCGAGAACGCTGTTCGCATGGGTGAGATCATCAAGTCGGAGTATGCCGCCATGACTGAGCGACATCCGTCGATCGGTGAGGCGCGCGGCCGCGGCCTGTTCACAGTGATCGAGCTGACGGGGGACCGCAGCGCCAAAGCGCCGCTGATGTCGGTCGATCCGCACTTGACGCAGCGAGTCGATCAGTTCTTCCGCGACGAGGGCATGTTCGTCAACGTGCGCGCCGATTTCATCTTCGGCAATCCACCGCTGTCGATCAGCGAAGACGAGCTCCGTTGGGCTTTGTCGGTCGTCGACCGCGCGCTCGATATCACCGATGAGGCCGTCCGCACCTAAGGCCGCCCATGCGCGGCAACCAAAGCAGGCTGCAGACAGAAGGGGTTTGCAATATGAGGGACTACCACGACAGCGACCGCTACCAGCAGGGCGTGGATCTGATGGACAGCATCAGCATGAATCCCGCCGGCATGGACGCGATTGCGGATGCCAACGGCGCCGTCGGGCCCGAAGTTGCCCGCATGCTCGCAGAGTTTTGCTTCGGCGATGTCTGGACTCATGGCCCGCTCGACCTGCGCACCAAGCGCGTGATCACGCTGGCCACGATTTCTGCATTGGGCCGCGAGCGTCAGCTTCGTGGGCACATCGCCGGCGCGCTAGCGCAGGGCTTCACGCGCGAGGAGATTCAGAGCATCTTCGTGCATCAATTCGCTTATGGCGGATTTCCCATGGGGCTGTCCGGCCTGCAGGTCGCAGCAGAGGTGTTCGCCGCGCTCGATGCCGAGGACGACGGCTAGCGGACGCTGACCGACTCGCTCGCCGAACTGAATGGGAGCAGAGAGATGAAACTCGGACTGATGTCGGGAATCGACCACCCGCGCGACATCATCGGCCAGGCCCAATGGGCCGAAGAGCAGGGCTTCGAGACGGTCTGGGTCGGGGAGGGTCGGCTGACGCGCAACGCGGTGGTGCACATGACGCTGGCAGCGGCGAACACGGAGCGAATCACGATTGGCAGCGGGATCTTCCCGTTCCGCACACGCAGCGTCGGTTTGCTTGGCATGACGGCGAGAACGATCGATGATCTGGCCCCAGGGCGGGTCAAATTGGGTCTGGGCGCCTGGTGGGAGCCGCTGGCGACGCGAAACGGTCTGCACACGGCCAAACCCAGGACCGCGATGAAGGAGATAATCCTGGCGCTCAAGGATTTGCTCGATGGCAGGTCCGTCACCTATCAGGGTGAATACGTTGAAGTTGAAGAGATCAAGTTCGACACCCCCGAGGACGACGACAATCCCTCATATCCGGTCCCCATTTACATTGGCGCGGTCCGCTTGAGGATGATGGAGCTGGTTGGTGAGGTCGCCGACGGAGCGCTGATGGACTTCCTCGTTCCTCCCGAGTACACGGCGCTCTCGGTTGAGCACATCAAGATCGGCGCCGATCGCGCCGGCCGCTCAATGGATGCGATCGACTGTCCGCAGTTACTGGGAGTGGCGATCGACGACGACGATCCGCAAGCGGCGGTTGACGCCTGCAAGAAGTTCCTCACGCAGTACATCGGCCAGCAGCCGCACATCACGGAGACCTGTGGCGCAACGGAGGAGCAGATCGCCGGGGTCAAGAGTGTGATGGGTTGGCCGGCGACGCAGGAGCAGATCGAAGAGGCGATGCAGTTCATTCCGGACGAGTTGGTGCGCGACGTCTGCTGCTGCGGGACGACCTCGGAGACGATTGACCGGATCGAGGCATTCGTCGCGGCGGGTTGCAGCGAGCCGGTGCTCACGCCGTTGGCCAACTATCAGAGCACCGTCGAGAAGATCGCCGGCGCGGTCAGGCGGGACGGCTAGGCCGGACGCGGAGCAGGAAGTGAGTTTGCCGACCGATGAGCGCCAGCGCGACCCCGGAGGTCACAACGGAATTGTCCGCGCGTGACAGGTTTCTGACCGACGAACGGGCGGAGCGGCTTCGTTCAGCCTCGGCCAGGCTAACGCTGATCCTCATCCTAGTCGCGATCTTTCTCGGCGGCTGGGAGTTTCTCAAGTGGGTCACTGAGTCACCGCGCACCACGCTACCTCACTTCCACGAGGTCGTGGATTACCTCTTCACGACCAACTCGCAAGGGGACAAGGTCTGGCTCGACACTGGTCGCAACCTGCGATTGACGTTCATTGAGGCGCTGACCGGCCTGGCGGTTGCCATCGTGGCCGGCTTCGCCGCCGGCACGCTGATGGCGCTGAGCCGTTGGACCGGGCGCGGGATCATGCCGTTCGTGATCGGCGCCCAGACCGTGCCGATCGTGGCTATCGCGCCGGCCCTCGTGATCTGGCTGGGGACCGGCTGGGAGACCAAAGCGCTGATCGCCGGCTTCCTCGCGTTTTTCCCGATTGCGGTATCGACGGCACGCGGGATCGGCGATGTCTCGCAGGACAGCCTCGATCTCATGGCTTCCTACGGCGCTTCGCGTACCGAGGTGTTCCTCAAGCTGAGACTGCCCAGCGCATTGCCCTACATCTTCACCGGGTTGGAGGTGGCCGCAGCATTCAGCGTGATCGGCGCGATCGTGGCCGAGCTGCCGGTCGGCTCGCAGGACGGGATCGGTGTGGTGATCCTGACCTCGCAACAGTACTTCAGCCTGCAGCCGGAGTCGTTGTTTGCCGCCATTGGCGGCGCCTGCCTGCTGGGAGGCGCGATGGTCGGAATGGTGCGCATCATCCAGGTCGTCGTGCTGCGCGGCCACCGACGACAGGAACTGGGTTAGCGAGGCAGTCCGTGACAACACTAGATACTTCAACAGACATGGGCGCACCCAGCTTGCAGACAGCCATCGCGTTCGAGGGCCTGCGCAAGGAGTTCGGCGCTGGCGTCAACGCGACCCTGGCCATCGAGTCGGTCGATCTCAACATCGCCGAGCGCGAATTCGTCTCGCTGATCGGCCCTTCCGGCTGCGGTAAATCCACGCTGCTTCGCCTGGCCGCCGATCTGATTGAGCCGAGCGGGGGCGCAATCCTGGTCAACGGGAAGTCGCCTCGCCAGGCGCGGCTCGACCGCGACTACGGGTTCATCTTCCAGTCGCCGACATTGTTCGACTGGCGGACGGTCTGGAAGAACGTCGCCCTGCCGCTTGAGATCATGAAGATCGGCGGCATGAACAGAGAGAAGCGCGATGAGGAAATTGAACGACTGCTGGATATGGTCGGTCTGGACGGCTTCGAGAGCCATCATCCCTACCAGCTCTCCGGCGGCATGCAACAGCGGGTGTCGTTGGCGCGGGCGCTGGTCTTTCGTCCCTCGATCCTGTTGATGGACGAGCCCTTTGGCGCACTCGACGAGATCACCCGCGACCGGATGAATCTCGAGTTGCATCGCATCTGGGCCGAGACGAACACGACAATCCTGTTCGTGACTCACAGCATTCCTGAGGCCGTGCTGCTCTCGGGTCGCGTGGTCGTGATGACAGCGCGGCCGGGCAAGGTGCAGGAGATCATCCCGATTGACCTACCATATCCGAGGACGACTGAGGTGGAGGAGTCGACACGGTACTACGAGCTGGTCACCGAGGTGCGCGAGTCGCTGGGAATGGCGATGGCGGGTGGTCTATGACGATTGCGGACTCGGGCCTGGAGATTGGCGCCAGACGGCCGCGTCCGTGGAGCCGCCACGCCGGCGTGGTGATTCCGCCGCTGCTGGTGTTCATCGCCGCGATCGGACTTTGGGAGTTGATCATCGAGGCGTTCGAGATTCAACGCTTCCTGCTGCCGCGACCGAGCGAGATCGCGAGCCTGTTCGTCGAGGACTTTGGCCGGCTGATTCGTCAGGGTCGGAACACGCTGGGAGTCGCCGGTCGCGGGTTGTTGCTGGGCGGCGGCATCGGCATCGGACTGGCGGCGATTACCTTTCGCACTCGTTGGATGGCTGAGGGCATCGGGATCTACGCGGCCGTGCTCAAGGCTGTGCCGGTGATCTCACTGGCGCCACTTACCGTGGTCTGGTTCGGGATCGAGGCGGGCTCGAAGATCGCGACCGTCGCCATCGCGACCTCGCCGATCCTCTTCACCTACACGCTGGTCGGGTTGCGCAGCGCGGATCCGAACGCGCAGGAGTTGATGCGCTCCTACGCCGCCGGGCACTTCCGCACGTTCTGGAACCTACACGTCCCCTATGCGTTGCCGTTCTTCTTTTCGGGGATGAAGATCGCGGTCACGATCGCGATGATCGTGGCGATCATCTCCGAGTACTTCGGAGGCAGCTTCGAGAATCTCGGTGGCTACATCCGCAATGAGGCAAACAACGTCCACACCGTGGAGGTCTGGACAGCAATCGTGATGGCCTGTCTGCTGGGGATCAGCCAGTACATGATCGTGGCCGGTATCGACCGCTTTGTCCTCAGGTGGCATCCATCCAAGCGCAACAGTTGACTCGCCCGAAAGCCGTTGCTCCACCTGCGTGTTGTCCATAGGGTCCATTGAGTAGCGAATGACACTCTCGTTAGTGGCAATCCGACGATTAGAGCACTGGCACTGTAGGCCCGCCTGAGGGCATTTGGATTCCTGCATTCTTCGCCCAGGGCCAGACAGCGGCTTACTGGCGACCTCTATGGTCCCCTGTCCAAGGCCCACGATTTGTCCAGGGCTACGGGGTCGCATCAGATTGGCAAGATCCAAACTACTGTTCTCAGCACAGTCCTACCTGGCCTACGTAGGGCTACTCGAACCTATTCAGATGCCTGACTCCAAGCCAGCTCGAGTGGCACCTCCCACAGAAAAGTTCGCAGTACGGTCTCGTTAGGCCCACCACGCTGGACAAATGCAACATCCTTCGAGTTGAAGTTCGAGTTGGCACTCTAGGTCGGAGTTTCTGGAGGTGGTTGCCTCCGGCGACGGTCCGACATTTTGATGCGGCACAGCTTCTCGGGCCTAGGGACGCCGATCATGCGGCTGTCGACGGTCCCGTGTGTTCTTGGCGGGAGTGACGTACTCCGCTCAAGCAGCGGCCCTTCCCTGGACCGAGGCTAAGAAGTGTGCGTCCACGCGACCGTCACGCTGCTTGAGGGACCGTTGCAATGGACCGCAAGCGCGCCGGGCATACGACTCGGTTCTGTGCGAGGCGAGTCGGCGGGCATCTCACTGGGTTTGCCGCGCTAGCGAGCGATTGCGGCCAGTTGCTTTGGCGTCAGCAGCCACTCCAGCTCGGCGCAGGGGCCGGGATAGAGTGTCGGCGCGTTCAGTCTGGCGATGCTGCCCGGGCGCAGGCGGATCGACGCCTCGCGGCCGCCAATCAGCAGACCGATCAGCTCGCTCAGCGTCGGTTCATGACCCACGAGCAGCACCGATTCCACATCTGCCGTTGACGCGTCCGCGGTGATGCTGGACAGCCGCCAGCCGGCCAGTGAATCGACGAACTCTATGGGACGCTCCAGCTTGAGGCCCTCGTGGACAATCTCCGCTGTCTGGCGGGCACGGACGAGCGGGCTCGAGAGCGTCCGTTGCGGCTGGACGCCCAGCAGACGCAGGCCTAGCGCGCCGTCTCGCGTGCGCCGGCGGCCCCTCGGCGCGAGCGGACGCAGATCGTCGACGGGCCACTCGGCGCCCCGCGCCTCCGCCTTGCCGTGACGCATCACGTATAAGATCACGCGCGCAGACTACGCCCAGCGAGGACTCGAACCCAGCAAGGATGGAGAACCACCGACGTTCTGGGCTGGCGCCTACAGCGGGGCCTCCCAGGAGAGAGTTCGCAGTACGGTCTCGTTCGAGACGCCACCTTCACAAGAAGGTCAGACCCTCGTGCGGCCAGCGACATTGGTCGATAAGTCCGGCATTCAGCGACCCGTTGGCACTAGCCGACGACGTGCATGTTGCCGTCGATGATGCGCACCGTGTGCCCGCCGGATTCCAGCGCGCACCACCCGATCAACGGTTCGCGGGTTGTAGCGCTCGCGATTCTGAGGTCCAAACACATTGATCACGCCGCTGGCGTCTCGGTTGTGCACAACTGCTACTCGGATCAAGCATCCTCCCAGATTTCAGGGTTGTGACTCACACAGATGTAGGCCCGACTGCGCGTTTGGGCCTGTAGGCAGGCCGTCGTTGGATACACCCGTCAGGCCAACTGCAGCCGCTTGCGCCGACGCTCGCCGCGACCGGGCCGCATCGCAGTCGTGACGGCCAGATCGACAATCTCCAGCCCGAGTTGGGAATCCGAGGCTTCGATCATCGCCTCGCGCACAGCCTCAGCTGCCTGGGGCACTACGGTCGCCCGGCTTGGGCTCAAACCCAGGTGCGCGGAGACAGCTAGAGTGCCGTCGGAATGACTGCGGACGCTCATCTGGGCGCTCTCGACGCTGTCGTTCGAACTGGCCACCAGTGCCAGGAACGACTCGACTGACTCCCGCTCGATCGTGGTCCGGCCCAGCTCGTCATCGCTGATCAACAGCGCTGCGGCGCCGACGGGCAATAGCAACCGCAGCTCCAACAACGTGATCGCGATTCCGGCCAGACCGGCCACAACCGAGAGGGCGAAGGCGAGCGTTTCTTCGCCTCCGCCAAGCTCCTGCGCCAGTGCCAGTTGGCTGGCGAACCAGCGAAACGGCGCTTCGGCGCCAGGTTGGAGCGCACCAGTGAGGACGAGGAGCACGCCAACCGCCGCGAGCGTCATGCCCGCTGCGCCGGCGCCGACGACGACCGCGTTCAACCTTCGCGCAACGCCTCGCATCGGATTCCTCGTCTCGTAGACCTCGCGTCGAAGCCTGTTCGCTGTTGCCTACTGCAACTTGCGGCCATCCGGCGGGTCGTCGCGGTGGACATCGCGAACGTGGATGTTGATCTCCACCGTTTTCAGATTTGTCATCGTCTCGATTGCCTCGGCCACTTTGGCTCGTACTTCATCGACGACCCTGGGGATGTTCTGGCCCCACTGCACGACGAGGTCGAAGTCGAAGGCCGCCTCGCGGTGGCCGTGCTCGGAGCTGACGCCGCCGCCGCGCGCGCTGTCGATCGCGCCGGCGATGCCGCTGCGGCCGAGCGAGTAGACGCCCTCAACCGCCTCGGCGGCCAGCGCCGCGATCCGGTCCAGGACGTTGTCGTCGATCTCCAGCTCTCCGCTCGGCGTCTATTGTTCTTCCATTGCCATCTCGGTTCCTCTCGTTTCGCCGCAGCGGTGTGGCCGCGGGCGCTTCCTGTGTTGATGCGGAACTCAGATCGATTCCCGCAAGAACATCTCGTTCGGCATGGTGTGTTCGGTCCCGTCGCTTGTTCGGATCACGGTCGCGAGTAGCCCAATGGATCGGATCTGCGCGCGCTCCGAGTGAAACTCGACCACTTGTCCCTCGATGTAGTGCTCTTCCACGTAACGCGCTGCGAGCAGGTTCTCGAGCAGTCCGCGAGCGCCCACTAGCAGCGCCGCGACGACCAGAACCAGTGCACCGGCCAGGCAGATCGCCAGCACGATCACTGGCAGGTCCGCTGTCACCCCCGCGGCTTCCAGCGCCAGGGCCAGCGTGGCGGCGAGCACCGCGCCGCGGACCACGCCGCCCGCGATCGCGGGTGGCACGGCGCCGCTCCGTTCGGCCGCCGACTGGGCGGCGTTCGCCAAGCGGGCACTGAGCGCGGCGCCCACGAACATCAGCAACAACACGATGATGAAGATTGGGATGATGCCTGTGGCGCGATCTATCACCGCCGCGACGGCGTCCAGTTCGAGGAACCGAACGGCCTGCGCCACCGCCACGATCAGCAGCGTCCAGCGAATCAGACGACGTAGCACTTCGCTCGGGGTTGACTTCAATCCAACGATGGAGAAGAGCCGTTCAAGTTGCTCGCCGGCGCCTGAAGTGTCGAGTTCGAAGCGTCGGCACGGGGAGGCGACGAGACGGTCGATCAACCAGGCCGCCAACAGTCCAACAACAAGAAAGGCCGCCGCACCGAGCAACCGCGGCGCGTAGAGCGCCGCATCGGCGCCGAGCGTCTCGAAGCGCTCAACCAGTTGTTGCATCTCACACCCGCCCCTTCACCGGCGATGAAATCAGCAACGAGGCGATCTCATTCAGTGCCCGACGCCGATACGACTGGCGGCGAATCGAACGGACCGCCTCCGCCGCCGGCGAACCAAAGGGATCGCGGACGTCGCGCGTCATCAGGCGGGCCAGACTCAGGTAGCGGATGTGCTCCGTCAACCTTGCGTCGCATTCCGAGCAGTCAAGCACGTCAACTGTTTCATCCGGGTTTTCCAGGGCCACTCGCGCAGTCAGGTCGATCTGTTCGTCATCGGTCAACTCCGCCGACGGCTGGCGGCGCAACTCGTCAGTGGCCAGGCGCACCGCGATCCGTCGCACCCAGCCCGGGAACGACGCCGGCTGTCTCAAGTCGGCGATGCGTTCGTGAGCGCGCAGGAACGCGTCCTGGCTGACGTCCTCGCTGAGCGCGTGATTGCGCAGCAGGCGGAAGGTGGCCGCATAGACCATCGCCTCGTGTCGTTGGATGGCGACACTCGCGGCCGCGAGATCTCCGCGTTGCCAGCGCCGCACCAGCACCGCATTGGATTCGTCGTCGAACACGAAGATCTCCGCCTCTCGCTGCACCTGGAGCTCATCCAACGCGCGCTGCGCCTGAGTGATTCGAATCTCAGCCACGACCGGTTCCTCCCTGCCCCGCAGCCCATAGCGCGAACCCAACCGCGCTCCCCATCAGCGTGGCAATGATCGTCAGCAACAGCTCGTCGCCCGAGAGGAACACGATCAAGGGGACGACCGCGCCAAAGGACGCGCCGGCAGCTATCCAGGTGCTGCGCTGTGTCGGGTCAAGCTGCAGTCGCAAGGTCTGTTGCCCCCTCTACTTGTATGACGGATGAAGGGGCCAATAGGTAGCGATCGGGCACGAAGACGCGGTTCCCGACATGATGACGATGGCTCAGGGGCTGACCAGCGCGATCGTGGCCGGCATCGACCGTTTTGTGCTCAGGTGGCATCCATCCAGGCGCAACAGTTGACTCGCTCGAATGCGGGTGCTTATTGGGTGTCAGCGGGTGGCGGACGGGGCCGCCACCAAGCCCACACCCACCCGGGGGGGGGAGCCGAGGGGTTGTGGTGTTGGGTGTAGATTTTTTTTTTTGGGGGGGGGCA
>JAJDWB010000005.1 GCA_022825855.1 Dehalococcoidia bacterium
AGGACGAACCTCCCTAATCCCCGTCCGCGGTTTTTTTCTCCGCGCGCACCCTCAAGTCCCGGCCATCAAGCGAACCCGGCCACCGCATACCCAGCTTCCGCCCTCACCCTAACCCTCTCCCGCGGGGAGAGGGAACCGGAATGGATCCGAGCACAGGTTGAGCTGAGGGCGAAGTTCCGCGTTCGAGCAAAGCTCAAGCCCTGGGCCCCGCGTCAGAGCGCGGGGCGACGGGGGCTAGAGGAGCGCTAGAGGCCGAGGCGGGTTTGGCTAGCGGCGCGCAGAGGGTGTCGGCGGCGGTGTCCAGCAGAGGTCTATCAGTTCCAGTTCGTCGGGCGGCGCGGGCAACAGAATGTCCACGTCGCTCGTCAATCGCTGCACTCTGGGGACGCTCTCTTGACGGCGAAGTGTGGTCAGTTCGCCGTTGGCTCCACGTGCGCCCCATCGCTGACAGATAAAGCTGTCAGGTCCGACCAGGAGGAGAACCGGCAGCTCTGCCACATCTATGGAGTAGGCGCCTCGCTCGTCGGTCAACGATCTGCCGCAGCTGTGATCTCCGCAAGCGACTACTTGTACATCCGCAACGCCCTGACCATCCGGGGTCAAGACTCGTCCCCGTATTGGCTGGCGGCCTTCGGCTTCGTGGCAGGTAGACCATCCTCGCAGGTCCGACAACGCGCCGGGCAAGCGGATGCGTAGCTGCCCCGAGTTCTCCGGTCCGACATCGATCGGAGAAGCCGCAAACCATGTTCCGAGGATCCCGTCCTGCCCGACAGATCCATAGACAATGCAATTCGTCTCGCTGTGTACTGCCAGACGATAGGAGCCTGCTCGCACGTCGATGGCGAAGTGCCCGTCGGCATCGGTCTCGGCGCTCAGACTCCAACCACCGATCCAGGGAACCGCGTGGAGCTGGAGTTTCGGAACCGGACGCCCGGAGTCGTCCACCACCGTCCCGCCGATGCGATGGGGACGCGGCTCCTCGAACTCAACAGCGTGCTCTTCGAACTTTTCGTAGAACTCCTCGACGGTCAGTCCGAACGCGATCTCAAAGGCCAGGTCCCAGTTGGTCGCGGCGCGGGAGAGCTGGCGCATGTAGGCGAAGAGCGCATCGTCGCCAGCATGGGCAGCGAGCCACTCTGCGGCAAGAAAGCTGACGGCGTAGGTGTACCCGGCGTCGAGCTCCCGGAAGTCGTCCCTGTTCACCAGTTGCGCCAGCGCAGGTTGGGTCTGGTAGTCGCGCGCGGAGTCGACGGCGTCTTGCCTGGCGTCCCGGTATGGCTTGTAGTTCATTGCGTCGCGATAACGGGCCGAAACGTACTCGGCGGCGCCTTCAATCAACCAGTAGGGTTCGGTCTCCCACGAGGCGCCAATGCCGGCGTTGGCTAGCTGGGCCTGAATCACATGCACGAACTCATGATCGAAGGCGATCGGATCGCGGCAATCCGCCAAGAGCCCGATTCCTCGGCCCCACGCCACCCCGCACGCATGATCAGGCCACCAACTGGTGTCCAATTCGGTGCCAGTTAGCGCCAGATAGGGATCGGTGAGCGCTTCGACATCCGACAGGAGCATCACCGTATACGACTCTGCGGCGAGGGCGTAGCGAGAGGCGATGAACCCGCTGACTTCCCTCACCTGAGCACGAAGCTCGCTGTGGGCATGGGGATCAATGTCTCCGAACGACGCATAGTGCGGCGACCAGATCCAGGACTGTGTCCAGGTGGCGTCCTGGCGCATCTTGATGGCCAGCAAGTCCCCGCGACCCAAAGCGGCGTTCAGATCACCTGATTGAGTCGGAAACAGGCCGACGTCGCGATGGCAGGACTTCGTCTCAATGTCGAATCTGACGAGCGACTCGATGTGCGGGCCGGTCCAGCGAAAGGCCTCACGAATCGTGACTGGCGATTCCTCCCTGCCCCACCATCGAACGAGGTTGATGCCCCGCGTGAGCTGAATGACGCCGCGGGCGTCGTCGACGTCGATCAGATTCGGCGGTCCATGCGCCTGCGACTCGCGCCACACGACCATTGTCCGCAGCAACGCATCGAACGGCGCGTCTTCGACGGAGTCTCGGCTGGCGGACTGAAACTCTCCACTGGGAGCGTCCCAGCGATGCAGAGCGGCGACGCTCGGGTTGGCATCGAACCACGCGTTGAGGTCGAGCGGCGCGTCGATCCAGCGGAGCCAGCCGCACTCCGGAGCCTGAGAAGCAGGCGGCGTTGATGACACCTGTGGGACCCGGGAGGGAATGCGGTCGGCGCAAGCGGTCACAGCCAAGAGTGCAAACACCGCCAGGGCGGCGCCGATCAGACTGCGCACGATTGGTGTCGGCACGCGTCAGAGGCCCAGGCGCGCGAACGATTCGTCGATGTGCTGGGTGAAGTAGGTGGGGTCGAAGACGGCGTCCATGGCGGCGGGGTCGAGGGCTGAGGTGATCAGGTCGTCCTGCTCGATCAGGTCGCGGAACTGGACGCCCTCGTCCCAGGCTTGCATGGCGTAGGCCTGGACGCGCTTGTAGGCGTCGTCGCGGCCGACGCCGGCTTCGGTCAGGGCGAGCATGACGCGCTGGCTGTAGATCAGACCGTAGGAGGACTCGAGGTTGACCTGCATGCGGTCGGCGTCGACGACGAGGCCGTCGACGATCCAGGCGAGCATGTCGGTGATGTAGTCGAGGGCGAAGCAGGCGTCGGGGATGGCGATGCGTTCGGCGGAGGTGTGGGAGATGTCGCGCTCGTGCCAGAGGGCGACGTTCTCGAGCGCGGTGAGGGCGTTGGCGCGGATCGTGCGGGCGAGGCCGCAGACGCGTTCGGCCTTTTCCGGGTTGCGCTTGTGGGGCATGGCGGAGGAGCCGGCCTGACCCTCGGCGAAGGGCTCGCGGACTTCGCGCACCTCGGTGCGCTGGAGGTGGCGGATCTCGGTGGCGAAGCGCTCGAGCGAGGCGGCGATCACGGCGAGGGTGGAGAGGAAGTGGGCGTGTCGGTCGCGCTGGACGACCTGGGTGGAGATCGCCTCGACGCCGAGTCCGAGCTCGCGGCAGACGCGCTCCTCGATGTGCGGCGGGACGGTCGCGTGGGTGCCGACGGCGCCGGAGATCTTGCCGACGGCGACCGACTCGATGGCGTCGGCCAGCCGACGCCGGTTGCGGCGGGTCTCGTCGACCCAACTCGCGAGCTTGAGGCCGAAGGTGGTGGGCTCGCCGTGGATGCCGTGGGTGCGTCCGATGCAGAGGGTGTGCTTGTGCTCGACGGCGCGCTTCGTGATGGCGGCTTCGAGGCGTTCGAGGTCGTCCTCGATGATTCGCGCGGCGTCGCGGATCTGGAGGGCGGAGGCGGTGTCCCAGACGTCGGAGGTGGTCAGTCCGTGGTGGACCCAGCGCGACTCGGGGCCGAGCGTGTCGGCGACGGAGTGGAGGAAGGCGAGGGTGTCGTGGTGGACCTCGGCCTGGTAACGGTCGATGTCGGCGACGTTGTAGCCGGCGTTGGCGGCGACGAGTTGGGCGTCCTCGCGGGGGACGACGCCTTCGTCGGCCCAGGCGTTGACGACCGCGGTTTCGACATCGAGCCAGCGCCGCCACTTGGCGTCGTCGGTCCAGAGCGCGGCCATCTCGGGTCGTTGGTAGCGGGGGATCATCAGGGAATGTACTCCTCGCGAGCGGGGGAGAAGATGTCGAGCGCGACGGCGTCTTCGAGCGCGGTGACCTCGTGCGGGACCTCGGAGGGGATGATCCAGGAGTCGCCGGCACTGAGTTCCCTCGTCTCGTCGCCGAGTTCGAAGCGGACGCGTCCGGCGACGAGGTATCCGATCTGCTCGTGTGGATGCGTGTGCATCGGCACGACGCAGCCTGCGGCGATCTGGATCTCGTGGATCGAGGTGCGCTCGCCGGCGTTGAGCGTGCGCCGGGCGACGCCGGGGAACATCTCGATCGGCGCGACGTCGTCGTGGGCTTGCAGGTTGGGTCTGATCGTGCGGGTGGTCATGGTGGTACCTCTCTGAGGGCGATGTCGGTGCGGTGGAATGCTCCGTCGAACGTGATCTTGCGGACGTTGTCGTAGGCGATGCCGCGCGCTTCGGCCAGCGTATCGGCGACGGCGGTGACGGCGAGCACGCGTCCGCCGGCGGTGACGGTGCGGCCGTCGTCGTCGATGGCGGTGCCGGCGTGGAAGATGTCGACCGCTTCGTCGACGGCGTTGAGTCCGTGGATCGGTCTGCCGGTCTCGTAGGGTCCGGGATAGCCGCCGCTAACGATCGCGACGCTGACCGAGGCTCGGCCGGAGTGGGAGATCGCGTCGCGGGGCAGCGCATGGCCGCGAGCAGAGGCTTCGAGCACGGGCAGCAGGTCGCCGTCGAGCAGGGGGAGGACGGCCTGGGTCTCGGGATCGCCGAAGCGGGCGTTGAATTCGAGCACATTCAGGGCGCCGTCGTCGATCATCAGTCCGGCGTAGAGCAGGCCGCGGAACTCGCAGCCCTCGGCTGTCATCTGATCGGCGACGGGCTGGTGGATGGTTGCGAAGACGTCGTCGGCGTCGCCGACGAATCCCGACATGAAACCTGGCGGTGCGTAGACGCCCATGCCGCCGGTGTTGGGTCCCTGGTCGCGGTCCATGATCCGCTTGTAGTCGCAGCTCAGCGGGAGCGGCAGGATGTCGGTCCCGGAAACGACGGCCATGGCCGAAGCCTCCATGCCGCTGAGCCGGTCCTCGATCACGACTCGCTCGCCGGCAGATCCGAATGCGCCGGCAAACATCTGGTCGACGGCGTCGTGGGCGTCGTCGATGTGGTCGGGGACGATCACGCCCTTGCCGGCGGCGAGTCCGTCGGCCTTGAGCACGGGCAGGTCGTCCGGGCCGAGGATTTCGAGCCACTTGTGGGCAGCTTGCGGAGTCTCGAAGAGCTCGCCGCGCGCGTGGGGCACGCCGGCGGATTGCATGATCGACTTGGCGAACCACTTGGAGGACTCGATCTGCGCGGCGGACTGCGAGGGGCCGAAGGCGAGAATGCCGCGCTCGCTGAGGGCGTCGACGAGTCCGGCGGCGAGTGGGGCTTCGGGTCCGACGACGACGAGGTCGATGCGGTTCGACTCGGCGGCGTCGCAGAGGGCGTCGAGGTCGGAGTCGTGGACGGGGAGATTGCGGCCGAGTTCGGCGGTGCCGGCGTTGCCCGGGGCGGCGAGGATCGCCTCGCAGGAGCGGGACTGAGCCAGCTTCCAGGCGAGGGCGTGTTCGCGTCCGCCGCTGCCGACGATCAGGATGCGCATGTTGGGAGGCTATCCGAGAACGGCGGCGATGTCGGCGGGGATGCGGCCCAGATCGCCGTTGAGGACGATCGGATCCATGGCCAGCATTTCCGAGCGGTAGGGGGACTCGGGCACGTCCTGCATGAGGTAGATGGGGATGTCGAGGATGTGGGCGAAGCCCATTTCGAGGAAGCTGTTGCCGCCGATGTAGCGGGGCTTGCCGGGCAGGTCCTCGTTGAGCACGAGGATGGCGTCGGAGACCTTGATCTTCTCGTAGTGGGTGCGGATCAGGTCCTTGTCGCGCTTGAGTTCGGCGCGCTCGTGATCGTCGGCGCCCTCGTAGTCGAACTCGCGGGTGTCGACGGGCGTCAGCACCTGGTGTCCGGCCTGCTCAAGGGTCGAGCAGATGTCCGGCAGCCGGTGTCGGAGGGACATGCTCATGCAGATGGTGATGACCATGAGTTCAGCCCTTCACTCCCACTCGATGGTGCCGGGGGGCTTGGAGGTGATGTCGTAGACGACGCGGTTGATCTCGGGGATCTCGTTGACGATCCGGTTGGCGATCGCGGCGAGCACGTCGTAGGGCAGACGGGCCCAGTCGGCGGTCATGGCGTCGTCGGCGGTGACGGCGCGCAGGGCGCAGACCCAGCCGTAGGTGCGGGCGTCGCCCTGGACGCCGACGGTGCGGGTGTCGGTGAGGATGGCGAAGGACTGCCAGAGGTCGTCGTAGAGGTCGGCGTTGCGGACTTCGTCCATGACGACGGCGTCGGCGAGCTGGAGCACGCGGACCTTCTCGTGCGTGACGGGTCCGATGATGCGGATGGCGAGACCGGGTCCGGGATAGGGCTGGCGGCCGATGATCTCCTCGGGCAGGCCGAGCTCGCGGCCGACCTCGCGGACTTCGTCCTTGAACAGGTGGCGCAAGGGTTCGATCAGCTCGAAGCGCAAGTCGTCGGGCAGGCCGCCGACATTGTGGTGCGACTTGATCATCGCGGTGGCGGAGCCGTGGCCGGAGCCGGCGCTCTCGACGACGTCGGGATAGGTCGTGCCCTGGACGAGGAAGTCGACGCCGTGGTCGTCCCTGGTGATCTCCAGCGCGGTCTCCTCGAAGACGGAGATGAAGGTCTCGCCGATGCGCTTGCGCTTGGTCTCGGGATCGTCGACGGCGGCCAGCTCTTCGAGGAAGCGGTCGCCCGAGCGAGCGACGCGCAGGTCCATGTGCATGTTGCGCCGGAAGGTGTCGACGACCTGCTCGGTCTCGCCCAGGCGCATGAGTCCGTTGTCGACGTAGATGCAGGTGAGCTGATTGCCGACGGCGCGGTGGACGAGCGCGGCGGCGACGGAGGAGTCGACGCCGCCGGAGAGTCCGCAGACGACGTGGTTGTCGCCGACCTGTTCGCGGATCTCGGCGACGGTCTCGGTGATGAAGTGGGCGGCGTCCCAGTCTCCGGAGCAGCCGCAGATGCCGTGGACGAAATTGCTGAGCAGGTGCAGTCCGTGCGGCGTGTGCACGACCTCAGGGTGGAACTGGATGCCGAAGCGGCCCTGGTTGTCGCCCATCGCGGCGATCGGGATGCTGTCGGTGCCGGCCAGGGCGCGGAAGCCGTCGGGCAGCTCGTCGACGCGGTCGCCGTGGGACATCCAGACGGGCATCGGCCGGGGCAGATCGTCGAGCAGGCCGGAGCCCTCCTGCGGGTAGATGTGTGCGGCGCCGAACTCGCGCTCGCGGCCGGCGGCGACGCGGCCGCCGAGCTGGTTGGCCATCGTCTGCATGCCGTAGCAGATGCCCAGCACCGGCAGGCGGCCGTCGAGGACCCAGTCGGGCGCGACGGGCGCGCCGTTGTCGTGGACGCTGGCCGGTCCGCCGCTGAGGATGACGCCCTTTGGGTTGAGTTCGCGGATGCGCTCCCAGGCGGCGGTAGGCGGCACGAGTTCGCAGTAGACATTGAGTTCGCGCACGCGCCGGGCGATGAGCATCGCCGTCTGTGACCCGAGGTCGACGATGACGATCGATTCGTGTCGCGACTGCTGTGTCTGCACGTCATAAGGATACGCGCCAGTTATGCTGCGGATGTGTCATTCGGGGAACTTGATCAGGCAGTTGCACATTTGCGGCAGAGCGGCGTGGTGGCGCTGCCGACGGACACGCAGTACGCGCTGAGCGCGGTCGCGAGCGACGATCTGGGCGTGGCGGCGGTGTTCCGGCTCAAGCGGCGTCCAGGCGGGGAGAACCTGCCGGTCTTCCTGCCGCCGGCGACCTGGCGCACGCACCTGGAGGCGATAGCGGAGCCGCTCGACGCGCGGCTGGTGTCGCTGGCCGAGTCGGCCTGGCCGGGGGCGCTGACCTTGATCGTGCCCAAGCGGGCCGACTGGCCGACGCGGGCGGTGGACGGCTCGACGATCGCGCTGCGGATTCCCGATCATCCGGTGGCGGCCGAGGTGCTCAATCTGATCGATCAGCCGCTGACGGGCACGTCGGCCAACTGGCACGGTCAGCCGGCGGCGCTGAGCTCTGAGGATGTGCGGCGGCAGTTTGCCGAGCACCTGCATGCGGTCGGAACGGGCAGAGGGGGCAGAGGAGAGAGAGGCGGCGGAGATAGTGACACACTTCACATTCTTGCGGAGGGAGGCGTGATGCCTGCGGGAACGGCCTCGACTATCTTGGACTGCACGGGACGGGTGCCGCGCGTCCTCCGTCGTGGACCGGCACTGAGCGCCAGGGTCGGCGAGCTCTTGATCCAGCACTGGGGGCTTGCGGACATTGACTCCGTCTCCTAGACAGAACGAACGGGACAACGACACGTGCGAATCGCGATTGGCAGCGACCATGCCGGTTACGAGCTCAAGCAGCGGCTGCGCGAGCGGCTGATCGAGCAGGGGCACCGGGTCACGGACTTTGGTCCCGAGGCGCCCGAACCGACCGATTATCCGGACGTCGCCGCGCCGCTGGCCGAATCGGTCGTAGCCGGACAGCACCAACTCGGGATCGTGATCTGCTCCAACGGCGTCGGCGTGAGCATCGCCGCGAACAAGGTGCGGGGCGCTCGCGCCGCGCTGTGCGGCGATCCCTGGAGCGCGCGCCGCGCTCGCCAGCACACCGACTGCAACGTGCTGGCGCTGGGCGCCTACGTGACGGGACACGCGCTGGCCGGGGAGATCGTGGACGCCTTCATTGAATCGGAGTTCGAGGGCGGCCGTCACGTGCGCCGACTGGCCAAGCTGGCGGCCGTGGAAGCGCAGTACTCGGAGCCGACAGAACGACCCGCTGAGAACGAGGCGCAACCCGCTTCGGCCGAACGCTCGACTGAATTGTCGCCCATGGCCTGAGCGCCTCGGCGCGGCGGACGAGCCCAGGTCGAGAGCCGCCTGCGCCTCCCAGGATTGAGTCACGATGAGTAAAGTCTCGATTCGCCACCTGGACCTTGCAGGCAAGCGGGTGCTGATTCGCCTCGATCTGAACACGCCGCTGGACGACGGACGGGTGCTGGACGACACGCGCGTCCGGGCGGCCGCGCCGACGGTCAAGTTTGCGCTGGAACAGGGCGCTTCGGTGATCGTCTGCTCCCATCTCGGCCGTCCCGCAGGCGAGCGGAACCCCGCATTCGATCTCACGCCCGTTGCCGTGCGTCTCGCGCGGGCCCTGAGGATGAACGTGAGCATGGCGCCCGACTGCATCGGCGACGTGACCACGCAAATGGCGCGCGACCTGCAACCGGGACAGGTGATGGTCCTGCAAAACCTCCGCTTCCACGAGGAGGAAGAAGAGAACGACTTCGACTTCGCCTCGCAACTGGCGGACCTTGCCGACGTCTACGTCAACGACGCCTTCGGCGCGGCGCATCGGGCGCACGCTTCGACCCACGCCGTCGCGCGCTTGATGCCGTCGGCGGCGGGACTGTTGATCGACCGCGAGATCGCCGCGCTGGAGCCGATCCGCCGGGGTGAGGCGGGCAAGCTCGCCTTCATCTCGGGCGGAGCCAAGGTGTCGGACAAGCTGGGCCTGCTCGAGCGGTTGGCCGAGATTTCCGAGGTGATCGCGATCGGCGGGGCGATGGCCAACACGTTCCTGCTGGCTCGCGGCCTGCCGACCGGCGACTCGCTGCTGGAGCAGGACATGGTCGAGGCGGCCAACGAGATCTCGGCGATCGCCCAGGCCGAGCAGTGCCGGCTGATGATTCCCAGCGACTGCGTGATCGCCCACGGCGCGGACGAACCGCCGCGGGCCAAGCCGCTGGTCTTCGGCGAGGAAGACATGCCCGACGACTGGCAGATCCTCGACGTCGGTCCGGCGACCGTGGAGGCGTTCACGGAAGCGGTCAAGGAGTGCGACACGATCGTCTGGAACGGTCCGCTGGGCCTGTTCGAGCGGGAGGCATTCTCGGGCGGTACGCGGGCGATGGCGGAGGCGCTGGCCAAGCTGGAGGAGACGAATACGGTGATCTGCGGCGGCGAGACGGCCGCGGCGGTCGCGCAGTTCCGCCTGAGCAGCAAGATGTCGCACGTGTCGACCGGCGGCGGGGCGGCGCTGGAGTACCTGCAGGGACTCGATCTGCCCGGGATCGCAGTGCTGCCCGACGCCGAGCCCGAGGATCCCAACGAAGACGAGGAGGACGACTGATGGCCAGAATCCCGATCGCGGCGGGCAACTGGAAGATGAACGGGACCAATGCCGAGGCGCGGGCGCTGTGCCGCGGATTAGCCGGAATCGAGGCGATCGCGGGCGTCGACGTGGTGCTCTCGCCCAGCTTCACCCAGCTCCCGCTGGTCTGGGACTTCTGGTGCGGCACTGAGGTGCACATCGCCGGACAGAACATGCACACGCAGCCGTCGGGCGCGTACACGGGCGAGGTCTCGCCGGTGCAGCTCGCCGAGGTCGCCGACTGGGTGATCCTCGGCCACTCGGAGCGGCGGCAGTTCTTCTGCGAGGACGACCAGGCCCTCGCGCTCAAGCTGCGGGCGGCGGAGGCGCACGGTCTGACGCCGATCCTCTGCGTGGGCGAGTCGGAGGCGGAGCGCGAGAACAGGCGCACCAATGCCGTGCTCTCCCGACAGGTCGGCGTCGCGCTGGGCGACGATCCCGCGCCGGCCGGGCTGGTGATCGCCTACGAGCCGGTCTGGGCGATCGGCACGGGTCAGGCGGCGACGCCGGACGAAGCGGAGTCGGCTTGCGCCCACATTCGCTCGGTCGCGGCGGACAAGCTGGGATCCGACGTCGCCGACGGCGTGCGCATCCTCTACGGCGGATCGGTGAACGCGGGCAACATCGCCGACTTCATGGCACAGCCCGACATCGACGGCGCGCTGGTCGGCGGCGCCTCGCTCAAACCCGATGACTTCCTCGCCATCACCCGAGCTATCGCAGCAAGCTGAGCCTGACCTGATCGCCGTCGTCGGTCTGACCGCCAGCGGCAAGACCGACTGGGCGCTGCGGATCGCGCGCGAGTTGGGCGGCGAGATCGTCTCGATCGACTCTCGCCAGATCTACCGGCGTCTGGACATCGGCACGGCCAAGCCGAGCGCCGCGATGCGGGCGGAAGTCCCGCACTGGTGCATCGACTTTGTCGAGCCGACCGAACGTTACTCGCTGGGCGCATACCTCAAGGCGGCGCGGGCGGCGATTGCGGACATCCACGGGCGGGGCAAGCGTCCGATTGCCGTGGGAGGCAGCGGCCAGCACATGCGGGCGCTGCTCGAAGGCTGGCAGATTCCGCCGGCGGCCGAGGATTCGGCCTTTCGCGAGTCGCTGGCGGGGGAGTCGGGCGACACGCTGCACGAGCGGCTGAGCGCGGTCGATCCGGAGGCGGCGGCGCAGATCGGATCGACCAACGTCCGCCGGCTGATCCGCGCGCTGGAGGTCCATCACTCGACCGGCAGGCCGATCTCGGAGTGGCAGAAGCTGCGCCAACCGGTCAGCTATCGCGCCTGCGCGCCCGACGTGTCCCTGGACCAACTCGACGAGCGGATTGCCGCCAGGACCCGGGCGATGTTCGCGGCCGGGTTTGTCGACGAGGTACGCGACCTGCTCGCCGACGGCGTGCCCGAGGCGTCGCCGGGATTCGACGCGATCGGCTATCGCGAGGTACTGGCGCACTTGCGCGGCGAGACATCGCTGGAGCAGGCCGAGGCAGCGGTCGCGCAGGCGACGCGGCGCTTTGCCCGGCGACAACGGGCCTGGTTCCGGCGCGACGATCCGTCGATCTGTTGGTCCGCTGATGTTCCGCTCGCGATGCTTGAGTAAGATGCAATCAACCGCCGGAGAACGCTGATGTCCGTCACACCTGTCCACGTACCGTTTCTCAAGGTGCAGGGCGCGGGAAACGACTTCCTGCTGATCGACGCCCTGGGCGAGAACGCGCACCTGAACGACGTCGATTGGCCCGCGCTGGCGCCGCGTATCTGCGACCGCCACTTCGGCGTCGGCGCGGACGGCATCCTGATCGCGCAGGACACCGAGGCCGCCGCGGCGCGGATGGTGATCGTCAACGCCGACGGCTCGGACGGCGAGATGTGCGGCAACGGCTTCCGCTGCTTCACCAAGTACCTGGTCGAGCGGGCCGGGATGACGCCGACCAACGGCGCGCTGGCGATTGAGACCGGGGCGGGCGTGCTGCAAGCCGACCTCTCGGGGTTGACCTCGGCGACCGTCGATCGGGTTCGCGTCGACATGGGCCGGGCCTGGCTGCAGGCCGACGAGATTCCCGTCGTGCATGAGGGACCCGCGCCGATCCTGGATCACGAGATAACGGTCGCGGGCCGGACCTTCGATCTGACCTGCGTCAGCATGGGCAATCCCCACGCCGTCTGGTTCACGGACGAGGATGTGGACGAGTTCCCGCTGACCGAGTTCGGTCCGCTGGTCGAGATGCATCCCGACTTCCCGCGCAAGACCAACTTCGAGATCGTCAACGTGCTCGCGCCCGACCGGCTCAAGATGCGCGTCTGGGAGCGCGGCGTGGGCATCACCATGGCCTGCGGCTCGGGCGCCTGCGCCGTGCTGGTCGCGGCCCGGCTGCGCGGACTCTGCGATCCGGCCGCGACCGTTTCACTGCCGGGCGGCGACCTCGAGATCGCCTGGGACGGCCCCGGCGACCCGTCGGCCTCGGTCTACATGACCGGTCCGGCCTCGTTCTCGTTTGCCGGACACCTCGATGCACACCTGCTGGGCGCTCGCTGACGATGCCCGGACTCTCAACCGCGATCACGCAACGAATGGACAACTGATGGTCATACCCGACTACACGCGGCACGCGCAGGATGTCGCGCCCGGCATGGTGCGCGAGTTGCACGAGACGCTGGCGACGAAACAGCTCGCCTACCGCAACCAGCCCGACATCGACTTCGACGAGCTCGTCCGCCTGCCGCGGATGCTCTCGACCCAGTGCGACGACGGCTACGTGATCGGCGTGCCCTACGGCCGGCACCTGCGCATCTTCTACGAGTTTGACACGATCAATCACATCCGGTTGCACCTGACCAACCTGCTCAACGAGATGGGCGAGCTGGCGACGGAGCACTCGGACTGCGAACTGATGGTGATCGACTACACCGACTTTCCGCATCGGCACTACGTCGAACCGATGATGATCGGCGCGGGCTTCACCTCGCCCTCGGAGGTCTCGGTGATGCGCTGCCGCGACGTGCGCGATCAGTCGTTGCCCGAGGTCGGCGGCATCACCGTGCGAGACGCCTCGGTCGACGACGACGGCTCGATCGTCGAGATCGAACAGCAGGCATCGGGCGAGGGCGCGCACGCGCCGCCGCTGGCGCGCCAGTTCTTCGACGACGCGGAATGGGTCGGGATCGCCGAGCAGGGCGGCTCGGCGGCGGGCTACATCCGCACCCTGCCGGCCGAGAAGCGCGGGGTCACGGCGGAAGAGCTGATCGTCCACCCGGAGCACGACCACACCGAGGTCTCGCGGGCGCTGCTGGCCGAGGCGATGAAGCGCAGCGCCGAGGCCAATCGCCGCGCCATGACCCTGCGAGTCGCCGGCGAAAGCGTGGGCGATCCGCTGCTGCGCGAGTTCAACTTCCGCCACGTGACCAACGAACTGACCTACCAGCGCCCCGCCGATCCGGCCGAGGTCCAGCGCCGTTACGACGAGAAGGTCGTGACCTACGTCAAGGTCGGCAAGATCTGGGGCAAGTTCTAAATGGTACGAACCGCACAACGAGTCCAGAACCTGCCTCCCTATCTGTTCGTTGAGATCTCGCGCAAGATTGCCGAACAGCGCGAGAAAGGCGTGCGGGTGATCTCGTTCGGTATCGGCGACCCCGATCTGCCGACCCATCCGCACATCCTTGAAGCGCTGCACGAGCACGCGGACGTGCCCGCCAACCACCGCTATCCCGAGACCGAGGGTCTGCCCGAGTTGCGCGAGTGCATCGCCCGTTGGATGGCGCAGCGCTTCGAAGTCTCGCTCGATCCGGCCACCGAGATCGTGCCGCTGATCGGGGCCAAGGAAGGCATCGCCAACTCGGCGCTCTGCTTCATCGATCCCGGCGACGTGGCGCTGGTCCCCGACCCCGCCTATCCGGTCTACGCGATCGGCACGATGTTCGCCGGCGGCAGGTCGCACTATCTGCCGCTGACCGAGGCGAATGACTTCCTGCCCGACCTCGACGCGATCCCGGCCGACGTGCGCGAGCAGGCGCGCGTGCTCTGGATCAACTATCCCAACAACCCGACCGGCGCGCTCGCCGACATCGACTTCTTCGAGCGCGCGGCGCGGTTCGGCCTCGACAACGAAATCGCCGTCCTGCACGACAACGCCTACTGCGACGTGACCTTCGACGGCTACGAGGCGCCCGCCTACCTGCAGGCGCCGTCGGCCAGGGCGGCGGGAATGGAGTACTTCTCGCTCTCGAAGACGTTCAACATGACCGGCTGGCGGCTGGGCTGGGCCTGCGGCAACGCCGAGCTCGTCGATCCGCTCCTGCGGGTCAAGTCGAACATCGACTCCGGCATCCCCCAGGCGATCCAGCAGATGGCGATCGCCGCGCTGGACGGCGACCAGTCGGTGATTGAAGCCAACAACGCGATCATCGAGAAGCGCCGCGACAAGGTCGTCGCCGCGCTGCGCTCGATCGGGCTTGAGGTCACCAACCCAAAGGCCTCGCTCTACATCTGGGCGAGGATCCCCGAGGGCGACACCTCCGCCGACTTCGCTGCCCGCCTGATCGAGGAGCAGGGCGTCGTCGTCACCCCCGGCAACGGCTACGGCCCGGCCGGCGAGGGCTACATCCGCCTCTCGCTCACCCTCCCCGACGACGAGGTGGACGAAGGCGTCGAGCGGATCGCCGCGTTCACTTCCGGCTAAGCTGGATGCAACGCACCAATCCGGGAGGTCCGCTCCGACATGCGCATGTAGGCTCCGTCACTCTGCCTGACTAGACTGAACCGCGCCCGGCGATTCGCGTCGCCGAGGCGTAGCGACGGAGACTCCTATCTCACGCATACGCAACCGAAGACCGAAGAGCGGACGCCGGCGGCGACACCCCACCCATCCTCCTCGCGAACGCGCCATCCTGGTCGGCGTCGACGCCCGGCGCTCCGCGCACTGGAGCATCGAGGCGTCGCTCGAGGAACTGGCCCAGCTCGCCATCACCGCCGGCGCGATGCCGTTGCAGCGCGTCAAACAGCGGCTCAAGCATCCCGACCCCAACTCGTACGTCGGCAAGGGCAAGCTGGAAGAGATCGCCGAGCTGCGCGACGAACTGCGCGCGACGGTGGCGATCTTCGACGACGAGCTCACGCCGGCCCAGCAGCGCACGCTGGAGCAGCGGCTGGGGATCAAGGTGATCGACCGCACGGCGCTGATCCTCGACATCTTCGCCCAGCGCGCCCGCACCCGCGAGGGCGTGGTCCAGGTCGCGCTGGCCCAGCACGAGTACCTGCTGCCTCGCCTGACCGGACAGTGGGAGCACCTGGAGCGAATGGAAGGCGCGATCGGATCGCGGGGACCGGGCGAGACACAGCTCGAGACCGACCGCCGCTTGATCCGCAACCAGATCAAGCGTCTCAAGAAGGACCTCGAACGAGTGCGCACGCACCGGCAGCAGCACCGTAACAAGCGCGACCGCGCCGGCATCCCGCTGGTCGCGCTGGTCGGCTACACCAACGCCGGCAAGTCGACGCTGATGAACGCGCTGACCAACGCCAACGTGCGCGCCCGCGACCGGCTGTTCGAGACGCTCGATCCGACTACGCGCCGCTGGCGCCTTTCCGAGCAGCACACCGTGCTGCTCTCCGACACGGTCGGCTTCATCCAGAAGCTGCCGACCCAGCTCGTGGCCGCCTTCCGCGCGACGCTGGAGGAGCTGGAGGAGGCCGACCTGCTGATCCACGTCGTCGACGGCACCTCGCCCGACGTGCTGGAGCAGATCGAGAGCGTCGAGGGCACGCTGCGCGATCTCGGCGTCGATCAGCGTCCGACGCTGACGGTGATGAACAAGATCGACGCGCTCGAAGATCCGCTCGAGGAAGTGCTGGACGAACTCAGCGCCGAGCTGGACATCCGCCCAATCGCGGTCTCCGCACAGGAGAAGCGCAATCTCAACGAGCTGCGCGCCGCCATCGAGCGGATCGTACCCTCGCTCGAAGGAGTCCATATCATCCAGCGCCGCACCGATCACGCCGCCGCCGCAAGCTGACCGGTCCTCCTTGGCAGCTCGATCGTCATGCCAATCCGATAAGATCGAATCTGGACTGGAGACCGACATGAGCGACCAGAGCAACACCAACGGCGCCGCCTCTACTCGGTCTCCCAAGCGCCCAAGCTGGTACATCCCGATCGAGCAAAAGCGCCCGGGCGATCCGACAGCGCAGGAGTTGCTCGCGCGGCTGCGGATCGACGTGACGCTCGAAGATCTTGGTGACGCCGCGGGTGAGATCGAGGCCTTCCTGGGCCAAAAGTTCGGCAAGTCGCCTTCGTAGTGGCGAGTCACGATCTGATCTTCGTCGACAGCGTGTTTCTGATCGCTCAGCATGCCGTCAACGACAGTTGGCGTCTACCCGCCCAACGTGCGGCGGCAGCTCTGGATCCCGAGCAGCCGCTAGTCACGAGCGACGGGGTCATCCTTGAAACCCTCGCCCACTTCTCACGAGCCCGGCATTCACTCCGAAGTCGGCTCGCTCAAGAGTTCCGGGTCATGCGCCTCGATCCTTCCTACACCGTTGTTGTTCATGACCGATCGTTGATGGAATCGGCGCTGGACCTGTATGGCGGCGAATACGCCCACTCCGGCTTCTCGCTCCAGGACTGCGTTGCCATCGTGATCATGCGCGAGTACGGCATCACTTCGATCCTCACCGCCGACCAGGAGTTTGCCCGAGCCGGATTCACCCCACTTCTTCGCCGCTTCCTCGATTAGCGATCGTCGCACAACACCCTCTCACCGCCGTCACTCCCGACACACCTGCGCCCGTTGCCAGAACGCCAGTCCGCATATAATCAACAGTGCCATTCAACGACTGCCAAACCGGGAGCGAATCATGAACCCCGCCGACTCACCCAACATCTCCCGACATCACCTGCCCTCAGTCGACGCCGCTCACCTATATCTGACCCTGTCCCGACAGAATCTGACCAAATCTGACCAAATCTGACATCACCGAGCATGGATTCCCAGCCCACAGCAGCAATCACACGCAGGGTGCCGGATTCCCCGCGAATTCCCTCGCGAACGGCAGGTATCATCCTCCCCATGACCACGCAGACCGCCGCCGGACCGCTTGCGCCGTTCCGGGTGATCGACCTCTCCAACGAGTTGGGGCAGCTTGCCGGGCGGATGCTCGGCGACCTCGGCGCGGAGGTGATCAAGGTCGAGCCGCCGGGCGGGGATGAGTCGCGCTTCATCGGTCCCTTCCGCGGCGATGTCGTTGATCCGGAGCAGTCGCTGCACTGGTGGACCTTCAACAACAACAAGCTCAGCGCGACGCTCGATCTGACTTCAGCTCGCGGCCAGGAGCTGTTCACGCGCCTGCTCGACGGCGCCGACTTCCTCGTCGAGACCTGCCCGCCCGACGCCGCGGCCGCGCTCGGACTCGGCATCGAGGCGCTGCGGGCGTCTCATCCGGCTCTGGTGCACACGTCGATTACGCCCTTCGGCCGCGACGGACCCTACGCCAACTGGAAGGCGACCGACCTGGTCGGCACGGCGATGGGCGGGCTCTCCTCGCTCTGCGGCGCGCCCGGTCGTCCGCCGATCCGGCCGACCGCGTCGCAGGCCTACACGCAGGCATCAGCCCAGGCGGTCGTCGGATCGCTGGTCGCGCACTACCAGCGCACGAAGACCGGAACCGGACAGCACGTGGACCAGTCGATGCAGGAAGCGGTCACCTTCACCCACGACAACGCCTCGCCGACCTGGGACATCCGCGCGATCAACAACAGCCGACCCGGCAACGGACGCGAGATCGGCGGCTACAAGTCGGGACAGTACGTCTACGAGGCGGCCGACGGCTACGTTGCCGCGCTGTCCTACGGCGGCCTGTTCGGGCTGACGGCGCGTCAGACGATCGAGTGGCTCGACCATCACGGCATGGCCGGCGATCTGACATCGGACGAGTGGCTGGCCAAACTCGACGCCACCCAGGGCATCCTGATCCCGCCCGCGGGCGAGGACGGAGACTATCTCAACCAGGTGCTGGTCGATTTCTGCAAGCAGTTCACTCGCGCCCAGCTTGTTGCGGAAGCGCAGCAGATCCGCAACGGCTGGGGCATCGTGCATACGCCCGGGGACCTGCTCGAGAACGAGCATCTCGCCGCGCGCGACTACTGGGTCGAACTCGAGCACGAGGAGGCGCACGTCACCTATCCCGGTCCCTGGGCCAGGCTGAGCAAGACGCCGATTTCGGTGCGTCACCGCGCGCCGCGCATCGGCGAGCACAACGACTACGTCTACGGCAACCTGCTCGGATGCTCCGACGACGAGATTGCCGAACTTGCTGCACAGGGCGTGATCTAGGAACTGCACATGACCACCGACCAGAGCGACCGAGTCTTCGAAGGCATTCGCATCGCCGACTTCGCCTGGGTCGGCGTCGGACCGTTGGTCTCCAAGTACCTCGCCGACCACGGCGCAGAAGTGATCCGCATCGAGTCCTCGGTCCGGCCCGAGCCGCTGCGCCGCGCGCCGCCCTTCGTCAACGACGAGCCGGGGCTCGACAACAGCGGCTACTACGCCGACTTCAACTCATCGAAGAAGTGCGCCTCGCTCAACCTGCAGCATCCCGACGGCGTCGCGATTGCCAGGCGCATCATCGCCGAATGCGACATCGTGACCGAGTCGTTCACGCCCAAGGCGATGCGCGCCTGGGGCATGACCTACGAGGACCTCTGCGAGATCCGTCCCGACCTGATCATGATTTCGATGCCGATGTACGGCCTGACCGGTCCCTGGTCGATGTGGCAGGGCTACGGACACGTGCTGCAGGCGGCCGCCGGGATCTCGCACCTGACCGGCTACCCGGGCGAGGAGCCGATCGGCACCGGAGTCGCCTACACCGACTTCCTCGTGCCGCACTTCGCCGCTTCGGCGCTGCTGGCCGCGCTCGACCACCGCCAGCGCACCGGCGAAGGCCAGAACATCGACTTCGGCCAGCTTGAGGCCGCGATCCACGCGACCGAAACGATGGTGCTCGACTACACGGTCAACGGCCGCGAGCAGCAAGCGCTCGGCGCAGGGCATCCCGAGCACCAGCCCTACGGGACCTACCAATGCGCCGCGAGGGGCGACGACGACGATCGCTGGATCGCGATCACCGTGACCAACGACGCCGAGTTGGCGGCGCTGGCGGACGTCGCCGGTGAGCCGTCCTGGTCATCGATGGACCCCGACGCGCTCGACTCGGCGATCGCCGCCTGGACGCGCACGCAGCAGGCCGAGGAGCTGATGCAGCGGCTGCAGAACGCCGGCGTGCCGGCCGGCGTCGTGCAGACACCGGAAGACCTGCGCAACGATCCGCAGCTCGCCCATCGCGGACACTTCTGGATGCTGGATCATCCGACCATGGGTCACCGCGCCTACGACGGCCCCTCGTTCCGGCTCTCGGAGACTCCGGCGGAGTTGACCAAGGCCGCGCCGCTGCTGGGCGAGGACAACGAGTACGTCTACAAGGACATCGTCGGCATGTCGGACGATGAGTACGTCGAGCACCTGGTCTCAGGCGCGTTCGACTGACTTTGGCTGGCTGCGAGCCTTCAACGACCCAATCGCAGTCGCGCCTCGAGCAGGCGCTCGGCGCGGGCGGCGTCGAGCCGATCGATGAAGGCGTCGACCAGGGCATGTGCGACCGAGTCGGCGCCCTGGGTCATCAGCATCTGCAAGAAGCCTCGCTTGGGCCGGACCAGCGTGGTGCGCTTCTCGATGCCGGCCGCGTCGGCGGCCCACTCGACCGCGTCGTTGAGGTCGCCGAGCCGATCGACGAGGCCGATCTCGTGCGCCTCGGCCCCGGTATGAATCTCGCCCGAGGCCAGCTCCGCGACCTGGTCGCGGGTGAGTTCGGGCCGGCCCTCGGCCACGATGTCGACGAAGCGCTCGTAGACGGAGTGAATCAGCGCGTCGAGCTTGGCGTCCTCCTCCGGCGTGGTCTCGCGGAAGAGCGAGCCCATGTCCTTGTACTCGCCGGCGGCGCGAGTGCGCATCTTGACGCCAACGCGGTCGAGCGCCTCCGAGATCATCGGCGCCGTCCAGATCACGCCGATCGAGCCGACGACCGAGGTGGGCAGCGCGAAGATCGGATTGGCAGCGCAGGCGATCATGTATCCGCCCGACGCGCCGACGCCGCGGATCGCGGCGGCGACGGGCTTCTTGTCCGACAGCCGCTTGGTCGCCAGGTAGAGCGCCTCCGAGGCGGCCGCGCCGCCGCCGGGCGAGTCGATGTCGAGCACGACGGCCGGATAGCGCGGATTCTCGGCGATGCTGTTGAAGGTGCGGGCCAACTCGCGCGGATTGAGTCGGGCGCCGATCTGTCCGGCGACTTCAACGACGGCGACCCGCGGCGGGAAGAGGTACTGCTCGAAGTCCATGACTGACGATCCAATCTTCGACGGGATGGGCTCAGTGTATGAGCGCGAACGGCAAGAACGTGTGGCGCGTTGACTGTGCAGCGGCTGAGAGCGATGATCTGTCACACGGGCCGCAGAGCATCACAGGGAGGCCGCCGTGACCGAAACCGTCGTCTGTCCGCTATCGGAACTGCCGCCGGGCGAAGTCACCGCTGCCGATCTTGACGGTACCCGGGTCTGCGTCGCCAATGTGCACGGCGAGATCTTTGCCGTTCAGGACAAGTGCCCGCACCTGTTCGCGCCGCTCTCGGTCGGCGACCTGAAGAACGCGCACATCGTCTGTCCCTGGCACGACTCCGAGTTCGACATGCGCACCGGACAGACCAAGGCCTGGCTGCCCAACGGCGTCTGGAACATGATCCACAAGCTGTTGCCGACCCCGCCGCCGTTCATCAAGAACAAGATCGAGCCCGACTACATCCAGACGTTCCAGACCCGTGTGGCGGACGGCACGATCTACGTCTCGGACGAGTGAGGCGTTACTCGCCCCGCTCTCGCAAGCGTTGCAGCTCGGCTTCCAACTCCGCGACGCGAGCCTCCGCTCGTTGAGCCTGCATTTCGGCCTCAATCCTGGCTTCGCGTTCCGACACCAGGCCCGGGAGTGGCTGCCCCGTGGCGGGATCGATCCAGAACAGCTCCCCGTCTTCCCAGCGCAGCATCAGGTTGAGCACCTCGCTGCGGCCCTCCAGGACGTTTGAGTCGACCTCAACGATGGGCAGCGGCTCGTACCGAGTGCCAACCAGCCGGTCGCCGGCCAATCGCGCGCCGTGGGACTCTCCTGTGTTGTCGAAGCGCCAGTACTCAGTGATACCCATTCGCGCGTACTCGACTCGCTTGTAGCCGGTATCGCGCTCGGCAGTGCTGGGCGAGGCGACTTCCATCACAAAGTCGGGCGGCTTGCCCTGGTCGGAGATCACGTAGCCGCGCTGCTGGTTGTAGAGGTTGACATCGACATCGAATGCGATGAGGAAGTCGGGAAGCAGTAACGGCCGAGACCCCGGAGCAGCCGCAATCCACTGGTCGGCTGCTACCAACGTGGTCTCCGGGCTGCCGAAGTGGACCAACAGATTGATCGGCGCGCCCGGGCCGTAGACGTAGCTATACGCGGTCACTTCGTCGATATTCCGCTCAGCCGGTTCGGGGAGTTGGAACGGAACGGTAGTCGTTCCAGCCCGAGCATCGGTAGTGGTCATGTCGCTGGCGCCTTCGCTGCCAGTGTAGGAGGTTCACTGATCGATTCGACGAACACGCCTAGAACCCCTTGAAGTTCGGCTCGCGCTTCTCGGCGAAGGCGCGCGGGCCTTCGACCGCGTCCTCCGTCGAGCGCGCAATCACCATCGCGTGATCGGCCATCTCCAGCGATTCGTGCAGGCCGGTCTCGGCCGAGCGGTAGGCGAGCCGCTTGATCATCTGCACCGAGACGGCGGGCATCCTGGCGATCTGACCGGCCAACTCGAAGGTCGCCGGCATCAACTCGTCGTGCTCGACAACCCGGCTGACGTAACCCATCTCCAGCGCCTCGTCGGCGGTGAAGATCTTGCCGGTCCACATCAGCTCGAGCGCCTTGGACATGCCGACGATGCGGGGCAGGTAGTATGCACCGCCGTCGCCGGGGATCAGCGCCATGCGCACGTAGGCCATGCCGAACTTGGCCCGGTCCGAAGCGATTCGCAGGTCGGCCATCGAAGCCATGTCCATGCCCGCGCCGACGGCCGCGCCGTTAACGGCGGCGATGTACGGCTTCTCGCAGTTGAACAGCGCTCGCGGCACGCGCTGTACCGAGTGGCGCAGCGCGTTGCGGTTGGCCGCCGGCGCGTTGGGGTCGCCGCCGAGTACGTCGCCGCCGGCGCGCTCGCGGCCCACGTCGGCGCCCGAGCAGAAGCCCCGGCCCTCGCCGGTGACGATGATCACGCGCACGTTCTGGTCCACGGACGCGCGCGTGATCGACTCCTGCCAGGCGTCGAGCATCTCGTTCGAGAACGCGTTCAGCTTCTCCGGCCGGTTGAGCGTGATCACGGCGATGTGATCCTGGACGTCGTAGAGCAGTTCTTCGGTCATTGCGCGACTCCTGTGTGGTTTGTGCGACGCGGGCTAGCGATGATCGCAGCTCAGTTCATCCTCATGCCGCCGTCGACATTGAGCGACTGGCCGGTGATGTTCTTGGCGTCGTCGGAGGCGAAGAAGACGGCGGCCTTGCCGATGTCTTCCGGGGTTTGCTCTCGTGCCAGCGGCATGCTGTTGGCGACGACGGCTTCAAAGCGCTCACGGCGGTCGACGACCTCTTCGGTGTGATCGCCGGCGAACATGCCCTCGATCTGCCGCCAGAGATCGGTCCAGAGCAAGCCGGGACAGATCGCGTTGACGTTGACATTGAAGCGACCGTACTCGGCGGCCTGCGATTGGGTGATGCTGATCGCGCCCGCCTTGGACGCGGAGTAGGACGACATCCCGCCGCCGAGACGACCGGCGATCGAGGCGATGTTGACGATCTTGCCCTCGTTGCGCTCCTTGAAGTGCGGCACGACCGCAGTGGTGACCTTCCAGATGCCCTTCAGGTTCACCTCGTAGCAGCGATCCCAGTCTTCCTCGGTCTCGTCGGCCCCGAAGTTGTCGGGCGGCACGCCGGCGTTGTTGACGAGAATGTCGATCTTGCCCATCTGGCTGATCGCTTCGGCGACCCGGGAGGCGACGGAGTCGTCGCTGGTCACGTCCATCTCGAGCGCGATGGCAGTGACGCCGTGTCGGTTCTGCAGCTCGCCGGCCGTGCGGAAGGCCTCGTCAATCAGCAGGTCGCATATCACGATGTCCGCGCCCTCTTTGGCGAGTTCCGTCGCGATGCCTTTGCCGATGCCTCGGGCGGCGCCGGTGACCAGCGCAACCTTTCCATCCAATCGACCCATGGTGTATCTCCAGTTCTAGCTAGCGATCAGCCTACCGTCCGACTGCGCACGCGCGTCAGGAGGACGAGCAAGAGAAACGTGACCGCATTCATGGCCGCGATCGCGATCAGCACCGGCTGATAGTCGCCAGCGACCGAGTCGAGCAGGACGCCGGCCGCGAAGGGACCGATCGCCAGCGCGACATTGCCGGCCGAGGTCTGGATCGCCATCAGCGTGCCGAGACGGCGCAGCCCGTAGACCTCGGAGGCGATCAATCCCTGCAGCGGCATCGTCTGACCCCAGACCAGGCCGGCGATGATCGCCGAGAGATAGATCCACCAGAGCGGACCGGCGGCGAGCAGGCAGAGCGTTCCCAGCAGCATCACGATGTAGCCGGCGCCCAGCGCGGGCCGCAACCCCAGCAGCGTCGCCATCGGTCCGATCAGCGCGCGGCCGGGGAGCGAGAGAAAGCCCCGCAATCCGGTCAGCGAAGCGCTGGCGGTCAGCGACAGTCCAGCGGCGACCGCGGCAGGCACAAAGTGATTGAGCAGCGCGCCCAGGGCAAAGGAGCTGGCGACCACCATGGCAATCGTGACCTGTACCTCGCGGGAGCGCAGCGCCTCGCCGACGCTGGCGTAGCCGTAGCGATCGACCGTGGTTGTCTGCTCCGAGCTCTGCTCGGGCGGAGGAATGATGGGCAGCCGGCGTACGGTCAGCACAGCCGGCAGCGAGAGCGCGGCGGCCAGGACCAGCAGGATGCGCACCGCCCAGCGCCAGCCGAACTCGTCGGTGAACAGGCCGGTCAGGGGCATGAAAATGACGGAGGAGAAGCCGCCGGTCGTGACCAGCACGGTCATCGCGGCGGTCTGGCGCTGGGGATAGAGCCGAGCCGTGATCGGCATGGTCACGTTGTAGAAGAGTCCGGCGATTGTCACCGCCCCACCCAGCGTCCAGAAGACGATGAACAGCCAGACGTGTTCGGCGTAGGACGCGGCCATCAGCAGCACGGTGCTGGCGATCAGACCGGTCCAGAGCACCGGTCGGGGGCCGAGCGCGTCGAGGATCCGTCCAGAGACCAGCGACGCCGCCGCGCCGAGCAGATATGAACCCATGAACGCGGCATTGACGGCGGCCGACGACCAGCCTTCGTCCTCCTGCATCGGCCCGGTGATGATCCCGAAGCCGTAGAGAACCAGTCCATACGCGCCGCAGGTCAGGATGCCCAGCAGGATCGCCGGCCGCCAGTTCTGAAGCCAGCTCGCAATCGTGCCCGGCGGTGGCAGGTTCATGGGCGCAGGCTACGCTGCGACTATGCCAGATCAGTCTCAAGATCAGTTGCCGGGCAGGCCCGCGAGCCACTCCGTCACCGTCGAGCGCCAGCGCCTACGCTTTGCCGCCGGTCACTTCGCCACCTTTGCCGACGAACTGGAGCCGATTCACGGACACAACTACGACGTCTTCGTCGAGGTCGTCGGCCCGTTGACCGAGGAGTCGTGGGTGATCGATTTCTCGTTGCTCAAGCGCCTGACCCGTGAAATCTGCGAGTCGCTCGATCATAAGTTCCTGCTGCAGATGGAATCGCGGACGCTGACGATCACCAACGACGACACCCACTACCTGATTCAGTACCGGGACGAACTCCCATATCGATTGCCGAAGCACGATGTCGCCGCGCTGCCGATCGACAACAGCACGGCGGAGCGGCTCTCGCAGTACATCGCCGGCCGGCTAACCGAGTCGCTGGAGGTCTCCGGCCCGCCCGGACTGGCGCGGCTGCGAGTCGGCGTCGAGGAAATGCCCGGCCAGGCGGCCTGGTTTGAGACCGATCTCTGATGTCCTCCGGAACGGGCAAGACGGTCGTGCTGGTGCTCTACGACTCGCAGGGCCTGGTCGCCGACCTGGCCGGCTCGATCATCGAGGGCGCGGCATCGGTCGAGGGCATCGAGGTCTGGGATCGCCCGCTCGACACCGCCGACAAGGACGAGCTGGTCAAGTGCGACGCGCTGATCCTGGGCAGCCCCAACTGGACCGGCATCACCGGCCGGCTCAAGCACTGGTGGGACTACACCGGCGATCTGTGGGAGACCGGCGAGCTCGCCGACAAACCCGCCGCTGCATTCAGCGCCGGCTGGAGTCCGTCGGGCGGACTCGAAGCCACGCTGCTCCAGCTCGTCCACCTGCTCATCGGTCACGGCATGCTGATCGTCGGCCTGCCTTGGACCTCGACCATGAATCACTCGGGCAGCTACTACGGCGCCACGGCCGTGCGCAAGGTCACCGATCTGGATCGCGAGCAGGCGCGCACGCTTGGCCAGCGGGTGTCGGAGTATGCGCTGAAGCTCGGTAGATTAACGACTTGATGGCAGATTTCTACGACCCGTACGAGTTGCTCGGCCTGACTCCCGCCGCCGGCGAGGAGGAGATTCGCCGCGCCTTCCGGCGCAAGGCGAAGACGGTGCACCCCGATGTCTCCGACGCGCCCGATGCGGCCGAACGGTTCCGGCAACTCAAGGACGCGCACGACCTGTTGATCGAGCGGCTGCAGCATCCGTTCGCTGCGCCGCCGGAGGCGGGCGAGGACCTCTATCGGCCGTCCCGCGATGTGAGCGACAACGACCGCGAGCAGATCATCAACGGCTTCCGCCGCCGCCGCGAGGCCGAGGCCCGGCGAAGGTCGCGGCGGCGTTCGGCGGTCCAGAGCCAGGCCCGGCGCTCGCAACGCCGCAACGACGCCTTCCAGGAAGAGATGGCCCGCCGGCGGGCGGCGTTCGAGTCCAGGCAGCGCGACGATCTGCAGGATCAGCAGCGCCGGGCGTCCAACTCCGGCGGCTAGACTTCCACGCGATGGCCACTCAGGACTGACGGCATTGGCGGATGGCAAGGAACCACACATGACCGACTACGAAAACGTGCTGGTCGAGATTGACGGGCCGGTGGCGACGATCACGCTCAACCGGCCGGAGAAGCTGAACGCGATTTCGGGCGGACTGCGCGACGACCTCGAGGCGGCGCTGCGCGAGCTGAATCCCGGCGACGATGTGCGCGTCATCCGTCTCAAGGGCGCGGGCCGCGCCTTCTGCGCCGGTTACGACCTGACGCCGGGCGGAGGCGCGATGACCTGGCGTCCGAATCAGCGTCGCGGCGATCAGGCCTGGGAACTGGGCGAGTCGCGGATCGCGCTGGACCGCGAGAACCTGCGCGTCTCGGTCGACCGCTGGATGTGGATGTGGGGCTACCGCAAGCCGATCGTCGCCCAGGTGCACGGTTGGTGCCTGGCCGGCGGCGGCGAGATGATTGGCGCGTGCGACATCGTCTTTGCATCGGAGACGGCGCGCTTCGGACACCCGGCAGGGCGAGCGATCGGCATCCCGCCGACGCTGGGTCTGTGGCCGGCCAAGATCGGCATGCTCAAAACCAAGGAGTTGCTGTTCAGCGGCGACACGGTCGACGGGATCGAGGCCGAGCGGATCGGCATGATCAACCGCGCCTATCCCGAGGAGCAGTTGGACGAGGAAACGATGGCCTGGTGCCAGCGGATCGCCAACGTGCCGCTGGACGGACTGACCGTGCACAAGCACTCGACCAACCGCTGGTTCGAGCTGATGGGTCTGCGCACGGCCGCCTCGGAGGGCGCCGACTTCGACGCCATCTGGCACGAGGCGCCGAGCATCGAGGAGTTCACCACAATCGGCCGAGAGAAGGGCCTCAAGGTCGCGCTCGAATGGCGCGACGATCCCTTCGGCGACGGCCGCGGCGCCATCCGCCGGCGGACGTAACCGGCGATGCGACCACAACCCACCGCATCAACCGATCTCGTCCGGGGCTATGCGCTGCGGGTCTGGGAGTGGACTGCGTCGGGCGATCCCGAGCGCACGGCGGTCCTGATTCACGCGACCGGGTTCCACGCTCGCACCTGGGACGATGTTGTCCGGCTGCTGCCCGAGGACTGGCGCGTGTTCGCGCTGGACATGCGCGGGCACGGCGCGTCGCAAGCTCCGCCCGATAAGGCCGGAGCCGACTGGCGCGAGATGGCCGCCGACCTCAACGACTGGCTGGCGCAGCGCGATCTGACCGACGTGGTCGCGGCCGGACACTCAATGGGCGGCTGCGTCTGCACGATTGCCGCGGCGACCGGGACGCGGATCGAGTCGCTGGCGCTGATCGACCCGGTGCTGGTCAATCCTCGCGGTCCCCAGCCGCCGGTACCGGCCGACAGTCTCTCTGTTGCGGCCCGCAAGCGGCGCAAGATCTGGACCGGCCCGCGGGAGATGGCCGACTCGCTCACGGGACGCGGCGCGTTCACGCATTGGCCGCGCGAGGCCGTCGAGCGCTATGTGCGCTACGGACTCAAGCCGACCGGCACGCTGGGTGAGTGGGAACTGGCCTGCGACCCGGAGGTCGAAGCCTGGTGCTTCGAGTACGCGCCGACCGTCGATCCCTGGCCGGACATGGCGCGGGCCTCCCAGCCCACGCTGATCCTGCGCGCCGGCGAGATGCAGGGTCATCCCTCGCCCACCGGTCAGAGCGCGGTCGAGGTCTTCCCCAACGCCTTCGAGGAAGTGGTCGAGGATTCGGACCACTTCATCCCCATGCGCCGGCCCGACGCGGTGGCCGAGACGATGATCACGGTGGCGCGGGACTGCTCAGCAGATACCCGGGACTGAACCCGGCCTCGCCCTCACGGACGTTCGGCCCGAGTTCGCGGATCAGCGCCTGTCTCGTCCGTTCATAGGCTGCGCCGTCCCAGTGCATTCGCCGGGCCAGCTCGCGAGCCGGCTCGCCCGTGCCGCCGCGAAAGCGCCCGGCCGTCGGGCTGAACGACTCGACGACGAAGCGCGATGCGCCCGTGCGGCCCACAAGGCGCGCCAGTTCCGCCGGATCCTCAACCGGCAACAGCGGCGTCATCGTGATCGCGACTGGAATGCCCGCGGCCGCGACGGTCGATGCGGCGCGCAGCCGGTCGGCAATCGGCGGATTGCGCGGTTCGAAGGCTCGGCGCACGGCTTCCGAATCGGTGGTGACGCTGAGGTTGACGCAGACCCGGTCGAACCGCTGCAGCAGGTCGATATCGCGGACCACCAACGGACTGCGCGTCTGGACAACCAATCGGGCGCCCTTCTCGGCCAGGATCGGCAGTAGCGATCGGGTCAGCTCCAGCCGCCGCTCGATCGGCTGATACGGATCGGTGGCGCTGCTCATGTAGATGGTCTTGCCCGCAAGCGATCGCCGCAGCCGGGACAGCTTGAGCGCCGCGTTGCGCTTGACTCGCACCCAGTCGCCCCACGACGCCTGCCGCTCCGGCGTCGCGAAGAAGGCGGCGTAACAGTACGAGCAGCCAAACGCACAGCCGACGTAGGGATTGAGCGAATAGTCGTAGTCGCCCAGGTAGCCCGCGCCCGGCGTCAGGATCTGCCCGGCGTCGTAGCATTCAATCGCGGGCGGCATGACTGCGGGTGTCTCGCTCTCGCTAGAGCGTGCGCATCATCTTGGGACCGTTGATGATGTCGTCCGCGTGACCGTTGTCGTGCGAGGCCCAGGCCTCAAGCAGGGAGAGCGCGTTGCCGGCGAATCCCATCCGCATCAGCACGTGGTCCTCGCTCAGCGCGGCAAAGAGTTTGGTCGACTTCTCGGAGCCAGCCTGCAACTGCGCCGCCAACTGCGTCACCGGCTGACCGACGTATCGTTCCGTGCCGATCGCGTTGGCCCGATCCAGCTCGGGACCGGGAGAAGCCGGATCGGGCGCCCAGTCCTCCAGCGGCGATCCGTTCAGCGCCGCAATCAGCACGTCGTGATAGCGGCGGTCCGACGCGGCCAGGTGGGCCAACACATCGCGCCGCGACCAGTCGGGCGCCGCCGACTCGCGCAGCCATTGCGTCGAGGGCAGCGTCTCGACCATCTGGATCAGCCGCCGCCGCGCGCGCAAAGCCCGGGTCAGCGGCACCCACAGCGCGGGCACGTAGTCGTCGGCGGGCAAGGGCGGATCGGTCGCCAGCAGCGGCCGGTCGTCCATGCTCTGCACGCACATGAGCAACGTCCTGAAGACTTACCAGCTCATCGACGGGTCGGGCGGCCCCATCTTGCGGTAGTTGCCGCCGTAGAACAGGATCGGTTCCTCGTCCGACAGCTTCTCGAACGCCTTGACCTCGCCCACCACGATCTCGTGGTCGCCGCCGTCGAGCACCGAGTGGATGCTGCAGTCGAAGACCATCGTCGCCTGCGCCAGTCGCGGCTGGCCGGTCTCGCCGATCACGTGTTCGTGCTCGTCGAACTGGTGCGGCGGCGGCGGACGCTTGCTGCTGGCGAAGTAGTTGGAGGTGTCCATCGCCGTGTCGGGCAGGATGTTGACCGTGTAGGCGCCGGTTTCCTTGAGCAGCGGCAACACGCTCGCGCCCTTGTCGACGCAGACCAGCACCAACGGCGGGTCAAGCGAGAGCGACGAGAACGACTGCGCCGTCATGCCCACGAAATTCGGCTCGGTCCCGGTCGTGATCACCGTGACGCCGCTGGGAAACATGCCCAACGCGTTGCGGAACTCTCGGTCGTCGAAGCTCATGGCAAGTCCCTCTCAGCCTCACGCCTGCGGATCGCCAGTTTAACGCAGCGGCAGATCGAGCACGGTCATCAGACCGCGACGCGTGTGCGGGATCACCCGAGCCGCGCGCAGCACCGAGGCCGCGGTGGCGTCGTCGCCGAACACGCCGCCCTCGAAGCGCAGCCTCAGCGGCGGCGTCCCGTCGACCACGATCTCGTCGTACTCCTCATCCACCGACGCGTTCGCCTCGAAGTGCAGCCGGATCGTGTGCCCGTCAAAGGTCGAGCCTTCCAGCGTCTCCAGCGTGCCCGCAACCAGTTCCTGCCCCGGCACCTCGCACGGAACCATCTCGTGCCGCCAGTCGACAATCTTCCAGCCCAGCGGATAGGCGAGCAATCTCGCCGATTCCAGCAGTCCCACGTGGCCGAATCCGCCGGCGTCGCGCTTCGCCTCCCAGGCCGCCGCCGAGATGCCCATCCCTACTTTCTCCTGGAACGGCACCCGCCGCCGCGACGGATCCTGCACCCGCTTGACCGAGATCGACTTGATGCTGTGCGAGATCGAAGACAGCGAGGCAGGCAGCGCGTCCATCAGGAATCCCGGGTTGACGCCGGTGCCGACCACGGTTCGCTCGGCCCGCCGCGCGAGCACGTCGATACCGGCCGCAATCTCGGGATGACTGGCCTGGGCGAAGGCCAGCTCCTCGCAGGTCGAGACCACGTGCAGGTCCTGCCGCAGCGCCTCCTCGATCTGCGGCGAGACCTGTTCCAGGTACGAACCCGTGCAATGCACGAGGATGCCGCCGTCCGAGCGCGAGTCGACCCGCGCCGCCGCGACCGACTGGCGAATCACGATCTCGGGAGCGCCCTCGACGAAGTCCGAGAGCGGCTTGCCGACTTTCTCCGGAGCAATCTCGACCGCGCCGACGATCTCCAGGAACGCGTCGTTGAGGGCCGCCTCAACGATGCGCAGACCAATCGGCCCCAGTCCTTGCACGATGACGGGCAACGGTGCGCTCACGTGAATCTCCCAGCGCTGTTTCGGGATACGGTGAATGTCCATACGCAGGAGCGCAGGGCATCTGGCGGTCTGCGCATACCGTAGCAACGAAACCGGGACCAATATGGTCGACTACCCGGATCACAACGCCGAGTCGCTCGCCGCCTGGGACGCCAACGCGGAGTTCTGGGACCAGGCCCAGGGCGACGAGGGCAACTACTGGCAGCGGGTGCTGGTGTTTCCCAACACGCTCGACCTGCTCCAGCCCTTGCCGCGTTCCGTGCTCGAGATCGCCTGCGGCAACGGCAACTTCGCCCGCCAGCTGGCGAGACTCGGCGTCGCCGTCACCGCCAGCGACGGCTCCGAAGCCCAGCTCGAACAGGCCAGGGAGCGCTCCGCCGGGTTCAAGATCCGCTGGATCCGTCTCGACGCGACCGACCGCAGCGCGCTGGCCGCGCTCTCAGGCGCGTCGGGCGCGCCGTTCGGCGCCGTCGTCTGCAACATGGCGCTGATGGACATGGCAGAGATCACGCCGCTCTTCGACATGCTCCCGCTCGCCCTCGCCGAGGACGCGCCGTTCGTCTTCTCCGTCCTGCATCCGGTGTTTCGGCCCGGACCTCAGGTCCACCTGTTCGAGGAGCGCCGTGAGACCGAGGACGGGCAGTTCATCGAGGAGTCGGGCGTCAAGATCACCAACTACCTCGACACCGGCGTCAACCACGGCATCGCCGTCAAGGGACAGCCCGCGATCCAGCCCTACTTCGACCGCACCCTGACCGAGCTCTTCAGCACCGCCTTCGATCGAGGCTGGGTGCTCGACGGCATCCGCGAGCCCTCAATCACCGACGGCGGCGACGGCAACTCCCCCCACCGCCTGAGCTGGGATCAACTCCCGCAGATCCCGCCGGTCATGGTCGCGAGATTGCGGCATCGGGGGTGACTCCATCAATCGCGCCGGCCAGGATGCTCGAAGCCCTCGTAGGCCACCGCACGCGGGGCGATGCGAGTCACGGTGATCTCCCGGTGCCCGGGACCGGGCTGAAACAGGATTCGGTAGCCATCTTCACGAACTCGGTAGACAATCTCGTCCGTTGTCAGAGTCAGCTGGAGCGAGATTGGTCCGTACGGGTCGCTCTCCAGTTCCAGGAGCAACTGGTTCACCTTGCGTTTTGTGCTAGGGGGTAGAACGGCACGCTGCGCATGGGCCTCGTCATCCAGACCCACGCGGTAGCGCAACTCCCTACTCGTCCCAGTCATCGAGTTCGTCGAGGTACCAGAGCTTGCCGCCGTTGCGTTCGTACTCTTTGGACCTGCGCACCATCTCCAAGAGATTTTCTTCGGCCTCAGGCGTGATCTCAGGGTCGTAGCAAATGCCGACACCGGGATCGGGTTCCCACATTGGCACCCAGGCCCGGCCCTGCTCGTCGATCATCCGACGCGACAGCCGCGACTCGGTCCACTCCCACCAGGGGTGCTTGGCGCAGAACTCGTCGAACGGCATCCCCTGGCGCTCGCGGATCTCGTCCATCGACGTGACCCGCGGCGGCTGGGGCGTGTCTTGAGTCTTTCTGAGGGCCATGTCAGGCCTCCTGACTCAGTTCAGGGTATCGGCTTCCGCAGAGTCGGAACTGCGTGCTCGGACTAGGGCATCGGCGACCACTCGGTCGGCTGCAGGATCCGGTTCTCGATGTGATGCACCAGCGGGCCGTCTTCCTCCGACGCGGCGCGCGCGGCCACCCACTCGGGGTCCGAAGCGAAGTTGCGCCACGCTTCATCGCGCTGACCGGCGCTCTCGAAGCTGATGATGTACCACAGCTCGTCCGAGCGGCCGCCGACCGAGTTGGTCCAGTAGCCCACATTGTGAATCCCGTGGCGCTCGAACAGCTCCATCGTGTGGTCGCGGAAGCGCTTCATCAGCGCGCCCATCTTGCCCGGATGCGCCGTGTAGATGCGTAGCTCGTAGATCATCGGTCGTTCCTCTCTGTATCCGTTCAGTCGCCCAGGACGTACATGCGCAGCGCCGAGGGATGTTCGCCGCCGCGACGAATCCGGTTGATTGCGGTCTGCATCTCGGTTGCCGAGTTGACCGAACCGCCGTCGTTCGAGTTCGCCATGAACCGAGGGTAGTTGCTGCTCGACACCTCCAGCCGGATCCGGTGTCCGGCATCGAAGCGGTGACCCAGCGAGGCCAGGTCCACGGTCAGCTTGACGACCTCGCCCGGCCTGAGCAGCACCTCGCGATCGAATCCCTCGCGGAAGCGGGCCCGCATAATCCCGTCCACCAGTGAGACCGGCTTCCCGTCCGGCTGCACGTCGACCAGCTTGGCCGTGATGTCGGTGTCGGGACGGTCGCTGGAAAGCCAGATGTCAACCTCGACCGGTCCGGCCACGTCGACCGCTTCGGTCAGCGGCTCGGTCGTGTAGCAGAGCACGTCGTCGCGGCTCTCGGTGCGGCTCTGATCGCGCGGACCGGGCAGCCCGATCGCCTGCTGGAGGGTCGATCCGCCCTCGGTGATCACCGGCTTGTAACCCCCGTACGCGTACTCGTCCCAACGCATGTCCTCGTCCGGGCACTTCTCCGTCAGGCGGCCGTCGCCGTAGTGCAGGTTGCCGCCGCCGTCCGATCCCAGGTACCAGCTTCGCTCCACCGCGTCGGGCGGCGGCCAGGACTCGGCCGTTCGCCACTCGTTCGCGCCCATCAGGAACCAGCGCACTGCGGCGACCTCGCGATCGCGGCCCTTCAGGTGCGTGTCGAGGAATTTGTTGATGTCGGCGATCACGTTGGCCGCTGCCGCGGCGCCGGTCGGACCGAACTCCATCTCGCCCAACCAGCGGTCGTAGTTGGTGTGCGCCCAGGGACCCATGATCAGATGCTGGTCTGGATTGCCTTCGGCCGCAATCCCCCGGAAGTTCCGCACCGTGCCGATTCCGAAGATGTCGAACCAGCCGCCAATGTGCAGCATCGGTACCTGGAAGCGCGAGTAGTCGGCCGAATGCCGCACCGACTCCCAGTAATCGTCACGCGTCTCGTGTTCCAGCCACTCGTGCCAGTAGGGCGCGACCCCAGCCTGCGAGATGCCGGGCATCGCGTTCAACGGCCGGCTGCCCAGCAAGCGGAAGGCGTTGCCCATGATCGCCTCGGTCATCTCCGGCTGCGCCTCGGCCGGCCGCGCGTGATCCTGCTGCAAGAATCCCGTCGCCGCCAGTCCGCTGCCCCAGAGACCCACGAAGCCGAGCTGGAACGCGCCGCCCTGGTAGGTCCAGCCGTCGTAGTAGTCGTCGGCCGTGATGATCGGAATCGCGCAACGCAGCGACGGCGGCCGCTCGCGCGCGGCCAGCATCGTCGTCGCGCCGACGTAGGAGGGCCCGTAGATTGCCGTGTTGCCGTCGCACCAGGGTTGCGCCGCGACCCACTCCAGCGTGTCGTAGCCGTCGGGACCCTCCTGGTGGAACGGTTTGAAGTCGCCCTCCGAGGCATAGCGTCCGCGGCAATCGCAGACCACGACCGCGTAGCCGCGTTCGGCCAGCTTGAGCGCGCTGGGCATCACCGCGACCAGGCCCGCGCCCGACATCTCCTTGTCGTACGGCGTTCGGGTCACGACGCCCGGCACCGCCCGGCCGGTCTGGTCGGCATCCTCCGGTCGGTACAGATCGGCCCGCAGGATGATCCCGTCCCGCATCGGAATCTCGATGTGCTTCTCGACAATGACCCGATCGACCGCCATGTCGCGCTCCCGTCACATGTTCCACCTGACCGAACGCTATGCTAGGAAATGAGATTGAGACGGGAGCAGGCCATGACGACCGAGGCGCTGACAGGCGATCTGGGCATCACCTTTTCCGAGGTGGCGCGCTCGAAGCTGTTCGAGGTCTTGACCGGTTATCCGGAAGAGGTTGCCGGTCTGCGGCTCAAGATCACCGGCCGCACGTCCGACGGATTCGAACACGTCCTGACCATCGTCGAGAAGGGTTACGAGCCTTCCGGCGACGCCATCGTCCAGTACCCCGATTTCCTGCTCTACGTCGATGGTGAGCGGATCGACGACCTGCGCGGCACCGCCGTGCACTACGAGTTCAAGGGTCCGAACGTCTCCGGTCTTGAGTTCGCGAATCCCAATCCCGTCTGGCGCGACCCGCTCGCCCAGGAGATTCAGCGCATCTTCGACGAACAGGTCAACCCGCAGATCGCCGCCCACGGCGGTTTCGTGCAGTTGCTCGATGTCCAGGGATCGAAGGCCTATATCGAGATGGGCGGCGGCTGCCAGGGCTGCGGCATGGCCAATGTCACTCTCAAGCAGGGCATCGAAGTCGCGGTCAAAGAGCAACTCCCCGAGATCGAGGAACTGGTCGACGTCACCGACCACCAGTCGGGCGAGAACCCCTACTACAAGCCGTCCAAGAAGTGAGTTTCGCCGCACGTATCCGTTCACACGCAGACAACATCCGCTCAGAACCGATCAAATCCGATCAAAACCGATCAAGATACGACGGACCAACCTGTCAACACCTGACCCTGGCTGGCACAGATTGATCCTTTTTGATCCCCCAGAATGCGCGAAACCCAGCAAAACACTGAAGATCGCGCGTCTCCGGCCCACGGATCTTTTTCTGGCTGCACTGCTCGACCCCCGCAGCAATTCACCGCTGTCTAGGATCAGGCCATGGCCTCCGTCCTCCTGATCTCCACCTACGAGCAGGGACACCAACCGCTCGGCGTCGCCGCGCCCGCGGCCGCCCTCCGAGCCGCCGGACACACCGTCGAAGCGTTCGATCTCGATGTCCAGTCGATCAGCCCGGAGCAGCTCGCGGCCAGCGCCGCGCAAGCCAACCTGATCGGCATCTCCACGCCAATGCACACGGCCGCCCGGCTCGGCATTCGCATCGCCCGGCAACTGCACGACCACGCCGAGCGGATCGTCTTCTACGGACTCGCCGCCAACTCCCTCCGCGACCTCGGACTGGGCCGCGCGATCAGCGGCGATACCGATCTGCAGCTCGTCGCGCTGGCCAATGGGGGCGAAGCGCCGACCGTTCCGGTCTTCGACCGCGAGCCGCGCCCGGTTCCCGACCGCAGCCTGCTGCCGCCGCTCGACGAGTACGCCCGCTACATGGACGCCGCTGGCGTCGCCCACCCCGCCGGCTACGTCGAGGCCACACGAGGTTGCGCCCACCACTGCACCCACTGTCCGCTGACGCCGATCTACGCCGGCCGCCTGCGCCTCAACGGCGCCGACACCGTCCTGGCCGACATCCACCAACAAGTCGCCGCCGGCGCCGAACACATGACCCTCGGCGATCCTGACTTCCTCAACGCTCCGCAGCTCGCCATGGACCTGCTCCAACAAGCCTCCAGCAGCCACCCTGGTCTGACGTTCGACGCGACCATCAAAGTCGAGCACCTGATCGAGCACGCCGACCTGCTACCGGTGATGGCCGGGCTCGGAGTGACCTTTGTGACTTCGGCGTTCGAGTCGGTCGACGACGCGCTGCTCCGCATCCTCGAGAAGGGCCATTCGGCATCGGACCTGGACGAGGTGCTGCGCAGCACGGCGGCCGCCGGTGTCGCCTTGCGCCCAACCTGGCTGCCCTTCACGCCCTGGACCTCCGCCGAGCACTACCTGGCCCTGCTCCGGTTCGTCGAGACCAGACAGCTCGTGGACCTCACGCCGCCCGTCCAGCTCGGCCTGCGACTGCTCGTGCCCGCCGATTCGCCCCTGGTCGAGCCGATGCGCGAGATGGATGCGCTGATCGACTACGACGCCGACGGTCTGACCTGGAACTGGCGTCACCCCGACGAGCGCATGGACGAGCTGCAATCACATGTCGCCGCGCTCGCCGAACGCGGCGCCACATTCGCCGAAATCAAGCGCGCCGCCTGTCAGGCGCTCGGCGCGGAGCCCTGGCCCGACATCCCCGCGCCGCACCTGCATCGGCCCGGCCTGACCGAAGACTGGTTCTGTTGAGCCGAACCCACCGGGGACCAGTTGGGTCCTCTCGACACGGTGAGCCTCATCGAACTGTGATTCGGCAATCTCGCCGTGCTGCTCGCAATAACCTAGAGAAGTCGCCCCCGCGAAGGCGGGGGTGCCGCAGCGGGCCAGTTGCTGCATGGCCCCGCCTGCGCGGGGCCGACTCCTATTGGAGTACTCGCGCCGTCGGGTGGGTGAGGGGCCTACACACCCTCGAGCTGCCGCAGGCGGTCGACCAACAGCTTCGCGTCATCAATCACCGCCTGCTGATGCGGCTGTAAGTCCTGACCGCCCGCCGTGGCCGAGTTGTCCTCGAACGGGTCGCCGGCAATCGACTTCTTGCCGCTCAGCTCTTCAACCACGGCCAGGCCGCAGAAGGGCACATAGGTCGGGCTGTAGCCGCCCTCGTGACTGAGCACGAGGCGTCCGCCGCAGAGTTGATCGGCCGACGCCATCAGCAAGCGCGTCATCTCGCGGAAGGTCTCCGAGTAGGCCATCATCCGGCCCAGCGGGTCGTACATGCTGCCGTCGAAGCCCGACGGCACCACGATCAGGTCCGGCCGGAAGGCCTCCAGCGCCGGCGCCACGACCTGGCGGATCGTCTCGACATACGCGCCGTGTCCCGAGCCCGGCGGCAGCGGCACGTTGATGTTGTAGCCCTCGCCCTCGCCTTCGCCCTGTTCCGTCAGTCGTCCGCTCTCGCGCGGATACCACTGGTCCTGGTGAATCGACATCGTCAGCACGTCGCGCCGCTCGTAGAACGCCTGCTGCGTGCCGTTGCCGTGGTGCACGTCCCAGTCGAGCGTGGCAATCTTCTCGATCCCGCGCTCGGCCAGCGCGTGCATCGAGGCGATTGCGACATTGCCGAAGATGCAGAAGCCGCGTCCCCGGTCGCGCTCGGCGTGGTGACCCGGCGGGCGCGTCAGCGCGTAGGCGTTGTCGACCGTGCCGTCGAGCACCGCGTCGACCGCCGTGATCGCGCCGCCGGCCGACAGCAGGGCAATCTCGTAGCCGCCGTGCGAGAACGGCGCGCCCTCGCCGGCGTCGCCGCCGTCCTCGGCCGAGAGCGCACGCACGCGGTCCACGTACTCGGGCGTGTGAAAGCGCAGAACCTGCTCCTCGTTCGCCGGCCGCGGCTTGAGCTGGACCAGCTCCTCGGAGAACTCCGAAATCTCCAGCAAGTTGTTCAGCCGCCGCTTCGTGTCCGGGTTCTCCCAGTGCTCCCACGACTGCATCCATCGACGCAGTTCGGGATCGAACGCGCGCGTTCGGCCCGTGTCATGCCACATGTACGCCTCGTGATACACCCATCCCGTTCGACGTTCGCTCATCGCGGATCCCTTCGCGCGTTGATGATGCAATCCGCTGGCAGTCTAGTCAGCCGGGTAACGCCGGTTGGCGCGACTCGGTCGTATGCTGAATCGGCTTTATCCAGCCAACCATGACCAGCCAACCATCGGTACGCAACGACCTCAGCCTGGAGCCGCAGCGTCCGCTGGCCGCCCGGCTCTTGCCGTCCGGCTTCTACTACGGCTGGGCGATCGTCTTCGCCTGCGGCGCGTTGATGTTCGTCTCCGTCGGTGTCGGCTACTACGGCCTCGCCGTCTACCTCGGTCCCTTGCAAGAGTTGCACGGCTGGAGCAACGGCCTCGTCTCGCTCGCCACAGGTATGTACTTCGTCTTCTCCGGCATCACCGCCGCTTGGGTCGGCCCAAGGATCGACCGCCAGGGCGCCAAGCGCTGGATGGCGCCGGGCCTGTTGCTGATCATCGTCGCCGCCTGCTCCGTCGGCCAGGTGCAGGAGCTCTGGCAACTCTTCGCCGCGTATGTCGTCCTGGCGGTGGGCTCCGGCATGAGCGCCGGCGTCGCGGTCAACGCGACGCTCACGCGCTGGTTCGTGCAGCGCCGAGCCTGGGCCATGGCCATGGCCTCGACCGGCGTCTCGCTCGGAGGCGTCGTCCTCTCGCCGCTCAACGGCTTCCTGATCGAACAGTTCGGACTCAGCGTCGCCACGCCCGTGATGGCCGGTCTGATCCTCGTCATCGGTCTGCCGATCGTCTTCTTCGTCCTGGTCTGGGACCCGCGCCAGATGAATCTCCCTCAGGACGGTCTGCGTCCGGCCGTCCGCGTCGCGACGAACGTGGCGCGCTCCGCCGCCAATCAGACGAGAACCTGGACGGTCGGTCAAGCTGCCCGCACCGTGCCCTTCTGGGCGATCATGGCGAGCTTCCTGATCGTCCTGCTTGCCCAGACGGGATTCATCCTCCACCAAACGGCGCTGCTTGAGGAGCGCCTCGGATCGTTGACCGCCGCCACGACGACCCTCTCGATCCTCGCCTTCGGCAGCATCGTCGCCCGGCTCGTGGTCGGACGCTTCTTCGCCGACCGGGTCGACCTGCGCATCCTGACCGTGATCATGTTCGTTGTCCAGGGCACCGCGGCGCTGGTCGTGATCCAGTTCGAGAGCGCCGCCATGACCTACGTCGCCGTTCTCACCTTCGGCTTCACGATCGGCAACGTCTACATGCTGATGTCTCTGCTCACCTCGGATGTGTTCGGCTACGTCAGCTTCGGCGCGGTCTACGGCATGATTGCCATGGCCACGCAGATGTCCAGCGGCATCGGACCCTGGCTGATCGGCCTGCTGGACGACCTGACCGGCTCCTACGATGTCCCGCTCACCCTGGTCGCCATTCTGACCTACGCCGCCATCATCCCCATCTACTTCGCCCGCCCGCCCAGGCTGAACTCGACCACGGCGATTAACCCGCTCCTCACTCGCCGCGCTCCACAGCGCGCCGTTGAACGTCCGAGCATCCTCGGTTCAGTGGCGAATGAGCGCGGTTAGCTGTTACAGGTCAAACTCGATCTTCGACCACGCCTCCCGCAGCGCCGCTTCCACCTCTGCCGGATCGTCGCCCCGGGCGAAGATGAAGCCGGGGTAGTCGGCGCCCTCCGGCAGCGGGACCAGCATGTCGCCGACCCGCGCCTCCATCTCGATCTCCTCGATCAGGGGAACCGAGGCGGCCTCGTCCAGTCCCCGGATCTCCCGTATCCGCCCGCGTCCGACGATCGGCATCATCATCACGCCCGCCGCCCTCGTTTCGCGATTCAACGAGTCCAGCGGTGCGCTGATCGCGTGCCTGAGCACGATCTCTTCCAGCGACATCCCCGCCCCAAAGCGCAGCGTCCGCGCGCACAGACCGCCGATCGTGCGCGCGGCCACGTCGACCGGCCAGGCGCCCTCGTCGTTGAGCCGCAGCTCCGCGTGCAGCGGACCGTCCTGCAGGCCCAGCGCCTCCGCCGAGTGCCGTGCCGTTGCCACGACTTCCGCGATCTGCGATTCAGGCAGCCGCGAGGGCGTGACGTAGATCGTCTCCTCGAAGAACGGGCCGTGTAGCGGGTCGGGCTTGTCGAACACCGCCAGCGTGTGCAGCTCGCCGTCTCGCAACAATCCCTCGAGCGCCACTTCGACGCCCGGGATGTATCCCTCCACGAGGTAGCGGTCGGCCAGGTCGCCGCACTCCTCGGCCGCCGATTTCGTGCTCAACAGCCGACGCAGCCGCTCGACGGCCTGCTGCAAAGAGGCCTCGTCGTCCGCGCGGATCACACCGCGCGAGCCGTTCAGTCCCAACGGCTTGACCACGACCGGGAAGTCCAGCCCGTCGAGCGGCGGATCGTCCTCGAATCGGTTAACTTGCCAGCTCGGCGAACGCACACCATGCGACTCCAGGGCTCGGCGCAACTCGGACTTGTCTCGCGTGCCGATCACCGACTCTGGCGAGTTCCCGTTGAGTTGCAAACCGGCGCTGGCATGGGCGGCCAGGATCGTGCCCGGATCATCGACGGCCACGACAGCATCGAGGGGAAACCTGTCGGCGTATCGGGCGACCGCCTGTGCGCCGCGTTCGATGTCGTGGTAGGGCAGCGTCAGCCAGCGGCCCGGATACATGTCGGCCAGCGGCTGGTCGATGTCGGAAGCGACGACGACGTCCAGGCCTAGCTTGTCCGCTGCCGACATAAAGTCTGGCGCGCGGTAGGAGGCGGTCGGTATCAGGAGCATCACACGCGGCATGGAGGCAGACTACTGCCAGTCGCAGCGACATATGATTCAACCCATGACCACCGCCGCCGCGTCCCGGACCGAGACCCTGCGCATTGAAGGCATGCACTGCGCCGCCTGCGTGCGGCGCGTGGAGCGTGCGCTGGTCAAGGTCGAATGCGTCGCCGAAGCGTCGGCTGATTTTCTCGCCGGCCGCGCGGTGATCGAGTTCGACGGAACGCTCGATCGCGCTGCGCTCAGCGCCGCCGTCAGCGGCGCCGGCTATGAGTTGTTGGAAGACGCCGCCGATGATGCCGACGAACCCCAGTCCGGCCTCGGGCCGTTGCTGGTCCGGGCGGGTCCGGCGCTGATCGCGGGCTGGGGCATGTTCTTCGCCATGCAGGTGAACCGCTGGGCGGACTTCGGCTGGAATCCCGACCTCCTTCATCCCGTGTTGTTCGCGGTCGCCACGCCGGTGCTCGCCTGGAGCGTCTGGCCGATGCTGCGACGCGCCGCCCTGGCTGCCTCGCGCTGCACCACCGACATGGACACGCTGATCGTTCTCGGCGTCTTTGCCGCCTGGGGATACAGCACGGCGGCGACGGTCGCACCGGGCGCGTTCGAGTCTGCCGACGCCGCCCGCGATGTCTTTTTCGATACCGCGCTGATCATCGCCGGTTTTGTCAGCCTGGGACGCGCGCTGGAGGCAAGGGTCCGGCTGCGCGCGGCCTCGGCGCTGACCCGGCTGTTGACACTGGCTCCGCAAACCGCCCGCGTCGTGACTGACGGGCAGCAGCGAGACATCCCGGCCGCCGATGTCGCTGTGGGCGACACCGTACTGGTCAGGCCGGGCGAACTCGTACCTGTGGATGGCGTGATCGTGAGGGGAAACAGCGCCATCGATGAGGCAATGCTGACCGGCGAGAATCTTCCCGTGCCCAGAGCCGCCGGCGACTCCGTCTATGCCGGCACGCTCAATCTCGACGGCTCAATCAGCTACCGGGCGACGCAGGTCGGCAGCGACACCGCGCTCGCACGGATCACGGCGACCGTCGAGCGTGCGCAGTCGTCCAAAGCCCCGATCCAGCGGCTCGCCGACCGCATCGCGGGCGTCTTTGTGCCGGTCGTGATCGTCATTGCCGTGATCACATTCGCGGTCTGGGCCGCGTTCGGCGGCGATGCAAGCTGGACAACCGCCCTGCTCAGCGCCGTCGCGGTCCTGGTTGTGGCCTGTCCCTGCGCATTGGGTCTGGCCACGCCCGCAGCCATCGCCGCCGGTGCGGGACGCGCCACATCGCTCGGCATCCTGTTCCGCGACGCCGAGGCGCTGGAGTCGGCTGGCCGGATCGACACCGTGGCCTGGGACAAGACCGGCACGTTGTCCAGCGGCCGGCACCAGGTGGTGTCAGTGGAGTCGAATGGGCCGGACGAACGCCAACTGGTCACCCTGGCCGCCTCGATCGAGCGTCACTCGGAGCACCCGCTGGGCGCCGCCATTGTGGCGGAGGCTGAAGATCGCGGGCTCTCACTGCGCGAGGTCTCCGGATTCGCCGCCTTTCCCGGACGCGGAACGAGCGGCCTCGTCGATGGAGTCGAGATCACGGTCGGCAATGCCGGATTGATGTCTGAGCTGGGCATCTCAACCAGCGAGGACGATGTCGCCGCAACTCCGGTGTATGTCGCCCGCGACCGGAGTCTGATCGGCGTGATCCGGCTGAGCGATCAGGTCAAGCCGGGGGCCAAGGCGGCGGTCTCGTCGTTGCGTAAGGCGGGTATCGACTCGATCCTGATCAGCGGAGACACGGAGACCTCGGCATCGACAATCGCCGGGCAAGTCGGGATCCAGCGCGTCTACTCGCGGGTGTTGCCCACCGAGAAGGCCGACCGGGTCGCCGACCTGCAAGCGCAGGGCCGGCGCGTGGCGATGGTCGGAGACGGCGTCAACGACGCGCCGGCGCTGGCCCAGGCGCATCTCGGACTGGCGATGCGGACCGGCTCCGATGTCGCGGTCGAAACAGCACAGGTGGCGCTGATGCAGTCCAATCCGTTGCGCGCCGCACAGGCGGTGCTGCTCGGTCGCGCCACCAGCCGCGTCATCCGTCAGAATCTCGGCTTTGCGTTCGGCTACAACATCCTGCTGATCCCGCTCGCCGCCGGGCTCGCGGTCCCGATCTTCGACGCCGTCGGCGACGTACCCGGCGGTCTCGTCTGGCTGTTCGGGGAACGCGGACAGTTCGAGCCGATCGCAGCGGCGCTGGCAATGGTCGCCAGTTCGCTCTCGGTGCTCACCAATGCGCTGCGTCTCGGACGCTGGAAGCATGCCGGAGCCGGCTGACGGCCGCGTTACTCCGACTCGACCGCGCGCGGCATTGCGGAGACCGGCTCCGCGGGAGCATCGGGATTAAGCACGACATAGCTCCGATGCAGTTCCGCGAAGTAGTCGCGTACGGCCTGATCGCGTACCTCGTCGGACCAACCAAGACGGTTCGCCATGATCGCGGCCGTAGGCGCCGCCGCGCTTCTGCCCAGGTCCCTGGTCAGTCCCACAATCGTGCGTCGCAGCAACACATCGGCAACCGTGCGGGCGTGCTCGTGAGCGACGGCGTACAGAACCTGCGCGCCGATATCCCGGTGGTGGCGAGAGATCGGCTTGGCCATCTCGCTGTCCGACGCCGCGTAAGCGGCCACCTGGGGCGCGCGATGGCCGTAGACCATGCGCAGATGCTCCTGGGTCTCGGGCGGCAGGAAAACCGCACGTCCGGCCGGAACTTCGGGCAACGCGGCAATCCCCCGCGCACGCGGACGGCCGATCAATTGGGCCACCTCGGAGCCGACCTTCGCCCCCAGCGCCGCCGCGGTCGTCAGCTTGCCGCCCACGATCGAGAGCAGCCGCTCGACGCCTTCCGACTCGTGATCGACCAGGAAGGACCGGCGCGAAATCGCGCCTTCGAACACGCCCTCGCCCGCGCGCGCCAGCGGGCGCACGCCGGAGTACGCATACAACGCGTTGCGATGTTCGATGCCCAGCCCCGGCAGCACCCGCGCCGCTTCCGCGATCAGGTAGTCGATCTCCCATCCCGCCGCCCGCACGTCCGAGGGATCGCCGTCGTCGCGGACATCGGTGGTGCCGATGATGTGGTGGTCCAGCCAGGGCGTGACGAACATCGGCCGTCCGTCCGACTGGGCGCTGGCCAGCACGGCGTGCTTGGGACCGCGACCCTCGAGATCGAGCACCAGGTGCGAGCCTCGCGTCCCGCCGACCCGCTTCCGCAAGGATCGACCCGTCGCGTCGAGCACGGCGTCCACCCAGGGGCCGGCCGCGTTGATGACCAGCCTGCCCGATGCGGTCGAGCGGCGTCCCGTCAGCACGTCGTGGAAGTCGACGCCGCGCGCCCGGCCGCCGTCGACGATGATGTAGTCGACCGCCGCATGGTTGCGCAGGTCGGCGCCCGAAGCGCGCGCCTCGGCGAGATACTCCAGCGTCAGACGCTCGGGCGACCAGACCTGGGCGTCGTAGTAGAGATACGCCGCGCGCAGTCGGTCGGTGGAGATCGACGGCTCGAATCGCTGCAGCTCGCGACGCGAAAATGACGAGTGCCAGGGCGACACCTTGCGCGGCGAGAGCAGGTCGTACAGCGCCAGTCCGGAGCGGATGTACCAGGGCGGCCGCGGGTCGCCCTGGTAGACCGGCAGGATGAATCCCATCGGCCGCACCAGGTGCGAACGCTCACGCAGCAACTGCTCGCGCGATTGCAGCGACTCATGCACCAGCCGCGCGTCGCCAGTCTCGAGATAGCGCAGGCCGCCATGGATCAGCTTGGTCGAGGCGGAAGTGGTACCCGAGGCGAAATCGTCCTGCTCCAGGACGAGCGTCCGATAGCCCCGCGCCGCGACCGCCGACGCTGTCGCGGCGCCGTTGATCCCGCCGCCGATGATGATCACGTCGTAGTGCGCCGTCGTCATGGCATCGAGTCTATTCAGTGGCGTCGGTCGCCGCTGTCGGTCGGCCGAGGCTCTGGATCGCCCGACGCGCGGCCGTCCAGCGCTCGAACTCCCGCTCCAGTTCAGCGTCAGGTTCGAACCGCTGCTCGGCGATCTCCACATGGACAGGGACGCCGGCGGTCTCCATGGCCAAGAGTGCGGCCCCAAGCGCCGTCGTCTCCCGATTCGCGGGCCGGATGACGGGTCGTTGCAGTGCGTTGGCCTGGATCTGCATGAGGACATCGCTCGCTGACATGCCGCCGTCGACCCGCAGTTCGTCAATCGAGCCGCTGGCCGATTCCATCGCCTCGACGACCTCGCGTACGCGAAACGCCACCGCCTCCAGCGCGGCGCGGGCAATCTGGCCGGGCGTGGTGCCTCGCGTGATCCCGAGAATCGCCCCTCGGGCGTTCGCATCCCAGTGCGGCGAGCCCAGTCCCGCAAATGCCGGCATCAGCATGACCCCGTCCGACGAATCCGCCGCCTCTGCCAGCGCGGACACCTCAGGTGCGGTTGCGGCCAGCTGCAACTCGTCACGCAGCCACTGCACGACCGATCCCGCCGTGAACACGCCGCCCTCGTACGCCAGCCCGCTATCCGCCGCTGCGGTCAACAGCAGTCCCGGCGCCAGGCTCGCCGATGCCACCGACTCGCCCGCGTGCGTGAGGATGAACGCCCCGGTGCCGTAGGTGCACTTGGCGCGGCCCGGCTCGACGATCCCGTGACCGAACAGCGCCGCCTGCTGATCGCCCGCCACTGCCAGGATCGGCAGCGACGTGCCGAACAGCGACCGCTCGGTGAGACCGTACTCGTATGCGCTGGGATGAACCTCCGGCAACAGCGCACCGGGAACTCGCTGCCAGTTGCAGAGCTCAGCATCCCAACTGCGCTCGGCGAGATTCCAGAGCATGGTTCTGGACGCGTTGGTCCGATCAGTGGCATGCACGGCGCCGCCCGTGAGCTGGGTCAAGAGCCAGGTATCGACCGTGCCCGCGGCCAGGTCTCCCCGCTCCGCCCGTTCACGAGCGTTGGCTGCATGATCGAGCAGCCAGGCGAACTTCGGACCGGAGAAGTAGGCGTCGGGTTGCAGTCCCGAGCGTCTGCGAACCTCGTCCCCGTGCGCCGCGAGCAGGTCGGCCGCTGCATCCGCGGTCCGCCGGCATTGCCAGACAATCGCCGGGCCGATCGGCTCTCGTGTCCCGCGATCCCACAGGAGCGCCGTCTCGCGCTGATTCGTGACCGCGACGGCGCCGATGCGCTCCACGCCGACCGCTCTCACGACCTCCCGCGCGGCCTCAAGCTGAGTCTCCCAGATGTCCCGACCCGACTGCTCGACCCAACCCGGCCTCGGGTACTGCGAGTCAAGCGCTCGCTGCGCGAGCGCAACTGCTTGTCCCTGTGCATCCCAGGCGAGCGCTCGGCTCGAGGAGGTGCCTTGATCCAGCGCCAGGACCAGTGAACCGGCTACGCCTCATCCTCCGCGTCGCGGCGGCGGCCCATGACGACACGAGCAATGGCCGCCAACACAGCCAGCACTGCACCAACACCGATGATTCGCCGCATGGTCCTGCTCCATTCAATCTCGCCGCTCAATAGGGCGGCCTGTAGTCCTGCGCCACAATATCACGCTGAACCTGGCGCGGTGCGCCGGTCGTCATCCACGCGCTTGGGCTGCGCAGCACGCGTTCAGTCCGGAAGCAGCGTCGCAGGGATCAAGACCCGGTCGCCCACGCCGATGCCGAGTTCCGCAAACCGGCCTCGCGGCATTTCCAGCACGAAGTAGTAGGGCTGCGACGGCCGCTTGGTCTCGTCGTCACGCGCAATCAACACCGAGAAGTCGAGGATTCGGCCGTCTGCGTCGAGCCAGGCAACGTCGAGATCGATCGGCACGTTCTGATTCCAGAATCCGCCAGTGCGGGCCCGCGTGTCTTCCCAGATGAAGATCATCCCGCTCTGCTCGGGCAGTCCGGTTCGATGCATCATCCCGCGCGAGCGGCGCTCCGGCGTATCGGCGACCAGCACCCCCAGCGTGAGCCGGCCTGAGCCGCGCTCGACCTCCACCTGCGACCAGGGGAACGCCACGTCCTCGACGCCCTCGGGAAGCTGCAGGAAGCGGTCTACGTCCGGCGGCCGCGAGACGGCGGGCGCGATCACGCCGCCGTCGTCGTCGCTGTCCGGCGCGCCGGTCGGCCCGCAGCCCAGGACGACCAGCGCCGCCAACCCGATCAGCAACGCAAACGCGGTCCGGCAGCCCATGCACAGATCGTAGCCCAGGGCTCGATACAATCGGATTGACTCGGGCCGGTAGCTCAGGGGTCAGAGCAGGCGGCTCATAACCGCTCGGTCGCTGGTTCGAATCCAGCCCGGCCCACCATCATGTACCGAATTGCGAACTCCCTCTGCCAGCGCCACTTCAGCGGCATCTTTGCGGCCAATCGGACTGTCTTCCGGCATCGGGATCGTGTAGTTGATCACGGCCCGGCCGGGCTCGACGTCGATCCGCTCGATGAACGTGCGCAGGAACGCCTTCGACTCGGTGATGTCGCTGGTGCGCAAGAAGTCGGCCATGTCGGCGGCGAACTCGGCGACGACCTCAGCCTTGTCCAGCAGCACGCGGCGTTCGGCCAGAGCTTTCCTGGCCTGCTCGGCGGCCGTCTCTAACTGCTCCTTGCGCGCCATGTGCTCGCGAATGCGCGGGGCGGCGTCATCGACGTCCAGGTCGGTCTTCTCGATCACCCGCCAGATGCGATCCAGCATCAGCCGAATCTCGCGTAGCTCCGCCTCGATCGTCTCCAGCCGCTCGCGCTCTTCGCGCGCGGCACCGTCCATCTCCTCGTCCAACATCTTGACCAGCTCGCGGATATTGCTTTCGGTCAGCACGTGGTCGCGCAACTGGTCGAGGATCAGCGTCTCGAACCGCTTGGCGTTGAGCCGAGGCGTCTCGCAGCTGCCCGAGCCGCGCTTGAGCAGCGAGCCGCAGACGTAGTAGGAGTAGCGTCCGCCCTTGGCCTCGGACGCCGTCAACTGCTTGCCGCAGAGCGCGCAGCCGACCAGGCCGGAGAGCAGGTAGGGGCTGGACGCGCGGCGCGGATTGGACTTGGCCGGGGCCCGTGCTTCAAGCATGGCTCCCACCTGCTCGAACTCCTCCTTGGAGACGATCGCGGGGACGGCGTTGTCGACTCGCACCGGCTCCGAGCCGTCGGTCGCCTTGAGTCCCCAGACCAGGGTGCCCATGTAGACCTCGTTGGAGAGGATCTTGTGGACCGCGGTCTTGAGCCAGCGCTTGCCCTTGGCCGAGGGAATGCCTTCCGCGTTGAGCGTCTTCACGATCTCGAGGATGCTCTGTCCGCGCAACGCCATCTCGAAGATGCGCCGCACGACGGCGTCCCTGGGCGGGTCGAGTTCGAGCCGGGGGCGCTGCTTGCCGCCGTCCGTAACGTAGACCTTGCGGTAGCCGAGCGGTGCATGCGAGGCCAGGTAGAAGCCGCGTGAGGCCGACTCGCGCATCCCTCGGCGGACTTCCTGAGCGAGGTTCTCCGAGTAGAACTCGTCGACGCTCTCGATGATCGCCTCCATCAGCTTGCCGGTCGGCGTGTCGTCGGCGTGCTCGGTGATCGAGGTGACCCGGATGCCGCGCCGCCTGAGCATCGACTTGAACGCGACGGCGTGCTCGCGCTTGCGGGTAAAGCGGGAGAACTTCCAGACCAGGATCTCCTGGAAGGGCGACTCGGTCTCCGAGGCTTCGTCCAGCATCTTGCGGAACTGGGGCCGGTCGGCGACACGGCCGGACTCTGCTTCGTCGATGTACTCGCGGACGACGCGGTAGCCGTTGCGCTCGGCGAAGTCGCGTAAGGCGCGAAGCTGTGCGGCGACAGAGAGGTCCACATCCTGGCGGTCAGAGGAGACTCGAGCGTAGAGCGCGGCGGGCATGCGG
>JAJDWB010000019.1 GCA_022825855.1 Dehalococcoidia bacterium
GAGCCGCCCGCCCGTCGCGCCGCCCGGCCGCCGCCGCCGCCGCGACACCCCATCCGCTCACCCAACCGCCGGACCGGCAAGTCGCGTCGTCGCGCCCCACACCCGCGCCGCCCACCAAACCACACTTACGCGCAGGTCTCCCGAGGGAGAGGGTGAGAGCCTGCCCCCGCGAAGGCGGGGGGTGAGGGCCTCTCCTGTGTTACCGACAACACTCGACCATCTGTCCCAAAGAACCCATGTACGAGTACCATGGCCTCTAGCAAGCTCATTCACCAGGAAAGCACTCCCGATGCCCGCTCACCAACGACCAATCCACACCCGCACAGCACCGCACACGCCCGCTCAAATCCCGTCCAAAATCGCTCAGAATCGCACAAAATCGAACAGAATCGAACAAAACCGAACAAGATCGGCGTCCGCCGCAAGTGCCGAGCGCCTGAAAGAGCCTGAAGAAACCTGAAAAAACCTGAAAGTCCTGAGGCGCGATCTCCAGCAAAACACTGGAGATCGTCCCCCGGGACCCCTGAAGAAGAAAAATCCGCCGAAACCTGAAAGGCGGTGAAGCGGCAGACCCAACCGGCCCTAATTGCCCGAACGCTGCTTGTGCATCGGCAACTGCGTCGCCATTCGGTACTCGGCCGACTTGTAGTGCGCCTCGAGTTGCGAGCGCAAGTCGTCCTCGTCCGCCGACGTGAACGACACGTTCATCACGTCGCACCAGACCGTGACCTCGTCTGCATCGGGACCCGCCTCGCGGAATGCGTCCCGCGCCGTCCGCCGCGCCAGTTGTTCATGCAGCCGATTCTTGAATCCCGCCATGACCCGACCTTCGCAGTGTCCAACCTAGACTCAGCCCAGCGTAGGTCAAGGACTGGAGTTGAGCATGGTCTGGGAACCGGAAGTTGACGAACTGCGGCGCCGACTGGCGCTCTCCGCCCGGGGCGGGACCCCGGATCGGATCGAACGCCAGCATCGGCTGGGCCGCCTGACCGTTCGCGAGCGCATCCACGAGCTGCTCGACGACGGCTCCTTCCACGAGGTCGGCGCGCTCGCCGGACTGGGCGAGTACGAGGACGGCGAACTGGTCGATTTCTCGCCCGCCTCCTACGTCATGGGCATCGGCAAGATCGACGGTCGGACGGTCGCCGTCGGCGGCGAGGACTTCACCATCCAGGGCGGCTCCGCCCTCTACCCCATGCAGCGCTCGAAGGGCGGGCTGGGCGGTTTCTGCGAGGAACTGGCGCTCGAGTACCGCATCCCCATGATCCTGCTGATCGACGGCGCCGGCGCCAACGTCGCCGCAACCAGGAAGATGGGCACGACCTACCTGCCCAACGGCGCCGGCACCGGCCGCTCTTTTGTCACCTCGATCGAGGCGATGCAGAACGTGCCAGTCCTGGGCGCGGTCCTCGGCGCGATCGCCGGCGGACCCTCGGGCCGCGCCATGATGGTCCACTGGAGCGTGATGACCAGAGGCCGCTCAGCGATGTTTGCCGCCGGTCCCCCCGTCGTCAAGCGCGGCATCGGACACGACGTGACCAACGAATCGCTGGGCGGCTCCCAGGTCCACGTCCACACCTCCGGCTGCATCGACAACGAGGCCGAAGACGAGCAGGACGCCTTCCGTCAGATCCGCGCCATGCTCTCCTATCTGCCCGACAACGTGAATGAGCTGCCTCCGTCCGCCCCGATCGTCGACGCGCCCGAGGGCGCGGGCGAAGCCCTGATCGACCTCGTCCCCCGCAACACGCGCCGCCCGTACTCGATGCACAAGCTGATCTGCTCGGTTGTGGACGGCGGCGACTTCTTCGAGGTCAAGCCCCACTGGGGCACCGCCGTGATCACCGGCTTCGCCCGCGTCGACGGCTTGCCGATCGGCATCGTCGCCAACAACCCGCGCAAGAACGGCGGCGCGCTCGACCGCGACGGCTCGGATAAGCAGACTCATTTCCTCGAGCTCTGCAACTACTTCCACATTCCCATCGTCTACCTCGTCGACGTGCCCGGCTTCATGATCGGCGAACAGGCCGAACGCGAGGGCACGCTGCGCGCCGGCATGCGCGCCATCTGGGTCGGGCTGCAGGCGACCGTGCCGCAACTCACCATCGTGATCCGCAAGTGCTACGGCATGGCCGGCATGGCCACCGGCAATCCGACCCGGCTCAACTACCGGCTCGGCTGGCCCTCCGGCGAGTGGGGCTCGATCCCGATCGAGGGCGGCGTCGACGCCGCCTACCGCCGCGAGATCGCCGAGGCCGACGATCCCGGGGCCAGGCGCGAGGAGATCGAGGCCGAGCTGCGCCAGCTCCGCAGCGTCTTCCGCACCGCCGAGACCTTCGGCATCGAAGAGATCATCGACCCCCGCGAGACCCGCAACTACCTCCAACAGTTCGTCGAACGCGCCTACAAGGTCCTCCCCTTCGAGCTGGATCGCAAACCGCTCTACGGCGTCCGCCCCTAGGCGCCGGCGGCTCTGGCAATCAGGACAGCCGCCCCGGCCGCCAGACAGTAAACCGCGAAGGGAGTCAGACTGCGGCCCCGAACCAGCCACAGCAGCCCTCGAATCGCGAGCAACGCCGTCGCGAACGACACGACCGCGCCGATCACCAGTGGGCCTGCATCCACGTCGCCACTCTCATCAATCAGCGAGGCAACCGCCAGCACCCCCGCCCCCGCCAGTGCCGGCATCGACAGCCAGAACGCCCAGCGCGCCGCCGCCTCTCGCGACTGCCCCACCGCCATCCCCGCCACCATGCACATCCCCGAGCGCGACACCCCGGGCAGCACCGCCAGGCACTGCGCCAGTCCGATGGCCAGCGACCTCCGCCCGTTCAGCCGGGCCAGCGCCGCAGGATCGCTCACCCGCCGTGTGCGCCACTCCGCTCCGGCGATCAGCACGCCGGTCATCAGCAGGAACGCCCCGGCCGTCGTCGCATCGCGCAACTCGTCCTGCAACGACTCGTAGAACAACCCCCCTACGACCACGATCGGAATCGTCCCCAGCGCGCCGAGCAGGATCAGCCGTCTCGGATTCAGTCCCTCAACCGCGCCCTCGTCCCGGCCCAGACCCGACAGCACGCCCCAAACCTCCCGTCGGAACGCCACCAGGATCGCCGCCAGCGTGCCGATGTGCACCGCCACGTCGAAGTCCAGTCCCGGATCGTCCCAGCCGAACAACCAGCGCGCCAGCACCAGGTGCCCGCTCGACGAAATCGGCAGGAACTCCGACAGTCCCTGGACCATGGCGAGAACGATGGCTTCAACGATGCTCACGTAGAATTGGCTCCACAGTCACTCTAGGAGCCGACATGGACATCTCCGAGGTCATCCGCACAACGTTCGCGGCCAGGCAGTTCACCGACGATCCGGTTCCCGACGACGTCATCGAGCGCATGCTCGAGCACGCCCGCTTCGCCCCCTCGGGCGGCAACCGCCAGGGCTGGCACGTGATCGTCGTGCGCGACCCCGAGATTCGCGCCGCGATCGCCCAGGCCGCCGAGCGTCCGGCCAAGCGCTACGTCGCCATGCAGCAGGCCGGCGAGGGTCCCTGGAATGCCGCCTTCCCCTCGACTGTCACCGACGAGTCCGCCGCCAGCATTCCCATGCCGAGACGGCTGATGGACCCCTACATCGAGGCCCCGGTGCTGCTCGCCGTCTGCGTCGACCTCGGCGTCGTCGCCTCCGTCGACAAGGAACTCGACCGCGTGGGTGTCATCTCCGGCGGCTCGATCTACCCATTCGTCTGGAGCCTCCTGCTGATGGCCCGCGACCAGGGCTTTGGCGGCACCCTGACCACCATCCCAATCGCCAACGAGCCGGAGCTGAAACCGATCCTCGGTCTGCCTGACCACTACGCCATCGCCGCCTTCCTCCCGATCGGCAAGCCCGTCAAGCAGTTGACCAGGCTCAAGCGCAGTCCGGTCGAGGAGTTCACGACCATCGACAGGTTCGACGGCGACGTCTTCGGCGCTTGAACCGCGGGAGCCGGGCGATGACACGGGCGAGCCTGTTGGCGCTGTTGGCCATCCTGACGGCAACACTGGGCGCAGCAGCGCTCTCCGGCATCGGCGCAGCAGCCGATCCAGTACCCAGCTTCTCGCTCGATGTCCAGGCGCGCCTGCACGCCAGCGGCCGAATCGAATTCGGCGTGCGCACTGAGCAGGGCGTCCGCTTTCCCCGCGCCCGATTCCTGCGAGCCGTGATCGAACATGATCGATGGATCGTCAGTTCGCCGATCGACGTCCACGGCTACGCCACTCGCGTCATCGCCCGCCGGCTGGATGACGGGCGAACCCAATTCGCCCTGCGTCTGGAAGGGGTCAACGTCCGGCCGGGACGCTCGATCCTGCCGGCAGCCGCGTTGCCGGACCGCTGGTACCGCTCCCAGGACGTCGTCGTTGAGACGTTGACGGATCCCGACTCGGCCACCGAACGCCGACTGCTGGCTCGCGCAGCCGCGATCCGCGCCGAAGCCACCACGCCTGACCTGACCGGACTGGTCGGCTGGCTTAACGGCAAGCCGACCTCCATCGCCCGCGAACTTGCCAGGGGCAACGTGGTCCTGATCGATTTCTGGACCTTCGGTTGCTACAACTGTCAGAACACGCTGCCGTATCTCACGGCCTGGGACGCCAGATACCGCGAGCACGGGCTCGTCATCCTCGGAGTGCATCGACCCGAGTTCGCGTACGAGGAGGACCCCGATCGGATTCGCGACGCCATCGCCCGTTACGGCATTGAGTACTCGGTACCGCTGGACAACGACGCGCGCACCTGGCGCGCCTATCGCAACCGCTGGTGGCCGGCCAAGTACCTGATCGGTCCGACCGACGACGCGGCAATGGGTCTGCGCTACCGCCGCATCGGCGAGGGCGGCTACCTGCGCACGGAACGCGAGATTCGCGCCGCACTGCAAGCCGTCGGCCGTGATCTCAGCGGCGTTCCCATCGGCGTCAATGTCGGCAGCTGACTGCCTCAGCCGGCCGCGGATTCCTGCGCAGCGATGATCTCATCCAGCTCCTGCTTGAGCCTCGGCAGGATCTCGTCGTAGGGGAAGTGTCCCAGCGACTCCTCGCCCCGCTTCAGGTTGACCGCGAGCGGTCCGCACCAGAGACCCAGGTCGGCGTCGTCGGTCTCTCCCGGGCCGTTGACCCGGCAGCCCATCACCGCGATCGTGATGTCGTACTCCGAGGCGTATCCGGACATCTCCTTGACGTCCTGGGCCAGGTCGACGAACTTCTCATTCTCGACCCGCGAACAGGACGGGCAGGAGATGATGTTCAGACCCTCGTCGAACTTCGGCGGTACGGAGCGGAAACGGCCGGCCGCGATGTCGGCCAGGATGTCTCTGGCAACCGTGATCTCCATGCCCTTGTCGTCGAACGGCACCGTCAGCGAGACGCGGACCGTGTCGCCGATGCCCTGCGAGACGAGTTGCTCAAAGGCGACCCGCGTCTTGATCACGCCCTCTGGCGGCATCCCCGCTTCGGTGACGCCCAGGTGGAGCGGCACGTCCGGTCGTTCGGCCGCAAACTTCTCGTTGACCTCAACGACCTGCTTCCAGTCGGAATCCTTGAGCGAGACGACGTAGCGATCGAATCCAAATTCATCCAGCAACCCGCAATGCTCGGTCGCGGAGGCGACGATGGCCGAGACGTGGTCGTCGGGATAGCGCTCCAGCATCCGCGGATCGATCGAGCCGCAGTTGACGCCCACCCGGATGGCGCAGTCGTGCTCCGCCGCGGTCGCAGCGATGAAGGCGACCTTGTCGCGCACCGACTTCGACTTCTCGTGATGATGCAAGTGCCCTGGGTTGTAGCGAATCTTGTCGACATGCGTCGCGACCTGCGTGCAGAGCCGGTAGTTCTCCTGCAAGTCGACGGACAGCGGCGCTTCGGTCTGTTCGCGCACGGCCGCCAGCGCCTCGACGTCCTTCCGCGAGTCCACCGCGACGCGGACCAGGTCCGCTCCCGCAGCCTCAAGCAGTTTGACCTGCCGGACCGTGGCCTCGATGTCCTGCGTCCGGGTCGCGGCCATCGACTGCACCACCACCGGACTGCCGCCGCCAATCGTCACGTCGCCCACGCGGACGGCCCGCGTCGGATTACGGCGCAAGTCGCCGGTCAGTTGAATCGTCTCCGCCATGGTGTTCGTCCTCCCACCACTGGACACCTGCATCGTACCGTTGATGCGTGCTCTTCAATGCGATCTTCCTGATCCTCTTCGTCGCAACCTGGCTGTTGATCTCAACCCTGAGCTGGATCGCGTTGAGTCTGCCCCGCCGAGCCCGGGGATCGCTCTGGTCTGCGCCTTTCGCCGCCGTGGGCGGCGTCGGCGCCGCGGTCCTGGTGCCGCTCGCCGGGCTGGACAACTCGCTCGGCATCGGCGTCTCAATGCTGGCGGCGCTGGTCGGCTCCGCGCTGGCCTGTTGGCTGGCGTTCGTCTGCTGGGACCGCTTCGCGCTGGGTCGGCGCTTCCGACGGCTGGGCCGGCGCGAGCGCTGATATCGTCGCTGCAGTGAGATCAACACATAAGGCTCGTTGACATGCCCGTGACCCGTATGTCCCGGCTCTTCGGACGCACGCTGCGCGAGGCGCCGGCCGACGCCGACTCGGCCAATCACCAATTGCTGCTCCGCAGCGGCCTGATCGTGCAGCTCGCCGCCGGTGTCTACTCGTTTCTGCCGCCGGCCTGGCGCACGCTGCGCAAGATCGAGCAGATCGTCCGTGAGGAAATGGAGGCGGCCGGCTCGCAGGAAATGCGGATGCCGGCAATCCAGCCCCGCGAGCTCTGGGAAGAATCGGGCCGCGCCGACTCCTACGGTCCGGTGCTATTCAACCTCAAGGACCGGCGCGAGCGCACGATGGTGCTGGCTCCCACGCATGAGGAGTCGGTGACCGACCTCTTCCGCAAGGTCGTGCAGTCCTACCGCGACCTGCCCCAGAGCGTGTTTCAGATGCAGACCAAGTTCCGCGACGAGCCGCGCCCGCGCGGTGGACTGGTGCGGGTCCGCGAGTTCATCATGAAGGACGCCTACACCTTCGACGCCGATGACGAGGCGTTTCAGCTCAACTACGACGCGATGCGGCAGGCCTACTACAACATCTACCGGCGCTGCGGCGTGCCGGTCGTCGCCGTGCAGGCCGACTCCGGCGCGATCGGCGGCAAGCAGTCGGAAGAGTTCATCTTCCTCACCGATATCGGCGAGGACAACATCATCCTCTGTCAGGACTGCGGATACGCTGCCAACCAGGAGCGGGCCGAGTTCGACCGCGGCGAGTCGACCGGAAGCGACGGCGAACTCACCGAAGTCGCAACTCCCGGGATCACCACGATCGAGGCCCTGGCCGACTTTCTCGGCATCCCCCAACAGGCGACGGCCAAGGCCGCCTTCTTCCTGGTCGACGGCGAACCGACATTCGCCGTGGTCCGCGGCGACCTGGAGGTCAACGAACTGAAGCTGATGAACGCGCTCGATGCCCGGGATGCGCGCCCACTGCAGCCCGAGGAAGTAGCCGAAGCCGGCTGGGTCGCGGGATACGCGTCGCCGATCGGCGTCGATCCAGCACGGGTCATTGCCGATCTGAGTGTCGTTGACGCTGGTGGCCTGGTCGCCGGGGCAAACCGGGAGGGGATGCATCTCCACAACGTGACCTACGGCCGCGACTGGTCGGCCGCGACGGTGGCCGACATCGCTACGGCCAGCGAGGGCGATAGCTGCGCGCAGTGCGACTCGAACCTGCAAATGCAGCGCGGGATCGAGCTGGGCCACATCTTCAAGCTCGGTACGCGCTACGCCGACCCGATGGAGGCGACCTTCCTCGACGCCGACGGTGAGCGCAAGACGCCGATCATGGGCTGCTACGGCATCGGCATCGAGCGCTTGATGGCCGCCGTCGTGCAGGCCAATCACGACGAGCTGGGCATCGTCTGGCCCCGTTCGGTCGCGCCGTTTGATATCCATATCGTCCCGCTGGGCGGCGGCGACGAGGTCGCCGAGGCGGTCGGGCAGGTCGAGTCGGAGCTGTCGGATGCCGGTTGGCAGGTCCTGACCGATGATCGCGACGAGCGAGCCGGGGTCAAGTTCAACGACGCCGACCTGCTCGGCGCCCCGCTGCGTGTCACAATCGGCTCACGCGGCCTGAAGCAAGGTCAGATCGAACTCAAGCTGCGCAGCGAACCCGAGCCCTCCCCGGCGCCGCTGTCCGGCGCCCTGACAGCCGTCCGAGCGGCAATGGATTCGCTCGCCGGCTGACTACCGCTTGATAGATCGAGTCCTCGACGGCGCGCCTGCGTGTATAGTCAAAGGGTGCGGATGACGGGTGTGGGTCGGGCTGCCCTGTCTGATCCTGCGCCCCTCGCATGGATCATCGAGCGCAACGATCAGCAGGCTCCCCAGACATGAAAACCGACTTTCTGCTGGCCATCAAGCAACTGCATTCGGACAAGAACCTCGACGACGAGGTGATTTTCAATGCGGTCGAGCGCGGCATGGCCGCAGCCGTCAAGCGGCGCTACGAGCTGCCCGGCAACGTAATCGTCAGCATCGACCGCTACGACGGCAGCATGGCCGTCTCCTCCGAGCGCGAAGTGGTGGAGATCGAAGAAGACATCGAGGACCCCGATCTGCAGATCGAACTCGATCGCGCCCGCGAGATCGATCCGGCCGCGAGCATCGGATCGACGCTGCGGCAGGAGCACGATGTCGAGAGCGTCGGCGGCCGGATCGAAGCGCAGACGGCCAAGCAGGTCGTGCTCCAGGCGCTGCGCGAAGCCGAGCGCGAGGCGGTCTTTGCCAAGTACTCAGGGGAAGAGGGAGGCATCATCAGCGGCGACGTTCAGCGCGTCGAGCCGCATCAGGTGATCGTCGAACTCGCCGACCATACTGAAACGGTGATGCCGGCCCAGGAACAGGTGCGCATGGAACGCTACCGCTCGGGCCAGCGGGTCAAGGCGATCATGGTCGAGGTGCTGCGCGCCAACAAGGGGCCGCAGATCGTCATCTCGCGATCGCGCCCCGAGTTTGTGCGCCGGTTGTTCGAGCTTGAGGTTCCGGAAATCATGCGCGGCGTCGTCGAGATCCGCGGCGTGGCGCGGGAGCCGGGGCATCGCACCAAGATCGCCGTCTGGTCGCGCCAGTCCGGGGTCGACCCGGTGGGCAGTTGCATCGGCATGCGCGCGATGCGTATCCAGAACATCGTTAACGAGCTGCACGGCGAACGCGTCGACGTGATCCAGTGGGATCGCGATCCGCGCCGTTTTGTCGAGCACGCCCTCAGTCCCGCCCAGATTCTTGCCGTCCGCATCGATCGCGAAACGAACACGGCCGAATGCGCCGTGCCCGACATGCAGCTCAGCCTGGCCATCGGCCGCGAAGGCCAGAACGCTCGCCTCGCGGCCCGCTTGACCGGTTTCCGCATTGACATCAAGCCTCAGACCGTGGCCGAGCGGATGATGCAGGAAGGCCGCGGTCCCTTTGCGCCGCAGGACGAGATCGCCATCGAACCCGAGCCGCTGCCCGAGCCCGAGCCGGTGCGCGCGGCGCCCCAGCCTGAGCGCCCCGCTGCCGAGGCGCCCGTGCCCGCGCCGATCGAGATCCCCACTCCCGCGACCCCCAGCGAGAAGCCCGAAGTGGTCGAGGAAGAACCGGAACTCGAACCGGTCCTGCAGGCCACCGAGATCGCCCCGGCCGCGCGCGACGATGGACAGATTCGTTTCGGCGAGGAACTGCTCCGCCGCGAGGAAGAGCAGCAGTCGCAGCGCGACCGCCGCAGGCGTCGGCCTCGCTACCACGAAGTCGACGAAGGCCTCGAAGAGGATCCCTACGCCGAGTACATGGAATTCGAGGAGGAGTTCTAGGCGCCCGAGCCGTAGCCTCTTCGACCGTCTGACGACGACGCGGGTTCCAGCCCCGCGCAGCACGAAGGATTCCGATGTCCGCCAGCCGCTCAGCACACCGCTCTGCACCAGACGACGCGCGCTCGTCCAGCCGGCGCTGCGTCAGTTGCCGTGAGACCGCGCCGAGGGCCGAGCTGATCCGAATCGTGCGCCGACCCAGCGGCGAGTTGGTCGTCGATTCCCCGTCCGAAGGCCGCGGCGCCTATCTCCACCGAGGCTCGCAGTGCATCGCCGCCGCATCCTCGGGACCGAAGTTGCTCGCGCGCGCGCTGCGCGGCTCTGTACCCGAACCAACGCTCAGTGAGATCGCCGAACTGACCCGCCTACCCTGATACTGCGGAGAACGCCATGACCACACAACAGACGATTCGACAGCCCCAGCCCTTGTCTGGCCAGCCGACCCAGCCCGCCCAGACCCAGGCGGCCGAGGGTGCGACCGTCCTGATTCCGCGCACGCTCACGGTCCGCGAACTCGCCGATCTGCTCGGCGACACGCCCGTGTCGATCATCAAGACCCTGATGACCAACGGGGTCATGGCCGATGTCTCGAAGACGCTGGACTACGGCACGGCAGCCATCGTCGCCATGGATCGCGGCTTCGACCCGGAGGAAGCGGGCGATGTCGTCGAGGAAGAAGAAGCGCCGAGCACGATCGACATCCTGGGCATGGTGGAAGAGGACGACGATCCGGCTGACCTGCGCGACCGTGCGCCGGTGATCGCCGTGCTCGGGCACGTCGATCACGGCAAAACCTCGCTGCTCGACTACATCCGCGACGCCAGCGTCGCCGATGGAGAGGCCGGCGGCATCACCCAGCGGGTCGGCGCCTACCAGACCACCGCGAACAATCGCCTGATCACCTTCATCGACACACCCGGCCACGCAGCCTTCACCGAGATGCGCGCGCGCGGTGCCCAGGCCACCGATATCGCCATCCTCGTCGTGGCCGCCAACGACGGCGTGATGCCGCAGACGCGCGAAGCGATCAACCACATCATCGCGGCCGGCGTGCCCTTCATCGTCGCGCTCAACAAGATGGACCTGGACAACATCAACCCCGACCGGGTGAAGGCGGCGCTCGCCGACGCCGGCGTGCAGGTCGAGGAGTACGGCGGCGACGTGCCGCTCGTGCCGGTCTCGGCGACCCAGGGAGACGGCGTGTCGGACCTGCTCGACACGATCCTGCTGGTCGCCGATATCGCGGAGCTGACCGCCAATCCCAGCCGCGCCGCCTCCGGTGTCGTGCTCGAGGCGGAACTCGATCGCCGCCAGGGTCCGCGCACCACCCTGCTGGTCCAGCGCGGCACGCTGCGCCAGGGCGATGCAGTCCTGGTCGGCCAGACCTGGGGCCGGATCAAGGCGATGACCGACTTCGCCGGCAACCGAATCTCCGAAGCCGGTCCGTCCATGCCGGTCGTGGTCCTCGGTCTGCAGGAAGTCGCCGAAGCCGGAGACCCGTTCCGCGCCGTCGAAAGCGGCCGCGAGGCGAAGCGGATCTACGAGGAAGCTCGCCGCGAGCGCGAGGCGCGCGAGGCGCACATTCAGCATTCAGCCACGCTCGACGCCCTCTTCGGCGAGATCTCACGCGGCGATGTGTCCGCACTCAACCTGATTGTCAAGACCGATGTGGTCGGTTCCTACGAGGCGTTGCGCGACGAACTGGAGCGGATGTCCAACGAGGAAGTGGCGGTCAAGGTGATCCACGCCGCCGCCGGTGCCGTCACGGTGGCGGATGTCAACCTGGCGCTCGCCTCGGAAGGACTGGTGATCGCATTCAGCACCCCGGTCGAGCCCGGTGCCGAACGGCTGGCTGAGCAGGAAGGCGTCGAGATTCGCCGCTACTCAATCATCTACGAGGTGATCGAACAGGTCGAAGCCGCGATCAGCGGATTGCTCGAACCGGTCCAGATGCAGGTGGTCGACGGCCACGCCGAGGTGCTGCAGGTTTTCCCCATTCGCGGGCTGGGCAACATCGCCGGCTGCCGTTCGCTGGACGGCAACATCCGCAGCGACGCGCAGGTCCACGTCTACCGCAACGGAGAGCAAATCGCCGAGTCGCCAATCTCCAGCCTGCGCCGCTTCCAGGACACGGTCCAGGAAGTCGACGCCGGACAGGAGTTCGGCGTCGCGCTGGCTCACTTCGACACCTTTGAAGCCGGTGACCAACTGGAGTTCTTCCACATCGAGACGCAGTCGCGGATCGTCGAGGGCGGCGAGATCCGCAACGTGGCTCGATAAAGGCGGCCGCTTTCATGACCAGATCCGTACGCGGCGGCAGAAGCGGGCGTCCGTTCGCCGCGCCGCGAGACAGCGGCGGCGTCGACCGGATGCAAAAGGTCAACGACCTGCTGCGCGACACGATTGCCGAGGTGGTCGCCCGGGAGCTCAAGGATCCGAGACTCGAGATCGCACTGCTCAGCGTGACCGAAGTCCGCGCCTCTCGCGATCTGAGCAAGGCCACCGTGCTGATCTCAGCAATGAGCGATCCCGGTCTGAGCGAGGCGGAACAGTCGCAGGCCGCGTCCGGCGCGATCGATGCCCTGACCCATGCGGCGCCGTTCATCCATCGCACTATTCGGCGACAACTCCACCTCAAGCGTGTGCCCTGGCCCAGCTTCGAACTGGATCCGCGCATCGCCGGGTCGGCGGAGGTCCAGGAGCGTCTCCGCGCGTTGGGCGCATCGTGAGCCGCCGACGCCGCGAACCCTTCCATCCCGGCGCCGTTTTCCTGGTCGACAAGCCCAGCGGTCCCACGTCGCACGACGTCGTGCGCGACATCCGCCGCTGGACCGGCTTGCGCCGAGTCGGACACGGCGGCACGCTCGATCCGCTGGCCAGCGGTCTGCTGCCGATCTTCGTCGGCGCAGCGACGCGCCTGAACGAGTACCTCGCGCCCTATCGCAAGTGCTACGAGGCGACGATCCTGCTCGGCCAGACGACCGACACCGACGACAGCGAAGGCGACATCATCGCATCCGCCCCTGTACCCGACCTGACGCTGGACGAGATCGACCTCGCGCTGGAACAGTTTCGAGGAGCGATCGAGCAGGTCCCGCCTCAGTACAGCGCAGTCAAGCGCGACGGCGTCGCCGCCTACCGCTCGGCGCGTGCCGGCGAACAGGTGGAGATCGACGCTCGCGACGTGACCGTCCACGAGCTCGAGGCCGTGGAACTCTCCTCGGACCGCGTCACGCTCACGATGTCGGTCAGCACCGGCACCTACGTCCGCGCCATCGCGCGGGACTTGGGAGCCGCCCTGGGCTGCGGCGCTCACGTCATCAAAATGCGCCGGACGAGAATCGGCCGTACCGAGGCGTCCGACGGACACAGTCTGGACGCACTGCAGGCGGCAGCCGAGGCCGGTGAGATCTGGTCGCTCGCGATCCCGCCCGCCGATCTGTTTCCCGATTGGCCTCACTTCCTGCTCCAGGGCGATCAACTCCAGCGAATCAAGCGCGGACAGAAGATTCGTCACGCTCCGGTCGACGGTTGGGACAAGGCGTTGGCAGTGACAACGGACCAACACGTGGCCGCAGTCCTGCGGCGCGACGAACTGAGCGCCGCCACTTGGCAGCCAGAGAAGGTCCTGGCCGTGGGCTAGCTGACTTGACCAGGGTCACGGAACAGCCGCGCCGCCCTTGACATCGGGTACCGAGAACAGCAGCGTCAGGGAATCGCTCTCGGCGATCAGGGAATAGGGCGCGTCTGCTTCGAGCAGCACACCCTCTCCAACTCCGAGCGTGGCGTCGTCGTCAAGTGTGCCCACCGCGACGGCGCCCTCGGCCACGATCAATGCCGTCGGTCCCGTGGTCTTGCGATTCAGGGCGCTGCGCCCCGCCGCCAGGCGGACAGCCTCGGAGGCAAGCCTGCTGGCGCTGGGACTGATGGCGCCGCTCGCGCTGGCGGTGATCCGGCGCAGCGGCATGGTCAATCGATTCCGGCGTTGGTCAAGTAGTCGATCAGATCCTGCACCGTGCGAATCTCGGCGGCGTCTTCTTCGGGAATCTCGAGTTGGATGTCGTCGGTTGAGAACTCTTCCTCGACCGCGATAGTCAGATCGACGATGTCGAGCGAGTCGGCGTCGAGGTCGTCGATTAAGTGCGCGTCGGCGGTGACCTTGTCGAGCGGCTGACGCAATTGGTCGGCTACAAGCTGTGAGACACGGGTGAGCAGGCTCTGGTCGTCGGACATGTGGCGGCTCCTGCCTGGGCGGTCAGATGTCTAGCGATGTTATGGCTGAGGGTAAGAGGTCAGTGATCAACCCGCGAGAGCGCCACGACACCGTTCTGTCCTCCGAAGCCGAAGCCGTTCACCAGCGCGGCCTGCAGACTGCAGTCGCGAGCCTCATTCGGGACATAATCCAGGTCGCAGGCCGGGTCGGGGGTCTCCTGGTTGATCGTCGGTGGCAACACGCCGTGATAGAGCGCCAGCGCCGTCGCCGCGCCTGAGAGCGCGCCCGCTGCACCCATCAGATGCCCCGACATCGACTTGACCGAGGAGACCGCCAAACGGTCGGCGTGATCGCCGAACACAGAGCGGATGGCCCGGGTCTCAATCGCGTCATTGAGCGGCGTCGAGGTGCCGTGCGCGCAGATGTAGCCGATCTCATCGGGATTCAACCCCGAGTTGCGCAGCGCGGCAGACATGGCGCGCGCCGCGCCGTCGCCGGCAGGATCGGGAGCGGTGATGTGATAGGCGTCGGCGGTTCGACCGCCGCCGAGCACCTCGGCATAGATGCGCGCCCCTCGTTCGAGGGCGCTGGCCAGCGACTCGGTCACGCAGACGACTGCCCCCTCACCGAAAACGAAGCCGTCGCGGTCGGCGTCGAACGGGCGCGACGCCGCTTCGGGATCTTCATTGCGGCGCGAGAGTGCCTGCATGTTGGCAAGTCCGGATATGCCCAGGGCCGAGACGTTGGATTCGGTCCCACCGCACAAGGCCAGATCGGCCTCGCCGCCGAGCAGCATCTGGCGGCTGTCGATAAAGGCGTAAATGCTGGCCGCGCAGGCGGCCAACGAGGTCAACGCCGGCCCCCGCAGGCCAAGTTCGATCGAGACCTGGCAGGAGGCCATGTTGCCGGCCATCATCGGAACGAACATCGCCGAAACCCGGCCCGGGCCCCGGCTGTTCAGCACCTCGGTCTGCTGCGAGATCGTGGTCACCCCGCCGCCGCCGGTGTTGATCACGGCGGCGACCCGCTCCGGGTCGTACGCGTCGAGATCGAGTCCCGCGTCTTCGACGGCCAGACGCGACGCCGCCACGCCGAGTTGGGCGAAGCGGGCCATGCGCCGAGCGGCCTTGGGGTCCATGTAGTCGGCCGGATCGAACTCGGGGATGTCGGCCGCGATCTGCACCTTGAGGCCCGCGTCGATCAGTTCCGGGACCTGGCGGGCTCCGGAGCGGCCATTCGTGAGCGAGTCCCAGAACGCCTCAACGCCCACTCCGATCGGGGTCACGGGGCCGATTCCCGTGATCACGATCCGCTCTTCGGGCGGGCGGTGGGATGATCGGATCGGGTCGCTCACTCGTCGAAACGCTTCAACAGCACGGCGGCGTTGTGTCCGCCCAGCCCAACCGAAAAGGAAAGCGCCGACTCGACCTTCAACTCGCGTGCCTCGTTGGGGATCACGTCAATGTCGAGCTCCGGATCTGGTGTCTCGTAGTTCAGTGTCGGCGGAGCGACGCCCTCCTTGATCACCATCGCCGAGACAATCACTTCGAGCGCACCGGAGGCGCCCATCATGTGGCCGGTCGCGGGCTTGATTGAGGACAAGGCGAGGTCGTCGGCGTGCGAGCCGAACATGCGCCTCAGGGCCGTCACTTCGACCTGATCTCCCAGCCTGGTGGCCGTTCCATGGGTTGAAACATATCCGATGCTCGCCGGATCGATCTGCGACTCATCAACGGCCTGCTGCACGCTCACCATCAGTCCGCGACCGTGCGGCTCAGGCTGGGCAATGTCATGGCCGTCGTTGGCCGACCCGCCGCCGACGACTTCGGCATAGATCGGCGCGCCGCGGGCCAGCGCGTGATCGAGGTCTTCGATCATCATCGCCGCTGCGCCCTCGCCGGGGACAAAGCCGTTGCGGTGCAGGTCATAGGGCGCGCAGGAAGCGCTCAGGGGCTCGGCCGGCGTCGCCAGCACCCCCATCCGCTCGAAGCAGATATGAAACAGCGGCAGGATGATCGCCTCTGAGCCGCCGACCAGCAGGGCGTCGGCCCGTCCCGATCGGATGTGCAGTAACCCGTCGGCGACGGCATTGGCGCCGGTCGCGCAGGCCGAGGTCGGGGAGTAATTCGGTCCCGTCGCTCCGGTAGCGATCGAGAGGTGGCCAGAGGCCGCGTCGGCGATCAGATTGGGCATCGCGAACGGCGAGACTCGCCGCGCGCCGCGGCTGACCAGCGTGTCCTGCCAGCGGGTGACCAGCTCCATCCCGCCGCCGCCCGAACCAAAAATGATGCCGATCCGGTGCTGGTTGTCTTCGGTGATCTGTAGTTCCGAGTCGTTCAGCGCCTCGAGCCCGGCGACCATCCCATACTGCGTGTTCAGGTCCATGTGGCGCAACGCCTTGGCATCGGGCAGCAGCGGCTCGGGATTCCATTCCTTAACCTCGGCCGCAATCGGGATCTTGACGCCCCACTCCTCAGGGTCGAAGCGCTGGATCCGCCCCACGCCGCTCTGTCCGTCGACCAGGTTCCGCCAAGTCGTCGGCATATCGTTGCCGACAGGTGTAACGGCTCCCACGCCGGTAATCACGACGCGGCGGTCGGTGGAGGCGCTGCGGGAGGCCACTACTTGGGGATCCCGTCGCTCTTGTCGGGGTAGTCGCGAGTCGAGAGCCCGGTGTCGTCGTCCGACAGGGGGAAGGTCCAGGAAGTCCGCGAGATGCGGCGCACCAGCTTCGACAACACATCGCCAGGCCCAGCTTCGACAAACAGCGTCGATCCCTGGGCCGCCATCGTCTTGACCGCGTGCTGCCACTGCACGGGCGCGGTCAACGCTTCGGACAACTCGCTCGTGAGCTGATCCTTGGTGTGCATCAGGCCGCCGGAAATGTTGCTCACCACCGGCACCACGGGGTCGCGCCAGGAAATCGTGTGCACGGCCTCGCTGAAGTGCGCCTGCGCGCCGGCCATCAGCGGCGAGTGGGAGGCGATCGAAATCGGCAATCGGACCACGCGGCGCGCGCCGTGCTCATCGGCCAGACGCATGATCTTCCGCAACGGCGCCTCGTCGCCCGAGACGACCGTCTGTCCGGGGCAGTTGTCGTTAGCGACGACCAGCGTGCCCTCGTCCGCCGCTTCGCCGACCAGCTTGCTCAGGACCCGATCCCGCAGGCCGATGATCGACGCCATCCCGCCGGGACGCAGCGAGTCGGCCGCGTGCATGACCTCGGCCCGCCTGCGCACCAATTGCAGCGCCTCGTCGAAGTCGACTGCCCGCGACGCGAACATCGCCGTGATCTGGCCCATGCTGTGCCCAGAGACCACCTTGGGCGCCAGCGTCCGTCCGGCTTGCGCCCAGGTCTCCCGCAGCGCTTCCAACCAGGCAACTGAGGCGACGAAAATCGCCGGTTGCGAGTGCGTAGTCTCGTTGAGTTGGTCCTCGGGGCCGTGCTCGATCAGGTGCAGCAGGTCGTAGTCCAGCACCTCGTTGGCGCGGGTGAACCACTGCTCAGCATTGGGGTAGACGCGCAGCACCTTGCCGGCCATGCCGACCGACTGCGAACCCTGCCCCGGAAAGAGCAGCGCATACTCGTCGTCACTGAGCGCTGGGTGCTCACCCGATGGTGGTTCGTCTACCGACTCGTCGCTAAGCGTGAGCGTGTCCATCTCGGCTCCTGCTCTCCGGCGTGATCGGCGATCAGGTGCCGCGCCGGAGGTTAGTCATCAATTCTATCGGCTCCGAATCGGAGATTCGCCGTAAACCGTCTGTCAAGTGCGGATTGGCGAACAGTACGTCCGCTGGAACCAACTCAATCAGCCCATCACCATGCCGCCGTCCACGTGAATCACCTGTCCCGTGATGTACGCGCCGCCCGGACCGGCCAGGAAGGCGACCAGCGGGGCCACGTCGGCCGGATCGCCGAGGCGTTCCAGGGGAATCCGCTGCATCACGTTGCTGATTACGTCTTCCGACAGGTCGGCCGTGATGTCGGTCTGGATGAAGCCCGGCGAGACGAGGTTGACCGTGATCCCGCGCGAGCCCAATTCATGGGCGAGCGAGCGGGTCATGCCGGCCAGTCCCGCCTTGGCCGCCGCATAGTTGGCCTGACCGGCGTTGCCGACCGTGCCAATCACCGACCCAATCGTGATGATCCGTCCCCTGCGCGCGCGCAGCATGCCGCGCAGCACCGACTGCGTGGTCAGGAACGATCCGGTCAGATTCGTACCTACCACGGCGTCCCAATCGGCCGACTTCATCCGCATCGCCAGCATGTCGCGGGTGATCCCCGCGTTGTTGACCAGGATTGTCGGCGCGCCCAGCTCGTCCGTCACGGCCTTGGACATCGCGCTGACGGCGTCGCCGACGGAGATGTCCGCCTGCACGACGCAGGCCCGTCGGCCTTGCGCTTCAATCTGCTCGCCCACTTCCTGCGCGGCGTCGGCCGAGGACGTGTAGTTCACGCCCACGTCCGCGCCCTGCGCTGCCAGTTCCAGGGCAATCGCGCGTCCGATTCCACGCGACGCGCCGGTGACCAGCGCCACGTCACCCGCCAACGGCAGTGCGTCGGAGTCAATCATGAGGCGAGGCTACCACCGATCAGGCGGCCAAATTCATACGTTCGTAACCGCAGTGTTCCCCGCTTGCATGACACTGCCCTCACTGGTTCTGCGGATGGCGCGGCTGATCGTACCTGCGGGCAGGTCGGCCACGCCGCGAGGGGAGACGCCCATGTTGGAAGTCGGTGAAGCCGGGAATAATGCCTGGCTCCTAACCTCTGCCGCGCTCGTGCTGCTGATGACGCCGGGCCTGGCCTTTTTCTACTCCGGACTGGTGCGGACCAAGTCGGCCGCGGCGACGATCATGCAGTCGTTCGTCATGGCCGGCGTGGCCACGATCGTCTGGATCCTCTGGGGCTACTCGCTCGCCTTCGGCACCGATATCGGCGGGTTCGTCGGCAACCTGACGAACTTCGGCCTGCGCGGCCTGGAGCCGACTGCCGACGGACTGGCCTTCATGGTCTTCCAGATGATGTTCGCCATCATCACCCCGGCGCTGATCACCGGCGCGTTCGTTGAACGAATCTCGTTCAAGGCGCTGCTCGTCTTCACCGTGCTCTGGATTACCTTCGTCTATGCGCCGATCTGTCACTGGGTCTGGCACGGCGACGGCTGGCTGTTCCAGCTCGACGCGCTCGACTTCGCCGGCGGCACCGTGGTCCACATCAACGCCGGAGCGGCCGCCCTGGCCGGAGCGCTCTTCGTCGGACGCCGGCGCGACTCCGTCGCCGAGACGCGCCCGCACGACGTGTCCAAGGTCGTGATCGGCGCCGGCCTGCTCTGGTTCGGCTGGTTCGGCTTCAACGCCGGTTCAGCCCTGGAAGCAAACTCGTCGGCAATCAATGCCTTCGTCCAGACCCAGATCTCCGCCGCCGGCGGACTGGTCGCCTGGACGCTGCTTTCGTGGCGCTACACGGGTCATCCCTCGATCATTGGCGCCGCGACCGGCGCCGTTGCCGGGTTGGTCGCGATCACTCCCGCAGCCGGCTCTGTCGGACTCTGGCCCGCGACGGACGGGTATCTCAACTTCTTCCCGGCGCTCTGCATTGGGTCCGTCGCCTCGATCCTGGGCTTCTACGCCATTCGCTTGCTGCACCGCTGGCGCGACATGGACGACACCCTCGACGTGTTCGCGGTGCATGGCGTCGGCGGCATCTGGGGCGCGCTCGCGATCGGCATCTTCGCCGTCTCCGAAGTCACCGGCGGAGCGAACGGATTCATCGGTGGTAGCGCCGACCTGATCTGGCGCCAGTTCGTCGGCGTGATCGCCGCGCTGGGCTGGTCGCTGGTCGTGTCTTCGATCCTGTTCATCGTCGTGCAGAGGCTGATGCCGCTGCGGGTCAACGAGACCGAGGAGATGATCGGACTCGACCGCAGCACGCACAACGAACCGGCCTACGAGTACGACGAAATCGGCTTCGGCTGGGACGCGAGCGATACGATTGACGAACCGATTCCCAGTGGAGCCGAAGCGCTGAAGAGGTTGCTGTCATGAAAAAGATCGAAGCAATCATCCGGCCCGAGTCGCTGGAACCGGTCAAGCGCAGGCTGATCGAAGCGGGCATCACCGGACTGCATGTCGAGCGGGTCGCCGGGCACGGCTACCAGGGCGGCGTTGTGCAGGCCGGACGCGGCGGACAGTTCTACACCGTCGACATGATCCCCAAGGTCAAGATCATCACGGTGATCTCCGACTTCAACGTGGAGCCGGCGATCGAAGCGATCATCGCCGGCGCCCGCTCCGACCGCACCGGCGACGGCAAAATCTTCGTCATGGACGTCGAGGAAGCCGTCCGCGTCCGCACCGGAGAACGCGGCCGCGAGGTTCTCTGAACGGCTTGCTCGTCCGTCAACCCGATCGCGGCTAGAACATCGCGATCGGGTTGATCGGCGACGCCGTCCCGCCGACCAGGCGCAACGGTGCGATCGTCAACAGAAACTCCCAACGACGGCGTCCGGCGCAGGCCTCGCCCAGCGGGCCGAGCCGGGCGTTGTCGATCAGGTGCACGCCCATGTAGGTGATGATGATGTGATGGATCGGTAGGGGCGAACCCTCAACATTCGAGGGAATCACGTCCGAGACGCCGTCGCAGCCCAGAATCGCCACCTCGCGCTCGCGGATCCAGGGCAGCGTCTCCATCAGCAGCCCGGCCATGCCGGCAAACGGTGGCGTGGCGCCTTCTGCTTCACGCCGATTGTCACGGCCCGTGCGAATCAGCAGGATGTCGCCTGAGCGAACGCTGATTCCCTGCGCCGCCTCGGCAGCCTCCAGGTCGTCCACGCTGATGCCGTAGCCCGGTTCCAGCCAGTCCTCGCCTCTCAGGCGGGCGATGTCGAGCAGTACGCCGCGCGTGGAGACGCCCTGTTCGAGCGCCATGATCGAGTTCTTGGCCGCACCGGTCGAGAGCACCTCGGAGGCCGGGTAACCGTTGTACATCTTGCCCTGGTCGAGAATGTGGCAGAGCGCGTCGATGTGGGTGTTGGCCATCCCGTGGGGCGAGATCACGAAGCCGTCGCCGGTCGCCTCCAGCCCGCGCACGCCGCCCAGTCCGCTGACGTCGCCCGCGCCGGTCATGAAGTGCGTCACCGGGGTTGGGTTGTCGGCCGCCGGCGTCTTGGCCAGCTCGAGCGCGCAGCTCACCGTGACCCCTTCCGAGACCAGCGCCGCGGCTGCGGCCGAGACCCCGGGTGTGACGTAGTTCAGTGTGCCGCGCTCGTCATCCGGCCCCCAGCGTCCCCAGTTGGAGAGTTGCTGCGCCATCGCATCGACATCCGCGCGTGTTCCGCTCTGAGTAGCCATGTTCAGGGTCCTTTCCAGGCAGCGCTGGCTGCGTGCGTTCGAGAAGCGTGATCGGCTGGTGCGATCGGCAGGCAGTATGCCAGAGCGCAGACCCAGAGGCGCGTCGGCGATAGAGTGACATCTGGTCACCTGTTCCGATCTGATACGACCGCGCGCCGGTCGGCTGGAGGCGGGCATAGGGGCTTGAAGAGGAATGGCCTGAGTGCTGCCCGCACTGTTCGGATCAAACCGCAACATCTTCTACGGCTGGTACATCGTCGGCGCCGGAATCATCATCAACATGTTGATGGGCGGGCTGATCATGCACGCCTTCCACTTCTATGTCGCTGAACTCAAGGCCGAGTTTCTCTGGCCCGCCACGATCTTCGGGCTTGCCTTCATGATTACCCGGATCGAGTCCGGCGTCCTGGGGCCGATTCAGGGCTGGCTGATCGATCGCTTCGGCCCACAAACCATGATGCGGATCGGCATCGCCTCAACCACGATCGGCCTGCTCGCATTCTCGCAACTCTGGAGCCAGGGCACGTTCATCGCCTTCTACTTCATCGTCGCAATCGGCGCGTCGGTCGGCGGCTTTATGACCGTCTCTGTCGCGGTCGTGACCTGGTTTGAGAAGAAACGCTCGCGCGCGCTTGGCTACATGTCGACCGGCTTTGCCTTCGGCGGATTCATGGCTACGCCGATTGGATACATGATCCAGGAGATCGGCTGGCGAAACGCCGCGCTGCTCTCCGCAATTGTGCTTTTCACTGTCGGTCAAGTGCTGGCAACGCTGTTTGTCCGCCGGCCTGAGGATCGCGGACTGGTGAAGGATGGAGCAGCCGACTCCGCCGCCGCCGCATCCGTTGACCGGCAAGGCGCCCAGACCGGGGCAAGCGCATTTCGGCACCGTGACTTCACGGCGCGCGAGGCGATGCGCACGAGAGCCTTCTGGGGTCTGGCGCTCGCCCATGGGGCTCCCCTGCTGGTGGTGTCGGGCGTCTTCGTCCACTTCACCCTGCTGGTCACCGAGGTCGAGGGGTTAACCGCGTTCCATGCCGGCATCGCCTACACGATCATGAATGTCGCCCAGCTCGTGGGACAGCTTGGCATGGGCTATCTCGGCGATCGGATGTCCAAGCGACTGCTGCTGGTGCCGCCGATGTTCGGCCACTGCATTGCGGCAATCATGCTGGCGTTTGCGACGTCCTACGAGATGATCCTGTTCGCCGCGATCATCAACGGACTGTCCTGGGGGTCGCGCGCGCCGCTGCTGACCGCGCTGCGGGCCGACTACTTCGGCGCTTCCAACTTCGGTCAAATCATGGGTTGGTCCTCGATCGTGATGTCGACCTTCATGACGGTCGGCGGGTTCCTCTCTTCGGTCCTCTTCGACGCCACCGGCAGCTACGCAATTCCCTTCACCGTGCTCGGGCTGGGCGCCCTGACCGGCGCGATCTGGGTGCTGATGGCCGGCCGCCCGCGATTGCCGGGCGTCCGCGTGGTGACGGCGACCGGAGCGCTGCGAGCGGCGCAGCCGATTGCCATGTTCAGGCCCAACCGCCGCGTCGTCGGCGCGGCCGCGCGTGCGGCCCCGCAACGAACCGCGCTCGACCGCAAGCAGACCGCCGATTCCTGACATCCCCCATACTGGGCGTATGCGCTCGCGCCTGGTTCGCCGGAACATCTTCTTCGGCTGGTACATTGTCGCCGCCGGGATGATCATCAACATGCTCATCGGCGGGTTGGTGATGCACTCCTTCAGCTTCTACGTGGCTGAGCTGAAGGCCGAGTACCTGTGGTCGGCCTCGCTGTTCGCATTCGCGTTCACGCTGACCCGCGTTGAAAGCGGCGTCCTGGGTCCGATCCAGGGCTGGCTGATTGACCGCTTCAGCCCCAGAACGATGATCCGCTGGGGGATCGCGTCAACGGCCCTGGGCATGTTCGCCTTCAGCCGGTTGTGGGACGAAGGCAGTTTCATTGGCTTCTACTTCCTGATCTCGATCGGGGCGTCGGTCGGCGGCTTCATGACGATCTCGGTCGTCACCGTGACCTGGTTCGAGCGGCTGCGATCGCGGGCGCTGGGATTCATGGCGATGGGCTTCGGCCTGGGCGGATTCCTGCCGCCGGTCGTGGGCACGCTGATCGAGGCGGTCGGCTGGCGCTGGACGGCGATGCTCTCCGCCGCCGTGCTGCTGGTCGTGGGCATGGCGCTGTCCTCGCTGTTTGTCCGCGATCCGCGGGAGAAGGGCATGGAGCCCGACGGCGGAGCGAGAACCCCGGCATCGGCCGGTACCGGCGGCAGATTTACGCCGGCGGACGCGAACCGCGCCTACCGCCATCGCGACTTCACGGCGAGAGAGGCGCTGCGCACGCGGGCGTTCTGGGCGCTGGCGCTGGCCCACGGCACGCCGCTGATGGTGATCTCGGGGATGATGGTCTACTTCGCCACCCGGGTGCAGGAGATCGAGGGTCTGACCGCCGCCGAGGCGGGCGCGGCCTGGTCGGTGATGTCGGCGTTTCAACTGGTCGGGCAGTTCACGATGGGCTACCTGGGCGACGTGATTTCGAAGCGCCTGATCCTGCTTTTCTGCATGGTCGGCCACGGCGCAGCGGCGATCATCTTCGGCATCGCCGACAGCTACTGGATGGTGATGCTCTGCTCGGTGGTCAACGGGCTCGCCTGGGGTGCTCGGGGTCCGCTGATCACGGCGCTGCGGGCGGATTACTTCGGCGCTTCGAGTTTCGGACAGATCATGGGCTGGTCGTCGACCGTGATGATGCTGTTCATGGTCGCCGGATCGCTGGTCGTGGGCACGCTGCGCGACGCGACCGGGGATTTCACGCTGGGATTCACGGTCGTCGGCATCGGCGCGGCGACGGGCCTGCTCTGGGTCATGATCGCCAGTCGGCCGCGGCTGTCGCAGGTGGTCGCGGCGGCGCGGAAGCTGTCGCCGCTCTCCGCCGAACTGATTGCCGTGTCGCGGCCCAACCGGTCCGGCGGTAGCTGATCGCGGGCGAGGCCAGGGCGGCGATGCCGTACCCTCAGCGTCGCATTAGAAGCAAACCAGTGCAGCGAACGAGCGAGGAGGAGCCGGATGGAATACGACGTGATCATCGTGGGCGGCGGATCGTCGGGCGCGGTCATGGCGACGCGGCTGTCGGAGGACCGCTCGCGATCGGTCCTGCTGCTCGACGCGGGACCCGACTACCGCACGCTGGGCGAACTGCCGAGCGACGTCAACAGCATCCACGAGCCGTCGGTCCAGCGGCACGACTGGGGCTTCAACGCGACGTTCGTGCCCGGGCGCGATGCGCCGTTGCCGCGCGGCAAGCTGGTCGGCGGATCGTCGGCGATCAACACCGGCGTCGCGATTCGCGGCGCGCCGGGCGACTACGACGTCTGGGCCGAGATGACCGGCGACGATCGCTGGGCCTGGTCGGAGTGTCTGCCCTACTTCCGCGGGATCGAGGACGACAAGGACGAGGGCGGCGACTTCCACGGTCAGGGCGGCCCGATTCCCGTGCGGCGCTGGACGTTCGATGAGATGGAGGCGGTGCAGCGCGGGTTCTACGACGCCTGCGTGGCGCACGGTTTCGAGCAGACCAACGACCAGAATGACCCCGAGTCGACCGGGATCTCGCCGCTGGCGATGAACCGCGACGGCCCCGAGCGGATGACCCGCTGGTCGGCCAACCTGGGCTTCCTCTCGCAGGCGCGCAACCGGCTCAACCTGACCGTGCGCGGACACTGCCTGGTCGACCGGGTGCTGTTCGAGGACGGCCGCGCGGTCGGTCTCGCGGTCGAGTGCGAGGGCGAGCTGCAGGAGGTGCGCGGCAAGCAGATCGTGCTCTCGGCGGGCGCGATCATGAGTCCGGCGATCCTGCTGCGCAGCGGAATCGGCCCGGCCTCGGAGCTGGCCGAGCTCGGCATCCCGTCGGTCGTCGACTTGCCGGGCGTCGGCAAGCACCTGATGGACCACCCGATGACGCCGATGCTGTTCTGGCCCACGCCGGGCACGGTCGATCCCGACCGTCCGCTGGCGCAAACACTGCTGCGCTACACCTCGGCCACCGGCGAGTTCAACGACATGCAGGTCTACCTGCTGGGCCACATCCTGATCGGTCGCGAGGCTCGCTTCGGCGCCTGGGTCGGCGAGGACGAGGAGGCGCCGGACTCGGACTGGGTCTGGGGCATCGCGCCGGGCGTGCAACTGCCGAACTCGTTCGGCTCGGTCACGCTGGAGAGCGCCGACTACACGCAGCATCCGAAGATCGACCTGAAGTTTGACGAGCACGAGGGCGACCGGGTCCGCCTGCGCGAGGGCGCGCGGCTGGCCTGGAACCTGGCGCAGTCGGACGAGCTCAAGCCGTATCACCGGGGCGCAATCGACATCGACCAGGAGACTGTCGACGACGACGAGAAGCTGGACGAGTGGATCCACGCCACGGCGACCAGCATGGCCCACCCGACCTGCACCTGCCCGATGGGTCCCGACCCGTCCGAGGGCGCGGTCGTCGACAGCGAGGGCCGCGTCTACGGCGTCGACAACCTGCGCGTGGTCGACGGCTCGATCATGCCCACCCTGGTCCGCGCCAACACCAACTTCACCTGCATGATGATGGGCGAGCGCGTCGCCGAGTGGATGTCGGCGGAGTCGTAACTCCGAAAATTCGCGGGCAGCGCCCGGAAACGGGGCAGATGAGCGCCGGTTCCGACCGATCTGCGCGAATTCCTTGCTGTGGGCTGGCGACCGGCGTCGGGGGATGTCAGATTTGGTCAGATCCGGTCAGATCTTGTCGGGATCAGGTCAGATCGGGGTAGAAATCGTCGCCCTGCGGGTGGGTCATGTCGGATGATGTCGGATGGATCGGTGGGGTTCATGATGCGCTCCCGGGTCGCTGACGGTGGTTCGGCCTCTCGCCATTGTATGAGAACGCACGTGCGATGGAGCGGTCATGGTGTGTCGCGGGCGACGGTCGTGACGCGCGGTGATTGCTTCGCCGCGTGGAAGTCGGAGAACAGCTAGGCGACGCCCGACTCAGCCAATGGAACCCGTCGCGGTCGTCCACGGAGATGACTCTTGTAGACGAACGGTCGGGAGTCCTGGTTGATCTGCCTCAGCCAAGCCAAGCGTCGGATGATGAACGACAAGACGTCATAGTTGACCGCATCGCCGGGTCGGAGGATCACTACGCCCACTTTGTTGGCGACGATGCCTTCGCGTTCGGATGTTCGTTCGATGAGGCGCCGGTCCTGAGTCAGCACCAACCAGCGCTCGCGGCCGGCGTCGCGCATCCACGTCTCGTCTGGAATCTCCAGCCCATGAGTCGGGGTGCCGCGATAGTGCTCAGTGAGCGCGATGCAACTCAAATCGGGAGCGTTGACCAGCTCCAGCACCCGAGCAACACGCACCCCCATCGTGGCGTCAAAGAACAGGGTCAGGCTGCTTGATTGAATCCGGCCACCGCTTCCACTAACTCGCCGGGGAGCCGCAGATCATCAACGATGTCGCTTGTCGAATAGCCGCTGTTGAGCCTTGCGAACACCGCTTCAGCTCGAATGTTGGTGCCCGCGACCGTGAGCCGCCCGCTGCCGAAGCGGGGATCGATGACCAGTGGAATCGCTCTGCCGTAGGGATGAAATCGGTGGGCCCAGGAGTAATCGGAGTCGTCCTGGTACTCGAATCGCTCCATCGCGGTCCTGTAGTAGAACGGCAGCACCCGTTGTCCAGCCTGGATATCGAAGTCGACCAGCACATCTTCCTTCCGGCGGCTTGGAGCGTGCTCCTCGAACTCAAACAAGATTCGACCGCCGGCGAGCTTGAACTGCTCCGTGGCAAGCGGATACTCGCAGCGGATTCGTCGTCGCGTGAACTCTCGTGCAGTTCTCAAGCGCGACATGGTTGCCCCGTGTGTTCGGAGCAGAGCCGCGACAATCGTCTCGCTGACTTCCAGGAATGACAGTCGAATCTCCTGGTCACGCGCGCGACGACGATCGTCGAATAGAGGTGTCTGCGCCGAGCCCTCGCGGCCCCGGAACCAGTTGCTAATCGTCTGTCCGGACACGCCGGCCAACGCCGCCGCTTCGGCCAGGGTGTAGGTGGCGTCAGTGAGCTCTGAATTCGGTACCGGCGACATCGTCGTGCACTCTCCTCTCAAACACATCGTATGCCTCAGGCAGTCGAGTCGCTCTAGCTCAAGGCGCCGGAGGCTGCCAGGTTCTCGATTTCGGTGTCGGTGAGGCTGAGGACGTCCTTGAGGATTTGCTCGTTGTGCTCGCCGTACTGGGGTGCGGGGCGGGCGGGGTTGGCGGGGGTGTCGGAGAGGATGTAGCGCGAGGCCTCGACGACCGTCTCGCCGTGCAGGGCGTGGGGCAGGCGGCGGAAGTGGTTGCGGTGCGCGAGCTGGGGATCGTTGGCGGCGTCCTCGGTGGTTGCCAGACGGTGGGCGGAGATGCCGAGGGTCTGCAGAACGGTCTCGACCTCGCGGGCGTCGCGGCGGCTGGTCCAGGCGGCGAGCTGCTCGTCGATCTCTTGCTGGCGTTGCCGGCGCTCGTCCAGCGAGAGCGTGCCGTCTGCGCGGATGAGCGGCGCGAGGCGAGTCCACTGGTCGTCCGAGGCCACGGCAATGGCGACCCATGACTCGGCCCGGCCCTGGGGCGGGGCGCAGGGGTAGACGCCGTGAGGCGACATCTGCGGGTCGTCGTTGCCGCGCCGCTCGAGGGCGGGTCCGCCGTTCTTGACGTCGATCAGGGCCGGGGCGAGCAGTTGCAGCGTGCCCTCAGCCTGTGCCTGGTCAATGAACACACCCTGGCCGGTGCGATTTCGATGGTCGAGCGCCGCCAGCAGCGCCGTCAGCGCGAAGCGCGGCGCGGGATAGTCGGTGTACGGCCCGAAGGGACCGGCCGGGGCGCGGTCGGGCCATCCGGCGAGGTCCTGGATGCCGGCCATGCCCGCGCCCTGGCTGCCGAATCCGCTGACCTGGTTGTACGGGCCGTCCTGGCCGAGCAGCGTGCTGCTGAGCATGATCAGGTCGGGCTTGAGCGCGCGCAGGTGTTGGTCATCGAGTTGCCAGCGGGCGAGGACGCCGGCCGTGAACGACTCGCAGACGATGTCGGCCCAGACGGCCAGGCGGCGGAAGATGTTCTGCGCCTCGGGCACGCGCAGGTCGAGCGTCAACCCCCACTTGCCGGCGTTGACGTTGCCGTAGAGGCCGGAGTTCTCCACGCCGGCCTCGTCGCCGTGGAACGGTCCGACGACGCGCGCCGTGTCGACTCGCGACGGCGATTCCACGCGGATCACGGTCGCGCCATAGTCTGCCATCGCGCGTCCGACGGTCGGACCGGCGACGATCCAGCTCAGGTCGAGGACCTTGACGCCGGCGAGCGGCCCGGAGCCTGCGGGCAGGGTCATATCACGCCCTCCGACCGCAGCTCCTCGATCTCGGCGGCGGACATTCCGAGTTCTGAGTAGATCTCCGCGTTGTGCTGTCCCAGTTCCGGCGGCGGACGGCGGCTGATACCGAGCGGGTCGCCGTCGACCATGATGTTGAGCGGCGGACCCGGGTAGACCACGCGGCGACCGTCTTCGTGCTCAATCTCCTGCCAGAAGCCTCGGTGCTCAAGCTGCGGGCTGTCGGCGATATCCGCGACGGTGAGCACGGGGACGAGGAGCAGGTCGTACTCGATCGAGATCTCAAGCATCTCCTGCTTGGTCCGCGCGGCGACGGCCTCGCGCATGATCTCCTGAATGCGCGGGAACAGCGCGGGATCGGCCTGGCCGGTGGCGACGCGGTCGGCGTAGGTGACGAAGTTCTCGTCCAGCAGCTCCGGCTCGGCGGCGCCGATGTCGACCAGCCACTTGACGGCGTGATTGGCGAAGTGTCCGACGGCCGGTCCGGGACCCATCAGCAGCACGATGTATCCGTCGGCGACATCGGCCGTGCCGCGGATCGCCTGGCCGCGAATCTTGATCCCGCCGCCGTAGCGCTCCGGCTCGACCGCGCCGAGTTGATGGGCCAGCACCTGCGCCAGCGTCGCCTGCGCCGCCGAGACCTGTGCCGAGATGTCCACGTGCTGTCCGCGCCCGCTCTCGTGTCGCGCATGCAGCGCCAGCATGGCTCCGCCCGCGGCGTCGCCGGCGGCGTGGCCCCAGGACTGCGGCTGCGAAACGCGGACGGGCGGGCGGTCGTCGTCGCCGGTCATCAGCAACGGCGTGCCGGCGGCCCAGATGGCGAGGTCGGAGCCGACGTAGTGCGCCTTGGGTCCGGTTTGCCCGAAGGCGGAGATCGATGTGTAGATCAGGTACGGGAAGCGTTCATGCAGCGCCTCATAGCCGAGTCCAAATTCGGCCATGCGGCCGATGTCGGCGGACTCGAAGAGGAAATCGGCAGATTCGAGCAGGCGCAGGAAGAGGTCGCGGCCGCGCTGGTCCTCGAGATTGCAGGTGACGCCGCGCTTGCCGCGGGTGTAGGCGGCCCAGTAGATCGAGTCGTCGGGGCAGTCGGCGAAGAAGGGCGCAACGGCGCGGCCGCTGGAGCCGCCGGGCGGCTCGACCTGGATCACGTCTGCGCCGAGGTCGGCGAGCATCTGTCCGGCGAGGACGCCGCGCTCGTCGGTGAGGTCGATGACTCGGTAGGGGGAGAGCATGAGCGGCAGGGTAACCGTCTGCCTGCTTAGCGGCGCTGCGGCGCGCGGCCCTCGCCCGGCGGTCCGGCGAAGGCCTGGGCGACCTGGAGGAACTCTTCAGCCGCGCCGGCGGTGTAGCTGAGGCCGGTGTCCCGGTAGTGAATGCGCTGGGTCGCGACGCGGCAGAAGTCGACGGCCGTGCCGGAAACGACGTTTGCCGTGTCCTCGTCGCCGCGCGCCCAGGCTGCGCCGGATGGCAGCGTCAACTCCACCCGCAAGGGGTCGGTGTTCGGTTCCAGGCCGCGGGTCTGGTAGGCGAAGCTGCGTGTGATGAAGCCGAGATGCGCGATGTGCTGCAGGCGATCCGAGTGGAGCGGCTCGACACCCGCGCCGTCGAGCGCGTCGAGTCCGTGCGACCAGCACTCCATCAGCCGGGCGGTGGCGAACGAGCGCGCGCTCATCGGCGGTCCAGCCCAGGGCAGGCGGGTGCGGGCATCGAGCGGGCGCAGCGCGTCCTGGAGGCGTTGCCGAGCGGCGCGCCACCAGTCGACGAGTTGCAGGCGGGTCATGTGACGCGAGCTGTCCTGCAAGGCGGAGCGCAGGCCGTCGGCCGAGCGCTCGCCGCCTTCCAGCCGCTCGGCCGCTCCCGAGGCGACGGCGGCCGCGCCGTCGTCGACCTCGGCCAGGTGGGCGATCACGTCGCGCACCAGCCAGCCGCGGCAGGGCGTGTCGTGTTCCCAGGTCTCGTCCGGCAGGCCGGTCAGCCGAGCGTCGAGATACCCCTGCTCGGCGGCGAGATCGTCGAGGAGTTGCTGGTAGGGATCCGGCATGGCGCGGTTGGGCGACGCCTAATCCGCTGACGGGTTGGCGCCCAGCGGCCTGAGTTCGTCCATCAGCCAGGTCAGGCGTTCCTCGGTGAGGCTGGGGGCACTGGACTCGCCGCGCCTCTGACCGGGGTAGCCGAAGCTGCTGCCGCCTTCGTCCCGCTGGCGGGTGTACTGGCCCAGCGAGATGCGGCTGGCGTAGCCCAGGTTCTGCCGCACGTAGCGGGGCAGGTCGTCCCAGGTGGTGGCGTGCGCCATCTCGGCTGCGACCTCGAAGTTGACCGCATCGGCCATCTTGTCCCACTCGCCCTTGAGCGAGAGCTCGTGCAGTTGCATGCCCAGCGACTCGAACCCGTGCGCCTCGAAGATGTGGTGGTACGACCGAGTCGAGCCGTAGAAGGAGATTGCCCGGCGCAGGCCGTCGATCGATTGCTCGACCTCCGAGTCGGTCTCGCCGAAGGCCATGAATCCACCAACGCCAAGGTCGATGTCGTCGAGGCTGCGGCCTGCCCGCTTGGCGCCCTTTTCGACGTTGGGAATCACGGTCTCCATCATTACCTTGTGGGTCATGAAACCATGCGGCCGGAGGCCGTCGGCGCAGGCGCCGGCGACCTGAGCCATCAGCGGGCCGACATTGGCCAGTGAGATCTTGGGCGGGTCGAACGGGATCGGCCCCGGATCGAACATCGGCGTCATCAGCGTGTAGGTGTAGTTGTCGGAGATGAACTCGGGACGCTCGCCGGTCTGCCAGGAGTGCCAGACGGCGCGCATCATGTTGATGTAGTCCTCCATCCGCTTGGCGGGCGGCGACCAGGTGCCGCCGAAGCGGCGGACATTGTGTCCCTTGACCTGGCTGCCCAGGCCCAGGTTGATCCGGCCTCCGGAGAGTTCCTGCAGGTCCCAGGCCGCCTGCGCCATGATCATCGGCGTGCGCGGGAAGGCGATCGTGACCGAGGATGAGATCTCGACCCGCTCGGTGTGCTCGGCCGCCAGGGCCATCTGGAAGAGCGAGTTGTGCTTGGTCTCGGGCACGACGATGGAGTCGAAGCCGCGAGCCTCCAGCGTCTTGACCTGCTCGGCGATGCCGCCCAGCCAGCCGCCGCCGAATCCTGTTTCGATTTTCATGTCCGGGCCTTTCCTCTGTTGGATTCAGTCTATCCGCCGACCCGCGACAGTTCCCTTGGCGCCAGCGAGGCCCAGAAGTCGCGCTCTTCGTCGGCGGGGGCGTTGACGATTTCGCTGTCGTGATTGAGCGTCATCACCGCGCGATCCTCAACGCCATACGCCGGCCAGTCCGGCAGATGCTCGTTGTTCGGGTCGCCGCTCCTGGCGAAGGCGAGATAGGTCTGCATCATCGTTCTCGACAACGACTCCAGCTCGGGCGATGCGTCGCCGCAGAAGCGCTTCATGTTCTCGGCCTCGTAGGTGCCCCAGATGAAGGGGATGTCGAGCGAGTGGCAACTGCCCAGCCGGCCCTCGTAGGCGGGCGACGGGTAGTCGAATCGATAGCTCCAGACTTCCGGCGTGTGACGACTTTGCGCCTCGGCCGTCTTGACGGCCGGGATGCGGAACATCGAGTCGGTCATGATCGCGTTCCAGACCGAGAGGTTGTCGGTCGGCTCGCCGCGAGCGTCGCGCGCCCGCTGGTAGCGGTCGACGCCTTCGGCGGCGCGCATGCCGCCGAAGGGCGCGGTGGCCGCGGCGAGCAGATCGTTGTCCGACATCTGGTCGGCGCCTACGCGGGTCGCAGTGAAGAGGTTGAACTCGTCCTTCGTGTGACCGATCAGCAGCGGCATGCCTTTGGTCTGGATGCCCGCGCCGATCCGCCGTTCGGCGTCGAGTCCCAGCGAGTAGCCGTCGGCCACGGGACCGAAGCGGGCGCCGCCGAATCCGCCGCCGGTCAACTCCACCTGGTAATCGAGCAGGTCGCCGGCGTCGACGCGGCGCATCCGCTCGGGATCGTCCCAGCCGCCGAAGCGCATCAGAAAGCGCTCCGCCACTGCGCGCGCCTCGACCTTGGTGATCGTGTCGATCAGCGAGCCGCTCATGGGGATCGCCTTGTCGAACGCGCCGGTCGCGGCCGGCATCGCCATCAGGTGGGCGATGTCGAATCCGCCCGCCGACTGTCCGAACACGGTGACGTTGTTTGGATCGCCGCCGAACGCCTCGATCTCGCGGCGGACCCAGAACAGGGCCGCCGTCTGATCGAGCAGGCCCTCGTTGCCGTATGCGCCGAGGATCGGGGCATGCAGCCAGCCGAACACGCCCAGCCGATAGTTCAGGGTCACCACGACCACGTCGCCGGTCATGGCCAGCGCCCGCCCGTCGATGCGCGGTTGCGTGCCCGAACCGACCGTGTTGCCGCCGCCGTGGATCCAGACCATCACCGGACGCTTGCCCTCGTCGCAGGCTGGCGTCCAGATGTTGAGGTAGAGGCAGTCTTCCGATTGCGTCTGCGCCGGAATGCCGATCAGATCGCCGACATCGCCGGGCAACTGGCGCTGCATCGCCGAGGCGGAGAACTCGGTCGCGTCGCGGACGCCGTCCCAGGACGGCATCGGCTCCGGCGGACGCCAGCGCAGGTCGCCGACCGGAGGCGAGGCAAATGGCACGCCGCGGAAGACGGCGCAGCAGTCGTCCTCCGCGCCCTGGAGTGTGCCGAGAGAGGTGCTGACTTGAGGTGGCATGGTCGTGACTCGTCGTAGCTGACCGGGATTGGCTCGATGGTAGCGTCGCTCAGCGGCCGCAGCCGACGCAGAGGATCGTGCGCTCGTTGCGGTCCTGCAACGGACGCGCATTGGGGCCGCCGCACAACGCCTGCAGCTGCTCGACCTGGCGCTGCGACGCGGTGCGCACCGAGCGGCCTACGTACCAGAGGACGGGTTCGCTGAACGGCGCCGCAGTGAGCGAACCGACGTAGTGGTAGAAGCCGTCGGAATCGGGAGGGTGGTCGGCCGCGGACAGGGACGGGACTTCGTCCGCAGTGTCAGCCGGCGGCAGCGAGTCGATGATCTGTTGCAGACCCTCGTCCGCTTCTCCGAGGCGGTAGACAGTTCCCACGACAAGCAGCTCGTCCTGCGCATTGACGTGGACGAAGTGGACCTCGGCGGCGAACTCATCGCCGTCGATCGTGTGCTCGGCGGGCGTGTGCCAGTGGAGCTGAAGCAGCCGGTAGCGATCCTCACCCAGCGTCAGTTCGCTGCCCGAATCGAAGTGGATCATGACGAAGCCCGGCGTCCGCTCGACGCGCGCCGCGTCGCTGTCGTAGCCAAGGATGGGCTCGGGCTCGTCGGACGCAACCCAGCCGCTGACGTCGATCGGCGACTGGCCGTTACCTAGGTGGCTGGCTGGGGTCATCGCGCTGGACTCCGTCTGACGCTTGCGCTTAGAGCGGTAGATTATCGTGCGCACATCGATGCCCGCCGCTACGGCGGACACAGCATCCGACGGGACGGAGACGCGACGATGAGCGAGCCACAGTACGAGACCTACGACCCGGCGGTACATAACCGCGCGACGCCGCAGGAGGTCTTTGGGCCGGTCGTCAAGGTCGACAAGCTCGAGGACGGCGGCGTCTACCTGATCACGCTCAATCGCCCGCACCGCTTGAACGCGATCGGCGACGGACTGAGCGACGCGCTCTACGACGCGTTCGAGGAATACCGCGACGACCCCAAGGCCCGCTGCGCCGTGCTGACCGGCGCGGGCCGCGCTTTCTGCGCCGGGGCCGACCTGATCAACACCGCCGAAACCCGCGAAGCCGAGCGCGAGGGCCGCGAGTCGGGCGCCGCGCCGATCATCTCGCGCCGCAAGAATCCGGTGCCGCTCTCGGAATCGCTGGGCCTGTGGAAGCCGACGATCGCCGCAATCAACGGCTGGGCCGTCGCCGGCGGCTTCATGTACGCGATGCAGTGCGACATCCGGATCATGTCGGAGGAGGCCAGGATCGGTATCGCCGAGACGCGCTGGAACATGGGCGGCGCCGGCTGGATGACCCCGCTGACGCGGCAGATCGGCCTCGGCTCGGCGCTCGAACTCGCGCTCTGGGGCGACACCCAGTACGGGGCCGAGCGCTGCCATCAACTGGGCTGGGTCCAGCGTGTGGTGCCGCAGGAGCTGTTGCTCGAGACGGCGCTTCAGTACGCGCGGCGGATGCTCTATCTCGCGCCGCGCGAGGTGCGCAACATCAAGCAGGCGCTCTACCGCGGTTACTACATGGAACCGATCATGGCCCAGCAGTTCGGCGCGGCGATCGAGCAGAACCTGCAGGGCATGAACGATTCAATTGAAGGCCCCAAGGCCTTCTCCGAGAAGCGCCTGCCCAACTTCACGGACACCTAAGTCCGCACCCTAGAGCGATTGGGCTGTTGCAATGGAACTTTGGGAGTTCGAAGCCCTAGCTTGGGTGGTCATCTGGATTCTTCCGATCTTGCTCGGCGGAGTCATCGGTGCCGTCATCGCCCAAAGCAAGGGATTCGCGCCATACGAGGGAGCGGCCGTAGTCATCGGGCTAGACCTCCTTATGCGCGGTGTTGGCTGGCTCGTCCAAGAGGTCGGCGCGCCTGTTGCGGGATTCGCCGTATTCATCTGTGGGGCACTATTGGGCATTTTCATCCTGTCTCTAATGCCACGTCGTCCCGCTGGTCCACAAACGGCCGAAGCTGCGAGAGCAGCATCGTCATCAATCAACCACCGACAACAAACAGGCGTGGATCATCAGACAGACGACGAACATACACATGCACAGCAGCGATGGAGACAGGCGAGAATTGCACGCCTGAGATCACCCTCAAAGGCTCATGCAGAACACCTCCAGCGAGAGCGTCTACGTGTGCAGATGCTGCGCGAAGGCCGGTCGCCAACAGAGGTCTTCTTGAATGCCGTTCCCGAGACGGAGGGCACTGCCCCTCAACCTACTCCGCCAGTCCGCGGCGACAATCCGGTCAAGCATATGCTCGATACTCCCTCGAAGGATCGACGTGTCGAAGCGCCCGATCCTGCGCAGGGAGCGATTCTGCGTGAGGCTGAACTTCACCGTCTCGAACTGGAGTCGGAACTCTACGATGTCCGCCAACAGCGTTTGGATGCTGAAGAAGAGCTTGAGCGTTTCCAAACACTAAAGGATCTCATTGACGAACGCGTGCGGCTAAGTCAAGTTCAAAGTGAACTCGATCAGCTGCGCAAGGAGTATGACGCCTTCACTTCGTCGCAATCGACTACAGGGTCAACGCCTAGTGCCAGTCGACAGGATGCAAACCATGAGTGAGCTTCGCATCGTCTGGCATCTGCAGACCTCCGACTTCGGCGAGCCGATGACCTGGTTCGGTTCGTGGCTGATCGGCGAGGGCGAGGCTGAGGGAGACTGGTTTCACTCGGGGCGCGGCGCGGCCGAGACCTCGCACGAGGTCCCGGACGGCGCGGTCGGCGTGCGGCTGCGTTTCTGGCCGTCGGAAGGGCTGGATCCCGAGTACATCGACCTGCCGCTGCCCGAGAGCGGCGTGATCGAAACGATCGCGCTGGACTACGACCACCCCGGTCCATTCTCACGATTGGATCTGTCGCAGGTCTGACTCAGGTCCCCTCTCCCCGAGGGAGAGGGCTAGGGTGAGGGCCTCGCGGTCACCCACTGGCTCGGTTAGACTTTGACCAGCTATCGAACGACGGCAGGCTGGGCCTGCCGGGAAGGAATTGCGCATGGTTACCGCCGAACGAGCCTCGGCAGACCCCGTTGGCTATGAGATTCCGGAACACCGCACACGGACGCCCGGCATCGAGGGCTGGACCCGCACCGCGCGGCCGGACGACCCGAACAAGTACTTCATGGTCTCCGCCGACTGCCACGTGCACGAGCCGGTCGACCTCTGGGAGCGCCGCGTCGACGAGCAGTTCCGGCACCGCCTGCCGCGCATCGAAGTCGACGAGGACGGCGTCCGCTGGCAGGTGACCGAGGGTCACCGCCCGACCAAGATCCGAGACCTGAAGCTGGCCGGCGAAGACCTGCTGCGCGACAAGCACGGCAACGCTTTCCCCGAAGAGCGCGTCAAGGACATGGACCGCGACGGCGTCGACGCCGAGATCATCTTCCCTAACAAGGGTCTCTCGATGTGGGCGACCTCCGACCCGGTCTTCGCCAACGCTATGTGCAGCGCCTGGAACGACTGGGCCTGGGAGACCTTCGGCGAAACCTACGACCGCTCGTCGCCGCTGGCCTGCGTCGCGACCGGCGACATCCCCGGCGCGATCGCCGAGATCCAGCGCTCTGCCGAGCGCGGCTTCCGCGGCTTCTCCTTCCCGGCCAAGCCGGTCTGGGGACCGACGGGCGAGGACTCGCGCAACTACAACCTGCCCGAGTTCGACCCGCTCTGGGCGGCGGTCGAGGAGACCGGTCTGCCGATCACGTTCCACGTCTCGACCGGACGCGACCCGCGCGGCGCGCGCGGCAACGGCGGCGCCGTGACCAACTACGTCTTCCACTCGCTGGCGATGACAATGGAGCCGATCATCAACATGTGCGCCTCGGGCGTGTTCCAGCGCTTCCCCGATCTGCGCGCCGGGACGATCGAGGCCGGCATCGGCTGGATTCCCTGGGCGATGACGGCGATGGACGAGGCCTACCACAAGCACCACATGTGGGCCTTCCCCAAGCTCGAGGGCCTGCCCTCGGACTACTACCGCGCGCACTGCTTCGGTTCCTTCCAGGACGACGGCCCGGGCATCGACCTGGCCCGCAAGTACGACCTGATCGACAACCTGCTCTGGGCCAACGACTACCCGCACCACGAGGGCTCGTGGCCGCACTCGGCCGCCGCAATCGAGCGCACGATGGGTGAGTTGAGCGACGAGGAGCGGGCCAAGATCCTCGGTCTCAACGCGGCCCGGCTGTTCCACTTCGAGGTTCCCGAGTCGAAGCGCTAGTCGGACGATCAGATAGGTGAAGGTGTCACACTGTGTGAATTCAGTGTGTATACTCCGCACGTGAGCGAGAGGGTCGGGCTTCCGTCCGGAGCCGCCCAATTCAAGGAAGGGGATCGCCAATGAGATTGCCGAGTTTGCAGGGGCGACGGCTCGTCAGCGCTCTGCTCTTTGCAGGGGCGGCGCTGGTCGCCGGCGCCGTGATCGGCGCCTGTACGTCGGATGAAGATCAGCAGCAGGCGCAGGCGGTTGAACAGCAGACCCAACAGGATCAGGACCAGCCGGCCGCCCAGGTTTCGGGTGAGCCGCGCGGCAACACGATTCAGCTCATCCAGGATCGCGGCACGCTGCTGTGCGGCGTGAAGCAGACCCAGCCGCTGTTCGGTAACCGCGACGAAGACGGCAACGTGACCGGCTTCGACATCGAGTTCTGCAAGGCCATCGCGGCCGCCGTGCTCAAGGATGCGAACGCCGTTGAGTACGTGGACGCGTCCGACGCATCGACTCGATTCGAGCTGCTCGCCGACGGTCAGATCGACATCCTGATCCGCACCACGACGATCACCAGCTCGCGTGACATGGAACTCGACGTCGACTTCGCCCAGACCACCTTCTACACCGGTCAGGGCTTCGCCGTCCGCAAGGACTCCGGCATCGACTCGACCAGCGACATGGCCAACGCCAGCATCTGCGTGCAGACCGGTACGACCACCGAGCAGAACGTGGCCGACCACTTCACCGACATCGGACTCGACTACGAGCCGACCGGTGGTCTGAGCCAGGATGTCGCCGCCGCCTTCTTCGAGGGCCGCTGTGACGTGCTGACCGCCGACGCCTCCGACCTCGCCTCCCGCATCGTCGTCCGCGATAACGCCGACGACTACAAGATCCTCCCGCAGATCATCTCCAAGGAGCCGCTGGCTCCCGGCGTGCGCGACTACGACAGCGACTGGAAAGACGTCGTCAACTGGGTCGTCCACGGTCTGATCCGCGCCGAGGAAATCGGCCTCACCCAGGCCAACGTCGCGGCGATGGCCTCCAACCCGCCGAACACCGAGGTCGCCCGATTGCTCGGCGTGCCGTTCGAGGGCGGTTCGGTCTCGACGCTCGGCTTCGAGGTCGTGGACGCGCAGTTCATTCAGCGCGCCATTGCCGCCGTTGGCAACTACGGCGAGATCTACGACCGAGAAATCGGCGACGCGATCCCGCGTGACTGCACCCTCAACGCGCTGGCGCGGCCGCTGCCCAGCGAAGCCGTCGACTGTGGTCCCGGCGAGGGCGGCATCATGTACGCACTGCCGTACCGCTAAACCGAGCCCACTCGGTTCGACACCCAGAGGGGCCGCCCACCGGGCGGCCCCTCTGCCGTTCCTCCGGCCTGCCGCTTCGTTCGTCCGCCGTCCAACTGAGACGGTCTCTCCGTTAGCATTTGGCGAAGTGCCGCCCGCGAACCGGACCGCGAACGGATTCCAATGTCGACACAAGCTCCCGCGCCGCCCTCGCCTGCACCAGGCGGACCTGCGCCGGCCGGGGATGTGCCGCTCTTCTATCGACGCGGATTCCGACGCCTACTGCAGCAGGGCCTCTACGTTGCCGCCACCGCGCTGCTCTTCTGGTACATCTACGACGCCCTGAACCTGCGCGAGTTCGGCTTCGGCTTCCTCAACGATCCGGCCGCCTTCAAAGTCGCCAACCAATGGCTGATCGACGTCGACGGCGTGACCAGCTCTCGAATCGAGATGTACCTCGTCGGCGTCTGGGCATCGCTGCGCGTGGTCTTCGTCGCCATCCTGCTCTCCACGGTCGTCGGCATCGTGGTCGGCGTCTCGCGGCTCTCGTCCAACTGGCTGGTCGCGCGGATGGCGATGCTCTACGTCGAGGTCTTCCGCAACACGCCGTTGCTGGTCCAGGTCGTCCTGGTCTACGCGATCTTCCTGGTCGGCGCGCCGATCATCCAGGAAGTGCTCAACATCGGCGACTTCGCCTTTCTCTCGAACCGCGGCCTGGCGATTCCCTGGCCGGTACCCGACGCCGGCTGGTGGGGCGCTCCCGACTGGTTCGTCGGCGTCTGGGTCGCGCTGCTGATCGCCATCGGCGCGGTGGCCATGACCGTCCGCCGTCAACGCCAGGTGCGCGAGCGCGAGACCGGTCAACCGCACTACGCCAACCGCTGGGCCTTCGGCATCTTCGCCGTCGGCGCGCTGGTCACGTTCATCGTGCTGGGCCTGCCGGTCAGCATCGACCGCCCCTACGTCGAGGGCACCCGCTACCTCGAAGGCATGGTCATCCGCCCCGAGTTCGCCGCTCTGACGATCGGCCTCACGCTCTACACCGGCGCGTTCAACGCCGAGATCGTCCGCGGCAGTATCCAGGCCCTGCCCCGCGGTCAGACCGAAGCGGCCAACGCCGTCGGACTCTCCGCCTACCAGCGCATGACCCTGGTCATCCTGCCCCAGGCGCTGCGACAGATGATCCCCTCGATCACCAACCAGTACCTCAACGTGAACAAGAACTCCTCGCTCGCCTACGCGGTGCTCTACGACGATCTCTTCCGCGTCGCCGGGATCATCCAGAACAAGGCGGGCCACGCGCTGGAGATGTTCTTCGTCATCATCGTCACCTACATGCTGATCTCGCTTGTGATTTCCGCCCTGATGAACTTCATCAACGCCCGCGTCACGCGGGTCGGCGTGTAAGGAGGGATGCGCAATGGCCAACATGCCCGCAGCCCCTCGTGAACGAATCGTGCTGCCGCCCCATCGCCAGCGCGCGCGGCGGCCGCGCTCCGTTCGCGCCCGCGAGTGGGTGCGCAAGAACCTCTTCCCCTCCTGGCGCGGCACGCTGCTCACCGCCCTCGCCGCGGGCGTGCTCGGCGCGGTCGTCGTCGGCCTGATCGCCTTCGTCTTCTTCGGCGCCAACTGGGAAGTGATCACCCACAACCGCTGGCTGCTCTTCGCCGGCGGATTCCCGCGCGAAGAGGCCTGGCGGCTCTGGTTCAGCATCGCTCTGGTCTTCGCCCTGATCGGACTCGCCTACGGCACCTGGTCATCCCTGGGCCGCCGCGATCACCTGTTCGTGCTGCTCGTCGGCGGATTCGTAATCTTCCTCATGGCCCACGGCGGCGCGGCGGTCTGGTCCAGCATCTACTTCCTGATCGCCGTGGGCTGCATGTACATCGGCTACCTGCTCACCTACCGGCTGCCGCGCGCCACGTCGTCGATGCGCACTCTGCAGGTGCGGCTCGTCGGCGCACTGCTCATCCTCGCTCTCCCCATCGTGCTGGTCGTGCTCCTGGCCGGCGGCAACGTCGGCATCCGCGACCTCGACGGGTTCGTGCTCAACCTGATCCTCGCCCCGGTCGGCATTGTCGGCGGCATCCTGATCGGCATTCCCCTGGCATTGGGCCGCGCGTCCAGTCTCAAGTCCATCGCCTGGACCTGCACCGCCTACATCGAGATCGTGCGCGGCGCACCGCTGCTGGGCTGGCTCTTCGTGGCGCTGTTCATCCTCGACGACATCATCGGCGGCGACCTGATTATCCGCGCCATGGTCGTCATGGCCGTCTTCACCGGCGCCTACATGGCCGAGTACATCCGCGGCGCTCTCCAGGCCCTGCCCCGGGGACAGTACGAAGCCGGCCAGGCGGTCGGACTCAGCCAGTACCAGCGCATGCGCCTGATCATCATGCCCCAGGCGCTGCGCATCTCGATCCCGCCCATGGTCGGTCAGGCCATCTCGATCTGGAAAGACACCACGCTGGTCACCGTGATCCTGCCCCTGCGGGAGCTGAAGGGCAACGCCGACTCGGCCATCTCGCAGTTCGAATTCACGCCCGACCGGATCGAGGCCTACGTCTTCGTCGCGGTGATCTTCTGGATCGTCGCCTTCATGATGTCCCGCGTATCGCAACGCGTCGAGCGAGCCCAGGGCGTCGGCGAACGCTAGCCTGATTCCAGAAGCGGTACGAGGAGCGAGAGATGCCAGACGAACTATCGGCCGCCGACATCATTGCCGAATCGGCCGGTCCCAAGGCGGTCGCCGAGACCGACCGCGCCCCCAGCGAAGAGCCCGAGCAGTTCTCCCCGCGGCTGGCCAACGCCCGCGACATGATCATCACCGAGCACGTCGACAAGTGGTTCGGCGACTTCCAGGCCCTCGACGACGTCTCCCTGCGGATCAAGGAGGAAGAGATCGTTGTCATCCTCGGACCCTCCGGCTCCGGCAAGTCGACCTACATCCGCTGTCTCAACCGGCTCGAGGAGCACGACGCCGGGCGCATCGTCATCGACGACATCGAGCTGAACGAGGACGTGCGCGCGCTCCAGGCGATCCGCTCGGAAGTCGGCATGGTCTTCCAGCAGTTCAACCTCTTCCCCCACCTCTCCGTCTTGAGCAACATCACCCTCGGCCCGCAAAAGGTGCGGCACATGCCCAAGCTCGAGGCCGAGGCATTGGCCATGCAACTGCTCGAACGCGTCGGCATCCCCGAACAGGCCGACAAGTTTCCCGCCCAGCTCTCCGGCGGACAGCAGCAGCGCGTCGCCATCGCCCGCGCCCTCGCCATGCAGCCCAAGATCATGCTCTTCGACGAGCCCACTTCCGCGCTCGACCCCGAGATGATCAAGGAAGTGCTCGACGTGATGCAGGAACTGGCCGAGTCCGGCATGACCATGATCGTCGTCACCCACGAAATGGGCTTCGCCCGCGAGGTCGCCGACCGCCTCGTCTTCTTCGACGAAGGCGCGCTCGTCGAGCAGGGCACCCCCGAACACTTCTTCACCAACCCGCGCGAGGAGCGGACCAAGCTCTTCCTCAGCCAGATCCTCTAATCCCCTCTCCCTCCGGTCCCCTCTCCCCCTGGGAGAGGGTGAGGGTGAAGGTTCCTCCCTCGATGGGGACGCGAGCGTAAGAACTCCAATGACCAACGACCTCAGCAACGTCCGCGCGCTTACCTTCGATGTCTTCGGCACCGTCGTCGACTGGCGATCCTCCGTCTCCGCCGAAGTCGCTGCGTTCCTGGGCCGCCACGGCGTTGACGCCGACTCCGGTATGTTCACCGATCGCTGGCGGCGCGAAGGCTACGCCGGCGGCATGCGTCTCGTCCGCGACGGCGAACTGCCCTTCCAGACCGCCGATCAGCTCCACCTGCGCATGCTCAAGATCCTGCTCGACGAACTCGGCATCAAGGCCGACGACGCGGAAGTCGAGGAGCTCAACCGCGCCTGGCATCGGCTGCATCCCTGGATCGACTCCCCCGGCGGACTTCAGCGCCTGCGCACCCGCTTCGTCGTCTCCACGCTCTCCAACGGCAACGTCGACCTGCTCGTCAACATGGCCAAATTCGGCAACCTGCCCTGGGACTGCATCCTCTCCGCTCAGATCACCGGAGCCTTCAAGCCCGAGCCGCACTGCTACCAGCGCGCCGCCGAGCTGCTCGGCTGCCGCTCCGACGAGGTGATGATGGTCGCCGCCCACCAGGGCGACCTGCTCGCCGCCGCCCGCACCGGCATGCGCACCGCCTTCGTCCCCCGACCCCACGAAGCCGGCCCCAACTTCCCCGCCGACCTCACCCCCGACCCCTCCTTCGACATCGTCGCCACCGACTTCCACAACCTCGCTGCCCAACTCGATTGCTAGCCCCTCCGGTCCCCTCTCCCCGAGGGAGAGGGTTAGAGCCTGCCCCCGCGTAGGCGGGGGGTGAGGGCCCTCCGTGCACTTGATGCTGCGGTGAGGGCCTCCCCCCTCCGTCAACTTCGACACACCCACAGAACGCATGTCCGCATACCATCAACCCACAACCACCACGCCGCCATCCGCAGAGGAGAGACCATGCCCGTTCTTCGACACCCGAATGCCGCAACCGCCACCCCGACTGCGCCGAACCGATCCGAACGGATCCGAACAAACCCGAACGCCCACAGACCTGAAGAAACCTGAAAAAACCTGAAAAAAGCTGAAAGCCCCGAATTCACGATCTCCAGTAAAACACTGGAAATCACGCACGATCTTCCTCCGTTTCCACCAGGAAAAAAAGTTTCGCCGAAACCTGAAAACAGTGCTCCAGCGGCCAAAATCGCCCGACCCCGAACGGTAGCCTGTTCGAGTCCGAACAACACAGGGAGACCCCAATGACCCTCAACCCCGACGCCTACACCACCATCGACATCGACAAGCGCTCCGACGGCGTCACCGTCGCCACGCTCAACCGCCCGGAGAAGCTCAACGCCGTCAACTCGGCCATGCACCGCGAGCTCGCCTCGCTCTCCGTAGACGCCAACAAGGACCCCGACGTGCGCGTCCTCGTCCTCACCGGCGCCGGACGCGCCTTCTGCGCCGGCGGCGACTTTTCCGGCAGCCGCGACGAGCCCATGGGCGGGCGCTACCTCAACCGCCTCAACGAGGCCCGGCTGATCGTCGACAACTGGCTCGACTGCGAGAAGCCCACCATCTGCGCCGTCAACGGCTACGCGCTGGGTCTCGGCGCCACCGTCGCGCTGCTCTCCGACGTCGTCTACATCGGTCGCTCCGGCGTGCTCGGCGACACCCACGTCAACATGGGCATCGGCGCCGGAGACGGCGGCGGCGTGATCTGGCCCATGCTGGTCGGCCCGGCCCGCGCCAAGTACTTCCTCATGACCGGCGAGCACATCCGCGCCGAGCAGGCCAGGGAGCTGGGCCTCGTGCAGGACGTCTGCGAGGACGACGAGTTGATGCCGACCGCCCTGGCCCTGGCCGAGCGCTTGAGCAACGGTCCCCTGGCCGCCATCTCCGCCTCCAAGGTGCCGATCAACAAGTGGATCAAGCACGTCAGCAACATGGTCTTGCCCGTCTCCCTGGCCATGGAGCAGATCACGATGGACGGCGCCGACGCCGCCGAAGCGCAGGCCGCCTTCCGCGAGAAACGCCAGCCCGTCTATCGCCGCTAACGCCAAACGCCCGATCACCGGTACGCTGACACACAATGCGGGGCGCCGTGTCCGATGGGCAGTGACGCGGCGGGGCAGTCGTTTCATTGATTGGCAGGGATTGCTCCATGGCATTGCGTCCGGCGCTGTCTTGTCGCAATTGGTTATCGTTCCCCATTCTTCTCGTCACCATCAGCCTGGTCCTGGCAGCCTGCTCCGACGCCGCCGACCAGGACCAGCAGCAGGACGCTCAGCCTCAGCAGACCGACCCCGCCGCGCAGCAGGCGGCGCAGGACCAGCAGGCCGACGCCGAGGTTGCCTCGGAATCGCAACAGACGGCTGAGCAATCCCAGCCGGACGACGCGCAATCGCAGGACCAGTCGGACAGCCCCTCCGCCGCTCAGTCGATGACCAGCGCGCAGCCCCAGCCGCAGCAGGGCTACGGCGACGATCCCTACGCGAGCGGCGACTCGCAGCCGGACCAGGAATCCATCGCGCCCGTGCCGCCGATTCGCACCTGGCTGGCCGAAGGCGTCTCGCTCACGCCCAGCCTGCCGGCCGAGTTCGACGAATACGGCTGGTCCACCGTGATCGAGGGAGACGTGCTCGCGGTCAGCGCGCCCTACCACGACGTCCTCGGCGAGGACACCGGCGCGGTCTTCATTTTCGAGCGCATCGACGACGCCTGGGTCGAGACCGCCTACTTGCTGCCCCCCTTCGCCGATCCGCTCGGCTGGTTCGGCCGCTGGCTCGCCCTCGACGCCGGCCGTCTCGTGATCGGCGCGCCGTACGAGGACGTGCTGACCGAAGACGGCAGCTTCATCGAGGACGCAGGCGTCGCCTACGTCTACGAGAAGATCAACGGAGAGTGGATGCGAACCGGCACGCTGCTGCCGGCCGTGCCCAACGCCGGCGCCTCCTTCGGCTGGAGCCTGGCGATCTCCGGCGATCGGATCGCGGTGGCGGCCTGGGAGGATCAGGTCGAGGGAGTCGGCGCCGGCTCGGTCACCGTCTACCGCCAGCACAAGGGACTCTGGCGAGCGGAAGCCGTGCTCACCCCTGCCGAGCCCAGCGAGCGCCAGATGTTCGGCCGCGACATCGCCCTCGACGACAACGTGCTGGTCGTCGGCGCACCCGGCGACGACACCATCGCCGAGGACGCCGGCGCGGTCTTCGTCTGGCACTACTACAACGACGTCTGGAACTTCGCCGGCAAGCTGCTCGCCTCCGACGGTTTCGAGCTGGACCGACTCGGCTCGCAGGTCGCGCTGGACGGCAACTGGCTCGCCTCCGGCGGCTACGACCACGACGATCCGCTCTGGAGCATGGGCGCCGTCTACGTCTGGAAGCTCGACAACCTCTGGCACTTCCACTCCAAGCTGACTGCCTCCGACGCCCAGCCCGGCGACTGGTTCGGCTACGCCGCGGCGATCGAGGGCGATCGGATGGTCATCGGCGCGCCGCACCGAGCCCATCCCGAGTCGCAGACCTACCGCAGCGGCGCGGCCTACGCCTTCGAGTTGCGCGACGACACCTGGGTCGAAGTCGGCGTGTTCGGGCCCGTCGACGCCGTGCTCGCCGGCGAACGCGCCGAGTTCGGCTGGGCCACGGATATCTCAGGCCACACCGTCGTGGTCGGCGCATGGCTCGCCGACACCGCCGCCGGAGAAGACGCCGGCGACGCCGCCGTCTACGAGATCCCGACCGGGGAACCGGACGAAGCTGAAGCTGACGACCAGTAAGGGCGGCCCTACCGATCCGGCCCGCGCACGGTGACGCCGCCGTCGATCGGCAGAATCACCCCGGTCACGTACTTGGCCTCGTCGCTGGCCAGGTAGACCGCCGCCCAGGCGATGTCCCAGGGCTGGCCCTCCTGCCTCAGCAGGCTGGCGTTCTTGCGCCGCTCGCGCAGCTCGTCCGACATCCCGCCCGAGTAGACCATCGGCGTGTAGACCGGCCCCGGCATGATGCAGTTCGCCCGGATCCGGTCGCGTCCGTGATCGACGGCCAGCGCTTGCGTCAGGGTCGCCACCGCCGCCTTGCTCACGCTGTAGGCGGTCAGTCCCCGAGGCCGCAACGCCGCAATCGACGACACGTTCGTAATCGCCCCGCCGCCGCTCTCGCGCAGCGCCGGGACGGCATGCTTGCAGGTCAGCATCATCGAGGTCACGTTGACCCGCTGGACGTGGTCCCACTCGGCCTCGGAAATCTCCTCCACCGTGCCCCGCCCGCCGATGCCGACGTTGTTGTGCAGCACGTCGAGCTTGCCGTAGCGGCTCACCGCATCGGCGACGATCCGCGCGCAATCCTCGGTCGAGGTCACGTCCGCGACCGCAATCGCCGCGTCGTGGCCCTCGGCCCGGATCATGTCCAGCGTCGCCTGCACCGCCGCTTCGTCGCGATCGACGAGCAGCAGGTCCGCGCCCTCGCGCGCGAACAGGATTGCCGTCGCGCGGCCGTTGCCAATCCCTTCCGCGCGGGACCCCGCGCCGGTCACAATCGCCGCTTTGCCGGCAAGTCGGTCGGGCATGATCCAGACTCCTTCCTGGGTATTCAGTCGAGGTCGACGGATGTGACGGCGGGAGCGGCCGGGCGCTGCGGCTTCCAGATCACTTCACGCAGGATCTGGGGGATGACCGCCGGCAGCGGCAGCCGCCGACCTTCGCTGCGATCGGCGCGGACCCAGAGGATCATCACGATCACCAGCAATGGTCCGTAGAACGCGGCAATGCCGTGGAACACCGTCGTGAGCGGATAGGCGTCCACGACCTCGCCGAAGATCGGCAGGAAGGGCAGCATGATCAGTGCCCAGCCCATGTGATTGAGCGAGAGCGCCGTAGCCCGCAGCCGGGAAGGCACGCGCCGGTTGAGGTAGCCCTCCATCAGCGGCATCTGCGCGCCGCGCGCGAGCCCGAGGATGACGAACAGCGCGATCGCGCCCAGGTGATTGATCAGTCCGACGCCGACGTAGACCAGCACCACCCAGAACGGCATCGAGGCCAGCGTGCGCACGATCCCGAAACGCATCGCCAGCCAGAACGCCAGCGCCGCCGCGAACACGGTCGCCACCCGCGCCGGCGCTTGCAGCGCGGAGAACAGCCAACCCACTTCCACGCCCTGCTCCTTGAGGAACGGCTGCAGCAGGTAGAACTCGGGCACCATCGACGCGATCAGCAGCGCGCTGAAGATCAGCGAATAGCGGATCGTCGGCGTCCGTCCGGCCAGTCGAAGCGTCTCCTTCAGCAGCTCCATGTACGTCGGTCCGCGAGTCTCCTGCTCGCTCTCGTGCCTGGGCGGTTCGCGGAACAGGAGTGAGATCAACAGCGCCAGCCCGGTCGCGGCCGTCCCGCACAGCAGCGCGCCCTGGCCGCCGATCTCACCCGCGATCACGCCGCCGGTGAATGTCGCCAGCACCAGCGCCAGCGACCTCACCGCAAACGCGCGCCCGGCCTGGCGCTCGAACTCGCGCTCGCGTCCCAGCGCCTGCAGGGTGTCGTGCAGAAACGCGCTGTCGGTGCCGGTGATCGCGACCATCGCCAGTCCCCACAGCGACCAGGCGACCGCCGCCATCCAGAACGCGTCCGAGAACGCGAACCAGGCCGTAAAGACCATGAAGATGATCAGCGATGCGCGGATCGTGCGCACCCGGCCGAAGCGGTCGGCCAGCGCCCCGGCCAGCGGCTGACCGAACGAGGTGATCACATAGAAGGCGGGGCCAATCGCCCCGAGCTGGGCAAAGGTCAGCCCGACCTCGTCGGTGGCGAAGATGATCCAGACCGGCATCCAAAAGTGCAGGTCGTGGAAGAAGTAGAAGAGCGGATAGAGCCGCAGATTGCGCCGCCAGGCCGGACGCCGGTCGATGCCGTTGAGGCTGGGTCGCACACTCACGTTCGCAGGGTAAGGCGTTGAGGGAGCCGTCAGTCGATCGGGACTGCGCGGTACAGCCGCACCGGATCGGGAATGCCCTTCATGATCACGGGACCAAGTTCCTCGAACTGCGCGACCAGTCCGTCGCTCAGTTCCGCCAGCGTCGCTTCCGAGATCAACAGTTCGGTTGCGCCGGCCTCATTGGCGATCCGGGCGGCAAGATTGACGTCGTGCCCGATCAGGTCGGCCCGCCGGCGCGTCTGGCGGCCCCAATGGATGCCCATCCGCACCCACAGCGGCTGCAACGTGTCGAGCGAGTGCTGCTCGAACCGACGCATCAGGCGCAGACAGGTGTCGAGCGCCGAGTCGGCATCGGGAAACCAGAGCATCAGCCCGTCGCCGAGTTCCTTGATCAGCCAGGATCCAGCGGGCAAGAGCTGGTTGACGATCTGTTCCTGCACACTGAGCAGCTCATTCGCCGCCTCGTCGCCTTCGACGGCGTTGAACTCGGTGAAGCTGACGATGTCGGTGAAGACCACGGCGCCCTCGATCGAGTTGGGCGGAGCGGCGTTCACGGTCGTTGCTGGCATGGGAGGCTGGCCGAAGGCTGGTCTGCGGGAGTCTGCGACTTCTGCATCGCTATAGGGAGAGTCTTCCGGAGTCAGTGTGTGCCTACCTTGATCGCGCCCGATACGGTGGCCACCGTGATCTTCAGGTCGTTGCCTTCCAGGCAATCCACGTCAAGACTGCCAGACTTGCGATGACACTTGATCTCGGGGGCTCGGTCCTTGGGGATTCGGACCTTAATCGCGCCGGAGACCGTCGCCGCGCTGATATCGCCGGCGCCATCTGAGGCAATCTCGATCTTGCCGCTGACGCTCATTGCTTCGGCTGAGCCGATGATTTGCTTCATCTTGATCTTGCCGCTCACTGAGGCCGCGCGCGCGCTGCGCGCCTGCTCGACCTCGATTGCCCCCGAAATCGTCCCGGCCGATACGCGGCCATGCGTACGCGAGACCTTGATCTTGCCGTCGCGCGTCTTCACTTCAGCGGAGCGGGCGCTGTCGACACTGATCTTGCTGCTGCCGCTCTTCAACTTCACATCACCGAAGTCGCCGCGCAGCTCGACGCTGCCCGAGTCGCTGCCGGCCAGGATGTTGGTGGCCGGCGGGCACTTGACCGTGAGCGCGTTACTGCCGCGGCCCGAGCGGATGTGCAACCGCCCCTTCTCGCGCCAGATCTGCCTGCGCTTGGCCTGCTCGTCCAGGCCGTCTACCTCGACATCGACACGCCCGTCCTCGGCGATGACCACGAGCGAGCCGGAGCGAGTCGTGATCTCCAGGCCGTCGGCGTTGCGCAATTCGATAGTGCGATTCATACAGCCGAGGCTAGAGATGTCGGCAGGGGCTCGTCGACAGGCCCGGCCGTTGATGTTTCGTGGGACATATAGACTTGGCACAGCAGAGTACAAAGCGGGAGTTGCAACAGCAGATGGCATACGAACAGATCCTGACCGAAACCATCGGCCGCGTCGGCGTGATCCGGCTCAACCGGCCGGAAAAGCTGAACGCCTGGACCGACCAGATGTCGTCGGAGATGGCCGACCAGATTCAGTCCTGGAATGCCGACGACGGCATCGGCGCGATCGTGATCGCCGGCGAGGGCCGGGCCTTCTGCGCCGGCGCCGACTTGCAGGGCTTCAACCAGCGACTGGCCGACGACCCCGACGCGAAGAACCGCGATCGCGGCATGCGGGTCGGTACGAACTGGACCCGGCTGATCCGCGAGTCGAAGCCCGTGATCGCCGCGATCCACGGCTACGCCGTCGGCGTCGGGCTGACGATGGCCCTGCCCTGCGACGTGCGCTACGCGGCCGAGGACACCAGGCTCTCGATCCGCTTCGTCAAGGTCGGCCTGGTGCCGGAACTCGGTTCGACGAGATTGCTGGCGCAACTGGTCGGCCTGGGACACGCCACCGACATCTGCCTCTCCGGCCGCATGGTGCCGGCCGACGAGGCCTACCGGATCGGGCTGGTTTCGGCAGTTGTGCCCAAGGAGGAGTTGTTCTCAACGGCCCTGGCCAAGGCCGAGGAGTACGCCAACAATCCAACCGCGGTGGTACGCAAGATCAAGACGCTGCTCAACGACAATGCGACCGAACCGGACCTCGATCGCGTGATGGAACGCGAAGGCGCGCGCGACCGGGAGTCCCGTCGCCTGCCCTCTCACGAGGAAGCCGTGACCGCATTCCTCGAAAAGCGCGAACCGGTCTTCAACCGCTAGCAGGCTCAGACGGGCTCGTCCGCTCGCCGTTGCAGGTCGGGAGGGAGCAGGTTGGGAATGCCGTCCTCGATCGGGTAACGGAAGTTGATCCGTTCCGAGACCAGGGCGCCCTCGATCACGTCGCCGTGCTCGTCCTCGCTCACCACTTCGAGCTTGAGCGGCTCTCGCGTCACGGGGCAGACCAGCAGTTCCACCAGTTCACGTCGCATGGCACACCGCGCGTTCACAGCTACTGCGCATAGGGAGCGCTGACCGGATACTGCAATACTGTACGCCAACCCGAGTCGTTACCCCTGAATCTGACGCCACGAACAGGAAGCGGAGCAGCACAGCATGGCCGATGTGAATTCGCCGATGGCCGGCACCATTTTCGAGTTGATCGCCGCCGTCGGCGACGCCGTTGAAGAAGGCGACGAGCTGGTCATCCTTGAATCGATGAAGATGGAGATCCCCGTCGAAGCGCCCAACAACGGCACCGTTGCCGAGATCCACATTGCCCAGGGCGACCAGGTCCAGGAGGGCGACCTGCTGGTCTCGCTCAGCGACTGACCGCAGCCCCCGGCACGACTGCAATCGCACCACTGCTCATGTTCCAGCGCGTCCTGATCGCCAATCGCGGAGAGATTGCCGCCCGGGTCTCCCGCACCTGTCGCCGGCTGGGAATTGAATCGCACGCGGTCTACTCCGTTGCCGACGCCGACGCCCTGCATGTGCGCGAAGCCGACGGCGCGACGCACATCGGCGCAGCGCCGGTGGCCGAGTCCTACATCAATGTCGACGCGGTGCTCGACGCCGCGATCGAGGCCGGCTGCGACGCGGTTCATCCCGGCTACGGCCTGCTCTCCGAGAACAGCCATTTCGCCCAGGCCTGCGACGAACGCGGCATCACCTTCATCGGACCCGATGCGGCGCACATGGAGCTGATGGGCAACAAGAACCAGGCCCGCGCCACGATGCGCGACCTGGGCATGCCCGTCATCCCCGGATCCCCCGCCACGGTCGGCGATGAAGACGCCGAACCCGCCGCCGAATCGGTGGGTTACCCGCTGTTGATCAAGGCGTCCTACGGCGGCGGCGGGATCGGCATGGCGACCGTTCGGCGGCAGAATCAGTTCAGTCGCATGCTGCGCCGGGCGCGATCGTCCGCGCAGCGAGCCTTCGGCTCGGGCGAGGTCTACCTGGAGCGGCTCCTGGTCGAGCCGCATCACATCGAGCTGCAGGTCTTCGGCGACGGGCAGGGTAATGCGACCATCCTCGGAGACCGCGAGTGCAGCGTGCAGCGGCGTCACCAGAAGGTGATCGAAGAAGCGCCGGCGCCGGCGCCGCAGTTCACGTCCGAGCGGCGCGAGCGCCTCTACGAACAGGTCCGAGCCGCCGTCGGCGGCCTCAACTACCGCAACGCGGGCACCGTCGAGTGCCTGCTTGACGCGTCCGGCGAGATCTACTTCCTGGAGATGAACACCCGCCTACAGGTCGAACATCCTGTCACCGAGATGGTCACCGGTCTCGACCTGGTCGAGTGGCAACTGCGGATCGCCGCCGGCGAACCCTTGACCGCGCTGCCCGGCTACGGCGATCCGCCGCCGGTCTCGGGACACGCGATTGAGACGCGCATCTACGCCGAGGATCCCGACACGCTGCTGCCCAGTCCGGGCTCGATCGATCTGCTCGAAGTGCCCAACGAGCCCTGGCTGCGGCTGGACGCCGGCGTTGCGTCGGGCGACGAGGTCTCGCACTTCTACGACCCGCTGATGGCCAAGCTGATCGTCCACGGCGACGACCGCGCGGAAGCCCTAAGCCGGCTGAGGTCGGCCCTGTCCGACTCGCGGATCGAGGGGCTGAAGCACAACATTCCCTTCCTCCGGCGAGTGATCGAGACGCAGCCGTTCATCGACGGCGACTATGATGTCACGCTCGCCGACGCGCTGATCAAGAGTGAGGAGCGCTGAGATGAAGTTCGGCATCTTTGGATTGGGATCCGGCGTCGCCGACCCGGACATCCTGCGCAGCGTCGCCCAGGCCGCCGACGAGGCCGGTCTGGAATCGCTCTGGTGCGGCGAGCACGTCGTCCTGCCCAAGCCCCGCGTCGCCCCTTCGCCGGCCGATCCCGACCTCGAGTTTCTGCACCCGTCCGTGGTGCTGACCTATCTCGCAGCCTGCACCGAGCGGGTCAAGCTGGGCACCGGCATCGTCCTGATCGCCCAGCGCAACCCGGTCGTCCTGGCCAAGGAGTTCGCGTCGGCCGACGTGCTCTCCAGGGGGAGGATGATCCTCGGCATCGGAGCGGGATACCTCGAGCCGGAGTTCGACGCGATCGGCGCGCCCTTCCGCGAGCGCGGCCGGCGCACCGACGAAGCGATCGACGCCATGCGCGCGCTCTGGAATGAGGAAGATCCGACTTTCGACGGCGACTTCTGGCAGTTCACGGGGATCGACGCACACCCGCGTCCGGTGACCGCCGGAGGCGTGCCGATCCATGTCGGCGGCCACTCCGAGGCCGCGTTGCGCCGAGCCGCCGAACGTGGCCAGGGCTGGTACGGCTGGATGCAGGATCCCGACCAGACCGCGGCGTATGTCGAGCGTCTCAACCAACTCTGCGAAGAGGTCGAGCGTCCGGCCGAACTCGGGCCGCTGGAGATCACGATCACGCCTCCGGCGCGTCTGACCGAGGAGGCCGTCGAGCAGTACGCCGACGCCGGCGCGCACCGGCTCGTCTCACTCTCGGCCCGCGCCGAGCGCAGCCTGCTCCGCGCGGTCGAGCACTTGACGTCGCTGGACGGCTGACTCCGAGGTCACTCGCCCAGGTACATCAGCGCGCTCTCCGAGACCCGCTCCACGTCCGACCACGAGTACCAGGGCGGCGAGTCGCCGATCTCGGACCAGATCCGGTGAATCACCGCCAGCTTGTACATCTGGTGCAGCATCCAGTAGCGCAAGTCCTCGACCGGCCGTTCCGAGCGAGCGAACGCGGGCGCGGCCAGGGGATGAACCTCCGGCGGCGCGTTGAGGCCCTTGAGCGAAGCCAGCGCCGTGATCAAGCCCCAGTCGGAAAGCGGATCGCCAAGCTGCGCCTGTTCCCAGTCGACCACGCCGGCGATCGACCCGTCTTCGTCGACCAGGTAGTTGAACACGTTGATGTCGCCGTGACAGAGTCGCGGCGCCGGGCTATCGGGCAGATGTTGATTCAGAATCGCGCCGATCTCGGCGATCAGGTGGTCCCGGTCGCAGCGGAAATGCACGGCTCGGGCGCGCACGGCGTCGAGATCTCGCAACGCTGCTTCGTGTCCGGCGGGCGGTGGGTCGAGGAAGTCCAGACCCAGCGCGCGCCAGTCGAGCGCATGGATCGTCTCCACCATCGAGCGGTAGCGATCAACGACGGTCGGCGTCATCGGCGTCAGGCCCATGTGCGGATAGGCGAGCCAGGAGAGCACGACGAACGGCGCGCCCAGCGGCGAATCCTCGCCCGCCTCGCCGAGCACCTGCGGCACCGGAATCTCCGAGTCGGCCAGGCAGCGCAGGACGCGCGCCTCGCGGCGCACGTCGTAGGGCTGGAAGATGCCCAGCTTGCGCTCCAGCCGCAGCACGACCGGCGTGTCGGCGTCGCGCTGCACGAGCCAGGTCAGATTGGAGACGCCGCCGTCCAGTCGCTCGGCCGCGACCGCCGTACCGCCGACGCCGCAGGACCGCAGCGCTTCGGTCGCCAGCGCCGGCGTCAGCTCGAGTTCCATGGTTTCATCCCGTCTGCGTGATGGAGTAGGTCACGCGCGCCTTGGCGATCAGCTTGCCCTGATCGCTGAGCAAGTCCACGTCGCCCACGGCGAGCGAACGGCCCTTCTTGATCACGGTCGATTCGACCCGCACCTTCGATCCGACGGCCGGGCGCAGGTAGGAGATGTTCAACTCCGATGTGCCCTGCATCTGCTCGCCGACACGGCAGGTCGAGAGCACGGCCGCGACGACGCCGATATCGGCCAGCGATGCCAGCACGCCGCCATGGACCCCGCCCCGCGCGCCGCCTGCCGTATGCCGCGTGATCGGCATCTCCAGGACCGTGCGGCCGCGTGTGATCTCGGTGAACTGCTCGCCGAACAGCGAGTTGGTCCCATAGCGGTTCTCGATCTCGGGCAGCGGCACCAGGTAGTCAATCTGTTCAGCCATGCCGAGAGTCTAAGGGCAGAACCCGATTGCGCCGTCTGCGGACAGGAGCCGATCCGTCGGCTCGGCGTACATGGCGGCGATCTGCTCGAAGTCCCAACCGCGCAGGACTGTCAGGGCTGCGGTGGCGGAGGCGTGCTTGTAGAGCTGGTGCAACGTCCAGTAATGGAGGTCGTCGTCGCTGCGGCCGTAGGCGGATTGGGCGTCCTGCATGACCACGCGGGCATCGGCGCTGAGGTCGAGATTGCCGAGCAGGTCCTCCGCTGCCAGCCGGCCCCAGTCCGAGAGCGGGTCGCCCAGGTGAGCCTGTTCCCAGTCGAGCACGGCGGCGACGCGCGGCGGGGAGTCGGGGCTCAGGATGACGTTGCCGAAGTTCACGTCTCCGTGGACCAGCATGGGCGGTTGGTCGCTGGGCGCGCGGTCTGCCAGTGCACGCTGCAGGCGAAGAATGTGCGGCGCATCGTCGACGCCGAAGGACCGCAGCCGGGTCATGATCTCCTCGCGCTCGCGGACGGCTGGACCGGCGCTCGATGGCAGCGGTAGGCAGTCGATGCCGGCGGCGCGCCAATCGAGGGTGTGGATGGCGAGCAACGTCTCGCAGTAGGCGCGCGCGGCGTCGGCCTCTATCCGGCCGCGAATCAGCACCCGGCCCTCGACCCATTCGAGCGTGATGCAACCGCGGCCGCTGTCGGAGGCCAGGTCGAGGTCCGCGCAGACGCCGAGCACTTGCGGGACGGGAATGCCGGCTCGGCGAAGTTGCCGCAGCAGGCGAGCCTCGGCGGGCAGATCGTAAGGGGGCAGGATGCCGTGTTGGGGCTCGATCCTGACCATGACTGGCGGGCCGCCTGCGCGTTCAACGCGCCAACTGATGTGGGACTGTCCCTTGAGCCGCTCAACGGCGGTGACGCGGCCGCCCACTCCACAGGCCGTCAACGCTGCCTGGGCGCGTTGGAGCTCGTCAGCCACCGCAGCCACCGCCACCGAGCTCAGCCGCGTCCGGCCGCCTAACCCTGGCGCTGCTTGTTGCGCGGGTTCTTCTTGTTGATGATGTAGACGCGGCCCTTGCGACGCACGATCTGGTCGTCGCGGGAGCGCTTCTTGACCGAGGCTCTGACCTTCATGAGGGCTCCGATATCTGCTCTTGTCAAGGATCGTAACATGCGGCGGGTTCGATTCCGGGGCGTGCAGGATCGTGTGTAACTGTCGTGTCATCGTCGCGGCGGCTATCCTGTGAGCGAGGGTCCGAGAGGCTTCATTTGCGTATGCCCTTGAGCAACGCCACGGCCACGCCGCCAGGCACGCACATCGCCGCTTCCATTGCCACTTCCGCCGACAAGTCCGCCGGACAGTTGCTCGACCGCCACGAGGATGTCGTGGCGCTCGCAGAGCGGATTCGCTCCGACGGCGTGATGGGGCTCGACACCGAGTTCATCTCCGAGCGCACCTACCGGCCGCAGCTCGCCCTACTGCAGGTGGCGACGCTGGACGGCATCTACCTGATCGACCCGCTGGCCGAGCACATCCAGCAAGCGCCCGACCAGCCGATCTGGGATGCGATGTCCGACCCGTCGGTGCGGACGATCGTCCACGCCCACGACCAGGAGGCGCGCTTCTGCCTGGAGCGAACCGGCCGCGCGCCGGGCGACCTCTTCGACGTGCAGCTCGCCGCGGCGTTCAACGGGCACTACTACCCCATCGCCTACGACCGGCTGGTGGGCCGTGAACTGCGTCGTTCGGTCGGACCGTCGCAGTCGCGCACCGACTGGATGCGCCGTCCGCTGACCGAGGCCCAGCGCCGCTACGCCGCCGACGATGTGCGCTGGCTGCTGCGCCTGCATGACCGCTTCGTCGAGCGCATGGCCGAGCGTGACGGCGGGCGGCGCGAGGGCTGGTTGCAACAGGAGACGGCGCAGCGGCTCGACCGTCTGGGCGACCGCGAGGCCGACCGCTGGCGGCGGCTGCGCGGCGCGAACAAGCTCTCCTCCCGCTCGCTGGCCGCGCTGCGCGAGCTCTCGGCCTGGCGCGAGTCCGTCGCGGGCAGCCGCAACACGCCGCTGCGCCGGATCGTGGCGGACGAACTGATCGTCGCAATCGCGGCGTCGCTGCCGGAGTCGACGGCCGAGCTGACCAGCGTGCGGGGAAACCAGCGGCTGGACGCGTCCTACCGCGGCGAGGTGCTGGACGCGGTCTCGGCGGCCCTGGCGCTGCCCGAGTCGGAGCTGCCGCCGCGCGCCACGTCGCAGCGCGGCGCGAAGCCGTCGCGCATGGTCGTGCTATTCCTCGAGTCGGTACTGGCCGCGGCCTGCGCCGACCACCAGATCGATCCGGACCTGGTCGGCAGCAGCTCGCAGATCAAGTCGCTCGTCGCCTGGAACGAGCACGGCCGCTCGGACGATCGCCGGCCGGCGCTGCTGCGCGGCTGGCGCGGCGAGGTCTGCGGCGACGCCCTGCTGCAGGCGCTGGAGGGCCGGGTCAGCCTGCGCATTTCCGACCCGCTCTCGGCCAATCCCCTGGCGGTCGGCAGTCTCGGCGCCGAGTGACGCCCCCGCGTCAATGCGGGGATGATCGCCGGCCCGGTTCGGGCTAAGATGTCGGTGGCGTTGCCCGGTAGCTCAATTGGTAGAGCGGGCGGCTGTTAACCGCTAGGTTGCGGGTTCAAGTCCTGCCCGGGCAGCCATTCTTGCCATTCTGTTCAGAATCCAGTCACCGAAAGCCAGTCGCGAATCAGACCCGCTACCATCTGTTAGCCGAGTAGGCGACCAGTTCGACGGACTTGCACCCAAATGACATCTCTCCGGGTCCAGGTCAGTGGCTCAGTCCTGGAAGGAGCCATCCGCAGGTCGGGGCAGACTGTGGATCAGCTGGCGGAAAAGAACGGACTAAGGAAGCTTCCCGAGTGGATTGACGAATCGCTCAAGCCCACTTTGCGCCAACTGGAGACACTAGCACAAGCCACCATCACTCCCCTTGGATACCTCCTGCTGGATACCCAAATCGAAGATCCACTCCCGATTCCACACTTTCGCATAAGAGACCCGATCACTCCCGCGTCAACAGATCCCGATCTATTGGAGACCGTTCAGACCCTCGAAAAGAGGCAGGACTGGTTGCGGGACTACCTGATCGACAAAGGCCAAGATCCGATACGTGCTGTGGGTTCTGCCTCGCTCTCAGACACTCCACTGGCAGTGGCCGCGCTCTTGCACGAGTTTCTCGGAACACGTCCAGGTTGGACAAGCGCTCAGCCTTCCTGGGAGAAGTCGCTGTCTACTTTCAAGGAGGCTATCGAGCACGGAGGTGTGTACCTCGTAGTCAACGGCGTGGTCGGCAACAATAGCCGTCGAAGCCTCGAAGGGAAACCATTCAGTGGCTTCAGCCTCATTGACGAATACGCGCCATTCATTTTTCTCAACAACACCGAAGCTAAAACTGCGCAGATGTTCACCTTGGCTCACGAGATGGCACACATATTGTACGGCTCTAGTGCTGCATGTGACTTCGAACAACTCTACGCTGCTGACCACCATGTTGAGAGGGCTTGTGATCGAACCGCCGCCGAGTATCTCCTGCCATCGGACACTCTGGCAAGCGCTTGGCCCAGCGAAGGTACGATAAACGACAGCACGCTCGAACTTGCACGTCGGTACAAGGTGAGTCAGATTGTGGTTGCGCGTCGGGCTCGCGATTTGCGCTTGGTCGATGAAGACGCATACGCGGAGTTCTACAGTGAATACCGAAGGTACGCTCGACCTGCCAGCTCTAGCGATGATGGTGGCGGCAACTACTACTACAATCAGAATTCTCGGGTAGGGCAGGCATTTGCCAGGCACGTTGTCGCAGCCGTAGAGAGTGGTGAACTTCTGTATAGAGATGCGTATTCCCTGACTGATATGTACGGTTCTACTTTTGATAACTACGCAAACTACGTGAAAGGTCTAGGATTGCCATGACGGCGACAGGAATATTCCTGCTAGACGCGAATGTCTTCATCGAGTCAGCCAAGAGGTACTACGCGTTTGATGTTGTGCCTTCATTCTGGACCACTCTCGTTGACCATGCTCAAGAGGGACGAGTTCAGAGCCTTGATAGAGTGAAGGACGAGATAGATCGTCAGAAGGATGAGCTGCAGCGATGGTCAGATGAGAACTTCAAGGAGTTTTATCAGCCATCTGCTCGACAAGATGTGGTTACCAATCTCAAGGACATTGTTGTGTGGGGTCATTCGAGCACACACTATAGACCAGCGGCGAAGCGGCAACTTGCCGAAGCAAAGCGGGCCGATGGATGGTTGGTCGCGTACGCGATGGCAGAGCCGGGCGTAGTCGTTGTCACTACGGAGCTTGATGACCCTTCGCAGCGGAAAAAGGTCCCCATACCGGCGATCTGCACGGCGTTTGGAGTCCCGTGGATTGACCCTTTCAATATGCTACGCCAACTGGGCGTGGCATTCTGAGTCACCAAAGGGTCCTGGAAGGGTCGGCCAAGCCGGGAGAGCAGGCGGCTGAGGGTGGTTTTCTCGGGAGCAGGAATGTTGGGCTAGGGTGCTGGAATATCAATGATTCAGCTGCAGCTTCGTGCGTAGGTACTCCATGCCTCGGTCTCCCTTGACGCGGTTGCAATTGCCGCAGAGCAACTGCAAATTGCTCAGATGATCTGTACCACCTTTCGACTGGGCAATGATGTGATCAACTTCCAGGTTGCGCAACTCAAAGTGGGTTGCGCAGCCTGCGCAGTATCCTGCTTGTTGCCCATAAAGCGCCTCGCGATTCTCGCGGGAATTGGGACGAGGAAGGCTTCCTATATCTGTGCGCTGGGGTACATCGTCGCGCAGCACAATGTCAGTGCGGCGGATTGCACCGGTACCAGCCGCCAGTCGGTGCATGACCAGTTCGCCCGCCTTTGGCGAAAGGTCAATACCGACCCAATCGCGGCCAAGGTTCTCAGCGGCCACGCAGGTGGTCGCACAACCGCAGAAGGGGTCGAGCACCATGTCTCCCGGCTTGCTGCTTACAGAAACGACTCGTTCCAACAGTTCGATTGGCTTTTGCGTGAGGAAACCAGTGTTGTCTCTGGCGGAGTTGTTTAGCTTATCGATGTCCCACACGTCATCAAGGGGCACACCATATTTCATCGCTTCGTCGAGATAGCGTCGAACACGCTTACCTCCTCCGCCATCAGAAAGAACATATTGCCGCCCGTCGTCATCCGTTCGAACCTTCTGCTTTCGTACCTTGACGTACTCATCGACTCCCTTCCACGGCCGCACCGGGTAGTTAAACGTTGGTCGCTTTCCGAAGGAATAGAACAACAGTGAGTCATGCCGCTTCTCCATATGGCCCTTCAGCCGTTTGTTCCATCCCGAATATGACCAAATGATTTCATTGCGAAAGTGCTGTCGGCCGAAAATCGCGTCCATCACTATCTTAAGATAATGGCTCATTGTTGTGTCACAATGGAGATATATCGAGCTATTCGGCTTGAGCAGGCGCGGCATCTCCAGGAGCCTAGCAGCCATGTAGACAAGGTATGACTTGTCAGAATCTGACGAGGCAGCGAGCAAGATATGTTCAAGTGCGGGGTGCTTCTCCGCGATCAGGTTGATCCACTCCACGTCGACGTCCTCAAGAGACCAAACATCCTTGAACTCAGCACCGTACGCAGGTGTTCCAATTGGGGCAGCGTAGTTTGCGTTCGAGTTGAATGGTGGATCCAGGTAGATCAGGTCAATGGTCGCAGAGTTCATCCCGCGCATGACTTCGATGCAATCACCTGTCCAAACAGTGCGCGGTGCCCAATTGCGTTCTGCCATGATGCTCCTCTGCAACTGTGATGATCTTCTGGTTTGGCTGCCGAGCCAGGATTCGAACCTGAACTGAGGGATCCAAAGTCCCTAGTGCTACCGTTACACTACTCGGCAAGCGGGCTGGTACCGAGGGCCGGACTCGAACCGGCACGGGCGTTACGCCCAATGGTTTTTGAGACCATCGCGTCTACCATTCCGCCACCTCGGCACTCGATTCAGGGTAACAGGACGCTCAGTCGCTGTCGTAGGCGCCGGACTCGTCCTGCGTCGCGGGCAACTGGCGGAAGCGGACCAGGCGGATGCGGCGGTTGTCCGACTCGGCCACCGTCCAGCGGTAGCCGTGGAGCTCGATCGACTCCTCCGCCTGGGGGATGCGGTGGAAGCGCTGCAGGAGCATGCCGGCGACGGTTTCCGCTTCCTCGTCGGAGAAGTCGGCTTCGAGCTCAGCGCCGAGGTCGGTGAGCCCGCGGCGGCCTTCGACGAATTGCTCGCCCGCGATCCGCACCGGGACCGGCTCGGAGCCGGCGCGGGTTTCGCTGCGGATGTTGCCCACGACCAGCTCAAGGATGTCTTCCAGCGTGACCAGTCCGGTCGCGCCGCCGAATTCGTCGATCAGCAGCATCATGTGATGGCCGGTGGTCTGCATCTGGGTGAGCACGCGCTGGACCGAGGCGCGCTCGGACTCGAAGACGGGCTCGCGCATCACCTCGCGTACGACCCGTTCGCCGCGTCCGTGACCGAGCTCGGCCAGCACGTCGGAGCCGTGCAGGTAGCCGATGTACTCGTCGGCGGTGCCCGATCGCACGGGCAGGCGCAGGAATCCCGCCGCAGCGAACGCGCGGCCCGCTTCCTCGAGCGTGGCCGAGGAATCGATCGACGCGATCTGCGGCCGTCCGGTCATGATCCGCCGCACCTGGGTCTCGCCCAGGCGCAACGCGCCGAGCAGCACCGAGGTGTCCGCGCCGGCCAGCTCGCCCTTGTCGCGGGACTGCACGATGGCGGTGCGCAGCTCGCCCAGCGAGAGCGCCGTGCTCGCCTCCTCCGCGCCGCCGACAATCCGCAGCCAGATGCGCGAGAGCCAGTCCAGCGCAACCACCGCCGGCGCAATCAGCCGCGACCACCAGGTCAGGGGCAGTGAGTAGAGCCGCGCGAGCGTCAGGTTGTGGTGCAGCGCGACCGACTTGGGGCCGATCTCGCCAAAGATCACCAGCAGCACGGTGACCGCGACGGTTGCCACGACGATGCTCAGTCCGCCGCTGCCGCCGATCAGGTCCTGCGCGATCACCGCGCCCACGGTCGCGGCCCCGGTGTTGACCAGGTTGTTGCCGACCAGGATCGACGCGAGCAGCCGGCGCGGCTCCGCCAGCAGGCCGGCCGTGCGGTCGGCGCCCGGCAGCTTGCGATGCCGTTCATGTTCAAGCCGCACGCTCTCGATCGACAGGTACGCGGTTTCGGAACTGGAGAAAAACGCAGACAGCGCCAGCAGCACCGCCAGCAGGACGAAGTACTCGATCACGGAATGGCTCCCTGCGCTCTCCGTCACACAACGGACAGCGACTCTCGATCCCTACGCTACCCTGCGAACATGGCTACACCGACCGACACGACAGAAGCGCTGAGTCTGACCGCCGCGGCCGAGGTCCTGGATGTTGAGCGCGATGCGCTACTCGAGGAAATCCGCAACGCCGCCGCCGCCGCCGAGCGCCCGACGGCCCGCGATTGAACGATTCCCGGACCGGCGCTCAGTGTGAGCGTCTTCATTAGCGGCACGCTGGCGGTCTGCGAGCGGGATCAACCCGGTTCCGACGACTGGCGCGTCCGGCTGCCATGACGTCCCCAAACGGCGCTAGGTCGCGTTATCGCTCGGTGATCTTCGATCTGGACGGCACATTGGCCGACACCGAGCCGCTGGTGCTGGGCTGCATGCTGGAGACGATCAACGCCCACGGCCACGCGGTCGACCGGGAGCGTCTGCTCCAGTTCATCGGTCCCCCCTTGCCGGTGATGCTGTTCAACATGCTCGGCCTGAGCGCCGAGCAGGCGCAGCCGATCTACATGGACTACCTGCGCCGCTACGAAGAGTCGTACATGCCCCGGACCACGCCGCTCGCCGGCGCGGAGGCCTTGCTCAACGAGCTGGCCGCCGCGGGCGTGCCGCTGGCGGTGGTGACCAACAAGCGTGAGGACGCAGGGCGCAAGACCGTCGAGCTACTCGGTTGGACTGAGCGCTTCCGGACGATCATCGGCGCCGACACGGCCAGCGATCCGAAGCCGCACCCCGCCCCGCTGCTGCACGCGCTCGACATCCTCGGCGGCGCGCCGGACGCGGCCGCAATGGTCGGCGACACCGAGTCGGACATGGGCGCGGGACGAAACGCGAACTTCGCCGGCGTGATCGGCATCGTCGGACTGCGCGGCGCGGACTTCCTGATTCGCGAAGGCGCGACGGGGGTCGCGGACGATCTGCCCGGCGTTGGAGAGCTGCTGTTCGACTCCTGACCGCGGCCGACTCGGTATCGCGGGTGACAGTCGAGGACGCGCGCCACGCTGTAGGCTCTACGGAACACCCAGTTGAACTTTAATCCGGTCCTGTGAGGCCGGGAAGGTCAACCAGATGACGCTGACGCTTCTGCCCCCCTCCGGCATATCCGTGTATCGGACGCCCAACCAGCGCCTGGCGCTGGTTTTTTCTTGCCCGCCGCAAGGCAATGCCGCGAATCACTGCGCCGGCTCGAGGATCGGCCGATGATGAACTCCATGGACGCCGCCGCGATGGGTCGCGCGATCGTCCGGATCGCGCACGAAGTCGTCGAGCGCCACCCCGATCCGGTGCCGCTGATGCTGGTCGGCATGCGCACGCGCGGCGTGCCCCTGGCCGAGCGGTTGGCCGTCCGGATCGAGGGTATCGACGGCCGCCGCGTGCCCGTCGGCGCGCTGGACATCTCGCTCTACCGCGACGACCTGGATCGGCGTCCACACGCGCGGATGCATCCGTCGCGGATTCCCGAAGACATCGACGGCGCGACCATCGTGCTGGTCGACGACGTGCTCTTCACCGGCCGCTCGATCCGGGCCGCGCTGGACGCCCTGGTCCATTACGGCCGACCGGCCGCGATCGAGCTGGCCGTCCTGATCGATCGCGGTCACCGCGAACTGCCGATTCGGGCCGACTACGTGGGCAAGAACATGCCCACCCAGCGCGGCGACGACGTGCGCGTCTCGCTGGCCGAGACCGACGGCGAGGACTGCGTCGGCGTGTACGAGGAGAGGATGTCACGTGGCCGCTGAACCGCTCGGTACCCAGAGCATCCAGGCCGTCGCGCCGGCTTCAGCGCCGGACCTGGAACGCGCCGCCGCGCCCGAGCGGGCGCCGTTCGACGAGCCGGTCACCGACTGGCGGCAGCGGCACCTGCTCGATGTCGATTCGCTCACCAGGGACGAAATCCTGCGCATCCTCTCGACCGCCAACGCGATGGCCGAGGTGCTCGAGCGTCCGGTCGCGCGGACGCCGGCACTGCGCGGCGTGACGATCTTCAACCTCTTCTACGAAGCCTCGACCCGGACCCGCTCGTCGTTCGAGCTGGCCGGCAAGATCCTCGGCGCGGACGTGATCAACATGTCCGGTTCGGGATCGTCGGTCGAGAAGGGGGAATCCCTGGTCGAGACCCTGAACACGCTCTCCGCCGTGGGCGCCAACGCGGTGGTCATGCGCCACCCGGCCTCGGGCGCGCCCTGGCTGGCAGCGCGCACAATCGACGGACACATCATCAACGCCGGTGACGGACAGCACGCGCATCCGACGCAGGCGCTGCTCGACGCTTACATCCTGCTCCGCGAGTTCGGCGACCTCGACGGCCGCAAGGTCGTGATCGTCGGAGACATCCTGCATTCCCGCGTGGCGCGCTCCAGCATCTGGTCGCTGACCACGCTCGGCGCGGAGGTGACCGTGGTCGCGCCGCGTCCCCTGCTGCCCGCCTCGATGGCGGCCGGCGCGGCCGAACGGGAGCATCCGCTGGCGCTGCCCCACGTGCGCGTGTCGTCGGACCTGGACGAGGCGATCGTCGGCGCGGACGCGGTGATGGCGCTGCGCATCCAGAACGAGCGTCTGCGCGGCAAGCTGCTGCCCTCCACCGCCGAGTACGCCCGCCGCTATCAACTCACGGCCGAGCGCGTGGCCGAGGCCGCGCCGCATGCGATCGTGATGCATCCCGGACCGATGAACGAAGGCGTCGAGATCGGCGTCGATGTCGCGCACAGCCCGCAGAGCCGGATCGAGGCGCAGGTCTCGGCCGGGTTGGCCGTGCGCATGGCCGTGCTCTTTCTGCTGATTCGAGGCGGCGCATGACGCTGACGAGATCGCTGATCGTGCGCGGCGGGCGCGTGATCGACCCGGCATCAGGCGTGGACGCGGTGCTCGACGTGCGCGTCGTGGACGGGCGGATTGCCGAGCTGGGCGCTGAGCTGTCCAGCGGCACGGCTGAAATCGTCGACGCGGCCGGACTCGTGGTCTCGCCCGGATTCATCGACCTGCATGTCCACCTGCGCGAACCCGGCCAGGAACACAAGGAGACGATCGCGTCGGGCGCGCGCGCGGCGGCTCGGGGCGGCTTCACGACCATCTGCGCAATGCCCAACACCGAGCCCGCAATGGATACGGCGGCGACGATTGACGCAGTCGTTCTGCGCGCGCGCGACGTGGACTGCCGCGTCCTGCCGATCGGCGCCGTCACGATGGGGCGCAAGGGCCACGAGATGACCGAGCTGGCCGCGCTGCGCGATGCGGGCGCGGTCGCCGTCTCCGACGACGGCGACGCCGTGTCCGACAACGCCATTGCCCGGCGCGCCTTCGAGTACCTCGCCGACCTCGATCTTCCCTTGGCCGAGCACTGCGAGGATCCGGCCATCTCGCAGGGCGGCGTGATGCACGATGGCGCGGTCTCGGCGCGGCTGGGGCTGCGCGGACAGCCGGCGGCGGCCGAGCTCTCCATCGTGCAGCGGGATATCGCCCTCGCCGAAGCGTCGGGCGCCCAGTTTCACGGTTGCCACATCTCTACCGAAGCGGCGCTGGAGGCTATTGCCGACGCCCGCGCGCGCGGCTTGCAGGTGACGGCAGAGGTCACGCCGCATCATCTCTTCCTCTCGCACGACATCGTTGCAGGCGACGGCGAAGAACTGCTCTACGACACCAACGCCAAGGTCAACCCGCCGCTGCGCACCGACGCCGACATCGAGGCCTGTGTTGAGGCGCTCGCAGCGGGTGTGGTGGAAGCGGTGGCCACCGATCACGCGCCGCATGCGGCCGTCGACAAGTGCTGCGAGTTCGATCGCGCTGCCTTCGGCATCTCGGGGTTGGAGTCAGCCTGGCCGGTCGTCAATACGCTGGTCTCGCAGGGCCGCCTGCGGCTGGCCGAAGCGATCGCGCGGCTGACCGTTGGCCCCGCCCGGACATGGAATCTGGACACCGGCGATCGGCTGGGGTTGGGCACGCTTGCGGTCGGCGCGCCGGCGGATATCGCGCTGCTGGCGACGGACGCCCCGGTCAAGATCGACCCCGAGCTCTGGGAGTCCAAGGGCAAGAACACACCGCTGGCCGGCCGCGAGCTGGTCGGCGCAGTGGCAGCGACGATTTCACAGGGACGCATCGTCTGGGACGGACGGGAGCCGGCATGAGCGAACTGGCCGAACATCACGAGGCGGCGCTGGTGCTGGCCGACGGAGCCGTCTTCCGCGGCTCGGCGCTCGGCGCCGCTTCCGACACCTGGGGCGAGGTCGTCTTCAACACTTCGATGACCGGCTACCAGGAAATGCTGACCGATCCCTCCTACGCCGGACAGATCCTCGTGCTGACTTATCCGCTGATCGGCAACTACGGGATCGACCCGCCGATTGACGAGTCACGCCAGATCCAGGTGCGCGGCCTGGTCGTCCGCTCGGAATGCGACTCGCCCTCGCATCCGCGCGGCGGCATGCGGCTGCACGACTATCTCGCCGCGGCCGGGATTCCCGGCATCGCCGGCGTCGACACCCGCGCGATCACCAGGCGAATCCGCCACGAGGGCGTGATGCCGGGCATGATCGTGCCGGCCGCCGAGGTCGAGTCCGCCCGGCGTCAACTGATGGAACTGCCCGACTACGACACGCAGGACTTCATCAGCGTCGGCGCGGAGCAACCCTATATCTGGCGTGACGGCAGGCCCGAGGCACTGGCTGCTGCATCGGGAGAGCCGGGGCCGCACGTCGTCGTGCTCGACCAGGGACTCAAGTACAACATCCTGCGCAACCTGCGGCGCCGCGGCTGCCGCGTCACCGCGATGCCGCCCGACTCCTGCGCCGAGGACATTCTCGCGCTCGCTCCGCAGGGCGTCCTGCTGGCGCCGGGTCCGGGCGATCCGCAGCTTCGCGAGCTCCAGGTCGGGACGGCAAAGTCGCTGGTCGGCAAGCTGCCGATCATGGGCATCTGCCTGGGACACCAGGTGCTGGGTCGCGCCTTCGGCGCCGACACGTTCAAGCTCAAGTTTGGTCACCGCGGCGGCAATCATCCCGTGCTTGAAGTGCCGACGGGTCGGGTCGCGATCACCGCGCAGAATCATGGCTACGCCGTCGATCCCGATGGACTCTCGTCCGACGTCGAGGTGACGCACATCAATCTGCACGACGATACGGTCGAGGGTCTCGCCCATCGTTCGGAGCCGGTGTTCTCTATCCAGTACCACGCGGAGGCCTCGCCCGGTCCGCTGGACAACGGGCACCTGTTTGACCGCTTTCTCGACCTGATTGGCCAAGTTCGGGGGGATTGACATGACACATCACACCGGCCCGCGCGACGCCGAACTGGATTATCGACTGGCCACGGCCGACGACGCCCCGGCCATCGCCGACGTGATTCGCGACGTGGTCGAGGGTCCGAATCCGGTCGTGTTCGACCGGCCCTGGAGCGTCGAAGAGGTCTCCATGTGGCGCAGGCGTCTGGGCAACAGCGGGTCGATCTACGTCGCCCTTGAAGGCGACACGCTGGTTGGCTTCGGCGCGCTCGACTACAACACACGTGAGCCGGAAACCTGCACGCTTGGCGTCTGGCTGCGATCCGAATGGCGACGCCGCGGCATCGGTACGGTGCTGGCCGAGTACCTCCTCTCGCATGCGCGCGAGCAGAACTTCCGCCGTGTTGTCGGGTCACTGCCCGACAACAACGAAGCGGCGCTGTCGTTTCTCAGCGCGATCGGCGCGCTCGCGCCGCTGATCAATCCCGATTCACGATTCGAGCTGCCGCTGTGAGAGGAACGCCTGTTGTCCTTGCGCCGTTCGCTGGTCGCCGCCGCGCTGATCTGCGCGATGGCCGGCGCGGGGACGCTCACGCTGGCGCTGTGCTGCATCGCCGGCCTGATTGGCAGCCATTGCGAACTCTGGTTGCTCGGTCCGCTTACAGCCTGGCCGCTGGGACTGGGTCTGGGCTTGATCGGCCGAGCGATGGGACGCGCGGCGCCAGGCGAATCCGCAACACCATGGGAAGCAGATGAATGCGGGCACCATGAAGAAACCTGAATCCGTCCTGATCATCGGCAGCGGTCCCATCGTGATCGGCCAGGCGGCCGAGTTCGATTACGCCGGCACGCAGGCCTGCAAGGCAATGAGCGAAGAAGGCATCCGTTCGATCCTGGTCAACTCCAATCCGGCCACGATCATGACCGACGAAGGCGTCGCCGACGCGGTCTACATTGAGCCGCTGACGGTTCCCGTCCTGCGCCGGATTATCGAAAAGGAACGACCGGAGAGTCTGCTGCCGACGCTGGGCGGACAGGTCGGACTCAATCTCGCCGTCGAGCTGCAGGACGCCGGCATCCTGGACGAGTTCGACATCCGCGTGCTGGGCACCCAGCTCGACGGAATCCGCAAGGCGGAGGACCGGCAACTGTTCCGCGAGCTAATGCGCGAGATCGGCGAGCCGACGCCGCCGTCGGCGATCGCCAACTCGATGGAGGAGGCACGCGACGCCATTGCCGAGATTGGGCTGCCGGTCGCCATCCGGCCCGCCTACACGCTGGGCGGCACCGGCGGCGGATTCGTGCGCACGATGGAGGAGTTCGAACGGGTCGTGCAGACGGGCCTCGACGCCTCGCCGATCAGCCAGATACTCGTCGAGCGCTCGCTGCTGGGTTGGAAAGAGGTCGAGTACGAAGTCATGCGCGACGCCGCGGACACGTGCATCACGATCTGCAACATGGAGAATCTCGATCCGATGGGCGTCCACACGGGCGACTCGATCGTGGTCGCGCCCTCGCAGACGTTGTCCGACAAGGACTACCACATGCTGCGCTCGGCCTCGATCAACATCATTCGCTCATTGGGCATTGAAGGCGGATGCAACGTGCAGCTCGCGCTCGCGCCCCGGCAGGACGTGACCGCCTGGCCGGCCGAGTCGGTGCGCGACGGCGGCGGCGTCGGTGTGCCGCACGATGAACCGCTGCCCTACTACGTGATCGAGGTGAATCCGCGCGTCAGCCGCTCCTCCGCTCTCGCCTCCAAGGCGACCGGCTATCCGATCGCCCGCGTCGCCGCCAAGATCGCGGCCGGCAAGCGCCTCGACGAGATCGCCAACCAGGTCACCGGCCGCACCCAGGCCGCATTCGAGCCTGCCCTCGATTACTGCGTCGTCAAGATTCCCCGCTGGCCGTTCGACAAGTTCGAGGCGGGCGACCGAGTGCTCGGCACCCAGATGAAGGCCACCGGCGAGGTCATGGCCATCGACCGTACCTTCGAGGCGGCCCTGCAGAAGGCCATCCGCTCGCTCGAGGTCGGCGGTAAGTCGGTGCTCTGGGAAGACGCCGACGCCGAGGCCGAGCCGATCGAGGCAGCCTCGACCCCCACCGACATCCGCCTCTGGCACCTGCTCTCCGCGATCCGCGCCGATCTCCCCCTCGACGAGATCGCCCAGCGCTCCGGCGTCGATCCCTGGTTCCTGGAGCGTCTCGAGACGATCGTGCGCATGGAGCGCCGCCTGCTCTCCGAGCCCTTGACCCCGAACCTGATGCGCCGCGCCAAGCGCATGGGCTTCGCCGACGAACAAATCGCCAATCTCGCCGGCAGCGTCGACGAACGCATCCGCGAACAGCGGCTCAACTGGGGAATCAAGCCCGTCTACAAGATGGTCGACACCTGCGCCGCCGAATTCGACGCCGTCACGCCCTACTTCTACTCCACCTACGAGGAGGAAAACGAGGCCGAGCCCGAAGGCGGCAATCGCGCCCTCGTGGTCGGCTCCGGACCGATCCGCATCGGCCAGGGCATCGAGTTCGACTACGCCTCGGTCAAGGCCGCCCAGGCGCTGCGGTCGGCCGGTTGGGCCGCGGTCATGGCCAACAGCAATCCCGAGACCGTCTCCACCGACTTCGACACCTCCAACCGCCTCTACTTCGAACCGCTCGACGAAGAGGCCGTGCGCGATATCCTCGAAAACGAGGACGGCGCCCTCAACGGCGCCGCCTCCGCCCAGAACGGCGCGGAGGTCGCCTCAATCCTGCAGTTCGGCGGACAGACCGCGATCAACCTCGCCAATCCGCTGACCAAGGCCGCGCGCCCGATCCTCGGCTCCCAGGCCGACGTCATCGACCTGGCCGAGGATCGCAAGCAATTCGAGCGCTTCCTCGCCGACCTCGGCATCCCCCAACCGCCCGGCACAGCCGTCGGCAGCGTCGACGAGGCCGTCCTCGCCGCCGACGCCATCGGCTACCCCGTGCTCGTGCGACCTTCCTACGTGCTCGGCGGACGCGCCATGGAGATCGTCCAGGGCGTCGGCGACCTCGCCCGCTACGTCACCCAGGCCCAGGCCGCCGCGCCCGGCAAACCGATCCTGATCGACAAGTACCTCGCCGGCGTCGAGGTCGAGGTCGACGCCATCTGCGGCGGACCCGACGACGACGCCGTCCTGATCCCAGGCATCATGGAGCACATCGAGCGGGCCGGCGTCCACTCCGGCGACTCGATGGCCGTCTACCCCGCCCAGAATCTGCGCGCCGGAGAGGTCGCCAAACTGGTCGAATACACCGCCCAGATCGGCAACGGACTCGGCGTCACCGGACTGATGAACATCCAGTACGTGATCATGCGCGACGACCCCGGCCGCGACGGCGACGTCTACGTGCTCGAAGTCAACCCACGCGCCAGCCGCACCGTGCCCTTCCTCAGCAAGGTCACCGGCGTGCCCATGGTCGAAGTCGCCATCCACGCGATGCTGGGCGAGTCGCTCGCCCAACAGGGATACGCAGGCGGACTCTGGCCCGCCACGCCGCTGGTCGCCGTCAAGGCCCCCGTCTTCTCCATGTCCAAGCTCTCCGGCGTCGACACCCATCTCGGACCCGAGATGAAATCCACCGGCGAGGTCATGGGCGTCGACACCGACTACGACAAGGCCCTCAGCAAGGCCCTGATCGCCGCCGGCATGGCCGTCCCGCCACGAGGCCGCGCCCTGCTCAGCATCGCCGACCAGGACAAGCCCGCCGCGATGTCCATGATCCGCGAACTCGGCGCCGCCGGCTACGAGCTGCACGCCACCGCCGGCACCGCCGACCTGATCCGCGGGCTCGGCGTCGAGGCCCACGTCGTGCCCAAGCGCGAGGTCGGCGGCGACCCCGATGTCATCGACCTGATCCGCTCCGGACAGATCGACATGGTGATCAACACCCCCGAACAGATCAGCAGCACCATCCGCGACGGCTTCTACATCCGCCGCGCCGCCGCCGAGCAGCGCATCCCCTGCTTCACCTCGATCGACACCGCACACCACGCCGTCGCCGCCATGGTCGAAGGCAGCGAGGACTACCACATCGCCACCGTCTCCGAGTACACGGCCGGCCGCGTTGCGGCGGTCTAGAGCCTCGGGAAGCGAACCTCGTGCGCCGCGCCGCCGCCCGTGTGATCGAGACCGAGGAGATCTACCCGGGCACCTTCGTCACCTGGTACGACGCCCCCGCGCTCTCGCAACACGCCCAACCCGGACAGTTCGTCATGGTCGACGCCGGCGCCGAGCGCAGCGCCTTCGATCCGCTCCTGCCCCGCGCCTTCTCCTACTACCGCTTCCGTCACGCCTCGCCCCGCGACCCCGACCGTCAGTTCGCCCTGCTCTACAGCGTCATCGGACGCGTCACCGAGCAGATGGCCGCAATGCAGCCCGGCGACCGCGTCTGGATGACCGGACCGCTCGGCCGGGGCTTCGAGGTCCGCCGCTCCGCCGCCAACCTGCTGCTCGTCGGCGGCGGCGTCGGCATCGCCCCCCTGGTCGCCCTGGCCGACGCCGAGTCCGCCAACCCCAGCCGCAGCCGCTCGATCGTCCTCTGCTTCGGCGCACGCAGCGCCGACGGCGTCTACCCCGCCGAGCTGCTCCCGCCCCAGGTCGAGTACCAGGTCGCCACCGAGGACGGCTCCATGGGCGCACCCGGATTCGTCACCGACCTCTTCGCCCGCCATCTCTCCTGGGCCGACCAGTCCTTCGCCTGCGGCCCCGTCCCCATGTTCCGCGCCATGTCGCCCATCGTCCGCCGCGACGGCATGAACCGACCCGTCCAGATCCTGATGGAAACCGACATGGCCTGCGGAACCGGCATCTGCTACGGCTGCGCCGTCTTCACCCGCCAGGGCGTCAAGCTCTGCTGCAAAGACGGCCCCCGCTTCAACCTCCTCGACGTCTACCCCAACGGCTAGGGCGCAGCTGCAATGCCGGAGATTCCTCACGCCGGACTGACAGGCAACGACGCAACCGATGATCATCTGTGGAAGCACGGACTGATTTTCGGGGACGCTGTCGCCGTCTGGCGCGGTCGTGCCAAGTATTTCGAACAAGACGAGTCGATCGAACTTGACCACGCCAGACGCCCGCGCGTTCGACCAGAACGAACCGTGATGATCGGTCCTGACGCGGGTGGCCGGCTGCTGACGATCATCCTCGCGCTGCCGGACCGCGAGCAGAAGTCCCATGTCGTGACTGGTTGGTCATCCACCCCTGGGGAGCAATCCCGCTACTATCAACCAGGAGGAAGGATGCGCCGCAGATGAGCGATCAGGACTACGACCAGGGCGACGAGTGGCACATGATGAATCCGCGCATCGAGGATGCGGTCGAGATCCCTTACGACCCTGCGGAGAAGGGTCCGGGACGTTTCACGATTGAAGTGACATTCAATCGCGAGGAGTTTGACCGCTTGCACGAGGGTGTTCCTCGAGGACCGATTGGTGTCACCAGATTCATCAAAGAGGCCGCCCTCGCCGAGGCTGACCGCCGCGCCGGCGCTTCCCGGCAGGATGTCGCCGACTGACCCTGCGCACGGCCTTCGGCGCCGGCATGCCCCGTCGTACCCTGCATCAATGCCCACCCACGAACACACCATCAACGTCGCGTTGGGCGAGGTTCTGCAAGAACTCAGGCTGAACAGTTGGACGATCCACGCAGAGGAGACCCGCACTCTTCGCGAGTCGTCAAAACGGCCGGACGTCTTGATCGAGGAAGCATCGCTGTGGCCAGTCGTCATCGAGGCCGAGAAGGAAAATCACTCCAGCGCCGAAAACGACGCCATTGAGCGATTGGGACAGATCGTCCATGAAACCGGACGACCAATCGAAAGCGCCATCGCCCTCGTCTATCCGTCCGTTGTGCGCAATCGGACGCAGTCACCCGCGATTCGTCAAGCCCTAAGGGCAACCGACCAACTGGAATATGCGCTCTACACGCAGACGATAGGCGGCGGCGAGGAGCGGCTGCCGGAGTCGGGCTGGCTGACCGGATCGGCCAAGGACCTGGCGATGCTGGCGCACCGAGCCTCGATGCCTGCGCCCCGCATCGAGAACCTCAGCCAGAAGTTGGAACAGGGCATCAAGAACGCCGCGAACCGCTTCACCGAGCACCATGGCTCTCACTCTTCGGGAGAGCTGGGACCAGAGATCGCGTCGCTGCTGGGACAGGCCGACGACCAGGGCGGCCAGACCCGGCGGATGGCGATGACCGTGCTCATCAACGCGCTGATCTTCCACGAGGCGCTGGCTGAGGCGGGGTTCCGGGTTGAGCGCGATGCGTCGGCGGAGCAGCCGGAGCTGACCGGGCGCCGCGTGCGGTCGCTCTCCCACTTCCGCGTCGCCGAGTCCAGCTACCGACGCGACGCGCTGACGGACGAGTGGAACCTGATCCTCGACGTCAACTACTGGCCGATCTTCGCCACGGCTCGCGAGATTCTGCTCAAGCTGCCGCTGCCGACCGTCGGCGAAATCTTGCAGCCGCTCTGGAACGCGGCCAACGATCTCGTGCAGGGCGGCGTGACCAAGTCCCACGACCTGACCGGGGTGATCTTCCAGCGCCTGATCGCCGACCGCAAGTTCCTCGCCACCTTCTACACCAGACCCGCCGCCGCCGCGCTGCTCGCCGGACTCGCGATCCCCGCCGACCGCGCTCCCGGCGGCGCGGAGTGGGGCGACGAAGACACCATCGCCGCGCTCCAGGTCGGCGACTTCGCCTGCGGCACCGGCACGCTGCTCTCGGCCGCCTACCAGCGCATCTCTCTGCTGCACGAGCTCAACGGCGGCGACCCGCGCAAGCTCCACGCCCCCATGATGAAGCACGGCCTGGTCGGCCTCGACGTGCTCAACATCGCCGTCCACCTGACCGCCGCCACCCTCGCCGGCGCGCATCCCGACGTCCCCTTCGACGGCGAGTGCCTGCTGACCATGCCCTACGGCGGTGAGTCAGCCTCGATCGGCTCCCTCGAACTCCTCGCCGAGCACGTCCAGTCCAGCATGATCCAGTCAGCATCCGCGATCACCTCCGGCGGACGACGACCTGAAGATGTCGTCGACCTGATGACGCAGGTTGGGCATGGTCAGTTCGATCTCGTGATCATGAATCCGCCGTTCACCAGATCGGTCGGTCAAGAAGGGCAGAATATTGGAACCGGAAACCCTGCTTTTGCCGGCTTCGAGACGCCAAAGCGCGTCCAGCGGGAGATGCAGAAACAACTGAGGCGAGTTGCCGGCAAGGAAGCGCTCGGAACGGGTAACGCCGGGATTGCCTCTCATTTTGGCGACCTCGCACTTCGTAAGGTCAATAACGAAGGACAACTGGCCTTCGTGCTTCCCTTGTCTGCCGCCGTCGGCCAAGCCTGGGAGGCGCTGCGAACCAAGCTCTTGCAGGAGTTCCACGACATTACGGTGATATCAATTGCCCAGTCCGGTTCGTTCGACCGATCATTCTCCGCAGATACCGGTATGGCGGAGCTGTTGCTACTCACCAACCGTGCCGAGTTGCCGGAAGCCCGCATACGCTTCGTTTCCCTCAGCGAGAGTCCGGCGTCAACAATGTCCGGCATGCTGATTGCGGACCAGATCGAGCAGCAACCCAAGGCCAGGCAGCTCGACGCGGGACCGATCGGGGGCACCAAGCTCAGCATCGGAGATGCAAATGTCGGCGAGATGATCGATTGCGCGCCCGACGATCTACAACTCTGGAATCTGGTCGGCGTCAAGGACATGTCGTTAGCCCAGACGGCGTTTCAACTCCAGCAAGGCTCTCTAGCGTTACCTGGCTTGTCATCGACACAACCCTTTGCAGTCGAATGCGCTCCGATCAGCAAGATCGCCGCGGTCGGCCCGTACCACGCTGACATCTATTGGTCCGACGCCAAGGGCGAACCCAGAGGACCGTTCGATCTCTTGCCTATAGATCCGGCTGGGCAACCAACGTACCCAATCCTTTGGGCGCACGATGCTCCGAAGGAACGGCAACTGATCGTCGCGCCAGACAAGGAAGGCCAAGTCAAGACATGGGACGAAGATCAAGAATCAGTCGACGATAAGGCTCTCGAAGTACTAATGACCGCGAACCGGACACACTACAACCGAGACTTTCAGTTCAATTCCCAGTCGTTGATCGTCGCCATGACTGAGCGGGCTTGCATCGGCGGTGTCGCCTGGCCATCCGTGATTCTGAACGACCCGGATCATGAGCATGCCTTCGCGCTTTGGTGTAACTCCACGCTGGGTCTGCTGATGCACTGGTGGGTCACGAACAAGACGCAAAGCGGTAGAGGACGAACTTCGGTCACTCATATCCCTACAATCCCAACCCTCGACACGCGCGCCCTCACCAACGAGCAGCACGCCGAGGCCAGGCACCAATTCGACCTCCTCAGCAACAAGCGCTTCCTGCCCTTCGACCAGATCGACGAGGACCCCGCCCGCGCCAGGCTCGACCGCGCCATCCTCGTTGATGTGCTCGGCCTGCCCGATTCACTCGTCGAAGACGACGGACCCATCGTCCTGATCCGTCGCAAGCTCGCCCGCGAACCCCAGATCCACGGCGGCAAGAAGTCCCGCGTCGTCTTCACCGACGACGGCGAGAAGTCGGCCAAGCGCGACGACCGCGGCTAGCGACCACCCGGGTTCTCCCCCTCCGCAAACCACGACACAACACCGAACACACATTCATGTACACTCACAAGAACATCTGTCTGACACAGCAGGAGGCCCAACCGTGCACATCACACCCAAGCGACGGCGCCGAGCCATGCGCGTCCACTACCTCACCCAGCGCGCCAAGTCCCAGAAAGACATCGCCGAGCAACTCAACGTCTCCAAAGCGACCGTCCGCGCCGACCTGCAACTGATCGAGACCCACTGGGCCAGCATCGCCTCAGCCGCCGCCGACGACCTGCTCCTCGAGTCGCTCCACCTGCTCCAGATCCGGCTCTCCCTCGCGATCAAGAACGACGACGTCGCCAGCCAGATCAGCCGCCTCACGTCGGTCGAGTTCCTCCGCGCCCGCGACGCCCAGGAAAACCAGCTCAACACCCTCGCCCGCGAAATCCGCCGCACCGCCCAGGAAGTCCAGCGCCGCGCCGCACAGCGACCCGACCAGCCCGAGCTCTACGAGGAGGATCCGCAAAACCTGGCAGAAACCACGCCGGAATCAGCACAAATTGATCCCCCCAATTCCACGATTTCCAGTCCAGAGCAGGAAATCGCAGCAGATCAGCCCGAAACAGAAAAAATCCCCGCCGACCCCGACCTCGACGCCCTGATCGAGGAAGCCGTCCAGCATTTCCCCCACCTCAAGGGCAAGTCCCCCGACCAGATCCTCCACTACCTAGACCAGATCACCACCCCAACAGCCGCCTAACCCTCCGGATACTCTCTCCCCCCTTCAGGGGGGAGATGCCGAAGGCAGAGGGGGGTCCGCTCCCCTGTCCCTGAAGGCCCGGCAGCTTTCTGCCGGACCGCCGCCGTCGTCTTGCTACTCTGACCACGGGACCGAAGGGGCCAGCCAATGCCGACGACCTATCGATTGCCCTACATCCTGCACGAGCCCTCCGAAGAGACGGAGGACATGTACATGGGCGAAGTGCCCTTGCTGCCCGGCTGCCGCGCCTGGGGCGAAACACCCGAACTCGCGCTCGAATACCTGGAGAGCGTCGCCGAAGGCTTCATCTTGTCCTACAAGAAGCGAGGCAAGCCGTTGCCCTTAGAAATCACTCGGACGGGTGAGATCGTGGTGTCCGCTTGAACTACCGCCAGGTCACGCGAAAGCTGAAGAGGCTGGGCTGGGAGTTCGACCACCAGGGCAAAGGATCGCACGAGATCTGGGTGAATCCAGTCACCAAAGATGAAACAACGATCCCCAATCGGGGCGCCAAAGACCTCAAGCCGGGCACTCTCGCGGCGATTCTTCGGGACCTCAGGATCGACCGCCGCGACTTCGATCAGGCCTGAGGCTCAAGCACGAGGCTGCCCCCCATCCCTCCTAGACTGAGTACCCTCTGGATGGAGGACCCCATGACACGCGAAGCTCGACTGGTCCTGGACGGGCTCGTCTTCCCCGAAGGCCCGCGCTGGCACGAGGGCCGGCTCTGGTTCTCCGACATGCACGCTCACGAAGTCGTCGCGGTCACCCCCGACGGCGAGCGCGAGACCATCGTCGAAGTCCCCAACCAGCCCTCCGGACTCGGATTCCTGCCCGACGGACGCCTGCTCATCGTTTCCATGATCGACCGCAAGCTGCTTCGCCTCGACCCCGACGGTCTCTTCGAAGTCGCCGACATCTCCGACCACGCCCCCTACCACTGCAACGACATGGTCACCGACGCCGAGGGCAACTGCTACATCGGCAACTTCGGCTTCGACCTCACCGACGGCTCCCCGCCGCGCGCCACGACCATGGTCCTGGTCCGCCCCCAGGGCGAGTCCCAGGTCGTCGCCGACGGGCTGCAGTTTCCCAACGGCACCGTGATCACTCCCGACGGCAAGACTCTCATCGTCGGAGAAAGCTGGGGCCAGCGCCTGACCGCCTACGACATCGAGGACGACGCCACGCTGTCCAATCAGCGGGTCTGGGCAGAACTGGGCCTTCCCCCGGACGGCATCGCGCTAGACGCTGAGGGCGCCATCTGGGTCGCCGTGCCGACCAACCCCGGCGCGCTGGTCCGCGTCGCCGAGGGCGGCGAGCTGCTGGAACGCATCGACGTGCCCGACATGGGCGTCTTCGCCTGCATGCTGGGCGGCGACGAACGCAAGACCCTCTTCTCCCTGGAAGCCCCGACCTCCAACCCGCAACCCGGCGATCCCCGCCGAGGACGAATCCGCGCCTTCGACGTCGAGGTCGGCGGCGCGGGTCTGCCCTGACGATCGCGCATCGCCCGTGTCCAGGGCAGAACTGCGCCACACCCTCTCCCGACGCCGAGCGTCCCTCGCCCCCGACCTCGTCGCCGGCTGGTCGGCCGCCGTCTGCGCCCGCGCAACCGCGCTCGACGTCTGGTCGGACGCCGAGGTCGTGCATGCCTACCTCGGCGTTCTCCCGGGCGAGGTCCGCACCGAGCCGCTCGTCGAGCAAGCCCTGCGCCGGCGCAAGCGCGTCCTCTGTCCCCGCGTCCGGCCCCACGGCCAATTGGATCACCGCGAACTGCTGGATATCACCCACCTGCGCCGGTCCGCCTTCGGCCTGCTCGAGCCCGACCTCGACCTGTCGCCCCCCGCCGACCCGGCCGACGCCGACCTGATCGTCGTGCCCGGCCTCGCCTTCACCGCCGAGGGCGTCCGCCTCGGCATGGGCGGCGGCTACTACGATCGATTCCTGGTCCAGTCCTCCGCATTCCGGCTCGCCCTCGCCTTCGAAATCCAGATCCGCGATTCCCTGCCCCAATTGCCGCACGATCAACGCGTTGACGCCATCGTCACCGAACTGCGCGTGATCCCATGCCGCTAATCCGCCGGATGCCGCTGCTCTAGCATTCCCCGCACAGCCATCAGAACGGAGCATTCCGATGCCGGAAATTGTCCAGTTAGCCAAACGCCGGGCCGCAGTCATGCACGCCACCGCCTCGACCGAGGAGCTGCCCTCCACGTTCGAGCGAATTTTCCCGGCCGTGTTCGCCGCCCTCACCGAGCAGGGCGTCACCGACATGGGACACGTGATCGCCGTCTATCACACGATGGACGCCAATCAGATGTCGCTGTCCGCCGGCATCGAAATCGGCGAAGACGTGGAGCCGTCGGAACCGCTGGAACTGCTCGAAATGCCCGCCTGCGATGCGGTCAAGGCGGACCACTTCGGCCCGTACGACACGCTCTACCAGACACACGAAGCCATCTGGCCGTTCGTGCAGGAACTCGGCCGCGAGCCGATTGCGGGACCGACTGAGCGCTACATCACCGATCCCGAGGCGGAACCGGACCCGTCCAAGTGGCACACCGAGATCCTGCTGCCCTTGAAGTAGGGCTGCCCGACTGGTGTTTCAGCGCGTGCGATTGAGTGGAGCGGGGGACGGGATTCGAACCCGCGGCCACCTGCTTGGAAGGCAGGAGCTCTACCCCTGAGCTACCCCCGCTGGGCCGTCGCGAGCCTGAGCTCGGACCGCGATCTGCAGCTTAGCGGGCGCCGGAATCTCACCGGCGCCCGCTGATGGCCGGGGACGGACGGGTTAGGCCTCGCGCAGCGAGCGCAGCTCCGGATCCTTGCGCAGTTCCCGGTAGGCCTTGCTCTGGATCTGGCGGATCCGCTCGCGAGTCAGACCGAAGCGGTCGCCGACCTGCTCCAGCGTGTACTCGTGGCCGTCCTCCAGCCCGAAGCGCATGGCCAGAACCGCCGCCTCGCGCGGCTCGAGCCGTTCGAGCGCCTCGCGGGTCATCCCGCTCATCGCTCGCTGCAGGATCTCCTCCTCCGGCGTGGGCGTGTCCTCGTCGGCGAGGAACCGCGTCAGGTCTGAGTCGTCGTCTTCGTCCGACACGCTCTTGTCGAGCGAGGCCGGCGTCAGCGAAATCCGGCGCAGATTGCGAATCCGCTCCTCCGTCTCGTCCAGCTCCAGCGCCAGTTCGGCGTCCGATGGCTGCGCCTGGAACTCCTGCCGCAGGCGGCGCTCGGCTCGGTTCATCTTGTTGATCAACTCGGACGTGTGCACCGGCACGCGGATCAGGTTCGCTGTATCGGCCAGCGATCGGGTCACAGCCTGGCGAATCCACCAGGTCGCGTAGGTCGAGAACTTGTTCCCCTTGCGGTAGTCGAACTTCTCGACTGCGCGGAAGAGGCCGACATTGCCCTCCTGGATCAGGTCGAGCAGGTGCAGACCCTTCTTCTGGTACTTCTTCGAGACCGAGACCACCAGGCGCAGGTTGGAGATATACATCGTCCGCTCAGCGTCGTAGCCGTCCCACTTGGTCTCGATCAGCCGGCGCTCGGCGCGCCGCGCCAGCCCGGCGTCCGCAGCCAGCAGCGCCGACGCGTCAACCGGCAACTGCTCCGGCTCGCCGTTCCAGCCGAGGATGTCCGCCGAACGGCGGTAGAGGCGCGGCGTCACAATCGAACTGACCACCGACAGCGCGATCGTCAGGTCGGCCACGTACTCCTGCTCGAGTCCGCACTCTGCGCTCTGCTTGGCGGCGAACTGCGGCTCAATCTTACCGTCCACGGCGTCGCGGAAGCGCTGATGCCCGATCAGCTCGTCGAACGGCAGCGCGTGCAGGTACAGCGCGTGCGCCGCGATCTCGGCGATCCCGCGCAACTCGCTGAGCTGGCGCAGCAGCTCGGTCCAGACCTGCATCGGCTGCGCCTGCTGTCCGAGTTCCTCGTTCAGACCCAGTTCGATGGCGTCGATCCAGCGCGCACGCTCGATCGCCGCGCCCAGTTCCTGCTCCTGCTCGGCCGTCAACAGCGGCCGGCGCCCGATCTCGTTGAAGTAGGCGCGGGTTGCGTCCACGTCGTCGCCGCGATCCGGGTTCGCCGTTCGGCGGCGGCGCGTACGCTTGCGCTTGCTCGGAGCCGGCTGCTCTTCCTCGATCTCCTTGGCGAAGCTCCACTTGGGTCCCGCCTCGGCGATCCGCACGGCGGGTCGGGGCGCATCGCTCATGCGCTTCCGCCAGGCGGCCGCCGTTTCCCGCGTCGGGGCTCGGGTGCCGGCGATGTCGAAATCGACCAACGGCTTGTCTGCCGCGTGCATCATGTCCTTCGTCCGCTCCAGCGCGATCTGGCGCTCGTCTCCAGTGATGGTGCTGTGACCCTCCCACAGCGCGTCATACTCGGCGCTGTGATAGTCGAGCCGTTCCTCGAACGTCATCCGATCCCCCTTTCTTCAAGTGCTGCTGGGTCCGCTCCGTGCTCCGTGCACGAGCGAATCAACGCGCTCATCAACAGTACGAAAACCGGCGCGGCTTTGTTCCCAACCCGCAAGTCCCGCGGTTGCGGAACTGCGACCCGCTGTACGCGGAAAGTGCGGCTTGCGACACGCCCTCTGCCTGATCACGATGCAGTCAGTCAACCACGCCTCACAACGGAGCTGGTTGAGCTAGGGATGCAGTGGAGTCGGAAGGATCGAGCGGCGCTCAGTCGGCCAGTGCGGCGACCGCCTCGACCGCTCTGGCCGGAGCGTGGCGCACGTCCTCGGGCCGCATCGCCCGGGTCCAGGCGGCGAACTCGAGCATGATCCCGTCCGGATCATAGAAGTACACCGAGCGCACGAACACCCCGGAATGATTCTCCCGCGCAATGCCCCGCTCCGAGTCGTCGTGGTTGAGAATCGGCGTACAGCGCACACCGGCCTCAATCAGCCGCTCGCGCGACGCCTCGATCTCCTCGGGCGCCACGTTGAACGCGACATGGTTCATCGAGGCCACCGCCGTGACCAGTTCGGCCGATGGATCGAAGAACGTGTTCGGATCCGGGGACGAAATGCCCGGCGCCGCCTCGGGCGCGTCGGGGAAGTTGAAAAACGCGAGGCAGTCGCCGTTGCCAATGTCGAAAAAGAAATGCTGTCCCATGTCGCCGGGCAACTGGATGGTCTTGACGAGCGGGAACCCCAGCACACCTTCGTAGAAGTCGACGGTCTGCTGCATGTCACGGCAGACCAGCGCCAGGTGGTTGATGCCGGAAACGTTGAACGGCCCGACGGTGGTCTTCGGTTGCTCTGGACTGATCGGCATGGGTAGGCCTCCTGGCTCCGTCTGCGGAGCCACTATCGTATCGGCTGGACGCCGTTCTTGCCGCTGGCGGTTCGATTGAGCGGGCAGGGTGGTGCAGCAGGTGGACACGGCGGCGCAGCGGACTGGCTTCAAATATCGACTGGCTTACTTGCGGTACAAAAAGATTCTATCGTGACGGCCGGTTGCTATTGACGAAATCCGTATCTTGCCTACCTTAATCCAACGTTCACAAACGGAGTTTGCCCAATCCGCCGACTCCGGACCGAGGAACCGAGCACCAGCGATGACCCAGACGACTCAACTCAGCACCCCCGACGGCGTGGACGTCGTCGGCGCGATCGGCGATGGCTTCGAGAGCATCCTCACAGAGGACGCGCTGGCGTTCATCGCCGGGCTGCACCGTCAGTTCAACGCTCGCCGGCAAGAACTGCTGCAGCGCCGCATGGAGCGCCAGGTTGAGTTCGACAACGGTGCGTTGCCCGACTTCCTCTCCGACACCGAAGAAATCCGCTTCAGTTCCTGGCAGGTCGCCCCGACGCCCGAGGATCTGCAGCAGCGCTGGGCTGAGATCACCGGACCCGTGGACCGCAAGATGATGATCGGCGCGCTCAACTCGGGCGCCGACGCCTTCATGGCCGACTTCGAGGACGCGCTCTCGCCCACCTGGGACAACATCGTCAACGGCCAGATCAACGCCCGCGACGCCGTCCGCCGCGAGATCACCTTCGAGAATCCCGACGGCTCGGTCCGCACCCTGAACGAGCAGATCGCCACTTTGTTGATCCGCCCGCGCGGCTGGCACCTGGACGAAAAGCACGTCCTGGTCGACGGCGAGCCGATCTCCGCCTCGCTCTTCGACTTCGGCATCTACATGTTCCATAACGCCGCCGAACGAATCGCCCGCGGCACCGGCCCCTACTTCTACCTGCCCAAGCTCGAATCCCACCTCGAAGCCCGCCTCTGGAACGACGCCTTCATCAAGGCCCAGGACGACCTCGGCGTGCCCCAGGGCAGCATCCGCGCGACCGTGCTGATCGAAACCCTGCCGGCCGCCTTCGAGATGGAAGAGATCCTCTACGAGCTGCGCGATCATTCGGCCGGACTCAACGCCGGACGCTGGGACTACATCTTCTCCGCCGTCAAGCGCTTCAAGTCGCAGCCGACTTTCACCCTGCCCGACCGCGTCCAGGTCACGATGACCACGCCCTTCATGCGCGCCTACACCGAACTGCTCGTGCGCACCTGCCACAAGCGAGGAGCCCATGCGATGGGCGGCATGGCCGCGTTCATTCCCTCGCGCCGCGATCCGGAGATCAACGAGGTCGCCCTGACCGGCGTTCGCGCCGACAAAGAGCGCGAATCGACCGACGGCTTCGACGGCACCTGGGTCGCCCACCCCGACCTCGTCTCCGTCGCCCGCGACATCTTCGAGAAGAACCTCGACGGCGCCCGCAACCAGCGCGAGCGCCTGCGCGAGGATGTCGACGTCAGCGCCGGCGAACTCGTCTCGCTCGACCAGTCCGGCGGCAGCGTCTCCGAGGCCGGCCTGCGAGCCAACATCTCGGTCGCCCTGCAGTACATCAATAGCTGGCTCAACGGCGTCGGCGCAGCCGGCATCAACAACCTGATGGAAGACGCCGCCACCGCCGAAATCTCCCGCGGCCAGATCTGGCAATGGATCCGCCACGGCGCAGAGCTCGACGACGGCCGCTCCGTCACCGCCGACCTTTACGAATCCCTGCGCGACGACGAACTCGACGCCCTCGGCGGCCGCGCCGAGTCTCGCTACGGCGACGCCGTCGAGATTCTCGACCAGCTCGTGCTGAACGATGAGTTCACCGAGTTTCTCACCCTGCCCGCTTACGAGTACCTGGACTAGGCATTCGACCAACCCCGGAACGCAACGTAAGCGAGCACCAACCACAGGCACAACGGCAACAGAACGCCGCCAAGCGACGTGAGTCGACGCCAATGTTCGGCCACGGACAGCCACGGAGGACCCCGATGACGACGAACGGCACGAACGGGACCGGCAACCCGCTGGACAGCGCCGCCGCCGCGCTCGAACACGAGTGGGCGACCAATCCGCGCTGGGACGGCGTTCAGCGGAACTATTCCGCAGCCGATGTACTCAAGCTCCGACCCTCCATCCTGCCCGAGTCGACGATCGCCCGCTACGGTGCCGAGCGGCTCTGGAACGCCATGCAGGACACCGACTTCGTCCGCACCTTCGGCGCCGTCACCGGGGCCCAGGCCGTGCAGATGGCCAAGGCCGGCCTGCAGTCGATCTACGTCTCCGGTTGGCAAGTCGCGGCCGACGCCAACACCGCCGCCCACACCTACCCCGACCAGTCGCTCTACCCCGTCAACAGCGTCCCCTCGCTGGTCAAGCGACTCAACAACGCCCTCATGCGCGCCGACCAGGTCGACCGCCTCGAGGACCGCGCCAGCGTCGACTACTACCTGCCCATCGTCGCCGACGCCGAGGCCGGCTTCGGCGGACCGATCCACGCCTTCGAGCTGATGCGCAACATGATCGAAGCCGGCGCCGCTGGCGTCCACTATGAGGACCAGCTCGCTGCCGAGAAGAAGTGCGGTCACATGGGCGGCAAGGTGCTCGTCCCCACCGCCCAACACGTCCGCACCCTCCAGGCGGCTCGCCTCGCCGCCGACGTGATGAACGTCCCCACGATCCTCATGGCCCGCACCGACGCCCTCTCCGCCACTCTGATGACCACCGACATCGACGAGCGCGACCGCCCCTTCACCACCGGCGAGCGCACCGCCGAGGGCTACTTCGGCGTCACTGGCGGGATCGACTCCGCCATCGCCCGCGGACTCGCCTTCGCCCCCCACGCCGACCTGATCTGGTGCGAGACCTCCGTGCCCGACATCGGCGAGGCGCGCGACTTCGCCCAGGCGCTGCAGGCCGAGTACCCGAACAAGATGCTCGCCTACAACTGCTCGCCCTCCTTCAACTGGAAGCGTCACCTCGACGACGCCACGATCGCCAACTTCCAGGAGCAACTGGCCGACATGGGCTACCGCTTCCAGTTCATCACCCTGGCCGGATGGCACGGCATCAACTACCACACCTTCAACCTCGCCAGCGGCTACCGCGACCGCGGCATGGCCGCCTACGTCGAGCTGCAGGAGGGCGAGTTCGAGGCCGAGGCCTACGGCTACACCGCGACCAAGCACCAGCGCGAAGCCGGCACCAGCTACTTCGACGAAATCCTGCTCACGGTCACCGGCGGAGACGCCGCCACGACCGCCCTCAGCGGCAGCACCGAGGCCGCCCAGTTCAGCGAGGAAGCCGTCGGCGCGCACTAGTCAATCCGACCCGGTCGAATCCAACGAAGCCCCGCCCTCGGCGGGGCTTCGTCATGGCGCTTGGGAACCAGCCCCGGACCCTGCGTTACCCTGCCACAGACACAAACACCCGAGATTCACCGCTCCTGCGGCGAAAGGACGTTCCCGTGATCAACAGCCCACATTTCGGCGTCATGGTTCCCCAGATCAAGCGCACCTGGCAGGAGACGCAGCGCGCTGCCTCGGCGTTTGAGGAGATGGGCTTTGACTCGCTCTGGGTCAACGACCACCTCTACGGCCCGCAGTCGCCCGCCATTCCCATGCTCGAGGCCTGGACGCTGGCCGCCGGCATCGCCGCCGTCACCGACAAGCCCGAAATCGGCACCCTCGTCACCCCCGTCGGCATGCGCAACCCGGCCCACACCGGCAAGATGATCGCCACCGTCGACAACATCGCCGGCGGACGCATCATCCCCGGCTTCGGTTCAGGCTGGATGGCGCGCGAGTTCTCCGACTTCGGCATGCCCTTCGTCTCCACCCGCGACCGGCTGCGCCAGCTCGAAGAGGGTCTGCAGATCTTCAAGGGCATGTTCGACCCGGAGCAGGACGAGTTCTCCTTCGAGGGTGAGTACTTCCACACCGAGAACCTCGTCACCCAGCCCAAGCCCCCGCGCGACATGCCGATCCTCGTCGGCGGCGGCGGCGAGCAGGTCACCATGCGCATCGCCGCCCAGTACGCCGACATCTGGAACAACTCCGCCGGCGCCCAGGACAACCTCGAGCACAAGGTCTCGGTCCTGCACGGCCACGCCGAGCGCCTCGGCCGCGACCCTTCCGAAATCCGCGTCTCGCAGCAGTGCCTCGTCACGATCGTCGAGGACGACGCCAAGGTCGGCCCCATGGTCGAGCGCGCCCAGAAGATCTTCGGCGGTCACATGGGCAACCCCGCCGGCGACATGGCCCTGACCGGCACCCCGGCCATGATCAAGGAACGAATCGAGAAGCACGTCGAGCTCGGCTGCGACATGTTCATGATCGAATTCTTCGGCCGAGACACCATCGAGCCGGCCCAGATGTTCGCCGAAACCGTCATCCCCGAGTTCCGCTAGAGGCCCTCACAGCTCCCCCTCTCAGGGGGAGCTGCCGCAGGCAGAGGGGGTTCCCCATCCGCCGCGCCGTCCCGTTCGCCTTGCTCCTCTCCCTCGCCGCCCTCTTGGGAGCGGTTGGGCCTGTGGATGCGTCTGAAGGCGAGGAGGGTGATTCGACCTCTTCGGAGGAGCTAGTCCTACATGACGGGGACAATTGGGTTGGTTGGCTCGGAGACGATAAGTCGCTGACTGCCCTCTTGGATGATCTCCCGGAGATTGAGTCAGTCCACGCGTGGGATCCGGCTCGTGGGCGCTCGTATATCCCCGAGTTGATGACGCCGGGGCTCGGATTGCGAATTCGCGTGCATGCCGATAGTCAAGTGCCGTGGTCGCCACCCACTCTGCCGATCACCGGCACAATCGAGCTTCGCCCGGGTCGCAACCTGGTTGCCTGGGCGGGATTCGATGGCACCCCGCTACGCATGGCCACCAAAGCTATTGGAGACTCGTTGACGGCCGCTAGGCGGGCAGGCGGAGGCAACATCCTCAATCGTGGAGACGCGGTCTGGGTCACGGTCAGCAGACCAGTGAACTGGTTACAGCCAACCGGAATCTTGCCGGAGCTCAAATTCCCAGGCGGAGCGTCTGATTTACTGAGGGACCGGGTCCGTGCGGACATCCGCCATACGCTGCGCTTCTTCCGAGAGTCCTATCAGACGGAGGCCGACTACTCAAAGTTCACGATTTACGTCCCGAGCAGCATCGACGCGCTGTTCGACGCATTGACTACAGACTATCCAAGCGAGCAATTCGATCGCCACGAAATCGAGAAGAGCTATAACAACAATGCAGGCTGGGTCCCACATGGTGCCGTGGCCATGGTGATGAAGCCTGAGTACTGGACGCAACATGCAGATCGGCAGTATGGAACTGACGCAGGCGTGTGGTTAGGACGTTCACTCAGCGTGCACGAGTATGCCCACGTGATCCAATGGCAGCTTCGCGATATTGACGACAGCGCGCGCGCAAAACCAAGGGGAGATGAAACGTACTCACTACCGTTCTGGATCGAGGAAGGGAACGCCACCTGGGTTGAAGACGCGTTGCTTGTCTGGGATGGCGCGTCTGACTGGGACAGCCTGCGGCGTCAGGCCTTCGCTGCGACCAATGGGCTGGGCAAGCTGGACTTCTGGCAGGGCAAGATGTATACCCTCGGACGCGCGGCGTTTCACGAGTTGGCGGCAATCGCCGGGGAGCACGCCTGGCTGGAGATGTGGCGCCAGGCAGCGCCGATCCAGTTCGGGCCGGAGCGGCGCTGGTCCGCGCTTACGCCATGGAAGACGGCGTTTCAGAATGCGTTCAGACTCAGTTACGAAGAGTTTGAACAGCGCTTTGAACAAGCGCGCGCCGAGTCGGGGCATCTCGTAAGAGGGCGAGTGACGGTGTCCCCGGCAGTTCGCTCGGAGTGGGGAAATCTCGCCATTAGTAGCCGGGTCGCCATCGAAGTGACTGGATTAGGTAACCAGGTACGGCAACTCTTGCTGACTGACCCGTCAGGAGAATTTGCCGTTCGCCTCCCTGACGGCGAGTATCTGCTTGTGGCCAATCTGGGCGGCAGTTGTACTGTGACCCATTCATCAGCGACTGGTTCACGCGGTCGTCTCAGGGTGAGCGGTTCCGACATCAGTGGTCTCCGGATTGCGCTCGGTCCGAACTCTTGTGACTCGTCTCAGCGGCCTGCATCGGTACTGCACAGAGTGTCCAGTCCGGCGGCCAACGAGAGATTCACAGTTCGTGGCGTCGAACGACACTCGTCTGACAAGCTACTCGGTTGGATCTCTGGTAGTCGTCCGGTGAGCGATCTGTTCGCAGCCATTCCAGAGTTGCGCGCAGTTTGGGCCTTCGATCCCAACCTCCGACAGTGGCGCCGCGCAGTTCGTCCGCGCTCATCAGTGTTTGGTGTGGCTGCTCCTGACGTTCCCGCAGCTATTGCATCTGACCGATTGTACATACGGCAAGGTGTAGCCTTGCTGAGTGAGCTGAAGCCGGGCATGGCAATCCTGCTCCAGAATGCCAAGGGGGAGTCGCTCTCCTATGCTCGTTCTGGCCAACCTGCCCGCGGTTCGGTAACGCTCAAGCCCGGCTTGAATACAGTCGCCTGGCTGGGTGTCGATGGGATGCCGTTGGCCGACGCTGTTCGCGGGATTGGCACATCGCTGGAACAGGTCGCGGTTTGGTCTGCGTCACTTGGACGTTACTCAACCTTCGATGCCGACAACCTCCGAGCCACGAGGAGTGGCCCTACGCTGAATCGAGGAGACGCGGTCTGGGTGACGGTCAATAGGACTGTGCATTGGTTGCAGCCCACGGGCGAGCTGCCTCAGGTGAAGTTCCCGGGTGGGGTGACTTACGAAGTGAAGCAGCGAGTAATGCGCAGCTTGGAAGACGTGCTCGACTTTTATCGTGAGACCTACGCAGTAGAGGCGGATTTCTCTCAGTTCATCGTGTACGCACCAAGTGACGGTGAAGCCTTGATGGAGACGCTGGTGTCAGACTTTCCAGAAGAGCATTTCAGTCCTTGGTGGATTCGACAGTCCTATGAGCAAGGAACCGCGTGGGTCCACAAAGGCGCTTTCGCCATGGTTCTGCCCCAGGTGATGTGGCAGACTGAATTCGATCCGTCGTATCCCGATGAGTCGCCTGTGTGGCGAGGTCGCTTCGTGACCGCTCACGAGTATGCGCATGTCCTGCAATGGCAGTTGCGCGACATTGGAGCGACCGCCCTGATGTCCGCGCGGCGAGGAGAGCGCTACGACGCTCCCGAATGGCTCGTTGAGGGCCATGCCATGCGCATCATGGACGCAATCCATGAGTGGGACGGCGTCAGTACACGCGAAGCGAGCTATCTGGAGGCCTATGCCGACATCTTGGGCAAGGGAACGCTGGAGTACTGGCAACATGAGGCCTATAGATTGGGCCGCACGGCAGCGCTCCACTTGGAGACGGTGGTGGGTCAAGACGCGTGGCTAGAGTACTGGAGGGCACTCGCTCCGACGGAATATGGTCCGGCAAACCGCTGGTTGACGCCTACCACTTGGACTCAGGCGTTCGCGGACGCGTTTGGTCAGCCGTATGAGGAATACTTGGAGGACTTTGAATCCGAACGCGAGAGTTGGGGGCATCAGATTCGCGCCCAGATCATGCTGACTCCCGAACTCAGCGCAGTAGTTGGGGATAACCTACTAGTGTCAGCCATCGAAGTCGAGCTGGACGGGTTCGCTGAGGTGGGGCCCTCTGGATCACGGTACGTGTCTGCCTCCACCACGCCTGACGAGAATGGTGCGATTACCTTCACAGTTGCCGATGGTGACTATCGCTTGGCTGTGAACCTGGGCAGGTGCAAAGTCTACTATCAGTCAGGTAACGAGTCCGATGAGTGGTTTCGAGTGGCCGGTGACGAACTGAGATACATTCAAGTCGTGCTAGATCTGCGACCGTGCGGGACTCTCGTTAGCGGGCAACTGGTGGACGCCGACGGAAATCCTATCTCCGGTGCGTCGATGTACGCGCGACTTGCTGATGCATCGTCGGTGTGGACACAGTCCAGTGCAAACGGGACCTTCTTTTTCACTCTTCCGCAGCCGGGCTCGTATCGTCTTGAGGCCTCAATCGACAGCTGCAGGATGTACTTCCGGCTGGGAGCAGCGACCACTGTTTGGGATGAGGGCACAATTGTTGAAGTTGGCAACGAAGACCTAACTAGATTGTTGTTCAAGCTGCCGGATAAGGCATGCGAGTTGACGATTAGCGGGTTACTCGTGCGCGCGGATGGCAATCCGATCGCCGACACATCTATGTACGCCCGGCTTGCCGACGGGACGTCAGTCTGGGCGCGCACAGCGTCGGATGGTTCTTTTTCGGTCAATCTTCCGAAGCCGGGTGCGTATCGCCTTGAAGCTTCGATCAATGGCTGCTGGGTGTACTACCGGCCAGAAACGGCGACCATGGAGCGAAACGCCGGTTCTTTCGTCCAGATTGATGACGTGGAAGTGGCCGGACTCCAGTTCACTTTGCCGACAGGCGTGTGCGCTGTCAGAGTCAGCGGCACGCTGGTGGATGCTCATGGAACTCCAATTGGTGACGCAAACGTGCGCGCTCAGCTAGATGGCGGAGCGGGCGCGTCTGTGAGAACAGTGGCGGACGGCACGTTCACAGTCACCGTTCCAAAAGCGGGGGCATATCGGCTGAGCATGAGAGTTGACGGATGCACAATCTACTACGCGAGAGACGGCGCGACCGGGTCGTACCAGCAATCCACGTTGGTGCCCGTGTCAGATGTTGACGTCGTTGGCATCGAGATTAGACTTTCCGAGGGCATGTGCGAACGGCGCGTGTCGGGCAAGTTGTTGAACGCCGATGGAACTCCCCGATCCGGTCAGTGGGTCAGCGCCAGCGGTGACGCCGGCCAGGGCACCGCATGGACAGCAGCCGACGGCTCATTCTCGTTCACCGTACCGCGCAACGGTACGTATCGCATGAACGTGTACATTGACGGCTGCTCGATCTACTTGGGCAACCGAGGACCAGCTAGAGATCGGAACAGCGCCCGAAAGATCACCGTCTCCAGCACCGACGTCACCGGCATCGAATTCCGCCTGCCCGCAGATCCCTCAACCTTCTGTGACTGACGGCGTCCTGGACTGCACCACGTACATCGGGTCGCTCCGACCCTTCGCCGGCGAGATGTCGTGCCACTGCGGAGGGTCGAACGCGCCCGAGTAGTGGAAGTACGCCCCCACCACCTGCACGTGCCCCTCGTCGCCCATCCCCTGCCAGAGCCAGACCGCCTTCGTCGGAAAGCAGCGGTTCGAGAACGACACGATGCAGCCGCCGCCCGGGCGCAGCACCCGCCCAATCTCGCGAAATACCTCCAAGGGCCGCGTCAGGTACTGCACCGAGACCGCGATCGTCACCACGTCGAACTCGCCGTCGCCGAACGGCAGCACCGGCTCCGCATTCAGGTCATGCACCACCCACTCGGTCAGTTGCGGATTCTCCGCCAGCTCCGCCGCGTTCATGCCCAGCCCCGCCACCCGCTCCGACTCCAGGTCGTCCGGATAGTGCGAGACCCACGACGACATCAGGTCCAGCAGCCGTCCCTGCCTCGGTAGGAACTTTGAATAGTGCTCGCGCAGCGCGCTAATCGCCGCATCGTCAATATGCGTCACCAACCGCGGCTCAACATAGAACCGCGCATCGTCCGACTCGTCGGCCCGCCGAAAATGGGCCTCTTCGAACGGAGGATTGTCAGGGGATTCTTGGGTCAAGTCGGACCCCCTCTCCCCCTGGGAGAGGGCAGGGGTGAGGGATCCCCCACTCACCCAGCGGAAGGCCCTCACCCTAACCCTCTCCCTCAAGGAGAGGGAATGAGTTGTTAGAACTTGGGCGGCTTGGGCAGGATGTAGGCGGCGGACAAGGCCAGCAGGACAGCCGCCATCGCGATCCCGATCACGATGGCCACAATCTGCCCCGCGTGCAGTCCGCCCTCGCCGCCCTCGCCCGCGGCCATCGCCGCGCCGCCCAGCAGGACGGCGGCGATCAACGCGGCGAACAGCGTCAGCGTGCGCATCATCGCGCGTCGTCCTTGCGCTAGAAGGGGTTGCTCATCTGCGCCGCGTGGTCGACGAAGTGCCACATGGCGCCCTGCATCAGCATGGAGACCGGGGCTGCGCCCAGTCCCTCGCCGCCGGCCGACTTGCCCAGCTCTTCGTCCTGGACATACTTGACCTTGCTCTCCGCGGCCGCCACCACCGCGTCCAGTGCGGCCAGCGCGTCGGCTGGAGTCGGCATCTCGGTGCTGCTCAGCGGGTTCTCGGGGCCCTCGTACCCGCAGGCCGCGCAGATGCCGTTGGCGAACATCATCGTCGACGGAATCACGTGCTCGGCAACCTGGCGCGGCGACCATCCCGCCTCGCCGTCGTCGGCGGTCCCCTTCGGCGTATCCCAGTTCGCTTCGGACACCTGGATGGCGGTGCGCAGCGCGGCAACGCCCCCGTGAATTCCTGCGCGCAGTTCGTCGGCGGTCGGCATGGCGTGTCTCCTTGGTTGGTCTGTGTGTGGATCGTTCTCAAGCAGCATAGGACAGCCCCCGACTACCCTGACCCTGAGTTCGCAATCCTCATTGACCAGTCATGTAGCGGGAGGAACTGGCCATGGCATTCGGCATCGGACTGATCGGCGCAGGCGGCAACCAGAAGCTGCGTCACATCCCCGGCTTCCGCGAGATCGACGACGTCGAAATCGTCAACGTGGTCAACCGCTCCCGCGAATCGGGCGAGCGCGTCGCCGCCGAGTGGGACATCCCCAGGGTCTCGGATTCGGTCGACGAGCTGCTCGCCGATCCCGAGGTCGACGCCGTCAGCATCGGTACCTGGCCCTACATGCACCTCGACTACACCCGCGCCGCGCTCGAAGCAGGCAAACACGTCCTCTGCGAGGCGCGCATGGCGAGAAACGCGCAGGAAGCCGAAGACATGCTCGCCGTCAGCCGCGCGCATCCCGATCTCGTCTCGCAACTCGTGCCCGCGCCCTTCGATTTCCGCCTCGGACCCACCATCACACGGCTCTGCTCCGACGGTTCCCTGGGCAGCATCCTCGAAGTCCATCTGACGCTGCTCAACGGATCCGGCCTGGACGACTCCGGACCGCTCCACTGGCGTCACCGAAGCGACTACTCCGGACATAACATGATGCAGCTCGGCATCTTCAACGAGACCATTCAGCGCTGGCTCGGCGACACGGCCCGCGTCACCGCCCACGCCCGTACATTCGTCCCCTCGCGCGTCGGCGAAGAGACCGGCGAACCCTACAACATCACAATTCCCGACAGCCTTGGCATCTTCGCCGACATGGCCAACGGCGCCCGCTGCACCTACCGCGTCAGCGCCGTCACCGAGGGCGCGCCCCAACCCCCGACAATCGACATCTACGGATCCGAAGGCCGCCTGCACTGGCGCTTCGGCGACACCGGCGAATGGGCCCGCCACGGCGAGGACCTGCAGACCATCCATCCCGACCCCGGCACCGCCCACGACTGGCAGGTCGAGGCCGATTTCATGAACTCAATCCGCACCGGCGCCCCCGTCACCCTCACCAACTTCGAAGACGGCGTCCGCTACATGCGCTTCACCGACGCCGTCTGGAAATCGTGGAACACCGGCCAGAGCCAGGCAATCGACCCGCTGGACTGACCGCGCTGCCGGCTACAGCGACTTCAGCCACTCCACCAGGATGCGGTTGAGTTCCTGCGGCTCTTCCTGCTGAGTCCAGTGACCGCACTCCTCGATGTGGCCTCGGCTCAGGTTGGGGATCCACTCCTCCATACCTTCCGACATCGAGGGCAGCAGGACGCCGTCCTTGCCGGCCGTGACCATCAGGGCGGGCTGAGTAATGTCCTGTCCGTCGACGGCGGCGCCCCACTCCCAGTTACGGCCGTGGTTGCGGTACCAGTTGAGTCCGCCCCGGTAACCGCTCCGCTCGAAGGCGCTGACGAATGTATCGAGGTCCTCCTCGGTCAGCATGATCGAGCGCTCGGCGTCGTCCGGCAGGCCGACCAGCAGGCCGCCGCGTTCGCGCACGCCGGAGGTCATGCCGATCACGTCGAGCCGGTCCTCCGGCTTGGAGGTACGCAGCATCAGGTTCATCGTCCGGCGCACGTTGCCGCTGAGTTCTTCCTCGGCCACGCCCTCATCCTGGAAGTAAAGCTGATAGTCGAAGCGGCCCGGATCGATCTTCATCGCCTCAAGCGGATTGATCGGCGGCCGCCGCCCGGCCGGCGTGTTGATCCCGGCGACGGCGCTGCAACGCGTCGGATGGTGCTGGGCCATATTCCAGACCACCGCGCCGCCCCAGTCGTGTCCAACGAAGACCGCGCTCTCGATCTGCAGGGCGTCCAGCAGCGCGACCATGTCGGCGCAAATTCGCTCCTGCGTGTAGTCCTCGACCTTGGGCGGCGCATCGGTCTCCCCGTAGCCGCGCATGTCCGGCGCGATGGCGCGGAAGCCGGCCTCGGCGACCGCGGGCAGTTGGTGGCGCCACGAGTACCAGAGCTCGGGAAATCCGTGGCAAAACACCACGGCCGGACCCTCGCCGGCCTCGGCGACGTGCATGCTGATCCCGGTCGAGAGCTCGATCTGCTGGTGAGTAATCTCAGTCATGGCGTTGCCTCCGCTTCTCCCAGAGAGATTACCTTGCCAACGACTGCTGACGAGGTGGAGCGAGCTGGAAATGATGTGTCATGACGATCGAGACCCCCAACTGGGCTGAGACCACTGCCTCGGACATCGAGCGCGGCGTCGACGAGGCGATCCGCACGGTCGAGGGATTGGTTGACGATCTGGTCTCGGTGCCCGACGGGCGCCGCACGTTCGACAACACCGTGCTGCCGCTGGATGAGATCAGCAACGTCTTCACACAGGCCTCCGGGCGCTACGGCTTTCTCTCGCAGGTCTCGGCCGACGAGGAGTTGCGCGGGGTGGCCCATCGGCAGGAAGAGCGGCTCAACGTGTTCGCCTCCGGAATCGGTTTTCGCGAGGAGATCGACCGGGCGCTGAAGGCCTATGCGTCGCGGGCTGAGCTGGAAGCGCTGCCCGACGACGCGCGCAGACTGCTCGAGTTTGCCCTCCGCGACTACCGGCGTAACGGACTCGACCTCGACGAGCAGACCCGCGCCGAACTGCAGTCGCTCCAGGAGCGGCTGGTCGGGCTGGGCATCCAGTTTCGCAAGCAGATCGACGACTACGAAGACTTCATCGAGGTCGGCCGCGATGAGCTGGATGGCCTGCCCGATTCCTACATCGATCGTCTCCGCACGGTGGATGGCGACGGCGCGGTGCGCTACCGGGTCGGACTCGACTATCCGGAGCTTCACCCGTTTCTCGACAGCGCGCACGACAGCGAGCGGCGGCGCGAGCTCTTTCACAAGAACCACAACAAGGCGGCTGGCACGAACATCGAGATTCTTGAGGAAGCGCTGGGTCTGCGATCCTCCATGGCCGGGCTGCTGGGTTACAAGTCCTGGGCCGAGTACGCGCTTGAAGTCAAGATGGCCAAGCAGTCAGACGCCGTGCTCGACTTCCTGGTCGACCTGGAAGAGCGCCTGCAACCGAAGCTGGCGGCGGATCTCGCCCGCCTGAGCGACGAACAGGCTCGCCGTACAGGTCAGTCGGGAAGCGTGCACATCTCCGACTGGCGCTACTACACCAACCAGGTCGTGCAGTCGCAATACCAGGTCGACCCGTTCGAGGTCGCCGCGTACTTCCCGCTCGATGCGGTGTTGGACGGCATGTTCCGCGTCTACGAAGAGCTGGTCGGAGTCCGCTTTGTCCGCCGTCCCGATGTGGTCGACTCGGTCTGGCACGAAGACGCGCAACCCTTCGACATCGTCGATCCGTCCGGCGGCGAGGCTCTGGCCCGCTTCTACATGGACCTCTATCCGCGCACCGGCAAATTTGGCCACGCGGCCGCCTTCACGCTTCGCGGTGGGCGCAGCCTGGACGGCGACGGCTATCAGCGTCCAATCTCGGCCATCGTGGCCAACTTCACCAAGCCGACCGAGTCCTCGCCTTCGCTGCTGCGCCACACCGAAGTCGTCACCCTGTTCCACGAGTTCGGCCACATCCTGCATCAGACGCTGACGACCTCTCGCTTCACCCGCTTCAGCGGAACCAGGGTTGAGCGGGACTTCGTCGAAGCGCCCTCGCAGATGCTGGAGCACTGGTGCTGGCAGCCCGACATGCTGGCCGGCTTCAGCCGGCACCATGAAACGGGCGACCCGCTGCCCACATCCCTGATCGATCGAATGATCGAGGCCAGGCACACGTCGTCCGCGATCGCCACACTGCGGCAGGTCTACTTCTCTCGGCTGGACCTCGCCTACCACACGGAATCCGGACGCAGCACCGACGACATCGCCCGCGAGTTGCATGCGATCACCGGCTTCCCGTTTCCCGAGGACACGCACTTCCAGGCCGGCTTCGGACATCTCTTCGGCTACGACGCCGGCTACTACGGATATCTCTGGTCGCGCGTCTTCGGCGACGATATGTTCACGCGCTTCGAGGAGCCGGGCGCATCCGTGGCGGGCGTCGGCGCGGAGTACCGACAGCACATCCTCGAGCCCGGAGGCACGGCCGACGCGGATCAGTTGATTCACCGCTTCCTCGGTCGGGAGCCAAATGCCGACGCATTTCTGCGTGAGCTCGGCCTCTCCGCTTAATCCAGACGCAATCGGTTGCGCTCCGTTCCGATCGGCTCAGCGGGTACACTGCCGACGGAACTGCGACGCGGTTGTTTCGGCGAGGAGAAGGAACATGCCCACGATTGACTCCATCGAGCAGGCCAAGCAACGCTTTGGCGAACTGCTCGAGGCGCAACAGGTGCGGGTGGACGCGATCAAGGCAGAGGGTGAGCCAACCGACTTCACTGCACTCGACCACATCGAGATCGGCGTGCTCGGCGGTGACGGCATCGGCCCGTCAATCGCCCATGAATCCCAACGCGTGCTCGAAACGCTGCTGGACGAGCAGGTCTCGTCGGGGCGAGTTTCCTTCCGCACGATCGACGGTCTGACCATCGAACGCCGCGCGGCCGAGATGGCGGCCATTCCCGAGGGCGTGCTCAAGGAGATCCACGAGTGCGACGTCACGCTCAAGGGACCAACCACCACGCCCGAGCAGGGCGACGGCTGGCCGAACATCGAGTCGGCCAACGTGGCGATGCGCAAGGTGCTCGATCTCTATGCCAACGTGCGCCCGGTCCGCGTGCCGGCCGAGGGCATCGACTGGACCTTCTTCCGCGAGAACACCGAAGACCTCTACGCCGTCGGTTCCGAAGGCTTCTCCCTGGGCGACCTGAACATCGACTTCAAGATTCTCTCCAACCCCGGTTCCGAGCGGATCATCCGCGCGGCGTTCGATTACGCCAAGAGCAACGGCAAGAGCTCGGTCACAATCGTGACCAAGGCCAACGTGGTCAAAACCACCGACGGCGCATTCCTCGACGCGGCCCGGCGGGTGGCGGAGGATTTCGAAGGCATCGAGTGGGAGGGTTGGTACATCGACATCATGACCGCGAAGCTGGTCGACCCCAAGCGGCGGACCAACTTCCAGGTCTTCGCCCTGCCCAACCTCTACGGCGACATCCTGACCGACGAGGCAGCAGAGTTCCAGGGCGGCGTCGGCACCGCCGGAGCCGGCAACATCGGGACCAAAACCGCGATGTTCGAGGCAATTCACGGCTCGGCCCCGCGCATGGTCCGCGAGGGACGCGACATCTACGCCGACCCGTCATCGATGCTGCGCGCCGGCGCCATGCTGCTTTCGCACATCGGCTTCCCCGACCTCGGCGGCAAGCTGGACAAGGCGATGGACCTCTGCGGTCAGTACGAGAAGCAACTCGTCATGACCGGCCGCGACACCGGCGCGACCACCGCCGAGTTCGGCGACTACGTGCTGGCGACGGTCAACGACTCCACCCTGGACGACCGCTGGACGACCGCGATCGAGGCCGTCCGCGCCGGCGCCTAGGTCTATCCATGGCCGACCAACTTCGAGTCGAGCGGGCTCGGGCGGAGCGTGCGGAGGCGAGCCGCAAAACCGCGGTCGCCCGCGCCGATGCGCTCGAGGAGCGCGCCAGGCAGGCCGAAAAGCAGGCCCGCGATCTGCGGGCGCACCTGGATCGCCTGGCGGCCAAGCTGTCCGTGTCCGGCGAAGAGATCGATCCGCTGCGCAATGAGTTGCGCGAGACCAAAGCCGAACTCGACGCATTGCGAGCCACGGCCGAAGAGGCGGCGGCGTCTGCCGAGTCGGCCAACGCGCAGCTGTCCGGGCTGACCCAGCGAGCGGAGCAGGCCGAACAGGAACGCGACCGCTTGCAGGCAGCGAGTGCGGAGTTGACCGAGAAGTCAACGTTCTACGAGCAGGCCGCGAAGGATGCGTCCTCATCGCTCGCGGCGGCATCGGCGGCGCAGGTCGAGGCGGAGAAGCAGGCGGCAGACGCGCAGTCCGCGCTCGATCAGCGCCACGAGGAGTTTCGTCAGGAACGTAACCGCCTGAGCCGCGAGAACGACCGCCTGCAAAAGGAGGTCGAGCGGTTGCAAGCGGAACTCGAGGCCGCACAGAGCGGCCTGGGCGGCGCGCTGCGCAGGCGCTTTGGCGGATAAGTCCGACACAGCCCGTTGCTGAAACGGGTCGTCTTGCTGGTTACGATCAACGGATGCAGCGTTCCGATCCGCGCCCCGACCTGCGAGCCGCCATCGCCGAGCGCGTCATCGTGCTCGACGGCGCAACGGGCACTGGCCTGCAGATGCTCGACCTGTCGCTGTCGGACTTTGACGGCCTCGAGGGTTGCAACGAGATCCTCAACGTCTCCCGGCCCGACGCGGTAGCGGCGCTGCACGAGTCCTACCTCGAGGCCGGCGCCGACGCCGTGTTGACCAACACCTTCGGCGCTTCCTCGATCACGCTGGGCGAGTACGACCTGTCGGACCGAACCCGGGAGATCAATCGCGAGTCGGCGCTGATTGCCGGACAGGTCGCCGGTCGTTTCTCCACGACGGAGCGCCCGCGATACGTGTTCGGCTCGATCGGTCCCGGGACGAAGCTGCCCAGCCTCGGGCATGTCGGATTCGACGAACTCTACGCCGCCTACCTCGAGCAGGCGCGAGGCCTGCTGGAGGGCGGAGTCGACGCCTTGCTGGTGGAAACCGTCTACGACCTGCTGCAGGGCAAGGCGGCGATCCTCGCCTGCAACGACGCGCGCCGTGAGTGCAACTCACAGACGCCATTGTTCGCCACTGTGACGATCGAAACGACCGGCCAGATGCTGGTCGGCAGCGAGATTGGCGCGGCGCTGACGGCGCTGGCGCCCCTGGGGCTGGACGGAATCGGCCTCAACTGCGCTACCGGCCCCGACTTGATGCACGAGCCGCTGCGGCATCTGGCCGCACACGCGCCGACCACTCTGCTCTGCTCGCCCAATGCGGGGCTGCCTCGCACCGAGGACGGGCAGATGATCTACGACTTGACCCCGGAGGCGCTGGCTGACGCGCATCGGACATTCGTCACCGAGTACGGCGTCGGCATCGTGGGCGGCTGCTGCGGCACCACCACCGAACATGTGCGCGCGGTCCGGGAGGCCGTCGCGGGACTCGATCCGGCCGCGCGTCAGCCGCGACCCGACCCGTCCGCCGCCTCGCTCTTCGTCTCGACCCCGTACCGGCAGGACGCCTCGTTCCTGATCGTCGGCGAGCGGGCCAACGCCAACGGCTCGCGGCGCTTCAAGCGATTGCTGCAGAACGAAGAGTGGGAGCAGATGGCCAATGTCATCCGCGATCAGGCGTCGGAAGGCGCGCACATTGCCGACGTCTGCGTTGACTTCGTCGGCCGCGACGGCACGCCGGACATGGCCGAGCTCGTGTCGCGGGCGCGGAGTCTGTCAACGCTGCCGCTGATGCTGGACTCGACCGAGCCCGCCGTGCTCGAAGCAGGATTGAAGCAACTGGGCGGCAAGGCGATCGTCAACTCGATCAACCTCGAAGACGGCGGCCAGCGACTCGACCAGACACTCTCGGCCGCGATTCGCTTTGGCGCCGGCGTCGTCGCGCTGGTGATCGACGAAGAAGGCCAGGCCCGCACCTGCGAGCGCAAGCTGGAGATCGCCCGGCGGCTGTATCGAATCGCGACCGAGGACTACGGCCTCGCGCCGGAGGACTTGTTTTTCGACGCGCTGACCCTGCCGGTCAGCACCGGACAGCAAGATCTGCGCCGCGACGGGCTGGAGACGCTCAACGCGGTCGAGGCGATCTCCACCGAGTTCCCTCGTGCGCAGACGATCCTCGGCATCTCCAACATCTCTTTCGGCCTCAATCCCGCTGCGCGCCAGGTGTTGAACTCGGTCTTCCTTCACGACGCCGTCGAACGCGGACTCAAGGCAGCCATCGTGCATGCCGCGCAGATCTTGCCGATCAACCGAATCCCGCAGGAGCAACTCGACGCGGCACGGCGGCTGATCCTCAACGAGTGGCAGGCCGGCCCCGACGGACCCATCGATCCCCTACCAGCCTTCATGGCGCTCTTCGAAGACGCGCAAGCCGCGACGAAACAGCGCGAACGGATCGACGATCTGCCGCTGGAAGAACGGTTGCATCGCCGGATCGTCGATGGCCAGCGCGAAGGACTGGAGTCCGACCTCGACGAAGCGCTGGTCAAGCGCGAGGCGATCCCGATCATCAACGACCTGCTCCTGCCGGCGATGCAGGAGGTCGGCGACCTGTTCGGCGCCGGCGACATGCAGTTGCCCTTCGTTCTGCAGTCGGCCGAGACGATGAAGCGGGCCGTGGCGCACCTGGAGCCGCACATGGATCGGCTCGAGACGACGAGCAAGGGCTCGATCGTCCTGGCAACCGTCCGCGGCGACGTCCACGACATCGGCAAGAATCTGGTCGAGATCATCCTCTCCAACAACGGCTACACGACCGTCAACCTGGGCATCAAACAGCCGATCGCCAACGTGATTGAGGCAGCCCTGGAACATGACGCCGACGCGATCGGGCTGTCCGGCCTGCTGGTCAAGTCAACCCTGGTAATGAAGGAAGACCTTGAGGAGTTGAACCGCCGCGAAATGGCAGAGCGTTGGCCGGTCCTGCTCGGGGGCGCGGCATTGACGCGCAAGTACGTCGAGTGGGACCTGCGCAACACGTTCCACGGCGATGTCTACTACGGCCAGGACGCATTCGAGGGCCTGCGCATTATGAACGCGTTGAGCGACGGCCAACCGCTGGATCGCGCCCCGGTCGAGCCCGCGCCGGCTCCGGTTGCGCGAACGGAGACGGCCACGGCAACGCTGACCCGCTCGACGCTGGCGCCCGCTCGCCAGATCCCGCAAGCGCCGTTCTACGGTTCCCGCGTGATCCGCGGCTTGCCGCTCAGCGACATCTTTCCCTACATCAACCGCAACGCCCTGCTGCGCGGACAGTGGGGATTCAAGGGCCGCGACTCGGACACCGCCGAACGCGCCGAGCGGGCCCTGTCCGACATCCAGCAGCAGGCGCTGCGTGACGGCGTGCTGGAACCGGCCGTCGTCTACGGCTACTTCCCGGCCCAGTCCGACGGTGACGATCTAGTCGTCTATGCCGGCGACGGCTCCGACGCTGAGGCGGCGCGATTCCGCTTCCCGCGCCAACGCGGCAAGCAGGGCCGCTGCCTGTCCGACTACTTCCGGTCGGCCGACTCCGGCGAGATGGATGTGATCGGCTGCCACGTCGTCACCATGGGCTCGCGCGTCGGCGAGTATGCGCAGGAGCTCTACGCCGCCAATCGCTACCAGGACTACCTCTACTGGCACGGATTCGGCGTCGAGATCGCAGAAGCGCTGGCCGAGTATTGGCATCGCCGCATTCGGCAGGAACTGCAGATCGATGCCGCCGATGGCGACTCGCCCGACGAACTGATCAAGACCAACTACCAGGGCGCGCGATACTCGTTCGGCTATCCCGCTTGCCCCAACCTTGAGGATCAGGCACTGCTCTGGCGCCTGCTCGAACCGCAGCGGATCGGCGTCACCCTGAGCGAGGAGTTCCAGATGCACCCCGAGCAATCGACCTCGGCGCTCATCGTGCATCATCCCGAGGCGCGTTATTTCAGCATCTGAGCAGTCACAATGGGACAGGCGCGGTAATCTGCGTTCGGTTGACCGTGAATCGGCAAGGGCACTGAGGCTGAAGATGAAGGCGCCGCATGGCTGATCTCTTCCGACCGCGTTGGCGCGAGGGCAACGATCCATTCCGCCGCATTGTCGTGCGGACCACATTGCGCTTCATGGAGATCGAAGCCGCCGGCGGCATCGTTCTGGTCATCGCGGCCGCCATCGCCTTGATCTGGGCCAACGTCAGCTTCGACTCCTACCACGACTTTTGGCACGCCCACATCAGCATCGACCTGTCGATCTGGTCCTTCGACCAGTCGCTCCAGCACGTCGTCAACGACGTGCTGATGGTCGTCTTCTTCCTCGTCGTGGGCGCGGAGATCAAACGCGAGTTCACGCACGGCGAGCTGCGCGATCCGCGTCAGGCGGCGTTGCCCATCTGTGCCGCGCTGGGCGGGATGCTCGTTCCCGCGGCCGTCTACGCCGCGCTCAACGCCGGCGGCGAAGGCGGCTCCGGCTGGGGCATTCCGGTCGCCACCGACATCGCCTTCGCGTTGGGCGTGCTCGCGTTGGTCGGTCGCGGCGTGCCCGTGCAACTCAAGGTCTTCCTGCTCACTCTGGCGGTCGCCGACGATGTCGGCGGCATTCTGATCATCGCCATCTTCTATTCCGAGTCGATCCGCGTCGAGTGGTTGGCAGCCATGGTCGGCGCGGTCGCCTTCCTGTTGCTGGTCAAGCAGCTCGGATTCCGCCACATCGGCATCCACGCCCTGGGCGGCGTCTTCCTCTGGCTCACGCTCTGGGAGGCGGGCGTCCACGCCACTCTGGCCGGCGTGATCCTCGGCCTGATCGTCCCGGCCAATGCGCTCTACGACCGGGCGGGCATGACCCGCAGATTCGACTACCTGCTGCAACGCTTGCGCCACATTGAGGAGGACCCCGATCCGATGGTCCGCGAAGAGGACACGCACGACGCGCTGCGCACGATCCAGCACGTAGCCCACGAGGGTCTGAGTCCGCTGGAGCGGTTGGAAGAGGCGATCGCGCCGATCTCGGCGTTCGTCGTCGTGCCCATCTTCGCACTGGCCAACGCCGGCATTCACATCACCGGCGACAGCATCGACGCGGCGCTCGGCTCGAACATCGCCTGGGGCATCTTCCTCGGGCTGATCTTCGGCAAGTTCGTCGGCATCGTGGCGGCGTCGGCGTTGGCCGTCCGCCTGGGCATCGCCTTCAAGCCGCCCCAGTTGCGCTGGTCGCATCTCGGCGGCGCAGCGCTGCTGGCCGGGATCGGATTCACGGTCGCGATCTTCATCGCCAACCTCAGTTTCGACTCCGGCCAGACCGACCTCCTCGAGGGCGCCAAGATCGGCATCTTCGCCGCCTCGATCGTGGCCGCCGTGCTCGGCTACGGCGTCCTGCGAGCGGTCAGGCCTCGCTACTAGTCGGATCGCTCGCCGATCCCCATGTGCGTTACACTTATTGCGGTTAGCCGCCCGTCGGTCCAATCCGATCGGGCGCAGAGTTTGAGGAGGCGGAATACGTGCAAGCGGTCAAGTATGCCCGCGCCGAGAGCGTGGAAGAAGCAGTCCGTCTGCTCCAGGAAGGCGGCGAAGGCGCGCGCCCGCTGGCCGGCGGTACCGATGTCATCGTGCAGGCTCGCGAACGCACCCGCGACATCGATCTCTTCGTCGACATCAAGCACATCCCGGAGCTGATCGGAATCGACTACTCGGATGACTCCGGACTCACGATCGGCGCGGCGAGGCCCTGCTACCAGATCTACGGCGACGCCACGGTCCAGGAGAAGTACCCGATCCTGGTCGACTCGACCTCGCTGATTGGCGGGACCGCGATCCAGGGACGCGCGTCGCTGGGCGGCAACCTGTGCAACTCCTCGCCCGCGGCCGACGGGATTCCGTCGCTGATCGTGCTTGAGGGCCAGGTCGAGATCGCGGGCCCCAACGGCCGCCGCACGGTGCCGGTTGAGGACTTCTGCACATCGCCCGGCCGCAATGTGTTGGGCAGCGGCGAGTTCGTCGTCAGCATGAGCTTCCCCGCACCGGCGGCAGGCTCCGGCGCACGCTTCCTGCGATTCATCCCGCGCAACGAGATGGACATCGCGGTCACCAATGCCGCGACTCAGCTTCGCCTCAACGGCGACGGCTCCGTCGCCTGGGCCCGCGTCTCCATCGGTGCCGTCGCCCCGACCCCGCTGCTGGTCTCCGACGCCGCCGAGGCGCTGGTCGGACGACCGCTCAGCGAAGACTCAATTGCCGCCGCCGCCGCGGCCTCGCGCGACGCCGCCAATCCCATCGACGACATGCGCGGCAGCATCCGTCAGCGAGTCCACCTCGCCGGTGTGCTCACCGAGCGCACTATCCGACAGGCCGCCGAACGCGCCGCCTGATCGCGCGCATCTGCACTTGCAACAAGGAATAGGTACTTCATGGCAACCGAACACATCGTCGTCAACTGCAACATCAACGGCGAGTCGCAAACCTTCCTCGCCAACGAGCGCGACTCGTTGCTCGAAGCGCTGCGCGACCGCATCGGCCTGACCGGCGCCAAGGAAGGCTGCAACAACGGCAACTGCGGCGCCTGCTGCGTCAACATGGACGGACGCATCGTCAATAGCTGCCTGGTCATGGCCGCCGAGTGCGAGGGCTCCGAGATTCGCACGGTCGAGGGCCTGGCCATGGGCGATCAGCTCACCCCACTGCAGAACGCGTTCCTCGAGCAGGCCGCGCTGCAGTGCGGCATCTGCACCCCCGGATTCCTCGTCGCAGCAGAAGCGCTGCTCGAAGAGAACCCCGACCCGTCCGAGCACGAGATTCGCTACTGGCTGGCCGGCAACCTCTGCCGCTGCACCGGCTACGACAAGATCGTCAAGGCCGTCCAGCAGGCGGCCGGACAGAGCATCGTCTAACCACCGCAACGAACCGACTCCAACATCGCCACCCGAGAGGACATCTCCATGGTCACCGCTCAGTCGCAACCGCAGTCCAGGGAAACCGAGCAGTACAACGTCATCGGCACTCGACCGATCCGTCACGACGGAGTCGACAAGGTCACCGGCGCCGCGCAGTACGGCGCCGACATCACCTTGCCCGGCATGCTCGCCGGCCGCGTCCTGCGCAGCCCCCACGCGCACGCGCGGATCGTCAGCATCGACACCTCCAAAGCCGAGGCTCTGGCCGGTGTCCACGCGGTGGTCACCAACGCCGACTTCCCCCGCGCCGCCGACGAGGAGATCGACACCGGCGAAGGCTCGGCCAACCTGCGCTGGGTGCTTGACAATGTGATCGCCTCCGACAAGGTGCTCTACAAGGGTCACGCCGTCGCCGCCGTCGCCGCTTCCGACCACCACATCGCCGAGGACGCGCTCGACCTGATCGAGGTCGAGTACGAGGTCCTCGCGCCGGTGCTCGATGTGCGGGACGCGATGGTCGACGGCTCGCCGCTCTTGCACGACAGCCTGCACACCCGCGAGCTCGACGGCTCCAACAGCGACAACGCCAGCAACACCGCGTCGCATCTGCAGTTCACCAAGGGCGACACCGAGGCAGGCTTCGCCGAGGCCGACGTGGTCATCGAGCGCGAGTTCGAGACCTCAATGGCCCACCAGGGATACATTGAGCCGCACAACGGCACCGCCTACTGGCGCGCCGACGGCACGCTCGACATCTGGACCTCGACTCAGGGCGCGTTCGTCGTGCGCGACTCGGTCGCGCCGCTGCTGCAACTCTCGCCCTCCCAGGTCAAGGTGACGCCGATGGAGATCGGCGGCGGGTTCGGCGGCAAGATTCCCGTCTACCTCGAGCCGCTCGCCGCGCTGCTCTCACAGAAGAGTGGCCGCCCGGTCAAGCTGACCATGAACCGCGAAGAAGTGCTGCTCGCCACCGGCCCGACCTCCGGCACCTACATGCGCGTGCGCATGGGCGCCAAGAGCGACGGCACGATCACGGCGGCCGATGTCCACCTGGCCTTCGAGGCCGGCGCCTACCCCGGTTCGCCGGTCGGCGCCGGAGCCATGTGCTCGCTCGCGCCCTACGACATCCCCAATCAGAAGATCGACGGCTACGACGTCGTCGTCAACAAGCCCAAGACGGCCGCCTACCGCGCGCCCGGCGCGCCCCAGGCCGAGTTTGCGACCGAGTCCGTGCTCAACGAACTGGCCGAGCAGCTCGGTCACGACCCGCTCGACATGCGCCTCAAGAACGCCAGCGTCGAGGGCGACACGACCGCCGCCGGCATGCCCTTCGGCGTGATCGGCAACGTCGAGTGCATGACCGCCGCGCAGGAATCGCCGCACTGGCAGTCCGAGCTGGAAGGCCCCAACCGCGGCCGCGGCGTCGCCCAGGGCTTCTGGTTCAACATCGGCTTCGAGTCCTCCGCCTACGCCCAGGTCAACGGCGACGGCACGGTCCCGCTCGTGCTCGGCTCGACCGACATCGGCGGCACCCGAGCCTCGATCGCGATGCAGCTCGCCGAGACCCTCGGCATCTCCTCCGACGATGTCCACCCGCACGTGGTCGACACTAACTCGGTCGGCTACACCCAGGTCACGGGCGGCTCCAGGACGACCTTCGCCGGCGGCTGGGCTGCCTACGAGTGCGCCATGGACATTCGCCGCCAGATGGAAGAGCGCGCCGCCCAGATCTGGGAGTGCGACGCCTCGGACGTGACCTACGGCGACGACGCCGTCGTGCGCGGACCGGCTGACGAAGACGGCAACGACCGCCAGTTCAGCTTCAAGGAGCTCGCCGGCCAGCTCGCCACCAGCGGCGGCCACATCGTCGGCCGCGCCGACGTCAACAAGACCTCCAGCGGCCCCGCCTTCGCCACCCACATCGTCGATGTCGAAGTCGATCCCGACACCGGCAAGGTCGACATCCTCCGCTACACCGCCGTCCAGGACGCCGGCACGGCCATCCACCCCGCCTACGTCGAGGGTCAAATGCAGGGCGGCGTCGCGCAGGGCGTCGGCATGGCGCTCAACGAGGAGTACTTCTACGACGACTCCGGCGACCTCAAGAACGCGAGCTTGCTCGACTACCGCATGCCGACCGCGCTCGACCTGCCGATGATCGAGCCGATCATCGTCGAGGTGCCGAACCCCGGTCACCCCTACGGGGTGCGCGGCGTCGGCGAGGTTCCGATCATTCCGCCGGCCCCGGCCGTGCGCGCCGCCATCGCCAACGCCATCGGCGTGCATATGACCGAGCTGCCGATGTCGCCCCGCGCCATCCTCAACGCGACGGTGCTCGACGACGAGTAGCACCGTCCCGCTCTGCGCCTCGCTCCCAGAGGGGTTCTGCGCGTCGATCACATCCTGATCCCCTCTCCCTTTGGGAGAGGGTTAGGGTGAGGCACTCATGGTCTCCGTCCACGTTCCTCAATCGCTCAGGACCCTCACTGACGGTGAGGCCGTGCTGAGCGCTGAGGGTCACAACCTGCGGGCGGTCATCCGTGACCTCGCGCCGCGCTACCCCGAACTCGCCGAGCGCCTCGTCAACGGCGACCGCATCGGCCGGGGCCTCTCGCTCGCCATCAACGGAGACGTCGTCTCCACCGGCCTGATCACCCGCGTCCCCGACGACGCAGAAATCGCCATCGTCCCCCAGATCAGCGGCGGCTCATCCTCAGTCCTGAAGACCGAGGTTCGAAGTCAGCACAGCAATCGATGCCGTAAATCCGTGCAGATAGTTCTCCCCGCCGACCGGGCCGATCTCTCCGTTGCAGAAGAAGCCGGCCGTGGGCACCGGCCCGAAGATCTCGGCCAGCGCCGACGCGTCGTGGTCGGGTTCGCCGAACAGGCCTCGACCGCGGCCGTTGCATGAGCAGAGCAGCGCGCCGAGCACCTCCTCCTCCGGCTCCAGCGCCTCACGCAGGTCCGTCAGCCGCGCGCGCAGGTCGTCGTCGGCCGCCTGGGCGTCGCGGTACTGGAACTGCAGCGTCTGCCCGACCCTCGGGATCGCGTTAATCGCCACCACGCCCGACTCGCGGTCCGCGCCCATCACGTTGCGGATCAGGAAGTCTCCCCGCTCGTGGCTTTCCCGGTACTCGTCCATCGCCAGGCCGACGAGCAGGTTGCGCGCCGCCCGCTCGCGGGTCGCCTCATCGAGATCGAACAGCGTCTCCTGCAGTACTTCAAGCGCCGGCCGGGAACCGAGCGTCTTGACCGTGTTCGACTCGCACTCGGTCACGATCCACGGCTGACCCAGCGGCTCCGCGCCCTGGGCCACGACCGGACGCACCGCAACGCCGCTCAGTCCCATCATCGCCGCGCCGCTCATCAACACCTGGTCGTCGATGAACACCGCGCAGCCCTGTTGCTGCTGATGCGACGAGGCCATCCCGCCCAGCAAGACCACTTCAGGGCGCAACTGTTGCAGGTGGCCAACCAGTCGGTCGGTCATGATCGTGAACGGATTGCTGAACATCAACCAGACCTCGGGGCCGTCCTGGATCGGCGCGAACACGGCGTCGTCCATCTGCTCCGGGTCGATCGGCAGCGACGTGAACTCGGCATCCGGCAAGCAGAACCCCAGCGCCGCAATCGCGGAACCTTCCTCCGCCTCGAGCGACGAGCCGATCACGCTCTGGCCCGACGCGCCGATCAAGTGCCGCGCCCCTGTGACTTCCCGCAGCCGCCCAATGATCTGTTCGTAGTGCCCGGCGTAGCGCGAGTCGACGAAGACCAGCAGCAGATCGGGCGGCATGGACAGATCCATGCCGTCCAGCGCCGTCTGACAGGCCGCCTCCCACTCCGCCTCGAACCCCACCGCCGCCGAAGCTCCCGAACGACCCGCGCGTACCGTGGCCTGGCCGGGACCGGCCGAGCTTCGCTCCGCCTGGCCGGATGTTGCATGTAGGTTAGACATCGCACGGAACCCTTCTCTGGGGGGTGCAGGTAGCAGTGCAAAGGGTACCCTGCTGATATGCCCGATGTGACCAATGAATCCTTTCCAGACGATACATCTGGCCTATCCAAACTCCCCGAATCGGCGCTCGACGAGATCGCCGACGCGGCCAAGTCGCTGGCGCAGCAGGGCGGAGACATCCTCCTCGACCGCTTCCACGCCACCGTCGAAGTCTCCTTCAAGGGCCAGAACGCCCACGATCCCGTCACTGAGGTCGATCACGCCATCGAAGACCTGATCCGCGACGAAGTGCATCGGCACTTTCCCACCCACGGTGTGCTGGGCGAGGAACGCGACAACGGCGGACCGACCGATGCCGAGATCGTCTGGGTCATCGACCCTCTGGACGGGACGTCGAACTTCATCAACGGCATCGGCCTGTTCGCCTGCTCGATCGGCGTCCTTCATCGCGGCCGGCCGGTCGCCGGAGCGCTCTGGCTGCCCTCCAATCGATTCCTCCGGCCCGGCGTCTATCACGCCAAGGCCGGCACTAGGCTCATGTTCAACGACAGACCCTTCGGCAGCGACGCACCCGATCTGCAGGCGGCGTCGAGGCTCAGCACCGTGCCCGCCGGCACCGGCGGCGTGACCGGCCCGGCCGGACGCCGCTTCGGGATTGCCCGCACCTTCGGCAGCACGGCCACCGAACTGGCGCTCGCGGCCGAAGGCTCGGTCCAGATGGCGCTGTTCGACGGCTCCCGCATCTGGGACGTCGCCGGCGGCGTCGCCCTCTGCATTGCCGCCGGCCGAGCCGTCTACACCAAAACTCGCCGCAGCGAGGAACCCTGGCGGCGGTTCACTCGGTTCTGCGATCGCATCGACGGTCACGTGACCATGGAACAGCTCCGCGCCTGGAGCGACCCGCTGGTCGCCGGTGACGAGAACGTCTTGCCCGACTCGGCGAGCGCTCTGGGCAAGGAACAGAGCGTCACCGCCACGGCCAAGCGAGCAGCCGTCAAGAGCGTTAAGCGCGCCTTCCCCAACCTGCCGCTGCCGTCCTATCCCTAGCGCAACCCGCGCTCAGGCATGCACGACGGGCAGCACCTCGTCGAACAGACGCTGTGACTGGTACATGATCGCCTCGTCGCCGCGGGCGACCGGGCGCATGATGAACTTGCTCACCCCGGCGGCGCGGTACTCGTTGACCCGGCGCAGGATGTCCTCGGCCGTACCGACCGAATAGAAGCTCTCGGGGTCGACGTCCGGCAGCCGGCGCTTGATCGCGGTGATGTTGGCCTGAACATCGGCGTCGTCCCACGACCCGAAGTGGTAGGCGAACCCCGCGCCGAAGTGGTCCGGCTCATAGTCGGTGCGTCCGGCCTCGGCCAGCGCCGCCTTGATCTGCTCGATGGTCGGGCCGACCTCGTGCGCCGACTGGACGCCCGCGACCCAGCCCGTACCGATCCGCGCCGTGCGCCGGATCGCCGCCTTGCTGTGTCCGCCGATCCAGAGCGGCAGCGGATCCTGCACGGGCTTGGGCGAGATCGTCGCGTTGTCGTAGGTGAAGTGTTCGCCGTGATACGTGAACGACTCCTCGTTCCACAGTCCCTGGATGATGTCCAGCATCTCGTCGGCGATCGGCGCGCGACCGCGGAGCTGGCGATGGGTCACGTCCCACTCCGGCGCAAACGCGCCGCCGACCCCGAACGCGGGCAGCATCCGGCCGTTGGAGAGGAAATCGATCGTCGCGCACTGCTTGGCCAGCACGAGCGGGTCGCGGAAACCGACGACGACCACGTTCATGCCGAACTTGAGCTTCTCCGTCCGCGCCGCCAGCGCCGCCATGAAGGTCATCGACTCCAGGATCGGCTCCTTCGAAATCAGCCGGTCCGTCTGCCAGATCGAATCGACGTTGTGGTCTTCGCAGAGGTCGATCCAGCGCCACATGGTGTCAACGTCGGAGAAAGGAAAGTTGGCCAGTCCCATCCCAATTCGGTCGCTCATCGTCGGTTCCTTCGCTCCGTGAGAATGCCTATGCGTCCAGCCTAAACGGTGGGTAGCGGTCGGTAATCAGCAGGAATCCGTAGGCCTGAACGCGCAGCGTCCAGCGATTGACGCCGACGACATAATCGAACAGCCGCTTCGGATAGCGCGTGGTGAAGAGGATGGCAAACCAGGCCGCGATCAGTGCGAACATCGCAATGAGGCCGAGCACGACCAGCGCGATGTAGTGCGGAATCAACAGCAGCCACTTGACGATCGGCAATAGGGGATGCAGTTCCTCCGCGTCGGGATAATCGAGCTCCAGGTGCACCGTCTGTTGCTCGTCGGTCGAGGGGTACTTGTCCGTCATCAATAGGATGTACGCGGTCACGCGGTAGCTGAAGCGAGCCAGCTCGAGCAGGAAGTCGAACCACCAGCGCGGATACTTGCGGCGGAAGAGCAACATCAGGATGAGCGGCAGGAAAAACGCGCCGAGGGCGAAGATGCCGGCCGAGTTCTCGTCCAGCGACCCTTCAACGACAGCATGAACGACGAACATCGGCGCCACGGGCATCAGGTAGAAGATCAGGGATATGGGGATCAGAAAGAGGATGCGCAGAAGCGTGCTGAATCGATCCAGCGACTCCGGGTAGTCGATCTCCAGACGAGCGGGATAGGCGTCGGGTTCGGGTTCCAATTGGCGCCTCCTGTCCAGGAAATGCTACTCCGGGAGGCGCAGCGGGCGCTGCCAGATGCCGACGTCCCAGTACTGGTCGAACTTGCGCCCGCACTCCTTCCACACGCCAGAGAGGGTGTAGCCGACTCGCTCGGTCATGGCGACCGACAGTCGGTGCGCGTTCCTGCTGCCTACGTCCCCGAGGTTAACAGGCTGACCGCCGGCTCCGGGGCCTACTGCGAGAGACGAAGCAAGCGCAGAAGACTGCTGAACAAGCCTGCCCTCTGCGAATGGCATCCCATGAAGGATTGGAATCTGTAGTGTGCCTCCGCAATGAGAACATCGTCTAATGCTCCCAAGTGGCGCTTCAGCCTGACTCTCTTGACCGCTTGTGTCTTGTCGATCATCAACCAGCTAGTGCGCTGGAGTCCGCTCGTGCCGGAAGCAGGCACTTCGATTCGAATCAATGGGCTCTGAGCGGAGTCGGAGTTCGAGGTGAACGGAACGATGACGATCGAATCGAGATCCTGGAACGCATCATTCTGGAGGATCAGTACCGGCCGTCCTTTTCCAAGGAAATCGCCGCCACCTTCTCCGTACCAGATTTGGCCGCAGACAGGCTCCATGGGTCAGGCTAATCTCGGTGGAGGCTCTCCATGAACGCGAGGTCTTCGGCCTCGCCTGGGCTGTCCGCGATCTGTCTGGCTTGCCGTTGCGCTTCGCGTTCCCATTCGGACGTGCCCGGCCTGGGCAGTCGTGGGTCCCGCTTCCAATGCTGGAGAAGGCTGCGGACACGCGCCAGCGGACGGCTGATCGTTCGTGATGGAGTAGCGAGCGTCGCCATTAGGGCCTCCGTCGGCTGATTGTACCGGAACCTAGACCGCAGTGGGTCGTCCGCACTGGCGCTCAGGGCCGCAGCGGGCGCTGCCAGATGCCGACGTCCCAGTACTGCCCGAACTTGCGGCCGCACTCTTTCCACACGCCCGAGAGCGTGTAGCCGACTCGCTCCGTCATCGCGACCGAGGCGTCGTTGGGCAGCGTGATCAGCGCAAAGAGTTGATGCAGGTCGTCGACCTTGACCAGCTCGTCGTACAGCGCGTGCCACAGTCTCGTGCCCAGACCGCGTCTGACCTCGCCGGGCAGCAGATAGACGCTGGTCGCGACGCTGCTGTCGTAGGCCGCCTTGGGATAGAGCGCGCTGGAATAGGAGTGACCGACAATCCGGCCGTCCGGCTCGACCGCGACCATGACGCGGTACGGCCCCGAATCCGAGTACTTCGAGAACCACGCACGCTTCGCCTCGACGGAGTGCGGCTCGGTGTCGAAGGTCGCCGGAGAGGTCCGGATGTAGTGGTTGTAGAGCTCGGCAAGCTGCGGGACATCGTCGTCAACGGCGGTGCGAATCGTGATCTGGTCTGTCATGGATCTGTCCGTAGCAATGAAACGCGAAACGGCGGACCCGCAGGTCCGCCGTCAGCGTATGCCAACCGGGTGCGGCGGAGTCAGCCGCCGATCACGTTGCCCGCTTCAATGGCCGGTCGGAAGACGCGTTCCATCTCTTCGGCGGCGCGTTCGACCGTCCACATCTCGGTGCCGCTCAGCTCGCGGATCAGCTTGTACTGGCTGTACAGGCCGATGTCGTAGCCCATCGCGCGGATCACCTGGCCGTTGCACCAGTCGGAGGCCTCCGACGCCAGGAAGACGATCGGCACGGCGACATTGGCCGGCGAGCGGCGCATGTCGACGATGTTCTCGGAATCGTCCATCGGCCGGCGGCGGCGATCCTCGGGCACGGTGTCGGTCATCCGCGTTGAGGCGCCCGGGCCGATCGCGTTGGAGGTCACGCCGTAGCGGCCCAGCGCGTTGGCGCAGCTATAGGTGAAACCGACGATGCCCAGCTTGGCCGCGGCGTAGTTGGGCTGTCCCGGCGCGCCGTGCAGGCCCGATCCCGACGTGAAGTTGATCAGCCGGTAGTGACCCTCGCGGTTCGCCCGCCAGTAGATCGAGGCGTACTTGGTCGTGTTGAAGGTGCCCTTCATGTGCACCGCCACGACCGCGTCCCATTCCGCTTCGGTCATGTTGAAGACCATCCGGTCGCGCAGGTTGCCGGCGACGTTGACCAGGATGTCGAGCCGACCGTACTCGTCCAGCGCCTGCTGGACGATGCCCTCAGCGCCGTCGTAGTCGGCGACCGAGGTGTAGTTGGCGACGGCGTTGCCGCCGGCGTCGCGGATCGCCGACACAGTCTCGTCGGCCGGACCCGACTCGGCGCCCGAGCCGTCAACCGCGCCGCCGAGGTCGTTGACGACCACGCTGGCGCCATTGGCGGCGAACAGCTTCGACACCTCCGCGCCGATCCCGCGCCCCGCGCCGGTCACAATCGCGACTCGGTTGTCAAGCATTCCCATGATGTTGTGTCCTTTCGTTCAGGCCACGCGTCCACGTCCTTCGTCATACCCGCGCTTGCCGCGGGTATCTCGCTGCATTCAGACCTGGTCAGTCGACTCAGCGAGATTGCCGCGACGGAGCGCGGCAATGACGGATTCAGATGGACGGGCTCTCCTGTCGCTGAACTGACTGTCGCCGCTATCCGAACGTACCGCCGCCGCCGGTGACGGCCGGCTTGAACAGTTCCTCGATCTGCTGCGCCGCGCCCTCGGGGGTCCAGCGCTCCGTACCGCGCACCTGGCGGATCACGGCGGGCTTGTTGAAGAGCTGCAGCTCGTAACCCGACGCGCCCACGATCTGGCCGGTCAGCCAGTCCGACTCTTCCGAAGCCATGTAAACCAGCGGCACCGCCACGTTGGCCGGAGAGCGACGCGGGTCCTCCTCGGACGAGTCGCCGACCGAGCCCGCGCCGCGCCGTTCCTCCGGCACCGTGTCGGTCATCCGCGTCGACGCGCCCGGCGAGATCGCATTCGCGGTCGCGCCGTAGCGGCCCAGCGCGTTCGCGCAGCTATACGTGAACCCGACAATGCCCATCTTGGCCGCGGCGTAGTTGGGCTGTCCCGGCGCGCCGAAAATGCCCGACACCGAGGAGAAGTTGATCAGTCGGTAGTGACCCTTGCGCTCCGAGCGCCAGTGGATCGAGGCGTACTTGGTCAGGTTGAAGTGGCCCTTGAGATGCACGTCGAGAACGGCGTCCCACTCGGCCTCGGTCATGTTGAAGATCATCCGGTCGCGCAGGATGCCCGCCGTGTTGACGACGATGTCGAGGTCGCCGAAGTTGTCCAGCGCGTCCTTGACGATGCCTTCGGCGGCGTTGTAGTCCGAGACCGAGGAGTAGTTGGCGACGGCTTCGCCGCCTGCGTCGCGGATCGCAGATACGACCTCGTCGGCCGGCGCGGCCGCCGCGCCCGAGCCGTCCACGGCTCCGCCCAGGTCGTTCACGACCACCTTCGCCCCCTCCGAGGCGAACAGTTTGGCCGTTTCGGCCCCGATCCCGCGGCCCGCGCCCGTGACAATCGCCACGCGGCCATCAAGCATTCCCATGTCCAGTTGTCCTCTCTGCCCGCCCGGTGATCTCTGGGTCGAGCGGGAAAAATTTCACAGATGCGCACAGGCTACCATCGCGGGTCGATAGCTTCCGAAGGATTCTGCCATTTCCCGTCGTCCCTGCGCAGGCAGGGACCACGAAGCTCAATATTTCGTGCGCAGAAGGCAGGCTGCCGTAACTCGGAGTCCCCGCGCGGAGCGATCGAGGTACGGCGACGGTTGTTGCCGCGAATCATGTTGGGCGGTTCGTGGTCCCTGCCTGCGCAGGGACGACGGCAATCGGGCAGGGACGACGGTGGGGAATCCGCCTAGTGCCGCGGTCCGCGGCGATTCGGGTCCGGCGCGGAGTCCGAGAGTTCCCGAGATTCGGGCGTCTCGCTGACCACCGGCTCGTACAAACCAAGCTGCGGCGGACCCTGCAGCACGCCGGCGACCGTGCCCTGCGCGTGACCCTTGCGAAACGCCTCCGACTGCGTCCAGGCATGGAACGCCGCGGCGTCTTCCCAGGCCGAATAGGAGATGTAGTCGCCCGGCTCCGCGCCGCGCAAGAGCATGAACTGGACGAAACCCGGCACCTCGTTGAGGTAGGTCTCGCGCTCCTTCCAGATCTGCTCCCACTCTGCTTCCCGCTCGACGTTGACCTTGAATCGGTTCATCGCCAGGTACATGGCTCGCCTCGCATGGTGTTCGCTGAACGTATGAGCTTGACGCGCAATCGCACCGCGTCGCGCGATTCGATCGATCTGCGCGTAAGCTCAGTCTAGATGAGCCCAAAGCGAACTCTCCTGGCGACCGCCCTGCTGCTGACACTGGCGCTCGGCTTCAGCGCCTGCAGGGTCCAGAACGTCAACGACATCGACGAGCTCGAGGTCGACGCAGCCCGCGCGACCGAATCGGCGCAACGCGCCCAGATCCTCGCCGCGCTGGAACCGCTCGACCCGCTCCGCTACCACGAACACGACGCGACGATCCGCAACGATCATCGAATTCCCGCCGACGCCGTGATCTGGGCAACCCGCGCCCGCGAGACGCTCGACTGGGTCGATTGGCCGGCTGAGTTGAGCGATCACGTCGAACAGTACGCCGAGTGGCTCGACGCCCTGCTCGCCGCCTTCCGCAACGACGACGCCCACGCCGCCGCCGAGCCCTCGAAGATCACCCACGCGCTCGCGCATACCTTTGAGGCGGCGCTCGAAGCATGGCTGAGCAGCGAATCGCTCCCCGCCGTGCCCGGATTGGCGGGCCTGGAACCTCCGATGCACGACAACACTCATGGCGGCCACGACGAATAAGCCACGCCGGCTCCCGTCTCTGATGCTCGCGCTGCTGTTCACGGCAGCGGCTGCCTGGCTGACCGCGCCCGACGCCGCCGCCCACGCCGCCTACGAGTCCTCGACGCCCGCCTTCGCCGAGCAACTCGACGAGTCGCCCACCCGGATCAGCATCCGCTTCACCCAGGAACTCTTCCGCCGCGAGGGGGCCAACGCAATCAGCGTCCAACACGCCGACTCCGGCCGGCAAATCGCCGTCGGACCGCCAACGATCGGCAACGACGATCGTCGACTCATGACCGTGGACCTGCAAGACACGCTCGCGCCCGGTCGCTATCTGGTCTCCTGGACCAACCTGTCGGCCGAGGACGGCGACGAGGACTCGGGCGCATATCCCTTCTACGTCGCGAGCCAACCCACCGATTCGGACCAGTCCGACGACCGCCGCATCGCCGCCGACCTGCTGATCGCCTACCCCGGCGACGAACCACAGCAGCAAACCGCCGATCCGACCCCGATCGCCCCCGCCGTGGTCCGTACCGACGACTCGCCCGACCCCGCCTTGGGCGCGGGACCGATCGTCTTCCTCGCCGTCGGCATCGCGGCCGCATTGCTCCTGGTCGGCGCGCTCGGCTACCGACTCGGCGCGCGGCGAAGGGGCGCATGATGCAAGTCGTGGCCGCGTTCGCCATCGCGATCCTCTCCTGCGTCCTGCTCGCTTGCGGCTCCGGCGACGCCGAGGCCGAGCGCCGCATCCCCGCGCCTGGCACGTTCGTCTTCACAGCCGGCGTCGACCTCTGGATCCAGGACGAACACGGCGCGCGCCTGCTGATCGAGGCCGGTCAGGATCAGCAACTGCTCCAGCCCGCCATCTCCCCCGACGGCGCGCAGGTCGCCTACGTCGTCTTTCAGCTCACCCAGGCCGAAGGCACGACCATCGGCACCGACCTCGCCGTCTCCAGCATCGCCGAACCCCAACAGCGGATCGTCGTCCAACACCAGGACCTCGCCGAGTTCTTCTGGAATCCCCGCTGGACGCCCGACGGCGAGTCCCTGATCGTCACCCACGAGTCCGCCGCGGCCCCGATCAGCGTCGTCCGCGTCGAACTGCCCGGCGGCGACCTCGAAACCCTCCGTGCCGACGCCCGCGACGCCGACATCTCGCCCGACGGCGCCCGCCTCGTCTTCGTCAGCGGGCCCTACAGCGGCGATCCCCATCTCGTCGTCCGCTCGCTCGCCGACGGCTCCGAGATCGTCCTCGATCCCGCGCGCCGCTGGCAGCCCCGACCCTTCCGCATCCCCCGCTTCAGCGCCGACGGCGAGAGCGTGATCTTCTCCGCCGGTCAGTACCTCCCCCAGGTTTCCGCACGCCCCGTCCCGGTCCCCGAGCCGGGACCCGCTCGGTCAACGCGCGACGCCTTCCGGCCTTCCCCCGTCCCGGCCCCCGAGCCGGGACCCGCTCGGGCTGCCGCCTCCATTCGCCTGAACGGCCCCGAGGACCTCTGGAGCGTCCACCTCCCAACCGGCGAGCTCCGCCAACTCGCCGCCGTCAGCGAGGATCAACCCGACTTCACGCTCTCCGCCGACGGCCGCCACGTCCTGATCTTCGGCGCATTCGGCACCTACCTGATCTCCACCTCCGCCCTCGAGCCCGCCTACGCCATCGCCCCGGGCGAGTTCCACGGCTGGATCGACTGGATCGGCAACGTCAGCGACGAACAGTGGGCCGAGATCCGCGAGTCGGTCTTCGAGATTCCGGACCGCACCGAATGAGGCGCGCCGCTCCGCTGGCCGCCGTCCTGTTGACCGTCGTCGCGGCCGTGTTGCTGATCGCGCGCGACGCCGACGCCCACGCTTTGCTCGCCCGCGCCGACCCGCCGATCAACGCCTCGCTGCGCGAGTCGCCCACCCGAATCACGCTGTTCATGACCGAACAGCTCCAGCGCAGCCACAGCTCGGTCCAGGTCCTCGACAGCAACGGCCAGCGCCGCGACATCGGCGAAACCGAGTTCTCCGACGCCGTGCCCACGCAGATGGGCGTCCGCGTGCTGCGCCTCGACCCCGGCGTCTACACCGTCGTCTGGGAAACGCTCTCCGAGGTCGACGGCCACACCTGGACCGGCTCCTACGTCTTCTCTGTGCTCAACCCCGACGGCTCCGCGCCCGCCGGCAGCGGCGTCGTGGTCGATCTCGATCGCCCCGGACCGCCGGTCGCCGCCGACTCCGTCGTCAAGGCGATCGGACTCGGCGCGTTGGTGCTCTTCGTCGGCGCCGTGGGCATCACAGCGCTGCTCCGCCCCTCGCCCCTGCCCGCGCTCATGCCGTTGATGGCCCTGGCCGTGGTCGTCGGACTCGCCGCCACCGGCTACGAGACCATCGCCGGCGCGCTCCGCCTCGGCGACATCGGCTTCCTCGGCGATGTCCTCTTCGACTCCCGCAACGGACTCTGGCTGCAGCAGCGCTGGTACGCCCTGATCCTCGCCGCCCTCCTCCTCACCTGGCGCCTCTCTCGCCCTTCATCCACTCCCCGCCCGCTGCTCCTCATCCTCGCCCTGGTCGCCGCCGTCTGGTTGGCCTCCGCCTCCGCAATCTCCCACGGAGCGGCAATCGGCTCCGGCTGGATCTGGGGCACGCTGTTCGACGCCCTCCACCTGGCCGCCGCCTCCGTCTGGATCGGCGGACTCGCCGCCCTGCTGCTCTCAGTCCGCGCCAACCCCGACCGCCGCATCGACGCCGTCCGCCGATTCTCCGTCGTCGCCGCGCTCATGGTCCCCGTCCTCCTCGCCGCCGGACTGCTCTCCGCCCTGATCCAGATTCCCGACATCGACGGCATCGCCGGGACCGACTGGGGCGCCGCCTTCATCGCCAAGCTGATCTTGCTCTGCCTCCTCTTCGCCGCCGCAGCCGCCAACGCCTTCCTTTTGCGCCCCCGCGACGCCGCGGCCTCCGGCTCGGACCCCATCCTTGCGCGCCGATTCTCCCGCATGATGCGAGCCGAAGTCGCGCTCGGACTCGCCGTGATCGCCGTCTCCGCCGTGCTCACCCAGCTCCCCTCCCCGGCCAGCGCCCAGCCCGAGGTCGAGCAGAAGGACAACACCGTCGTCGAGACCGTCGCCCGAGGCGACGTCGTCGCCTCGCTCGAGATCTCGCCCAATCTGGTCGGGTTCAACACCTGGACCGCCGCCGTCGACGCGCCCTCCAACAACCCCGTCGAGGCGCTGCTGCTGCGCTTCCGCTACCAGGACCGCAGCGTCGGCCCGGTCACCGTCCCCGCGACCAGGATCGCCGAGGACCGCTTCCAGCTTGAAGGCGCATACTTCGGACTGCCCGGCGAGTGGACCGTCGAGATGGAGCTGCGCCGCGCCGCCGGCGACGACCTCGTCGCGGGCGTCCGCACCGGCGTCGAATCCGGCTTCCAGGCCTCACCCTTCGCCGCCGACCGCGGTGGCGCGCTCGCCCTGCCGCTCACGCAGATGGACTGGAACGGCGTCGGCGCGCTCTGGGCCTTCCTGCTCGCCGCCCTGGCCTGGATCAACCGGCCCCGCATCCGCAGACGCTGGGGACCGCGCGGCGGCGACGCCGCTTTCGCCGGCGGCCTGCTCGGCCTGATCGTCGCCGTCGTGCTGCTCACCGGACTGCACGTCGAGCCCGGCCGCACGCTGGCCAATCCGGTCCTGCGCACCGAGCAATCGGTCGAGCGCGGCGCGGCCCTCTTCGCCCGCAATTGCGCCTCATGTCACGGCGAACAGGGCGCGGGCGACGGCCCGCTCGCCGACACCCTGCCCGCGCCCCCCGCCAACTTCACCGTGCACGTCCCCTTCCACCCCGACGGCGTGCTCTTCGCCTGGATCTCCGACGGCATTCGCGGAACCGGCATGCCCGCCTGGTCGCCCCAGCTCTCCGATCAGGAACGCTGGGATCTGGTCAACTTCCTCCGTGCCAGTTTTGACGTCTCCGTTGCCCAGTAAAGACGCGATAGCTGGTAGGCTTGAGCCAACCGAGTTGATCGGCGCGTAGCGCTGGATGAAGACAGGACCAGAACATGGTGACCGCGATTGAAAACCCGGGACTCAACCTTGACTGGCTGAACCTCGAGACGGACGACGAGTTCGACATCAAGACTGGCCGTAAGGGCGTCACCCTCCAGTCCATCAACCAGCGCATGGCCGGTGTCGAGGGCGTCGACCAGGCCGACTGGCGCTCCTTCGCGCCGCGCGGCATCGAGGCCGACCCGCGCTCCAACGCCCACGCCCGCCAGTACCGCGACAAGGGCGACGTCTGGTCCGAGTCCGCCATGCTGCTCTACGAAGAGGCCCTGCAGCGCCAGTGGTCCTCCGCCCGTGACATCCCCTGGGACACGATCGGCGACCAGCCCGACGACATCGAAAAGGCGATGTGCACGCTCTGCACGTTCCTCACCCAGGTCGAGTTCATCGCCGGCGACGTCCCCGGCCGCTTCCTCGAGTCGGTCCACCCCGACTTCTTCGAGTCGCAGCTCTTCCTCGGCACCCAGCTCATGGACGAGGCCCGCCACCTCGACGTCTTCCGCAAGCGCGTCCTGGTCAACGGCGGCGGCATGTCCCCGGCCGGCCTCGGCGCGGTCGGACTGCTCGCCATCGACGACTTCACCGAGATGACCGCCATCCTCCACCTCTTCGCCGAGGGCCTGGTCCAGTCGCTCTTCCGCATGGGCGAGCTGATTGGCCAGAACGAGGCCGAGAAGCGCATGTTCCGGCTCTCCGCCCAGGACGAGTCCCGCCATCTCGCCTTCGGTGTCACCCACACCAAGTACACCGTCGAAACCCAGCCCTGGCGCAAGGAAGAACTGCACCACTACCTCGACATCAACGAGACCGTGCAGAACACCCAGGCCGGCCTGACCACCAACCCCATCACCGGCGAGGCGCTCGCCGTGCTCGCCGGCGGCGGCATCGAGTACCTCGACGAGGGCTACAACCTGCTCATGCTGATGCGCAAGAAGCAGATCAACGAGTACTACCACCGCCTCCAGGTGGTCGGCCTCGGCGACCGCCTCGACCGCATGGCCCCCGATCTGCGCGAGCTGATCACGGTGTAGCGCCAATCGGGCTTGTACATGGCTGGAACGAACTGGACGGATTTGGACACAGTTGGACAGAGTTGGACATCATTGGACATGGTTGGACAGACCTGGACAGTGTTGGACAACGTTGGACGCTGCTGAGCCATCCGGACGCCGTACAACCGCAATCACACGGGAACATCCTGATGCCGACTCTCTCGCCCGCCCAGAAAATGCGCGCCCAGGTCCGCGGTTGGTCCGCCGATCTCATCGAGCGCGCCGAGCAGTCCAACGCCACCGGCACGCAGCTCGACAACATCCTCAACATCGCAATCGAGCCCGATCGCATCGGCAAGTGGCTCGACTTCGTCGAGAACGACCCCGATCATCCGTTCGCGCAGGCAAGCTTCATCATGTTCGAGCAGGGCGGCGAGACCGGTCTCAAGCCGACCGCCTCCGACGACGGCATGCGGCTCAGCGATGTCGACATCGGCTCCTACGGCCACGTGCCCGACGTCTGGAACTACCGCAACGACCTGCCCCGAGGCACCCGCCCCGTCCCGGGCATGTACATGCCCGCCGGCTACGCGATCTACGACCGCACCGAAGTCTGGGCCGAAGGCGTCTCCGACCTCTACGAGGACGCCATCCGCGACCGTTGGGTCCCGGCCACCGACCTCGATTGGGAGAACCGCGAGGAACTCGCGCCCGAGGTCGAACGCGCGACCGGTCAGCTCTGCGCCGTCTACTCGACCTACGGCATCGCCGAGCAGAAGATCATCTCCAAGTGGCTGGAAGAAATCTCCTACGGCTTCCACGAGGTCAAGCTCTTCCTCGCCACCCAGGTCTACGACGCCGGCCGCAAGGTCGAGGCCCTGCGCAAGCGCGCCCTCCACGGCTCCGGCATCATCGGCAAGGCCCCGCTCTCCGATGTCTCCGAGTCCTGGTACAACGCCCTCACCTTCACCGACATGATCGTCGCGCTCGACGTCGTCTACAAGTCCTATGAGTTGACCGCGTTCGAATGCGCCACCGACTGGGCTCGCTCGGACTTCGACCGCGACCTCTTCGCGCGCCTCGCCGAAGACAGCAAGCGCCACCTCGAATACGGCCTCAAGCACCTCGAGTGGTACAACCGCTACGCCGAGCGCGCCGACCTCGAGTTGCCCATCTTCTTCATCAAGGCCGAGGGCGGTCTCTCCTCCGAGCTGGCCCAATCGCCGCTCGAGCGTGAGGCCCTGGCCGTGCTCTACGCCGACGGCGTCGAGCGGCTGGACGCCGGTGTCGAGGAACTGCGCAAGCTGCGCGAGAAGCAGTACCACGACTACCTGCACCGGCTGCACGACCACGGCTTCGACCGCATCGGCGAGACCGCGACCATCCTCGGCCTGGTCACCCAGGACCCGCTGCTCAAGGCGCTCAACCCCGAGGCGCTGGTCGAAGGCGCAGCCGCCGGCACCACCGCCACCGATCGCGACTAACCGCCCCATCTCCCTGCTGATCCCCTCTCCCTCTGGGAGAGGGCGAGGGTGAGGGTCCGGTCGGCAGAAGGCAACCGACCCCCTCGTATCATGGTCTGGTGACTTCAACCGACGCCGATCTTAACTACGAAATCGACGGGCCGTCCGATGGGCGGCCCGTCCTCTTCGTCCACGGCATTCTCACCTGCCGCGCCCACTGGCTGCTCAACCTGCCCGCCTTCCACGAGGCAGGCTTCCGCAGCGTCGTCGTCGACCTCTTCGGCCACGGCTCGTCGCCCTCCCCCGACGACGAAGCCGCCTACCATCCCGACCGCTACGCCGATCGCTTCAGCGCCCTGCGAGAGCTCGTCGACGCCGAGCGCTGGTTCGTGGTCGGGCAGTCGCTCGGCGCCGCGCTGACGCTCAACTACGCGATGTCCCGTCCCGACGAGGTGATCGCCCACGTCGTCACTAACTCCCACTCCGCCTTCGGCGACCCGTCACGGATTGGCAATCCCCAGGCAGCTCGGGAGCGGGCCCAGATGATGATCGACGGCGGCATCGACGCCGTCATGCGTCATCCGCTCAACCCCCGCCGCGCCCGCGCCTTCAGCGACGCCCAGCGCGCCGAGTTCGACGACGCCATGCTGCTCAGCAACGCCCAGGGCATCGCCCGCACCATGCTGCACACCTCCCCCTTCACCCCGTTGCGGCAGCGACTGCCCAACAATCCCGTCGACACACTGCTCGTCGCCGGCGATCGCGAGGAAGCCTTCACCCCAGCGCGCGAGTGGGTCGAGTCGAACGCCGCCAACTTCCGCATCGAACGAGTCTCCGCCACCCACGCCGTCAACATCAGCGCCGCCGACGACTTCAATAGAATCTCCATAGGCTTCCTGGAGCAATTCTTCGATTCATAACCAGATGCAAACGCGCAGGGAGGTGGCCAGGTGGAGGAGTCGGTTGATTTCACTCCTCTCCTGCTGGTCAGCATCCTGGCCGTCGCCGTCCCCTTCGTCGCCTGGAGACTGACCGGCGGACTGCTCCCCGCTGTGGTCGGCGAAGTCCTGGTCGGCATCCTCTTCGGCGAACCGGTCCTCGGCATCATCACCAGCGAGAACGAGTGGCTGACCTTCCTCGGACTGTTCGGCTTCGCCTACCTGATGTTCCTCTCCGGTCTCGAAATCAACCTCAGCCTGCTCGGACAGTCCCCCGGTCGCCGCTGGTACGTGCCCGGCATCGCCTTACGCCACCCCTTGATCTCCGGCGTCGTGCTGCTGGCCCTCGTGGTCGTGTTCACCTACGTCGGCCTGCACCTGATGAGCGCCGTCAACCTGATCAACTCGAGCCAGATTCCCATGCTGCTCTTCATCCTGATCGCCACGGCGGTCGGCGTCATCGTGCCCGTGCTCAAGGATCGTCCCGACCTCGGCCGGATGGGACAGTCGCTGCTGGTCGGCGGCTTCCTGCTCGAGTTCGTCGCCATCGTCGGCGTCGGCGTCGTCGCCGCGCTCGAACGCGAGGGCATCAGTTGGAAGATCTTCCTCATCCTCGCGGTCCCCGCGGCGCTGATCGTGATGGTCTGGCTGTCCAGGTTCGGCAGCGGCCGGTTCCCGATCATCCCCCGAACCATGCACGAACTCGCCCAGACATCCTCCCAGCTCAAGATCCGCGCCTCCCTCGCTCTGCTGGTGATCTTCGTCGCGCTCTCCCAGGTCGCCGGCACCGAAATGGTGCTGGGCGCATTCGTCGCCGGACTGGCCGTCACCGTCGTCTCGCCCCGGCACGGCTCCGCCCTGCGCGGCAAGCTCGACGCCCTGGGCTACGGATTCTTCGTACCGATCTTCTTCATCCACGCCGGCGCGACCCTGGACTTGGGCGCGGTCTTCGACTCGGCCGACTCGCTGATTCTGGTCCCGGCCCTGCTCCTGGTCGCATTCGGGGCCAAGATGCTGCCTTCGCTCCTGGGTCTGGTGCCGGCCTGGGGACTCAGGCCCGGACTGGCCGGCGGCTCGCTGCTCAGCGCCAACCTCTCGCTGGTCCTCGCGGCGGGCGCAATCGCCGCCGACCTCGGCGTGATCGACGAGGGCTTGCACGGCGCGTTGCTCTTGATGGCCCTGCTGACCACCGTGCTGGCGCCGATGATGTTCTCCTCGATCGCCGGTCGCGCGCCGACGCAGGAGGATGGCCACACGCTGATCGTCGGCGGCGGCGACCTGGCCAGGACCCTGTCCGAGCGGCTCATGGCCGGAGGACGGCAGGTCATCGTGCTGGATCGCGATCCCGACGCCGCAACCAAGTGGCGGCCGCTGGGCGTGGAGAGCGTCGTCGGCGACCCGCTCGACGCGTTGACCCTGATCAGCGTGCGGCTGTTGCAGACCGACGTGGCGGTGATCGTCGACTTCGACGAGCCCGACCAGGTCATCGACTACACGCGGTCGATGCGCCGGATCCATCCCACCCTGCGAGTCGTGACCTGGGTATCGGAACACGACGTGCAGTTCGATCAACTCGATGTCGAGGCGCATTCGCTGTCGGATGTCACCGCGCTCGCTCTGGAAGAAGCGGTGCTGCGGCCGGGCCTGCACGCCGCTCGCAGCGACCCCGAGTCGGGACTGGTCGAAGTCGAAATGCTCAACCGCGAGTTCGATGGCCAGACCCTGCAGGAGATCGATTTCGAAGGCGATGTCCGCGTGTTGGTCGTGATGCGCGAGGGCGAGTCCTCGGTGGCAACCGGCGACACCTCGATCTTCATGCACGATCGGTTGACCCTGGCCGGAGAGCCGGCCTCAGTCGCGCTGATGAGCAGCCGCTTCCAGCAGCGCAACCGTCACCGATGGTTGATCGATGTGCGAGCCGGTCGGCGCTCGCAGGGGAAGGTCTAGGCGGAACGGATCGTGGTCTGCTCGGAGCCGATGCCCGCGAGGTGTCCCAGGTAGATCGGGACCAGCGGCAAGACGCAGGGGCTGATGAAACTCACGAACCCGCCGAGGAAGGCGAGCCCCGCAGAACCGAAGTTGAGGTCCAGCATCTCGGTCGACGAACCGTCCGAGCCGGCCACGATGTCCACCCCGAAGCTGCCCAACGCCTCATTCAGCACGACGACCCGGTCCAGCGCGATCAGCATCCCGACGAAGACCAGCAGCACGCCCGAGACGACGCCGATCAGCGGCATCCAGCGGTTGAGCTTGCGCAGGAACTGGGTCGATGCCCCGAACGTCGCGCCGACCAGCAGGAACGGGATGCCCAGCCCGGCGGCGTAGCAGATCAGCAGAATCACCGCCTGGAAGAGCGAGGCCGAATCCAGCGCCAGGACCAGGATGCCCGCGAGAATCGGGCCCACGCACGGCGTCCAGCCGACCGAGAAGGCGACGCCGACCACGAGCGATCGACCGTAATCGGCAACGGCACGAACACGCGTCGGTTGCCCTGTCGCCTCCACGCTCGACGGTCCTCCGGGACCGCCAACCTGAAAGCTGCGGTAGAGGAACGGAATCGTGATCACTTCGGCCAGGTGCAACCCCAGCACCACGAGCATCGCGCCCGCGACCCGCTGGAACCAGATCAGTTCGTTCTGGAAGGCGGAACCGAGCGCGCCCAGCAGCGCGCCCAGCGCCACGAAGACCACGCTGAACCCGAGCACAAACGCCGCGGCATGCAGGAACACGACCCGCCGAGCTGTGGTCCCTCCGTCTGCGACTGTGCCGGTTGCGACTGCCATGCGCCCAAGTGTACGTCAGTGTCGCGGAAAAGTGCGCCCCGATCGTCGCAAGCTGGGCTAATGCGAGACGCCCGCGTCTTCCTCCGCCGACAGCAGCGTCGCCATCGGCGATTTCATGCCCAGGCCCCGGTTCTTGGCCCGGTTGAGCATGTCGCTCGCCGCCGAGGCCATCGGAGACGGGATGCCCTGTTCTCTCGCGACTTGCACCGCGAGTGAGACATCCTTCGCCGCCCACTGCAGGAAGAATGGCGCGTCGTCGAAGTTGCGCTCCAGTAACGTCGAGGCATTGCGGACATAGTTCTGAGCCGACGCGACACTCATGACCTCGTACGCCTTCTCGGCGTCGAGCCCCGCCGCCTCGGCCATCACCAGCGCTTCAATCAGAAGCTGTCCGCTGCCGATCGAGACCATGTTGTTCGTGATCTTGGCCAGCGCCCCCATGCCCAGCTCGCCCATGTGGAAGACGTGCGCACCGATGCACTCGAGCACGTGCCGGTAGGCGTCGAAGGCCGACTTGTCGCCCCCGACCATGACCGCGAGCGTCGCGTCGATCGCGCCCTGGACGCCGTTGGATACTGGCGAATCGAGGAACAGCACGCCCTGCTCGGCGGCGCGCTCGGCCAGCAGCTTGACCGTCGAGGGCAGGTTGGTCGACAGATCGAAGCAGACCAGCCCCGGCTCGGCTCCGTCCAGGATGCCCTCCGCGCCGCGCAGCACCGACGTGACTTCGGGAGGCCCGGGCAGCGAGGTCAGCACGACCTCGGTCTGCGCAGCCACCGCAGCCGGTGACTCCGCCCAGGTCGCGCCTAGCTCGATCAGATTCTCGGCCTGCGACTCGACCAGGTCATGTACCACCACCCGGTGGCCGCCCTTGATCACGTTGGCGCACATTGGATTGCCAATGTTGCCGACCCCGATGAATCCCACGTCGGTCATCGCAACTCTCCTGTGTATCGCGTCAGGGGGTGGAATCGTTGAAGCAGAGTAGGTGGTCTCAAGTCACGGCAGGTCGTGACGCCGCCGGTAATGGCGATCACTTGGCATCGGCGAATCCGGCGGAAGCGTCGTGTGGGCTTGTTCGAGCAGGCTGACAAGTTCTCGTGTTGAGTCCAGACGCTCACTCAACGTCTCCAGCGAGTAACGATCTTCGTAGTAGTTCTGGTGCGTGTCATTGGCGATGGCGAACTGGTCGGAGATTCGGCGATCGTCGGCCAGATTCCGTAGGTGCTGAATGATCGACCAACCATCGGCGTGGCTGTCGTTCGGCCAGCCGCGCTCGCTCGCGATCTGCTTGAGCTTGTGCGCGGCCGCGCCCCAGATCTTCTCCGAGGCCTGTAAGCGGTCGCCCTGCTCGATCGCGTTCGCCGCGTGTTCGAGCAACCGGTCACAGTGGACCTCGTGAGTCTCGATCGGCTCGGAGCTCACCATGGCCTGCTCCTCACTTCCCGTCGTCTCACGATACCGGAACCCGTACCCACGGCCGGCAACGCTCCGACTGCGTCTATGATCTCGTCAGCCATGAGCAATGATGCAGCATCCAGCCCGGGCCCTCTCGCCGACATCCGCGTGATTGAGATATCGGACACGCCGGCTGGCGCATACTGCGGCCGGCTGCTGGCCGGACTCGGCGCGGCTGTCACGATGATCGAACCTCCCGCCGGCTCCAGGCTCCGTCACCGGGGACCGTTCCGCGCGGACGCTCCCGACCTCGAGGGCGGCGCGTCCCACCTGCATCTCAACCGACGCAAGCAGTCGCTTCGTCTGGATCTCCGCACGGCAGCGGCAAGACGACTCCTTGACGCGGAGCTGGCCGACGCCGATATCGCAGTGATCGACGTGGAGCGACGACGCTGGGACGAATGGGGGATCGACCCTGATTCGCTTCGCCGCCGACACCAACAACTCCACGTGTGCACGATCACGCCGTACGGCCTGGACGGTCGCAAGTCGGACTGGCGCGGCTCGGAGTTGACCCTCTACGCGGCCGGCGGCTATCTGCGAATCGGTGGCGAACCGGATCGCGAGCCGGTCAAGGCCTGGGGCGAGCAGGGACACCTCCAGGCAGGACTCCACGCCGCGCTGGGCGTCGTCGCGGCGCTGCACGCCGGCGGCGAGCCACAGCGGATCGACACCGCCGTCTGCGACGCCCTGGCCTTCCTGCTGGGCGGCGGCTACCAGCACGCCTGGTTCCACGATCTCGACCCCGTCCGCAACGGCGCCCGACTGGTCGGCTTCGGACCTGGTCACCTCTATCCGTCGACCATCCGACCCTGCGCCGACGGCTGGGTCCACGCCCATTGCAACAATCGATATCCCGAAGCCATGGCTGTGCTGTTCGACGAACCGCGCCTGGCCGAACCGGCTCTGCTGTCCGAGCTGATGGGCCGGGCTGACGAAGTCGACGAGCTGATGGCGCCGACCCTGGTGCAAACCTCGCGCCGGGAAATGGTGCAGCGCGCGCAGGAGATGCGGATCCCCTTCACCGAAGTACTCGCCCCGTCGGAAGTAATGGCCGATGTCGACGGCCATCATGCTTCCCGAGATTTCTGGCAATCAACGCCGCATCCGCGTGGCGGCGACTACCAGGCGCCGGGCCCCGCGGTCCGCTTCGGCACGACCCGCTGGGCCGATGGCTCGGCGCCCAGACTCGGGCAGAACAACGGTCGCCTCGGAACCCCCGCCCAGCGGGCACGTTGGAGGCGCGCCGGTGTTGCCTGAGGCTCAGCTCGTCCCCTTCCCCGACTCGCCAAGTCGACCGCTCGACGGCGTACGCGTGCTCGACCTGACCTCGGCAGTGGCCGGTCCGGTCGCCACCCAGTTGCTCGGAGCGCTGGGCGCGGAAGTGATCCGGATCGAGACGCCCTGGGCAAAACCGCGCAATCCCTCCTCGGCACTGCCGCACCGAACCGAAACGCCCGACGAGCCCTGGAATCGCGAGCCGCGCCAGAACGAGCTCGCCAACAGCAAGCGCTCGGTGGCGCTCAATCTGACCACGGAAGCAGGCCGCGAGACCTTCCTCGATCTCGTCGAGCACTCCGATGTGGTCCTGGAAAACTTCTCGCCCCGCGTGATGGGCAACTTCGGGCTCGAGTGGGACACGCTGAGGGAGCGCAACTCGCAGATCGTCTACGTCTCCATGCCCGCCTTCGGCAAGTCGGGCCCGTGGCGCGACCGCATCTCCTACGGTCCGGGCATCGACGCAATGAGCGGGCTGTCCTGGCTGACTGGCTACACCGACGGCTCCCCGCTCAAGCCCGGCAACTTCTACTGCGATCAGAACGCCGGCCTGCTGGCCGCGCTCTCGACCGTCGCCGCGATCATGGCTCGCTGCCGGGTCGGCGGACAGACCGTCGAACTGGCCATGCTCGAAGGCGAACTCCAACTCATCGGCGACGCCATGGTCGGCCAGCAACTCTCCGGCCGCGAGCCCACCCGAATCGGCAACGAACACACGTCCGCCGCGCCGCACGGCGTCTATCCGGCGGCGCCGCTGCTGGGCAACCCCGACTCGTGGATCGCAATCGCGTGCCGGGACGATGTCGAGTGGCAGGCCTTGCTCCGCGTCTGGCGGGACGACGCAGTCCGTGCAGATCGCCGCTTCGCCACCGGTCTGCGCCGTTGGAAGCATCGCGCGGAGTTGGATGCGCTGCTGCGAAACTGGACCGAATGCCAGGATCCGGAGACGCTGGCGGAGCGCTTGCAGCGTGCCGGCGTGCCCGCTTCGGCGGTAATGGGACCTCGGGCGCTGCTGCGAGACGAGCAGGTGCAGGCCCGTCAGTCGGTTGGCGGACTCGATCACCCGCAAGTCGGACTGTCGCCGGCGCCGCAGGCCGCGTTTCGGTTGTCACGTACGCCGGCGCCGCCCAGTAGCGCCGCGCCCCTGTTCGCGGCCGACACTGTGCCGGCGATGCGCGAAATCCTGGGATACTCCGAGAAGCGCATTGCCGAGCTGCTGCAGTCCGGCGCGGCCAGCGATCGATTGCGGGAACGCCCATGATCCTGAGAGCGAGGTGACGATGCCGATCCGAAAACCCTGGATTCAGCCGTCCGCCGAGACGATCCGGGCAATTCCGGCCGTCGTCGGCGTCTACGAAATCGCCGATCGCGAGGGCAACCTGCTCTACATCGGTCAGGCCGGGGGTCGAGAGCCGTTCGGTCTGCGCACGCGGATCGCGCTGCACTTCGGCCTCGACGCCGCCGGCGGCGACGATCCCAATCCGGTCTTGCGCGAACACGCGGCGCAGTTTCGCTGGGAAGCGAACCAGCAGTACACGACCAAGCGCCTGGAGATGCTGATGCAGTTCCAGCGCGATCAAGGCGCCGAGTGGCCGCCCGCTCACACCGCGGGAGACTGGCGCGATACGCCGCAGTTGGGTCGCTTGCGCCGCTCCCAGCCCATCGAGCCGGCGAGCGGCTGAGGGAGGAACGCCATGGAAGTCCTGATGTCCGAAGAGCAGCGCATGATCACGCAAGCCGTCAAGCGCTTCGTGCGAGAGGAAGTGCAGCCGCTCGAACGCGACCTCGATCCCGACGCCGTCGAACTGCCTCCCGGCGAACTCGATCGGCTCAAGGGCATCGTCCAGCAGATGGGCCTCTACCACATCGACGTGCCCGAGGACTACGGGGGACCGGGACTGCCGCTGCCGACCCGCGGCCTGGTCGCCGAAGAGATGTCCCAGCACCGCGCCGGGCTCTACCTGCCCTGCTACGGCGCGTTTGGCTCGGCCGGCTTGGCCCAGCTCTACGCCGCCTCCGACGACCAGAAAGACCGCTACCTCTACCCCATGCTGCGCGGTGAGAAGAAGGCCTTCTTCGGACTGACCGAGCCGTCGGGCGGCTCCGACCCCGCGCGCGCCATTCAGACGCGGGCGGTCAAGGACGGCGACGACTGGATCCTCAACGGCTCCAAGCTGTTCAGCTCCGGCGCCGACCGCGCCGACTTCGGCCTCGTCTTCGCTCGCACAGACCCTGAGAAGGGACGCCGGGGCATCTCGGCCTTCCTCGTCGACACCGACTCGCCCGGCTTCGAGGTGCGTCGCGTCGTCCATACCTTGCGCTCGGCCAACTACGGCACCGAACTCTCCTTCGACGACGTACGCGTGCCGGCCGCCAACCTCGTCGGCGAGGAAGGCGGCGGATTCGCCCTGGCCAACAACAACCTCACGCGGCAGCGGATTCCCTACTCGGCAACGTGCGTCGGAATCGCAGTGGCGGCGCAGGAGATGGCGATCTCCTACTCGCAGCAGCGCGAGACCTTCGGCGCGGCGCTCGCCTCGCGTCAGGCCATCCAGTGGATGATCGTCGACAACGAGATCGACATTCGCACCGGACGCATGATGTACCTCGCCGCGGCGGAGAAAGCCGAACAGGACGAACCCTTCCGCTTCGAGGCCGCGATGGCCAAGCTGACCACCACCGAGGGCGCGAGCCGGGTCGTCGATCGCGCCATTCAGATTCACGGCGGCATCGGCGTAACCAAGGACTTACCGCTCGAACGCTGGTACCGGGAGATGCGCATCCGTCGCATCGGCGAGGGTCCCTCCGAGGTCCAGCGGATCATCATGGCCCGAGACCTCCTCGGCCGCGGCAGCAGCGGCTGACGTACCTCTCCGTCATTGCCGCGCTCCGTCGCGGCAATCTGGCTGAGTCCGGCACCGACGCCCGAACAAGCAGGGCATAGCCTGGACCAGTGGCCGACGACGAAATGGAGTCACCCATGTCTGAGATCATCGAGGTAGTCGTGGACGGCCCGGTCCGCACCGTCACGCTGAACCGTCCCGAGAAGCGCAATGCGCTGAACAGCGAGATGCTCACCGATCTGCACGCCGCGTTCGCCGGCGAGCCCTCGGCGGAGGAGCGGGTCGCCGTGATCCGCGCCAACGGACCCGTCTTCTGCGCGGGACTCGACCTGCGCGAGCGCGAAGAAGGCTTGCCCGGCGGCGATGTCTCGATCGAGCAGATGCTCGACGCGATCCAGACTTGGCCGCTGCCGGTCGTCGCCGTCGTCCAGGGCGACGCCATTGCCGGTGGCAACGAGCTGGCGTTGCACTGCGACTTCGTCGTTGCCGATGTCGAGGCGAAATTCGGCATGTCGCTGGCCCAGATCGGACTCGCCCCCTCATGGTTCCTGGCCAAGAAGCTGATCGAAGTCGCCGGTCCGGTGGCGACCAAGGAGATCCTGCTGCTCGGCGATCGAATCCCCGCCTGGCGGATGCACGAGTGGGGCGTGATCGCCCGCGTCGCCAACGCCGAGGAACTCGAAGAAGCAGCCGAAGCCGTGATCGAGCGACTGAGCAAGAACGCTCCGCTCAGTCTGCGCGCGATGAAGGCGCTGATCACGCGAGAGATGGACTTCCGCGATCACATCCCGCACGAAGATGTCGATGAGTTGGTAGCCGCCGCAAGAAGCTCCAACGACGCCAGAGAAGGCATCCGAGCCCTCTTCGAACGCCGCCCCCCAGCCTTCACCGGCGAATAGCCGGAGCGCTCGCTAGCGCGACATCGGCGCGTCAACCGGGCGGCGGAAAGCGAAGCCGCCGGACTCTCCGTTGAAGCCTCCTTCGACGGCCTGCGCCGTGGCGACCACCGACTCGTTGACGGTCGGCAGGATCAGCCTTGATGCCCGCTCGCCGCCGATGCTGATGCTTAGCGTCGCTTCGTCGCCCTGCGTCGGCACGACGAGGTTGTCCGCGTCGGCGGCGGCGACGGTCAGACGGATGCGCTGACCGGCCCGGACGATGGCCGAGACGGGATACATCTCGACCTGGACATCCATCGCTTCGCCGGGGTTGACCGGCGCGAGGTCGGCCTTGCTCCAGCTATGCCAGACCGGACCCTCGTGACCGCCGGGATCGTCGCCAGCTCGGCGATGGGCGAAGTTGAGGAAACCCTCGGAGAGATAGGCGGCCGAACCGTTCTCCGCGATCTGCTCCAGCGTCACCACGACCGCGCCGCGATCCGAGGAGGTCGCGACCTCAAGCTGGACGGCCGGCCATCCGGTGATCTCGATGTCTTCCGCCAGCGGCTCGCTGGTGAAACTGAGGCAGCTCTGAGCGCGCGCGTTAAGGTCGACCGTGTTGATGTACAGGTCCTGGCTGTAGTAGCTGTGCCGGCTCATCGTGCCCAGGCTCACCTCGTGGTCCACCTCGTAGGAGATCTCTGCGCGGTCGGCGGAGCGAGTGACGGTCAATCCGCCGTCGGCGCTCAGCCAATGTGTGTGGTTCTGGGCCTCGGGCAGCGGCAGGCGCGGGGCCGACTTCCACTGCGTCGCGCCCGAGGGCTCGCTTGCGCCGTAGTGGACTTGCGGATCGTCCATCACGCCGTTGTCGACGTCCTTGAGCCAGTAGTCAAACCAGCGCAACAGCTCCGGGTCGCCGCCCTGCCCGTGATTCCAGGGGCCGACAAGCAGCTTCTTGGGCACGTCCAGGCGATTGAACGCATCGATCAGGTATCCCGGGAAGGTCAGGTCCCACCAGCCCGTGACGAGATACGTCGGCACGCCGCTCGCGTTAATCATGTCGGTGGAGTCGAACCAGCCGCTGGCGACCTCGCCCAGGCCGATGTCGGGCCTCGGCTGGCGGCGCATCAGGCCGTCGTACGACGACATCCGCGTGACATCGCGAGGGTCCATCTCCGAGAACACTTCGACCCAGCGATACCCGTCGGGCGAGTGCGAGTCCATCGCGTCTTGTTGCAGGGCGTCGCCGTCGGGACCGTCGACGGGGGCGGACGGCTCGTGTTCGGAGATGCCCTTGTGCAACTGTTCCCAGACGCGGGCGAAGCTGCTGATTGCGAGTCCGCCGTCGACATAACACTGCGGCAGTCCCGGGTACTGCGGAGCGATGCACTGGAGCCCCTCGGGCTGGTGCGCGGCGGTGAAGAACTGGATCATCCCCTCATAGGAAATGCCGACCATGCCGACGCGGCCGGTCGACCAATCCTGTGCGCAGATCCAGTCGATCACCTCGGCAATGTCGTGGCCGGCCAGCCACGAGTCGTTGTACAGCTCGCCGAACGAAGCGCCCGTGCCGCGCAGATCGAGCGAAACAAAGCGATAGCCGTGGTGGATCAGGTCGCGCGCGATGGGGCGCTCCTCGTACTGCGTGACCAGCTCGCCCGGCTCAATCGCGCGCAGTTCTTCCTGGTAGCGCGCAGCCGATGTTCCTTCGCCGGTCAGGACGAACGAGCGGCGGTACGGCGTTGCATGCAGCACGGTCGGCGACGCAGACTTGAGCCGCTCACCGTCGAGCGCGGGATGCAGCACATCGACGGCGATCCGGCAGCCGTCCTGCATCGTCAGGTAGAACGACTCCCGCTCATACCCGTCTGCAACGACTTCCGTGTAGCCCTCGTAAACGCCAAGCATCGATCGCTTGTCCGGCATGGCATTGCTCCTCACTCGGCACGTATGGGCCAGTCCAGATTGATACGCTCGAACAGAGGATACCCGCGCCGCGAACATCAGGCGGGAGGCAGAACATGACGACGATGACCAGCGGCCTCGACCGGATCGACCTCGTCACGCCCGAGCGATACGGCGAGCGCGGCTATCCCTGGGACGACTGGAAGCTGCTGCGCCGTGAAGCGCCCGTCTACTGGTACGACCGGCCCGGCGTGACGCCCTTCTGGGCAATCACGAAGTACGACGACATCCAGCAGATTTCGCGGGACCCCGAAACCTTCATCAGCAGCCAGCGACTCGTAATCCGTTCCGCCGGATCGGGCGACGGCGGCGCCAACGATCCCTCGTTGACCGTGCCCAACCTGATCAACATGGACCCGCCCCAGCACGGCAAGTACCGCAACGCGACCAGCCGGCGTTTTTCCCCGCGCGGGATGCAGTTGTTGGAGCAGCGGATCGACCAGATCGCCGAAGACGTGATCGACGATGCGGCCGCTCACGTGGTCGATCAACTGACCGACCGTCGAGAGGCCGATTTCGTCCGCGATGTCGCCGCGCGCATGCCGCTGGCCGCGATCTGCGAGCTGCTGGCGGTCGATCGCGAGTCGTGGGAGGATCTGTTCCGCTGGACCAACGAGTTCCTCGGCTCGGAAGATCCCGAGTATCAGCAGGGCCGCACCCGCCGCGAGACCTGGCAGTCGGGCATGCGCGGACTACAGGGCTACTTCTCGGCCCACATCGAGCGCAAGCGGCGCCGGCCGGACAACAGCGTGATGACCACGCTGGTCCAGGCCGAAATCGACGGCGAACCCATGCCCGAGCACGAAATCCTCTCCTACGCAATCCTGCTCATCCTGGCCGGCAATGAGACCACTCGAAACGCCACCTCGGGCGGCATGCAAGCCCTGATCGAGCATCCCGACCAGTTTGCGCTGCTGCGAAATCAGCCTGACCTCCTCGACAGCGCCGTCGAAGAGATGCTGCGCTGGACCTCCCCAGTGGTCCACTTCGCCCGGACCGTGACTCGGGACACCGAAATCCGCGGCGTGCCGATCAAGGCCGGCGAGACGCTGGCCATGTGGTATCCCTCGGCCAACCGCGACGAGGACGTGTTCCAAAATCCCGACGCCTTCGACATCACGAGGTCGCCCAACCATCACCTGGCCTTCGGCGGCTTCGGCGAGCACTTCTGCCTCGGAGCCAACCTCGCCCGCCTCGAAATGCGCTCCATCTTCCGCCACCTGATCCAGCGTCTCGACGACTTCCAGGTCCACGGAGAAATCGAGCGCCTCTCCTCCGGCCTGATCGGCGGCATCAAGCGCCTGCCGGTGTCTTATCGGGTGCGCTAGACAGTCTCAGCACTACAGCGTCGCGCCGCCGTCAACCGTGATCGTCTGACCAGTCACAAACACGTTCCGCTCGATCAGCGCCACGATCGCGTCGGCGCAGGACTCCGGCGTCGCCACGCCCCGCAGCGGCGCCGTCTCCCCCAGCCGCTTGCGCCCCGCCTCGTAGGTGTCCTCGCCCAGCCCGCCGCGCAGCCAGCGCCCCTCGATGAATCCCGGCGCAATGGTGTTGATCCGGATCTCCGGGCCGAGCACCCGCGCCAGCGATTTCGTGATCACGTTCACGCCGGCCTTGCTCGCGGCATAGGGAATGCAGGAGCCCCCGCCGCCGGCTCCGGCGACGCTGCTCACATTGACCACCGCGCCCTCACCCGACGCGCGCATGTGCGCCGCCGCCGCCCGCGTGCAGTTGAACACCCCGCGCAGATTCGCGCCCAGGATGTCGTCCCACACATCGTCTGTGACCGATTCCAGGTCGTCGTGAGCGATGAAGTGAGTCATGCCCGCGTTGTTGACCAGGATCTCGAGGTGACCGAACTCGTCGACCGCCGCCTGGATCAGCCTGCGGCAGTCGGCGTCGGAGCGGGTGTCGGCCTGCACCGCGATGGCCGACCCGCCGGAGGCCTGAATCTCATCGACCACTCGTTGTCCGGCGTCCGCGCCGCGGAAGTAGTTGACGACGACCGAGGCGCCGAGCGATGCCAGCAGCTTCGCCGTCGCTTCCCCGACGCCCGAGGACGATCCGGTAACGACCGCCACCTTGCCGTTGATCTCCATGAGTTTCATCTCCCTTAATCAACTCTCCCCCCGCTTTGCGGGGGGAGATGTCCCGGAGGGACAGAGGGGGCAATGCCCAGTGGACTATCCCCCGCCGCCGGCGGCGGCTGCTGCGGCGAGGCCTTCGGGCATCACCTCGGGGATGTTGATGTTGTAGAGCTTGGCCGAATTCTCCCAGAGGATCTTGCGCTGCACGTCCTCCGGCTGACCGGCGAGCCCGGCCTCGATCGTCTCCTGCACATTGCCGTACAGGCAGGTCGGGTGCGGGAAGTCGGTCTCGAAGAGGATGTTGTCCTCGCCGATGTCGCCAATCAGCTTCTGCGGCGCGATCTTCTCGAACCAGTAGCAGGCGTAGACCTGGCGGCGGAAGTAGTCCGAGGGCATCATCTCGAACTCGGGCCGCGCCTTGCGGATGTCGGCCGCGAGGAAGTGATAGTCGCAGCTCTCGAGGCAGAACGGCACCCAGCCGATCCCCGACTCGACCGAGATGAACTTCAGCTCGGGGAAGCGCGGCAGCACGCCGCACAGCAGCAGGTCGGTCATCTGCAGACCGTTGGCCATGAACAGCACCGTCGACGTGCGCGCGTAGGTGACCTCGGCCCCGTCAACCGCCAGACGGTCGGGCGTGAAGCCGTCGGTGAAGTCGCCCGAGCCGATGTGGAACGAGATCGGCAGGCCGGTGTCGGTAGCAATGTTCCACAGCGGGTCCCAGTGTCGGTCGCCGAGGAATGGCTGACCGTGCGACTGCGGGTCGCCGGTGAAGAGGATGCCGCGCATGCCCCTGGGAGCGACGCGCTCGATCTCCTTGACCGACGCCTCGACATCCCAGAACGGGATCGAGATGTTGGCCACGAAACGCTCCGGAGCGACCGAGATCCAGTCGAGCTGGAAGTCGTTCCAGGCGCGCACGCAGTCGAGCATCAGGTCCGGGTCTCCCAGTGAGAGGAAACGCTGCGAGGCGAAGCCGGCCACGTTGGGATACAGCACCTGCGCGTAGACGCCGGTCTCGTCCATCAGCTTGAGCCGCTCATGAACGTCGAAAGAGGCTGGGTGCGCTTCCTCGTACGTCGGGGGAGAGCTGGGGAACTTCCCCTTCCAGCCGGCAAACACGCCCGAGGGCGCGTTGGCCACCTTTTCGTCGCCCACGAACCAGGCGTTCGTGCCCTTGTCGTCCTGCTTGACATGGAGCACGCGGTCGCCCCACTTGGAGGAGACACGCGACGTCCAGAGATCGGCGGGTTCGGTGATGTGGGTGTCGGCGTCGATGAAAGTCTGGAACGCCATGTGGTCTCCTTCAACTTGGATGGTTCAGGTTGGACCCAGTGTAACCGGCGCAACAGTGACGCGAGCGGGCGTCGGGAGCTATGGAAGCACAGACTCGCCCGAAATCGCCTTGATGATGTCGAAGTAGCTGATCACGACGATGAAGATCAGCAGCGCGGCGAAGCCGGCCATGTGCACGAGTCCTTCCCGCTCGGGGCTGATCTTCTTGCCCCGCCGGGCAATCTCGATCAGCACGAACATGATCCGTCCACCGTCCAGCATCGGCAGCGGCAGGATGTTGATGATCGCGAGGTTGAGCGAAATCAACGCCGCCAGCTCGATCAGCCGCGACCAGCCGGCGCGATCGACGACCTCGCCGGTCACGCGCGCGATCCCCACTGGGCCGGATAGCTCGATCGGCTCGCCGCCCGCGATCCAGGCGCGGATCCGGTTGCGAACGAGGATGAACGTGTCTCGCGTCTGGGTCCAGCCGGCAGCGATCGACTCGCCGACCGAGGGACTGCGCCGATCGACCAGGCGCGAGGCGTCTGCAATCGTGATCCCGGTCGCGCCCTGCGGCACTTCAATCCGGGTGCCGGCCGGTGGGTGCAGCGGATCGATGCCGAGCGCCGCATAGACGGACGCCATCCGCACCGACTGGTCAACCGCAATGCTGTGCATCGTGTCGTCCGCCGCGGTGACGTAGGTGAGTCCGCCCGGGAACTCCAGCTCCAGACCCTCGCGCAGTTCGTCGGTCTCGATGCCCCAGGCGCCGATCACGGCGGCAGCCGAGACGCCAAGGTTGTCCGCGATCTCGTGCACCGAATCGCCGACCTGGACGACATGCTCCAGCGGTTCCGGCGCCAGCCGCGCCAGGACGGTCACCTCAAACCGCTCAGGCTCCTCGGACGCGCCTCCCGTCGCCAGCGCGTCGGTCTGCGGTCGCTCGACGGAGACCAGCAAGTGCTCGCCCAGATTGAGCTGAATCGCCCGGGACAGGTCGAGCGCGTTGCGGATCTCTTCGCCGTTGACGGCCACGATCCGGTCTCCGGCGCGGATGCCGGCCTGGTGCGCCGGGGCGCTCTCTACGGTGCTGGTCACCATCGCCGGTCCAGCCGCCACGTTGTCCGGAATCAGTGCGCCCACGGCGAACAGAATCAATGGCAGGATCGCGTTGACCAGCGCGCCCGCCGCGAGAATCAGGATGCGGGTCAGTCTCGATTTGGCGCCCAGCGATCGCGGATCGATGCCCACGGTCAGGCCGACGATCTCGGCCTCTCCCTGGTCATTGATGAACTGCCGCCGAAGCTCGGGCGTCGACTTGATGTTGCGCCGCGGAGTCGGTTCCTCGCCCTCCTCCTCCTTCGAGCGCAGGGAGAGCTTCCAGGTCGTCTTGCGTCCGTCTTCTTCCGTGTGGTCGAAGGCGAACTCGCGCGTTTCCTCGCCCAGCGTGGCCAGGACTCGCTCGACAAACTGATCCGGTGAGACCACCCGCTTGCCGTTGACCTGCAGGATCCGGTCCCCGGGAACGAAGTGCTCTTTCATCTGCGTGTTTTGGTCGACGCCCGTGATCAGCAGACCCGAGGCCTCCTCCCCGGTCAGCCGGACGAAGCCGCCGATCGGCAGCCAGTTGAAGGAGTACAGCGTCTCGCCGAACTGCCAACCCTTGCCGATCCGCGGCGGCAGACCGACGCCGAACTCCTCGACGCGTACGCCCGCCAGCTTGGCCGCGACGAAGTGGCCAAGTTCGTGCAGCACGACGAGTCCGAGCAGAATCCCGACGAACGGCAAAATCGTTTCGACAAAGACCATGAAGCTAGCGTACTAGCGCCCCAAGAGGCGTTGCGCGCCGCCGGACAGCCCGTCTTCGGGGATCGAGCGTTCGCGACTCGAACCCTAGACCGCGGCCGCGATCCGCCCGGTCGTGAAGCCCCGAGCCCAGGCGTCGGCCGCGTCGATCGCCTCGATGTCGGGAGCGCTCGTGTTGTGGTGAGCGTCCATGGCCTGGTGCACGTAGTCGGCGATCTCGGTGAACGCGATGCGGCGCTCCAGGAATGCCTCGACCGCCACCTCGTCGGCCGCGGCCATCACGGCGGGATAGGTGCCGCCGGCCCGGCCGGCTTGCTGGGCCAGCTTCAGGCAGGGATATCGGTCGAGGTCGGGACGCGAGAAGTTGAGCGTGCCCACGGAAGCGAGATCGAGCGGTTCCACAGTCGGCTCGAGCCGCTGTGGATAGGACAGCGCGAGCTGGATCGGCAGCTTCATGTCGGGATAGCCGAGCTGGGCCTTGACCGAACCGTCGCCGAACTCCACCAGCGAATGTACGATCGACTCGGCGTGCTGAACGATCTCGACTCGTTCGTAGGGCACGTCGAAGAGCCACTTGGCCTCGATCGTTTCCATCCCCTTGTTCATCAGCGTGGCGCTGTCGATCGTGATCTTGTCGCCCATGTTCCAGGTCGGATGGTCGAGCGCCTGCTCCGGCGTGACATCGGCCAGCTCGCTCGCGGGAAGATGACGCAGCGCTCCGCCCGAGGCGGTCAGCAGGATGCGGCGAATCTCGTGCCCGTCCTCGCCCCACAGGCATTGCCAGATGGCCGAGTGCTCGGAGTCGACCGGTCGCAGTTGCCCGCCGCCGCGATCGACGGCGTCGCGAACCAGTTGCCCGGCCATCACCACGACTTCCTTGTTGGCCAGCGCAACGGCGCCGCCACGTTCCAGCGAAGTCAGCGTCGGTTCCAGGCCGGCGCGCCCGGCCGTGCCGACGACCAGCACATCGCCGTCCGGATCGGCCGCCATCTCGTCCATCGGCGTCACCGACGCGCCCGAGTCCCGCCCGACTCGCCCCAAGCGCGACTCATCCTCCGACGCGGCCCAGATGTACCTGGGACGGAACTCCCGGGTCTGCGCCTCCAGCGCGTCGAGGTTGCGCCCGGCGGCCAGGCCGAGCACGTTGAATCGCTCCGGCATGGCGCGCACCACGTCAAGCGTCTGCCGGCCGATGCTGCCGGTCGATCCGAGCAGCACGAGATTGACGGGCGGTTGCGTCACGTTGTCCATTGCACGAAGAAATATACGACGGGCAGCCCGAAGAGCAGGGAATCGAGTCGATCGAGCACCCCGCCGTGCCCGGGAATCAGGTTGGAGGAGTCCTTGACGTCCATCGCCCGCTTGAACAGCGACTCGACCAGGTCGCCCAACTGTGACAGCACCGGCAGCACAATCGCCAGCAGGACGAGCGGCCAGATCTCTACGTCGAGCCCGAAGATCTGATCGAGCGCAATCGTGGCCCCAAATCCGCCGAGCCAGCCGAACAGCGCACCCTCGACCGTCTTGTTGGGCGAGACGGACGGGGCGAGCTGATGCCGCCCCAGCAGTCGTCCGCCCGCATAAGCGGCCGCGTCCGTTGACATCACCGCCAACATCGCCAGCAGCACCCACTCGACTCCCTGCTCGAATCCTCGAACGAAGATGAACGCCGCGCCCGGCACGGCCAGGTAGAGAACTCCGCCGATCATCGCCAGCCCGCCGCTCACCACCCTGCGCAACTGCACGGGATCGGGCGTCGACACCCGTGCGACGGCTGAGATCGTGGTCACCCCGGCGATCGCCAGTGTGCCGATGATCAGCGGGGTCAGGACCGGCAACTTGGGGTGTACCGCAGCGGCAATGATCGCCGCGACCGTGGCGTCGGCGACAAGGAACAGGGCGCTGCGTGGATTGACGCCGACAATCACGGCGATCTCGCCCAGGGCGATCACGAGCGCCAGCGCGATCAGAGCGGCGAAGAGATTGGGACCAACCAGAATCGCGCCGATGATGATCGGCATGCCCACCGCTGCGCTTGCCAGCCTCAGCCCAAACCCGCCGGCCAGCAGCCGTTCGCGCCGAGACTCGCTAGTCGCCATTGGCGGGTCGTCCGCCGAAGTTACGGGTTCGCTGGGCAAAGGCGGCCAACGCCTCGTCGACATCGCGTTCGCCGAAATCGGGCCAATACGTGTCGGAGAACAGGTACTCCGCGTACGCCGCCTGCCAGAGCAGGAAGTTGGAGACCCGCTGGTCTCCGCCGGTGCGGATGATCAGGTCGGGATCGGGTAACTCGCGTGTGTAGAGATACCTGGAGATGGTGCGCTCCGATATCTCATCGGGGCTGACGCCGTCGGCCACCATCCGGCGCATCGCGTCGACCAGCTCCGCTCGCGAGCCGTAGTTGAAGGCGACGCAGACGGTCATCCGATCATTGTGCCGCGTGAGCTGGATCGCCTCATCGATCTTGCGCCGCAGGCGCGCGTCCAGCGCGTCGATCCGGCCGATGTAACGCAGCTTGATCCCTGCCTCATGCAACGGCTTCACTTCTCGATCGATCGTGGACGAGAGAATCCGCATCAGGCCGCGCACTTCGGGACCGGGCCGCTTCCAGTTCTCCGTGGAGAAGGCGAACAGGGTCAGGCAGCGAACACCGCGCTCGGCGAAGGCCTCGATCGCGGCGCGGATGTTCTCGGTGCCGGCACGGTGTCCGTCCGTGGGCCGCAAGCCTCGTTGTGCCGCCCAGCGACCGTTGCCGTCCATGATCACGGCGACGTGCCGCGGAATCGGCGTCGACTCCGGGGCGTGAACGCCGTTCATCGACGCGCGCCGACGCGCATCCGGGAGCGTGGGTGGGGCGGGCGTGACAACGCCGGAGGCAAGAGGGGTAGACACAACTAGACCTCGAGGAGCTCGCGCTCCTTCTGACTGCCCGCAGCATCAACTTTAGCGATGAATTCGCCGGTCAGCGTGTCGAGTTGCGTTTCCGCGCGGCGCTCTTCGTCCTGCGACAGGTCGCCGTCGCGCTGCATGTGACGCAGTTCGTCGTGGATGTGTCGGCGCACGTTGCGGATCGCCACGCGGGCCGTCTCCGTCTTCTGATGCACGACCTTGACCAGGTCGCGGCGCCGTTCCTCGGTCAGTTCCGGAAGCGCCAGCCGGATCAGAATCCCGTCCGACTGCGGATTGATTCCGATGTCCGATGTCTGGATCGCCTTGGTGATCGGATCGAACGCATTCTTGTCCCACGGCTGAATTGCAATCAATCGAGCCTCGGGCGTCGAGATCGTCGCCAACTGATTCAGCGCCATGGTCGTGCCGTAGTAATCGACTCGGAGCTGATCGACCAGCGAGGTGTGGGCGCGTCCGGTGCGCACGACCATCAGATCGCGTTCGAGCGCGTGAACGGCGCCCTCCATTCGCGAATTGGCATCGTCGAAGGCCAGGTCGAGCAGCTCGTGTTCCGACATGTCGCGCTCCAGTCGCGCCCGGACCTCCGGACTGGCGTCAGTCGGCCAGCCGTGTGACTCCGTGATCGACGCGGGTGCCGGCGCGTTCCAGGTCGGGACCGTCAATCACCGTCTTCACGATAGCGCCAGCCGACTCGATGTTGAACACGACGATCGGCAGCGAGTGCTCCTCGCACAGCGCCAGCGCCGAAGCGTCCATCAGCACGCCCAGACTTTGCTGGAGCGCGTCGCGGTAGTTCAGGTGCGCATAGCGTTTCGCTGTCGGGTCGAGCGCCGGATCGGCGGTGTAGACGCCGTCGGTGCCGTGCTTGCCCATCAGCAGCCGGTCTGCGTCGAGCTCGATTCCCCGCAGCGCGGCTGCCGTGTCGGTGGTCACATAGGGATTACCGGTGCCGCCAACGCAGAGCACGATCCGCCCCTTCTCCAGGTGGCGGATCGCCCGGCGCCTGATGAAGATCTCGGATACCTGCCTGACCTGCAAGGCCGACATCGTCCGCACTTCGCAGCCGGCCGCCTCGATCGCGTCCTGCAGCGCCAGACCGTTGATCACGGTAGCCAGCATCCCGGCGTAGTGCGCCGTCGCTTCGGTCATACCCAGTTCCGCCGCCAGCCGTCCGCGAAACAGGTTGCCGCCGCCGACCACCACGCCAATCTCGACGCCGCGATTGCGGCACTCCACGATCTGGCGCGCGATGTCGTTCAGCGCCGTCGAGTCGATGCCTGAGTCTCGCTGACCCTGCAGCGACTCGCCTGAAACCTTAAGGACGACTCGTGAGTTGGCAGTCGTGGCGGTCATCGGAGGCGCTTACCTGCCATTCGAGCCACTCGAGACTGCCGCGGCGGACGGGCCGAGACCTTACTCGCCCATTTCGTATCGAGTAAAACGGGCGACCTCGATCTTCTCGCCGATCGACGCGATCACATCGTTGATCCGGTCGGCGATCGTCTGCGAACCGTCGCGGATGAACTCCTGGTCGAGCAGAGCCACCGCGTCCGGCTCGGCGTCCGAGGGAATGTCTTCGGAGCTCACGGCAGCCGGGTTCATCGAGGCGATCTGCATCGCGATGTCCTTGGCCAGGTCCTGGAACTGGTCGGTCTTGGCCACAAAGTCGGTCTCGCAACGCAGGTCCACGAGCACGCCGATCCGTCCGCCGTGGATGTAGCTGTGGATCAGTCCCTGGCTCGCGGCCTTGTCCGCTCGCTTGGCGGCAGTGGCAATGCCCTTCTCGCGCAACGCGAGCCGCGCCTGCTCCATGTCGCCGTTGGCCTCGGTCAGCGCTTGACGGCAATCCATGACGCCGGCGCCGGTTTCGGCCCGCAGGGCCTTGATCTGGTCAATCGTTACGGGCACGTTGGTTGCTCCTCTGAACGTCGGTTGGGTTGTGACAGCTCGGGCTGCTCGGAATCGGAATCAGGCGAATCGGTTAGTCCGCCACGGCGGCCGCTTCGGCCTCCTCGTACGCTTCCTCGCCCTCGACGGCGCTCTGGCGCATCATGCCGCCCGACTGGGCGGCGTCGGCGATCTGCGCCGTCAGCAGCCGCACGGCGCGGATGGCATCGTCGTTGGAAGGAATCGGATAGTCGATCAGGTTCGGGTCGGAGTTGGTGTCGCAAACCGCGATGATCGGAATCTTCAACCGCCGTGCTTCCGCCACGGCGATGTGTTCGCGCGGCACGTCAACCACGAACAGTGCGCCGGGCGGCTCGTTCATGTCGCGCAGCCCGCGCAGATAGCGGTGCAGCCGGGTCAGCTTGTCGCGCAGCTTGAGCGCCTCTTTCTTGGGAAGCAGATCGAGCTGTCCGGCCTCTTCGCGCCGTTCCAGTTCAATCATGTAGTCGACCCGCTTGCGAATCGTAGGGAAGTTGGTCAGCGTACCGCCCAGCCAGCGAGTGACCACGTAGGGCATGTTGGCCCGGTCAGCCTCGTTGCGGATCACGTCTTGCGCCTGCCGCTTGGTGCCGACGAACAGAACCTGCTGACCACCGGCCGAAAGCTCGCGCACGAACTCGGTAGCCTCTTCCAGCCGGGTGACGGTCTGTGCGAGGTCGAGGATGTGGACCCCGTTGCGCGCGCCGTAGATGTAGGGCGCCATTTTCGGATTCCAGCGCCCGGTCTGGTGACCGAAGTGCACTCCGGCTTCCAGCAGGTCGCGCATTGAGATCGATGTCGTCATCCGGCTCCTCAGATGCTTCTCGCGTCAGGTCACGTCCGACCCGTCCCGCGGGCGGGCATGTGGATCGAGTATACGCATGTGTCACGGACAAGCGCACCCAGCCCAGCTTCGTGATAGCTTACGCAATGTTGTCCCATGTTCTTTGCGGAGGAAGTTCGTGCCCCGCTACGTGTACGAGTGTTTCGAGTGCGGTCACACGGTTGAGAAGCTTGAGGGCTGGAGCGCCCCGGCGCAGCAGCCCTGCACCGAGTGCGACCAGACATTGCAGCGCATCCCCAGCCCGCCTGCGATTGTCTTCAAGGGCTCCGGCTGGTACTCGACCGACAGCAAGAAGAGCAACTGGAAGTCGCGACGCGACGAGGATCGCGACGGCGGTCCCGAGTCCGGCGACGAGTCAGGCTCCGAGAGCGAATCCGCGTCGAGCGACGCCGCCGGATCGCCCGAGCGCGAGCCGTCCACGGCAGCCACCGACTGACCTCCGCGCCATCGCGCGTTCCCGGTCCTTCGTATGAAAGTCGTCCTGCAACGCGTGAGCCGCGCCTCGGTCACCGTCGCCGATCGCACGGTCGGCGCCATCGATGCGGGACTCCTGATTCTCGTTGGGGTGGCCGTTGGCGACACTCAGGCGCAGGCGGAGTCGCTCGCGGCCAAGGTCTCTGGCCTGCGCATCTTCGCCGACGCCGAGGGCCGGTTCAACGAGAGCGTCCGCGACATCGGCGGTGCCGCCCTGGTCGTCAGTCAGTTCACGTTGCACGCCGATGTGCGCAAAGGCCGGCGTCCCGCATTCACCGCGGCCGCTCGCCCCGAAGTCGCCGAGCCCTTGGTCGACCACTTCGCGCAGGCGCTGCGCTCCCATGGGGTGCCAGTCGAGACCGGCGAGTTTGGAGCAATGATGTCCGTGGAGCTGGTCAACGACGGCCCCTTCACCATCGTGATCGACTCGGCCGATCTCGAACGCCCGCGCCGGGGCTGAAACCGTAGGCCCCAACTCGCCTTTCCGGCGGCAAGCGGGTGACTGACGCCCCGATGTCGGCACAGCGCGGTTCAGTCGATGTCGATATCCAGCGCGATGTCCAGCGACGGCGCGGAGTGGGTCAGCGCGCCCAGCGAAATGAAGTCGACGCCCGCCCGGGCAATCTCGGGAATCTGCTCAATCGTGATCCCGCCGCTGGCCTCCGTGCGGGCGTGGTACACACGCGCGACCTCGACTGCCGCCGGCAGATCGTCGACCGCGAAGTTGTCCAACAACAGCGAACTGGCTCCTGCGTCGAGCGCCTCTCGCGCTTCCTCCAGGTCGGTCACTTCGACCTCGACGCCGGTCGCCGGTCCGACGTGGGCAATCACCGCGCGGACAGCGTCGCCAAGCGTCCCTCCGGCCAACCTGACCGAGGCGATGTGATTGTCCTTGATCAACACGCCGGCGGCGAGCGAGTCACGATGATTGAGCCCGCCGCCGCAGCGGACCGCGTAACGCTCGGCTGGTCGTAGTCCCGGCGTAGTCTTGCGCGTGTCGAGTATCTTCGTGCGCGTCCCGGCCGCCGCGACGGCTTGCGCGGTCAGGGTCGCCGTGCCGCTCAGCCGCTGCAGCCAGTTCAGCGCCGTGCGCTCGGCCCGCAGCAGCGGGTCGAGTTGTCCGCCGACGTCGGCAATCGGCTGCCCGGCCGAGACCGGATCGCCGTCGCTGACCTGGGGCAGAAAGCGCACGTCCGGATCCAGCCCCGCGAACGCCGCCAGCGCGAAATCAAGCCCGCAGATCACGCCCTCCGCCCGCGCCGTGAGTTGAGCGCTGCCTTGCCGCCAGTCGATCCACTTGCTCAGCGAGCCGGTCGTCAGATCAAGGTCGGCCCGATCCTCGGCCAGCGATGCGTCGACCAGACGCTGAACCACGTTCAGGTCAAGCGCCGTCATTCTCGCGCCAGCTGCCAGAGACTGTGCCTCCGCCAGGCGGGGTCTTCCTCGGCAAAGTCCAGCCGCAAGTGCGACCCGCGTGACTCTGCGCGCTGCAGCGCCGCCTCGGTAATCAGCCGCGCCGTCAGCGTCGCCAGCGGCAACGACGGCTGGCTCGATGTCGTCGGCTCCGCCGACCACTCGCCAAATCGATCCAGCGCGCTCCGCAGACCAGCGCCGCTGCGTGTGATCCCGACCAGTTCGTTCATTGTCCCTTGCAGAGTCTCCATAGATGGCGCACTGCCCTCGAGTCGCCAGCGGAGGCTGCGCGCCTCGCCGTCCGGCGCTTGGGCCGGACCCGCCTCGCGGCGAATCGCTTCAATCGCCCGCGACGAGAAGACCGCAGCCTCCAGCAGCGAGTTTGACGCCACCCGGTTCGCCCCGTGCGCCCCGGTCGAAGCGCATTCGCCGGCCGCGTACAGTCCGGACACAGTCGTCCGTCCGTCAACGTCCGTGTAGACGCCGCCCATGTGATAGTGCGCCGCCGGCGCGACGGGAATCGGCCCCGCCGTAATGTCTTTTCCGCGATCCAGCGCGCCGCGGTAGACGCCGGGGAATCGCCCGCGCAGGTAGTCGGCATCCATGTGCGAGATGTCCAGCATCACGTGGTCGGCGCAGTCGCGACGCATGGTCTCGGTGATCGCGCGCGCAACGACCGACCGTGGCGCCAGTTCGGCGTCGGGATGGACCCGAGTCATGAACCGATTCCCGGCCTCGTCGAGCAACACTGCGCCCTCGCCGCGCAGCGCCTCCGAAATCAGGAATGCGCCGTCTCCACCGACCAGCGCCGTCGGATGAAACTGGACGAACTCAGGGTCGCGCACCACGGCCCCGGCCCGGAAGGCGAGCGCGATCCCGTCGCCGGTCGCGCTCTCGGGATTGGTCGTCGTCCGATACAGCGCCCCCGCGCCGCCGGTCGCCAACAGCACAGCATCGGCGAGCAACGTCTCACGCCCATCTTCTTCGGTCGTCGCCCCAACGCAGCGTCCCGCCTCGACGATCAACTCGCCTACCGTCACATCGGTGCGGACGTCGACTCCCGACTCCGCCAGCCGATCGCCAAGGGCGGACTGAATGTGCACCCCGGTCTGGTCGCCGCCGGCGTGCAGGACGCGAGGAGTGCTGTGCGCACCCTCGGTCGCTAGCGCCAGCATCCCGCTTGGGTCGCGGTCGAACTCGACGCCGAGGCGCAGCAGCCGTTCGATCGCCTCGGGACCGTCGCTGGTGAGCGCGTGCACCGCGTCCGGATCGCACAGACCGGCGCCGGCGCGGATCGTGTCTTCGGCGTGCAGGCGAGGATCGTCCAGCGCCGCGATCGCTGCGGCGATCCCGCCCTGCGCCCGCTGGGTATTCGTCTGCTCCAGCGGACCCTTGCTCAGCAGCGTGACATCGGCAAACTCCGACGCCAGCAGGGCGGCATTGATGCCGGCCAGTCCGCTGCCGATGACGAGGATGCGCATCTGGCTCGACCGCGCGCGTCTAGGTGATCGCCAGCATGCGGTCGAGCGCGACCCGGGCCCATTCCCGCGTGTCTTCGTCGACCGTGATCGGATTGACGACCCGGCCCTCGACCAGCGATTCGGTCACCCAGGCCAGGTAGGCCGGGTGGATTCGGTACATCGTCGCGCAGGGGCAGACGACCGGGTCTAGGCAGAAGGCGGTCTTGCCCTCCCCTGCGACCTCGTCGTTGAGCCGGTGCACGAGATTGATCTCGGTGCCCACCGCGTAGACGCCTGGCGGCCCGTTGCGCACGTAGTTGATGATGAACTCGGTCGAGCCGTCGGCGTCCGCCGCGTCGACCACCTGCTGTGTGCACTCGGGATGGACTACCACGCGCACGCCGGGATGCTCCTCGCGCGCCTGCTCGATCTGCTCGACGCGGAAGCGGATGTGAACCGAGCAGTGTCCCTGCCAGAGCAGGATCTTGCTCTGCGCAATTCGATCCTCGGTCAGCCCGCCGTTGACCTTGCGCGGGCTCCAGACGGCAGTCTGGCTCTGCGGGTCGATGCCCAGCCGCTTGCCCGTGTTGCGTCCCAGGTGTTGATCGGGGAAGAACAGGACCTGATCGCCCTGCTCAAAGGCCCACTCCAGCACTGCCGTCGCGTTGGACGAGGTGCAGACCGCGCCGCCGTTCTTGCCGACGAACGCTTTCAGCGAGGCGGCGGAGTTCATGTAGGTAATCGGGATCACGCGCTCGGTGTCGACCACCTCGCTCAGGTCGGCCCAGGCGTCGTAGACATCCTCCGGCTGAGCCATGTCGGCCATCGAGCAGCCTGCCGCTAGATTGGGCAGGATCACGGTTTGCTCAGGCGTAGTCAGGATGTCGGCGCTCTCGGCCATGAAATGGACGCCGCAGAAGACGATGTAGTCGGCCTCGGAGTTCTCCGCTGCCTGTTGCGCCAGCTTGAATGAGTCGCCGCGAAAGTCGGCGAACTCGATGATGTCATCGCGCTGGTAATGATGCCCGAGGATCAGCAGCCGTTCGCCCAGCTCCGCCCGCGCCGCCCGGATGCGCTCGCGCAACTCGTCGCCGGAGAGTCGCAGGTAATGATCGGGAATCTCGGGCTGCCAGTTCGGCAGATGCGGTTCCGATGCCAACGGCACGGTGGCGATGTCGGTCTCACAGGCCTCGTCGGGCAGGTTCGGCGGCAGAACCTCGGGCACGTAGCTGGTCTCGACGACGACGGCTTCGCTCATGACTATCAAACCCATCACTTAGTGTCAGTGTGACACTATCAATCCAGAACAGTGTTACAAATCCACATGGGAGTTGTCAAGAGCCGGTTGATCGGATCGTGGATCAATCGACGCTCGACATAAGAGAAACGTCGCCCAGCGTTCAGCTTCGATTGGCGAAGCGATACAACCGCGCCGGACGATGCCGGCCCTCGCTGCGCATCTCCGACGTTGCCGCAATGAAGTCGGTCGCCAGCAGCCGCCGGCGGAAGTTGCGCTTGTCCAGCGTCCGACCCAGGATCGCCTCGTACACCTCTTGCAGCTCCCGCATCGTGAACGTCGGCGGCAACAGCGAGTACGCGGCGTCTGTGTACTGCAGCTTGCTGATCAACCGGGTGCGCGCCACGTCGATCACCTGCTCGTTGTTGAACGCGAGCGGCGGAATCTCGTCCAGGCTCCACCACTCAGGACGCCAGGCCGTGCGCTGGGCCAGCCGGACGCGAGCCGGATCGACGAGCGCAAACCAGGCCACGCCGACGCTGCCTTCGTGCGGCGATGCGTCGAGATCTCCGAACGTGTAGAGCTGTTCCAAAAACACGTCCGTCACGCCCGTCTCCTCGGCCAGCTTGCGAACCGCGGCCTGCTCCAACGACTCCCCGTGTTGCAGAGCGCCGCCCGGGATCGCCCACCGCCCCTCCGCCGGAGCGGCCGATCGCTCGATCAACAACACCTGCAACGCGCCGTCGACGACGGTGAAGATCACGACCAGCACCGCGACCGCAGGCCGGCGCGGCTGCCGCTGGCTGGCTTCTGCTGGTTGACTCGTCTGCGTCGTCATCTCACCGCCCCGGCGTTCAGGCGGGCTGACCCTGCAAGCTCCACGGTCCGACCCGCGTGACCGTCACGCTCAGCATGTCGCCGGGCGCATACGCGCCGGCCGCGGCGTCGAAGTGGACCAGCTTCATCGTTCTCGTGCGTCCGGTGTGGCGTTCCATACCGTCCTGATCGGATGGCTTGGTCGACTCCAGCAGCGCCTCCACATCCGTCAGCAGATAGCGATTGTTGATCTGAAACGAGATCTCCCGCTGCAGATCCTCAACTCGGTGCAACCGCTCCATCTTCAACTCGTGCGGAACGTCGTCCGGCTGGTTCCGCTCGGCGTAGGTTCCCGTACGCGGGCTGTAGGCCGCCACGTGCACCTTGTCGAAGCGCATCTCCTCCAGCAGGTCGTATGTCTCCTGGAAGTCGGATTCGGATTCGCCCGGGAAACCCACGATCACGTCGGTCGAAATACTGACTTCCGGCCAGAGCGAACGCACCTTCTCCACCCGATCCCGGAACTGCGCCACGCTGTAGCCGCGGCGCATGTTGGTCAGCACATCGTCCGACCCCGCCTGAACCGGCAGCGAGAACGCCTCGCAAACCTTGGACAACTCAGCCATGCCCTCGAGGATGCGGTCGGTCATGTCGGGCGGATAGCTGGTCAATTGCCGGATCCTGCGCAGATTCGGCAAGTCGTGGATCGCGCGCATCAGGTCCGAGAGATCCGCGTGCTCGGTCTCCGGATCGACCGGCGGCTGGTCCTTCCCGTAGGCCTCAACCGTCTGCCCCAACAGCGTGACCTCACGCACACCCCGCAGCGTGTGCGCCTCAATCTCGCGCGCAACCTCGTCGATCGGCCGCGAGCGCTCACGGCCTCGGCGCAGCGGCACGATGCAGTAGGTGCAGAACTTGTCGCAGCCCTCGATCACCGGGACGAAGGCCGTCGGCCGCGTCTCATCTGGGAAGATATCGGGCCAGAATTCGCCGCCGTCGTCCTCCGCCGAGGGGATACCCGGCAGCTCAAGCAGGTCAACCACCTGGTCGAAGCGCTGCGGTTGCGCCCAGGTATCGACGAAGCCGAAACGCCTCGTGATCGGATCGTCGCCCCGAGCCGTGTGCGGACCGACCATGCAGCCCATCACCGCGATCTTCAGGTCGGGATTGGCGCGCTTCAAGTGCTTGAGCGAACCGAGCTTGGCCTGCGCCTTGTCCTCCGCGTGCTGTCGCACCGCACAGGTGTTGAGCACGATCAGGTCGGCGTCTCGCGCCTGGTCGGTCGGCTCCATGCCCAGGCGCCGCAGACCCGCCGCCAACTTGGCCGAATCGGCCGTGTTGACCTGGCAACCGACGGTCCAGATGTGGTACTGCGGCATGACGTCTCGACTGGTGCTCGCTCGACTGGCGGAGGGTGAGGGATTCGAACCCTCGACGGAGTTTCCCCCGAACCCGCTTAGCAGGCGGGCGCACTAGGCCACTATGCGAACCCTCCGGAGTCAGGGTAACAGCGCAGCGGGCATATCCTGCCCTGAGCGCCGCACACTGCGCGGACAACGAGGGCACACTCCACGGCGGTAGGATTGGCGGTTCGGCGATGCGAGAACGAATCGGCGACATCCTGGCAACCGTGCGCGGAATCGCTTCGCTCCCGGACGCGGCAAGTCCACAGGCGCTGCTCTCCAATCACTGGATGCCGTTTCTGGGCGCGTTGGCTGCCCTTGCCGCGGGACTCGCGCTCGCCGTCTCGCTCTCGATCGCCACCAGCGTCGATTCCGAGGAGGCCTTCGTCCTCCAGTCATCCGACGGCGCCCGCTTCGTCGCCGAGGTCAACGGCGACGGCGATGTCTGGGTCCTGCTCGGACACATGTACCCGACCAAGAACACCAGGCCCACCCATCGCGGCATCTGGGACAAGTTCGCCGAGCGCCTGGTCGACGAGGGCTACCGCGTCCTGCGCTGGGACTTCCGGTGCCACGGCGAATCGCCGTGCGTCTACAGCGACCGGCCGATCGAGGATGTCCCCGACATCTATCGCGAGTGGGAGGCGGCGATCGACTACGCCGTCGACCAGGGCGCCGAAGAGCTCTACGGCATCGGCGTCAGCATGGGCGGCACCAGCCTGATGCAGGTCGCCGCCTATCGCGATGAATTCACCGCCGTCAGCGCCATCTCCAGCCCCAACCAGTTCCCTAACAAGCCGCCCAAGGACTCGGATCGCGCGACCGAGGACGGCTTCGACAAGATCGAAGGACTCAGCACCGTCGCCGACATCCAGGTGCCCAAGCTGTTCATCGCCGGCGCTCGAAACCAGTGCGCCTTCTGGCAGTCGAATCGCTACTTCCGAGCCGCCGGCGAGCCCGTCCGCTTCGTGATCTACGAGACCGACCTGCACGGCACGGAAATCCTCGATGACGAAGAGATCGGCCCCGACGCGGTCGGCGAAGTGCTCGCCTTCCTCGACGATCCGGGAACCATCCTCGGCAAGCAAAAGCGCAACCTCGCCCCCGACACCGACCCTCACGAGGAATGCTGGCCGCCCGAAGATGACGAAGACGAGGACGACGCCACGTAGGGGCGGCACGCAATGTCGCCCGGACCGTTAAGTCCCCGGGTTCGGCTGGAGGGACTCAGGACTTCGCGCGCTTGCGAAGAACCCGCTGCGTGATCGGCACCAGCACGATCACCGCTAACGCGCCGACAACGATCCCCACGACCACATCCACCGTCAGGCTGAGGATCACCATCAGGGCAATGCCGACCAGGGGCGCCACAAACCCGGCCAGCGTCGCGATCTGACCTTGCTGCTTCGGACTCAGTGGACCCTCGCTCATCGCTTACGCCTGCTCGACCGCCCCGGGCGCCTGATACTTGCCCGCTTCTTCCAGCACCCGACGCATCGTCGAGCCGATCTCGGCGGGGCTGCGCGAGATCACAGCGCCCGCTTCTTCCAGCGCCTTGATCTTCGCTTCAGCGGTACCCGCTTCGCCCTCGATGATCGCGCCTGCGTGGCCCATCCGGCGTCCTGGCGGAGCGGTCGCGCCCGCGATGAAGGCCACCACCGGCTTGGTCATGCTGCGCTTGATGTAGGCCGCCGCCGCCTGCTCCGCCAGTCCGCCAATCTCGCCGATCAGCACCACCGCGTCCGTGTCCGGATCGCTCTGGAAGCGGCGCAGGATCGCCTGCTGCTGCTCGCCGATGATCGGATCGCCGCCGACCCCGACGCAAGTAGATTGACCGATCCCCGCCCGCGTCAGCTGGTCGACCGCCTCGTAGACCAGCGTGCCTGAGCGCGAAACCACGCCCACGTTCCCGGCCATGAACACGTCCGGCGGATGGATCCCTACCCGGCATTGCGAGGCCGGCTGGATGATGCCCGGGCAGTTGGGACCAATCAGGCGGCTCTTCGATCCCTCCAGCGCGGTCCGCACTCGGATCATGTCGTGCACCGGCACGCCTTCAGTAATGCACACGATCAGCGGCACCTCGGCGGCGATGTTCTCCAGGATCGCATCCGCCGCCCCCGGCGCGGGCACGTAGATGATGCTGCAGTTGGCCTGCGTCTTGGACACTGCCTCAACGACCGTCGGATACACCGGAAACTCGTGCGCGCCGTGATTGAACGTGTCGCCGCCGCGGAAGCCCGGATGCACTCCGGCAACCACCCTGGTGCCATAGTCGAGCGAGCGGCGAATCTGATTCTGTCCCTCGTTGCCGAGTCCCTGGATCAGCAGTCGGGTGCGGTTGTTCAGCAGGATGCTCATGCGCCGGTTCCTTACACCAGTTTCAGTTGTTCGAGCGCGAGCGGCGGCGCCCCGACTGGGCCGCCTCGACCGCCAGCGCGGCGGCGTCGCCCAGTTCGTCGGCCGTCTGCACCGCAATCCCCGAGTCGTGCAACACCCGACGGCCCTCCTCGACGTTGGAGCCGTTCAGCCGGACGACCAGCGGCTGCTTGATCTTCAACTCGTTGACTGCGTCGACCACGCCCTCGGCGACGATGTCGACCCGCGCCAGCCCGCCGAAGATGTTGATGAAAATCGTCTTCACGTCGGGATCGTTGACGATGATCCGCAGGGCCTCAACCACCCGATCCTTGCGGTTGACCGTGCCGATATCGAGGAAATTCGCCGGCTCCCCGCCGTGCAGCATCAGCGTGTCCATCGTCGCCATCGCCAGACCCGCGCCATTGACGACGCAGCCGATGTTGCCGTCCAGCTTGATGTACGAGCCGATGTTGGCTTCCTCCGCCTCGATCTCGACCGGATTCTCTTGCGACCGATCGCGCCACTCCTCGTAGCCGCCGTGGCGGAAGGCGGCGTTGTCGTCGACGCCCACCTTGCCGTCAATCGCCAGGATCGCGCCCTCCGAGGTCAGCACGAAGGGGTTGACCTCGACCAGCGAGGCGTCCATGTCGACAAACACGCGGTAGAGATTGGCGAACATGTCGCCCGCCGCGCGAATCGCCGACGTGGGAATCCCGAGCTGGTTCGCCAGTGAGCGGCCCCGGAACGCCGGGAATCCTTCGACCGGATCGACCGGCACCCGCAGTACGGCCCGCGGATTCGTCCGGTTGACCTCTTCGATCGACTGTCCGCCCTCGGCCGAGGCGATGATCAACGGCTGCCCGTTGGCGCCGTCCACCTGGACCGAGAAGTAGTACTCATGCGCGATCGACGACTGCTGCTCGATCAGCACGGCCGAGATCGGCACGCCCTCAGCCCCGGTCTGGATGCTGACCAGTCGGCTGTCCTTGTCCATCATCGGCCGCAATTCCTTCAGCGCCTCTTCGATCCCGCTGGCCAGCCGCACCCCGCCTCGCCGTCGGCCGACGATCTGGCCCTCGTGCCGCTCCCCATCCCCGATCAGGTCGTTGTAGACCCGGCCGGCGCGGTCGCGCTTGATCACGCGCCCCTTGCCTCGACCGCCGGCGTGGACCTGCGCCTTGACCACGACGTCCGGTCCAATCTCCTTGAGCAGGTCTCGGGCCTCGCGTTCGCTGGTCACCGGACCGCCCGCCGGCACGGGCACGCCGTGCGCCTTGAAAATCTGCTTCGCCTGGTACTCGTGGATGTTCATCGTCGCCCGCCAACCAGTCGTGTCTGTCAGAGTGCGTGTCGGATACCGTCGATCCCGAACATAGCTGCGCCTGAATCCTTGGGCAATTGCGCATGACACTGACGCACAGACTCAGCCGCCCACTCGCCCGCCGAGACCTCATCAAGCGGCTCGGACTCGCCGCTGCCGGCCTCACCGCCGCGGCGCTCGTCGGTTGTGCCGGCGACGAACCGGACCAGCAAGTCCAGACGCCCGCCGAGCCCCAGCCGGAGCCTCAACCCGAGCCGCAATCGCAACAGACTCCCGCTGCTCCCCAACAGCAAACACAGACGCAGCGGGCGGCCGCGCAGCAAACTCAACCGGACTCTGAAGGCGATCCGCAACCACAGCAACAGCAAGCTCAGCCGCAGCAGGTTCAGACCCAGCCGCAACCTGCCCAGCCGGAATCCCCTCTCGAGCGGCGCCTGCTCGTACCGGATCTGCCGTCCGGCGATTACGACCTGCAGGACCCTGCCTTCGATCCGGTCGCCGGTGCTCGCGTTGACTTCGGCCAGATCGAGGGCGCCGGCTACCGCATCGAACTGCCCGAGCAGTGGAACGGCGAGCTCGTCCTCTGGGCGCACGGATTCCGCGGCCTCAACGACGCTGGCACGGACTACAGCAACCGTCTGACGTTCGACGAGATACCCGCCCGCGACGTGATCATCGGGCAAGGGTACGGCTGGGCGACTTCGACCTACGGCGCCAACGGCTACGTGCCCGGCGTCGGCGTCGACGACCTGCTCCGGGTCAAGGACCGCGTCGCCGAGGTCGCCCGCCCGCCGACGCGTACCTACATCGCCGGTGGGTCGATGGGCGGCGCGACCGCGCAACTGATGGCCCAGGAGTTCCCCCAGGAGATCGCCGCCGCCCTCGCCTTCTGCCCCGCGATGGGCAACGTCTGGGTCGTCGACTACCTCGTCGCCTGGCACGCGCTCGCCCACTACCTGATCGGCGAATCGCCTCAGCAGTTCGACGTCGCCGGCATGATCGACTGGGCCGCGGCCCTGGGTACCGCCGACGAATCGGGACTCCAACTCACGCCGCTCGGCGAGCAGTTTGCCGCGCTGATCAAGACCTTCACCGGCGGCGACCGCTGGGGGTTCATGGACGGACTGCGCCAACAGTGGAACGTCTCGTTCGCGCTCGGCGCGGTCCTCTGGCCCGACATCAACGACGCAGGCGTCCTCGCTCCGGGCTCTGTGATCACCGTCTCCGATTCACAGCCGCCCGCCGACACCCGGGATCACGTCTACTCGGCGGACCCGGCCGCCGGCATCGACCTCGAGCGGCTCAACGCCGAAGTGATTCGCGTCGCCTCGGATCCCGCGCGCCGCCGCGACCCCGGCGTCGGACTGCCCACCGACCAACTCACGGTCCCCCTGCTCACCATGACCACCACCGGCGACCTCTTCACGCCGATTCACTTGACCCGCGACTACCAGAGACTCCTCGCCGAAACGGGCCACGCCGCCAACCTGGTCGTCCAACCGGTTCGCCGCGCGGGCCATTGCAATTTCTCAGAGCGCGAGTCGCTCGGTGCGTTCACCAGCATCATCGCCTGGCTCGGCTTCGGCTTCGCACCACCCGGCGACGACCTGCAGGGCGACCTCGTCGCCGTCGGGACCAGGTTCACCGACCCCTTCGACGCCGACGACCCGCTCCGGCCGGCGACCTGACCCGACAGGGTGAACCCGGTCTAGCGCGCCCGCGCGAACCCGGCCGGGATCATCCCGATCACCAAACCGGCGACCCGCCGATCCTCGCTCTCCCGCATCCGACCCACGATCTGGCGCAGCACCGTCCCCAGCAGGGTCTGGTTGAACAGCCAGTCGTTGAGGTCCGCGTCGGTCGGATAGTTCGCGCCCGGCTGCGCCGTCGCCGCCTCGTGGTAGAACGCACGCAGGTCGTCCGAAGCGAACTTGAGCCGCACCGGCATCGGGTGATTCCAGTCAATCTCCCCGTCCGACGGCTCGGCGCCCGTGGCGAAGTCGGCCAGCAGCCGAGCCAGATCCTCGACCTGGCCCAGCGACGCCCCCGAGATCCCCACTGTCGACCGCCCGCGCCGCTTGACCGACTCCGCGTGCCAGGGCGCGAGCTGGCGGATTTCCTCAACCAGTTGATCGCGCAGCGCCTCGGTCTCGTCGGCCGGCTCCGGCGGAGCCAGCGCCACCGCGCAGGCCCACGGATCGTCGCCGCTCGTCGGCGCGTCGTTCGGGTAATCCACCAGCGCCGTCTCGGTCGCGCTCTCAAGCAGTCGCAGCGACGAGAGCAGCACATCGCGCTGGAAATCGGGCTGATCGGGCGACCCAAGCGGCCGCCCCAGCGGGAACGGCACCCAGAGCGATCGCGGCGGCTTCATCCCTTCCGCGTGCTCGCGAATCAGCGAGACGCCCGTCGTCGCCACGCGGCCCTCGCTGCCGCGTTCGATGTAATGGCTGAGCGCACACACGGAGCGCGTGCAGAACGGTCAAACCGGTGTCAGAAACGCCGCGTTCACCCCGTCCTCGGCCAGCAGCCGCCCGATCTCCTCGCCCGTCTTCTCCAGGCGCGTCGGATCCGGCTGCGCGCCCATGAACGAGTAGTGATAGCGGCTCACACCCGCGATCACGCCCTGCTCCGCCAGCTCGCGCAGACGCTCCAGCGGGAACACCGTGTTGATGTCCTGCTGGAATCCCGAGCGGTCGAAGTTCACCGACAGGTGCGACATCCGCAGATCCGCAAAGTCGATCTCGCCCGGGATCAACCGATACTCGACCGACCCCGGATTGAACGGGCGATCGTCCTCGGCGTGCATCCCCGCTGTCGTCACGATCGCGACCTTGGCCTCCGCCAGCGGACGCGGCGCAATCCACGGCTGCGGCTCAATCTCCGGCAACGGCAGACTGAGCAGGTTCTTGGCCATGTCGGGGTGCATATCGGATGTGCGAACCATGGGGCAGCTCCGGGATCTATAGAGGTCTCGAGGCACGATATCTCATCGCAGGGGCTCGCATCCGTTCTTGCTCCCTCTCCCTTGAGGGAGAGGGCTGGGGTGAGGGTGAGCGTCACTGATAGTCTGACCTCACTCAGCAAATTCAGGAGTAGGGCGATGCCGGAAGACACGATTGAAGTGAGCGTGCGCATGGCCGATCGCGGGGAGGTCGGCTACCGGATGGTCTCCGCCTCGATCAGCAACCGCGAGGGCTCCCTCGCCGGCGCCCCTGTCGCCTTCACCATCGTCGACGGACCCGGCACCCTCGCCTCCGCCGGCGGACGCGAGCGCACCGTCGACTCCGACGAGTGGGGCATCGCCGAGGTCAACTGGTACCCCGAGCAGCACGCCCGCTCCTCGCCCGAGGCCGACATCGTCCAGACCGTCACGATCAAGGCCGTCTGCGAATCCGCCGCCGACGTCTCCCTCAACGTCGCCTCACCCCTCTGGAAGCACTAACCGCTTGACCTCACCCCCCGACCCGGACCTCCCCGCCTGGCTGCAGAAGGCCGACAGCATTCCCCAGGTCGACCCCGTCGCCGTCCTCGGCGCCGCCCCGACGCTCTCGTACCTGATCTTCAACGCCATCGCCGGCGTCCGACCCGCCATCGCCGCCGCCGTGATCGTCGGCGTCGCGGTCTACGCGATCCAGCGGCACTTCCGTCCCCAGATCACGATGGTCCGCTGGCTGATGGTCTTCAGCGTCGCCTTCAACGTCGGCTTCGGCGTCTGGGGCCTGATCGAGGGCGATGGCAAGGTCTACTGGGCCCGCGACTTCATCGACAACTTCGTCCTCGGCGGCGTCTTCCTGATCAGCGTCTTCCTGGGACGCCCGATCGTCAGCGCCCTCGTGCGCGAGACATTTCCCGAACTGCGCGAACGCATGCCCGCCGACCACCGCGTCTGGATCCGGCTGACCATCGTCTGGGGACTCTACATCGCGCTCGCCGGCGTGCTGCGCTGGTGGATCCTCGACCAGGTCAGCGCCGGAACCTACGCCCTGATCCGCCTGCCCCTCGGCTGGGGACTCGGCGTCGTGCTCATGCTCTGGACCTTCAGCAGCCTCCGACGAGCCATGCGCGAGGTCGCCCTGGAGCGCCTGCGCGCCGATCCGGCCGACTCAAGCTCCACCTCAGGCAATTCCGGCGAAGTGATCCCGGATCCCGAGATCGCCGAACGCTGAGCGGAACCACTCGATCACCTCCGGGTGATACGGAATCCCACGCTCCGACCGCTCGATCTCCTGCTCGTGCTCCTCCAGCCCCGCATAGATCACCCGCTCCTCGCCGGGCGCCGTCGGCGTCTCCCGCAACGCCCTCAGGTACTCGTCCATGTGGCCCTTGAACTCGTCCACGTCCGTGAACGACGCGATGTTGAACACCGTGAAGTGATGCCCCACCCCGTTGAAACGGAACAGCGCCGAGCCCGCGCCCGCCATGATCCCGCTCAGGATGTCGATCATCACCGCCAGCGAGTAGCCCTTGTGGGATCCAATCTCCCGAGTCCCGCCCAAGGGCAGCATCAGGAACTCGTCCGGCGTCTGAGCAGACTCCATCATCGGCGTCCCGTCCGCCGTCGCCACCCAGCCCGGCAGCAAGTCCTCGCCCAGACGCTGCGCCAGCCGGATCTTGTTGCCCGCCACCGACGACATCGACGCGTCGAAGATGAACGGCGCTTCCTCGTTCGCCGGCGCCGCAATGCTCATCGGATTCAGACCCACCATCGCCTGCGCCCCGTGCGTCGGCGCGACCAGCAGACCGCCCACCGTCATCGACAGCCCGATCATGTCATGCTCGAGCGCCATCTGCGCGTGATACGCCGCCGCGCCGAAGTGCCGACCGTTGTTGCAGACCACCGTCGCCACGCCCTGGTTCCGCGCCTTCTCGATCGCCAGCTCCATCGCCTGCGGACCCACCGTCAGTCCCAGACCCCGGTCGCAATCGATCGTCGCCGCCGCCGGCGCGTCCCGCTCGATCGTCCACTTCGGCGTCGGATTGATCTCCCCCGCCTCGATCCCCGACACGTACGCCCGCAGCATGTTCGACACCCCGTGTGAGTCGATCCCGCGCAGGTCCGCGTAGAGCAGCGTGTCCGTACTCCGCGTCGCGTCCGCCTCCGGCATCCCCAGCGTCGTGAAGATCTCGTGCACCGCGCCGCGCATCGCTTCTCCGGGCACGCGCACGGCGATCTCTTCGGGAACGGCAAACTGCTTCAACATGATCCAACTCCTCGGTACTGATTCCTGCGCAGGCTACCGCCGATCTGAGACCTGCTTGTCAAGCCAAGTGTGCCCCCGGAGCGATTCACCCGCAGTTGACAATCCGCTCGCGCCAAACATCACAAAGCGACATAGCGTCGGAAATGAAGGCACTGGACAGACGGCGCTCGACCGTCCGCCGCCCTTCAGCCAAACGCGAGGAGCGTGCCCCATGATTGCCCCGATCGACCCCAACCCGTTCGCTCCCAGCACGGCCGCCGAGCGGCAGGCGCGGGAATCGCACATGCGCGAGATGGCTCGCCGCCGCTGGGAGGCTCAGCAGGACCTGCGGCGCCGCCGCACGCGCCGGCTCGCGCTCGACCGCGTCCAGCAGATCCGCGAACTCCGCCCCGGCCGAGCCGTCGCCAGCTCCCTCTCCCCCGTCTACAACATGTTCAACGACCGCTTCCTCCGCCGCCGCTAACCCCGCCGCCAGCAGGAACCCACCCAAAGGGGCGACCCACCCGGTCGCCCCTTGTGCATTACAGCGTCAAACTTCCTGTTGGTTCTTCGCGCGGAACACATGCAGAGCTGGAACCCCGCGCCTCTCCGAAACTCAGCCCTGGAGCGGCTTCCTTGTCTCGGCAGACCGCTGCCCGGCACGGAGTCCTGCCAGACTGATGTCCTCGTCAAGGTCAGGCCAATGAATGCCCTCGCCTGTTCCAATCAGGCGCCAGTTGTTCCGTTCCTGCTCAGTGGCCCGTTCCAACCTCGGAAACCACGCCAACGGCGCCGAAATGCGCTCGCCATCGGTCGAGCTGACCCTCAATTCCGTCCCCGAGAATGACACGCCCTGCACCTTAGGGTCCTTCTTGCGACGCGCCGAAATGCGCAACCCACTTCTGTTCCGCCACAGCCTTGTGCCTGTTGACGAGATTCTCGATGTCACTGAGCTCATGCCTCTTGAAGCCCCCGTTCTTGACCAACCTTACCGGAGTGAGCCAGTACTTGGCCACACGTTCGTCGCGTTCGACATGCACGTGCATCGGTTCGGCGCCTTCGTTCGAGTAGAAGAATATGCGGTATGGACCTTCTCTGGCTACGGTTGGCATATCCGCAAAGGGTACAAACCGGACCTGATACGTGGGACCAGCGCGGCAGGCCTCGCAGGTCAGGGAAGAGTGTGGGAGGTTCAGCAGGACCTGCGGCGCCGCCGCACGCGCCGGCTCGCCCTCGACCGCGTCCAGCAGATCCGCCAACTCCGCCCCGGCCGAGCCGTCGCCAGCTCCCTCTCCCCCGTCTACAACATGTTCAACGACCGCTTCCTCCGCCGCCGCTAACCCCGGCAGCAGGAACCCACCCAAAGGGGCGACCCACCCGGTCGCCCCTTTGTCGTGTCTACTCGCGGCCACTGACGGCGAACCACTTGCCATTGGGTGACCATATCGCTTTGGGAATCACGCAGCCAGGCGGCCCAGGCCCCGTACAATCCGTTGAGGTATGTAGCGCCGCAACTGCGGCTCCAATCGAGTTCACAATCAAATGTTGAAACACGAGTGCGCCGAGGCCGTCCACGCGATCGAGGGCTACTGACGCGATATGGTACATCGTGCCATCAGGACTCCAGCCCTGGGACCTATGCCAGTCTGGATACCAGGTCGCCTCTCCGGGGTCTACAAAGTGGCCAATCTTCGACTCGGCGTCTATGACCAGAATGGCTCGAATGATATAACTGTATACAATCACCGCGCCAACGTAGTGGTCTTGCCAGGACGACAACATGTAGAAGTGGCGCAGGTCGCGTTCTGTGTCTCTTGCCTCCCATAGTCGGGACGACTCGGGATCGTCTTCCAGGGCAGCAACAGCCAGCAATGCACGTTGATCGGCTTCATAGATCCACGCGGAGGCAGTCGCGTAGTCAACCACTAGTGCGTGCTCCTCTGCAGTCGACCACGTAGTCCCTATCTCTTCATTGAGTACGTCACCGTCTGTAGCCGACCGAACACGTTCGCCACCGTGATCCCAGAGGCGCCACGGTGAAGACTCCGTAATCTCGATGAACTCGCCGTCGAGCGTGTACTTCACCCAAACGTATTCACCTTCGCCGTCGCTTGTATCGCAAACGGCGTCGGTCGCAATGGTGTTGTCGTCACTTAGGTGCCACCAATCCCACCCGGCGTCAACGAGGCGGGACGGTGCCTTGCATACTTTGTTTGCGAGCACGGCTTCCCAGTTGTCGTCAAACCTTGCGAACCCGCCGTCTGTACGAAAAACGATCGACGTCCAGTCTTCGCGATCGTCCTCAAACCAGGCAACGAAGAACTTGACTGCACGACTGTTCGCAGCCCACTCGAAGTTTGCATGCACGCTTGCATAAACCCACCAGAGAATCGGATCGAAGCCGCTGAGTCTAAGCTGTCGAGTGAGCGATATAGGCGTCGATCCATCCAGCGGGAGGATGGTTACGTCCCAGTCTTGAATACAGTTGTACCAAAGGGGGCACAGGTTGGCGATAGCTAGGAACCGGCCATCCGGTGAGAATTCCGCGTATCCCGGCGGCCGACGAATAAACTCCAACTCGTCCGTCTCCGGACGCCACTGCCAGATGTACTCGTCGTTGTGCGCCAGCAACCAACCCCACGGCAACCACATCCACTGGTCCGACCTCGGCAGAATCCGACCCTGCCCCACCCGAAAATCATCCCCCGGAAACACCACCGTCTCGTCCCCAACCAATATCGGCAGATCCTCCAGCGTCACATCCTCAGCCAGCAATGTCACCTCGTCCTTCGGCGCGCCCAGGATCTCCGACCACTCGTCGTCGACCGCCAGCAGCCGCACCTCGGCCCCGTCCGCCGACTGACCCATCACCCCATACTCATCACCCCGCCACTCCGCCAGGATCGCCGGCGCCGCCTGTCGCAGCACCAACCACTCGTCAATCCCGCTCAGGTCCACCGCAGTCGACCGGATCCAACCCGCAAGCCCGTCCCCATACGAGATCCGATACCACCCTCCCCCGCGATGCAACACCACCACCGGCTCCCCAGCCGCCACCCGATCAACCATCGGCCACGCCAACCCCGGCCGCACCCGCACATCCGCATCCGCCAACACCACCCCCGGCAAATCCGTCAGATCTTCCGCCGGTTCGTCGTCCTCCTCAACCTCCGCCACCGCCGATCCCCCATCGCCCTCTGTCGCGCGAGACTCCGACTCCCGAGTCTCCTCCTGTGTAGGCGCAACCGCTGCAGCCGACTCTTCACTCTCCTCCACACCCGACGCCTGCTCAACAGCCTCCACCGCTGGCTCCAAAACCTCACCCCGCACCGCCGCCCGCTCTGCAACCTCTTGCTGCTCCACCGCCTCCACCTGCGCCCGCACCTGAGGCTCCGACACAGCCGCAGGCTCCTCGCCGCAGGCGGCCGAAAGCCCCGCTGCGAAGGCGGCCAGTAGCCACATGCGGGACAGAAATAGCTTCCACATGCCGCTAAAACGTACCGCGCGCTGAAAGAGTTCCTGACCGCGTACGCGAGCTCGACAGGGAACGACCAACGAACTCGCATCTGCCATCGCAACACTCACCACTCCCTGTCGGGACAAGGGAATCGCCCGTCGAGCGCTTCGCCACCAACAGCGAACCACGCGCCGTTCGGAGACCATTCAGCGCGGTGGCGAGGCACTGTTTGATAGAACCCGCCATCCGCGCATGCCGTTGCCTCAACGATTTCACTGCGGAAGCTGCCGTCACGTTCGAGAATTAACAGTTGGAACACGTATAGCCCTTCCATTGCGTCTGCCTGCGGCACGACAGTTGCGCTCGAGGTCATTTGCAGTAACTCTCCCGTATGATTCCAGGATGCTGCTCGCCGCCAGTGAGTCCACGGCCAACTGCCCAGATCAAGTTCTTGTCCGACCGCCGTTGACAGGTCGAGTACCATCGCGCCACGAACGTAGTGGACCCAATATCCATCCCATATCGCCACTGCCAGGGCCCGCTCTTCGTTGAACCAGTAGACAGCCCAACTGAAGTAGTGTGGGTCGGCATCCGGTTCGACTGGCGGCCAAGTCTGCATTCGCGTTGCCACTTGGCTGGATTCCACAACGATTGCCCGTAGGACATGCTGCTGTGCGCTGTACAACCAGGAACGGCCTGTCGCGTGTTCGTTCACGACTGCGTGCTGTCTCGTGGGAGACCACAAGACGCCAATCCGTTCCCCAAGCGCGTCGCCTCCCTGCGCAGACCTCAAACGAGCATCTTCTTCGACCGAAATGCCTTGATGCCAAGATGAATCGAGTCGAGCAAACTCGCCTTTCAGTGTGAAGACCACTGCAGGGATCATCAGACGACCGTCGGCATCGATGCAGAATGCATCACTCGCAATCGTGTCGTCATCGCGAAACTCCCAGATGCCAATGACGGCGCTGCCAGGGTAGGGAGGCTCTACATAGCAGTAGTGCCCCTCTAACTCGCGCTCCCAGACCATCTCGAACCGGCTCATCTGGCCCTCGATGTGAAACAGCAGTGTTGTTGGAGATCTTGGGTCCCATTCTCCATCGAACAGGGCGACACTCAGTGATACAGCCTTGCTGTTACCGGACCAGGTTAAGTTGGGCACCCACTCGTTGACCGTGAGTCCGAGCGTTCCCGCCACCTCCAGGTCGCTGACTTCTTCGTCGAACGTGATGCGTCGCGTTCCATCAAGCGAGTGGATCGCGACGCTGTTGTCCTGACTGCATTCGAGATCGCGAGGACACAACCTCGCAATGGCCATGTATCGACCATCCGGAGAGAACTTCGCAAATCCTGGCGCCCGAGAAGTGAATTCCAGCTCGTCGGTCTCCGGTTGCCAACGCCAGACGTGAGTCTCGTTGTGCGCGAGCAGGGAACCGTCGTCGAGCCAAAGCCACTGGTCCGACGTCGGCAAAATCCGACCCTGCCCCACCCGGAAGTCATCCCCCGGAAACACCACCGTCTCGTACCCAATCAATATCGGCAGATCCTCCAGCGACACATCCTCAGCCAGCAACGACACCTCGTCCTTCGGCGCGCCCAAGATTTCCGACCACTCGTCGTCGACCGCCAGCAGCCGAACCTCGGCCCCGTCCGCCGACTGACCCATCACCCCGTACTCCACACCTCGCCACTCCGCCAGGATCGCCGGCGCCGCCTGACGCAGCACCGACCACTCGTCAATCCCGCCCAGGTCCACCGCAGTCGACCGAATCCAACCCCCAAGCCCGTCCCCATACGAGATCCGGTACCAGCCGCCCCCGCCATGCAGCACCACCACCGGCTCACCCGCCGGCAACCGATCAACCATCGGCCACGCCAACCCCGGCCGCACTCGCACATCAGCATCCACCAGCACCACCCCCGGCAAATCCGTCAGATCTTCCGCCGGTTCCTCCTCCACCTCCCTCTCCGCCACCGCCGAATTCCCAGCCCCTTCCAAACCGCCCGATTCCGCTTCATGCGCATCCTCCTCCTGCGAAGAGTCCTCGACCATTTCCTCACCCGACGCTTGCTCGATTGGCTCCGCCACCGCCGATCCCGCCGCCCCCTCCGTCGAGCTCGGTTCCAGATCCTGTGCGGCCTCATCCCGCGGCGACCCCTCAACCTCCTCCACGCCCGACGCCTGCTCAACCGCCTCCACCGCCGGCTCCACAACCTCAGCCCTCACCGAACCTGCCGTCTGCTCTTGAGTGCCTTCCTCAGCCGCCGGCTCCGACACCTGCACCGCCTGGACCGCCCGTGGCTGAGCCTCGGGCACTGCCGCAGGATCGTCCCCGCTGCAGGCCGCCAATACGGCCGCCAGCACCAGCACCGGCCAGACTCGCAACACGCTCATGTCAACTGGAACGTAACGCCCCCGCCGGATGTTCCCAAATCCGAACGAACGTGTTACCATCAACACGTATGAGCGATCTTGCCCCCAAGGAGCCGCCAATGCCCAACTCCGTCATTCCCGCGCCCCATTCCGTCATTCCCGCGAAGGCGGGAACCACGATCCTCCCACCGTCGCAGCCGCTCCCAATCAAGGCCGTCACCCGGCGATCGAGCACGGTCTCCCCGTACACAAGCCGCACAGCCCCCGCCCAGGCCCGCTCAAGCGCATTCAGGACCGCACAAAAGCCGTCCAAAATCGAACAGAATCGAACAAAACCGAACAAAATCCGTACAACCAAACCCGAAGAAACCTGAAAAAACCTGAAAAAACCTGAAAGTCCAAGCGCGCGATTTCCAGTGTTTCACTGGACTTCGGCCCCCGGAGGCCCCTGAAAAAAAATTCCCCGAAAACCTGAAAGCCCCGCCCAGGGCTCAAGATCCCGCCGCCCGACCGAACACGCGCCGACCTCGCCCGCCGCCCACCCGGCGCCCGCCGGTGTCGCTGGTACACTGCGGGCTGCGTGAACGATGTCACGTGATCAAGCCATGTTCGCGCAGCACAACGCTGCGCGGCCCATACACACGATTGTTGAGAGGGGAGCGCGGTGGCCGACTATACGAAACCGATTCCCAGCCCGGATCCGGTCTCACAGCCTTTCTGGGACGGTGCCAAAGAGGGGAAGCTGATGCTCCCCCGCTGCGACGACTGCAACCGGGTCCACTGGTACCCGCGAGTCATCTGCCCCTTCTGCCACTCGATGAACATCGAGTGGGTCGAGGCCACCGGCCGAGGCACCATCCACACCTTCGCCGTCCAGCACAACAAGGGCCTCGTCGCCCGCGGCTGGGGCGATGAGGTGCCCTACGTCACGGCCTACATCGACCTCGCCGAGGGCGACCGGATGCTGACCGTGCTCAAGGGCGTCGACCCCAACGACCCCGAGTCGATCCAGATCGGCGGCGCGGTCCAGATCGAGTTCGAGGAAGCCTCCGACGACGTCCACATCCCCTTCTGGCGGCCTGTCTAACCGCGCCGAGCGACATCACTCTGAAACACACAGGAGAATCACATGCCTGGTGAAGCATCAAAGGCCGCCGCAATCATCGGCGCCGCCGAAGCCAACGACATCGGCTACCCCCAGACCCCCAAGTCCTCGCTCACCCTCCACATCGAGGCAATCAACAACGTCTGCGAGATGACCGGCATCCCCATCGCCGCCATCGACGGCATCTTCTCCGCCGGCTGGTCGCCGCAGATCGCCGAGTATCTCGGCCTGCATCCCAAGTACATCGACACCACCGCCGTCGGCGGCTGCTCCTTCGAGATGCACGTCCATCACGCGCTCGCTGCCATCCACGCCGGCGTCATCAACGTCGCCCTCGTCACCCACGGCGAGATGGGCTTCAGCCAGCGCTTCACGCAGGGCAAGGGCACCGGCCGTCCGGGCGGCGCGGGCGACCCCTGGGACCCGGGCACGCAGCACACCATGGCCTACGGACTGGGCGGCGCGCCGACCTCCTACTCGCATGCGCTCAATCGTCACATGGCCCGCTACGGCACGACGCAGGAAGACTTCGCCGAGATCGCCGTGGTCACCCGCGAATGGGCGACCCTCAACCCCCGCGCGGTCATGTACCGCAAGGCCGGCGAGGGCGACCTGCCCCCGCTCGAGAAGGGCGAATGGGGCGGCGGCAAGCGCGGTCACACCTTCGGCGGCCCGATCACCGTCGACACCGTGATGAACTCGCGCCCCATTTCCTGGCCGATCAAGCTGCTTGACGTCTGCCTCGTCACCGACCACGGCGGCGCGGTGCTGATCACCGGCCCCGAGCTGGCCAGGACCTCCAAGACCCCGCCGGTCTGGATCGCCGGCGCGGGCGAGTCAATCTCGCACTGGAACATGCTCGAGATGGGCGAGTTCACCAAGACCTCGGCCGGCCGCTCGGCGGCCGCGGCCTACAAGATGGCCGGAATGGGTCCCGAAGACATGGAAATGGCCATGATCTACGACTCGTTCACGGTCACCGCCGGGATCACGGCTGAGATGCTCGGCCTCGCCCCCGAGGGCGAAGGCTTCCGGCTCTGGAAGGACCGCCACGCGGCTCCGGGCGGACGCCTGCCGATCAACACCAACGGCGGCGGACTCAGCTTCAACCACTCCGGCATGTACGGCATGCAGCTCCTGGTCGAGGCCTACCGCCAGCTGTCCGGCACCGCCGAGGACGGCGGCTTCTCCGGAGACCCCGGCAAGCAGACCAGCGCCCGAAGCTGCGTCGTCAACGGCACCGGCGGCTCCCTCAGCACCACCGGCACCCTCGTCCTCGTCTCCGACGACTAAGCTCTTCCCCTCCCTGCTCCCTCTCCCCGAGGGAGAGGGCTGGGGTAAGGGCCTACTGCCGTCCCGCTGTGTTAACCTGACCCACAACCAAGCCGGGGTGGTCCACCGTCGAGGCGACGGGCACAGGGCCTGAGAACACACCCGCCGAACCTGATCCGGGTAATGCCGGCGCAGGGAGCGCAGCACACTTCAGGCCCGCCCCACCGTCCGACCACCGCCCCTCAGCGGGGACTCGAGATGCGCGTCGTCTGCTCCATCGCCGGATCCGACTCCTCCGCCGGCGCCGGCATCCAGGCCGACCTCAAAGCTACGTCGCAGTTCTACGCCTGCTACTGCGCAACCGTGATCACCGCCGTCACGGCTCAGAACACGCTCGGCGTGCAGGACGCCTACCAACTCCCGACCGCCATCGTGCGTGCCCAGATCGAGTCCGTCTTCTCCGATCTCAACGTCCACGTCGTCAAGACCGGCATGCTTGGCGACTCTGAGATGATCGACACCGTCGCCGACGAGCTTGAAGCTCGCCGCCCCCCCAAGATCGTGGTCGACCCCGTGATGATCTCCAAGACCGGCTTCCCCTTGCTCGCCGACGAAGCGGTCGAAACCTTCAAGGCGCGCGTCGTCCCGCTGGCCACCTTGATCACGCCCAACACCCACGAGGCCGAGCGGCTGACCGGCATCCCGGTCGAGACGATCGCCGACGCGAAGCACGCCGGACAGGCATTGCTCGATCTGGGCGCGTCCGCCGCGTTGGTCAAGGGCGGGCATCTCGCCGAGTCGCCGGGCACGGACGTCCTGGTCACGCCCGACGAAACGCAGCTCATCGAACGCGAGTGGATCGAGACCAAACACACGCACGGCACGGGCTGCACCTACGCCTCCGCGATCGCCGCGCGGATGGCCTACTCGCGGGAGTGGCCGCTCTACGACTGCGTGGAGAGCGCCAAGTACTGGCTCACCGAGGCAATCCGCTACGGCATCGATCTGGGACACGGCGTCGGTCCGACGCAGCCCTTCTGGAACGGCGAGTGGGGCGGATTCAATGACTGACATCGGCCGCTTGCACGTGATCACCGACGAGGTGCTGCAATCCAGGTTCACCCACGTCGAACTCGCCGCTGCCGCCTCAGCAGGCGGCGCAGACGTGATCCAGTACCGCGAGAAGCGCCCCACATCGACCAGCGAGATGATCCGCGTCGGCGACCTGATGGGCGTCGCCTGCCGCGAGTTTGGCGCGACCTTGCTGGTCGACGACCGCGTCGATGTCGCCGCCGCCGTCGGCGCCGCCGCCGTCCACCTCGGCCGCGACGATCTGCCCTCCGAAGTGGCCCGACGAATCCTCGGCCCCGACGCCGTCATCGGCGGCACCGCCAACTCCGTTGAGGAGGCCGTCAGGGTCGCTAAACAGCCAATTGACTACCTCGGCGTCGGACCCGTCTTCGGCACCACCTCCAAGGGCAACCGCGCCGCCCCGATGCTGGGGCTCGAGCGATTCGCCGATATCTGCGCCGCCGTCGACAAGCCCGTGATCGCCATCGGCAGCATCACCGTAGATCGCGTCGCCGATGTCCTCGCCGCCGGAGCCCACGGCGTCGCCGTCCTCTCCGCCGTCGTCTGCCAGGACGATCCGCGGGCTGCAACGAGAGCCTTCGCCGACCGGATCGCGCGGGTGCTCCCATGACCGACATCGCAATCGTCGGCGCTGGCGTAATCGGTCTCTCCTGCGCATTCGAGCTGGCGCGGCGCGGCAGGTCGGTCACCGTGATCGAACGCGAGCAGCCCGGCTTCGGCGCGTCGACCGTCGCCGCCGGCATGCTCACGCCCTCGTTCGAGGTCGAGCTGACGCCCCAGTCGCTGGTCGAGCTGCAACTCGACAGCCTGCGCCGCTACTCGCAGTTCGTCCGCGAGATCGAGTCCGCCGGCGGACAGCCCTGCGGCTACCGCGACGAGGGCTCGCTCTGGGTCTCGCGACATCTCGACGACGAACTCGAACTCGATCACATCCTTAAGATTCAGCAGGAACGCGGACTCCCCGCCCGCCGCCTGACCGGACGCGAGGTCCGCCGGATCGAGCCGCACGTCTCCCCCCGCGCCGTCGGCGGGCTGCTGGTCGAGTCCGACCACCAAGTCGACAGCCGCAAGCTCGTCCCCGCGCTCGTTGCCGCCTGCCGGTCGGTCGGCGTCGAGCTGCAGACACAGACAGCCGTCAAATCGGTCGAGCGAGCCCGCGGATCGCTGGAACTCACGCTGGAACACGCGGCTTCCGCCTCCACGCTGCGCGCCGGACAGGTCCTGCTGGCCGCAGGCGTCTGGCTGGAAGACGGCCTGATCACCCCGCTGCCCAGGATCGGCATGCGCCCAATCAAGGGTCAGATCGTCCATCTCCAGGGCGAACCGTTGGCCCGCCACGTGCTCCGCAACAGCGATGTCTACCTGGTCCCCCGCGACGGCGGCAAGCTGTTGATCGGCGCGACCGAGGAGGAGCAGGGCTTCGACATGAACCCCACCGCCGGCGGCACGCTCGATCTGCTGCGCTTCGGCTTCGAGATCTTGCCCGGAATCTACGATCTCGATGTCGCCGAGATCGACGTCGGCCTGCGCCCCACCTTCCACGATCACATGCCGGTCCTCGGCCCGACCACGACCGACGGCATCTACATGGCCTCGGGCCACTACCGAGGCGGCGTCCTGCTCGCCGCCGCGACCGCCCACTGGATGGCCGAAGTGATGATCACTGGCGATGTGCCCGAGCGCCTTCAGCCGTTCAGCTTTGATCGCTTCCTCAACGAGCGCGCGCAGCAGGAGGCGGCCGGATGAGCCACGCCACGCACACAACAGACGTCGCCGTCGTCGGCGCAGGCGTGATCGGCCTCTCTATTGCCTTCGAACTGGCCCGACGCGGCCGCGAGGTCGTCGTGATCGAGCGCGACAATCCCGGCCAACACGCCAGCACCGTCGCCGCCGGTCTGCTCGGCACCGCCGCCCTGCCGCTCGGCGAGCAGGACGACATCTACCCGCTCAAGCTCGACAGCCTGCGCCGCTACGCCGACTTCGTCGCCCGCGTCGAGTCGGCTAGCGGCATGGACGCCGGCTATCGGACCGACGGCACGCTCTGGCTCGCCCGCGACGCAGCAGAAGACGCCCTGCTCGACCAGCTCAACGACGAGCGGGGAGATCGAGGGCTGGACTCCCGCCGAGTCACAGCCGCCCAGGTGCGCGCGCTCGAACCGAACCTCGTCTCAGGACTGCTCAGCGGGCTGATCGTGGACGACGATGTCCAGGTCGATCCCCGCCAACTCTTGCCCGCCCTCGCCCAGGCCGCGCAGGCCTCAGGTGTGCGCATCGTCGAGCAGCAATCCGTCACCCACGGCGACTTCGGCGACGCGACGAGTCATTGGGCACTGACCAACGGCGAAGAGATCGTGGCTCGCGCAGGCAATGTCGTGGTCACCGCAGGCCCTTGGTGCGATCAGATCGCAAGTCGGACACCTGAATCACACGAACCGCTCGCGCCCAGCGGCGTCGGTCCGGTCAAGGGTCAACTGCTCCGTCTGCGCGGACCCGCCCTGATCGACCGCTGCATCCGCACTACCAACATCGACATCGCCCAGAGACAGCACGGTGAGCTGATCGTCGCCTCGACCAAGGAGCCCGAAGCCGGCTGGGATCTCTCGCCCACCAGCGAGGCGCGCGACGAGTTGCTGCGTCGCGCCTGCGGCGTCTTGCCCGCGCTGCGCGAGGTCGATCTCGAGGAGCACAGCGTCGGACTGCGGCCCGCGGTCGACGACCACATGCCGATCATCGGTCCGGCCGGACGGCCCGGACTCTGGATCGCGACCGGTCACTACCGGCACGGCATCTTGCTCGCGCCGGCGACCGCCCACTGGTTGGCCGAGACGATGGAACACGGCGAAACGCCCGAGTTGATCTCGCCCTACGGCATCGATCGCCCTGCAGCGCAGCCGCACAGTTTGGAGGCAGCCTCATGACCCAGGCGCACACATCCCTGGCGGTGACGCTCAACGGAGAAGAGCTCACGCTGGCCAATCCGCTGCTGCCCGAGGCGCTCTGCGAACTCGGCTACGACCCCGAACAGCAGGGCATCGCCGTCGCGATCAACATGTCCGTCGTCCCGCGCAGCGAATGGCCGCAAACCAGCATCGCCGACGGCGACCGGATCGACATCGTCGGCGCCAAGCAGGGCGGATAGGCAGACCCATGACCACCAGCACAGACCAGGCGTCCCCGGCGGTCGAGGCCGATACCTGGACCCTCGCCGGGCGCGAGATGCACTCGCGGGTCATTCTCGGCACGGCCCGCTATCCATCGCAGGAGACGCTGCTCGCTTCACTCGAAGCCTCCGGCACGGAACTGGTCACGGTCGCCCTCCGCCGCGTCAACGTCGGCTCCGCCGACGGCTCCGACCCGACCAATCTCTACACCCTGCTCACCGAACGCGGCTACGGCCTGCTGCCCAATACCGCCGGCTGCTTCACCGCCGCCGACGCCGTACTGACCGCCGAGCTGGCCCGCGAGGCGCTGGGCGTTTCGCTGGTCAAACTGGAAGTGATCGCCGACGAAGACACACTCCTGCCCGACACTGAAGGCCTGCTCGAAGGCGCGCAGGAACTGGTCCGCCGCGGCTTCGACGTCCTCCCCTACACCAACGACGATCCGGTCACCGCGCGCAAGCTCGAGGACGTCGGCTGCGCCGCCGTGATGCCGCTGGGTGCGCCCATCGGCTCCGGTCTCGGTATCCGCAACCCGCACAACATCCAACTGATCAAGGAGCGCGCCGGCGTGCCCGTGATCGTCGACGCCGGCGTCGGCACGGCCTCCGATGTGGCGATCGCCTTCGAGCTCGGCTGCGACGCCGTGTTGATGAACACCGCCGTCGCCCGCGCCCGCAATCCCGTCCGGATGGCGCGCGCCATGAACGCCGCGGCCCGCGGCGGCCGCGATGCCTTCCTGGCCGGCCGCATGCCGCGCAAGTTCTACGCCGAGGCGTCGTCGCCTGCCGAGGGGATGATCTCGCCCCTCGAAACCTCATGAACCACCGTGTGAAGCAGAACCTGACTGGAACAGGAGTGTGACCGTGACGGAATCATCGTTTGCCCAACGTCTCTGGGACGACAACCGCGACCTCGCGGATGCCTGCCTCGAGCATCCCTTCCTCGTCGGACTCGCCGACGGCAGCCTCTCCGAATCGCGCTACGGACTGTTCGCGCAGCAGGACCACTTCTACCTCGACGCTTACGCCCGCTCATACGCTTGGGGCGCGGTCCGCGCGCACGACTGGGGCACCCGCCGTCAGTTCGGCTCGCTGCTCGCCGGCATCCTCACCGAAGGCACCCTGCACGAGCAGACGGCGCCCGAGCTGGGCGTCTCGCTCGAAGACGTGCAACCGCTCCCGGCCGCCCGCGAGTACACGGACTTCCTCCTCGCCACCGCCGCCACCGGCACGATCGGCGAACACCTCGCCGCGATGGCGCCGTGTGCCAAGCTCTACGGCTGGCTCGGCACCCGCCTCGCCGATCAGCCCTACGACGAGCGCTACGGATTCTGGATCGACATGTACTCCGGTCCCGGCTACCTGGAGAAGGTCGAGATCATCATGGACATGCTCGACCAGCACGGCGAGGAGTCGGCCGCCGAAGCGATCAAGTTCCGCACCGCGATGGAGCTCGAGTACCACTTCTTCGACTCGGCCTGGGTGAACGGAGACTCGCAGTGAGCCGCGCTCGTATCGCCGCCGTCCTGATGGGAGGCCTGTTGCTCCTGCTCGGTACGTTCGCTGCCGCGTGCGGCGAGGACGAGCCCGACGTAATCCGGGTCCAACTCGACTGGACTCCGAACACCAACCACACGGGCGTCTACGTCGCGCTCGCGCAGGGATGGTACGAAGAAGAGGGCGTCGAGGTCGAGATCCTGCCCTACAGCGGCGCGAACAGCGACCTGCTCGTCGCCGAGGGCGTCGCCGATGTCGCGTTCTCGTTCGCCACGACCGTGCCCTTCTCCCGCGCCGTGGGACTGGACGTGGTCAGCATCGCGGCCGTCCTGCAAAAGAGCCCGACCGAGATCGCCGTACTCGAAGACGGGCCGATCAAGCGCCTGCGCGACCTCGACGGCGGGCTCTACGCCGGCTGGGGATTGCCCTACGAGCTGCCCCAGTGGCGCACCGTGATCCAGGCCGACGGCGGCGAGGGCACCGCCGACTTGGTCGTGCTCGACACCGGCGCTTACGATGCGTTGCTCGCCGGTCGCGTCCACGCCGTCGAGATCTTCGTCACCTGGGAGGGGCTCGACTGGGACCGGCAGGGCATCGAGTACCGCACCTGGCGTCACGCCGATTTCGGCGTCCCCGACCGTCCGGCCGTCCTGCTCGTCACCTCCGGCGAGGCGCTCGATGAGAAAGAGGACGCCCTGGTCCGCTTCATGCGCGCCACCCTGCGCGGCTACGAGTTCGCCGTCAAAGACCCCGCCGAGGCGGGCCGCCTGTTGATCGAGACGGCCGGCGAAGACGCTTTCCCCGACCCCGAGCTGGTCTACGCATCGGCGAGCCTGCTGGCCGACGAGTACTACGTCGCCGCCGACGGCCGCTGGGGTTCGCAGACCCTCGCCCAGTGGTCCGCCTATCCCGGCTGGCTCTACGAGAACGGCCTGCTCGAGGACGAGAACGGCGATCCGCTGTCGTCTGAACCCGACTGGTCAGCCCACTTCGACACCGCGATCATCGAGGCGGCGCGAAAGTAGCAAGAGCGGCGGGGACTGATGCTGGAGGTTGAGGGCGTCGGCAAGCGCTACGGCTCGGAGGAACGCGCCGTCGTCGCGCTCGAAGATGTCTCCCTCACCGTCGCCGACGGCGAGTTCGCTGCGCTCGTCGGTCCCTCGGGTTGCGGCAAGACGACGCTGCTCAACCTGATCGCCGGACTCGACGATGCCGACCAGGGCCGCATCGTCGTGGACGGCCAAACGCCCGCGCCAGAGGATCGACTGATGCGCTTCGGCTACATGCCGCAGCAGGACATGCTCTTCCCCTGGCGGACGGTGCTGGAGAACGTCTCGCTCGGACTCGAAGTGCAGGGCGTCCCCAAGCGCGAGGCCCGCGACCGCGCGGCCGAGCTGTTTCCGCAGTTCGGTCTCGGCGGATTCGAGCAGCGCCGGCCGCACGAACTCTCCGGCGGCATGCGCCAGCGCGCCAGCTTCCTCCGCACCTACCTGCTCGGCCGTCCCTTCTTGCTCCTCGACGAGCCCTTCGGCGCGCTCGATGCGATCACCCGTGCACAACTCCAGGGCTGGTTCGCCGAGACCTGGAATCGGATCGGCGGCTCCGCTCTGCTCGTCACCCACGATCCGCACGAGGCGGTCGCCCTCTCCGACCGCGTCTACGTGATGTCGCCCCGCCCCGGTCGGATCACCAACGTGCTCGAGGTCGACCTGCCGCGTCCCCGAACGGCCCGCGCCGCCGAGACCGAGGCGGCTCACCGTCTGATCGACGCCCTCAGGCACGAGACCGAGTCGGCAGGAGTGTCGGCGTGAACGGCAGGCCGCTGCAGCGCGAGCTGATCGTCAGCGTGGCCGCGCCGATCGGCCTGGTCCTCGTCGTCCTGTTCGGCTGGCAAGCCTACGTCTGGCTCTCTGGCATCCGACCGCAAACGCTGCCTGGACCGATCCGCATCGTGCGCGAGAGCGTCGAGTCGGCCGGCGCGATCTGGGAACACTCGCTGGTCACCATGTCCGAGGTCGCCGCCGGCTTTGCGATCAGCATCGTCTGCGCCCTGGCGCTGGGACTGCTCCTGGACATGTCGGCCACCGTGCGGCGGGCCGTCTACCCCCTGATCGTCGCGTCGCAGGCGGTCCCGATTCCCGTCGTCGCGCCGCTGATGATCGTCTGGTTCGGCTTCGGCGTGACGCCCAAGATCATCGTGATCGGACTCTTCACCTTCGTCCCGATCGTCCTCGGCTTCGCCGCCGGACTCGCCGCGACCGAGCGTCCCACCACCGATCTGATGCGCACCTTCGGCGCATCGCGCTGGCAGATGTACCGCTACGTCAAGATTCCTGCAGCCCTGCCCGACCTCTTCACCGGCCTGCGCATTGCCGCCATCTACGCCGTCCTCGGCGCGATCTTCGGCGAACTGGCCGGCGCAACCGACGGGCTGGGCATCTTCCTGGAACAGTCGCGGCTCTCGTTTCGCACTGACCTCGTCTTCGGCGCAATCTTCGTGGTCACGATCATGAGTTACGCGCTGTTCCTTGCCGTGGTCTTGCTGGAGCGGCGGGTCATCCCCTGGCGATTCCAGAGGCGCGAGCCATGATCCTCCATCGCCTGATGTTGATCGCCGACCAGCAGGGCACGGGCGGACGCCCGCTCCCCGACGTGGTCGTGCGGGCCGCCAACGGCGTCGGCGGCCGCCTCGTCGTCCAGTTCCGAGAGCGCGACCTGCGCGACGCGGAGCTGATCGCGGTCATCCGAGCCGTCCAACGCCGGATGCCGCCCTTGACCACCCTGATCGTCAACGACCGACCGCATGTCGCAACCGCGCTCCAGGTCGGCCTTCACTTGCCCGCGTCGTCCGACTCTCCCGCTCATCCGTACCCACTGCTCGGCCGCTCTGTACATCACGGGCAAGAAGCGCTTCGGGCTCTGGACGACGGAGTCGATTACGCCATCGTGGGCACGATCTTCGAAACGGAGTCCCATCCGGGACGGGCTGGTGCGGGACTGGCGCACCTGACGAACATGCGCGGGATCCTGGGCAACATCCCCTCCTACGCCATCGGCGGCATCGACGCCGAGCGAGCGCCACAGGCCATTGACGCGGGCGCTTGGGGCGTCGCGGTGCGGACAGCCATCCTCGGCGCAGACGATCCGGCCGAAGCCGCCTATCGGCTGCACGGTAGTCTGCCCGCATGACCACCGACGCCCCGCTGCGGACCGTGATCGAGGGACGCTCCCTCTCGAGATTCGGCTCCGTCAGTCGCGCGCGGGCGATGCTGAACAATGGCCAGAACGCCCTCGGTCCGCTCGCCGACGACCTTCGCAACGCGCTCCAGGACCCCTCCGATGTGCTCTTCGACCGGCCCTCGCGGCTGCTCTACGCGACCGACGCGTCTCTCTACGAAATGGAGCCGGTCGCGGTCGTTTTCCCCCGCACTCCGGCAGACGCGGCTGCCGCGGTCGAGGTCGCTCGCTCGCACGGTGTGCCCGTGCTGCCCCGCGGCGGCGGCACCAGTCTGGCCGGACAGGGTGTCAATCACGCCGTCGTGCTCGACTTCACCCGGCACATGCATGCGATCCTCGACCTCGATCCCGACCGCCGCGTCGCCAGAGTCCAGCCGGGACTCGTTCTCTCCGAACTGAACAAGGCTGCCAGGCACTACGGACTGCACTACCCGATTGACCCCTCAACCGCCAACCGGGCCACGATCGGCGGCGGCATCGGCAACAACTCCTGCGGTACGCATAGCGGCCTCTACGGCAAGACCGTCGACGTCGTCGAGTCGGTCGACGTCATACTCTCCGACGGTGAGGAACTGCGCTTCGATCACACCGACGAACGCCGCCTGCGAGCGCTGATCGACGCCGGCGGTCGCGAGGGTCGGCTCTATCGAGACCTCCGCGATCTCGCCGAGCGCGAGCGCGACGAGATCGGCCTGCGCTTCCCCGACATCCCGCGCCGTGTGTCGGGCTACAACCTCGACGCGCTGCTCGATCCCGACGGCGTCAATCTCTCACAGATGGTGGTCGGCTCGGAAGGCACGCTCGCGGTCGTCACCGAGGCCACCGTCCAGCTCGCCGCGCTGCCGGCGAGACGAGGCATCCTGGCCGCGCACTTCGACACGCTGATCGACGCCGCCGAGGCGACGGTTGTCGCCAACGCGCGCTCGCCGGCCGCCATCGAACTGGTTGACGACATCATCATTGAGCGCTGCCGTTCGAGCGTCGGCTATGCGCCGTTGGCCGACTTCGTCGTGGGCAATCCCGGCGCCATCCTGCTGATCGAGTGCTTCGCCGACAACGACGCGCAGCTCGACGAGCAACTCCGCGCGATCGAGGCCGAACTGCAGTCGCGCGACATGGGCTACGCCTGCGTCACGGAGACCAATCCCGCCGCCCAGGCGCGGATGTGGCAGATGCGCCAGGCCGGCCTCGGACTGCTGATGTCGATGCACGGCGATCCCAAGCCGGGCGCGTTCGTCGAGGACACTGCCGTCCCGCCCGAGCGGTTACCCGAGTTCGTCGCCCGCTTCGACGCCGCCGTTCGGGCCAAGGGACTGCGGGCCGGCTACTACGGACACGCTGCCGCGGGTTGCCTGCATATCCGCCCGGTTGTCAACGTCAAGGATCCGGCCGGACTGGAGCAGACGGAAGCGCTGGCTTCGGAGATCGCCGATCTCGTCGTCGAGTTCGGCGGCTCGCTGTCCGGCGAGCACGGCGACGGCATCGTCCGCGGCGCGTTCCTGGAGAAGATGTTCGGACCGCAACTCGTGGACGCCTTCCGCGAGACCAAGCGCATCTTCGATCCGGACGGACTGCTGAATCCGGGCAAGATCATCGATACCCCGCCCTTCCGCGACAACCTGCGGCTCAGCCCCGACACGGTCAACGCCGAACCGCAAGGCTGGCTCGACTTCAGCTCCGAGGGCGGACTCGCCCGGGCCGTGGAGATGTGCAACGGCCAGGGCGCCTGCCGCAAGTTCGACGGCGGCATGTGCCCCTCATTCATGGTCACCCAGGACGAGGAACACTCCACTCGCGGCCGGGCCAACCTGTTGCGCCAGATTCTCAACGGCGCGATGCCCCTGGAAGAACTCTCGGGCGACCGCCTGCATGACGCGCTGGACCTCTGCGTGGAATGCAAGGCCTGCAAGGCCGAGTGCCCTTCGGGCGTCGATCTGGCCAAAATCAAGTACGAGGTGCTGGCCCACCGCCGCCGCACGCATCGAACGCCGCTGCGCGACCGCGCCTTCGCCAGCATCGCCTCGCTGCTTCGACTCGGCTCGCTCGCGCCGGGCGCGGCCAACGCAATCGCGGCGACCCTCCCCGCCCGTAAACTGCTCGCGCTGGCCGGCGTTCATCCCGCCCGCCCCGTGCCCCGGCTCGCCGGTCTGACCTTCGATCGCTGGTTTCGCGACCGGGCCGCGCCGCCACCGACGCGCGGCGACGTCGTTCTGTTCGACGACACGTTCACTAACTTCGTCCATCCCGAGGTCGGCGCATCGGCGGTGATGATTATCGAGGCGCTCGGCTATCGAGCCATCCGGGTCGAGCGGCGCACCTGTTGCGGCCGGCCCTCGATCTCAAAGGGCTTGCTCGATCAGGCACGCTCGATGGCGCAACAGAACATTGACGCGCTGGTGAATCACGCCGAATCGGGCACCCCGATCATCGGCACCGAACCGTCCTGCCTCCTGTCGCTGCGGGACGAGTACCCGCTGCTCTTGCCGGGCGCCCAGGCTGCCGTCGTCGCCCAACAGGCGTTCCTCTTCGACGAGTGGCTCGAACGCGAGCTGAAGCGGGACGATGCGCCCGAGATCTTCGCCGGCGAGCACGGTAAGTTGCTGCTCCACCCCCACTGTCACCAGAAGGCCCTGTCCGGCTACGACCAGACGCTCGGCGTGCTGCGCCGCGCCGGTTACGACCCAGAAGCGATTGACAGCGGATGCTGCGGCATGGCCGGCTCGTTCGGCTTCGAGGCCGAACACTACGACATCTCCCGGCGGATGGGAGAGCTGCGCCTGTTTCCGGCGATTCGCGCCTCGAGGAGTGTGCCCGTGGCCGTCACCGGCGTCTCATGCCGGCAGCAGATCGACCACTTCACCAGCGCCCAGCCGAGACACGTCATTGAGTACCTGGCGGAGGCGTTGAAGTAGAGAATGAACTCGGTCTGGGGGCAATGTCTGGTGCCGAGGGGCAGAGTCGAACTGCCGACACCACGATTTTCAGTCGTGTGCTCTACCAACTGAGCTACCTCGGCCAGATAGCCAGATCAGCATATACCCTGCCCGCGCGAATCGACGTGTCCCGGGCACTCGCCGGAGTCGCCCGACTCAAACCTGCGGCATCGCTTCGACCGTCGGCATCACCACTCGCCGCACGTCCTCGAAGACCTGCTCGATCGTCCCGCGCGCGTCGATCACGTCCCAGCCGTAGCGCTCCGCCATTTCCGACATCTCGCGCAATTGCTCGCGCTGGTGCTGCATGAACCCGTCGTAGATGCTGCGGTCGTGCAGGTAGTCGCCGCCCGACTCCCAGAAGTCGAAGCCACGCTCCAGCACGCGCAGCACCAGATCCTCGGCGTCGATGTCCAGGTACACCACCTGGTCAGGTACCAGCGCGAAGCCGTAGATCTGCTCCAGCCACTCACGCGGCGCGCCGCGCACGATCGCCCGGGCCATCAGCGAGAAGATGTAGCGATCGGCCAGCACGACCATGCCGGCCTGCAGCGCCGGCAGCATGATCCGCTCGAACCGATCCCAGAAATCGGTCGCATAGAACAGGTTGAGCGTGATCGGGTCCAGCGTGTGGCCCTCCTTGGCCTGGTCGATCCCGGGACCGACCAGCGGCGAACGCCGCAGACCGCTGTCGACCACGCCCCAACCGCTCGCTTCGAGGTAGTCCTTGAGGATCGAGATGATCGTCGAGCGGCCGACACCGTCGGTGCCCTCGATCACGATCAGCCGCCCCGGCAGCCAGTCTTGCTCAATACCCGGCGGCGGTTCTCCGTAGAACTTGACTGCCGTCATCGGGCACCGCCGGCGGCGAGCGAGGCGTAGCCGGCCTGGATGTGCGTGGGCACCTTGGTGATCTCGCGGCGCGGCATGCCCTCGAGCAATGGCTCCACCAGCTCCCGAACCTGCACCTGCTGGCTGACCAGCGTCTGCGAGGCGTCAATCCTGGTGATGTCGTACTCGTCGCAGAGCTTGTCGTACTCCTCCAGGATGCGCCCCTGGAACAGGCGGAACGACTCTTGCAGGTCGTCGGAGAGCCCAAGATCCATACCCGCCTCGTAGAATTTGATCTCCGCCCGCGCCGCGGCGATTCGGCGGATCGACTCATCCAGCGACACGTGGAAGTACAGCGCCAGGCTCGGCGGCGGCGCAAACGAGTACAGGTCGCGTACCCACTTGCGATTCACCCCGCGTGCCGCGTCGCGGGCAAACGCCGTGTAGACGTAGCGATCGGCCAGCACGATCACGCCGGCCTGCAGCGCCGGAAGGATCTGCTCGTAGGTTCGGCTGGCGAAGTCGGCCGCGTGGACCAGGCTGAACGACATCGGCGTCAGGAGCTGCTTGCGCTTGCCTCGCTTGGTCGTGTCGCGCACGATCGGGGACGAGTTCCACTCGGTGAAGACGGTGACATAACCTTCGCTGCGCAGCCACTTGTGCAGCAAGTCGAGCTGCGTGCTCTTGCCCGAGCCGTCAATTCCCTCGACCACGATCAAACGACCGGGCAAGTGGGAGAAGTCCGTGGTGGTCGCCACCTGTTGTTCCTTTCGATCACGCCGGGACCTGGTAGCCATCTGCATCACCCTAGAGCAACCGCCGTCCTCTGAGGTTAACAAATCGCACACTGCCCGGCGCCTGCGGAGTGAACGCGCCGCCGCCGCAGACCCCGGGTCGGGCTTGAGCAGTGGAGAGAGTTTGGGTGATGGTGGACCGTCGTGTACCGAACTGCGAACTTTCGCTTGGGAGGTGGTGCTTTGAGGCGACCGGCATTGGGCGGGGCGCGGCCGAACAGTTGGCACAGGCCCCGCTCCCGAAACAGTGATGCCCTTCCCTCTTGGGCGGCCGACTCTGCATCGATTGACAACGACCGCCGACTTGACGACTCGTCGCTGGGATTGCCGGGCACTGTCGGTCACCCGCATCAGACTTGAACACCCGCCTCCTGCAAGAACTGCGACGGTTCCGCATTGCGTTCTCCGTACCGGGTGCGCCTCCGGCGCGGCCAGGTCAAGAGCAGTTCCCGTGATGCCCGTGTGACTGAGACGTAAAAGGCTCTACGCTCGCTGTCGATGGCTTCGTCGCTATCGAGTGATCGATAGTCCGGAAACGATCCCTGTGTAAGGCCAACCACTGCCACAGCTCGAAACTCAAGACCCTTGGACCGGTGGGTTGTCAAGAGCCTGATTCCAGGCTGATCCGGTCGGGTCTGCTGGACTCGCAGAAGAAATCGGAGCAGCCCCAAACCGCTCCTCTCTGGTGAGCGGGTGCTTGCGCGATACTCGGACCACCAACCAAGCAATCGTTCCAGATCAGGGCCAGAAAAGTACTTTCCGGTCGCGATACCGTTCCATACTCGTTCAAGGCCTTCAGCGTCGAATCTACTTCGACTCATGAAGTCAACGACGGGGAGTACTGGGGTTCCGGAGACTGCCTCCCGGAGGCGAGCCAAGGTCCGGTGACGCTCGTTGACACCTGAGTAGCCATCCAACACGTTCACTAACTCATCATCTATGCGTCTCCATGCCGGCTGGTTCTGATCATTGACCCCTACTTCAAGAAGTGCATGAAAGAGTCGAGCTTCGGTCGTCCCAAGCAAGCTCTCCGCATCGACCTGGATCGACAGCGCATAGTTTCGCTCCTCCAATACTCGTTGAACGTCGTCCAGCGCGTACCTCGTCCGAGCAATCACGGCAATGTCTTCGGGATCAAGCTGATTCCACTCGCCTGGAACCAGAGTAGAGGGATCGATGCCATTGTGGGTCAAGTCGTCGATCCAATCACCGACGATCCGAGCCTCTTCGGCTGAGTCTTCGGCTTCGTCTGAGTAGACCGACCCAGTAGGAGTCCCGGGAGGCGTGCTGGCGTCGGATCTAGGAGGATTGAAGTGAATCGCGACGGTACGAGCCAGCGTCAGTATTTCGGTCGCGCACCTGAAATTGTGCTGGAGTTCGAACTGGTGGCGATTTGGCCCCGCGAGCTTCTCGGCCCAGCGCATATCACCACCAGCCCAACCATTGATGGACTGTCGGTCATCAGCCACTACGAACAGCTCGACAGAGTCCGCGACGATCGTCCGCAAAAGGGTGGCTTGCGCCCGCGTCAGGTCCTGACCCTCGTCTACCAGCACTTGGCCATAAGTTCGTCTTATTCTCCTGAGGACTGAAGGATCCAACTCAAAAAGTTCCAGGAGCTTGGTCAGCATTCCAGCGAAATCGATCCCCCCGGCGTCGTCCAACGCTGTCAGATATGCGCCGTAGATCTCGGGGAGGCGGAAAGAGAGTTGGCCAATTGTCTCATCAGGAGCCTCATCCGGCGAGACGAGGTCGGTTCGCATTGAATCGATGCGGTTGAGAATGTCAGTCAGGACGCGCTGATCTGGATACGATTCCCCAACAGAGTCAAGAATTCGCCGCAACAGATCCACTCGATCTCGTTGGTCTGCGTACACAACTGCGTCCGGAGCGACACCTACCGCACGACCGGCCCGTTGTAACCACTCGAAGGCGAATCCGTGGATGGTGTCTGCGTCAACTCTCCAAGCCTCTTCCCCGATGGATCGTGCCACTCGAGTCTTCAACTCGTCTGCGGCCTTGACGGTGAATGTGACAGCCAGCAGTCGAAAGGACTGCCCCCGACTCTCATTGAGCAAGCGTTCGATCCTGCGGATCAACACTTCAGTCTTTCCGCTTCCAGCCGGGGCAATCACGAGACATTCTCTCGCCGTGGAACTCACTACGGCCTGCTGATCTGGAGTTAGACGAGGTGGCGCGACCATGGTCATCCTTCCTCACCCGAATCGTTTGAGTCCATGCCAACGGGCTGGGAGAGATTTAGTGCGCCTTTGACCCGGTTTGCCAGCTCGACGATGGGAAGCGGAGCTTGCGCACGATTAGCCACCGCCGCCCGTGCGACGAGTTCGCCAGACCATCCTTTGGTATCGGCCAGGAACTTTAGGTACTCCGATTTGGCTTCAGGCGAGTACTTCGGTAGGCGAGGCTGGCCTGCCCTCGGATCGGGATGCTCCCAAGAAGCATGTTCGATCGCGACACTCTCGATCTCTTGGTGGTAGCCGGCATCGATGAGCATCTGCTCAAGCTGCTTCGTCCCGCTCATCACGACCTGCGGGTGAGTCTCCGATAGTTGAACGCCATCCGAACCAACACAGGCCTTGATCGCGTTGAGGCCGTCTGAGTCATTATCCACGAATGCGATCCAGGGAATCTCGCCAAGATCTTCCAACGCCTCAAGGACTTTTCTCAGCCACTCCTTGGACTGGCCTTGCATATCGAGGAGTGTCACTCCCAGGCCACTCACGTCACGGCCCAGTAGAGGATCGAGCAGAATCGGAATCGTGGCCCGCTCGGCGGTGCCGTCTACGAGTATCACAAGTCTCGCGAAGAACAGCTCTCCTAAGGGGCGCGAGATATACCTCCTGAACACAGCGACCTTCCGGACCGTTTCGTGTGTCAAGGTGCCCACTGAGGTTCCTCCGCTGGCTGATCGGATCAACCGTATCGCGTGGAGATCAGCTTCACCAACCAGCACATTGGAGTGCGTGGCGACTAGTGCCTGCCCCGGCAGAGATTGGATCGATCGGTACACGGCCGCTTGTGCCTGTGGGTGCAGGTGGGCCTCTGGCTCCTCCAACAAGGTCACAAGATGCGGGCGGATGCCCTGTTCGACACCGATTCTCAGCTTGCACATCGCGAAGTAGACGCGCAGCGCTGCGAGGCTGCGGCTACCTGATCCTTGAAGGCGCATCGGGAGAGAGGCACTGTCAACCCCGCTTCCAATCACCACATCAACCGAGTGAATCAGGTCTTCCAATTGCTCAGGAAGCGGTCGAATCTCGACCTGCTCAACACTGGATTGGGCACCCCTCATCTCCAGCAGCTCTTCCTCTAGGGTGCTGAGGGTTGAACTCGCCTGCCGCAACGAGCTTCCCAACTCAGCAAGCTGCTCTTCTAGCGCCTCCCGATCCGATACAGAGATCCCAAGCTCGGCGAGAACTTCTCCCCAGTTCGAAGTGCGTCGAGCTAGGTCGGAGGATAGATCGCGGGATGCTTCGACCAAGTGTGCCGCCACCAGCTCCATCACCTGCCGGGTCGGGACCAGATTAGATTCCTGCCACTCTCGACCTGCGTCGTCCCAAGTTAGATACTTCCGGCTCCAGGTAAGGAAAGCCGACTCTCGACTTGGCCGGAGGACCATTCGAATCGAAGTCCATTCGCCCCCGCCTGGGGCGTTCCAGTAGTTCCCTGCCAGTCGCTGGGCCACGACCTCAGAGAACTCCGTACCGGAAGAGCGGATCACTAGGTCAATAGTCGCCTCGTCGGCGACTGAATCGGAAGTGCGATGCAAGTCGTCCTGCATCGCCCTACGAAAGCCGCAAGCGGTCGCAACGGCTAGAAGGATGGAGGACTTGCCGGAGTTGTTCTCCCCTACGAGGAACGTCGTGCCTCTCTCAAGGGGTATCTGCGCTTCGACGATGCTCCGAAAATTGGCAACTCGAACTTCCTCAATCCAAAGGTCTGCGACTGGCCCAGTCGAGGTCCCATGCTGCGTTGGCTCGTGGTTTGTCATCGCGAGAACTCAACCCTTGGGTATTGCATCAGGCCTTCAAGCGACCTCGGATGCCCGTCAGCCTGTGGAGCATTTGACCTTCAGCCTACGCCGTTTTGCCGTAGGCACCGACATCAGCGCCAGCAAGCCCAACAGCCTCGTAAACTCCCTTGACTGTCCTGTGAGCACGTCTTCTATGCGGACGCGCGACAGTCTTCACTGACGAGCCCTCGTTCTGAATGGCACATGTGAACCACCAACCGACCATCGCCGATTCCTCCGTCACGCGCGACGAGCGCCGGCTCCCCTGCCAGACTTGCTGGTGGTCAATCCAGTGCACGCCCCTCGATTGATTATCACTGCATGAATGAGGCCCGACGGCAACGATCAGTCCTTGATGACTGAGAGCGGAGAACTCGGCGCTCTGACGACAGAACGCGGTGGCGGGGGAATTCGGTGGGCGTCGAGCCACTCCTGGCCTGTGATCGAAACCTGGCCTCTCTGAATCGTCATCGCGTTCATGTCCCGATGTACGGCCACCGTGCCGTACCGAAACGGACGTCCCATCGGGGATTCGTCAGCCAAGCGAAACACCCGCGAGCAGAGATCGGCCAGATCGCGCGGAATCCGATGAGACTCGTACGCTGTCGCCAGTTCGCTGAAGCGATCCTCGATCTCAATGAGCGCCGGCTCTGAAGCGAAGCTCGCGACCTCTTTCGCCAAATGCCTGCGCCCCCGGCGCTCCTCAATGGCCCTATGGACTCTGACTCGTAGTCGACCCACGGGAGCGGTGTTCCAGATGGTGATCACGGCGACGACGATCGCTGCAATGGAGCCCAGGATCGTCAGCACCGTCACCAAACGCCCTTTCTCGCCGTCGAATCAACGAATTCCCTCTGTCTTCAGTCAGCGTAGTCCCTAGCCGGCTGCGCCCGCGCCGTCTCCTAGCACTAAGTGACGAAGAGCTACTCTTCCAACGCTGGTCCAAAGCGACGACCATCACCTTCCTGTTGTGCCAGCCGGAGAACCTGCGACTCGGCCGAGCCAGGATCGCTGACCTCTTTGATGTGAAGACCGACGTGCACACCGGCGCCTCGGAACTGAGCGCAACAACAAGAGAGCAAGGTGCGGCGACACCTATCAGGGCTTGCTCTAATCCAGCTGCGCCCAAAGCAACACTTTCAGTTACAGTTGCATCTCGGCTTGCTGCCATTCTCGCCGACCATCGCCTCTTGAACACCGATTGCTCGTTCCGTCGGCTTCTGAGGTGCGTCACCATTCCGCCCTAACCATCCATCCGCTTGCATGCACCTCGGCCCCCCAGCAGGTGGCGCGCTTTGGCCATCCAGTTCGCAATTCAGTACATGACGGTCCGAAAAAGTGGGCCGTCGTGTACCGAACTGCGAGCTTTCGTTTGGGAGTTCGCGCTCTAGCCATTTCTGCCATGCAGACCAAGTCATCTCGGACTTGGAGTCTTGATTCCGCATCTGCTGTCAAAGAGGGTGGCACCATACGCGAAAGCAAGACTGGGAGCCGTCACGACCTTGTGTTCGTTAGGTGACGGCCTACGTGGCCGATGATCCACTCTTTCGCATCATCATCCCATTCGAGATAAACGCGAGCGCAGTGCCGGGGATCCCCGGATGTGCCGAAGCGCAAATGGGCTGTCATCGCTCGATGTGAATCGCCATCGAGAAAACGCCTCTCCTCCCCGAACCGGCCAGAAGTCGTCTGGCTCTCACCCCCAACGTAGTCGACACCTCTCTCCCTCAAGTAGTCAGGGAGGCTAGATCCTAAGGTTTGACCGGAAGCCAGGATCATGCCCAACTCATTCAGGATCGAAAGCGCTGCGTAGACGCGATCGGGCTGTTCATAGGGCGACTTCTCGGCTGAAATGAAGGCTGATGGCAAGAGCCGCAGGCGAGGGAAGCGATCGGCGGCCGAAAGAACGACAGCGCCCATTGAGTCGACTTCTTCATCCTCTTCGTCCACAGCAGAGGAATCTGTTTGCATACTGGTGTCGCGGTAGTTCCGGCGGTGGGTCTCGAGTTCTTCGGCCTGTTCCTGAATTCTCTCGTCGCGAACCTCGATCTCGAATCGCAATTCTTCGATTGTCTCGTCGCGTCTGCTCAGCGCTGCATCTATGTGCGGAACGATTTCTGGCGGAATCTGGCTGTATGAGGGCAACGCTCGAAACTCGGTGTCCAGCTTATGTAGACGGCTGCGTCTGATATCCAGAACCACTTGTTCGATCTCCGACTGACCCGCGTAGCGCGGGAACTGGGTGATCAAGACGTGGAGAAGTGTGCCGGACAGGCGTCTGTCCAAGAGCTGAGCATGTTCGAATAGCCATCGACGATGCCTGTATGAAGGATCCTCTGGGCTGCAGCCGGGCCAGTAGATTCGAACAGCGCCGCCGAAACATGCGAGGTGACGGCCGAGCAGATCTGTCAGTTCCCAGGTTGCCGGCGGTTCAAGGACGGCAACGGTGGCTAAGCCAGCGAGCCTGTTTTGAAGCACTCTGGAATTCAGGGCCGTCCGACCATCGTCTGTCTGAGATAGCGCGATGATCGGCAGCCTACGCTCGTGGCTGAGGACCACGTCCTTCACGAACCTGGTCACATTGCTGATAGTCACTTGGGCAGGTACGACGGACAAAGGGTGGCCGTCCAGCTGGCACTCGAATCGTTCGATTAGGTCGGGGATCAATCGAGGGCGATCCACCGGGTGGCGATCCGGAGTGATTGCCATGCGGCTGTCAATCATCTGCACGTTTGCACGAAATGTGACCGACTCGCCCTCGGTGGATGCTTGGCTTGAGACCCGCCAACGGTACTCGCTGTCGTCGCGGTCTGGATGCTCCCACTCAGCGACGAAGTATCCTGCGCCATCGAGAGCATCGTCTTGGAGGTTTAGAGACTCGCCATTGCCTATCCATTGCCCTGTCCGTTCGGTTGGCATTGGACCTCGGAAGCGGTCTTTGGTCCAGTCGTGAACCGCTTCACGAACGGAGTCAAGCAATCGGAGACCAGTGAGTTCAGGATTGGCTCTATCGCTCAGAATGGAGAAGCCAATTGTGTAGCGATCGGCCATGAACTGCCTCCTTGCGTTTGCGACCGTCCGAAGTGGATAAGACTGGGTCGCAACGCTCGATCCTAGTGCATGACTGACGGCTGAGCGCTCTCTGTCTCTAGGCTCAGCCAGGGTCCTGAGAATCGATCACTGATCGCTTCCAGTCGTGGAGAATGGGGTAACAGGACAAGGGTTGCGGATCGTGCCTGGCAATGACAAGCAATTCGATTCGCGCGTGAAGCCCTGCCGAAGTGGCTCGGCACTGCGCCAGGGCCGTTACTGGACGGGGCCAAGCACCAGCACTTCCACATTCGCCCATCCAGACAAATGGGACGAACGGATTGTCAGGATTCGCTGGCGAGCCGGAACGCCTGGGTGGCGCCCGGCTCAATCTGGCTGAGGTCCGGTCCGAATCTCTTCAGGCAACACTTCTTGTACTTCAAGCCGCTCTGGCAAGGGCAAGGATCATTCCGGCCGATTTTGCGTCGAGCCGCACCCGTGGTCTGTTGCCTGCCCTCGTGATCCATGGAGGCTACTGCTACTCGCTGCTGGCGGAGATGATCAACGTATTGGGCCAAAGCTGAGCGTCGCGACTGGTCGATGCGGTCGAGTCGAATCCAGTCCCAATGCACATCGACGAGTCGACCATCTGCATTGGCGACTACTTCGAGAAGCAATCTTCCGGATTCACGGCCCACGATGACCACAGCTTGCGTGTGTTCTAGCGCCATACCGGGCCTTCGCGCGCCTGTCCATGGAGACCAGCACACGACGGTGATACCCTCTCGCTCGCGTCCGTAGAGCGAAAGTGGAAGTGGCCTGCGAATCTCCTTCTGCCGCTCGAGCTCATTGCCAATCAGGGAGTCGAACTTAGTCCTGAGATCGCCGCCACTGTCGAGCAGGTAGCTTGCCACACGCGCTCGGCCGAGCTGGCCGGAGTTGGCGAGCAAATCCACCAACTCCTCGAACCGAGGAGGCATGTCCTGCCGAAGCGGACCACTGACCTGGCCCCATGGTGGATGCGGCATGAAGTGCGCATCGACCGTTGCGCGAGCGCCCAGCGCGAATACGGCGTCGAGGTCCCGCCCATCTGCATCGTCTCGCGCGTATGCCCCGTAGTCGTTGTGACCGAGGTAGAGACCCAAGTGATCGAGTTCGTCGTTGAGCCAGAGTTTCTCGAGGGTTGCTGCCGCCAGACGGGTCTCCAGATAGTGGAGGAAGATCAAGGGATTGTCGAAGATGTCCGCGCAGAGCCTAAGGTCATTCACCGACACCACCCACGCGGGAGGCAAGTCGTCGCCGATTCCAATGTCGACTAGCTGAAGGATCTGTGCGGCGAACTCGGTGAACGGAGACAGCGTGACTGCAACTGGCGATACCCGCCGGTAGTCAGACCTGACAATGGTGCCGATCCGTTTCCGCGAGCGCCGAGAATTGCCGTCGAGTAGTTCGATCTGGCCATTGGCGTCCAACGTGTCGATGAAGCGCGCGCCTTGTCGCACAGGGCCTTCACCAAGCTCTCGGGCCGCTTTGATATGACTCTCGAAGTCCACCGCCGGCGAAGCAGGTGAGAAGGCGCCGCTCTTCGACTCGACAACAAGCAGGTGGTCGTCGTAAACAATGAGCGCGTCAGTTTCCCAGGTCTTGCCGTCGCAGTCCCAATACACGCTGCGCTGGACGCTCGCTCCCGGCAGTAGGGAGCACAGGTATCTCACCGCAAGATCCTCAGTGAGTTCGGTCTGGATCTCGCGCCAGTCGTTATCTAAATCGGGTCTCCGATGTAGCACTCCCCGCTTCAGGGCAACGGGAAAGCGATCTGCCAGGAGATACGGATCAAAGCAGTAGTAGCGTCCATCGAGCCGAACGAAGGGGCGCGAGAAGGTAGGCCATTCGCGAAGCGGCCAACCGCTCATGTCTCCCATCCCGTAGAAGTCGGAATGCTCCCCCCGAGACCAGCTCAGGTCTTCTAGCAGGTTCTCGGGAAACTGCGCGACTCGGCCAACATCGAAGATTCGCAAGCCCGCCAATGTCTCGAACACCAACTCAGCATCGTCGTCGAGTCCGAAAGTGGCGACATAGGACTGCAGAGCTTCTTGAGGGGTCGTGATTCCTTCGGGCAGACCTCCTTCGCCGCCGGAAAGAGCCTGACGAATGCGCTCGAAAGCCTCCTGCATCTCTGCCAATCCGTCGATGGTCGCTCGGTGGATTCGCTGGAGCCCTGCGATCACCTCTTCGCTCGATATGCCGTAGACCTCATCGAGCATATCTGTGTAGGGCCCCAGCACGTCCTCGTAGTGCGAGTAGAAATGGACCATGTAGTTGTGCCCACGGGAGCCTAGCCACTGCAGCGACAGGAGGAACTTGAGCCAATCACCACGACCGCGATGTCCCTTGGCGCTCTCCCGTGATTCCGTGAAGAGGTAGGCCTCGATCTTGGCGAACAACGAATCCACCATGGACACGAGCCGGATCCATTCGTCTTCATCGACCCTCTCTGCCTGGGCAGCCGCGGGAGGCACCGAGACAATCACGCTCTGCAGGTATTCGACGAGGCGCAAGGCAGAAATCTGATCCTGGCGGATGTCAAGGTCGGTCTCGACTTCCTGAGTCTCGGCGACTGCATGCCAGTGCGCTCGCATCAAGAGCTGGTCCGGCGGAAGTCCGGCAACCAGTTCACTGATAGCGCGCACCTGCGAATCGATTTCGGTTCGAATGTTCTGCATGACCACAACTCCTGTTGCGGAAGGGCATCCTGGTGCTCGGCTTCGTGCGCTCGGCGATCCAGACGGGGGGGGGGCAGACTCTTCCCCATGCGCGCGTGAGGGCCCATTCAACTTACCCAGATGGGCCCCTGGATGGACGAGGGAACATTGGCTCCTACTGTGGGCGTGTTGACACAGTGAGGACCGCGTCCGTCCATCGCACGCGCCGGTCGCTGCATCGCGCCTCGCAACCAAACCACCTGGTGGATGCAGGGGCGGCCTGCGACATCGCCCTTGGACTCTTTCAGTCAGAGTCTGTGTGTCGCATCACGAATACCACGAGGGCGAGAATCATGAACCCGGGTGCGACGGCAAAGAAAATGCCGTGCTCCCTGAATGGTCGATCCCATAGGCCGGTAAGCGCCTCCCAGAACTCTTGTACCAATATCCCGGTCGTCAACCACGTGACGAACAGCGCGCCCAAGACCAGCACCAAGACGATCATGCGGCCGAACCTTCCTTGAATCACGGCAGTGAGGATCAGAGCGATTCGCGTCATAAGGTTTGTCGCCAGAACCAAGGGGATGAGTGTGGTCCTTACCGCCCAGGCGCTGCGGCGACGCCACCAAGAATGGCTGAATCGCTCGGATTCATTACCGAAATCCTGTGCCAGCGCCATGCTGATCAGCGGGCCAACGGACACCTTCAATTCTGGAAAAACTGGGTCGTCCCTCCAGATCTCGTGTAAGTTGCCAACCTGGACACCCGCGCCGTTCAAGAACGCATCTGCGAGCCCGTTGACGGGGTAGTACATCCCGTTCGCAATGGCGAAGACTGCTCCCGGCCCACCGTTGCACAGCTCCACAGAATCGACCGTCAAGGGCCATGCGTCTCCCAAGTCCGATCGGCTCACGATTGCAGATCGGGCGTCATCTACTCGCTCCATGTGCGACGAGATCCAGATGGCTCGTCCCAAGATTCTCGCGGCAATCTGATCGAGTACCACCCTTACCTCCCGATGACATTGCAGAGCCAACCCCTCGATTGGTTTGGCGAGATGCACCGATCCACGCTAGAGCCCGTCCGGGTCCTTAGCATCCGGCGACGGCAGTTGTCCGCTGCGAGAGAAGGACTTCAATTGGCAACAGGTTGACTACGGCGTTGCAGTGGCGACAATCGAGAAGTCCCTCGCCAAGCCACTGCAGCCTGCGCTGCGACGACCTCTGGTGGTGACACGGTCCCAATGCCTTCCTCACACGTTCACTGTTGGGATGAAAACACTGGGCGGTTTGACCTCAGGGCGCGGCGGAGGGGGAATCGTGTAAGGGTCGAGCCTAGTCCGCCCCCTAATCGACACCGAACCATCGCCGACGCTGATCACGTTCATGTCCTGATTCGCGACCAACTCCCGACAGCGAAACGGCATTCCTGCGGGCGATTCGCCAGCCAGGCGAAACGCCCGGGCCCAAAGGGCGGCGAGAGCATCCGGAATTCGCTTCGCCTAGTACGCCTTCAGCAACTCATCGAACCGGTCTTCGAACTCGACCAAGGCTGGTTCCGAGGCCAAGGTCGCGGCTTGCTTCGCCAACTGCGTCCGCGCCTGGCATTCGCGGATGGCGCGTTGCACTCTGAGCCATTGCCGGCTGACGGGAGCCGTGTTCCAGATGGTGAGCACGGCAACGATGATCGCCGCGACAGAGCCGAGAATCGTCAGCACTGTCAGTTCTATGCTCCGTCTCGCAACTGAATCAGCGCGTTCAGCCGAGCCTGATTCAGCGTAGTCCGAATTCATCTGCGGAGGGCTGAACGGGTACAGGGCATGGAAACAGGGAGTTGCGCGTCGCAGCCGGCTCGCTGTTCCTGCTGGCCGACAGCGGAGAGTCCGCCCGCGCGCGCCGTTCACCGGCGAGCGCACTGCCTGGATGGGGCCGGACCAACCCGCAACCCTGCGCCGCTCGCAGCAAGGACGCCTCGTCTTCCGGCGCAAGCACCAGCGCCAACCACGCGACCTGCACCGTGTCGGCGCAGACCATCCCGTCCTCGACCGTCGTCTCCAGCACCGTCCAGTCAGGATCGAGCCGGCCCTTGACCGCCAGCCGCACCCGCTCCGCCTCCCTCGACGGTGCGGGCAAGCAGATCTCGACCGGTTCGGTCAGGCGGTTGTCCAGCCTCGGCAGGAACGTATCGCCGAGCAACTCGATCGAGTTGTGACCGCTGTCCGGGCGGTAGTAGACCTGCCAGATCTTGACCAGCAGCAGCGACGAGCTGGCAACCACTTCGTAGCGCTCACCGTCCCCGGCGGCGAGCCAACGCGAGCCGCCGGTCGCCCTTCGTACGAGCGAGGGCTGCTCATCGAGACCGAACACCCGCGTCGTCAGGTAGTAGCCGCGCGAGTGCGATTGAAACTCCTCGCGCACCGAGGCCGCGATCGTGCTCAGGTCGAGTGATCCCGACGCGCCCGAGGGCTTACTCGCGCCGATCTCGCTGATCGAAGTCGGCAGCGCCTGCATCCCGCCCTCGGGACTCCAGTCGACCGGGTTACGGGCGAAGTTGGACGGGTCCGGCGGCGGCTGCGTCGCCCGAGGCTGACTCGAACCCGGACTGCCTCCGCCCGGCGTCGAGGGCGGCGGCGGCGCGGCGCTGATCACGATGTTGAAGGTATCGCTGACCGATGCGACCGCGTCGCTGGCCGTGACCGTCAACGACGCCATACTCGCGGCCGTCGGCGTGCCTGAGAAGCTGCGCGTGGAGCCCGTGAACGGCAGCCACGCAGGCGTCGTCGCGGTGTTGGTCGGCGGCGTCAGCTGGCGGTCCACCTTGTGGTTCGCATTGTGGCCCAGCCCGGAATGCGCCAGGATCGCGTCCTTGTTCGACGACGAGGCCGACTTGATCGTGCCGCCGTTCAGCTGGAGCGTGTTGGCCAGCACGGCGATGCCCGCCGTGGAGACGTTCATCGGCACCACCGTGTAGCTGAGGTCCAGATCGGTCGAGCCACTCCCGCTGGCGTAGTTCGCCCAGAACTCGCCGTAGTTGGGGTCCATCTTGATCTTCGGGCGCGGCGTGCCGCCGGTCGTGACCACGTTGACGGCGGCGCTGAACGTCCGCCGCACCTGGATCGCCTCGCCGTTCCCGTATGTCTCGTTCGTGCCGTCGTTGTCTGCGCTGAGCCGGGGCGTCGAGACGATCGCCACGCCCGTCGCCACCGGCCCGCTGTTGTTGGTCACCGACTGGCCGGAGATGGTCGCCACGTCGTTGCCGGTCGCGTCCTGCAGCGGATTCGCAGTGGGTTTGGTGTAGCCGACCGTTACGTCTGGCCCTCGCCCGCCGCTGCGGACAGGGTCAGCGTCACCGCGCTGCCGGCTATCGCCACGCCGCTCACCGTCCGGCTCGAACCCGCCACGCTGACCGCAAAGGCCGAGGCGGCCGGCTTCGACGCCGCGTCCAGCACCTCGTTGAAGGTCAGCGTCAGCGCCGTCCCGTCCACCGCCGCGCTGGACGGCCTGGGCGCGGTGGTGTCCGCCGTGTCGTTGGTCACCGCCTGGTTGGTGAGGCTGGCGACGTCGTTGCCGACGGCGTCCTGGATCGGCTTACTGGACGGCACCGTGTAGCTCACCGTGAAGGTGTCGCTGTCGCTGGCTCCCCGGCTCAGGGTGAGGCTGACCACCTGACCGGAGACGGACACGCCGGAGGAGTACTGTTTGGCGCCGATGACCTTGACCGTGAAGGCGGACATCGCCGGGGTGGAGTCCTCGTCCAGCGCCTCGCGTATTCGCCGCCTGATGCAACGGAACTCGTTGTCCTTGGTGGCGGTGCGGTAGCTGACCTCCAGCCGCTCGCCCCCCTCGACGATGCCCTGCTCCTCGACTAGTCGGTCCAGCGCCTCCAGCGATTGGCCCGCCCGGACAGAAGCTCAGCCGCGTCGACGGCGCCCCATTGTTTCCAGCTCCCGCCAGCACGACATCGGCCTGAGTCGCACCTGCGGGGCCAAGCCTCCCTGAGCGCCAGGTGAGTCTGGGCTCGCTCCGCCGTCTTCCCCGCTCCGGCCGGACGAACCTCACATGATCGTCGCGCCGAGCCTGGGTTAACCGGAAGCGCCCGTCTAGCCTCCGGATCAGGGCGAGTTTTCGCCGGTCGTCCCAGACTCACCACCGCCGCGGTCCGCATGCGGGTCGGCCGGTCCCGGCCAGCCCCAGGCCCCCAGTGTCACCAGGCGCAACCCGCCGTGCAGCAGCCGCGTCCAGACCAGCTGCCACCACACACGGCGATACGCGTTCTCGCACCAGACGAGTTCCTGCTGGCGTTCGGAAGACGACCAGGGACGGTTGGTGGGTGGCAGGGTGAGCTCGAACTCGCCGATCAGCCGCTGCTCCAGTTCCAGCCGCCGCCGTTCGATCCGCAACCAATCGAGCGTGTACTTCACCCGCTGCCGCTCCTTCCAGGTCCCGCGCCATTCCTCGATCAGCGCCAGGACCGCGCCGTAGACCCGCCCGTCGTCGGCCGCCGGCTCGCGGGTGACCAGCTCGGGGAAGGTCCGCGGCGGGAAGTAGTCGGAGCGGGTGTGCGCAGCCGGGGGGCCGCCGGTCGAAGCGGCGCTCCGGTCCAGTGCGGCGACGCTCTCTCGCAGCCCCTCGACCTCCGCCTGCAGCCGTTCGGTCTGTTCCGTCGCTCCCTGCCGCCAGGTGTCCAGCTCACCGCCCAGCTCGTCCAACCGCTCGCCCATGGTCTGCTCCAGCCGCCCGAAGCGCTGATCCAACTGGCGCATCAGCTGCCCCGCCGCCCCTACTTCCGCTCGCCGGGGCTGTTCCGGCTGTCTCGGTTGCTCCCGTTGTTCCCGTCGCTCCTCAGGCGCAGACCTCGGCGGTCCTGCCGCATGTCGCCGGTCCCGCTCTCGCAGCAGCGCCTCGGTCATCCGCCGGCTCAGGTGCCGGTCCGTCAGCGTCCGACGGATGGTCCGCTCACTCAGGCCCAGCCGCTCAGCCGCCGCATCCCGGCCCTCCCGCTCCACCAGGTCCTGTAGGAGGGCCCAGAGCTGCCCCTCCCCCGTCACCGGGCCCGGCCCCGCCCCCCGCTCTGTCGACGTATCACCGTTCATCCCGACCCCCTATCTGTCCGGCAGTGCTTGCCGCTGTCCAAGCTCCATGCAGCCGGCCCGCGCAACATCTCCCCGGCCGACTGCACGCCGGGCACCGCGTTCGCCCGGTAAAACACTGCTTGCCGTCGCTTCGTGGACACTGGCCAACTACCTCTATCTCCTGTACACGATTCGCGTGCCGCGGCCTGGACAGTCCGTGTCCGGCGGCGGCCAATGTTGTCTACATAGCATATCCGTTCGTATAGGCTTTGGCGCATCCTGAGACACACTTCCGGTCGCAGGGAATGGATCGAATCGGCCCTGATGGGAGACCCGTAGATGAGAGAGATCGAGCGGGACCTGCTGCGCCTCGTGGCCGAGCTGCCGCTCGCCGACCGGATCGAGCTGGCCTGTTTCTCGCGCTGGTCCGAGCGCGCCGTCTACCAGCGCCTCGGGAATCTGCGCCGCTCGGGCCTGGTCGAGGACCTGGCTCACGCGTCAGATCTGATCCGCCCGACTCGGCGTTTCCTGCTCACGGCGGACGGGGTTGAGCAACTGGCGCTCAACCTGGGCCGGAGCCGCGAGGCCGTCCTGCGCGACTATCCGGTCTCCGAGCGCTGGCGTCAGACGTTGCTCCGGCGGATCGACGCGGTCGCCGTGATCTACCGGCTCGGCTCCGCCCTGGCCGAGGTCGCAGGACCGCCGCGGCTGCGCTGGTACCGCTCGCGGCCGGCCGACGCGGCGTTCGCCTTGACCGGCGGCCGCACGCTTGCGGTGGTGCGCTGGGGCCGTGCGCTGGACCGGACCGCGTTCGCGGTGCGCATCAGCCGGCTGCGCCAGGGGCCGGCCTACTCGGGCGCGCTCGTACTCGTCCCCGACGAGGTCCGCTTCCGTCAGGCCCGCCGATTACTCCGAGGCATGCCGTTCATCTGCTTCCTGGCGCTCGAGGGGGAAGCCGCTCAGCCGTCGAGCGAGTCGCGCATCTGGCGGGCGCCGTCGGGCGGCGCCCGGCTCAGCCTCCGCGACGTCCTCTACTACCTCCGGCCCGAAGGCCAGTGGGCCGTAGAACGGGTCCCTCAGCGAAGTCTTCCTCCTCGGTCGCTGGCCGGTCGGCCGGAGACTCGCGAGCCGGACTGGCTGCTCCCGGCCCGGCTCAAGACATCGGAGAAGCGAGCGCTCGGCCTGATCGGCGACTGGCCCTGGATCCGGCCCGACCACCTGGCGAAGTTGCTCGGCGTCGCCCGCCGCCGGGTCTCGCAACTGACTTCCGGGCTGGAACGATTCGAACTGCTGTTGGCGCCGCGGATCGAGGGCCAGCGCCGGCTCGCGCTCACGGATCGCGGCTTGGCCCTGATTGCCCGGCGGGACCGCGCCTCGGTCGGGGCCGCGCGTACACGCTGGAGCGCCGCGCCGCTCGACCCCGAAGCGCCGTTCGGCTGGCGCAACCTGCGCGGCCGCCGAACCCGCCAGCTCCTGCGCCATCTCGCCCACACCGAGTCGGTGCATCGATTCCTCGCCGCGCTCTCGGAACAAGCCCGCCTAAAGGGCGCGGAGCTGATCCAGTTCGACCCGCCGCAACGTGCCTCGCGCTACTTCCGCCTCGACGGCACCCTCTACTCGGTCCAGCCCGACGCCTTCGGCGTGCTCCGTCTGGATGGACGCGATCGGGCGTTCTTTCTCGAGTGGGAGCGCCGTGCGATCCGGCCCTCGACGATGGCCGCCAAGCTCGCTCCCTACCAGCGCTACTACCGCAACCACCGGCCGACTGATGACCACGGCGCGTGGCCGCTTGTGCTGGTCGCGTTCGACGATGAGTTGGCATCCGATCAATTCCTGCGCATCGTGGACAGTCGGACAAGTCGCGCCGGAGTCGATCTACCTCTGTACGTCTCGAACCGGCAGCTCTTGGACCGACACGGACCGCTAGGACCTGCGTGGAGGTGCGTCAACGACTTGCGACCAGGGATTGCATTCGCTGCGAGCGCCTAGATTGCGCTGTGGCGGTAGAGCCTCGGCGGCGTTCGACGCTAGCGCTCGGCCGGCGACATGACCTAGTTCATCGCTAGCGCTCGTTCCGCTCGCTGACGTCAGCGGTTGCGATCTGATGTGGCATGATCGATGGCAGGGAACGATACGGTGTGAAGTCGTGTGCGAGCGCTCCTCCGTCACTGAGAGCAGGAATGATGTCGGACCAAGACGTTGAGCAGGAACCACAACCTGCGGGCAGTCTCGGCGAACGCGATCCCTCCTACCAGGCCGTCGTCGGAGATGTCGCGGCAATCATTGCGGCAGCGAGGGACTCCGCCGCGCGCTCAGTGAACGCCGCTCTCACGGTCGCGTACTGGCTGATCGGACAGCGACTCGTGGAGTATGAGCAGTCGGGTCAGGATCGGGCCGAGTACGGAATCGCGCTGATTGAACAGCTTGCGGGTGACCTGGCGACCCGATTCGGGCGCGGTTTCTCTCGCCAGAATCTGCAGTACATGCGCCAGTTCTACCTTGCCTACCCACCCAATCGAATTCGCCAGACAGCGTCTGGCAAATCGGAATGGACTACCCCTATGTCAATTCGCCAAACAACGTCTGGCGAATCCAACGCCTCGCCCATCACCATGCGCTTCCAGGAGTTGGTCGATGCCTTCCCGCTCCCTTGGTCCGCGTACGTGCGACTCTTGTCCATTCCGAACGAACAGGCGCGGGAGTTCTACGAAGTCGAGGCATTGCGCGGTGGCTGGACCGTCCGTCAGCTCGACAGACAGATCTCAACACAGTTCTATGAGCGCACCGCACTCTCGAAGGACAAGGCCGCGATGTTGCTCAAGGGGCAGCAGGCATTGCCCGAAGACACGGTGCAGCCCGACGAGGCCATCAAAGACCCGTTCGTCTTGGAGTTCCTCGACCTCAAGGATGAGTATTCGGAAAGCGATCTGGAAGACGCCCTCGTGCAACATCTCCAAGCGTTCCTGTTGGAACTCGGCGACGACTTCTGTTTCGTCGGGAGGCAACGGCGCCTACGCGTTGGCGACCAGTGGTTCAGAGTGGACCTGCTGTTCTTCCATCGGAGCTTGCGTTGTCTCGTGGTCATCGATCTCAAGATCGGGAGATTCTCCCACGCCGACGCCGGCCAGATGCACTTCTATCTCAACTACGCTCGCGAGCACTGGGTGCGAGAGGGCGAGAACCCGCCCGTTGGACTGATCCTGTGTTCAGAGAAGGACGAGACGGTCGCTCACTACGCGCTTGAGGGCCTGCCGAACCGGGTCATGGCCGCCGAGTACCAGTTGACGTTGCCGGACGAGGAGGCTCTCGCCGCCGAACTTGATCGGACCCGGCAAATGATCGAGCTACGCTCTTCTGCGACGTCCGGCTCACCGACAGCGAGTCTCGAGCCAGAGGTCAAGGAACGGGAACGCTGACGTGCTCTCGGAATCGGGGGGAAGTAAGACCGTGCGCCACCCATCAGCACGAAGGCTCTGCGCCTTGCTTGGCTCGAGCACGAATTGCTTCCGATCGTCAATGGCCCAGCCAAACTAGATCCCATCTCTGTAACCCGTGCGGACACCGTCCTCATGCGGGAACAACTACCTGGTAGCAGACCACGATAGGGTCGCCGGGCTGGATCGGTGTCGGGGGCGAAGGCAGGGACACGGCGCTCAAGCGCAACTCCTCGACCAGCTTTACGATTCGCGTTGCGCACTCCCGCACGCTCATATCGCCCTCGGTGTGCTCGCGTCGCAGGGCGGACAGCGCATGTCTCACCCGCGCGGTCTGCGGCATGGCAAGAACGTCTGCAGCCTGGTTGTATTCGTCGCCCGCCGGGGCATCGGGAGTGCCAAGAATCTCCGTCAACGCCCAGGGCTGGCTGGTCGGAGTGTTCGGGCTTGGCGCCGACTCATTGTGACACTCGCAGTTGTGCTCCGCAGCGGTGGCGGATAGTGGTTCGAGGTCGAGGTTCTGAGGAGTCGGCACGGAATGATGTCCGTCAGGATCGATGATCTGCAACATCGGCAGATCGCCGCGGAGCAGAAATTCTGGGAACCCCAAGGCGACTCGCCAGATGTACTGGTGGCCGATCGCTTCCTGCGCATCGCTCGGGAAGAATGGGCCCGAGGAAGGGTCCGCGTCCCCTTCATTGTCAGCGACTGTGACACTCTCGCTCAGCGCGGCCTGCTTGGCTCTGCTAGGCGTGCAGAAAACCAGATGATGGCCGGGCCCGTGTTCGTCTAGTCTCACTGCCGCAGGGCTTCGTAGACGTTAGGGGCAAAATGGGAATGGGCGCCAAGTGAATATGTTGGGGCGTGGTGAAACGGCCATGTGTCGACGACGAGATTTGCGGGACGAGCCGTCGTTGAGGAACCGATGGTCAAGATGGAATCTAGCCGCTACCGACCTCCGCCCGGGGTCTCTGCAACTGCGAGTCGCTGCGATTCAGACAATCGACTCAGACGGGCCCGTTCGACGTCGGGGATTCCAAAGGCCAGGAGAGCTGCCTACTAGCTCCTGCACGGCGTCTTCTACGTTCCGATCGCCTGCCTTGATATCGGCCCATCGCTTGTACAGATCCGCCGAGAGCACATGAACCGCTTCGACGTTTCTCGCAGCCTCTTCAACGTTGCTGCCAGGGCGCGGACGGGACGACGGATCCATTTGGCGGAACGGATTCGTCACCCACATCGTCAGGTCGGGAGGCCTCCCGTTCTCGACAATGTACTTGTCTCGGTGCTCCCGAACTTGACGGGCGTCGTTAGTCCTAGTTCCGTTGGTATAGCCCTTGACTTCGACGATTGCTTCCCAAGCGGGCCGGGTCGGATGCGTGAGGCGCAGATCCTCTTTTCTCGGCTCGTTCGGCTCTAGGTCAGCGTCCATGTCATGAACGCCGAAACCCAGGTCGGAGAAAATCCTGCTCACCGCCGTAACCAGCTCGTCGCCGTCTCCAAAGATCGCTTGCCGTATGCCCTTGTCAGCCTGCTCACCTTCCTGTTCCAGCTGCGCTTGGAGCTGCTCGTACTCCGCGTTCTGCCGCATCACTTCTAGCCGGTTTGCCTCCATTTGCCCAGCCAGGGCTCGCTCCTCTGGTGTGTACCAATCGGATGGAACGCTGAACTGCGGTGGGCTATGGGGAACCCGCTGAGGGTCGATCTTATGGACGTGAAACAAGAACGCGCGGAACCAAGCCTGAAGATCGGCCGCTTCCGGCAATACGAGGATCGCGAAGCCTTGTTGCGAGGGGTTTGTTTCCGTATGGCGGTGCGAGAGAAGAAACTGCATCGCGACCGGTTTGTTCGAGGTCGTGGCTACTAAGACACTCCGTTCGACGACGACAGGAAGGCCAGAAGAGTCGTCGATGACGTGGGGAGGGATCGTGGCGCCCCGAATGTCACTCAACAGTCGATCGGCGAGCGACTTGTAACGGTCGGGGCAGTCGTAGGCGATAGAGACCTCCCGCTCGGTGTTGGCTATGTCCGTACGAATGCGCCTCGAAGCAGTCTGATTGCCTGGACCGAATGTCCCGCCCAGCGGCCAGTTGAACCGCGAGCGGCCGATCGACAGTAGGTGCACGCCGCCGCTAACCACCGCTCCTTCTAGCCCGCGGGAGACCACAATGTCCGTCTCGGTCCAGTCATAGTCCTGGAGATACTCGTCCAACTTCTTTGCTGTTCGCATATGCCCACAAAGCTGGGCAATGGAATGGATCTGGGAGTCGTCCAATCCAATGGCAGCGACCCGCGGCCGATTCGCGGTCGTCATACGTCACCTCGTTTGCGCAGCTGCCCATACTGGGAGACCCAAATGAGACAAGTCACAGCGAATCGTACGAGTAATCGCCCACCGGTTAGGAGGCGACTGGGGCGTCCTGCTGTCAGGAACTGGTGTGGTCGGGTAGCGCTTGACTCTGGCAGTCGAGACGCATCCCGGTAGGCGCTTCACAGCCAGAATCATCCCTCCGCCCACTCCACCTCGATACCGAGCTGGTCGAACCCTTCGACGATCCGCCGTTCGAGCACGTCTTCGCCGATGCCAGCCTCACTGGACACTTGAATCGTGAGTTGAATCTCTGCGCCTGCGTCCGCATCCTGCAGCGCTCTGAAGAGATAAGGCTGGAGATTGCTGGTCTTGGCGACCGCGAGATTGGGCACACTCAGCCGGACACGCCGGAATCGTCTAGACGGCGCGGGAATCCCGGGGTCGCCGTGCGGCTCGTCTGTTCTGGGATCTGATTCGGTGACCGGATCCTCAGCGACCGCCGTGCTGCCCTCAGTCTCGGGCTCTTCCGTCCGTAGCTCCTCCCGAATGAGGTCGCGCATGTCCCCCTTGACGAGTGATGCCGAGCCGTCGAGCAGGACGTGCAGCAAGTCGAACTCATCTGCAGTCTCGATAAGCTGCTGATATCGAGCCGCGTCCGGGTCGCCAATGGCGACCGCCCACAACTTGCTGGCGACGCCCTCGCGGATGCAGTTGCGCAGGGTGGTCTCCCGATCGGGCAGGATCGGCAGGAACGTCCACTCTGGGAAGCGACGGAGCGCGTGCGAAAGGTCGAGCGGCTCCGACTCATCCCTCCAGAGACGAGAGGCGACCTTCGCGTTGAAGTAGATCGCTCCCATTCCCGACAGTACTTTGGGATCGCCGTAGTCCTGACTCGACAATCTCTCCACGACTCGCTGGGCAATCTTGTCCTTCGCGGTCGCCGGGACGGCGAGCGACGCGTGCGCCAAGCCACTCGCGTCGGGGAAGTACACCCAGCGAAATGCCGTGACGACGCTGGTAGCCAGGCTGTCGTTCTTGTCCTTGGCGCGACTGGCGAGGTCCTTCCTCTCCAGTTCGCTCAAGTTCTCTAGGTTCGACCCGAGCACCTGGTCGTATGCGAGTACTTCGCGAACCGCATCGCGCGCGCGATCCCACAGTTCCTGGTCGGGAGCGACCAGAACCAGGGCGTTCCTCCACTGCCGCAAGCCACCGCCGACTCGGTCCCACAGTTGCTCGACTCTGTCCGATCCGTTGGGAGACGCGTCGCCTAGGGGACTGCCAACCGTGAATCGCGGCGACAGAACCGCGATCGTCGGATCGGGATTGTCCGGAATCTGATCGTCCGTTGCCGCCCACGCCAAAGACCTGAACCCCGGCTGCGCGCCAACCACGCTTTCGACCTCTGCGCGGAGACGTTCGTCGACCGTTGAACTTGGCTGCCCGCTCGCGTTCTGAGCGATCATTCGGTAGATGTTCGGCTTGGTCTGGAAGCGCAGCCGGTCGCCTTCCTTGTGTACGTACCAAAGCGTCTCGTCGAGCGAGGTCAGCACCTCGGAGACGTACTCGGGGCCGAGGTTCGGCGCGACCGTCCCGAGTCGTAGCTCCTGGCTCGTGGCGCCGCTACGTTCCAGCCCGCCGAACGAGTGCATGAGCAGCGTGGTGGCCACGCCCCGCGACACGTGCAGGGACTCGTAGTCTCCGCCGCGGCGGGCGTCCTCGCGATTGGCGTGACCGTCGCCGCCGATGATGTCGGCGGCGACCACGGCGTCGTATCCACCGGCTGAACCGGCTGCGCTGACGATCCGGGTACGGATACGCTCGCGCTCCAAATCGACATGAGCAGGCTGGATCATGTGGGCCTCGCGGCGATGACGCCACTGGTCCGCGACGACCGAAGCAAGTAACTGCAGAGTCGCCCGCGTCCGAGGAAAGTCCGACGCCGTGGACCATTTCTTGTAGATCACATCGAGCAGCTCAGGATGCAGCGGGTACGCATCCTCCATCCGCGCCAGATAGTCCGGCGACGTTACCGCCGCGTCGTAGCTGGCCGGCGTCCGTTCGTAGACCGCCCGGTACTCGCGGGCCACCCTCTGCGCCGCCTCTTGATCCACATGCTGAAACAGACGACGGCGCGTGAGACTGTAGATCTCTTCGTCGTTGACCGGCGTGCGTTTGGAAACGACCCGGTCGGCTCGTGGCTGGAGTTCGTCGAGAACGGTCAACTCGTGCTGCAGCGTTGCGGGGTCGAGTCCCCCGTACTCGCGCTTGCTCTTGGGCAGTGAGATCAAGATGCACACGCCGTCAACATTTCCGGCGAGCTGCAAGGTCTCCTGCAGGAATTGAACAGTTTGGCGGTAGAGATTTTGCGTGCGTCTGGTGTTTGAGAAACGCAGCTTGACGAGGTAGCTGACAAGTTCGTCGAGCAGAATGAGGCAGGGCGAAGCCGCTTCCAACACTTGGCGGAACAGTTCGTTGCCAGGCGCCGTTCCGCGGCCGTCCGACTCCTGGACCAACGACCAACAGCCGGCCTGGTGCGCCAACTCACCCCAGAGTGTCGAGACTGAGGCGAGGTCCTCCTTGTTGACCGGTGTATCTGCGCCGACCTCCTGGCCGTCGAAGACAAGAACCTGCGATCGATCGGGCACACGAAGGTCACCCATCGCGACGCTCACGCTATCAATGGACTGAGCGACCGCAGGGCTGTTGATGATGTGGTAGAGCGTCAGCAAGGCGTGGGTCTTGCCTCCGCCGAAGGGAGTCTGAACTTCGGTGACGGCCGCTCCAGCTCCGCCATTCATCCGGCTGAGCACGTCGCCCAGCATGAGAGTCAGGTTTTCGGTGAAGTAGGTCTGCGAGAGGAATCGCTCGGGTTGGAGATACTCATCTCGCGCCGAGCCTGCGAAGACGCCGCCAAGCGTGGCGGCAAACAGTCCTTCGTCAACGTGTCCCGGATCGCGGAACCCTTCGCGCGGTTCGCAGGTTTGCCACCAGTAGGGCAGCCCAGTGCGTGGAGTTGCCGGTGCAGGAGATTCGATAGCTGCAGGACGCGAATCGTCCAGTTCCATCATCAGGACCTGCTTGCGCAGTGCTTCGAGCTCCTCGGCTTCTGGAAGCTGGGCCCGTTCGAGAAGCTGGATCATCACGTAGAGCGACTGACCGGCGTCGTCTGCAGGAATGTCGCCGCTGCGCGAGTGCGCAGCGAGCATGTTTCGTGCTTCTGCGGCCTGCATCAGAAAGGACTGCGTTTGTTGGTAGTTCGGAAAGAGATGCTCGAAGGTGGCTGGGTGCCTTGCGACGATCGCGGGGAAGTGGATCGCATCCAGGTAGTCCTCTGATTCCCGATCCGGGTCCTTCCTCATGCTGCGCCGGATGTTGTTGGCTTGCGGTCCCTTCAGCTCCTTGAGCACGCCGCGGTCGAACCAGTTGCTGGGAAACTGCTCGATCAGCAGATCCTTGATCAACCGGCGCATGGCGTCGGTGTAGAGCTTGAGGCCCTCGGCCAGGGCGGCGTAGTTACTCTGTGCCATCGCCTTCGTCCATTCCGAGGCTGAGCTGCGGGCTCGGAGCGGGAGCTTCCGTAGGTCGCACGGTAGCGCCCAGCAGCCCCAGAATGACGCGGCGGTCCTCGTCGCCCTCTGGCAGGCACGAAGCGACGGCCTGGCCGAGCGTGAGCAGCGCTGACCAGCGAGACTCGCCCAGTGCCGCGCGATACTTGCCGAGCCGGTCGCTCTGGTTCTGTCCCCACAGCCACGCGGCGCACTGGAGCTGGTCAATCAACGCGGCGGTTCGGCCGGACGATTCGCCTCCCAGATCGTCGTCATCTCGAGCGCGTTCGGCGATGGTGCGCAGCTTGACGAGCTTCTTGCTTCGCTGCTTCGCAGCCACGGCGATGGAATGGTCGCGAGTGACATCATCGAGACGAGTGCCAGTGGCGAGACAGAGCGCCAGCGCTTCCCCGGCGTCGAGCGCAGCCCGGGAGTAGCTCCACACCCAGGTCACGTACTGCTGCGTCAGCGAATCGACCATGCCCAGGTCGGTGCCCTGAAGTACCTGTTCCAACGCCACCTTAGTCGATTCCTGACGCACGATATCGAGGAAGTCGCGTGCAGAAACCTCGGAACCATCAGGATTGAGCACACGCAAATGGCGGCCGAAGACGGAAAGCGCGGGGCCAATCGCTGAGATAAAGAAATCGGCTCCGCGAATCCCCTGGCCCCAGAAGTACAGCAGACGCTCTCTAATGACTGGCCGCATCTCATCCAACACGTCGCCGCGAAATGCATCCGTCGGCTCATCTTCGCGCTTGCGGCACACCATCCAAACGGATGTCTTGAGCCGAGCCTGAGCCGAGCCCGCAGTCCGTGACTCCATCTCCGTATCGATAGGCCAGGAGGCATCCGGGACCAGCCCGGCCGCCATGAGTCCCTCGATCAGGGTGCTCCATGCATCCGGGTCGGTATGGGCAAAGACCACGCCGGTGAGACCTCCGGGGTCGAGCGAACGAGCAATCGCTATGAAGGCCTCCTCCATTAGACCGACATAGCGCTGACGTTCTTCTGAGTCTTCGCTTTCCGACGCCATGATTGCTTGACGCGTCTTCGGTGTGAGTGGTAACTGCAATAGGTCGGGAAACAGAGGACCGATAGACCGCTTCAGCCAGACGTAGAAGAAGTCCGCCAGCCCCGCGTAGTCCATCGAGTTGTAGTAGGGGGGATCAGTCACCACGATGGAGAGCCCGTTTGGTGATGCCGTCGTCGCGTCTCGCTGAGCCACGGTTGCTGCGCGACCAGCAGGCGTGATTGTTCCTACCACCTGCTTCAACGCACTGTCAAAGCTCCCACTAGAACTCGACAGCGGATTGATCTCGCAATAGTCCCAGACCATAGAAAGGGCTTGGCGCGTGAAGGTGTTGCCGACAGCTTCTCGGCTTGGTTGTACCCGAGAGAGTGTTGAGTTGTAGTCGGCGAGCTTGTCAAGCGCAAATGCCAGATAGATGGCGATAGCTTCAGTGTGTTGGTCTTCCAAGCCCCAGCTCTTCATTGCTGCGGAAGCCTCACCAACCAGCCGCGCAAATGTTGCCAGCGCTAGCTGTTGACGATCGTTGAAGAGCTGGCCCCAATCTTCCAACCCGAAGGCGTCTATGCGTAGCCCCAAGGTCTTTCGGTCAATGGGCTCCGTGGGAACTAGGTCCAAATCATCGACATGTGTGGACTGCTCCGTACGGAGTCGCCGAGCGGCCGCCTGGTAGATGTTTCCGTCTTGTCGAGTGTCCGGTCGATACGACTTGCCTTTTGTTCCTTCGTTCGTCAAAACTACTGCCGTCAGAGTCGCATCGAGACGACCATTTCTAGATAGCCGTCGGACCTCCGATCCCTTGACAACCTGGTCACAGAGCAGGCACCTAGTGTCTCCCCGCGATGTAGTCGCCTGTCCAGGACTGCCAGTGACGTCTTCGCCATCCACAACGCCAAAATCGACTGTTCCAACCTCGCGATCGATGACTGGCTCGAGCGCGACCCTTTTCTTCAGCTTACGGGCGAGCCAATACTGACGAATCAGCGGCATGTCTGCCTCGCAACTGGGACAGGGAATCGTCCGGCTCCAGAGGTAGGCAACGGGCACGCTGCCATCGGGATCGGACGGATAGAACTCTGCAAGTTCCTCGCGCGCCCGTCCCAGCACCCATTGACCCCAGTAACGCACGTTGGTGGCGAGCGGGTTGCGCTGATACTCTGCGGTCCATTCCCCAGCCGCGAGACCTGGTTGTTCGGACTCCCGATCGGCCTCCAGAATGTATTCGGGCACGTCGCGGCTGTTTGGATGGCCAAACTTCTGCGGATACACCAGCGTGCCCTTGAGGATCAGGACCGCGACCGGATTAAGATCGCTTGCTTCCACATCCAGCCCCAAGCGCAACCCTTCCAGGGGAATAGCCCCTCCGCCCGCGAACGGATCGAGCAGCTTCGGCGGCTTGCCGTCGTTGCAGGCGAGAATGCGTTCCCGCGCCCGTTCCAGGAGCTCTCTACCCGTTAGGCCGGTGCCGCCTTCATCCTCGCTCCGAACTACGCGATCCGGATACCGAACCGCGACCCACTGTGCGAGATCGGCGACCTCACGGAGCAGCGCATCGCGTTCTTTGTCGGTGCCGGGATCGTCGACCAGAGACGCATAGATAAATGCGCGGCACGCAGCCAAGGGCCTTCGCGCCCACCATTTGTGGAGAGTTTGTGGGTGTGGACTGCCCCTGTTCGAGTCCTTGCGCGAATCGTTGGAGACCTCCTCCAGCGGAAAGGCAACTTCGATCAGCCGCTTCCGGCGTTCGCTCATGAGCGCCACTCCGACTCGCTTGCTGATTCGGCGACAGCCCGCAGGCTAGCGGCCTTGATCCGGTACTCTGTCACCCGTTCGACGGCCTCGACTCCCTTGCCGACCGGGTCCTGGACAATGCGCAGCGTCGGCTCGGCCAGCGCGTGGTCGACCTCGTAGATGAAGAACTCCTCGCCCATGCGATGGGCCAGTTGCCACTCGGTGTAGTAGAGCGTGATGTCGCCGCTGGCGGCGTGGCCCTTGACCTCGATGTAGCGCACGCTCCCATCGGGCGCGGTGCTCCTGATGTCGCAACCAACGCCGGTCTTCGAGACATCGAGCGGAGTCCGCCCATTAGCCACTTCGTGGCCCATCGCGACCTTCATAGCGGCCATCTCGACATCGGTGTTGTCGCCGCCGCCGCCTTCCTCCATCACCTTCGGCACCGGCCCAGGAATCACGGCGGCGACACCCACGATCCGCGGCGTCTGCACGGCGGTCACTTTGCGGCGTTGCAAGGTCTGCCGCCGGTTGCGGAAGCCCATGGTCAGGTTGTCGATCTGTTCGTTGGTCGTGCGGATCGCGATGCCCATGTCCTTGCCGCTCGCCTGTTCCTCGTGCTGGCGATCCAGCTGCTGTTGCAGAGACGCGAGGTTGTCGTTGACCGAGCGTTGCAGCGCCTCTTCCACAATCGTCGCTCGCCGCTCCTGCTCGCTCGTGACCTCATCCAGATAGTCGCTCGTGTATGCGTCGACGGCCTGCGCGATTGCCGCGTCGCCCTCGGCGCCGGAGCGGAGCCCCTGCGGGATCGTCGGCGCAGCATCGGCGGGGGGAAGATCAAGCAGAATGCCGGGCGTCACGGCCTCGAAGGCGTCCCCGCGTTGGCGCAGGGCGAGTAGTCGGCGGTGGACCTCCTCGTTCTCCCCGTTGACGACTGCGGCCTCCAACAGCCAGACGAGATAAGGCTCGCGAGCGTCCTTGTCGATGAAGACCGTGCCCGATGCCAATGCGGGCCGGCCCTGATCGAGGATGCGGTTGAGCACCGCGTCGAACAACGGATGGCCGGGCGCGGCAAACTCGGCTGGCGGCTCTCGACGCAGCCGCTCCTTATTGAAGGTGATGATCCGCCCATCCTCGCCAAACTCGCCGGTGTTGGCAGAGCGCACTTCCCGGCGAATCTCAGCCGGCACGTGGTCGAGCCGCCAGTCTCGGTCGTCACCAGGTGCAATGCGGCCACCAAGGAAGCGCAGGCCGTCGACGAAGAACCGCTCGACGAACTCGGGAGTGAGGCGCCGTTCCTTGGAGTCGCGGCCTTCGATCAGCAAAGAGCTCGTATCGATGAAGTCCGTGGCCAGAGCGTCACTCATCGTCTCCTTCACGGCGCTGATCGCGGCTGGATTCTCGATTACGTCAAGCTCGGCGAGAATCTCGTCCATCGAGCGGCGATTGGAGATCGCCTCGCGAATCAGGGAATCGAGTCGAATCTGCCCGGCCTCGAAGATGCTCGCCACCACGTCATAGACATGATCGGGGCCGAGCGCATCCTTCATTCGCTCCAGCTTCTCCAACAGCCGCTGCATCACTGCCCCCTCGCGAGTGTCCGCGGCGACGAGATTGATGACGTTGACCTCGAACTCCTGCCCGTAGCGATGAATACGCCCCATGCGCTGTTCCAGGCGGTTCGGATTCCAGGGCAGGTCCCAGTTGATCATGACCTTGCAGAACTGAAGGTTGATGCCCTCGCCGGCGGCTTCGGTGGCGACCATAAATTGCGCCGGGCCGCGGAACTCCTTCTCGGCAGCGATCCGATCCGCGAGCTTCATCCCGCCATGGATGTTGCATACCTGGTAGCCGCGCTCGCGCAGCTTGTCGGTCAAGTACCGGAGCGTGTCCGTGTGCTCGGTGAAGATCAGAATCTTCTCGTTGCGGTCGGTGACGGTCTGGTCGGCAATGGCACGTTCAAGCTCGATCAGCTTACGCTCCGGCCCCTTGCGGCTAGTCGATTCCGCCAGCGCAATCAGGTCCTCCAATTGCGCAATCTCATCGCGGAGTTCGATCGGCGTTCTCGCTGTGGATGCGCCCGAAAGAGCGGCTTCGTCCTCCGACGTGAGTTCGTCGAACTCGTCATCGTCCGGGTCGTATCCGACGGCCGCCGCCCGTTGGGCAACGCGGCCGGCTCGATCGGCTTCCTCTAGCTCCTCGGTCAGTCGATCCCGCCTGCGCTCAAGACTCCGCGTCATCGCATGGAAGGACGAGGCGAGCCGTCTCTGGAGCACGATGAGCGCAAGGGTGACGTTCCGGCGCTGCGTCTGCTCAACCTGCTCCGCCCTGGCCAGTCCTGTAGCCACGTAGTCGGTAACCGAGTCGTAGAGCTGCCGCTCGTGCTCCTGTAGCTCGTACGCCATCGTGCGGACATGACGTGGTAGGAAGAGCGGCCGACCGTCGAAGTGTTTCATCGCCTCCTTGGTCCGGCGCAGGAAGTAGGGAGACTGGTTTTGGCCCAGCGCGCTCTCGACGCCGGCCTGAGATGCGAACGCCTCGTCGTCCAATAGCGACAGGAGCAGGCGGAAGTTCTCCGGGTCGCCCTTGTGTGGAGTCGCCGTCATCAGCAGCAGGTGCTTGGTGCGGCTGGCAAGTTCCTCAGCCAACCGATAGCGCTTGGTCTTGTCGATCTTGCCGCGAGCGCCGTATCGATAGGCCGAGAGCTTGTGCGCCTCGTCGAAGATGACGATGTCCCACCGCGACTGTTCGATGCCCGGCAGGATGTGGTCCTGGATCGCCAAGTCAACTGAGGCAACGACGCGATCGTTCTCGGACCAGACATTCTGCCCGAATCCACTGGAAACGGATTCGCCGGTGATCAGCTGGAATCGTTCGCGAAACCGCTCCCACATCTCCCTGCGCCACTGGTCCGTCAACGCCTTCGGGCACAGCACGAGCACCCGAGAGACGTCTCCCCGCTGCATCAACTCGCGCAGGAGAAGGCCGGCCATAATCGTCTTGCCGGCGCCGGGATCGTCGGCCAGGAGGAAGCGAATGCGCGGCAGCGGGAGCAGGTGCTTGTAGACCGCGTCGAGCTGGTGAGGCAGGGGATCGACCTGCGAAACAGAGACGGCGAACTGCGGATCGAAGGCGTGGGCGAGATGCGTCCGCAGCGCTTCCACCGCGAGACGGAACAACTTCGGCTCTGCGTCGAACGAGTGCCGGCCTGCCTGGACCTCTCTCACCTGAAGCTCGAACTGGTCTCGCGGAATCGTACGAGGATAATGAGTCCCCGTTTCCGTGCCGATCGCGTCGATCATCACCGACGCGCCGCGGACATCGGCAACCAGAACCTTGACCGGCTCAGGCCAGAACGGGCCTTCAATGACGGCGCCGTAGGGCAAATCGCTGCTCTGCATCGACGGTGAGGCCTGTCGTCTACATCCCGCGACTACGGTAACCCTCAGCGTCAAATGTGGGCTGAAGAGTGCTCGCTTCTGGGATCATCGCCCGATAGGACCGCACGCTCAAGACTGACTTGACCTGGTTGGCAGAGGACGAAGGTCGCGCAATGCGAGAGATTCAGGCTGCCACGAGCAGTAGGTCACTATTCGGGCCGCGCCGGAGCTTCTGGTTAGCGACTAGATGCTGGGAGTCGTGAAGCTGGTCCAGTTAGATTATCCAAGCTTCAACCCCAACACCGAGAGCGCGCGAGTCACGTCGGGATCGTTGGGTTGGAGCGGTTCCACAGCGAGCGAGCGCAAAGGCCCAGACGACCCCGGAGCCGGCTCGAAGATCGCCCAGTTGGAAGTGTGATCGTCAAGGCGCGACTGATACTGGATGCCGGCGAGTGGTTGGTCCTCGGCACCGCACTCGTAGACGAGCCGTGAAACCTCCTGGGTGAATCCGCGAGGCGCGGTGAGGCGAATGGCGGCTGCGTCAATGTCTGACAACCCGTAGTGGACCGCTCTCGCTGCGAGTCGGGAGCGCACGACCGACAAGGAGGCAGCGGCACCGACGTCGGCATAGATTCCAGCAAGTTCGGCAACACCCATCAGCCGATCCTCAAACCACTCGCGCGGAACAGTTCCGGCTTCGATCGAATCAGCTTCGCCGTCGATTTCGCTCAGACCCGCAACGACAGCGAGGTCTGGACGGAACGGTGCAAGCGTCTCGATCAGTGCGCCGAAGCGGGTCGAGCTGGCGTAGAGGACACGGTACTCACCTTCGGGATCATCCCATCGATTGCCAAAGGTTCCGTCGAGACCAGCCCGACTCCAGTCAGGCCAAACCCAAGGCTCTGGAACGCGTGCAACGCGGAACGCCGGACCTTCGACGATTACAGTGTCCAGATCGCAAGTCATCCACCAGCCAAGAAGGAGCGCGCGGCACCGATAACTTCCGGCCCCACTTCATCGATATCGCCTTCACGGAGAAGGCGCAGCGGCGAGCGATCGCCAAGCTGCGGGTTGAGGCCCTGGAACCAAGCCTGCGCGACGGCGGCGGAGTCGGCACCGGCGATTGGCGCAGCGGCCTGCAGGGCAGTGCGCAGCCGCCGCTGCACTTCAGCGTTCGGTTTGCGCGACCCATCCGCCCACTGGTTGACGGCACGCGTTTCCTTAACGGATCCCAAGTAGGCGCAGAGTTTGGCGCCGAGAATCTCGCGCACTTCACGGGCAACTTCAGGGAACGTGGAGCGGGTAGCGAGCACATGCGCGTCGTAGTCCGGGCGCGAAACTGAGGTTGTTGCCACGGCGCACCTCCTCTGTCCACCTAAGATATACCAGCTCTAATGCCCAGTCGGATCACAGTAAGATCACCAATCTGTAGGCTATCCCTCAGAGCACCGCGGAACCCTCGCACTCTCCCCTCTCTGCTCATTTCCCCAGGACTCCACCGGATACTGAGAACCCGACGATCAGGACGCTTTACATGCGTGCAGACCCTCGTTGACGTCGCAGCTAGCCTCAACCACGCCACGTTCGTAATTGGCCACACCGACGTGCTCGCCAGGCAAGGGGTCCTGGGCGAGTCCAGGCGCCTGCAGCGCCTGCAGCCGCCCGGACGGCGGTCGCTGGATGCCGTCTGGCCTGTCCAAACGTCTCCATCCGCCCGTCAATGCTTCCGGTAGGGGTGCCCCTCCCCACTCCCTGTCCCACATCTGCCCAGCCCAGTACCCTCCGTTCTGCGCTGGCAATGCTGCGTCCACGCGCCAGGGATGTCCGGCCTTTGTCCAGCCGCACATCTCGGCCAGGGCACCTGTGAGCGATCATGGGAGAGGTGTTGTAGGCAGAATCCAATGGGAGCTTCACGAATTCGAGCGAATTAGTTGTCTGCTTTCATCGCCGACGCCTAACGGCTTCGCCGGCGCGAATTGTGAGGGAGCCAACAGGTCAGTCTCCAGAGCGCGCCTCTGTAGAAACCAGCGCGAAGTCAGTCTCGCTGATTACTCCTGTCAGCGGTGCCAGAAACCGATGGGGGCCTGCCTGAGTTTCTCGAAACAAGACTCAGTCTGTCCGATGAGCAAACAGACTTCACCGGCTCCAGATCCACGCGAGCGCACTTCGTGACGGCGATGTGGTGGAAAGAACGGACTTCCGGATCCTCATCTGCTTTGGTAGTTCCAGATCCCGTCAAAACGACCAAGCCAGAATTGACCGTCCACCTTGGCTCATCCCATGGTTCGGAAGGGGCAGGGACCATCGCCAGATGCCGTCAGCAGATAAGCTGGAGGAAGGAGCAGTGGATAGCCGATGACTCATCCATTTGAAATCACCGCCGGCGACATCGGGCAGCTGCGGGATGACAGTACCTTGTTCGCAAATGTCGTCTCCGAACTTGCGGAGGACGAGGTCATACGTTCTGGTTTGCGCAAATCGAGGGTCAGGTTCTCGCACAACCAAAGTGCACCCGATGGTGGAATCGACATTCGCATTGATGCGACCGGAGCTGCGGGAAGCGAGTTCCTTCCGGACCGGGACAGCATTTGGCAATGCAAGGCAGGGACGTTCGAGCCAAAGGATCTGGAGGGAGAGCTAAAGAAAGGAGAGGTCAAGGATGCGATCGCCGGTGGCGCAACTTACGTTCTCGCCCAGACAGCAGATCTGACCGCTCAAATGATTAAGAACCGTCGAGAGAAGGTCGAGGAGGTGATTCCGGGAACGGACTTCAGGATTCTGGGAGCTAGGGATATCGCCGATTGGGCGTCGAGCCACCCCCAAGCCCTGAGGCGATTCAAAAGATCGCGTGGAGGGTTCGAGTTCGCGGAAGAGTGGCTGGACAGGCAGGATCTTCACCGGATCCGCTACCACTGGACACCGACAGCTGAGGCTGTTCGCGACGCACTACTGGAGTGGGCCGAGCAGGAAAATGGGTCGAGAGTCATACGACTCTTTGGCCGCCCCGGCGTTGGAAAGAGTCGGCTCGCACTTGAGACATTTCGTGATCATCAGTCTGGTCCGATATACGCCGCCAAAGCGGCTCAGATTGCGCCGGACTTCTGGATGCAAATCCGCCATCGGCGTGACATGTCAGGGATCTTGATCGTCGATGAGTGCAGCGCCGAATCAACAGAAGAAATCTCCCAGCGGGTTCAGATGGCAGAAGGAGACTTTCGGGTAATCGCCATCGGGCATGACCGAGTCCCAGGCCCCTTCGAACACCTCCAGATCGAGCAGCTGACGCATAAGGAGCTACAGGACTTTCTGAGGAGCACGTATCCGCAGTTGACCCCAAGGCAGATGCTGTGGATCGCCGACCTCGTGGACGGGTACGTCCGATTGGCGCATGAACTGGCAAAACGAGTGGCCGAGGCTGGACTTGGTGCCCACTTGGTGGGAATGCAACTGTCGGACATCGTAGGGAAACTGATCCCAAAATCTCACTTAAACGTGATGAAGGCGTTATCGCTACAGACTGCTGTCGGATGGGAGAAGGACCTGGCCGATGAGGGAAAAGCCTTGTGCGCGCACATGGGACTTGACAACTGGGCTGATGCCCGCCGTCAAGTCGCGGAGATGGAAGAAATCGGGTACGTCAACGATGCCGGGAGAATGCGATACGTGACGCCTGAGCTTCTTGCCGTTTGGCTTGCCGCGCAAGAGTGGCAGATTAACAGTGAGCTTCTTCTCCAGTTGCGCCCCAAGCTCTCAATCCAGGCGCAGGGGCGATTTGACGCTCGACTAGGAAGTATGGACGGCGTTGAAGGTGCGAACGAATTTGTCCAGGAGGTGCTCAGCGGGCGGGGTCCCTTTCGGGACCTGAGCGTGCTGGACGATGTCAGCAACTCAAGGCTTCTGCTCGAACTTGCGAAAGTCTCACCTGACGCAGCTCTGGCGGCGCTGCACAGAATTCTCGATCCCTGCTCACTGGACCAACTCCGATCCTTCCATCGCGGTCGTCGTCATACCGTGTTCGCGCTGGAGCGACTCGTAAGCGTCCGACGTCGCTTCCCCGGCGCGGCATCGCTGCTCCTTCGCCTTGCAGCCGCGGAGAACGAGCGATACGCAAACAACGCGACCGGCGTTTTCACAGGATTGTTCAACCCGCTGTCGGGACCGACCGAAGCGACTGGTGATGAGCGTCTTGCTCGGCTCGCCGAGGCTCTGCATAGCACGCACATCGAAGAAATCTTGGTTGCTGTTTCGTCATTGAATAAGGCCTTGGATCTCAGTAGGTCCGGTGTAATTGTCGATGCTTCGGCAGGCGTCAAGCCACGTCCCTATTGGCGAGTTCAATCCTATGACGAGCGGCGCAGCTATCGTCTTGGCGCTCTGGACCTATTGAATCAAGCATCGGCTGATTCTCGCCCAGAGATACGTCAAGCTGCCCACAGTGTGTTCTTCGAGCGGTTCACGATGCTGTTTCGCGTTGGTCTCGGCGATGAAGCTCTCGATCTTGCTGAATCATCCACTTTTGACGAGCCTGAGCAGCGGGTGCTTTGGAACAATGCCGCCCAAATTCTTCGGCGATCTGAGGGGGAGTTGGCCCTCTCTGCGGAACAGACCGCTCGCCTTGAGCAGCTACAGCGCGCGATCTTCGGCGATACGCTCGGGGACCGACTGCGAAGGGGACTTGGATCACAGGTCGAGGTGTCGAAAAGTCGGTCGACTGAAGAGCGCCATCAACTGATTGCAGAATTGGTCGAGGATGCCCTCGCGCAGCCGGATGAATTGGAGGCTGAACTCCCCTGGCTCGCTTCAACAGAGGCGACTTTTGCCTATGGCTTCGCATCAACCCTCGCTGCGCGGGATAGCGGCCGCCACTGGCAGCAATCGTTCTTCGGTGCAGCGAGGGACGCCGCGAACCCGCCGTTAGCCACTGGGTATCTTGTTGGCCTGCATGAAGCAGGAACCATCTCATCTCTCGAACTTGAAGCCGTTCTTGACGATTGGGCACGAGACAGGGCGACCGCTTCATTTGTCGTGTCGGTCACGGCCATTCAGGGCATGACCCAGGAGCGCGCCGATCTTCTCCTAACGATGCTTGGCAATGACATGCTGGATGCGCGCCAACTCGCGCCACTTGTCATGTCTCAGCCAGATGCCGATCTCTCATTCACCACAGTGACCGATCTGGTCCGTCCACTGGTCGGGGGCGACTCTCAGCTTGCCAGCGCGGGCTGGATGATTGCGAGGCGTGCTTTCGAACGCGAAAGAGAATCAGAACAGGGCTCTGTAGCAGACTCTGTCGCGACGCTTCTTGACTTGGTGACCTGTGATGCCGCATTGCCGAGCGGGTACCGTGATGCCTTTGACGAACACACGTGGGCGCAATGCGTGTTTCTCCTTTTGCCCGAGAAGGCGTCACCGATCGCGACGGCGATCATGACCGCTGTAGCCACGCGGGAAATGATGCTGCCCGAAGACGGCGAGGCCGGCAATGTGTTGAGGTCCTGCATCAAGAGTGATCCAAGGACCATCTGGCCAGATCTAGCGCGGACCATTGAGAAAGCGAAAGGCTGGGGCGGTCAAGAACTGACCCATTGGGCGGCCCAGGTTCGGCTAACTGACACTGTCCCTCTCGGCTTCCTTCGAGACTGGGTGGGCTCGCGCGGGCAAGAGTCGGAGGGTAGCGCAATGCTTCTTAGCCGACTCACGAACTTCGAGCGGGTGCTTACGCCACTAATGCGTTGGCTTATCGAGGAGTATGGCGCAAGGAGCAAGGTCGCCGAGCGGATCATGATCGATACCGGCGTCAAGTTTTGGTCAGGTAGCGCTGCAGCAGCCGAACAACCTCGGATCGAGGCATTGAAGTTGCTCGCAAGTGATGAATCTGGAGAAGTCAGAAGATGGGCAGAGATATTCATCGAGGACATCCAAGCCCATACCACGCAACTTGACAAGCGGAGCGAAGAGGCGCGCTTCGGATAAAGCAGCAGGAGTTGGTCACGGATTCAAGAGCCACGCTTGGTCCATGGCTGGACAACTAGCTGGGTGTTTTGCCGAGGCTTCGTATGTCTGCCCGACTTCCCAGGTTTCCATCCCCCCCTCGTCCAGATCAAGGGGCGATGAAGCGCTCTGGTCGTCATCGGTGTAATGGTGCCCTCGACAGCTGGCTGACTGGAACACTTCATTCGGGCATTCAGGTAAGGCCGGGTGCCCCCACTGATGCTCTGTTGAAGGGCATCGTGTGCCGTTCCGTCAAAATCTCTCCATTGGTGAACCGGATCAGGTAGATGCCTCTACCGTCGGAGGCCCGATCTGCCTAGTGCACCGCTATCATGTTCCGAACATAGATCGCTGAAAGCGATGGACTTCTGTCCGACAGGTCCTTCCTGAAGCGACGAGTTCGAACCAGAAGGCAACGCATATGAACACTCAACCCTCCCGGATCTCGGCCGCTCTCTACGCCCGCGTTTCCTCCGACCGACAGGACGTTGACCTCTCCGTCGCGGCGCAGCTTCGGGCCCTGCGCGACTTCGCCGAGCGCAACGGCTACCGCGTCGTGCGGGAGTACATCGACGAGGCCGAGTCAGGACGAGTCGCCGACCGGCCGCAATTCCGCAAGATGTTGGACGAAGCCTCGGAGACGGAGTCGCCCTTCCAAGAGATCCTGGTCTGGAAGTTCTCCCGCTTTACCCGCAAGCGCGAACACGCGGTCGCCTTCAAGTCTATGCTCAGGCGGCGCGGGATCCGGGTCACCTCGATCACCGAGCACGCCGACGACACGCCCACGGGCAAGCTGATGGAAGCGATCATCGAGAGCGTCGACGAGTTCTACTCAGAGAACCTCGCCCAGGAAGTCCGCCGGGGGATGCGCGAGTCGGCCTCGCGCGGCTTCTACCTGGCCTCGCACGCACCGCTCGGCTACCGCAAGGTCTACGTCACGGACGGCGGCAAGCAGCGGCCCCGGCTCGAACTCGACCCGCCCAGGGACGCCGTCGTGCGGCGCATCTTCGAGATGGCGCTGCGCGGACAGAGCATCCTCGAGGTCGTGAAGACGCTCAACTCAGAAGGCATTCCCTCGGCCAAGGGCAAGCGCTGGCTCAAGACCGCAGTCCACAAGATCCTCTCCAACGAGGTCTACAAGGGCACCCTGGTCTGGGGACTCAAGGCGACCGACGGCTCGGAGCCGGTCCGGGTCGAGAACGCCGTGCCCGCGATCGTTTCGAAGGAAGAGTTCGAACAGGTGGGGGCGATGCTCGAAGCGCGGGCGCCGGCCAAGTCCAACCCGCGCCGCGCGTCCAGTCCCTACCTGCTCTCCGGCCTGGTCGGCTGCGCACTCTGCGGCAAGCAGTTGACGGCGTCCGAGGCCAAGGGCGGGCGGTACTCGTACTACGTCTGCGGCTCCCTGCTCAAGCGCGGCGCGGGCAGCTGCGAGACGCCCAGGCTCAATGCCAGGCGGTTCGAGACCCTGATCCTCGACCAGCTCCGCGACCACGTGCTGACGGAGAGCAACATCCGCGAGTTGGTCAAGATGCTGGACGAGGAGATGGACGGCGCCGCCCGCCAGGAGCGCGAACGGCTGGAGATGATCGAGGCGGAACTGCGCGAGATTCGGCTGATGCTGGACCGCATCTGGCGGGTGATTGAGAAGACCGACCTGGAGATCGACGACGCCGCGCCGCGCATCCGCGAGCACATGGCGCGCAAAGAGCAGTTAGAGACAGCCGCCGAGCGGGCAAGGAAGGCTCTGGCCGAACGGCGCGCGCTGCTGGACAAGGCTGAGGTAGTGGCCGAGTTCGCCGCCGACATGGCCGAGTTCCTGCGCACCAGCGACATCACCGAGTCGAAGGCGTTCCTCCGCACGTTCATCAAGCAGATCGACGTGGAGCCCGGGCGGGCCGTGATCAACTACACGATCCCGATGCCGGAAGACAGTCCGATTGGCCGCAAAGATGCCGCCGAGGTGGCGCTCGCAGAAGGAGTTCGCAATTCGGTACATGATGGTGGGCCATCCTGGACTCGAACCAGGGACCTCAGTCTTATCAGGACTGCGCTCTAACCTGCTGAGCTAATGGCCCGGGATGGCGGTCGGCGTCGCCGGACCCCGTGGCTGACGGGCGGCGGCCTTAACCGTTGAAGAGCGGAAGCCAATGCAATCGAGGAGCCGGACACGCCGTTGACCTCGCGGCCGCCACCCGGGTTAGGGGTCTTGGCCTTGAGGCGTCCCCGACAGAATCGGAGACTGGCGGATCGACCTGGGAGCTCAGCCGGCGATGGGATCGCCGGTCGGCATTCCCCGCATCGAGTGCGGGGAGTTCTCCCTAGAAAGGAGGTGATCCAGCCGCAGCTTCCGCTACGGCTACCTTGTTACGACTTCGTCCCAGTCGCGAGTCCCACTTTCGGCGGCTGCGTCCCGAAGGTTCGCGCACCGACTTCAAGTGTTACTCACTCCCATGACGTGACGGGCGGTGTGTACAAGGCCCGAGAACGTATTCACCGCAGTATGGCTGACCTGCGGTTACTAGCAACTCCGGCTTCAAGCAGGCGAGTTTCAGCCTGCTATCCGAACTGGGGCCGGTTTTGAGGGATTCGCTCCTGCTCGCGCAGTGGCTGCCCGTTGTACCGGCCATTGTAGCGTGTGTGTCGCCCTGGGCGTAAGGGCCACGCTGACTTGACATCGTCCCCACCTTCCTCTGCGTTGTACGCAGCGGTCTCGCTAGAGAAATACAACTAACGACGAGGGTTGCGCTCGTTGCGGGACTTAACCCAACACCTCACGGCACGAGCTGACGACAGCCGTGCAGCACCTGTGAACCGGCCCCGAAGGGAAACGGGCTTTCACCCGCGGTCCGGAACATGTCAAGCCCAGGTAAGGTTCTTCGCGTTGCATCGAATTGAACCACACGCTCCGCTGCTTGTGCGGGCCCCCGTCAATTCCTTTGAGTTTTAGCCTTGCGGCCGTACTCCCCAGGCGGGATGCTTATTGCGTTAGCTGCGTCACAGAGGGGGTCGATACCCCCCACGACTAGCATCCATCGTTTACGGCGTGGACTACCCGGGTATCTAATCCGGTTCGCTACCCACGCTTTCGTACCTCAGCGTCAGGATGCGTCTGGCAAGCCGCTTGCGCCACTGGTGTTCCTCCCGGTATCTACGCATTCCACCACTACTCCGGGAATTCCGCTTGCCTCTACGCCCCTCGAGCACCGTAGTTTCCACCGGCCGCTCCCGGTTGAGCCGGGAGATTTCACGGCAGACTGACGGCGCCGCCTACGTACCCTTTACGCCCAGTAAATCCGGATAACGCTCGCCACCTACGTCTTACCGCGGCTGCTGGCACGTAGTTAGCCGTGGCTTATTCGCCGGGTACCGTCAAAGTTCTTCCCCGACAAAAGGGATTTACAACCCGAAGGCCTTCATCACCCACGCGGCGTTGCTGCGTCAGGCTTTCGCCCATTGCGCAAGATTCCTTGCTGCTGCCTCCCGTAGGAGTCTGGGCCGTGTCTCAGTCCCAGTCTGGCTGATCATCCTCTCAGACCAGCTACCGATCGTTGCCTTGGTGAGCCGTTACCTCACCAACTAGCTAATCGGACGCAGGCTCCTCCCAAGGCGCCGGAACTTTCCCCATCGGTCCGAGCCGATGGGCGTATGGGGCATTAGCCCGCGTTTCCACGGGTTGTTCCCCACCTCGGGACAGATCACCTACGCGTTACTCAGCCGTTTGCCACTCAGTCACCCTCACCGAAGCGAGGGGCTTCGTTCGACTTGCATGCATAAGGCACGCCGCCAGCGTTTATCCTGAGCCAGGATCAAACTCTCCATTGGATCAGCCGGTCTTTGCCGGCTGCAAAGGTAGAGATTGTTCGGACCTCGTCGCCGCCATCGCTCCCGCACAAGGCGCAAGCGCGACCGCTCCGAGTCCGGACTTGGGGGGGCTCCCCAAGCACACTGGACTTCCGCTCTTCAATTGTTAAGGCCTGCCGTCCGCCTGACGCCTCGGTCTCTGGCCGAGAAGTGCGCCCTGCTTTTGCGCAGACCCACATCGTAAACCGCCGCGATCCGCGCTGTCAACCGCAACCGCCCGCCGGTGGACAAGCCGATTTGAACCCCATTGTGCCGCCCGCCACAGAGAGCCGCACGCCCCCGGGCAGTTCCACCACCCCGTGACCGTGGTGAATCACCTGCAGCGCCGCCGCCGTGCGTTCCGCGCTCAGCGTCACGCCCTGCCCCTGGCAGAAGGCCCGGATTACCCGGACCTGCAGCGGTCCGGGCAGCGCCAGGAACGACCGCCGCGCCATCGCGCCGTTCGCATCCACGAGTTGTGACAGCGTCTCCCGGCCAATCAGCTCCAGCAACTCGCGGTCCGCCGCGACTGAGCGGGCCAGCTGCGCCAGCCGGCCGCCGACCCCCGGGTGGATTTCGTCCATCAGCGGCAACAGCGAACGCCGAATCCGATTCCGCCTGTGCGCAGGATCCTCGTTGGATGGATCCTGAATCGGCGCCCAGCCGTAGGCGCGACAGACCGCCTCGGTTTGCGACCTGGTCACTTCGAGCAGCGGTCGCACGAGCCGCAGATCGTCGCCCAGCGCCCGCAGCGGCGGCATCCCGCTCAGGCCGTCCAGCCCCGAGCCGCGCAGGAGGTGCAGCAGCACCGTCTCGGCCTGGTCGTCCAGCGTGTGTGCGACCGCGACGGCCGGCGCGCCGCGTTCCCGTGCGAGTTCCGCCAGCGCGTCGTAGCGCACCCATCGGGCGGCCGCCTCGAGCCCATCACCCGACCGCTCCGCTTCTGTTCGAGCGTCTGCCTGCAGCATGTCCAACGGCACGCCCGCGACCGCCGCCAGCTCTTGTGCCGCCCGGCGGAACCGCCCGCGGACCTCATTCGACTGGATCCCATGGTCCACGTGCGCCGCCCGGACCCGCCATCCGTGACGCGACTGCGTGTCCGTCAACACCAGCAGCAGCGCCGACGAGTCGGCCCCGCCCGAGACGGCGACGACCAGCGGCTTGCCGTGGCCCTGTCCCAGCTGGTCGACCACCGACCTCGCGGCCGTGCGCGCAATCTCGCGAATTCTTCGGTCCGTGGGTAGCGTCACGGTCGGCGCTCCAGGCGAGCGCTATTCCACGCCCTCGGGCAGCAGGTTGGCCCACCAGGGTGAGCGATTGACTTCCAGTTGTCCCCGACCCGGCGCGTGGACGGCGAACGCCTCCTCGCCGGGCCGGACCATGCCCAGGTCTTCGCGGGCGATCCGTTCGATGTAGGCATCGGAATCCAGCCAGGCAATCAGCGCGGCGAGTTGATCGGCGTCGCGCCGCAGCTCAACGATCTCGGCCCGCGTCTCGGCGATTCGGTCGTCCAGGCCGTTGGCCTGGACCAGGCCCTCGACCCCGCTGAAGACGACGAAGCCGACCAGCAGCAGCGAGCCGACAAAGGCAATCCGGCGGATCAGCCAGGCCAGCGGGGCGGGTCCCGCGGCGGAAGTGACTGCCGGCTCCGTCGTCAGGACATGCTCAACCGGCGCCTCGGCCGTTGTGCGATCCAGATCGTCCATGCTGCGCGATGCGCGCCGCCGCCGTTGGCACTCTACACCCCCGGCCGGGCCGGCGCGCAGCGGCCTGGAAGCGGCCTAGAGGTGGCGCAGGTGGTGCCGATCGTTGAGCCGCTCGACCGCCGGCGCGCCGTCGGCGATCCGGAACGAGGTGATCCCGCAGAGTCCCGTATCGACCCGCCGCCAGGCCCGCGGCGGCATCTCCAGCGCGTGCACGACCAGCATCTTGACCACGAAGTTGTGCGTCACGATCACGCCTGCGCCCTCGGTCTCGTCCTTGACCAGCTCGTCAAACGCGGCCCGCGCCCGCTCGAGCACGTCCAGCAGCGACTCCCCGCCCGGCATCGGCACGCGCACAGAGTCGTCGCCTCGCCAGTCGCTCAGGAATGCGCCGAACCGCTCGCGCACGATCGGCCACTCGACCCCCTCCAGCTCACCCACGTCCAGCTCGATCAGACCCTCGCAGGACTCGGCTGCGAGTCCGTGGGACTCCGCGATCCCCTCGGCCAGCAGCCGCGCCCGAGACAGCGGACTGGTCAGCACCCGAGTGACCGGCTCGTCCTCCAGCGCCTGGACCGTCGCATTCAGTTGCCGCAGCCCCAACTCGGTCGGCGGGGAATCGGCGCGCCCCAGACCGACGCCCGAGCGGTTCGCCTCCGACTCCACGTGACGGATCAACAGAATCCGGTTCATGCCGGCACCGGCTCGGCCGAGAGTTCGATGGCGGTGCGATGAATCCGCGTCGGCTCCGAAGTCGCACCCAGTGCTAGCGCCACCTGCTCCGGACGTCCCGCGCCCTGCTCGTCGTTGCGCAGACGCATCGTCAAGGTCGCTGTGCCGTCCATTGCCGCAACCACATCGAGATCGAAGATCAGCTTGCGCAGGTCGTACGACTTGGTCTCCTTGCCGCGCTGGTGACTCCAGGGAATCTCAGCCCTGGAGAGCAGCTCCGCGATCGCCGTTTGCCATTCGTCCGTCGTGCGACCGTCTGGCACGTCGACGACATACACGGCCGCCTTCAGCATCGACTGCAGCGACGCCTGCTTCAGCGGCCCCTCGCGCACCTCGAGAATCGTCAGTCCCGCCGTCAACTCGGCCGACAGCCGCCGCAGCGTCGTCGCCGGGTCCACGCGTTCGGTCAGCAGCAGGTCCAGCAGTTCCGCTTCCGACGTGACCCCGACCGCCAGCGGCGCCGCCAGCGCGATCTTCGGCCGCGGCGAGAATCCGTGCGAGGTCGCCAGCGGCAGACCTGCGCGCTTGCAGACTCGCTCCCAGACCCGCATCAGATCGAGGTGCGAAACGTACTTCAGGGGTCCGTCGGCGCCGAAGCGGATCTGCAATCGCTGCACCGGTTCGGGATGATTCATGACTCGCCCAGCCAGGCCGCGGCCGCCGTGTGCGGGTCGGCCTGACGGTTGGCGACCGCGCCGCTCAGGTCGGCTAGACGCTGCTCGCCCGTCTCCGTGCGCAGCCGGTCGAGCACGTTGGCTCGAGCCAGCGCCGTGATCTGCTGCCGCGCCCGCTCCAGCTCGCCCGCCTCCAGCTTGCCCGACGTCTGCAACTCCTCGAAGTGCGAATCGCAGGCCTCGGTCAGTTGCTCGATGCCCTCGCCCTGGGTCGCGACGACCCGTACTACCGGCGGATCCCAACCTCGATCCGGATTCAGAGAGAGCAGTGCCTTGAGCGCCGAGACCATCCGGTCGGCGCCGGGCAGGTCCGACTTGTTCACTGCCAGCACATCGGCGATCTCCATGATCCCGGCCTTGAGCGTCTGTACCTCGTCGCCCATGTTCGGCGTGTTGATCAGGATTGTGGTCTGCGCCGCGCCGGCGATATCGACCTCGTCCTGTCCCGCGCCGACGGTCTCAATCAGGATCACGTCCTTGCCGTAGGCGTCGAGGACGTGGACCACATCCTGGGTCGCCGCCGAGAGTCCGCCCAACGCTCCCCGCGAGGCCAGCGAGCGGATGAACACGCCGTCGTCCGAGTACAACTCCGTCATCCGCACGCGGTCGCCGAGAATCGCCCCCATCGTGTAGGGCGACGACGGATCGATAGCGACGATGCCGACCGTCTGTCCGCGCTGACGGAAGGACTTGGCCAGTTCGTTGGTGACCGTGCTCTTGCCCGCGCCGGGCGAGCCGGTCAGCCCGATCGTGCGGGCGCGTCCGCTGCGCGGATAGAGCGCGCGCAGCATCTCGCGGCCGCGCTCGTCGCCGCTTTCGACCCAGCTCAGCACCCGCGCCAGCGCCCGCCGATCCCCAGCAAGCAGCCGCTCCTCGAGTTCGGCAAGTCGGCCGCTCAGCTCGCTCTGCGGCGCGTCGGCCGTCTCGGTGGTCACGAGCGGTCGAGCTCGGGCACCTGCGCGCGGACGAACTCGGCGATGTCGCCAGTGTGCGCGCCGGGACCGAAGATCGCCGAGAATCCCGCCTCTTTCAGCCGGTCCGCGTCCTCGTCCGGAATGATCCCGCCGCCCAGGAACAGCGTGTTCTCCGGCGTGATCCCGCGCTGCCCGCACGCCTCGACGACCCGCGGAAACAGCTCCAGGTGCGCGCCCGACAGCACCGACAGCGCGACCACGTGCACATCCTCCTGCAGCGCCGCTTCCGCGATCATGTCCGGCGTCTGCCGGATCCCCGTATAGATCACTTCCATGCCGGCGTCGCGAAGCGCCCGCGCAACAATCTTCGCCCCCCGGTCATGCCCATCCAACCCCGGCTTCGCCACCAGGACTCGGATCTGTTCTGTCATGGTCGCTGTGTCGCTCACGGTCTCAGCCTCCGATCGGCGTCAGGGTCCACCCTGCGAGATCAGCGTTCAGCTTACGCCTCCGACAGCCGCAGGCGGGCGCCCTGGGTGTGCTTCGGCGAGATGAAGCCGCCGGCGTTGGCGTCGGTGACCGTCCAGCCCAAGTCGCGCAGATGGTCGACCGTCGCTGCCGCGTCGCGGACGGTCAGGGCGAGCATGAACATCCCCTCGCCCGACGTCTCCAGCTTGCGCGGCAACGGCCCGCCGCTGCCTTCCAGCGGCCGCACGAGCTCGACGTCGGTCGCGCCGAGCTTGAGGAACTGAGCCTCCAGGCCCAGCGCCTCCGACTCGATGTGACGGTCGACGCTGAAACCGAATCGCTCCGTCCACTCGTCGACGACGGGAGCAATCTCGTTGACGGCGATCGTCATGTGATGCAAGGCATGCGGATAGGGGCCCTCGGCGGGGCCGTGATGGACGGGCGCGTCGTCGGGCGGTTGGGCCAGCTCGATCAGCACGCCGTGATTGGATCGCGGGTGGATGAAGCCAATCATGCCGGCCAGACCCTCGCGCGGCTCGGTGTCGATCATGGTCATGCCGTTGGCTTCCGCGGTGCGCAGCTCGTTCGACACGTCGTTCGTGCCGAGGCACAGGTGGTGAAACCCCTCGCCGTTGGTCTCCAGGAACTTGGCGATGCCCGTACCCTCGCGGATCGGCTGCAGCAGTTCGATCTCGGAGTTGTCCAACGGGAAGACGATCCCCCGCACGCCCTGGTCCTCGACCACGCGGTCCACCGCCTTGGTCAGGCCAAACGTGTCGCGCCAGAGCTCGGCTGCCTTGTCCGCGTCGCGGACGACCATGCCGATGTGATGTACGTGGGTCAGGGTCATAGCGTTCTCGTCTCGCTCATCAAGCTGAGTCGTCCGGCGCAATCGAGCCGAACCTCGCTTCGAGTTCCTGTCGATGCTCCCGGTCGTGTTCCAACGCCACACCCAGCAGGATCCGCGCGGGGTTCCCCTGCGTGTTCAGATCCGAGTCCGGGATGCGCCCCACCAGCGTAGACGTGCGACCCCGCAGGTCCTGCAACGCCCGAATCAGGGCCGACAGTCGCCGGTCGCCCAGCGAATCTACCGCCGCCGCGTTGGTCGAGTCGATCCGGCCGTTGGGAAAGTCGAGCAGCGACGGAAACGCGCCGCCCAGGTGCTCCTCGATCGCCGCCCGCTCCTCCGCCTCCCAGAACAGCCGGTGCGCGGCCAGGCCCTGCGGCGACCAGGCGCCCTCGCCGAGCGGCGCGTCGGCCGCCTCCGACGGGACCGCGCCCAGCGACTGCAGCAGCAGTTCCCGCTCGGCCTGCCACCAGTAGCGCAGCCGCTGCGCGTCCGACCACTCCTGCTCCGGCTGGCCGGCCGATCTGCGTCTCACGGCTCTTCTTCCAAACGGCACGGCGCGATCCTGGACTGCTCCTAGACGACGATCCGCTCCCGGTACTCGCCCCAGACCGCGCGCAGCGCGTTGGAGATCTCGCCCAGGGTCGCCGACTGCTTGACCGCGTCGAGCATCAACGGGACCAGGTTCTCGTCCGTCGACGCCGCCTGCTGGATCGCATCCAGCGATGCCGACACCGCCGTCGCGTCGCGCGAGTCCCGAAGCCGTTCGAGCTTCTCGATCTGGCGTTCGCGCACGCTCGGGTCGACGCGCACGATCTCGACGTCGCTCTGCTCGTCCGTCTCAAACCGGTTGACGCCGACGATTACGCGGCCGCGCGTGCCCGCCGAGCGGTCACCCTCGCGGGCCGCTTCCGACTCGGTCTCGACCTCGCGCTGGAACTGCGAAGAGGCCTCCAGGATCTCGGCCTGCTGATAGCCCTGCTCGATCGCCGAGACGGCCCCGCCTAGCGCGTCGATCTGATCGATGTAGTTGCGCGCTTCCGCCTCCAGCGCGTCGGTCGTTTGCTCGACGTAGTAGGAGCCGCCGAGCGGATCGATCACGTCGGCGACGCCCGACTCGTAGCCGATCACCTGCTGCGTCCGCAGCGCAATCTCGACCGCGTGCTCCGAGGGCAGCCCCAGCGCTTCGTCCAGCGAGTTCGTGTGCAGCGACTGCGTGCCGCCCAGCACCGCCGCCAGCGCCTGCAGCGTAGTGCGGACCACATTGTTGTCGGGCTGCTGCGCCGTCAACGTCACGCCGCCGGTCTGCGTGTGGAAGCGCAGCATCTGCGCGCGCTGATTCTCCGAACCGAACCGCTCCCGGGCGATGCTCGCCCACAGCCGCCGCGCCGCGCGGAACTTGCTGACCTCCTCCAGGAAGTTGCTGTGGCAGGCGAAGAAGAACGAGAGCCGCGGGCCGAAGCTGTCGAACGCCATGTCCTGTTCCAGCGCCGCCTCGACGTAGGCAATCGCGTTGGCCAGCGTGAAGCCGATCTCCTGCGCCGCCGTGCAGCCCGCTTCACGCATGTGATAACCCGAGATCGAGATCGTGTTCCAGCGCGGCACCTCGCGCGTGCAGTAGTCGAAGCTGTCCGTGATCAGCCGCATCGACGGCTGCGGCGGATAGATGTACGTGCCCCGCGCGACGTACTCCTTCAGGATGTCGTTCTGGACCGTGCCGCCAATCCGGTCGCGGCCCACGCCCTGCTCTTCGGCCACCGCCGCGTAGAGCGAGAGCAGGATGTTCGCCGTCGAATTGATCGTCATCGAGGTCGTCACCCGATCGAGCGGGATCTGATCGAACAGCGTGCGCATGTCCTCGATCGAGTCGATCGCCACGCCGACCTTGCCCACTTCGCCCTCGGCCATCGCCGCGTCCGAGTCGTAGCCGATCTGCGTGGGCAGATCGAACGCGACAGAGAGGCCCGTCTGACCCTGGTCGAGCAGGAATCGGTAGCGCCGGTTGGAGGCTTCGGCGTCTTCCTGCCCGGCGTACTGCCGCATCGTCCACAGCCGCCCGCGATACATCGTCGGCTGGATCCCGCGCGTGTACGGATACTCGCCCGGCAGCGGGTCCTCGTCGCCGTTCACATAGATCGGCGCCAGCGGATCGCCCGAGGATCGATGAAACGCCTCGCGCCGCTCGGGAAACCGATCCGTCGCCTTGGTGTACGGCCCGTCCAGCCAATCCTGGAGTTTCGAGGACATCGGCACGCTCCCTCCGGCGCACGTGGATACCCAGAGGCTACGTAGACCCCGTCAGCAGGTCAACGTTCTGCGCCGGCTCGGCTGGTCTGAGATACTGTGGCTGCAGAAGCCGCGCAACTGCGGCCCGGAAGAACGCCATGAAGAAGATCACCGTCACCGTTGACGAACAGACGTATCGTCGAGTTCACGCCCGAGCGGCCCAATTGAACGAATCCGTGTCGGAGCTCGTGTGCAGCTACCTGCGCGATCTTTCGCAGCAGGCCGAGCGAGAACCGGAGAGCGAGAGCGAGAAGGCTCGACGAATGCAGCGGCTGAACAAGGTGATTGAGGACATCAACAAGAACCATCCTGACTTTGACATGGCAGAGAATCTGCCTCGCAACGAGCTGTACGACCGTCGTGCGATTCGTTGATACCAATGTGCTGCTCTATGCAGCGCTTGCAGGTGCGCAGCCAGTCGGCAAGAAGCGCGTCGCGCGCCGGATCCTCGAGTCCGACGATCTGGCGTTATCCACTCAGGTACTGCAGGAGTTCTACTACCAGGCTACGCGTCCAACCCGAACCGACGCGTTGTCGAGCCGCGAGGCCGTCGAGTTCCTGGAACAGTTCGACTCGTCTCCTATCCAGCCAGTCACGCCTGAACTGTTTCGTGAGGCCGTGCGCTTCAGTGTGCGCTACCAGCTCTCCTACTGGGACGCGGCAATCCTCGCCGCCGCACTGGCCATGGACTGCGACGCGGTCTACTCCGAAGACCTCAGCGACCGTCAAGACTACGCCGGCTTGCGCGTGATCAACCCGTTCAGGGTGATTAGCAGTTGAAACGCTTGCGCAGACTTTCGATCCGACCGTCGATCGCCTCGCGCCAGGCATCGGGAGTCGTCTCGACGACGCCGCTCTCCCCGCCGTAGGCGCTGCTGACGATCAGGTCGGCCGACTGATCGCGGAGCATGTTCAGGCTCTCGACTAGGTCTGAGGCGTCTCCTTCGATCTCCGGGTACACGCCCGTCGCCCAGCTTGCTCCGTTCGGCACGATCGTGTCGCCCGTGAACAGGTACGACTTGCCGTGCGGCGACTCGTATCGCAGGCAGACGCTGCCCGGCGTGTGTCCCGGCGTATGCAGCACGTCGATCCCCTCCAGCGCCGGATCCGCGCAACCGGCGCCGACGTGTAGGTCGGCCTCGGCGTCGCCCCGAATCGCGTGATCGTCCGCCTCGTGGTAGGCCAGCCGCGACGAGAAGCGCTCGCGGATTTGCTCCAGCGCCGGACCCGCCTCGTCGCGGTGACTCAGCACCTGTACCGCCACACCGCCCAGTTGCTCGATCGCGACAAGGTCATCCTGCTGATCCTCGCCGAGGCTGTAGATCAACAGGTTTCCCTGCGGTCTGGTCAGCAGGTAGGCGTGCGAATGCACGCCGTCCAGCAGGCGGCGCTTCGAGGTCTGCCAGAGATCGGCTTCAAGTTGTTTCATGTCGGTGTCCGTTTCTTGCTCCCTGATACATCAGATTGAGCATACGTCCTCTGACAACTGCGTTGCTGCCATCCGGCGCTCCGCCGGGTAGGCATCGCAGCATGCAGATCGACATCGGCCCTTGGCAGATTCGCAACTACCGCGCCGGCGACGAGGAGGCCCTCGCGCGCAACGCCGACAACCGCAACGTGTCGCGCAACATGCGCGACGCCTTCCCCTATCCCTACCGACTCTCCGACGCCCGCGAGTGGATTGAGTTCGCCACCAGCCAGTCGCCGCAGACCAACTTCGCGATTGCCGCCGACGGCGAAGTGATTGGCGGCATCGGTCTCGTCCTGCAGTCCGACGTCAACCGCCGCTCGGCCGAGATCGGCTACTGGCTCGGCGAGCCGCACTGGGGTCAGGGCATCGCCACCGCCGCCCTGCGCGCGATGACCGAGTGGGCTTTCGCCGAGTTCGACCTCGTCCGCATCTACGCTGAGGTCTTCGAGTGGAACCCCGCCTCGGGCCGCGTCCTGGAGAAGGCCGGTTACCAGCTCGAAGGCCGCCTGCGCCAGAGCATCACCAAAGAGGACCAGACGATCGACGCGTTGCTCTACGCCACGATCCGCGAGTGATTCAGGCGCAGCGCCCCAGAGATGCCGCCGCTGGACAGCTAGAACCCGTCCCAGCCCGGCAAGGCCGCCGACTGACGGATCCACTCCCGCAATTGCGCTTCGTCCAGTTCATCCTCGTGGATGTTGACCCAGCGTGAGTCCGGGTCCTTGCCCGAGCCCGGAGGCTCCGGCGACAACTCCGCGCCATTCAGGAACGTCACCTTCACGTACTTCGTGAACACGTGGGTGCTCAGGAACCAGCCTTGACCTTCGACCCCGTACCAGGGCGAGTTCCAGCGCACCGCCTTGCGCACCTCCGGCACCGCCTCCACGATCAGCCGATCCAGCCGCCGGCCCAATGCCGACTTCCAGCCGGGCATCGCGGCGATGTAGGCCTGCACCGGCGCGTCGCCGTCGCCCTTGGCAATCTGCGGATTGCCGCCCGATAGCAGCCGGACCTGCTCAGCCACGCGGTTCCTCCGTTGAGCGGCGCTGGTGGGCGATGGAGGGCTCGAACCTCCGACCTCCCGGGTGTAAACCGGACGCTCTGGCCACCTGAGCTAATCGCCCGTGCCGCTTCATACTGCGGCCTGCTGCTGCCCGTTACTGAGTATCTATCACACCCAGCAGATTCTCGGCGGCGCCCTCGAATGTCGCCCGGAAGGTCTCGAACAGCGTCACCGCGACCTCCAGGTCGGACTCGTTACCGTTCTCGACCGCGCCCCGCACGAGCGGACCGGCCGCGTTGGCGATCTGCGCCAGCGCATCGCCGACCTTGCCGTGCAGCTCGTCCCACTGCGCCGGCGGACTCAGTCCCGCGAACTGCTCGTTCAGGTCCGACCAGATCGTGACCTGAGCCAGCATGTTCCGCTGCCAGCCGGGATCGCCGAACACGGCCGCGTCCGCGCGCCAGCGCTCGATCTCGCCTGCGGCGGTCGTGTAGTTCGCCGTCGCCGACTCGATCAGCTCGCGCACCGCCATGCCGTAGTCGCCGGTACTCTGATCGTCCTCGCTCTCCTGGACCTCTTCCCCAGTAAGCTCGGCGACCAACTCCCGCATCTGCTTGATGTTCAGAATGCCCACCCAGAGATCCTTGATGATCCCGTCCGCGCCGATGAAGAAGGTCGTCGGACGCCCGACCAGCGGATACGGACCGTCCGTCATTGAACTGGTCGGGTCCAGCAGCACCAGGTAGCTGACGCCGGTGACTTCGTAGGCGAACTCTCGCGCCGTCTCCAGGCTCTCGCCGTCGTTGACGCCGATGAACGTCACCCGCCCCGCGCTCTCCTGGCTGACCTCCTCGAACTCGGGCATCTCCTCGATGCAGGGCTCGCACCAACTGGCCCAGAAGTTGAGCACGATCGGCCCGGAAATCTCCGACAGCCGGTGCGGCTCGCCCTCAAGGTCCAGCAGACGGAAGTCCGGCGCCAGCGCCCCCTTGTCCGAGGCGTCGCCCTCTCGCTCCAGGTAACCGAGCTGCGTGGCGTCCTCCAGTTGCATAATCCGCGCGTCGAGCTCGTCCGAGCCGCCCTCGAGGTCGCGCTCCGCACGCAACTCCTCCAGCTCCGCCAGTTGAGCGCTGAACGCCTCGCCGGCGCCCTCCGCCGCGTCTCCGCCGCGACCGCCGATGAAAATCGGCGCGACGATCGCCGCCGCCACCGCCGCAACGACCAGCCCGCGACTCGCCGCGTCGCGCACCGTGCGCGGCCGGCGCAGGAATGTGAACAGGATCCACGACTGTTGCCTGCGGCGAAGCCGGCTCAGGATGCTGTCGGCCATCGCTCGATCCTCCTCCCGCCCAATGCCGCCGGTCGACGTCGCCTCTGGGGCAGCTAGTTGTCCTGCACCGACGGCCCGTCGATGGCCCGTACCCCTTGTCCGCTCGCGGCGGCGCTGGAGGCCTGGTTCCAGAGCGTGGCCGGATCGCTGGTCAACGGGTCGAACGCCTCATGGTCCAACACCAGCCAGCCGCCCGCCTGGATCTCGCCCTCCAGTTGTCCCGCCGTCCATCCAGCGTATCCCGAGTAGATGCGCACATCGCGCACCACCCCCACCAACTGCGACGGTTCTGCGCCCAGGTTGACGATTCCCAGCTCCCGGCCCGGTTGCGTGATCGACAGCGAGAACCAGCTCTGCTCGGGGTCGAACGCCCCGCTCGGCCGCGCCAGGCCGATCGCCGCCGTGCGCTCCACCGGTCCGCCCTGGAACACCACCGCCGGCTTCGCCACCAGTTCCGACCAGGTCGGCACGACCTCCGCGATCGCCACCGCCGTCGGCCGGTTCAGCACCACGCCCAGCGCGCCGTCGCCGTGCTCGAGAATCAACACCACCGTGCGGAAGAAGTTCGGATCCGACAGGTGCCGCGAGGCGACCAGGATCGCCCCCGAGAGAGTCGAGTCAGGATCGTTGGGCCGCCATTCGAGGGACACGATCGCCAGTCTCCGCAAAAGCTCCACAAAGCGCCGCTCTGCTCAATCTGCCACAGAGTATGCGATTCGGTCCCGCTCAGCCGCGCCCGTGACGCATCCGGCGCAGACAGTGGAGCGGCGCGTGAGATACGCTGATCCGACGTGGCAGCGTAGCTCAGTTGGCAGAGCAGGGGACTCATAAGCCCCGTGTCGCAGGTTCGAGTCCTGCCGCTGCTACCACTTACACCAACGGGGGCGATTAGCTCAGCTGGCTAGAGCGTTCGGTTCACATCCGAGAGGCCGCAGGTTCAAGTCCTGCATCGCCCACCACACATGTCCGGCCGCGATCCTCCGATAAGCTGGCCGGTACCGGAACGCGAGACAGATTGGGGTCCCTCTCCGGCGTGGTTTCCTGGCCGACGTGGCGAAACTGGCAGACGCGCTACGTTCAGGGCGTAGTGAGCTTAAGCTCGTGGGGGTTCGAATCCCTCCGTCGGCACCACCGCTCGAAGAACCCGACTCCACCGTTCCATCCCCCACGCGCCCGTAGCTCAGCGGATTAGAGCGCTGCCCTGCGGAGGCAGAGGTCGCAGGTTCAAGTCCTGCCGGGCGCGCCACCCATCCTCCCCCCTTTCGTCATTCCTGCGAAGGCAGGAACCACGAACCTCCCAACTCCGCCACCTGTAACACCCTCAGCCGTCCCTCCTCCCGTCGCCCCGCGCCCCGCCTGCCCCTGGCTTGAACAGGGGACGCGGGGCCCAGACCTCGATCTCCGAGCGAAGTACCGAGGTCCGCCTCACCTCAGGATTCCGCGCCTTGGTCAAGCCAAGGGCAGGCTGCGCGGGGCCCCCGCCTGCGCGGGGGCGACTTCGTTTGCGGGAGAGGGAGCCCTTCCACTCCGCAAACCACGACACAACACCGAACACCCATTCATGTATAGTGACAAGAACATCTGTCTGGCCAAGAAGGAGAGTTCAACCATGCACATCTCGCCCAAACGACGCCGGCGCTGCCTCAACATCCACCATCTCAGCATGCAGGGCCACTCCCAGCGCCAGATCGCCAAGCGACTCGAAGTCTCGCACGCCACCGTCCGCGCCGACCTCCAACTGATCGAGACCCACTGGTCCGACATCGCCGCGCCGGCCGCCGACGACCTGCTCTTGGAGCAGCTCCACCTGATCCGCGAGCAGACCGCTCGCATCACCGAGTTCAACATCATGGAGACCTTCGGCAAGCACATGACGATCTCCGAGTACCTCAAGGCCTGCGACGACCGCGACGCCCGGGTCCTCGCCTACATCCGCGAGGCACGCCGCACGATCGAGGCCGTCCACCGCCGCGCCGGCGAGCGCGAGGCCCAGCCCGACCTCTACGAGGACGCAGAAACCGAGACAAACCCGTCAGAAACCAGCACCAAATCTGACATCACTGTCCAGCCCAATTCGGTTTCGCCGCAGCCAGAGCTGGAGATCGTCGCCGCAGACCCTCCACAGGAAAAAAATCCGCCCGAGACCGCTCAACCGGACCCCGATCCCCTGCTCGACCCCATAATCCAGGAGGCCATCGCCCTCTTTCCCCAGCTCAAGGGCAAACCCACCGAAGAAATCCTCACCTTCCTCGACCAACTCACCGACCCAGCCAACGAGCAACCCCTCCAAACCGCCGCCGCCGGCTAACTCCGGCTCCCTCTCCCTCAAACAAAGTCGCCCCCGCGTAGGCGGGGGCCCCGCGCAGCCTGCCCCTGGCGCGAACAGGGGGCGGGGGCCCCGCTCGGGTTCCGGCCCCCTCTCCCTCTGGGAGAGGGCTGGGGTGAGGGTCCGGGGCGGGGTGGTCCGACCGCTCAGGAGAGCTCCTCCACCCTCGCGCCTTCGCTAATCTGAAGCCGTGACCAGCAACGCCCCCGACCGGACCGACCCGACCGCGACCGATCAGGCCCGCGCCCAGCTCCAGGCGCAGGTTGCCGCCATGCCGGCCCGGCCCGGCGTCTACACCTTCCGCGACGCCAACGACCGCGTCATCTACATCGGCAAGGCCGCCAATCTCAAGTCCCGCGTGCGCAGCTACTTCGGTTCGCCCCGCTCACTCGAAGGCAAGACCCGCGTTCTCGCCCGCCGGATCGCCGCGCTCGAATACGTCACCACCCGCACCGAGCAGGACGCCCTCCACCTCGAGGCGACCCTGGTCAAGCGCCACCAGCCCTTCTTCAACGTCCGGCTCAAGGACGACAAGCACTACCCCTACCTCAAAATCGACGTCGACGCGCCCTGGCCGCGCGTCACCATCACCCGCCGCGTGGCCAAGGACGGCAGCCGCTACTTCGGCCCCTACGCCTCGGCCAAGTCGGTCCGCACCACGCTCGACCTGGTCAAGAAGCTGTTCCCCTGGCGCTCCTGCGACAAGGTGATCACCGGCTCCGACCCGCGCCCCTGCCTCGAGTACTACATCCGCCGCTGCATCGCGCCCTGCACCTCCTTCTGCACGCCGGACGAGTACCAAGAGGTGATCGATCAGACCATGCTCTTTCTCGACGGCAAGAGCGAAACCGTCGTCAAGCAGCTCAAGACGGCCATGACCGACGCCGCCGACGAGCTCAACTTCGAGCGCGCCGCCCAGCTCCGCGACCAGATCACCGCCGTCGAGCGGGTCACCGAAACCCAGCTCACCGCCGACACCGCCGCCGCCGAGATCGACGTCTTCGGCCTCGCCGTCGACGGCGACGAAGCGGTCGTCCAGGTGCTCTTCATCCGCGGCCAGAAGATGGCCGGTTCCGACCACTTCACCCTCGCCGGCGTCAAGGACGAGCCGACCGGTTCGGTCATCGCCTCGTTCCTCCGCCAGCACTACGAGAGCGGCCTGCAGCCGCCCCGGCTGGTGCTGATCCCCGACCAGATCGACGACCTCGATCTGCTCCAGGACTGGCTCTCCGAGAAGCGCGGCACGCGGGTCGAGGTCCGCCATCCGCGCCGCGGCGACAAGCGCCGGCTGGTCGAGATGGCGGCTGAGAACGCCTCCGAGACGCTGGCCATGTCCCGCGTGCGCTGGATGGCCGACCGCGGCCGCACCGACGCCGCCCTGGCCGAACTGGAAGAGGCGCTCAGCCTGCCCGCTCCGCCGCGCCGCATCGAGTGCTACGACATCTCCAACACCCAGGGCGCCAACGTCGTCGCCTCGATGGTCGTCTTTCTCGACGGCCGCCCCGCGACCAGCGAGTACCGCCGCTTCCGGATCAAGACGGTCGACACGTCCGACGGACCGAACGATTTCGCCTCGATGGCCGAGGTCATCCAGCGCCGCTTCAAGCGGCTCGGCGAGCAGCGCCGGGCCGAGCGATCCGAGGGCTACGACGTGCCCGAGGAGCCGCCCATCGCCGGGTCCGGCGACGAGGATCAGTCGGACTCCGAGTCCGAGGGCTGGGGCGCGGTGCCCGACCTGGTCATCGTCGACGGCGGCAAGGGCCAGGTCTCGGCCGCTCACGATGTGATGCGCAACCTCGCCGTCGACGACATTCCGCTGACCGGACTGGCCAAGCGCGAAGAACTGCTCTACCAGGTCGATTCCGCCGATCCGGTTCGGCTCGACCGCCGCTCGCAGGGCCTCTACCTGGTCCAGCGCATTCGCGACGAGGCGCACCGCTTCGCGATCAGCTATCACCGCCGCCTGCGCGCCCGCCAGACCTCGCAGAGCACGCTCGACCGGATCAAGGGAATCGGCCCGCGCCGCAAGAAGGCGCTGCTGAAGAAGTTCGGCTCGCTCCAGGCCATGCGCGAGGCTGAGGTCAACGATCTCGCCGCCACCCCGGGCATGACCCGCCGACTGGCCGAGCAGCTCAGGGCCGAGCTGTGACCTGAGTTCAGATCAGCCGCGCCGCCTGGGGGATCGCCCCCGCCCCCGCGTACTCCGCCCGCTCTCCGAGCTCCTCCGCGATTCGCAACAGCCGGTTGTACTTCGCCGTCCGCTCGCCCCGCGCCGGCGCGCCCGTCTTGATCAGGCCAGCGTTGGTCGCGACCGCGAGATCGGCAATCGTCGTGTCCTCGGTCTCGCCCGAGCGGTGACTGATGACCGCCGTCCAGCCGGCCTCCTGCGCCATCCGCACCGCCTCCAGCGTCTCCGACAGGGTGCCGATCTGGTTCACCTTGATCAGGATGCTGTTCGCGGCCCGCAGCTCGATCGCCCGCCGCAGCCGCGCCGGATTGGTCACCAGCAGGTCGTCGCCCACTGTCTGCGCCAGCGATCCGATCTGCGCCGTCAGCGCCTGCCAGCCGTCCCAGTCGTCTTCGTCCATCCCGTCCTCGATCGAGACGATCGGATATCGCCGGCACCAGTCGCTCCACAGCGCGACCATCTGCTCGCTGGTCAGCGATCGCTCTTCGCTGTGCAGTTCGTAGCGCCCGTCCGACCACAGCTCGCTGGCCGCCGGATCGAGCGCAATCGCCACGTCGCGCCCCGGCTCGTAGCCCACCGCCCGGATCGCATCGACAATCAGATCAAGCGCCGACTCGTTGGTCGGCAGCGACGGCGCGAATCCGCCCTCGTCGCCCAGGCCGGTCGCCAGGCCTTGCGATCGCAACTCCGCCGCCAGCGCGTGATAGACCTCGACCACCATCCGCAGGCCCTCGGCGAAGGTCGGCGCGCCGATCGGCGCGACCATGAACTCCTGGAAGTCGGCGCCATTGTCGGCGTGCGCCCCGCCGTTGAGGATGTTGGCCAGCGGCACCGGCAGCAGCACCGCCTCGTCGCCGCCGATCGAGCGGTAGAGCGGCTGTCCCGATGCGGCGGCCGCCGCGTGGGCCGAGGCCATCGAGACCGCGAGCAACGTGTTCGTGCCCAGCCTCGACTTCTGCTCGGTCCCGTCCAGCGCAATCAGCGCGCGGTCGATCGCGTCCTGGTCCGCCGCGTCCGCGCCTCGCAGGGAGCGGCTGATCTCGCCGTTGACCGCCGCCGCGGCCGCCAGCACGCCTCGGCCTGCGTAACGGTTCGCGTCGCCGTCGCGCAGCTCGACCGCTTCGTGCGACCCGGTGCTCGCCCCTGACGGCACCGCGGCCCGGCCCGTCGCGCCGCCGGCAAGCGAGACCTCGGCCTCGACCGTTGGATTGCCGCGCGAGTCGAGAATCTCTCTCGCGCGGATCGACTCGATGCTGGTGGACGGCACGCGCACCTCCGCCTCGTCTGCGATCGGGTTCCGCCGCTAGCTGGCGCGCGGATGCGCCCGATCATAGACGTCGCGCAGGTGTTCGTCGGTGAGCTGGGTGTAGAGTTGGGTGGTCGAGATGTTCGCGTGGCCCATCAGCTCCTGCACGTTGCGCAAGGGCGCCGAGCCGCGCAGCAGGTGGGTGGCGAAGCTGTGCCGCAGCGTGTGCGGCGTCACGCCCTTGATCCCGGCCTCCTCGGCGTAGTGCTTGATGATCAGCCAGACGCCCTGGCGGGTCAGCCGCTCGCCGCGCCTGTTGATGAACAGCGCCACTTCGCGCCGGCCGCGCGCGAGCTTGGGCCGCGCTTCCTGCAGATAGTGATGCAGCGCAGCGACGGCGGCCGAGTGGATCGGAATCAGCCGCTCGCGCCGGCCCTTGCCGACGCAGCGCACCGAGGCCCGCTGGCCCTGCAGTTCAATCGAAGAGAGGTCGAGCGAGACGAACTCCGAGACCCGCATGCCGGTCGCGTAGAGCATCTCCAGCATCGCCTGGTCGCGCGCCGCCTCGGGCGTGTTCCAGCGGCTCGGCTGCTCCAGCAGCGCGTCGACTTCCTGGATTGTCAGCGTGCGCGGCAGGCTGCGCCCGACACGCGGCGAAGTGAGCTGCTCGGCCGGGTTGTCCTGGATCAGCCCCTCGCCGTGAAGGTAGCTGAACAGGCTCTTGACCGCGGCAACCTTGCGCGCCACCGTCGCCGCCGCGTACTGCTGCTCCCGGAGGTGGACGATGTAGCCCTGCAGGTGCTCGGTGTCGATCCGCTCGATCGGCACGCTGCCGGACGGATCGTCGCTGCCGCTGTAGGCCTGCTCGACGAAGTAGGCCCGGAGCTGGGCCAGATCGTTACGGTAGGCCGAGATCGTGTTGGCCGACGCTCCGCGTTCGGCCGCCATGTAGGTCAGAAACTGCTGGATTTCGTGTTCCATGTCGCTGCGTCATCTCCTTCAAGAGCGTCCGTCGGCCGCTTGCTGGGCATTGGCGGCGCCGGCAACAGGCGCCGGCGCTGGATCCGCTCTAGCAAGCGCCGGAACTCGTCCGCGTGGCCGATCGGTAATGCCAGTTATCTGTTGTTCCAGCTAACGCTGCGGCAACATTCGCACCCGCCTTTCGGCGTACAGAATTGCTGCGATAACCTTGCGATGTGCCCTCTTCGATCTCACCCGACTCCGGCGTCAGCGATTCCGCGCATCCCCGCCACGAGCGCCTGCGAGCCTGGTGGGAAGCCGGCTCCGGCGGGGCGATGGTCTACAACGAGCTGCGCCGCGTGCCTCGCCAATCGTGGGACGGCGCGCTGGAGCGTCTGCCCGAGGACGACGGCCCCGAACCGGTCCCGCCGCCCGATCGCCCGCCGGCCCGCGTGGTCGATCTGCCCGAGGTCCTGGCGCTGCGCGCGCTGCTCATGGATCGGCGCGTCGCCTTCGACACCGTCGAGCGCTGGATCCGCGCGCTGACCCAGACCACGCGGATGCTCGAGTACGAGCGTCCCCTGGTCTGGACCGCAGACCATGTCGCCGCCCGGCTGATCCAGATCGCGGAGGGCGGCGAGGGCAGCATGTGGTCGACGCTCGAAGTCGTGCGCGAACTGTGGGAGTGGCATCCGGACCATCCCTACATCGAGGTCCAGTCGGAGCGGCTGCTGAGCTGGCTGGAGATGTTGCTCGCCTCGCCGCAGTCCGGATCCGCGAAGTCATGACCGACGATCCGCCCCGTCAGCGCATTTCGCCAATCACCTTCCCGTCCGATACGCCCGAACTGCATCGACCGGGAGACGACGAACCGCAGCATCGGCGCGACGCGTTCCGCGAGACCGGCTTCGCGCTGGCGCTCGATCTGCAGTGGCTGCAGGCGGCCTTCAGCCTGCAGCGCAAGATCGTGAAGCAGTCTTATGCCTCCTCGTTCCGCAACCGCCGTTATGCCTCGGCGTTAATGTTCTGGTCGCGCGTCTACAGCGGCGGGATCGAGGCTCGGGCGCTCACGGCGCGCGGTTCGTACTCCTCGGCGCTGGCGCTGATGCGGGCGACGATGGAGTGGCTGGGCGCGGAACAGGCCGTGGTTGGCGAGGAACAGGTCGAGTTCGAGGACTGGCTGCGCGAGGCCTGGTCGAACCACGCGGAACATCACGCCACCGAGATCGGCATGGGCCAGTACATGGCCGGCCAGCAGATCGCGATGGCGCCGGAGACGGCCGACGCCTATCGCGCCGTCTCGGAGCTGTCGCGCTCGCACTTCGGCGCCTCGGCGCTGTTGACCGCCGACGGATCGCACGACAAGCGCTTCCTCGTCAACTGGGCCGACGAGGCGTTTCACCTCGGCTGGGCGCAGTTGCTGTTCGGCTGGCAGATCACGATCCAGGATCGGCAGTGCCGCTTCGCGGTCGGCAGCGGACTGTTCGGCGTCGAGTCGGTCGACCGGCAGGAGTATCAGCGTCTGCATCGGCAGAGCCAGAGCATCCTCGAGGATCCGCGGCGCTGCCGCGCCGAGTGGATCGTCGAGCAGGGCCGCCACCGGTTGCTGATCGACGGCTACCGCCGCCAGCCCTCGGGCGCGCCCAAGCGCATCCTGCTCTAGCGGCGCTCACGACTGGCAGACGGGTTCGTAGACGTAGCGGAAGGGCTGCAGGTAGGCGAGCGCCAGCTCCAGACCCTCGATCGTCTGGGATCGTTCGCCGCCGCCGTCGTGCAGGATGACGACGCGGCCGTGCGCCGCGCCGCCGACGATCCGATTGGCGATTTCGAGCGCGCCGGGCGAGGTCCAATCGCGCGGGCGGATCTCGCCCATGACGACTTTCAGGCCCATCTGCGCGGCGCGCGACTCGGTGTGCTCGTCCATGCTGTAGTAGGGCGGCCGCATGCAGGCGGTGGCGTCCTCGCCGAGCAGTTCCTGGGTGCTGGCCAGCGTGTCGAAGAACTCGTCCTCCTCGATCCCGGCCAGCGAGTCGTGGTTCCAGGTGTGATTGGCGAGCGTGTGGCCCTCGCGCACGATGCGGTCAATCAGCTCGGGGTGAGCGGCGGCGCTGGAGCCGACGACGAAGAACGTGGCGCGGGCGTCGTAGCGGGCGAGCACGTCGAGGACCCGGGGCGTGAACTCGGGATGCGGGCCGTCGTCGAAGGTCAGGTAGAGGCGGGCGGCGGGAATCGAGAACTCGAACTCGTCCACGATCCGGCTCAGCTCGGGCGCGCAACTCCGTTCATCCGCTGCGCAGCCGCTGCGGGGACTGAAGGCGACCGCGACATCGGCGCCGGGCTCGGCCTGCACGGTGACGCGGAAGAGATCGTGGCGGCCGTCGACGCGGTCGATCCCGCTGACGCGGCCGTTGGCGACCTGGAAGGCGCGGTCGCGCAGCTCCTGCAGGCCGGCCCAGACCGGCTCGCTGAGTTCGAGCAGGAACTCGATCGAGGCCTGCGCCGTGTGATGCGTGGGCGGCTCGACCACGCGCGCGGCGACCGGCGGACCCGGGACCGTGGCGGCGGTCAGCGGGGCGCTGCAGTATGAGGCCAGGGCGTGACAGGGGACTCGCCGGACCAACCCGACATCAACGCTGCGACGGCCCTGCGGCGCGATCGTCGCGGTCCACTCGACGCCGGCCGGATCGTTGCGGGCGAGCGTGCGGACTTCGCCCGACTGGACGACCAGCGAGTGCGGCCAAAGGGAGAGCGGCGTGTCGCCCAGGGGCTGGGCGAAGCGGATCGTGACGTCGAAGTCGGCGCCGCGGTGGCGGACCGGGGAGGAGACGATGGCGGCCGGCGGCGAGCCGTGGGGCCAGAGCAGGCGCATGAGCGCCGGCTCCGACTCGGCGATGAAGTGCGGGCCGACCGCCTCCGGCGGCGCGCCGGGCGTGAGCAGAGAGACGGCGGTGGGATCGGACGGAGCGCCGGGTTGGCGGGAGTCAATGCCGGGCATGGGGAACCACCAGTGGGCCAGGATGCAGAAGCCGATGAGGGTCACCGCCGCACCCAGCATCCCTGGATCCTCTCTGGTCGGTTCTTGACGTAACGAGGATACAGGGCATTATGGCATGTCCCGGAACACCGGGCTCGACGGCGGGCCGGCAGTCGAACGGCTCGGCGCCCTGGCGGCGGACCGTGAGCCGGAATGGGGCCGGCGCGGCGGGAGGCGGTAGGCTGGAGTTCCCGGGGCCGTAGCTCAGCCGGGAGAGCGCTGCCCTTGCACGGCAGAGGTCAGGGGTTCGAATCCCCTCGGCTCCACCACGCCTGTTCCCTGGAATCTTGGCGAAGTGAGCGGCGCTTGCTTCGTTGTGATCCGCGGTCCGGCGGGTGCCGCTGCCTGTGGATGTGGTCGCCTGGGTGGTTGGTAGAAGTTTTTTCTTCCGGGCGCCGTCGAGAAAAACGTGCGTCCGACCGCGTAAAACACTGGGTTTTCGGCGATCTCGGGTGGTTGGAAGTGGTTAGCTTTGGTTGGCTTTGGCAAGCCGCGGTTGGCTGCCCAGGGGCGGGGTTGGCTGTCGGTCATGTCGCTCCCTCCGCATTGCGCTATTGGGTGATTGTATGCGGACTGATGTTCGGTCGCGTGGTTGGTGTGTCGGAGGTGACGGTTGGAACGTAGACTGGCGGTGGCGGATGGTACGAACGGAGGCTGACGTGGGCGAGATCGTTGTCGAGATGGAGTTGGAAAACATCGAGGACCGCAACCTGGTGCGGGCTGGCGTTCGGGCCGAGGCCGACGTACGCCGGGAGACGATACAGGCTGTGGCGGATACCGGGGCGATGATGCTGGCGTTGCCAGCGGATGTAGTGGAGCGGCTCGGCGTTCCCGTCGTGGATTCGATCACCACGACCTACGCCGACGGGCGACGAGGCGATTTGCCAGTGACCGACACGCTGAGGATCCGGATTGGGGATCGGGAAATGGGGACGGAGTGCATCGTGGTGCCAGAGGGCGCGGAGGCGCTGGTCGGTGTCCTGGTGATGGAGCGACTGGACTTGATCGCGGACCCGGTCAATCAGACGCTGGGTCCGAGGCCGGAGTCGCCGGATCGGCCGTTGTTGCGGGTGTGAGGTTGTGAGAGGTTCATACCAGCTTCGAAAGATGCATCAGACTGAACGAGGGATGTCAACAACATTCTCACGTTGGCACTAATGTGTTGTATTCTCAGCCAGCCGGTTGAGATGGGTTGAGGAACGAGTGATGGTCCAGCAGCGCGAGCTTGCGGATTTGTTGCCGAGGCATCTCCTTGACTTGGAGGACCCTCGACGGGATCTGCCGCGGATTGCCAAGGACGAGCTGACGACGGCCTGGATTTCCTCGACGATTGCTTCGCTACCGACAGATCACCGGCTGATTGAGGGGAACGCTACGGACCCGGACGAGTGGCGCGAGCAGGTTGGGGATGTGGACCTGGTGGTGACCTCGCCGCCGTACTGGAGCCTCAAGGAGTACCCGCGCCGCGACGGACAGCTTGGCTGGACGGAGGACTACGAGGAGTTCCTGGCCAGACTGCGTCCGGCGTGGGAGGCGTGCTACGAGGCGCTCGTCCCGGGAGGGCGGTTGATCGTCGTGGTTGGCGATGTCTGTCTGTCGCGGCGACAGAATGGCGGCCGGCATACGGTGGTTCCGCTGCATGCGTCGATCCAGGAACAGTGCCGCGATATCGGCTTCGACAACCTCGCGCCGATCATCTGGTACAAGATTGCCAATGCACGGATGGAGTCAGAGGGCAACGGGGCCGGCTTCCTGGGTAAGCCGTACGAGCCAAACGCGGTGATCAAGAACGACATCGAATACATCCTGATGCAGCGCAAGCCGGGGGGGTATCGGTCCGTGGGGATCGAGCAGCGGGTGCTGAGCGTGATCCCGAAGGCGCAGCACAGCGAGTGGTTTCAGCAGGTCTGGCACGGCCCGCCGGGCGCGTCGTCGCGAGAACATCCGGCGCCGTACCCGGAGGAACTGGCGGAGCGCCTGATCCGAATGTTCAGCTTCGTCGGCGACCGCGTGCTCGACCCCTTCATGGGTACCGGCACGACTCTCGTGGCCGCGGCGCATACGGGCCGCAACGGGATCGGTATCGACATCGAACCGGCGTACGTTGAATATTCCAGACAGCGGTTGTGTGGCGTGTCGACAGCGCGAATCGTGTCATGATCTCGATTCACGACGCCATTGCGGAGCTGCATCGGATCGTCTACATCGAAGGGAAGCCGACGTCGCCGGCGCGATTGAACGCATTAGCGGACTTCTGCATTCAGGAGCTGGAGGCTCGCGGGATGAGCGGGACCACGAAAGAGTCTAGGGTGCCCGGATTCGGCCGCGAGAAGAATTGGGACGTGGTCTGGAGCTATGACCGCAAGGTGCGGCTTGCGATCTCGTTGAAGTCGATACTGAGCAACATCGCGGGGACGGTGCCTAACCGCGTTGACGATTTGATGGGTGAGGTGGCGAACGTCCAACTCCAATCGCCCGAGGTGGTGCTGGGCTACGTGATGATCATCAACCGCGAGGGCGACACGGAAGATGGCAGATGGGCTCGGCGGCTTAGGGAGTCCCTCGCCGGGCTTTCGGGTCGCGGCGCGCCTGCCTGGGCGCCGGGGACGATCGAGGCGTATGCGCTGGTTGAAGCGACGTTCGATCAGACGCCATCCGTGGTTGCCGGCGCAGATGGTTTCGACGCGTTCTTCAATACGCTCGCGGCTCGAGTGGCCGAGCGTAATCCAGGTCACCTGACCTAAGCAGTCCGGCAGTTCTTGTCGCGTTCTCGTGCTAGGATTTCTTGTGAGCTGGTGATTGGAGCGCGGTGGGACCACCCGTTCCCATCCCGAACACGGAAGTGAAACGCCGCAGCGCTGACGATACTGGGGGGGCAACCCCTTGCGGAAAATAGGCCATTGCCAGCTCACTCCTCCTGACCTGACCGCCCGACCTGGTGTCGGGCGGTTTTCGTTTCGCCGAGGCGCGGCGAGCGGCTGTGATACGATTCGGCAAACCCCAGAAAGGAGAGGGGCCGGGGCAGCGCCTTAGGCGCGAATTGACCGGTCCCAAACCACCACACCCTTGACGACTTCCAGCACCGAAATTGACCCGACGACCGCCGAGGCGCCAGCGCCGGAGGCGGCCCTACCACCTGCATCCCCCAGCGAACCCACGACGATGGACGAGCTCCTGGCCGAACCAGGCCGCGAGCCGCTCAATCCTCGGCGCGGCGACATTGTCGAAGGCATCGTCGTGCACTGGTCCGGCTCGGCGTTGATCGTCGATGTCGGGGCCAAGTCCGAGGGCGTGGTGCACATGGAGGAGATGCGCTCGCTGACGGATACGGAGCGCGAAGCGCTGAAGACCGGCGATCCGGTGCACGTGTTCGTGACAGACTCGGAGTCGGAGGGCGGCTCGCTGGAGCTGTCGATCGACCGGGCGCGTGGCGAGCAGGGCTGGCACGAGTTGCAGCGCCGCTTCGATGAGAACGAGGTCTTCGACGCGCGGGTGACCGGCTCGAACAAGGGCGGTCTGCTGGTCAATGTCGAGGGCGTGAACGCGTTCGTGCCGCTGTCGCAGATCGTCGAAATCACGGGCGACCGCGAGCAGGCGATTGCGCAGCTCTCGGAGTACGAGGGGCGCACGCTGCGTTTCAAGGTGATCGAGATCAACCGCCGCCGCAACCGCGTGATTCTGTCGGAGCGAGCGGCAGTGCAGGAATGGCGCGCCGAGCAGAAGGAGCGCCTGCTGGACGAGTTGCAGGAGGGCGAGATTCGCACCGGGCGGATCACGAGCATCCGCTCGTTCGGCGTGTTCGTCGACCTGGGCGGGGCGGACGGCCTGGCGCATCTCTCCGAGCTGAGCTGGGAGCGGGACGTCGATCCGGAGACGATGTTCAGCATCGGCCAGACGATCGACGTCTACATCACCAAGATCGACAAGGAATCGAAGAAGATCGGCCTCTCCGTGCGTCGGGCGTCGCCCGAGCAGTGGGACGAGGTCGTGGGCAAGTTCGAGGTCGGCGACATCGTGCCGTCGGTGGTGACCAAGCTGGTCACGTTCGGCGCGTTCGCGCGGCTCGAGGGCCCGGTCGAGGGCCTGGTCCACGTATCGGAACTGGCCGACCGGCGGATCACGCATCCGCGCGAGGTCGTGCTTGAGAACGACGTGATTCCGGCGAAGATCGTGCGGATCGAGCGCGATCGGCATCGGCTGGGCCTGTCGCTGCGGCAGGCGCGGACGGACGCCGAGCGTCTGGGCTGGGTGTTCAACCACGAAGGCGGGATCGCGAGGATGCCGGACGACGTGGCCGAGCGCTTCGGCATTGCCCAGGAGCCGGCGCCGGAGCAGCCGCCCGAGCCGGAACCGTCGGAAGATCCGTCGCGCGGAGCCGACGAGGCTCAGCCGCAAGAGGCGCCGCAGGAGCCGGTGCGGGCCGTGTCGGCGATGCAGGAGGCGCTGGAGCGCGCCGGCGTCACCGAGCAGGACTTCGGCGGCGAGCGCTAGCCAGAAGCGCGACGGTCGGAAGCCCCCACTCTGCCTGTCCAAACGGGTCCCGGCGCACAGGCCGAGGCTGGGGAACAACGGGTTTGAACGCGGTTGGCTCTGATAGGCTGACCGTATCTCGCGAGCGGCCGGGTTGCGGCTGCATCGTGTACTGGAGACTGCCATGGCAGACCGATTTGACAAGTTCACCGAGCGCGCCCGGCGCGTCCTGACCCTCGCCCAGGAAGAAGCCCAGCGCTTCAACCACAACTACATCGGCACCGAGCACCTGCTGCTCGGGTTGGTGCGCGAGGGCGACGGAGTCGCGGCCAAGGTGCTCTCCAATCTGGGCGTCGAGCTGGGCAAGGTGCGTTCGGCGGTCGAGTTCATCATCGGACGCGGCGACCGCGCCGTGCTGGGCGAGATTGGTCTGACTCCACGGGCGAAGAAGGTGATCGAACTGGCCGTGGACGAGGCTCGGCGGCTGAATCACCACTACATCGGGACCGAACACTTACTGCTGGGTCTGGTGCGCGAGGGCGAAGGTATCGCCGCGGGCGTGCTGGAGTCGCTGGGCGTCAACCTGGAGCGGGTGCGGGCCGAGACGACGCGGATTCTCTCGCAGAGCGGTCCGGCGACGGCCGGCGCCGGTGCGGGCGCGAGCAGCGGCTCAGGTTCGCGCTCGGCAACGCGGACGCCGACGATCGACCAGCTTGGCTTCGACCTGACCGCGGCGGCGCGGGCGGGCACGCTCGACCCGGTGATCGGCCGGTCCAAGGAGATTCAGCGCGTCGTGCAGATTCTCTCGCGGCGGACGAAGAACAATCCGGTGCTGATCGGCGAGCCCGGCGTCGGCAAGACGGCGGTCGTTGAGGGTCTGGCGCAGCACATCGCCTCGGGCGACGTGCCCGAGACGCTGCAGGGCAAGCGCCTGTTGACGCTGGACATTGGTTCGCTGGTCGCAGGGACGAAGTACCGTGGCGAGTTCGAGGAGCGACTGAAGAAGGTGGTGGAAGAGATCAAGGGCGCGGGCAACTGCGTGCTGTTCATTGACGAGCTGCACATGCTGGTCGGCGCGGGCGCGGCCGAGGGCGCGGTCGACGCGGCCAACATCCTCAAGCCCTCGCTGGCGCGAGGCGAGTTGCAGACGATCGGCGCGACCACGCTGGACGACTACCGCAAGCACATCGAGCGGGACGCGGCGCTGGAGCGTCGCTTCCAGCCGATCGTGGTGGAGGAGCCGTCGATCGAGGAGACGGTCGAGATCCTGCGCGGGATCAAGGATCGCTACGAGGAGCATCACAAGCTTGAGATCACGGACGAGGCGCTGGTCGCCGCGGCCGAGATGTCGGCGCGCTACATCTCGGATCGGGCGCTGCCGGACAAGGCGATCGACCTGATCGACGAGTCGGCGTCGCGCGTGCGCATCCGCCGCTCGTACACGCCGCCCTCGCTGAAAGAAGCGACGGTCGGGCTGGAGGGCATCCGCAAGGAGAAGGAACAGGCGATCAACCAGCAGCAGTACGAGTACGCGGCCGACCTGCGCGACCGCGAGCTGAAGCTGACGCAGCGGATTGCCGAGCTGGAGCAGGACCTGGACCAGCAGCGCGAGCGGGACAACACCGACGTGCTGGCCGAGGATATCGCCGAGGTCGTCTCGATGTGGACCGGGATTCCGCTGGTCCAGATTGCGACCGAGGAGTCGCAGCGGCTGCTGCGCATGGAGGAGGATCTGCACGAGCGGATCGTGGGACAGGAAGAGCCGATTGTCGCGCTGGCCAAGGCCGTGCGCCGGGCCCGCGCGGGACTCAAGGATCCGCGCCGGCCGATTGGCGTGTTCATGTTCCTGGGCCCGACCGGCGTGGGCAAGACGGAGCTGGCGCGGGCGCTGGCCGACTTCATGTTTGGCTCGGACGAGAACATGGTCCGGCTGGATATGTCCGAGTTCATGGAGCGGCACACGGTGGCGCGGCTGGTCGGGGCGCCTCCCGGCTACGTCGGCTACGACGACGGCGGGCAGCTCACCGACACCGTGCGGCGCAAGTCGTACTGTCTGATCCTGCTGGACGAGATCGAGAAGGCGCATCCCGAGGTCTTCAACATGCTGCTGCAGGTCTTCGACGACGGTCACCTGACCGACGCCAAGGGCCGGCAGGTCGACTTCCGCAACACGATCATCATCATGACCTCGAACGTCGGCTCGGACCTGATCCGGCGCGAGTCGGCGATCGGCTTCTCGACCGTCAACGACGAGGAGCAGTCGGAGAAGCAGCGCTACGAGAAGATGAAGGACAAGGTGCTTCAGGAGATGAAGCGCGTCTTCCGGCCCGAGTTCCTCAACCGCGTCGACACGACGCTCGTCTTCCACCCGTTGAGCCGGGCGCACATCCGCAGCATTGTCGACATGATGCTGACGGAGGTCGACTCGCGGGTGAAGGAGAAGCAGGTCGAGCTCGACGTGACCGAGGCGGCCCGCGACTGGCTCGGGGAGAAGGGCTACGACCCGGTCTTCGGCGCGCGGCCCTTGCGCCGCGTGATCCAGGAACGGCTGGAGGACTCGCTCTCCGAGGCGCTGCTGCGCGGCGACTTCGAGGCCGGCGACACGATCCGTGTCGACCTGGTCAAGGAGTTGAACGAGAACGGCGTCGAAGAGGAGATGCTGCACTACGAGCGGATCGAGGGCCTCTCGCGAGCCGAAGAACTCGCCGCCGAGGTCGAAGCGGCCAAGAACGAGTCTGAGTCCGAGGAGTCGGAAGAGGAAGAGGAAGAGGGCGAGGCCGTCGCCACCTCCTAGTCCCCTGACTTCTCCGCCAGGCCGCCGCTGAGCGCGTCTGCCGCGTGGGTCGCTGAGTTAGCCGCTTGCGGGTCGCTGGACCAGGACCCAGCCGTTGCCGTCGGGGTCGTGGAAGAGGGCCTGGTGGCCCCACATCTGCTCGGTCGGCGGCTCGGAAAACTCGACGCCCTTGCCCGACCAGTCCTCGTAGGTCGCCTGGATGTCGTCGGTCCAGAGCACGTAGCCGCTGCTCGAGCCGGGCTGCGCCCCGTCGGGGTCGAAGGCGCCGAAGTTGGCGAGCACGAACTGGACTTCGTCCTCGGGCAGCTTGACCGTGATCCAGCGCAGCTCGGGACCCATCGGATCGTCCATGATCTTCTGCATGCCCAGCTTCTCCGTGTACCAGCTCAGGGCCGCCTGTTGGTCGGAGACCTGGATCGGGACGATTGAGAGTCGGACGGACATCGGGGCGGCCTTTCGGTTGGGCGGGAGAGCGGGCGTGCCGGTCAATGGACCGAGCCGCGGCGGGCGTCGTCCTGCCAGGCGAGCACGCTCTGCAGCAGGCCCAGGCCGAAGAAGAATACCAACAGCGACGAGTTGCCGGTGCTGATGAAGGGCAGCGGCAGACCGGTCACGGGTATCAGGCGGATGTTGATCGCCACGTTGATGAAGACCTGGATCGCAATCATCGTGATCATGCCGACGGCGAGCAACTGACCCAGGGGCTCGCCGGCTTTGCCGACGACCCGCAGCATGCGCAAGAGCAGCAGCAGGAAGAGCAGGAAGAGGGCCATCGCGCCGACGAAGCCGAGTTCCTCGCTGAGCACGCTGAAGATGAAGTCGGTGGTCTGGATGCGGACGAAGTCAAGCTGAGTTTGGGTACCCTCGGTCAGGCCCTGACCCCAGAGTCCGCCGGAGCCGACCGAGGTCTCGGCCTGGATCACGTTGAAACCGGCGCCCTGAGGGTCGGACTCGGGATCAATGAAGGCGCGGATACGGTCGCGCTGGTAATCCTGGACACCGGCGGCGAGACCAACCGGGACAAGGCAGAGGCCAATCGCGGCCAGGGTGGCGTAGTGCCGCAGCCGCGCGCCGGCAAACAGCGTCATCACCAACCAGAGGGCCATGAAGACCACGGCCGAACCGGCGTCGGGCTCGATGAAGACCAGCGCCGCCGGCAAGGCGGCGATGCCCAGCGAGAGCAGGAAGAAGCGGAACTCCTGCAGCCGGTCACGGTAGTCGGTGAGGAACTTGCCCAGGCCGATGATCGTCATCAGCTTGCCGATCTCGGAGGCCTGGACCACGGTGAAGCCGAGATCGAACCAGCGCCGCGACCCGAACTCGTCGCTGCCGAGGAAGAGCACGGCAACCAGCACGATGATGCCGAACCCGTAGGCGAGCCAGCCGAGGGCGTCGATCAGGCGGTAGTCGACGCGGGTCAGGGCAACCATTGCCAGCGCGCCGACGAGCGCGAAAATGATGTGGCGCTGCACGGAGCTGGAGAGCACGACGCCTTCCGCGCCGCGGGGCAGCGAGGCGGAGTAGATCACGAGCGCGCCGTATCCGGCCAGCGCCAGCGCCGCGATCAGGATCAGCGGATCGAAGTGACGCCAGGAGTGTCCGACCATCGCCTGCCCCTATCTCGAGCGTTCGCGGACGGCGGAGTAGAGGCGCTCGTACTCTTCGTCCGTGATCGCGACTCGGGCGTAGGGCGGAGGGATCGCGGTCGAGAGCGCGCCGCTCGTTTCCGCCCAGGCGCGAAGGATCTCGCCGCCGGCGCCGGCGGCGAGATAGCCGGCCGAGAACTCGAAGAAGACGACCATCGCAATCTGCGGGTCGTCGAACGGCGCGAAGGCGATGAACCAGCCGTGGGTCGGGCCCTCTTCCTCGCCCGAGACCGCGGTGCCGGTCTGATTGAACTCGGCGGTGCCGGTTTTGCCGCCGATCAACATCTCGGGCATCGCCACGAGCGCATCGTGGCAGGTACCCATCAGCGTGCAAAGCGCCATGCCCTCGCGCACGATGCGCAGGATCTCGGGGTCGATGTCGAGCTGATTGCGCACGACCGGCTGCCAGGGCTGGACGACGCGGCCCTCGGTATCGATTAACTCCTTGACCACGCGCGGCTCGTAGACGGTGCCGCCGTTAGCGATCGCGGCGGTCGCGACCGCCATCTGCAACGGGGTGACGGTGGTGAATCCCTGGCCGATCGCCATGTTGTAGGTGTCGCCGTCGCGCCACTCTTCGCCGAAGGCTGCGAGCTTCTGTTCGGCCGACGTGATCAGGCCCGCCGCCTCGCCGACGAGGTCGACGCCGGTCGGCGCGTCGAAGCCGATCTCTCGCGCCCAATGGGCCAGCGCCTCGTTGCCGACGCCGTCAAACTCGACATCGCCGGCGACGATGTCGTCGTCGGCCAGCTCGTCGACGCGTTCCTGCTCCACCGGATGTCGCGGCGGATTCTCGGGATTGCGATAAGGATGGCCGCCGGCGACGTAGTAGAAGTAGACGTTAGACGACTCGGCCAGCGCCGTGCGGATGTTGAAGACGCCCTGGGTCGTGTCGCCGAAGCGGTAGATGATGCCGGGCGAGAGTTCGTTGTGGACTTCGAGCACGCCGGGCGAGTAGATCTTCGTCTCGGGCGTGATCGTCTCCTCGGCCAGCCCGGCGATGGCGGTCACGACCTTGAAGATCGAGCCGGGCGGGAACTGGTCCTGGATGGCGTGATTCTTGAGCGGCTGTCCCGGATCGTCGAGCAACTCCCGGTACTGGTCGGTGGTAATGCCCTCGTAGATGTTGACGTCGTAGTTGGGTACCGAGACCATCGCCAGGACCTGGCCGCTGTGGATGTCGAGCACCACGGCCGATGCGTAGAGCGACGCGCCGATCTGATCGGTCAGGATCTGCTCGATCCGCTGCTGCAGTTCGATGTCGATGGTCAGGACGGCGCTGAGTCCGGGCCTGGGCGGCGAGTGGTCGAGCGTGCGCAGGATGTTGCCGACCGCGTCCACCTCGACAATGTCGCGTCCGGCCGTGCCCCGCAGCTGCCGCTCGTAGGCCGCTTCGACGCCGGCCCGGCCAATCTGGTCGCTGTACAGGTAGCGCTCGCCGGAGAGTTCCTCGTACTCCTGCTCGGTGATCTTGCCGACATAGCCGAGGATGTGTCCGAGCAGCCGGCCGTACTCGTAGCGGCGGAAGGAGGTCGTGTCGACGCTCACGCCGGGCAGCGCGGAGCGACGCGAGGTGACCTCGATCACCTGCGCGGGCGTGGGCTCCTCGTGGACCAGGAGCGGCAGGAATGGGTCGTTCGAGTACTTGCGCTCCCAGATTTCCTGCTCGAGCCGCCAGGCCTGAAGCTCGAACATCTCAGCGAGCTCCTCGGACACGTTCGAGACCTCGTCGTCGGGGATCTCGGCGGCGACGAGCGTGATCTGGTAAGCCGGGGCGTTCTCGACGAGCAGGTTGTGATCGGCGTCGTAGATTAGTCCGCGGGCCGGCGGGAGCTGGATCGTGCGCACGCGGTTGCTGGCCGCCCGGGCGACATACTCGTCGTGCTGCAGGATCTGCAGCCGCACGAGCTGGACGGTGAGGATGCCGAAGAGCAGCAGGATGAATCCGGCCAGCAGCCAGACCTTGAAGCGAACGGGGAAGCCCTCGCCGTGGTCGGGATGCTGGGCGTACTCGCGGGCAACGCCCTCCGACTTGCCGGGACGTGGTCGGCGTTGCACTAGAACGAAGCCGATCGCGAGGACGCGGCCAGCGAGGCCGCGCCCGACGTGGGAATGCGCACCAACCAATAGACGACCGCGCCGACCAGCATGTTCCCCAGCAAGCCGCCGAGCATGACCGTGCGCAGGGCGGCGATCCAGTTCACGCCGGTCGTCGAGATCTCGACCGCGATCGCATGCGCCGTGAAGTGGAGCAGCGTGGCCACGCCGATCAAGACGATGGTCATCGCCCACTCCAGCGGAATCGGCGTGAATCGAGGCGAGGCGGGGGACGAATTCCAGGTCAGGGCGGCAAGTCCAATCGGCGCCAGTGCGGCCACCGACTCGGCCATCCCCTGGTAGGCAAGCAGGCCCAGTCCGACGCCGGCCAGGGGAATCATGACCAGCGTCTCAATCGGCGGACGGACGATCGCCCAGCAGCAGAGCAGAACCAGCGGCAGATGGGGACCGACGCCGAAGATGGCGAACGATCCGCTGGTGGAGGTCTGGAAGACAATCAGCAGGAAGAGTCCGCCCAGCAGCAGCGGCCAACGCAGCAGGTGCATCGTCAGCCTCCGTCCGCGCCGGCGGCGACCGGTTCGAGAATGGTCAGGTCGGGCGGCGGGATCGAGAGCTGGACCAGGACCTGCTCGATCTGCTCAAGCGGGGCGATCGGCTCGAGCACCACGTGCCGGAAGGCGTCCTGCACGGCGCCCTCGGCGGCCGAGACGCGGCCCACGGGCAGACCCTGGGGGAACTCGCCGTCGAGCCCCGAGGTGACGAAGATGTGTCCCAGTTCGACCTCGGAGGTCCAGGGAATGCGCACCTCGAGGTTGCCCAGGGTGTCGCCGGTGGCCACGACCTCGCTGCGCGACGGTTGATGGAAGACGCGGATCGCGCTGTCGGGATCGGTGATCAGCCGGACGAACGCCGTGCGCGGCCGAACATCGACGACCTGGCCGATCAGCGTGCCGCCTCCGGCGAGCACGGGCAGGCCGACGCGCAGGCCGTCGGTCGAGCCGCGGTCGATGCCGATGATCGTGCGCAATCCGGTCAGGTCGCGGGTCGTGACGTAGGCGGTGATCGTCACCGCGTCGGTCTCGGCCTGGACTTCGAGCAGCGCCTGCCGGGCGCGGACCTGGATCTGTTCCTCGCGCAGGCGGGCGTTCTCGGCTTCAAGCTGTTCGATCCGCGAGCGCAGCGCGCGGTTCTCGGTGTCGAGCCGCCCGAAATCGTCGAGGTCGCTGAGCAGGTTGGAGATCGGTTCGCCCGCCTGCCGGAAGAGGCGCTGGACCGGATTGAGCGCGGAGGAGGCGGTGTCTTCGATCGTCGCCGCCCAGCCGATCAGTCCGAGCACGGCGAGCAGCACGGTCAGCAGCGTGATGCCGATCAGCCAGCGGGTGCGCGCGCCGAGGAAGCGAAGCAGAGCGCCGAGCAGTGGCACATGAACCCGCCAATCCTGGGCGCTCCGGTTAGCGCCGTCCGGCCAGCACCTGGCCGTCGCCGGCGGCGAGCGCGCGGGTTTCGTTGAGCGCCTCCGCGCAGCCGCGTACGACGCAGGTCAGGGGCGAGTCGGCCTTGAAGACGGGGAACTTGGTCTCCTGCGACATGCGCCGATCGAGACCGGCCAGATGCGCGCCGCCTCCGGCCAGGGCGACGCCCTGTTCCATGATGTCGGGAATCAGTTCGGGCGGCGTGATCTCCATCGTGCGCACGACCGCCTCCATGATCGAACTGACGGCGCTGGAAATCGCGTCGCGCAACTCGACGGTCGTGACGTTGACGATCTTGGGCATCGACGTCGAGAGGTCGCGGCCGCTGATCGTCACGTCGCGCTCCTCTTCCAGCGGGAATGCCGAGGCGCCGGCGATCTTGATCTTCTCGGCCGAGGCCTCGCCGATCTGGATGTTGTGGACGTGTCGGGCGTAGGAAATGATCGTCTGGTCAATCTCGTCGCCGGCAACCCGGGTCGAGGTACTGACGACCATGCCGCCCATCGAGCAGACGGCGACTTCGGTGGTGCCGCCGCCGATGTCGACGACGATGCTGCCGGTCGACTCGAAGATCGGCAGGCCGGCGCCGATCGCGGCGGCCATCGGCTCTTCGATCAGGTGCACCTCGCGCGCGCCGGCCGAGCGCGTGGCCTCGAAGATGGCGCGCTTCTCGACCTCCGTGGCGCCGCCGGGGATACCGACCATCACGCGGGGCCGGCCGACGCCGATCCGGCTCTTCTGTAGCGCCTCGTGGATGAAGTGATTGAGCATCCGCGCGGTGACGTCGAAGTCGGAGATCACGCCGTCGCGCAGCGGGCGCGTGGCGACGATGTGGGCCGGCGTGCGCCCGACCATCGTCTTGGCCTGCTTGCCGATGGCGAGGACGGAGTTATCGATCCGGTTGATCGCGACGACCGAGGGCTCGTTGACGACGATGCCGCGTCCGCGGACGTAGACCAACGTATTGGCGGTGCCCAGGTCGATGCCCACATCGGGCGAGAACCGTCGGGCCAACCAACCAAACGGCGACCAAGGCATCAGGACTCCTCAAGCTCCTGCCGCACCCATCGCGCACGGTCGCGATCATCAGTCAACGATACGCCCCGGCAGCAGGTCCGAATCGACATATTCCAGCGTACCGGTTATCCGCGCTGGGTCATTACTGCATTACTGGCATGACGTCAGGCGGAGCCGCCAGGTTCCGCGGCGGCCGCGTGCGCCTCGAGCCAGTCGGCCGCGAGCTGCGGACGCTCGAGCACCTGGACGAGTTGGTCCTCGTCCCAGATCGGCAGGCTCAGGGACTCGGCCTTCCGCCGCTTGGAACCGGCCGCCTCGCCGGCGAACAGCGCCGAGGTGTTCTTGCTGACCGAGGAGCCGACGCTGGCGCCGAGCGACTTAAGCTGGGCCTCGGCTTGCGGCCGGGTCATGGCGGCGAAACGCCCCGTGAGCACGAAGCGCAGACCCTCGAGCGGCGTCTCCGAGGGCTCGTCCTGTTCGCTGCGCTGAATCTCGACTTCGACTCCTGCTTGCCGGAGGCGTTTGACAAGACTTCTGTTTTCGTCCAAGGATGCCCATTCATTGATGCTCGCTGCGATGGTAGGACCAATCCCCTCTACTGCAGCAAGGGCTTCTTCCTCAGCGTCTAGCAGAGAGTCCAATGACTGAAAGTGATCTGCCAGTAGTGTGGCGTTCTCACCACCAACGTGCCGAATGCCGAGCCCTGCGATCAAGTACGACAGTCCCCGCGACTTGCTGGCCTCAATCGCTGTTATCAGGTTTTCGACTCGCTTGCCTGGCTCGTAGGTGTCCTCTCCATCCCGCCTCACCTTCTGCCCAAGCAAGGGAATCCGTCCCAACTGCTCTTGCTTGTTCGGCAAGTCGTAGATGTCAGCCACGTCTTGAATGAGACCATGCTGCAACAGCAATGCAATCTGTCGTTCACCTAGTCCGCGAATGTCCATTGCCCCCCGACCGGCGAAGTGCTCAAGGCCGCGTTGCAGAATCGACGGGCACAATCGGTTCGAGCAGTAGAACATGGCGTCGTCGGGATCCCGCACGGTCCTGGAGTCGCAAGATGGGCAGGTATCGGGCATCTCCCACTCGACCGAGTCCTCGGAGCGCCGCTCGAGCACCGGTCGCACGACCTGGGGGATCACTTCTCCGGCGCGGCGGATCACGACGGTGTCGCCTTCGCGGATGTCCTTGCGGCGGATGTCGTCGAGGTTGTGCAGGGTCGCGTTGGTCACCTGCACGCCGCCGACGCGAACGGGACGCAGCCGCGCGTAGGGATTGATGCTGCCCGTGCGGCCGACGTTGACCAGTATCTGCTCAAGCACAGTCGAGGCTTCCTGCGGCGGGAACTTCCAGGCGATCGCCCAGCGCGGCTCGCGTCCAACGATGCCGAGGTCGGCCTGCAGTCCGAGGTCGTCGACCTTGACGACGACGCCGTCCATTTCGAAGGGTTGCCGGTCGCGGCGCTGGGTCCACTGCTCGCAGGCCGCGAGCGCGGACTCGATGCCGTCGTGGCGCGCCGCTTCGGGCGTGGTCGGGAAGCCGAACTCGGAGAGCCAGCCGAGCGTCTCCCAGTGAGTGTTAGGGCTGACGTCACTTCCCGACCAACCCAGTTGGTAGACGCAAAGTTCCAATGGCCTCGTTGCGGTGACGAACGGATCCTTTTGGCGAAGCGATCCTGCAGCAGCGTTCCTCGGGTTGGCGTAGGGGGGCACTGGCCTCTTTCCTTCACTGACTCTCTCTTGATTCATCGATAGGATTTGTTCATTCATCTGTTCGAATCCATCCTTTGGCATGAAAATCTCGCCCCGAACCTCAAAATGCGACGGAGGATTTCCCGATAGCTCTACAGGCACACTTTCGATCATCCGCACATTTGGAGTAACGTTTTCGCCTATGAGTCCATCTCCTCTAGTCGCTGCCTGCTCGAGAACTCCATCCTTGTACAGGAGCGAAACGGCCAATCCATCAACCTTCGGCTCCGAAACAGTCGCCACGTCGTCTACCTTGGCGCGCTCAGCAACCCTCTGGCTCCAGGATGCGAGTTCGTCAGCGCTAAAGGCGTTGGCCAGCGACAGCATTCTGCGGCGATGGTTGACGACCAGCTTGTCTACGGAGACGTTTAGCCGCTTGAGGGACTCATGGAGCCCGGTCACTAGCTCTTGATTGGACTTGATGACCGAGGCGAACTGAGCAGAGCTGCCAGACGTTTGAGCCAAAGTCTTCGCTGCCAGTTCGGCAAGATTCCTTCGATGCGCTGCACTCAGCGAGTTGTTGACCCGCAGGGTCTTCAGAAAGAGGCGTCGAGTCTTGTCCTGACTTTGCTCGAGTGCCTCAACCGCCTCTGACAGGGAGCGAAGCTGGGAGGTGAGGTCTGACGCAACCCTTGGTCGGACCGGCGGAGCACCCACGGTCTTTGTTGGACTGTCGTCGACCGCCAACTCAGGGAATCTCTCTTCGAGCTGCAACAACTCGCGGAACAGCGAGTCGTAGTCGGCGTCAGGAATCTCAGGGGCATCTAGGACGTAGTACAAGTGATTGTGATGTCGAATTTGAGTTCGTAATATCTCCACACGCTCACGTGCCGCAATGACATCTGCGTCGCTGCTGCTGATAGGGCTTGACATTCAGTCCATTATACGAAGGCAGCTAGCCGAGCGGGTGCTGATACGCTCGGCCTGTGAGCGATCCACGGCTGGCCGAGTTGGACGTCATCATCCTCGACTACGGCGCGGGCAACCTGCGCTCGGTGGTCCGCGCGGTCGAGCGCGTCGGCGCGCGGCCCGAGGTGGCCTCGGTCGCGGCCGCCATGGATTCAGCCGATGTGGTGATCCTGCCCGGCGTCGGCGCCGCCGCCGATACGATGCGCAACCTGCGCGAGCGCAGCCTGGTCGAGCCGATCCGTGAATACCTCGAGGCCGACCGGCCCTTCCTCGGTGTCTGCATGGGACTGCAGGCTTTGATGACGGTCTCGGAGGAGGGCGGCGAGCATCCCTGCCTGGACGTGCTCGAGGGCCGCGTCGTGCGCCTGCCCGAGGGCCGCAAGATTCCGCACATGGGCTGGAACCGGGTCGAACAGCTTCGTGCCACGCCGTTGTTCGAGGGCATTCCCCAGGGCGCGCATTTCTATTTCGTCCACTCCTACTACTGCGACATGGCGAAGCGCGACGAGGTCGTGGCCACGACCAGTTACGGGACCGACGTCACCGCGGTAGTCGAGCGCGGCCGGCTCGCCGCGACCCAGTTTCACCCGGAAAAGAGCGGTGCCTACGGTCTGCGCATCTACCGTAACTTCCTCAGCGGACACGCCGGCAACGGAGCGTCGCGATGAGCGGGAGCCCGGCGCCCAACATGATCGACGTGCTGCCCGCGATCGATATCCGCGGCGGACGCTGCGTGCGCCTGGTCCAGGGCGACTACGAGCGGGAGACCGTGTTCGACGACGATCCGACCGCGCCGGCCCGCCGCTGGATCGACGCGGGCGCGGAGATGTTGCACGTGATCGACCTCGACGGCGCGCGCGAGGGCCGGGCGGCGAACGCGGAGATAGTGGAGCAGATCGCGGCGCTGGGCAAGCCGGTCCAGGTGGGCGGCGGCATCCGCACCCTGGACACGGTGCGGCGCTATCTCGACAGCGGCGTGGCGCGGATCATCGTGGGCACGGCGGCAGTCACCGATCGTCAGTTCCTGGGCGACGCGATCGAGCTCTGCGGCGCCGCACTGACCGTCTCGGTCGACGCGCGCGGCGGGCGGGTGGCGCTGAACGGTTGGACCGAGGCCTCGGAGCTGCCGGCGGTCGCGCTCATGCCCCAGCTCGAGGGGCTGGGCGTCAGGCGATTCATCTACACGGACATCGCCTCGGACGGCATGCTCGGCGGCCACGACGAGGCCGAGTTCGCCCGCGTGGCCGCCGCGACCCGCGTGCCCGTGATCGCCGCCGGCGGGATCGCGCATCCGATGCAGATCCGCCGGCTGGCCGCCAACGGCGCCGCCGGCGTCGTGCTCGGACGGGCGCTCTACGACGGCCGTCTGTCGCTGGCCGACGCCTTCGACGCGGCCGCGGCCGGCATGCGCGAGCGGACTTGCTGAGTCGATCATGCTGACCAAACGAATCATCGCCTGCTTCGACGTAGACGCCGGACGGGTAGTCAAGGGCGTCTCGTTCGTCGAGCTGCGCGACGCCGGCGACCCGGTCGAACTGGCCGCGCTCTACGACCATGAAGGCATCGACGAGCTCGTCTTCCTCGACATCACCGCCTCGCACGAGGATCGCAACACGGTCGTCGACATGGTCCGCCGCACGGCCGACCGGGTCTTCATCCCCTTCACTGTCGGCGGCGGGCTGCGCTCGGACGCAGACATGATGCTGATGCTGGAGTCGGGCGCGGACAAGATCACGATCAACACCGCCGCCGTCGAGCGGCCGGAGCTGATCTCCGAAGGCGCATACCGCTTCGGCTCCCAGTGCATCGTGGTCGCGATCGACGCCCGCACCGAGTCCGACGGCTCGATGCAGGTCTACACCCACGGCGGCCGCCGCCCGACGGGAATCGACGCGGTCGCCTGGGCCAGGGAAGTGGTCGAGCGCGGCGCCGGCGAGATCATGCTGACCTCGATGAACACCGACGGTCACCAGGACGGCTACGACATTCCCCTGACCCGCGCGGTCTCCGATGCGGTCGGTGTGCCGGTGATCGCCTCTGGCGGCGCCGGCAACGCGCAGCATATGATCGACGCGATCGCGGAAGGCCGGGCCGACGCCGTGCTGGCCGCCTCGATCTTTCACTTCGGCACCCACCCGATCATGGATGTCAAGCGGCAGATGCAGGCCGCCGGCATCGCCATCCGAATGGAACACGCGGACTATGACGACGTCCTCTGAAGCCGGCCTGCCGCAACTCAAGTACGACGCCAACGGCCTGATCCCGGCCATCGTGCAAGACGACGCGACCAACGAAATCCTGATGCTCGGGTACATGAACGAGCGCTCGCTCGCGATGACGCTGGAGAAGCGCCTGGTCACGTTCTGGAGCCGCAGCCGCGAGGAGTACTGGACCAAGGGCGAGACCAGCGGCAATGTGCTCGAACTGGTCGGGATCCGCAAGGACTGCGACGTCGACGCGCTGCTGGTCCGCGCCGTGCCCCACGGCCCGACCTGCCACACCGGCGCCCGCTCCTGCTTCTATCGAGACCTCGGCGAGGACTGAGCCTGGCCGGAGCCTTGCTCGAGCGTTGACACATGTGGAGTAGTAAACAGATATGTTGACATCAACCGATCTGTTGTCTAGGCTGGCTCAGTGAACGCCGCTGAGCTGCGCCGCTGGCTCAAGAAGCGGGGTTGCAGCTTTGACAACCACAAGGGCGGGAGCGGCCATGTCACCGTCCGGCGCGGTCATCGCACCAGCCAGTTGCCGATGCACGGCGGACGCCACGAACTCGGCAAGGGCTTGGTCGCGAAGATCAAGAAGGACCTGGAGCTGAAGTGATGCTCTCCTATCCGCTCACCCTGGAAGAGGACGACGGCACCTTGCTGGTCACGTCGCCCGACTTTCCCGAACTGACCAGCTTCGGCGAGGACCGCGACGAAGCGATCGCGCGAGGCATCGACGCGCTCGAGGAGGCGATTGCCGCCCGGATGCACAGCCGTCTCGACGTGCCCAAGCCCTCGGCAGGCGACTACAACGCCGTGTTCGCTCCGCTGCCGAGTCTGACCGCGGTCAAGGTGATGCTCTACCAGGGCATGCGCGACCGCGGGATCGGCAAGGCCGAGTTGGCGCGGCGCCTAGGCTGGCATCTGCCCCAGGTCGACCGCGTGCTCAACGTGCAGCACTCGTCGCGGTTGGAACAGATGGATGCGGCGCTCGGCGCGATCGGCCTGCGCCTGGATGTCAGCGCTCGCGAGCTGAGCACCGCTCAGGGCGCGGCCGTCGCCGAGGAGGCGCCGGACTTCACGGCGCCCTGAGCGACCAAGCCCATCGCTAGTCTTCGTCCTCGGAGATGCCGTAGCGGCGGCGGAAGCGCTCCACCCGCCCGGCGGTGTCGACGATTCGCTGCTCGCCGGTGAAGAACGGGTGGCAGGTCGAGCAGATCTCGATCCGGATGTCGGTCTTGGTCGCCCGCGTCTGCCAGCTCTGGCCGCAGCCGCAACTGATCGTCGCGTCGACGTACTCGGGGTGGATCTCCGCCTTCATGCGCCCACCTCGTCGTGTTCAGCGGGGATCACCGAGACCTGCTTGCGCCGGTTGCGCGCGTAGGGCGAGAACTTGATCGTGCCGTCGGTCAGCGCGAACAGCGTGTGGTCGCGGCCCACGCCGACGTTGTCGCCCGCATGGATGCGCGTGCCCCGTTGACGCACGATGATCCCGCCGGTGCGCACCAGCTCGCCGTCGAACAGCTTCACGCCCAGTCGCTTCGAGTTGCTGTCGCGCCCGTTGCGGGACGAGCCGACGCCTTTCTTGTGAGCCATCGCGCTCTCCTACTCCTCGGATTCCTCAGTCGCGTCGTCGCCGCCGTCGCTCTCGTCGCCGGAGTCCTCAACCGCCGCCTCGGGAGCGTCGTCCTCAACCTCGGCGCTCGGCTCTTCGGTCGATGCTTCAGCCGCGGCGGGTTCGGCGACCTCCTCGACTTCTTCGACGGCCGGCGCGTCGGCGACGGGCGCGGTCCAGGTCTGCTCGCCCAGCGAGACTTCGTCCACCAGCACGGCGGTGTGCAGTTGGCGGTGACCGCGCAGGCGGCGGTAGCGGGTCTTGTTCTTGTACTTGAAGACCTGGATCTTGCGCCCGCGGCCCTGCTCGACGATCTCGCCCGAGACGCTCGCCGACTCGACCGTCGGCGTGCCCACCGCCACCTCGCCGCCGCCGCTGACCAGCAGCACCTGATCGAACCTGATCCGGTCGCCGGCCGCGCCGTCCAGCCGCTCGATCCGCAGGCGCTGACCCGGAGAAACGCGGTACTGCTTGCCGCCGGTGCGGATCACGGCATAGACATCGGTCGCGTCGGACACGTCGGTACTCATGTGTGGTCTCGCATCAAACTCGGGCGCGGCAAATCGTTACGTGTGAAGTATCCAGCGTAGCCAGTGCAGGGTAGGCGTCAAGCGTCCAGACGACAGAGGCTCATCGCGCGCCGTTCACTCGAGCGACGAACTGTTCTGGTTGCCGCCCCAGGCCAGGCCCGGCTTGGGCGGCATCAGCGGCTCGCGCTCCTCGTCCGCCTCGCCGCTGGTCGGCGCCGACGGCGGCGGCGTCGGATCAGGCGCCGGCGGCGGCGGGGTCGGCTCGGGAATCGCGTCGCCCGGCTGCCAGGCCAGGATCGCGCGCAAGTCGTCGCCCTCCAGTGTCTCCACGTCCATCAGCCGGGTCGCCAGCAGATTGAGCTGCTCGCGGTTGCGGCGCAGGATCGTGCGCGCCCGATCGCGCGCCCGGTCGATGATCTCGCGCAACTCCTCGTCGATCTGCTCGGCCACCATCTCCGAGTAGTCGCGCTGTTCGGAGATGTCCCGTCCCAGGAAGACCATCGACTCCTTCTTGCCGAACGTGCGCGCCCCCAGCCGCTCGGACATGCCCCACTGGGTGATCATCGCCCGCGCAATCTGGGTCACCTTGCTCAGGTCGTCGTGGGCGCCGGTGGTCATCTCGCCGAACACGAGCTCCTCGGCCGCGTGTCCGCCCAGGGCCGAGGACATGAAGCCCTCGTAGTAGCTCTTGCCCGCCAGCCGATGCTCGGACTCGGGCAGGTAGCGCGTGTAGCCGCCGGCCATGCCGCGCGGAACGATCGTCACCTTGTGCACCGGGTCGTGGCCGGGAATGTGCGATGCGACCAGCGCGTGGCCGGCCTCGTGGAAGGCGACCACTTCCTTCTCCCGGCCGACCAGCAGCCGCGACTTGCGCTCGGGACCGGCCATCACGCGGTCCACCGCCTCCTCGACCTCGGCCTGGGTGATGTGCTTCTTCTGACGCCGGGCCGCAAGAATCGCCGCCTCGTTCAGCAGGTTGGCCAGCTCGGCTCCGGAGAAACCGGGCGTCTCCTTGGCGATCGTGTGCAAGTCCACTTCCTCGGCCAGCGGCTTGCCCCGCACGTGGACGTCGAGGATGGCAACCCGGCCCTTGACGTCCGGCGCGTCGAGCACGACGCGGCGGTCGAAGCGTCCCGGCCGCAGCAGCGCCGGGTCGAGGATGTCGGGACGGTTGGTCGCAGCGACCACGATCACATTGGTGTTGGTGTCGAAACCGTCCATCTCGACCAGGATCTGGTTGAGCGTCTGTTCGCGCTCGTCGTGCGATCCGCCCACGCCCGCGCCGCGCTGGCGGCCGACCGCGTCGATCTCGTCGACGAAGACGATGCAGGGCGCGTTGCGCTTGGCCTGCTCGAACAGGTCGCGCACGCGGCTCGCGCCGACGCCCACGAACATCTCGACGAACTCGGAACCGGAGATCGAGAAGAACGGCACGCCGGCCTCGCCGGCGACCGCGCGGGCGATCAATGTCTTGCCCGTGCCCGGCGGTCCGACCAGCAGCACGCCGCGCGGAATCCGCGCCCCCAGCGAGGCGAAGCGCTCGGGGAACTTGAGGAACTCGACGACTTCCTGCAACTCTTCCTTGGCCTCGTCGCAGCCGGCCACGTCGTTGAACGTCACCGACGGTCGGTTGGCCGTCACCATCCGCGCCTTGCTCTTGCCGAACGACATCGCCTGCGATCCCTGGCCCTGCGCCTGGCGCAGGAAGAAGAAGATCAGGCCGACGATCAGCAGGATCGGCAGCAGATTGAAGAACAGCCCGGCAATCGTCGAACCGAACCCGCCGCCGCCGCTGATCTCCACGTCGGGGAAGCCCTGCGAGCCGACGTCGATGCCCTCGCGCGCGAGGAACTCGAAGAAGTCGAATCCGGTCTCGGGCAGGCTGGACTCGAGCGCCGTCGCGCCGTCGCGGTACGCCAGCGTCACCTTCGAGGATGACACCTGGATCGTCTCTATCAGCCCGGTCTGGTTCTCGATCCGGTCGAGCAGCGACTCAGTGCCGCCGGCCAGCGGAATCTTGTTCGAGCCGCCGCCTCCCGAGAAGACCGAGAAGACCACCACGATCAGCACGATGAAGACCAACAGGTAGATCACGAAGCTGCGTCGGAAGCGGGTGCCACCCATCGTCGCCGTCCCTCGATAGCGGCGCGAACCAGCCATGCGCAGCCGCGCCGGCAACTGCATCAGTCATCTCCGAGCATATCGCAACCGCAGATCGGTCCGTGTCAGCACGGCGTGAATTCCATGAACGCTCTGTCGTACATGGCCTGCAAGTCCCGCAAGACCCGCAACACCCGCAGGAGACCCCGGGACGCCGCCTCCATGTGGATACCGGGCCCAATCTGGTCGTCTCAGCAGGTGCCGTGACTTAGCCTCGAAGCATCGTCCCCGAGCTCTCGCGCCTCGGGAAGGCCTGAAGCGGAACAACAGCTCGGTGACCAGTGAACTGGACTGACTTGGACTGACTTGGACTGAACTGGACCGAAATGGGCTAGCCGTTGAGCAACCGTAGGGTCGAACAGCCGATCCAGTACGAACCCGAGGAGGCCTGTCCGCCGCTCGTCGCGTTGGCGGTCGGCTTCCAGGGCGCCGTACTCGTGCTCGCCCCGACCGTGCTGAACGTCGTGATTTCGTTTCGCGCGTCGGGTCTCGACGACACCTACGTCACCTGGGCCGTCTTTGCCGCCATGCTGATCTGCGCCGCAATCACGGCGCTGCAGGCGCTCCGCTTCCACCGCTTCGGCGCCGGCCACATCGTGCTCGCCTGGCCCGCCGCCATGTACATCGCGGTCATGGTCTCGGCTGTCGATGCGGGCGGGCCCGAGACCTTCGCCAGCCTGCTCGTCATCTGCAGCCTGATTCAGATCGGGCTGGCCTGGTGGCTGCCCGCCATGCGGCGCATCGTCACGCCGGTCGTCTCCGGAACCGTGACCATGCTGCTCGCCGTCAGCATCCTGCCGATCGCCTTCGACAGCGTCCAGTCCCTGCCCGCCGATGCCTCGACCATCTCCGGACCGGCCATCGCCGCGGCGACCCTGGTCGCCTCCGTGATCGTCACCCTGCGCGCCAGCGGTCGCTGGCGGCTGGTCGCGCCCTTCCTCAGCCTGCTCGTCGGCTCGGCGGTCGCCGCCGCGTTCGGAGTGCTCGACGGCGATCGAATCGCCAACGCCGACTGGTTCGGCGTGCCCGAGCTGCCCGATCTGGGCTTCGAACTTTCGCCCGGCGGCGAGTTCTGGGCGCTGCTGCCCTCGTTTGCGATCCTGACCCTCGTCCTCGGCTTGAAGACGATCAGCGACGGCGTCGTGATCCAGCAGGGCTCGCGCCGGCGCCCGCGGGCGATCGATTTCCGCCGCATCCAGGGCATCGTCAGCGTCAACGGCATCGGCATGCTGCTCGCCGGACTGGCCACCACCCTGCCGACCATGGCCAACGCCTCCTACAGCCTCTCGCTGATCAACCTCACTGGCGTCGCCGCCCGCCGCGTCGGCTTCGGCGTGGCGGTGATCGTCCTCTTCCTCGCCTTCTTCTCCAAGTTTGCCGCCGTCTTGCTGACAATTCCGGGACCGGTCGTCGGCGCGTTCTTGATGCTCGCCATGGGCATGCTCTTCGTCAGCGGCTGGCAGACGATCCTGCGCGACGGTCTCGATCCGCGCCGCATGCTCGTCGTCGCCCTCGCCAGCGCCCTGGGTCTGGGCCTGCACGGTCACCCGATCATGGACGACCTCTTCGGCGATGAGCTGGGCGGACTGTTGGGCAACGGCGTCACGATCGGCGCGCTGGTGGCGATCGTCATGACCGTCCTCTTCGACCTGTTCGGCAGCCGCCGCTCGCGCCTCGAGGTGACGCTGGACATGGCCTCGCTGCCGGCGATCGACGAGTTCCTCTCCAACCTCGCCTCAAGCTTGACCTGGGACGATCGGTCGGCGCTGCGATTGCGTTCGGCCGGAGAGGAGACGCTGGCCACGCTGTTGGTCCAGGACGACGGCCAGGACAACGGCCAGGCCGACGCCAATCCGGACGGCGGCGAACACACGCGCCTGAGGATCGTCGCCCGGCCGCAACCGATGATGGTCGAGCTGGAGTTCGTGGCCACGACGCGCCACGAGAACATCGAGGATCAGCTCGCATATCTGACCGAGGAAGCCCCGATCCCGACGGCCGACGATCTCTCCTTGCGTTTGCTCTGGTACCACGCCGCCGCCGTGCGCCACCAGAAGTTCCACGGTGTCGATATCGTCACCGTCCAGGTCGAAGGCGCTCCCGAAGCGGCGCGGACCTGACATAACGCAGCGCAGGCTCTAGCCTCCTGCTGTGCCCCCGCAACGCCCCACCCGACGACGCGAACTGCTGCACTGGCGCAACGGCGCGCGTTGTGTCGCCGGCGTCGACGAAGTCGGACGCGGGCCGCTGGCCGGACCGCTCGTCACCGCCGCCGTGGTTCTGCCCCGCGAGCGCCGCCCGGCCTGGTTGTCCAGGCTCAGGGACAGCAAGCAACTCAGCGCGCAGCGCCGCGAAGCGCTCGCTCCGCTGATTGAGGCCGAAGCCGACCACTGCGCGCTCGGCTGGGTCCACGCCGCCGAGCTCGACGAGCTGGGCCTGTCCGAGGCGCTGCGACTCTGCGTCCGCCGCAGTCTGGAGCAACTGGAGCGCTCGCCCGACATCGTCCTCGCCGACGGCCGCGACGATCTGCGGCTGCCCTGCCCGACCGAGATGATCGTCAAGGGCGACGCCGCGGTGGCCTCGATCGCGGCGGCCTCGATCGTGGCCAAGGTCGCCCGCGACCGCTGGATGATCGAACTCGACCGCCGCTATCCCGAATACGGCTTTGCCGGTCACAAGGGCTACGGCTCCCCCGGGCATCTGCGTGCCCTGCAAGAGTTCGGCCCCTGCCCCGAGCACCGCCATTCGTTCGCGCCGGTCGCCGCGCTGCGCCAGTCCCGTCTCGGTTTCGATGCCGCCGCCTCCTGACCGCGGCCCGCGCAACCGGGCGCAGGACGACACGCGCAAGCGTGCTCAGGGAGAGGCGCGCAAGCGGGCGCTGGGTGAGGCGGGAGAACAACTCGCCGCCGCATATCTCGAGCAGCGCGGCTACCGCATCCTCGAGCGCAACTACCGCCGCCGCTGGGGCGAAGCTGACATCGTCGCCCTCGCCGCCGACGGCACGCACGTGATCGTCGAGGTCCGCTCCCGCAGCGACCGCCGCTATGCGGTCGAGGCGGCGCAATCGGTCGGTCCGCGCAAGCAGCGCCAACTGCTGCGCCTGGCGCACGGCCTGATCGCCGAGCAGGAGCAGGAGATCGATGTGCGCGTCGACGTGATGATCGTCGCGCCCGACCGCAGCGGCTCGCTCTCCGTGGTCGCTCACATCGTCGACGCCATCCAGGGCTAGCCGACAGGCGGGCCTGTTGCCTGTGACACGCTGCCATTCCGCGAAAGAACGTGCGTGCGCATACAATCGTCGAACCTCGCCAACGGCAAGCGGTCCAGGAGCGCCTCATGAACCCCGCCGACCCACCCAACCTCACCCGACATGACCCAGCGTGGGCCGACATGACTCACCCGGATCTGACCTCACTCACCCAAAATCCGACAGGATCTGACCAAATCTGACATCCCCCGGCAGGAATTCCCAGCCCACAGCGCCGCACACCCGCAATCCAGCCGCCGGCCTCGGAAAAAGGAAGGAACGGAAGGAAAGTGAACACGCCCTAAGCTGAACGAGGACGTTCGAGCATGCCGATCTACGAGTACTTCTGTCCCGACTGCGCGCGCACCATCGAGGTGTTCCAGCGCCGTGTGCGCGCCGAGCAAGATCCGTTGCCCGCCTGTCCCGAGTGCGAGGGCGGCGAGCTGCAAACCCGCTTCTCGCGATTCCGCTCGCGGACGGAGCTCTCGTTCCCCGGCTTCGACACGCTCGACGATGTCGACGCCGACGATCCCGAGTCGGTCGCGGCCTGGCGGCAATCGGCCGGCGCGGCGCCCGAGCTGCCCGCCGACCTGGTCTGAACTCCAGCCCCGAAGGAGCTCTCCGATGCCGATCTACGAATACCGCTGCACCGAGTGCGGACATGTCCAGGAACAGTTCCATCGCTCCCTGGAGCGGGCAGTCGTGCCGTCTTGCGATACCTGCCCGTCCAATGAGATGAAGCGCGTGATCTCGCGCTTCGCCACGCCCAAGACCGAAGCCCAGGTGCTGGAGCAGTACGGCACGCCCGGCCCCGGCGCCGGACCCGACGCCTACCGCGATCCCCGCCAGATCGGCCGCTGGGCCGAAGAACGCTTCGATCAGATGGGCGTCGAGATGCCGGCCGAAGCAAAGCAGATGATCGACGCCGCCCGCGACGGCGACCTCCCCGATCCCGTCAAGGACCTCTAGCGCTGTAAATCACGAAATTGCCGCGTTCTGGCCTGGGCGGTAGCCTGCCGTCTGGCAGGGCGGTCCGCCCTGCCGTTACCGGAACCGCTCGGGTCTGAACTGTTCGACCAGTTGACTTGTTCGTGAGGGGACCTGCATGGAAATCCTGATCTTCGCCATCATCGCCGCGGCCGTGGCGCTGCTCTTCGCAGTCGTACGCGTCCGCGACGTTCTCGCCGAAGACGAAGGCACCGACCTGATGAAGACGATCGCCCGCGCGATCCAGGCTGGCGCCGCTACCTTCCTCAGGCGCGAGTACACCTTCCTCGCCGCCTTCGTCGCCGTCGTCTTCGTCGTCCTGCTGATCTTCATCGACCTCGACGTGCTCGACAAGTTCGACGGCACCGATCATCGCTGGACCTCGATCTCCTACATCATCGGCGCGATCCTCTCCGCCTCGGCCGGCTACGCCGGCATGCTGATCGCCGTCCGCGCCAACGTCCGCACCGCGGCCAAGGCGCGCGAGGGCCTCAACCCCGCCCTCCGCGTCGCCTTCGGCAGCGGCACCGTGATGGGCATGACCGTCGTCGGCCTCGGCCTGCTCGGTCTCGTCATCATGTACCTGATCTGGCAGGATGTCGCCCCGTTGGCCGGTTTCGCCTTCGGCGCATCCTCAATCGCGCTCTTCGCCCGCGTCGGCGGCGGCATCTACACCAAGGCGGCCGACGTCGGCGCCGACCTCGTCGGCAAGGTCGAGGCCGGCATCCCCGAGGACGACCCGCGCAACCCCGCCACGATCGCCGACAACGTCGGCGACAACGTCGGCGATGTCGCCGGCATGGGCGCCGACCTGTTCGAGTCCTACGTCGGCTCCATGGTCGCCACGATGGCCCTGGCCGGCTCGGTGGCCGCGGTCTCGCTCGTCGGCGAGTGGAAGAACGAGCTGCTCGTCCTGCCCATGCTGATCGCCGGCATCGGCATCCTCGCCGCCGTCATCGGCACATTCTTCGTCCGCACCGGCGAACAGGCGGATCAGGGACGGCTGCTCTGGGCCCTGCGCGCAGGAGTCTTCGGAGCTTCGGGACTGGTCCTGATTGGCGCAATCGTCGCGATCGCGCTATTGGACCTCGACTTCCTCGACGGCAGCAAGTGGAACCTCTTCTTCGCCATCCTGGTGGGATTGATTGCCGGACAGATCATTGGAACGGTGACTGAGGGATACACCTCATCCGAGGGTTTCGCGCTGGGCGGACGCCGCTACTCGCCGACCGTCAACCTCAGTCAGCAGGCCGAGTCCGGCACGGGCCCGATCATCATCGGCGGCCTCAGCCTGGGCATGATGTCCACCCTCATCCCGCTGATCACCATCGTCGTCGCCATCGCAATCGCCTACGAGCTTGCCGGCGTCTACGCCATTGCGCTCGCCGCAGTCGGCATGCTGGCTCCGCTCGGTGTGACCCTCGCCACCGACGCCTACGGCCCGGTTGCCGACAACGCCGGCGGCATCGCCGAGCAGGCGGCGCTGGAGCCCGAGGTTCGTGAGCGCACCGACGCGCTCGACCAGCTTGGCAACACGACCGCCGCGACCGGCAAGGGCTTCGCCATCGGTTCCGCCGCGCTGACATCACTCGCCCTGCTGGCGACCTACGCCATCACCGTCGGACTCGAAGTCATCGACCTGCTCGATCACAAAGTGCTCATCGGCATCCTCATCGGCGCGTTGATGCCGTTCGTCTTCTCCGCCCTCTCGATGGGCGCGGTCGGACGCGCGGCCGAGTCGATGGTCCAGGAAGTCCGCCGCCAGTTCCGCGAGATGCCCGGCATCATGGACGGCACCCAGGACCCCGACTACGAGCGCGCCATCTCCATCTCCACCGACGGCGCGCTGCGCGAGATGATCATTCCCGGTCTGATCGCCGTGATCGTCCCGATCTTCGTCGGCGCGGTGATCTCGGCCGAAGCCTTGGGCGGTCTGCTGATCGGCTCGATCGCCGCCGGCGCGATGCTCGCGCTGATGATGGCCAACGCCGGCGGCGCCTGGGACAACGCCAAGAAGTACATCGAAGAGGGCAACTTCGGCGGCAAGGGCTCCGACGCCCACTCCGCCGCCGTCGTCGGCGACACCGTCGGCGACCCGTTCAAGGACACCTCAGGTCCGTCGCTCAACATCCTGCTCAAGCTGATGTCGATCGTCGCCGTGGTCTTTGGACCGCTCTTCCTCTAGACCGTCCGAACATCCTGAGTCGGCGGCGGATCATCCCGATCCGCCGCCGCGCTCGTTGCCTGCCGACCCGGCGTCGCGCTTCCGATCCGCCTGCTCGCGAATCTGTTCCTGCAACGCCCGTCCCGCGTTGCCGGTGGCCAGGACTGTTAACACCGCGCCAATCAACAGGCCGAGCAACAGACCGATCACGAACCGCATAAGTCGCCTCCCCCATACGCTGGCGTCAGTCTCCACGATACGACCGCCGATATCCCTGCCAGAAAGGCGACTCCGATGTCCGACGTCTCCCTCGATACCCTCGTCTCGCTCTGCAAGCAGCGCGGCTTCGTCTTTCCCGCGTCGGAGATCTACGGCGGATTCGGTTCGACCTACGACTACGGACCCTTGGGCGTCGAGCTCAAGCGCAACGTCAAGGACCTCTGGTGGCGCTCAACCGTCCGCGAGCGCTCCGACGTCGTCGGCCTCGACTCGGCCATCATCCAGTCGCCCCGCGTCTGGGAGGCTTCCGGCCACGTGCAGAACTTCCACGACCCAATGGTCGACTGTCTTGAGTGCCAGGGCCGCTTCCGAGCCGACCATTTGAAGAGTCCCGCTTGTCCCACGTGCGGCGTCATCGGCAAGTTCACCGAGGCGCGGGAGTTCAACTTGATGTTCCGCACCCAGGTCGGTCCCGTCGTCGACGAGGGCTCAATGGCATATCTGCGTCCCGAGACCGCGCAGGGCATCTTCATCAATTTCGACAACGTGCTCACCTCAACCCGGCGACGGCTCCCGTTCGGTATCGCCCAGCAGGGCAAGTCCTTCCGCAACGAGATCACGCTGGGCAACTTCATCTTCCGCACGCGCGAGTTCGAGCAGATGGAGATGGAGTTCTTCGTCGCTCCAGACGAGTCCGACGAGTGGTACCGCCGCTGGATCGACCTGCGCGAACAGTGGTACGTCGATCTCGGCGTCGATCCGGCAAACATCCGCCGCGACGTGCATCCGACCGAGAAACTGTCGCATTACTCCGCCGGAACGACCGACCTGCAGTACCGCTACCCGTGGGGTTGGGACGAACTCGAAGGCATCGCCAACCGCACCGACTTCGACCTCACCCAGCACGGCGAGTTCTCCGGCAAACGGCTCGAGTACTTCGATCCGCAGACCAACGAGCACATCGTCCCGCACGTGATCGAGCCCGCCGCCGGCGTCGACCGGATTATGCTCGCGTTGCTCTGCGACGCCTACACGGTCACCAAGGACGAGAAAGGCGACGACCGCACCGTGCTCGCCTTCAGCCCGCGAGTCGCGCCGGTCACCGTCGCCGTCCTGCCGCTTTCGCGCAAGGAACCGGTCGCCAATCTCGCCCGCGAAGTCTGGGACCGCCTCCGCCCGAACTGGACGACGCAATACGACGATACGCAGTCAATCGGCCGGCGCTACCGACGCCAGGACGAAATCGGCACACCGCTCTGCGTCACCGTCGACTTCGACTCGCTCGAAGACGACGCGGTCACGATCCGCGACCGCGACACGCAGGAACAGGTCCGCGTCCAGATCGAGGAACTGGTCGACATGCTGCGCGATCGGCTGGGCTTCTAGCCGCTCTCGGTTCGAGGAACGCAAGAACGCTGCCGCAGTCGGCGGAATCGCCCGCCAGAGGCGCTCCGCCGCCGAGGCAGCGTTCGAGGGTTGTTCAATTTGGTTCGGTCGGCTCGCCGCCGCTATGGGGCGAGTTCGGCGACCTTGGCCCGGGCGTCGTCCTTGTTCTCGAACCACAGCTCGTTGATCTCGGTGAAGTCCTGCCACTCGTCCGGCACGTCGTCCTCCGAGAAGATGGCGGTCACCGGACAGGCCGGTTCGCAGGCCCCGCAGTCGATGCATTCGTCCGGAGAGATGTACAGCATGCGGTCGTCGTCATCCGCATGAATGCAGTCCACCGGGCAAACCTCGACGCAGGACTGGTCCTTCACGTCGATGCAGGGTTCCGCGATTACATAGGTCATCGATCCATCCTCTCGTCCACTCGTCCGGCGTCGCGCCGACCGTGACGCAAACGCGACTACCCCACTTATAGGACGGCGTTGGACTCTTCGCAATAGGCGAATGAGTTTGCTGCAAACACTGATGTTTACCCCGCCCGACCGGTGATGCTCCGGCGCTCCGATCAGGAGGCGGCGACCGCTTCCGCGGACCTGCGCCAGCCGTGCTGAGCCAGCACATCGCGCAGGAATCTGCCCGTGTACGAGGCCTCCACCAGGGCCACATCCTCGGGCCTGCCTTCGGCCACGACCTGCCCGCCGCGGTCGCCGCCCAACGGTCCCAGGTCGATGATCCAGTCGGCATTCTTGATCACATCGAGATGGTGCTCGATCACCACGACCGTGTTGCCGCCGTCGACCAGTTGCTGCAACACCTCCAGCAGCGCCTCCACGTCGGAGAACGACAGCCCGGTCGTGGGTTCGTCGAGCAGGTAGAGCGTGCGCCCCGTGGAGCGCTTGGACAACTCCGTCGAGAGCTTAATCCGCTGCGCCTCGCCGCCCGACAGCGTGGTCGCCGGTTGGCCCAGCCTGATGTAGCCCAGACCGACCGCTTGCAGCGTGCGCAGCTTGCGCGAGATCGTCGGATGTGCGTCGAACAGCACCGCCGCTTCGTCGACCGTCATGTTCAGCACGTCGGCGATCGTCTGGTCCTTGTAGCGAATCTCCAGCGCCTCGCGGTTGTAGCGGTCGCCGTGGCAGACCTCGCAGGGTACCGTCACGTCGGGCAGGAACTGCATCTCGATCGTGTTGTAGCCGTCGCCCTTGCAGGCCTCGCAACGGCCGCCCTTGACGTTGAACGAGAATCGCCCCGGCTTGTAACCGCGCATGCGCGACTCCGGCACGGAGGCGAACAGCTCGCGCACCGGCGTGAACAGGCCTGTGTACGTTGCCGGATTGGAGCGCGGCGTGCGCCCGATCGGCGATTGATCGATGTCAATCACTTTGTCGATCGCGGCCAGTCCCCGCAGACCGCGCATCGCCCCCGGACGTCGCCGCGCGCCGTGCAACTGTTGCGCCGCCGAGGCGTGCAACAGGTCGTTGACCAGCGTGCTCTTGCCCGACCCCGAGACGCCGGTCACGCAAATGAACGTGCCCAGCGGGAAGGTCGCGTCGATCTCGCGCAGGTTGTGCTCCGAGGCGCCCAGCACCGTCAGCTCGTCGCCGTTGCCGGCTCGCCGCTGATGCGGCATCGGAATGCTGCGCCGCCCGCTCAGGTACGCGCCCGTCATCGAATCGCGATGTTCCATGATCGCCGATGGCGGACCCGCCGCCACGACCCGGCCGCCGGCCTCTCCGGCGCCGGGTCCCATATCGACGATGTAGTCCGCGGCGCGCATCGTCGCCTCGTCGTGTTCGACGATCAGCACCGTGTTGCCCAGGTCGCGCAACCGCTTGAGCGTCCGGATCAGGCGTTCGTCGTCCAGCGGATGCAGTCCAATCGAGGGCTCGTCGCAGACGTAAAGCACGCCCATCAACGACGATCCGATCTGCGTCGCCAGGCGAATCCGCTGCGCCTCGCCGCCCGAGAGTGTGGCCGCGGTGCGATCCAGCGTCAGGTAGTCGAGTCCGACATCAACCAGGAAAGTCAGACGTTCGCGGATCTCCTTGAGGATCTGCGTCGCGATCGCCATCTCCCGCGGGCTGAGCGGCGTCTCCTCTCCGCTCAGGCGATTGGCCCACAGCGCCGCGGTCGCTACCGACATCTGCGTCACATCGACAATCGAACGGTCATCCACCAGCACCGCCAGCGACTCCGGCTTCAGCCGCGCGCCGCCGCAGGACGAGCAGGGTACGGCCGTCATGTAGCGCTCGATCTCCGAGCGCGACCAGTCCGAGTCGGTTTCCCGGTACCGCCGGTCGAGATTGTGCACGACGCCCTCGAACTGCGTCTCGTAGCGTCGATGCCGCCCCCGGTGGTTGACGAAGTCGACCACGATCGGCTCAGCCAACCCATACAGCACGGCCTCGATCAGCTCTTCCGGCAACTCGTCAAAGGACACGTCGGTCTCGGCGTTGAACTGCTCGAACACCGCCTCCAGCATTCGCCGGTGCCAGCCCGTGTTTGTCGTCGATCGCGACCATGGCGCAATCGCGCCCTGGTCCAACGATTTGGAGCGGTCGGGAATGATCAGCGCCGGATCGACCTGCATCGTGATCCCCAGCCCGGTGCAGTCGGGACACGCGCCGTGCGGAGTGTTGAACGAGAAGGAGCGCGGCTCGATCTCGCCCAACGCGAACATGTCGCGCGGACAGGCAAGCTGCTCGGAGAAAATCAGGTCGTCGTCTGCGTCCAGCGGCCGCACCCGCACAATCCCGTCGCCCAGGCCCAGCGCCTGCTCGATCGAATCGGCCAACCGATTCGCGAGCATGTTGCGCTCGTCCTGGTCGATCTCGTCGGCAGGCAGCGCAACCCGGTCGATCACGACGTCGATCGTGTGGTTCTTGTTCTTCTCCAGCTCAATCTCGTCGTCCAGCGAGAGCACGTCGCCATCCACCCGAACCCGGACGAAGCCGCGACCTCGCGCGTCCTCGAACACGCCCTTGTGCTCGCCCTTGCGGTCGCGGATCACCGGAGCCAGGATCATCAGCCGCCGCCCGCCGCCCAGCGATAACACGGCGTCGACCATGTGCTGGACCGTCTGCTGGGTAATCGGATCCCCGCAGAGCGGACAGTGCGGACGACCGGCCCTGGCAAACAGCAGGCGCAGGTAGTCGTAAATCTCGGTCACCGTGCCGACGGTCGATCGCGGATTGCGCGAGCCTGTCTTCTGGTCGATCGAGATCGCCGGAGACAACCCCTCGATGTAGTCGACGTCCGGCTTCTCCATCCGCCCCAGGAATTGGCGCGCGTACGCCGAGAGCGACTCGACGTAGCGCCGCTGGCCCTCGGCGTAAATCGTGTCGAAGGCCAGTGAGGACTTGCCCGATCCCGACAACCCGGTGATCACCACCAGCCGATCGCGGGGCAACTCGACATCGATGTCCTTGAGATTGTGTTCTCGCGCGCCCCGAACCAGGATCCGATCTGCCGGCACGAATTCCGCTCCAAGCAGCCCAATCGGGCACTCTGCCGTCGCCGCTTAGCGTATCCCAACGCCGGTCACAGGTTGGCGGCCGATCCGATTCCTATACTCGAAGCCATGCCAGGTAACACCGCCGAGTCCGAACAGCAGACCACCATGACCGCGCTCGCCGAGGCGGTCGACGACGCTTCTGACCGGCGCCGGATCGTGATCTTCGACGCCTACGCCCTGATCTTCCGCGCCTACTTCGCCATGCAGCGCGCCAACCTGCGCACCTCCTCCGGCGAGCCGACCGGCGCAGTGCGCGGATTTACTGCCACGCTGCTGCACATCTTCCGCACCCTGGAGCCGACTCACGCCGCCTTCGCCTTCGACGTCGACGACGCAACCGTTTTCCGCCGCGAAATCGACCCCAACTACAAGGCCCACCGGGAGCCGATTCCCGAGGACCTGCCCCAGCAGATCCAGCGCTGCCGCGAGATCGCCGAGGCATTCTCCGTCCCCATCTACCAGGAGCCCGGATTCGAGGCCGACGACGTGCTCGGCACGCTCGCCGATCAGGCCGCCGCGGCAGGGTTCGACACCTGGATCTGCACCCTGGACAGCGACCTGCTGCAACTCGTCACCGACAACATCTCGGTCTACCTCTACAACCCGTTCAAGAGCGAGTACACGGCCTACGACAGCCCCGCCCGCGTGCGCGAACGCTACGAGGTCGACCCGCCGCAGATCATCGACTTCAAGGCGATCGTGGGCGACAAGTCCGACAACATTCCCGGCGTCAAGGGCGTGGGCAAGGTCGGCGCGGTCAAGCTGCTCAACCAGTACGGCACGGTCGAGAACATCTTCGACCACATCGACGAAGTCAAGCCGGCCGGCACCCAGAAGAAACTGCTCGACGACCGCGCCAACGCCTTCATGAGCAAGGAACTGGCCACGATCCGCCACGATGCCCCGGTCGCGCTCGACTTCGAGGCAGCCGAGGTCACCGCCTTCGACCAGGATGAGGTCCGCGCCAAGTTCGAAGAGCTCGAGTTCCGGACCCTCATGGATCAGATACCGGGACAGGAGGGCGAGCCGCCCGTCATTGAGCAACCGTCGGTCGAGAACTACGACCTGGTCACCGACGAAGCCAAGCTCCGTGAGTGGGTCGAACGCGCCGCTGCCGCGCCGCTGCTCGCTGTCGACCTGGAGACGTCCTCAACGGACACGATCGACTGCCTGATCGCCGGATACGCCCTCTCCGACGAACCTGGCCAGGGCTGCTACATCCCCGTCGGACACCACGGCGACGAATCCCAGCTCGACCACGAGTTGGTCAAGTCCGCACTGCGCCCGGTGCTGGAAGATTCCGGCGTGCCCAAGCTGCTGCACAACGCCAAGTTCGACATCAAGGTGCTCCGACGTCACGGCATCCACCTGCGCGGCCTGCACGACGACACTATGGTCGCCGCCTTCGTGCTCAACAAGTCGCACATCGGCCTCAAGTCCCTGGCGCTCAGCGAACTCGGCGTCCAGATGACCCCGATCGAGGACCTGATCGGCAAGGGCCGCAATCAGCTCTCGATGCTCGATGTCTCTGCCGGGCAGGCCGGCCCCTACGCCGCCGCCGACGCCGACATCACCCTCCGCCTGGCCGAGCAGTTGCTGCCCCAGCTCAAGGACAACGACACGCTGGACCGCCTCTACCGCGAGCTCGAACTGCCGCTGATCCCCATCCTCGTCGACATGGAACTGGCCGGCGTCACGCTGGATACGACAATCCTCGACGACCTCGACCAGCAACTCAACGACGAAATCGCCAGCGTCACCACGCAGATCTACGAAGACGCCGGTCACGAGTTCCGCATCGGTTCGCCCAAGCAACTCAGCCAGGTCCTCTTCGATCAGCTCGAACTGCCCAAGACCCGCAAGACCTCGCAGGGCTTCTCGACCGACGCGCAGCAACTGGAGCGGTTGGTCGATCGCCACCCGATCGTCAACCGCGTCCTGCACTGGCGCGAGCTGACCAAGCTGCGCAGCACCTACGTCGAGTCGCTGCCCGACATGGTCCACGCCTCCACCGGCCGCGTCCACACCGACTACAACCAGACCGTCGCCGCCACCGGCCGGCTCTCATCCGAATCCCCGAACCTGCAGAACATTCCCGTGCGCACCGAGCAGGGACGCCAGATCCGCGCCGCCTTCGTCGCTCGCCCCTGGGAGGAACTCGGCTCCAACGGCGATGTCCGCTTCGTCTCAGCCGACTACTCGCAGATCGAACTCCGCGTCCTCGCCCACCTCTCCGAGGACGAGCACCTGATCTCCGCCTTCCGCAACGGCGAGGATATCCACGCCGCCACCGCCTCAGGCGCCTACGGCGTGGAAATCGACGACGTCCAGCCGGAGATGCGCCGCGTCGCCAAGATGATGAACTTCGGCGTGATCTACGGACTCTCCGCCCACGGACTCTCCCAGCGCAGCGGCATGGAACGGAAAGACGCGCAGGCCTTCATCGACGCCTACTTCGGCCGCTTCGAGCGCGTCGCCTCGTGGATCGAAGAGACCAAGGAAACTACCAAGGATCGCGGCTATGCCGAGACCCTGCTCGGCCGCCGCCGCTACCTGCCCGAAATCAAGTCCAACAACTTCCAGCGCCGCAGCGCCGCCGAGCGCATGGCCGTCAACATGCCCGTCCAGGGCACCGCCGCCGACGTGATGAAGCGCGCCATGATCGAGATCAACGACGCCTTGCGCCATCGCGAACTCAAGGCGCGCATGCTGCTCCAGGTCCACGACGAGTTGATCTTCGAGACGCCCGACGAGGAAGTCGACCCGCTGGCCGACCTGCTGCACGAGCTCATGCCCGCCGCGCTGGGACTCGTCGTGCCTCTGCAAATCGAAGTCAAGAGCGCCCCCAACTGGCGCGACCTCGAGCCGCTCGAAGTCAGCTGAGGAGGACCAGCACGTGTTTCGCACTATCGGCAATACCTGGCAGATCACCAAGCTCTCCTGGAAGGTCCTGCAACTCGACCGCGAGCTGATCTTCTTCCCGATCATGGGCACGATCGGCGCCGCTCTGGTCGGCGCGGTCGCCGCCGGCGTCTTCGGCGCGACCGGCACCTTCGATCGCCTCGGCAGCACCGGCGACGCCGAGTTCAACGTCGTCGACCTGGTCATCGCCCTGGTCGCCTATTTCGGCGGCCTCTTCATGGTCATCTTCTTCAACTCGGCCCTCGTCGCCGCCGCCCGCGAACGGCTCGAGGGCGGCGATCCCAACGTCATGTCCGGCATCCGCGCCGTGCGCGGCATGTGGCTGGCGATCCTCGGTTGGACGCTGATCACCGGCACCGTCGGACTCATCCTCCAGGCCCTGCAGAGCATGGCCCGCGAGAACTCCCAGGGCGTCATGCGCATCGTCGCCATCATTCTCGTCTCCCTGCTCCAGACCGCCTGGGCCTACATCACCTTCTTCGTTATCCCCATCCTCGTCGTCGAGCGGGTCGGACCGATCACCGCCATCCGCCGTTCCGGCAGCCTGCTCCGCCAGAGTTGGGGCGAACAGCTCACCGCCAGCTTCTCCTTTTTCCTCATCTACCTGCTCGCCATCCTGATTGTGGCGATTCCGGTCATCATCCTGGTCTTCATCGCGCCCGTGGCCGCGATCATCGTCGGAGTCATCCTCGGCGGCATCGCCGTCGCCTCCGTCGCCGCGATGGAAGGCATCTTCAAGGCGGCGCTCTACGAGTGGGTCGCCGAGGGCAAGGGCAGCGAGTGGTTCGACCGCCAACTCCTGGCCGACGCCTACATGCAGCGGAGCTAGTCCGCCGCGATGCCCGAACTCCCCGAGGTCGAGACCGTCCGCCGCCAGCTCGAGCCGCTGATCGCCGGCCGCTCGATCAGCCGCTTCCGGCTCCTGCCCGGCGCGGAGCGGCTCCTGCGCGGACGATTCGCCTCGGAGATCGACACCCAGCTCAACGGCCGGAGCTTCACGGCCGTCACCCGCCGCGGCAAGTATCTCGGACTCAATCTCGACAGCGACCAGGTCCTCGTCGTCCACCTGCGCATGACCGGCTCGCTCAGGTTTCGCCCCGCCGGACACGAGGAAGAGCCGTTCACCCGCGCCGTCTTCGACCTCGACGGCGGCGATCAACTCCGCTTCGTCGACGTGCGCAAGTTCGGCACCATCGATCTCGTTGAACGATTGCAAGACGCGCTGCCCGAACTCGGACCCGAACCGTTGTCGGACGAGTTCACGGTCGCTGCGCTCTGGAACGCGCTGCGCGGCCGGCAGATCGCAGTCAAGGCTGCCTTGCTCGATCAAGCCAACATCGCCGGAATCGGCAATATCTACGCCGACGAAGCCCTTTACCTCGCCCGCCTCAATCCCGAAGCGCCCGCTGGCTCGCTCCGTCCCGCTGAACGCCGCGAGCTGCACGCCGCCATCCGCCGCGTGCTCGAAGACGGCGTCGCCCACGGCGGCGCATCCTTCCGCGATTACACCGACGTCGACGGCGCCGAGGGCGAGCAACAGTACTTTGTCCGCGTCTTCCGCCGCACCGACGAACCCTGCGACGACTGCGACGCCGTCATCCGCCGCATCGTCGTCGGCGGCCGCGCCACCCACTTCTGCCCCAGATGCCAGCCGGTCCGCCAGCGGACGCGGAAGGTGAACTCCACTCGCCCGCGCTGAGCTCACGGTACCCTCAAGCCCAGATGAGCACGCGACGACAGCCGACCGAGCCCTATCCCCGCCAGCCCTACCGGGCCGACTCCGACGGCCGCCACGACATCGCCATCGCCAACTGCGAGGAATGCGGCGACGAGTTCGACCTGACCAATACCGACCCGCGCGCCCGCGTCTGCGCCCCCTGCTGGGACCGCTCGCTCGAAGCGATCGAGACCGCATTCCTCGACAACTACGCCAAGTTCGGCGCCAAGGCTCACCGCACCGTCGCCGAGGCGCTCTTCCGCTCCCAGGCCCTCGCCGATCCCGACGATCGCAAGGTCATCGGCATGCGCATCGTCGAGGAGTACCTCAACGCCGCCCAGGACCTGATGGCCCTCTACCTCGCCCTCCGCCGCCGACACGAACAGCCGCTGCTCACCACCTTCACCAACTTCGAGCTCAATGCGGCCTCCGTCTCCGCCTTCCGCATCCTGACCACCGGCCGCACCTCGGACGAGTTGTTGCGCGACCTGCAACTGCCGACCCTGGCCGATGTTGACGCGGCGCGAGGCGAGATCCCGCGCAAGGACTGGCGTCAGTTCGCCGGCGCTGTGCTCGCGATCTCAAACGGGATCGAGCGCGTCCAGAAGGTCGACCAGGGCGTGCTGCTCGAACTCGCCGACGGACTCAAGCAGTCCTCAGCCCTCACCCACAAGCTCGATTGGCTGCCAGACAAGCGGATGAATCCCGACCAGGTCGCGCTGATCGTGCTCAACCAGCGCCGCCGCGTACTGATGACCCACGCCCTCGCGATCCACGAACCGCAACTCGAAGTCTTCATCGACGCCATCGACAAGATCACCTCCGCTGCCCGTGATCTGATCTGGCTGTATCTTCACGTCCGCGACACCATCGCGCTTGAGGAACGTCCATCCGGCCGCTGAACGCCGGGGAAGTGAGGCAGCGGGCATGAGCCAGTCTCCGTTTTCGCTCGACGGCCAGGTCGTACTCGTCTCCGGCGCGGGTCGCGGCATCGGACGCGCCGCGGCCGAGCTGATCGCACAGATGGGCGCGCGCGTCGCCGTCACCGCCCGCACGGTCTCCCAGGTCGAGGAGGTCGCCCAGGCCATCCGCGACGAAGGCGGCCAGGCCTGGGCCTTCCGCGCCGACGTCTCGGCCATCGAGGACCACGAATCGCTGCTCGGCGACGTCGAGGACACGATCGGCCCGATCACCGGCCTCGTCAACGTCGCCGGCGTCTCTCCCATCCTCCAGCGCGGCGAGCGAATCACGCCCGAGGACTACGACCAGATCCAGAACATCAACCAGCGCGGCACCTTCTTCCTCACCCGAAACTTCGCCGCCCGCCTGATCGACGCCGAGCGCGGCGGCTCGGTCGTCACCATCTCCAGCGTCGGCGCAGAGTTCGGTCTACCCCGCCAGGCCGCCTACTCGATGACCCGCGCCGCGGTCGAAGCGATGACCAGGACCCTCGCCGCCGAGTGGGCCCACTCGCTGCCCGCGCCGATCCGCGTCAACTGCGTCGCCCCCGCCTTCATCGACACGCCGCTCACCGAGCCGATGCCCGGCTGGTACCGCGCCAGGGTCGAAGCGCATACCGCCATGCGCCGCCTCGGCGCCGACGACGAGGTCGCCGGCGCAGTCGCCTTCCTCCTCTCCGACGCCGCCAGCTACATTACCGGCACCGTCGTCCCCGTCACCGGCGGCTACGGCCTCTGGTCGCTCGATCCCCGCTGAAACGACGCAACCAATGACCTATCTCGCCGCCGCCGTCCAGCGCGCCCCGGGACTGACCCGTGAGCAGGGCGTCGACAACGCCGTCGCCGCGATTGAGGAAGCCGGTCGCGAGGGCGCGAGCCTGATCGTCTTCCCCGAGACCTGGATCCCCTCCTACCCCTATTACCACGGCCAGGGCAACCAGCGGCAGGCATTCAGCGAGCTCTACCGGCGAACCTTCGAGCACAGCATCGCCATCCCCGGTGACGACTGGAACCGCATCGCCCAGGCCGCCGCCGACGCCCACGCCCACGTCGTCATCGGCGTCAACGAGCGCGAACCCCACGCCGGCACGATCTACAACACCCTCGCCTACATCGGTCCCGACGGCGCCCTCCTGGGCAAGCACCGCAAGCTCGTACCGACCCTCTCCGAGCGCCTGATCTGGGGCTACGGCGACGGCTCCGACCTCGACGTCTACGACACCGAGGTCGGCCGCCTCGGCGGATTGATTTGCTACGAGCACCAGATGGCCCCGGCCCGTTACGCGCTCTCCACGCTCGGCATCCAGGTCCACGCCTCCGTCTGGCCCGGCTGGGAGCAGCTCCACCCCGTCATCGACGCCGCCACCCGCCATCTCGCCTACGAGAACGCCTGCTACGTGATCGTCGCCCGCGAGACCATGTCGCCCGACCTCCTGCCCGCCGGCACGCCGCTGGCCGAGGATCCCTTCTGGCACGCCTCCGGCGGCTCCGCCATCATCGCCCCCGGCGGCAAGTACCTGGTCGAGCCGGTGACCGAGCAAGAGACCATCATCTACGCCGAGATCGACCTGGAATCCACGATCGAATCCAAGCGCTGGGTCGATTCGGCCGGACACTACGCCCGCCCCGATGTCTTCCAACTCCACTGGGACAAGCGCCCCAAGCCGCCCGTCGTAATCGATGACTGAACCCAATGGCTGAGCCGGGACCCTACGACGCCGTCACCGACGTACCCGGCATCGAGGTCGGCCACTACACCGATCTGAAGAACGCCACTGGTTGCACCGTCGTCCTCGCCCGCGACGGCGCTCGCCCCGGAGTCTTCCAACCCGGCGGAGCGCCCGGCACCCTCGACACCGACCTCGCCGTCGCCGAAAACGCCGTCCAGGACGTCCACGCCGTGCTCCTCACCGGCGGCAGCGTCTTCGGACTCGAAGCCGCAACCGGCGTCCGCCGATACCTGCGCGAGCAGGGCGTCGGCCTGCCCATGCTCCCCGACCAGCCGCCCCTGCCGATCGTCATGGGCGCGGTCGTCTTTGACCTCCACCTCGGACAGCCGGCCAACCCGCAGGCCGCCCACGGCCGCAACGCCGCCCGCGCCGCGCGCTCCGGACCCGTCCGACAGGGAACCGTCGGCGTCGGCGCCGGCTGCACCGTCGCCAAGACCGGCCCGCCCGGAACCAACCTCAAGGCCGGCGTCGGCACCGCCTCACTGGTCCACGAGTCCGGCCTGATCGTCGGCGCAATCGTCGCCGCCAACGCCGTCGGCGACATCGTCGACCCATCCACCGGCGAACTCGTCGCCGGACCCAGGGGAGCCCAACCCGGCGACATGACCCGCTCCTCCCGGACCTTGCTCAACCGCTCAATCGAGGAGTTCGAGGCCCTCCAACAGGCCCGACCCTCCGTCAGCGCCGACCGCCCCGGAGCCAACACCACGCTCGCCCTGATCGCCACCAACGCCCGACTGCACAAAGGCACCGCCAAGCGCGTCGCCATCATGGGCTCCGCCGGACTCGCCAGAACAATCAACCCCGTCTTCACCCCCGGCGACGGCGATACCGTCTTCACCCTCGCCACCGGCGAGATCGACGTCACCACAATCCCCGCCCTGCTCACGCTCACCGGGACCATGGCCGCCGAGGCGGTCGCCCGCGCCACCCTGCGCAGCGTCCGCGAGGCCCAGTCCCTCGCCGGCGTCCCCTCGGCCGCCGACTGGCAAGCCTCCCCGCAATCGACCGACTGATACGCTCCCGCCATGACCGAACGACCCCTCGTGCTGGCCACGAACGACGACGGCATCGAAGCCCCCGGACTCTGGCATCTCGCCGAGGCCGTCTCCGAGTTCGCCGACGTCCTCGTCGTCGCGCCCGCCTTCAACCAGTCCGGCATGTCCGCCGCCTTCACCCTGCGTCAGGAACTCGAAGCCGAGCGCGCCCACTCCCAGATCCCCGGCATCGACGCATTCCAGGTCAACGGCACCCCCACTGACGCCGTCCTCCACGGACTCCGACACCTCGCTCCTCGCCATATCGACATGATCGTCTCCGGCGTCAATCCCGGACCCAACGTCGGCCGCGACATCCTCCACTCCGGCACCGTCATGGCCGCCATGCAGGGCTACCTGCGAAACCTGCCCAGCGTCGCCGCCTCGCTCTGGTCCTTCGAAGAAACTCATCTGCGTGACGCTGCGCTCGTGGCCGGCCGGATCGCCGCCCGGCTCTGGACCAGCGGACAGGTCCAGTTCCTCAACGTCAACGCCCCCGACCTGCCCTTCGACGAATTCAACGGCGTCCGCGTTAAGCCCGTCGCCGACGTCTCGCCTTCCCGCGTCATCGACCGGATCGACGATCAGGGCGCAACCCGCCGCCAGCTCGTCCTCCGGCCCGGCGCGGAGATCGCCCCAGACACCGACGTCGCCGCCATCCTCGAGGGCTGCGTCACCGTCACACCGCTGCACAACGATCTCACCTTCCACGCCAGGCTGACGGAAGCCGCTGGCGTGCTCGGCGACGCCGACGAGCTGTTGAGCCGGGCGGTAGACTGAATCCCCGACCTCAGGCTGCGTGTTCGTACGGGAGTTCGAGTATGGCCGGCCATTCCAAGTGGGCCCAGATCAAGCGCAAGAAGGGCGTCACCGACGCCAAGCGTGGTCAGCTCTTCACCAAGCTCGGCCGTGAAATCGCCGTCGCCGTCCGCTCCGGCGGACCCAAGATCGAGGAAAACTCCGCCCTCCGGCTCGCCGTCGAGCGCGCCAAGGCCTCCAACATGCCCAACGCCAACATCGACCGCGCCATCGAGCGCGCTTCCGGCAGCGCCGACGGCTCGCAGCTCGAGCAGATCCGCTACGAGGCCTACGGACCCGGCGGCGCCGCCCTGCTCATCGACTCGCTCACCGACAACCGCAACCGCACCGTCGCCGAGGTCCGCGCCACCCTCACCCGCGCCGGCACCGGCATGGCCGAGTCCGGCGCCGTCGCCTGGCTCTTCGAGCAGAAGGGCGTCCTCGCCATCGACGTCGACGACAGCGCCGACCCCGACGACATCGCCCTCGCCGCAATCGACGGCGGAGCCGAGGACGTCGCTGTTGACGAGGGCCTGGTCGAGGTGATCACCGCCCCCTCCGACCTCGAGTCGGCCCGCAGCGCCGTCGAAGAGCTGGGCACGCCCGTCGCCTCCGCCGAAGTCGTCATGCGCGCGACCAACACCGTCCCCGTCGACACCGACCAGGCCGCCAAGCTGCTCCGCCTGATCGACTCGCTTGAGGACCTCGACGACGTCCAGCGCGTCTTCACCAACGCCGACTTCCCCGACGCCGCCCTCGTCGAGGCGTAGTCTTGCGCGCTTCGTCATACCCGCGCTTGCCGCGGGTATCTCGTCGTGTATCACTCCGTCGCTCCGTCAGCCCCCGATGTGTTCGGCGACCCGCTCGGCCGGCATGACGTTCACAGGCCCTAGACTCGCAGCATGACCCGCATCCTCGGCATCGACCCCGGCCTCAAGGCGACCGGCTGGGGCCTGCTGGAGCTCACCCCCGACGGCGCTGCCAACCTCCGCTGGGGCACAATCCGACCCGCGGACGCGACCCTTGCCGAGCGCCTCCACCTCATCAACGCGGCAGTCTCCGACTTGCTCGCTCGCCACCGACCCGACGCCCTCGCCGTCGAGCGTCCCTTCAACCACAAGAACGTCAAGACGGCAGTCATGCTCGGCCAGGCCCAGGCCGCCGCCGTCATCGCCGCCGCCGCCGCCCATACGCCGGTCCACGAATACCCGCCCCGCCAGGTCAAAGAGGCCGTCGCCGGACTCGGCTCGGCCGACAAGGCCGCCGTCAAGCAGGCGCTCGCCGCCCGCCTCGGACTGACCCAGCTCGACGCCCCCGCCGACGCCGCCGACGCACTCGCCGTCGCCTTCTGCCATCACCTGATGACGCCCTCAATCCAGGCAGTGGAGGCAGTCGAGGTGGTCGAGGCCCTGGAGCCCCGATGATCTCCCGCATCCGCGGCCGCGCCGTCGACTGGCACGAGGATCGCCAGAGCGTCGAGGTCGACACCGGCTCCGAGGCCGGCGGACTCACCTACGAGGTCCGCCTGCCCACCGCCGTCTGGCTCGCCCTCGAAGACGCCCGCCCCGACGCGCTCGACCTCTACACCCACTACCACGTCCCCGACCGCGCTCCGGTCCCGGTCTTGATCGGCTTCCTCCGCCCAATCGAGCGCGACTTCTTCCGCAAGCTGATCGGCGTGCCCCAGATGGGAGTCGCCAAGGCCCAGCAGGCCCTCGCCGCCTCGGTCTCCACCATCGCCCAGGCCATCGAGGCCGAGGACCGCCGCACCCTCACCCGCCTGCCCGGCATCGGCGCGCGCCAGGCCGACCGCATCATCGCTGACCTCAAGGGCAAGGTGATCGAGGAAGCGCTGCTCGTCGACGAAGGCTTCGACGCCCGCTCCCAACGCCCCTCACGCGACACCGACGCCATCGCCGAGGACGCCACCGAAGCCCTCGTCGGCCTCGGCTACACCCGCCGCGACGCCGACCGCTGGATCGCCGCCGTCCTCGGCGCACCCGACCTCGCCCCGCCCCAGACCACCGAAGACCTCCTCCGAGCCGTCCTCGAACACATCGGCTCCACCCCCTGACCTCCGCTCCCCTCTCCCTTCCCATTTCCCTCTCCCCCCGCGCAAGCGGGGGGAGATGCCGCAGGCAGAGGGGGGCTCCCCGCTGGCCATCGAGCTCGCGCCCCACACCATGTAACCCACACCACTCCCCTCACCAACCCCTAGAACCCATGTCCACATATAATCACTCCAACAGCCCTGACCCCACCCGAAACCACCAACTCCCATGACCCTCGCCAACCACCAAAACACCCTCGCACACAGCCGCTCAACACCGTCCTTTTCCGCACAAACCCAACACAAATCCCGCACAAAATCGAACAGAATCGAACAGAATCGAACAAAACCGAACAAGCATCCACCGAAAATCACCTGAAGAAACCTGAAAAAACCTGAAAAAAGCTGAAACCCCGGATCTCACGATCCCCTGTAAAACACTGGAGATCGTCGCCGTTTTTCAGGGAATCGCCCCCGAAAAAAACTTTGGCGAAGACCTGAAAGTCCCCGTGTCCGCACAACCGCGCGTTTTCCTGGAAGCGCCTCGAACGGAATCTCGTTAAGCTCTCCCTCATGACCACCGTCTCCGCGCCTCCGCGCAGCAGCAAACTCTTCGAACTCAGCGCCGACTACCGACCCACCGGCGACCAGCCCTACGCCATCGACCGCCTGGTCGACGGCCTCCAGGCCGGCCACCGCGCCCAGACCCTGCTCGGCGTCACCGGCTCCGGCAAGACCTTCACCATGGCCAATGTCGTCGCCCAGCTCAACCGCCCCACCCTGGTCCTCGCACACAACAAGACCCTCGCCGCCCAGCTCTGCACCGAGTTCCGCGACTTCTTCCCCAACAACGCCGTCGAGTACTTCGTCTCCTACTACGACTACTACCAGCCCGAGGCCTACATCCCCCGCTCCGACACCTACATCGCCAAGGAGTCGGACATCAACGACGAAATCGACAAGCTGCGCCACGCCGCCACCCGCGCCCTCTTCGAGCGCCGCGACGTCCTCATCGTCGCCTCCGTCTCCTGCATCTACGGTCTCGGCGAGCCCGAGGACTACCAGGGCATGGTCCTCAGCCTCGAAGTGGGCAAGCCCTACTCCCGCAACCTCATCCTCCGACGACTCGTCGACCAGCAGTACGAGCGCGACGAACTCACCCTCACCCGTGGCAAGTTCCGCATCCGCGGCGACACGCTCACCATCCATCCCTCCTACGAGGATCTCGCCGTCCGCGTCCAGTTCTGGGACGACGAGGTTGAGCGGATCGTCGAGCTCGATCCGCTCACCGGCGAAATCCTCGCCGAGCGCGACCGCGTCGACATCTACCCCGCCAAGCACTTCGTCACCACCGACGATCGCATGGCCGCCGCCGTCGAAGACATCCAGGCCGAGCTGGCCCAGCGTCTGGAAGAACTGCGCCGCGAGGACCGCATCCTCGAAGCCGCCCGCCTCGAGGAGCGCACCCGCTACGACCTCGAAACCCTCCGCGAGACCGGCTACTGCCCCGGCATCGAGAACTACTCCCGGCACCTCGCCCGCCGCGCCGCCGGCTCCACCCCCTGGACCCTGCTCGACTACTTCCCCGAGGACTGGCTGCTCTTCATCGACGAATCGCACATGACCATCCCCCAGGTCCGCGGCATGTACGGCGGCGACACCTCGCGCAAGCAGACCCTGGTCGACTTCGGCTTCCGCCTGCCATCGGCCATCGACAACCGACCGCTCAACATCGACGAGTTCGAGCGCCACATTAACCAGGTCGTCTTCGTCTCCGCCACCCCGGCACAGTACGAGCGCAATCACTCCGCTCAGGTCGTCGAGCAACTGATTCGCCCCACGGGCCTGCTCGATCCCGACGTCGAGGTGCGCGGCACCGACGGCCAGATCGACGACCTCGTCGGCGAGATCAAGACCCGCGCCGACCGCGGCGAACGCACCCTCGTCACCACCCTGACCAAGAAGATGGCCGAAGACCTCGCCGACTACCTGCGCGAGGTCGGCATCCGCACCTACTACCTGCACTCCGAGCAGGACGCCTTCCAGCGCGTCGAAGTCTTGCGCGACCTCCGCCTCGGCGTCTTCGACTGCCTCGTCGGCATCAACCTCCTGCGCGAGGGACTCGACCTGCCCGAGGTCTCCCTCGTCGCCGTCCTCGACGCCGACAAGGAAGGCTTCCTGCGCAACGAAGGCTCCATGGTCCAAACCATCGGCCGCGCCGCTCGACACGTCAACTCCCACGCCATCCTCTACGCCGACCGCGTCACCGACTCCATGCAGCGAGCCATGGACGAAACCCACCGCCGACGCACCGCCCAGCACGAGTACAACCTCGAGCACGACATCACTCCGATCGGCATCACCAAGGAAATCCGCGACATCGCCAGCGATGTCGCCAACCAGGTCCGCGACGAGTTCGAGCTGCGCGCCGTCGCCGAAGACAGCCCCGCCTATCAGGCCGGTCTCGGCGCCAACGTCCCCGACGACCTCACCCCCGACCAGATCGCTCGCATGATCAGCGAACTCGAATCGCGCATGAAGCAGGCCGCCCGCGACCTCGAATTCGAGAAGGCTGCCGCACTGCGCGACCAGATCGTCGAGCTGCGCCGCGACCAGGCCGCCCTCGGCGAAGACCTCCAGCAATGGAGCGACCAGGCCTACGGCCGCAAACGCCGACCGCTCAAGCGCCGCGAACCTGTGTCACGCCAGCGTTAACCGCCGAATCTGGTGGATGTCCGCTTTGCCGTCCTTCGGCACTCTTGATACCGTCAAGCCGACGCCGCCGCGTTCGCGCTGTTATCATCTTGCGCGCCTGTCGTGGCAGGCGTCGTGAGAGTGTGCACTCGTGGCAGCAGGTAGCGATCCGGAACGCTGGCAGCAGTCGAACGTCGACGCGCCGCCGTCCTGGTTGGGCGGACGCTCCGAGCAGGATGAAGTCCGCGCCTGTGCCTTCTGCGGCGAGGTCCCGCCGCCCGCTTCCTCCTTCTGCCCCAAGTGCGGCCGCGCCCTCACCGCCGCCCTGATGCCCCAGCAGGGCGAGTCGCTCACCGTCCTCTTCACCGACATCGAAGACTCCACCAACCTCACCGAGCGCCTCGGCGACGAACAGTGGGAACGCATCATCGACGAGCACAACGACATCGTCCGCGAGGAACTCCACCGCCACGCCGGATTCGAGGTCAAACTCACCGGCGACGGCTTCCTCATCGCCTTCGCCGACGGCATCAACGCCTTGCGCTGCGCCGCCCGCGTCCAGGATCAGGTCATCCAGCTCGCCGCCCTGCGCGGCGCAAGCTGGCCCGTCTCCCTGCGCATGGGCGTGCACCGCGGCGACGTCATCCTCAGACCCGGCGGCGACATCCTCGGCCGCACCGTCAACATGGCCGCCCGCATCATGGCCAAGGGCCGCGGCGGCTCCATCGTCGTCTCCCAGGCCCTCCACGACGAGGTCCGCCGACAGGTCGGCGACGACCTCTGGGACAGCCTCGGCGCCCGCCGCATTCGCGGACTCGAACGCCGCGAGCGGCTCTACGTCCTCCGCTGGCAGGAGTTCCTCGAACTCGAGCAGGAACGCGGCCGCCCCCGCCCGCAGCGCATCGTCCTCTCCGACGACGAGCCCCTCGATCCGCTCCAGGCCGTCCTCGGCGAACCCGAACCCGAGACCGCCGGCGTCGACGCCTGACTCAGCGCTCGCTCCGCGCCAGCACCCGCCGCGACCGTCCCCCGTCCGACTCCTCGATCACCCCAGCTGCCGCCAACTGCTCAATCAACCGCTCCGCCCGCGGCCGACCAATCCGCATCCGCCGCTGCAGCAGCATCGCCGACACCCGCTCATACTCCCGAGCCAACTCCGTCGCCTCCCCCAACCGACTGTCCCTCGGTTCCTCGCTCCCCCCTTCCAGGGGGGAGCTGTCGCGGAGCGACTGAGGGGGGTCCGCCTCAGTGACGATGTCAGCCTCCAGCGCCGACTCCAGCGTCGAAGTCAGCGTCTGCAACTCCGCCTGCGCCGCCCGAGCCTCCGCTTCGACCGCCGCCGCCGGCGACTCCGCCGACAGCTCCTCCAGCATCTCGTCCAGCGAACTGCGGTCGGTCCCCGACTGCGACGGCGCCGTCCACGAGTCCAACATCCGCTCAATCTCGGCGTCCGAGACGAACGCGCCCTGCACCCGCCGCGGCTTGATCGTGTCCGAGGACATGAACAACATGTCGCCCCGGCCCATCAGCTTCTCCGCCCCGGCCCGGTCCATGATCACCCGCGCATCCGTCTGCGACGTCGTCGCGAACGCGATCCGCGTCGGGAAGTTCGCCTTGATCAGTCCGGTCACCACGTCGACCGACGGCCGCTGCGTCGCCACGACCAGGTGAATCCCCACCGCCCGCGCCAGTTGCGCCAGCCTCACCAACTGCCCTTCCACGTCCGCCGCCGCCGCCATCATCATGTCGGCCAACTCGTCCAGCACCACCACCCAGTACGGCATCCGTCTCGGGATGCCCTCCAGTTGATTGAAGGCGATGATGTTGCGCGCCTGGTGCTCCTCAAGCTGCCGGTAGCGCCGATCCATCTCCGCCACCACCACCCCCAGCACCGAGACCACCTCGTCCGGCTCGGTCACCACGTGCGAAAAGGCCAGGTGCGGCGCGCGCCCGTAGTTGGTCAGCTCGACCCGCTTCGGGTCGACCAGGATCAGCCGCACCTCCTCCGGCGACTTCTGCATCAAGAGCGACGAGATGATCGTGTTGATGCAGACCGACTTGCCCGACCCGGTCGCGCCGGCAATCAGCACATGCGGCATCTGCGTCAAGTCGACAACCACGGGATTGCCGCGCACGTCGCGTCCCAGCGCAATCGGCAATCCCTCCGTCTGCGCCATCGACGCAAACGCCTCCGACTCGATCAGCCCCCGCAGGGCCACCACGCGGCGGTCCGCGTTGGGCACCTCGACCCCCACAATCGGTTGCCCCGGAACCGGCGCCTCGATTCGGATCGAGGGCGCAGCCAGCGCCAGCGCCAGATCGTCCGCCAGCCGCGTGATCCGGTTGACCCGCACCCGCGTCCGCGAGACCTCCTCGGTCTGCATCACCTGCTGACCGTGCTCGTCCAGCAGCGGAGCGCCCGACTCGTCCTTAGCCGGCGTCAGCCGGGTCTTCACTTCCCAGCCCGGTTCGACCCCGAATTGCGTAATCGAGGGACCTTCGTTGATCTGCGTCACCTTGGCGTCCACGCCGAACGATCCCAGCGTCTCGATGATGATCTGCGCCTGCGCCTCCGCGCCCGAGCGCAGCGTCATCGCCGGGTCCTCGTCCAGCAACTCAATCGGCGGCAGCCGCCAGCCGTCCGTGGCCGTGCGGTCCAGCGTCCGCAGCGTCGAAGGCGGCTTCGGCGGCGACGCCGGCTCTGCCGCCTTCGGTTCTTCCGCGGGTTCCTGCGTCAACGGCGGCCAGGCTTCCTCTTGCTGGACCGGCAGCCGCTCAAACGTCGGCGTATCGCCCCGGGGACCTGGCCCTGACCCCGGCTCTCGCAGCGTCGAATGCTGCGGAGGATCACCGTCGCGCCGGGCCGCCCACAGCGTCGCGAACGCCTCCCGAACCTCACGGACGGCCCCGACCAGCAACAGCCAGAACTGGACCAGGAGCCAGACCAACCCGCTCCACAGCCACCGACCCAGCGAGGCGAGCACCAGCGGACCCTTCTCCCGAATCTCACGGCCAAGCTTCTGCAAGCCGTCCGCAATCGCCCGCCTCGCAGCGCGTAACAACTCCCGACTCGTGCCCGGCGCAATCAGTACGAACGAGACCATCAACACGATCACGATCACGAGCCAGCCGACCGGCGAATCCAGCCAACCTCCTACACGACCACCGGCCCCGTAGCGGGCCAGCGACACGCCGCCCAGCGACTGCTCCAGCGAGATCGCTCCAGCCACGCCCCACAGTGCAATCAGGGCCAGCCCCCCGCCGACGCTGCGCCGCATCAACCGCCGATCCCGGCGCACCGCCTGACGAGCGCGATCGATGCCCAGCAACGCGCCGGCCAGCGCCAGCGCGAACGCCACGAGATACGAGCCGCCGCCCAGCCACTCGACCACCGATTGCCGCTGATCCGCCAGCGGCGCCGAGCCGATCGTCACCCAGGCCGCAAAGGCGACCGCCAGGCCGACCATCGCGATACCGACGGCGTTGCGCTTGTGCGTCGCGATCCAGAGAGACACGCGGTCGGGCAGCGCCCGACGTGTGGAGCTACGTCTTGCCATACACCCGTTGCATCGCCCCGCGTACAGGTCCGACCACAGCGCATCGCGCCAATCAGACCTGCACCGCCACCACTACCACCATAGGACGTTGCCGCGTCTCACGTCGAAGATAGGCCGATACTTCCTGCTGGACCTGCCGCTTGCGCTTGTCCCAGGTCGTCTGTTTGGTCGCCTTCGGCTTCGATCGCAGCACGTCCCGCGCCACCTGAGCCGCGCCCGCACGCAGGCTCTCGGCCGCGTGCATCTCGGCAAATCCCCGCGACGTCACCTCGACCTCCCCCGTCATCGCGCCGCTCGTCCCGTTCACAGCCACCGCGATCAGGATGAACCCGTCCCCGGCCAGCTTCTGCCGGTCGCGAATGATCGCTCGATCCACGCCGCCCACATTCTCGCCGTCGACATATACGTACGGCGCCGCAATCTGGTCGACCACCTGCGACCGCTCGCCGGTCAGTTCCAGCACGTCTCCGTCGAGCAGGATGTGCAGGCCGGTGTCCGGCACGCCCATCGCCTCCGCCAGCCGAGCGTGCATCACCAGGTGCCGATACTCGCCGTGGATCGGCACGAAAGCCTGCGGATCGGTTAGCGAGATCACCGTCTTCAGTTCCTCCTGCGCCGCATGACCGCGCACGTGGACATGGTCGTGTCCCGACGTTGTCGACACCACGTCGACCCCGCGCTTGTAGAGGTTGTTCATCGTGTTGTTCACCGCCGCCTCGTTGCCGGGAATCGGCGACGACGACAGCACCACTGTGTCGCCCGGCTTGAGCGTCACCTCGCGGTGCGATCCGGTCGCCATCCGCGACAACGCCGCCATTGGCTCGCCTTGCGCGCCCGTGCAGATGATCACCGTGTTCTCGTCGTGGGCCGATCCCAGGTCCGTGATCGGCCGCAGCCGCCGTTCGTCCGCCGCCACGTAACCCAGGTCGAGCGACATCTCGATGTTCTTCTCCATCGACCGCCCGGTCGCGAACACCACCCGGCCCGACTCCTCCGCCGCATCGACAATCTGCTGGATGCGCGCAATCTGAGACGCAAAGGTCGCGATGATGACCCGGCCCGGCGCGGTCAGCAGGATCTGTTCCAAGGCTTCCCCCACCAGCGTCTCCGACGGCGTCACGCCCGACTTGTCGGCATAGGTTGAATCGGAGCACAACAGCCGCACGCCCTCCTGCCCATAGGCGGCGAGCTGCCGCAGGTCGGTCGGTTCCGACATCACGGGCGTGTGATCGATCTTGAAGTCTCCCGTATGCACTACCAGACCGGCGGGCGTGCGCAGCGCGATCCCGAACGCATCGGGAATCGAATGCGCGACCGGGAAAAACTCGGCCGAGATCGTGCCAAAATCGAAGCTCGACCCAGTGCTCGCCTCGATCATGTGCGCGTCGAGGATCCCCGACTCCTCCAGCCGCCAGCGGATAAGCCCCAGCGCCAGCGCTGAACCGTAGATCGGAGCCTGCAACTGCGGCAGCAGGAAGCGCAGCGCCCCGATGTGATCCTCGTGTCCGTGCGTAATCAGGTACCCGCGCAGCTTTTCGCGCCGTTCGAGCACGTAGGAGGCGTCGGGAATGATGTAATCGACTCCGTGCATTTCGTCCGACGGAAACAGCAACCCCGCGTCCACCACGACCAGGTCCTCGGCCGTCTCGTAGACCATCATGTTGCGGCCAATTTCGCCCAGCCCACCCAGCGGCACGACCCGCAACACGCCCTCGCCAACATCCGATACGCCAGCCACGCTCACCTCAATCTATGCGGGAGTCGATGCGCGAGTGTGCTCATGCATCGTTAGAGCAGCGAACGCTGCGAGTCGCCATCATCGTCGCTCGGACCGTGAGAATGGCCGATCTGGACCTGGGCGATCTCCGGCCGCTCGGCCTGCGCCAGCAGCGGCTGGATCAGCGCGAAATCCTGGCGCAGTGTGTCCATCAGGTTCGAGTTCCGCAGCGCCGCCGCCGGGTGATAGACCGGCAGGATCAGCCAGGGACCGGCCTGGAACGGCTGGCCTCGAGCTTCGCCCATCTTCGCGTCGGGCAGGAAGTACTGCGTCGCAAACCTGCCCAGCAGCACGATCAGCTTCGGCCGAATGCCCTCGATCTGCTCGCGCAGGTAGACCTCGCAGCAACCGATCTCGTCCGGCAACGGGTCGCGATTGTTGGGCGGCCGGCACTTGACCACGTTGGCGACGAATACCTGCGGCCGGCTGAAGCCGATCTCGCCCAGCAAATCGTCCAGCAACTGTCCCGCCCGGCCCACGAAGGGCCGCCCCTGCAGATCCTCATTCGCGCCCGGCCCCTCGCCGATGAACATCAGCTCGGCATCGGGATCGCCGTCCCCCGGCACCGTCAGCGTCCGACCCTCATGCAGCCGGCAAGCCGTGCACCCGGCAATCTTCGCATTCAACGAGGCCAGCAGTTGAGCATCCACCACGCCAGTCTACGCGGAGGCCTCATCCTCTTCGAGGTCCGACTCGATCACCGGGATCACCGTGCGATTCTCCACCAGCCGCACCAGCACCACTCCGAGCACGTACAGACCCAGCGTGGGCACCGCCACAAACGTCTGCGTCACCGGGTCAATCGACGGCGTGATCAACGCCGCCAACAAGAACGCCCCGATGATCGCCCAGCGCCACATACCCAGCAGCCGCTTCGACGTGACCAACCCAATCGCCCCCAGACCCATCAGAAAGAGCGGCAGCTCGAACACGATCCCGGTCCAGATCACGAACCGCGTCAGCATGTCGATGTAGTTGTTGATTCGCACCTGCGGATCGGCAATGTCCTGGCCGAAGTTGAGCAGGAACGACAGCGCCGGCGGCCAGCCGATGAAGAACGCGAACGCGCCGCCGCAGGCAAACGCGATCGTCGCCATGCCCACGATCGGCATCACCCACTTCTGTTCCTGGCGCGTGAGTCCCGGATGGATGAAGGCGTAAATCTGATAGACGATCACCGGCATCGCCCCGGCCAGACCCAGCATCAGCGAAATCTTGATGTACGCGCCGATGAACCCCAGCAGCTCCGTGTAGATCGGTCGGAACTCCGGCAGCGCCTCGCGACCCGGCTCGAGCAGAAAGTCGAGAATCGTCGAGGCGAAGATCAGCGTGACCACCGTGGTCAGCACCAGCGTCAACACCGCCACCGTCAGCCGCTGGCGAATCTCGATCAGGTGCTCGCCCAGCGTCAGATCGCCGCCCTCCGGACGATCCGGCGGCAGGTCGTCGCCGTGCTCCGCCGACACCACGTCCAGGTCGGCCGCCTCCGGCGGCTCTGGCAGGTCGGGCGAGGGAACAGGTTGAGTGACCATCAGCGATCAACCAGCCGCTTCGGCGTCGCGCTCATCTCGAATCCGGCCGCTATTGTGCGTCGCGCCGGCGGCGGTTGAGCGAGATCACGTTCGAGGGCCGGGCCGGCTCCACCGATTCCGCCGCCTCGCCCTCGGCCGTCGCTGCCTCGCCCGCCGCGGCCGCCGCCGTCGCCCGACGCGGACGCACCACCGGACGCCGCCGCACTCGCCGCGTCCGCTCTCGTTGGCGCATCTCCGTCTCCGTCACGCCGCCGTCCGACGCCCCGACCGCCGCAGGCTCGCCCTCCGCTGCGCCGTCGCGTGCCGCCTCGATCGCTTCCTCGGTCATCGTCTCGGCGTCCCGCACCGCCCCGCGCACGTCCTCCTCCGCCTGCTCCAGATCGGCGCGGATGTCCGCGTCAATCTGCTGCAACTCAAAGCGTTGCTCAATAAACTCCTCGCGCACTTCCTCGAAGTCGGTCAGGTACTCGTCGCGGAAGTCACGGGCGTGCTCGCGTAACTCCCGGATCGCCCGTCCGAACTGACCCGCGATCTCGGGCAGCTTGCCCGGACCGAAGATCAGCGCAGCAAGCAGTAGCACCACCAGGATTTCGGGTATGCCGACGCCAAAGATGTTCATCGGCAGTCAGCGTACCCGATTACGGAGGGATCGCCCGCTGGCCGGACTCGCGCTATGTCAGCCCGCCCCGCGCTTTGACGCGGGGCCTGCCCCGCGCTTGATGCAGGACCTGTCCAGTCCCTATTCCTCGGGCACGCCCTTGCCGACCAGGAAGTCGATCGCGTCCTGTACCGTGCCGATCCCCTCTGCGTCCTCGTCCGAAATCTCCAGGTCCGGCACCTCGTCGCGGAACTCGTCCTCGAACGACATGATCAGCTCGACCAGGTCCAGCGAGTCCGCGCCCAGGTCGTCAACGAACGACGCCTCCGGCTTCACCTCGTCCGGATCCGCCGAGAGCTGATCGACAATGATGTCCTTGATTCGATCAAACAGTGCCATGCCGCCGTCCTTCTTCTACTCCGCAGTCCCAGCCTGCAGACGGTTCCGACTGATCTCGCCCAACACGCCGCTCACGAATCGGCGGCTGCCGTCGTCGCCGAACCGCTTCGCCAGCGAGACCGCCTGCCGAACCGCGGTGTTCGGGCGTACCGCGCCATTATCGAAGAGCATCTCATACAGCGCAATGCGCAGAATCGTCAGATCGACCAGCGCCATCTCATCCATCGGCAGCCGGTCCGCCGTCTCCTCGATGATCCCGTCCAGTTCCTCGCGACGCCCGATCACGCCCGCGACCAGCCGCGCCGCGCGCTCTGCCCGGTCCCCGGACATTGGCACGACCTCGTGCGATCGCTGCAGCGAAGTCGTCGCGCGCATCACACCGAACTCGGCCTCGAACAGCGCGCAGAACGCTCTGACCCGGGCGTTGTCCTCTGCGTCGGGACGAATAGGCGCTCGAATCCCGCTAGCCGCCAACGCTCTCCCGATCGCTGATGTTCACCAGTTCCGGCATCTGCGCCGGCTTGAGCGGACGCAGTGTCGTGCGGACCAACCCGGTCAGCACCTTGCCCGGTCCCATCTCGACGTAACGTCCGACCCCCATCTCATGCATCCGCAGCACCGTGTCCCGCCAGCGCACCGGACGCCGGATCTGCGCCGTCAGGTCCGCGCGCACCTCGGCCGCCGACCCCAACAACTCGGCCTCGACGTTGCCGACCACCGGCGTCGCCGGATTGGACACCGCCGCCTCCGCGATGATCGGCGCCATCGCTTCGGCCGCGGGTGTCATCAATGACGAGTGAAACGCGCCGCCCACGTTCAGCATCACCACCCGCCGCGCGCCGCGCTCCTCGGCCAGCGCCGCCGCCCGCTCAACCGCCGGCACCGTGCCGCCGACCACGATCTGCCCGGTCGCGTTCAGGTTGCAGACCTCCGCGCCCGTCTCGGCGCAGACCGCCTCGACATCCGCCTCGTCCATCCCCAGCACCGCCGCCAGTGTGCCCGGATGCTGCTCGCCCGCCGCCTGCATCAGCTCGCCGCGCTTGGCCACCAGCCGTACCGCCTCCGACACCGTCAGCGATCCCGCCGCAACCAGCGCCGAGTACTCGCCCATGCTGTGCCCGGCCGCGCAGACGGGCGCCCTCTCCAACGCCTCGTGACCCGCAACCGTGGCCGCGCGCCAGGCCGCCAGGGAGGCAACCAGGATCGCCGGTTGCGTGTTGACCGTCTCCCGCAGGACCTCGTCCGGACCCTCGAAGATCACGCTCGACAGCGAGCGCCCCAGCGCCTCGTCCGCCTCCTCGAAGATATCCCGCGCCTCGGGGAAGGCGTCGTGCAGGTCGCGGCCCATCCCCACTTCTTGCGCGCCCTGGCCGGGAAACAGCCACGCCGTCGCGGGACCGCCCTCCGCCACCCTAGTCCTCCAGCTCGATCACATTGCGTCCCCGGTACTGCCCGCAGGCCCAGCAGATGTGGTGCGCCTGGTGCGTCTCGTTGCAGTCGGCGCAGACGACCAGTTTCGGCCGCTGCACGCGGTGGTGCTGGCGACGCAGCCGCTGGCGGGTCTTCGCATACTTGCGCTTCGGAAGCGGTGGCATCTTGCTCGTCTCCTTCTCACGTCGGACCGGCGCTCGCGCCTCAGTCCTGCTCGATCTCAAGTTTCAGCGCCGCCAGCGCCGACCAGCGATCGTCGATCGGCGCCTCCTGCGGCTCGTCGTTCTGCAATCCGGGACAGTCCTCTCCGCAGCGCGGACTCATCGGACGCCCCATCTCCACATATTGTCGCACGGCCTCCGACAGGTCGATCTGCCCGTCGATCACCGCGAACCCGGCTCGCTCCGGCGGAGGTTCAATCGCGACCCCCAGCGCGGCGTCCGAATCGGGCCAGAACTCCTCGTCGAACGACATCTCCAACGGCAACTCCAACTCTTGCAGACAGCCGCCGCACAGATCGCTCACCGTGGTCTCCAGCGACGCCGTCGCCAGGATCGACTGATCCGTACGCAACAGTCGCACGCCGCCCGAGACGGCCGATGCCAGCCCGGCGCCCCGCGCCGCATCGATCTCGTACTCCCGCAGCGAGCCGATCGGCTCTTGCAGCAGGGTCGAAACGTTGATCAGCAGTGAAGTCGTGCGCCGGACCGCGTGCCCCGATGTGCGCGCCGCGATCCCGCTCTCGCTAGTCATGGCCACCCAAGCCTATCAGCGCCGCAGACCCGTCCTCGCTCCGATCGCGCGCGTGTTGGCTATCCCAGTGGTCGGGCATACACTCAGTGAAACGGACCACGCCGGTCCATTTCTCCATACCCAGCCGCCAAACGAAATCGAGCCGCCGCCATGGACCTTGAGGGGATGCAGCAGCTCCAGGAAGTCGATATCCAGCGCGATCAGGCCAGGCGCGAACTCCAGCACGTCGTCGACCAGATATGCGATCCGCCCTTCGTCGCCCAGCTCGACGGCGAGATCGCCCAACAGGAAGAGGAAGCGCGCCGCGCCGACCACGCCGTGCGCGAGGCCCACGCCGTCGTCCAGACCGCCGAGCGCCGGATCGAAGTCACCGACCGCCGTCTCTACTCCGGCTCGATCACCGACCACCGCACGCTCGAAGAACTGCAGCGCGATCTCTACAGCCAGCGCCAGCAACTGCCGCCCCTCGCCGAGGCCGAGACCCGCGCCCAGTACGACGCCGAACAGGCCCACGATGCCGGCAAGTGGCTGCACAACCTGCGCACTGCCGCGCTCGATATCTGGAACGAGCGCCAGTCCCAGCTCGAGGTCGAGCGCTCCGGCATCCAGGAGCAGGTCGACGAACTCTCCCGCCAGGTCGAAATCCTCCGCGACCAGATGACCGGCGAAGATCTCGACGTCTACGACCAGTACCGTCGCCGCCGGCCTCGGGTCGTCGCGACCGTCGCCAGCGGCGTCTGCGCCGAGTGCCGCATCACCCTGCCAACGATCGTCGTCAGCCGCGCCCGACGCGGCGTCCGAGCCGTCGATTGTCCAGCATGTGGATGCTTGCTGCGCGTCGGCTAGTACACCCCCGCGCAACGACATAACATCCACCTGTGCGAGCCATCGGGTACCTCAGTCAGGCTGCCGAGCATCCACACCGTCGCGACCCCGACGGCGGTGCCGCGCACGCCGCCAACGGCCATCAGCCGACCCTGATCGAGCAGAACGCCCGCTTCCTCGACTACTGCCGCGAACACGGCTTCGAGCCGACCGCGACCTTCCTCGACACCGACATCGTCCCCCACCGCGAACGCACCGGCCTGCGTCAACTGCTGCGCCACCTCAGCGAGGAGGCGCGCGGCTTCACGTTCGTCATCGCCCAGAGCTTCGACCACCTCGGCAGCGACGCCACCCAGGCCGTGCGCACCGTGCTCCAGCTCCGCTCGCGCGGCGTTCAGCTCATCTCACTCGACGAGGGCCCGATCGACGAGTCCTCCCTGATCGACCTCTGGCGACTGCACAACGATCCCGACCCCGACACCGAGCGCCGCCGCCAGCGGCTCCAGGAGAAGGCGCGCCTGGGCCAGGCCATCGGACGCCCGCCCTACGGCTACCGCGTCGGCGACGACGCCCGCTACCAGGTCGATGAGGAAGAAGCCGCCGTCGTCCGCCGAATCTTCGATCTCTACCTGCACGACGGTCTCGGCATCCGCCGCATCGCGCAGCGGCTCAACTCGGACGGCTATCAGACCCGCCGCGGACGCAACTGGAGCATGGTCACGATCCGCGACCTGCTGCGCAATCCCGTCTACATCGGCCGCTACGACAAACTTGGCGTCACTGTTCCCGGCAACCACGACGCCATTGTCTCCGAGCCTGACTTCGAGGCCGTCGCCCAACAGATGGAGCAGCGCCGTACCGCGCCCGGCGTCAGTCATCCCTCCGACTTTCTCCTCTCCGGCCTGGTCTGGTGCGGCGAAGATCAGACCCGCATGATCGGCGTCACCCGCCGCCGTCAATGGCACAACGCCGGCGGCGAAACCGGCGAGACCATCTACCGCTACTACCAGTCCGAGGCGCGCACCAATCAGTCGGTCGGCAGCTATCACACCCGCCACGCCGACGAGCTTGAAGCCGAGGTATTGGCCCACATCCGCGGCGAGCGCGAGGGCGGCGAGACCTCGGTGCTCGATATCGGCCGCGACGACAGCGCGCTGGCCGCCGAAACCGTCGTCGCCGTCGCCAACGCCGAGGCCCGCCTGCGCGCCATTGATCGCCGACTCAGCCAGTTGCTCGAGGACGCCGCCACCGGCGATCCACCGCCTGCCGGCCTGCAGGACGCCGGCGCCGACCTGATCGCCGAGTGGGAGTCGGCCAGCGCCGACCTCGCCCAGATCCGCAGCCGCGCTGCCGCCCAGGACCGCGAAGCCGAACGCCGCCGCCGACGCGACCTCCGCATCCACCGCGTCCGCGAAGGCTGGGACCAGCTCAACTTCCCCCAGCGCCGCGACCTGATCGAGCACCTCGTCGAGCGAGTCGTTGTCTTCGACCACTCCGTCACCACCCAGCTCAAGGCCTAGCTACTCTCACCAGCATGCAACTCATCGCCTACGCCGACGGCGCATCCCGGGGCAATCCCGGCCCCGCCGCCTACGGCGCCGCCCTCTACACACCGGACGGCGAGGAGCTGGACGCCTGGGGCAATCCCATCGGCCGCGCGACCAACAACGTCGCCGAGTACCACGGCGCCATCGCCGCTGTCGAGGCGGCCCTCGAGCGAGGCGCCACCCGGCTCGAACTCCGCCTCGACTCCGAACTCATCGTCCGCCAGCTCGAAGGCCGCTACCGGGTCAAGCACCAGCAGCTCAAGCCCCTCTTCGAGCAACTCTCCGCCCTGATCGATCAGCTCGACGCCTTCCAACCCACCCACGTCCGGCGGGAACTCAACACCCGAGCCGACGCCCTCGCCAACGAAGCTCTCGACCGAACCTGACTTACTCTCCCCCCGCTTTGCGGGGGGGAGATGCCGCAGGCAGAGGAGGCAACCGCGCTACAGTGAATCTCGCCAGGCCGCCGGGCGGTCGCGGTTCCCAGTCAAGTCCGACTTGGCCGGGGATCGAGGAAAGTCCGGGCTCCTCGGGACAGGGCGCTGGGTAACTCCCAGGCAGCGCGAGCTGACGGAAAGCGCACAGAAACACACCGCCTACCCGTCCTCTCGTGTGTGGGGACGGCGGCAAGGGTGAGATGGTGCGGTAAGAGCGCACCAGCGGTCGGGCGACCGGCCGGCTGAGCAAGCCCCGCCCGGAGCAAGACCAAATAGGGAGGCGACGGCTCGTCCCGGGCCGCCTCCGGGTAGGTCGCTCGAGGCGGCGGGTAACCGCCGTCCCAGATGGATGGCCGCCGCCCGACTCCGGGAGCAATCCATGGCGTCGGGTACAGAACCCGGCTTACAGGCGGCCTGGCGATTGACGCGAATCAAGAGTGAGAGCGAGCGCATGACGAGCAAGCCGCTCCGCGAGATCGTCAGTTCAATCTCACTGTCTAATGACAGTCGTCTGCCGGACATCGTCGTCGGCGATGTCACCCAGGATTCGCGCTCTGTCACACACGGTTCGGTATTCGTCGCTCTCCCCGGATTCACCGTCGATGGCCACCAATACCTTGACGCGGCTATCGCCAATGGAGCGGTCGCGCTCATCGTCCAGACTGACCGCAGACAGCTCTGGCAGCCAGTCGCAGACGCGTATCCCGACATCGCTGTGGTCAGCGTCGAGGACACGCGGGCCGCCCTGCCTCAGATCGCCGCCGCCTTCCACGATCATCCCGCCCGCAAACTCACCGTCGTCGGCGTCACCGGCACCGACGGCAAATCGACCACGACCTACTTCATCCACGCGATGCTCTCCGCCGCCGGTCATCCGACGGGCCTGCTCAACGGCGTCGAATTCCACGTCGGCGGCGAGTGGAGCCGCAACGAGACCGGTGAAACCACCCCCGATGCAGACATCATCCAGGCCAGACTCGCCGAGATGGTCGCCGCCGGCGATACCCACGCCGTCCTCGAAATCAGTTCCCACGCCCTCGAACTCCACCGCGCCGACCGGATCAACACCCGGGTCGCCGTCTTCACCGGCCTCTCCGACGACCACCTCGACTTCCATGGCACTCGGGAACAATATCTCGCCGCCAAGCTCAAGCTCTTCCAATCCCTCGACGATCACCAGGTTCCCCTCTCCCCCCGCGAAGCGGGGGGAGATGCCGCAGGCAGAGGGGGGCTCCCCCGCGCGGCGGCCGTCGTCCGAGCCGAAGACCCGCTCCTCGACATCATCCGCGCCAGCCACAACCAACACACGACCCTGGCGACCGCGACCCCCAACACCACCGCCGACGTCAGCGTCCTTGCCTCGTCTCAGGACGCGCGCGGCTCCGACATCCGCGTCGTCACGCCCGCCGGCGCGCTCGGCGCGCGCCTGCCGCTGCCCGGCGCCCACAACCTCGGCAACGCCGCCCTCGCCGCCGGAGCCGCCTGGTCGCTCGGCGTCGGACCCGTCGCGATGCAGGCGGCGCTCAACAATCTCCGACCCGTTCCCGGTCGGATGGAGTCGATCGACGACGGCCAGCCCTTCACCGTCATCGTCGACGCCGCCGCTACCGGCCCGGCTCTCGACCTGGCGCTGCAGACGCTCAAGCCCCACGTCGAGGGACGCCTCATCCTCGTCTTCGGCGTCGCCGGCGAGCGCGACCCGATTCGCAAGTCCGCCATGGCCGCCGCCGCCGCGACCTACGCCGAACACACCGTGATCACCAACGAGAACCCGCGCTCTGAAGACCCGATCGAGATGGTCGCCGAAATCGCCGCGCACTTTGTCGAGGCCGGCGGCCAATCGTTCGACCGAGAGCCCGATCGCCGCCAGGCCATCGAGCGCGCCGCGTCGCTCGCCGGCCCCGACGATCTCGTCCTGATCGCCGGCAAGGGCGCGGAACCAACCATGATCTACGCCGACCGCGTCGAACCCTGGGACGACCGCGACGTGGCCCGAGAAGTCCTGAACAGTCTCAACAGTCTGCCTGCTGATCGCCTATCTCCGTAACGCAACAACACATACCCTGCACACCACTGACCCTCTGCATCCAACGGAGCCCAGCAATGGACAACGCCCAGTACCGCGCACTCGTCGAGGATGACCTCAATCACTGGGTCCACCCGCTGTTCCACCCCGACTTCCACCAGGAGCCGGTGCTCTTCGAGCGCGGAGAGGGCATCTACATCTACGGTGCCGACGGCCGGCGCTACATCGACGGCCTCTCCGCGCTCTGGAACGTCGCCGTCGGACACGGCCGCGAGGAGCTGGGCGAAGCGGCCAAAGAGCAGATGGCCAAGCTCGGTTTCTCGAATTCATACGAGGGATACACGAACGAACCGGCCATTCGCCTGGCCAAGAAGGTGATCGAACTCGCCTACGACAACATGCAGGCGGTCTATTTCACCAACTCCGGCTCCGAGTCGAACGAAACCAACGTCAAGGCCGCCCGCTTCTACTGGATCCAGAAGGGCCGCCCCGAGAAGCAGAAGATCATCACCCGCGTCGAGGCCTACCACGGCAACACCGTCGCCATGACCGCCGCCACCGGTATGCAAGTCTTCAAGCCCCAGTTCGGCCGCCCCGTGCCCGACATCATCAACGCCACCACGCCCGACGCCACCCCGACCGGCGGCGGCCGCATCGACAGCGGCAACCTGTTGATCGACAACATCGTCGCCACGATCGAGCAGGAGGGCCCCGATTCGGTCGCCGCCGTGATCGCCGAGCCGGTCCAGGGCGCCGGCGGCGTCTACCCGCCGCCCGACGACTACTTCCCCCGCCTGCGCGAGGTCTGTGACCGCTACGAGGTACTGCTCGTCGCCGACGAAGTGATCACCGGCTTCGGCCGAACCGGCAAGTGGTTCGCCTTGGAACACTTCGGCGTCGAGCCGGACATGATGTCGATCGCCAAGGCGATCACCTCCGGCTACGTCCCGATGGGCGCCGCCGTCTGGTCGAAGGAAGTCCACGAGACGATCACCGACGGACCCGGCAAGTTCATGCACGCCTACACCAACTCGGGCCACGCCACCGGCGCCGCTGTCGGACTGCGCAATCTGCAGATCTTCGAGGACGAGAAGCTGGTCGAGAACGCCGCCGCCCGCGGCGACCAGCTCCTCTCAGGCCTCCAGCGCCTGACCGAGAACCCGCACATCGGCAACGTCCGAGGGCTCGGCTTCATGTGCGGCTTCGACATCCTCAAGGACCCCGAGACTGACGAAGCCTTCCCCGCCTCCGACGCAATGGGCGCCAAACTGCTCCAGGCCTGCCAGCGACGCGGCCTGATCAGCCGCGTCCGCAACGACGGCTACCTCCTCGCGCCGCCCCTCGTCGCCAGCGAGGAAGAGGTCAACGAAATCCTCAACATCGTCGAAGACTCCGTCCGCGAAGTCACAGCCGCGCTCTAGCGATGCTCGCCGGGTCCGACGCCTGAGCCGCCCTCGCGCTCGACATGCAGTGGCTCGCATACGTCCTGGCGCTCGTCGGAATCCTCCTGAGTGCAGCCCTGCAAGCGCCCCGAGAAGCGGACGCGACACTCAGCGCCGTCGCGCTCAGCTCGGGCGGCGAACACACCTGTGTCATCGACCGCGACCAACGAATCCACTGCTGGGGCTCGAACCTCCACGGACAGCTCGACGCCCCCGATGGCCGCTTCGTCGGCGTCAGCGCCGGCGACACCCACACCTGCGCCATCGATCTCGATGCAGGCCTTCACTGCTGGGGCGCTGGCAAGTTCGTCGGCGCCGCGAGTCCCGAAGGACGCTTCGTCAAGGTCAGCGCCGGCGAGGACCACACCTGCGCGCTGCGTGAGGACGGTCGTCTGCTCTGCTTCGGCTGGGATCGCTACGGACAGGCCAACCCGCCGGCCGGCACATGGATCGACGTCGGTGTCGGCGAAGACCACTCCTGCGGCATCCGCAGCGACGGCGCGATCCGTTGCTGGGGCGACAACAGTTGGCGCCAGTCCACACCGCCCGCCGGATCCTTCACGGCGCTGGCCGTCGGCGACGATCACGGCTGCGCGCTCTCCACCGCTGGCCGGATCGTGTGTTGGGGCGACGGTCAGCGAGAGCAGTTGAGCCCGCCATCAGGCCTGGACGTCGCCGCCATCTCATCCGGCTACGACTTCGGCTGCGCCCTGACCCGCGACGGCCAGATCCACTGCTGGGGCGAACTGAGCGATCCGCCCCCGAAAATCCAGGACATCGGCTTCACCGCGCTTGACGCCGGCCACGAACACGCCTGCGGCATCCTCAGGACCGCCGCCGTCTACTGCTGGCCCCCAAGCCCAACCGCCGTCCCCGATTCCCTGTCGCACCGCTGAAACGCTGGTCAAGATTCCCATCTCCGTGCTAGCCCACTAAACAGGAAAGGAGACGAATCGAAGCAAATTCTAGGTCAAGTCTTGAACGAACACTTGTAGGGACGCTGCATGCTTCTCGCGGGAGTACGCCCTCTACTCCTCGTCAACCTCACTTGCCATTGGCAACACGATCCACTTCTCTACCCAGTCATCAAACGCCTGTGTCCAATACGGAGCCTGCCTTAACCACATTCTGACGCTATTGTCCGGGTCGAACTGTCTGAGGAGGTAGGCTGCGCAGATTTCGGCAGCGAGTTCCTCCGGCTGGTTCTGCACATAGGAGTGTAAGTCGCGATAGTGCGGCGAAGCAGGGAGCTGCCATTCCCCGTCCTTGCTCCGCGTGTAACCAACGAGGTCCATGAATTCCTGCGCCATCTCGGTTTCATACCAGAAACCACGAGCATACGTCACATGGGGTGCGCCAGGATCCGGCCATAGGGAACTCGACTTCCCATCCTTCAGGAAGTCATGATCCATATGGAACTTGAAAGTCTGCCACTCCTGGTGATGGTGACACAACTCGTGCGCTTCCGCGGCAAGCACCCTGGCTTGAGTTTGATTCCTCCAGAAATCGGCCCACTGTCCCTGCCTGGGCGAGATCAGCCAGACTGCGGCAGTGCTCCACTGATACATGAGATTAGAATTGGTGAATACGTAGATGGAAGACACGCTGGCTTGGAAGTAATCCTGGATCCAAGTTGCATTAATCCTACATATGTCCTGCGGCAGAGGCATGACAGTGAGGATGAGCGAAGTTTCCTCCGTCCAGGCGCCTGTGGCACAGTCAGACCTGATGACTTCTAGTTCCTCCGGGAAGTGTGGAACGATGCACGTCTCAATGATGTCCCGCCACGCCTGCGAGTACTCGACGAGGTCTAGTCCATAGATGATGTCGCAGTTGTCGACGCACTCCACATAGACACTTGTGCCTCGCTCGATGTTGCCGAAATAGGCATCTCTAAACGGCTGATTGGTGGCGTTGGTGTGTTCGAAGTTGTACTGGAGCTCACCAATGCTGAGCCGATGGGCGTTGCAGCCATCTATCGCGAGCCTACCGATTAACTGTTGGAACGAACCTCCCCCGAACTGAACGAGTGCCGTTCCCTGCTTGTTTCGAGTGCTGTTCGTGTGGGGACTGAGGATCCAGCGGAGATGCATGGCGACGAGCTCGAACTCTGGATGCATCGGCCTCGCCCATGCATCGGTCTGGCCGTCAGTGCAGGCGACGGCGAGTTCGGTGTTGGGCGCGATTGGTGAATCTTGGCCTACGTAGGCGTCTGTAAACTGCTGATTCACGAATTGCGGCGCAGCGGCGTGGTAGCCAATCCGGTCTTCAGGTATCCAGAGCGCTTGCAGGCGGCAGCCGTCCGCTGCCAACCGGGTGGCCAGCTGATAGAACGTCCCGCCACCCCATCGAATGAACCCGCTTTGACGTTCCGTCCCATCGATCTGCTGGGGACCGGCGAGCCAGACCACTTGGGTTTCCCCTAACGGAGCATCCGGAGGCGATTCAGCTCGCAGCATCAGTGGGATCAGAGAGACGAGGACCGGCAAGAGCAACACAGTGAACAACTTCAGTGGGCGCTTCCAAGGACCAAGTGCTGTGGTAGCGACCATTGCTGCGGTCTTCCTCACATCGACCGACTCGTTCGGCGGGAGTCTATCTCAGGGGGTCTAGGAGCCGGCGATGTCGTCCGGCGGAATTCCTCCTTGACGCGTCAACCGAGCGCCCCTTAGCCTGCGAGGTAGGAAAGGAGGTGATGCAACTTGGGACATAGTCAACGATCGCCCAGGTACCGACGACGCAGCGCAGTGGAGGTGGGCGCCTCCTAGCCGCTGACTCCAAACGTCGCCCGGTTACCTGGGCGAACCACGACGACCCCGAGCCGCCCAGCTCGGGGTCGTACCGTTTAACTCGCTAGCCTCGCCGCATGGCCAAGCACGAACTCCTCCCGCCCGACCAACGCCTCGACATCGACCGCGTCCGCGCACTGCTCACCACCACGGAATTCGGCCGGGACTTCCACTACTTCGTTCAGACCACGTCCACGATGGACGACGCCCGCCGGCTCGCCGATGACGGCGCGCCCCACGGCGCGGTCGTCGTCGCCGACGAGCAGACCGCCGGTCGCGGCACCAAGGGACGCATCTGGGTCTCGCCGCCCGGACAGAGCATCCACGCCACGATCATCGTCCGGCCCGACGTCGAGCAGCTCAAGCGCCTCAGCATCGTCAGTCCGGTCGCCGCCACCGACGCCGTGCGCGCCGCGACGCCGCTCGAACCGACAATCAAGTGGCCCAACGACATCCAGATCGAACACCGCAAGCTGGGCGGCATCCTGATCGAGGCCGAGTGGCGCGACGCTCGGCCCGGTTACGCCCTCGTCGGCATCGGACTCAACGTCAACTTCGACCCCGCGCCCTGGGCCACCCAGATCGACCGTCCCGCAACCAGCCTGATGATCGAGCTCGAATCCCGCCAGGAGCGAGAACCGGTGCTCGCCGGCCTGCTCAACGCCTTCGAGACGCGCTATCGCCAGGCCGGCACGACCGAGCTACACGAGACCTGGGTGTCGCGATTGAATACGCTCGGCCAGGATGTCACGGTCACGCTGACTACGGGCGAGCAGATCGCAGGCACGGCCGAGGGCGTTGACGAGGCCGGCGCGCTAGTCGTCCGCACATCGGACGGCGAACGGCGCAGCTTCATCGCCGGCGAAGTGACCCTGAGGACGGCCACGGATCTGACCTGAACCCCGTTCCCGCCTCCCGGCTCAGGATCAGCGCCGGACTGATCAGCACATCTCCCCGTCGCCAGAATCGCCACTCGCCGCTGACCAGATCAAGCACGCAATCTATGCCGCGCACGCCCGCGCCGACCGCGCCCGTCACCGAGACCGCAACCCCGCGGTCGGTCGGCACGCCGTGCGGGTCGCTCTCGCCCAGCCACCACGCCATGACGGTGTCGGGATCCTCTGCGTCCCAGCACCATGACGGCACCTGTTCGAGCTCAGCCAGCAGCGCCGATGCATCGTCCAGCCGCGACCAGCGGACGGTCAGCGGGCCGTCGTGCAACCCGGCCGCATCGACCGACAGCAGCTCAGCCCGATAGGCGACGTTCGTCGTCCCCATACCCGGAAGGATCGTGACCCGGATACCGTCCCCCTCGGCGACGCCGCGCACCAGTTCCCGGGCGAACGTGGTACCGCCTTGCGAGCGCAGCTTCGCCTCCTCGACCAGCGCCGCCGTCGCCTTGGGCGCCTTGGTGACGTTGTCCGCCCAGAACTCCAACTCGGCCAGCTCGTTGCCCGACAGGTCCCGCACTCGACCATCGCCGCTCGGCGCATAGGTCAGTCGCACCGCGTCGGGCGACGTCACCCGCTCCGAAATCGTCAGCACGACTCCTTGCTTCGACCACGTCATCTCCGTCACCTCGAGTCTGCGCCGCCCCGCATAGACGACGAAGTCCGCAACAGTCGCCTCGCGCCCGTCGACCCGCTGATCGAACCGCACGTCCACCGTCCGCCGGTCAGCCTCGGCCGCTGCAATCCCGGGCGGTGTCTCGGTGTAGTTGTCCACCACGAACACGCCGTTCCCGAGGCGCGCCCCGCTCACTCCGGCGAGTCCGCCGCTCGCTTTGGCCAGATAGACGACGCCGAACAGATCCGGTTCGTCGGGCAGTTTGGACGCCAGGTGCAGGTACACGCTGGTCCCGCTGATCTCGACCCGAGAAATCTTCGGCTCCTCGTCAAACCCCGCCAGGATGAATCGCGAGGCCGGCACCGCCCGCGCGATCAGGGGCAGGTCGAAGCTGAGCGCAATCAAGTCGCCCACGCCGAAACCCGAGACGAACCTGGGAGGCTCCGTCCGGTTGCTGACCGCAATCGTGAACGGACCGACCGGCAACCCGCCGCCCGTCAACGAGCTGCCCGAATACGTGAGATCGACCTCTTGTCCCGCATCGATCCCGGCCGATCCCAGTCGCAGCACAAGCGTCGCCCCCTCAATCGACACCACGGCAGCCACGGCCGCGTCCCCCTCAAGCATGAACTCAGCCACAGTCGGCAGCGCCGGATCCAGCGCCTGGTCGAACCCGACCCGTAACTCCGTCCCCTGCGCCACCGCCAACACCGCGCAAGGCGCGACCCGCTCGATGGTCCGAGTCCACGACCGTTCGTCTGCCGGATCCGGCCGTGTCCAGACCAACTCCGCAACCTCGCCCAGGCAGATCGGAGCGGCAGGAATCAGGCGAACGACCCCGTCCGACGCTTCCAGGCTGAACTCGCGCGGTTCGCCCTCGACCCGCAACGTCAACTCGCTCACAAGCCCTTCAGGAATCTGTGTGCCCGCGCCAAAGGACAACGCCATCGCCTCGCCGTCCCACGCCACGCATGCCAACCCAAGCTCCAGTTCAATGAGGTTCGCAACACCAAAGCGAAACGCCTCAATCATCCGCCCATCCGAGTCCACCAACCGCCCGTCCAAGTCCACCAGCGGAGGCTCCCCCGGCTCATACCCGACCGCGACAGACGCGCACTCCGGGACGCCAGTCGTCAGAATGATGCTCAGCTCTCTACCCGAAGCGCTGACGTTCTGAACGCTGACCGCCGATCCGTCGACAGTGACTGAGAAGGCCGCCGGGTCAACGGTCGCAGCATCGACAAGATCGTGATCGAATTCAACACGCAGCTTGTCCGCTTCGTCGCGATTGAGCAGAGCGCCTGTCGCTCGCGCCGGCGTGACGTTGTCAATCTCTATTCCCGGATAGTCGAGGCTGGGGATAGTGAAATCGTCAACGGGATGAGCAGGCGTTGCTTTGTCTCGCAGATTCCGGCTGTCACCGTCGTAGGACCTTCCCTGGTACTTGATCTTGACTGGGTCCCCTTTGTCAACGCGCTCGCTGAGCTTTAGCACCAACGTGACGCCTGAGACAACGACTGACTCAATCGGAATGATCTCTTCCTCGTCTCGCACCACTGTGAACCAAGTGAATTCCTCGGGCTCTTGGCAATCCACTTGCGAGTCTTCTTGCCTGAGCTTCTCGCAACTGGCAGGTGGGAAATCGTCAGATTCGTCATGAAGCAGCTGATCGAACTCGACAGTCAAGACGTTCCCATTCACCATGACCCGCTCAACTCTCGGATCAACGTCGACGCGGTTGTCCACTACCTCGGTGAATGACAACACCCGATTCGGTGCATCGTCGTCCCGCAGACCACCGCTGTCCGGAGCCCTGTACTCCAGAGTCACTGCGGCGCCCTCGCGAATCACCCCTGTCTCCAGCTCGATCAGCAACTGGGTATCGTCCCCTACGCCCGGATCACGGACTACCGTGCGAATCCCAAGCTCCGGCAGACCCTCTTGCACAATGTCAAACCACTCCCGCTCAATGGTGCCTGCGGTTTCGAGCCGTTGATCGAAGCGAACGAAGACATTCGTCCCTTCCTCGTCTGTCTTGACCTCCACCACAAACGGCGCATAATCCGTCAGGTTCTCGACCGTCAGCATCTCGAACGACTCGGCCGCCCCGCCATTCATCCCCAGCAACGGGAACTCCTCCGACGCCGCATACGTCAACTCGACGGACTCGTCCTCGATCACGGACTCGGAAAGCGTCAGCGCTAGTTCCCCGTCCTGGATTCCGGCCGAGGTCACCGTCACGGTGCGCTCAGGCACATTCAACGTGAAATCCGACGCCTGCGGCAGCACGCCGTCGTCCAGCGCATGATCGAACGTCACGATCAGCGTCGCCCCATCTACCGTCGCCGACTCCGCCCGAGCCGGCGTCAGGTTCTGCAACACGAAGCCGTTGATCTCCGCCCGCCGCTCGTCCGCCTCGTCCTCGCGGATCCGAATCGTCCCGCTGTCGGGGAAGTACCTCACCGACACCGCGTCGTCCGGACCGACATTCGCCGACAGCGTGATCACGATCTTGCCGACCCCGCCGGGACCGTCGTTCGACACCTGCACGAAATCGATCGTGGTGAACGCGTCTATGCCCGAAACCGTGAAGTGATCCCCCGGATATCCGTCGTCGTCGTGAAAGCGCGGGTCGTCATGGATGTCCTGGTCGAGCAAGATCACGATTTCGGCGTCCACGACCATCCCCGACACAGGCGCGGGCGCCGTGTCCGTCCGATTCTCGATCGCCTCACTGAAACTCGCGGTCCGATGTCCTGTCGGGTCGACAATCCCGTCCCGCTCGGGTTGCGTGTATGTCAGCGAGGCCGCTTCGCCCTCGCTCAGCGCGGTCGAGAGCGTGAGCGTCAGCGCCGAGCCGGCAATCTCGACCCCCGTCACCGTTCGCTCGGCATCGCCGCTCAGGCCGAACAAGGAGCCGTCAACAACGGCCGTCGACTCCAGCGGCTGATCGAATGTGACCGTTAGCGTCGCCTCATCGCCGACGACGCTCAGAACCGTCGGCGCGACATCCGTGATGTTCGCAACCGCCTCCGTGAACGACGCCACCGGCGAGCCGTCGGATGTCTCCAGCGCCGAGTCGTTCGGCTTGCTGTAGGTCAGCGTGTACTCGGCCCCTTCGGTCAACGAAGCGTCGAGCCTCAGCCCGACCGACATCGCGTTCACCGTCACGCCGTCCACGGTCGGACCGTCGCCGCTCAGCGAAAACGCGGCGGCGGCCGGCGTCAATCCCGTGTTCAGCGCCTGCGAGAACGCGATCACGATCCCGTTCCCCTCGCCGATCACCGATCGCACCAACGGCTCCGGCGTCTGGTTGTCCGCCTCGAGCCCGCTGAACGCGGCGACATCCAGCGCCTGCCCGTCGCGCCTGAGTTTCGTCATCCCCGCCGCCGAGTAGGAGACCGTGACCGCCTCGCCAAACACGACCGGGCTGGCCAGCGTCAGCGTGACGCTGGCGCCGTCGATCGCGACCATGCTCACCGCATGACCCGCGGGCGCGATGACGAAGTCGGCTGCGGGCGGTATCGAGGACCCGTCCAGCGCTCGGTCGAATCCCAGCGTGATCGTGCCGGCATTGGCAACGGCGCTGACCGCTCGGGGAACGCCGTCGGCAAGGTTGGTCACTGGCTGACCGCTCCACCCGGCCGTCTTCCAGACCCCGTCAACGCTCTGCAGCGCAGGCAGCGAGGCGTCCGTCGGAGGCTCGTAGCCGATCGTCGCCGTCTCGTTCAGGTCCGCCGCCGGGTCGAGACTCAGCAGCACCGTCGCGCCCACGATCGCAACCGACGCCACCGACGCGGAGGTCGTGCCGCCCAGCCTGAAGCTCGACGCCGCCGGCGTGCCCGCCGCGCCGCCCAGCAGCTCCTCCGACATCACGATCGTCAGCGTGCGACCGTCGGCGTCGATCGAGGTCGACTCAAACATCGGCGTCGGATCCACGACCAGGTTCTCCACCGCCAGACCGGTGAAGCCAACGACATTGAGCTCACGGCCCGCCCGCTTGAGCGGCGACGCTCCGGGCGCGGCATAGGACAGCGTCAACGTTTCCAGGTGCGTCACCGACGCGCTCAGGGTCAGCGTCAACTCGCGACCAAGGATCGCGGCGCCGGTCACCGTCGCCGAACTGCCGCTCACGGTGAACGCCGATGCCGCGGGAATCGAGGCACCATCCACCGCCCGGTCGAATCGCACGACCAGCGCCGGGCCGTCGACCGTCGCCGCCGTCGGACGAGGCTTGCCGTCGGCCTGATTGGTCACGGCCTCCATATCGAACCCCGCGGCCGCCTGCGAGTGTGCCAGCGACCGCAACCGAGGCTGCGTCGCATCGCCCGGCGGCGCGTACGTCACCGTCACGCTCTCGCCCGCATCGGCCGGCGGATCCAGCGCCAGGGTCACCGACGTCCCATCCACCGACACCGACTCCACCGCCGCGTCCGTGCCCCCCAGGCTGAATGTCGCAGTCCCCGGCGTGCCCGCGCTGCTCGAATCAAGCGCCAGCGAGAACGTCAGCGTCAACACCGCCCCGTCCGCCGAGATCTGCGCCCCGCTCAGCACCGGCGTCGGCGCAACCGTGTTGTTGACCACCGCTCGATTGCTGAAGGAATCTGCATTTCTGTTGTTCCGGGCCTCGACTCTCGGTGGTGGATTCGGCTTCACGTAAGACACGGTGATCGTGGAACCGGCAGTCACGGCCGGCGAGAGCGTGAGCGTCACGACCGTGCCGCTGAACGACGCAGCGGTCACGCTCACGCCATCCTGGCCGCCGATGGTGAAGGCGCTGGCAGGCGCGACATTCTTGAGCGGGTGGTCGAACTCAATCTCCAGCGTCGCGCCGTTGACCGTTGCCCCCTGGACCTCTGGGTTCGTAGTGGGCGTCGAACTGCTTACCAACTCACCAGAGAACTCCTCTGCTTGCTGTGCGCCGTCCGCCTGCTGCAGGGGCGACTCCGACGGCGGGGTGTAGGCGAGCTGGTACTCAGGAGACAGTTCGCCCTGGATCACCGCCGACATCGCCAACGTGACTGTGTTGCCCGAGATCGCCACCGACTCGACCTGCGGCGGTGAGTTCCGCCCACTGAGCATGAACGCCGACTTGTCCGGCACACTGGCAGGGTCGAGCGACTCGGAGTAGGTGAGCGTGATCACATCCCAGAGCGCAGCAACCGACACCAGCGCGGGCGGACTGTCAACCCGGTTGGTCACCGTCAGCGCCGACCAACTGTCCACCAGCTTGTTGCCCTGATCCGCGTCCTGAGGCGGATCGCCACTAACGGCATCGGACCGGTTGTAGGTGACCGTGACCGTTTCACCCTCGGCAATCTCCGGGCTCCCGAACTCTATCTCGAGCCGCTCAGGGTGGCTGGAGCTGAGCACGACGTTGTCAATGAGTGCTGAATTGCTATTGATATGGACCTCGAAGGCGGCAATCGTCAGCCATCCCTGCTCTCCGGCAGCGATGGCCTCGCAGAACGTGACGTAGATGTACTGACCAGTCACGTCCGTCTCGATCGAGACAATCTCCGGCGCGGCATCGGTGTCGTTGGCCACGGAGAGCCCCGAGAAATCGGAGAGTTGAGCGCCAGACGCCGTAATCGACGATCCCGACTTCACGTAACTGACCGCAACCGGCGAAGAGTCACAGTCAGGATCCCCAACCGCCTCCGCGAGCGTCAGACCGATCGTCGTTCCGCTGACCTCGGCAGACTCAACCGCCACCGGCGAGCCGCCCACAGACACGTTGAAGTCCGAAGCGTCGGCGACGCCGCTGACATCCACCTCCGCCGACAGCGTGATCGTCAGCGTCTCCCCGTCGACGCTGGCCGACGTTGCCGTCAACGACGTCTGTGCATCCGTCAGGTCTGTCAGCAGCCAGAAGATCGCCAACGACGCGAACAACGCAACCGCGATCGCAGTCGTTGGGCGAAACACCCGACGATCTTACGATTCATACGCGCTTCGTTCAGCATCTCGTACAAATCACACGATACAGCCGCGCAAGTCGTGTGTCGTCAGCGTGCAGTCCAGTTCGGCGGCCGCTTCTCGACAAAGGCCCGCGGGCCCTCTTTAGCATCCTCCGAGTTGAGCACCGTTCGGCTCACCCATTGGCCGACCCGGTACGACTCGTCGATCTGCAGTTGCCGCCACTGCTGCGCCATGAACTTCGTGCCCTCGACCGCCAGCGGCGCGTTCGCCGCGATCATCTCCGCAATCTCGATCGCCCGCGGCAGCAGCGCCTCCGGCTCCAGGATCTCGCGGATCAGCCCCATCCGCAGCGCCTCCTCCGGCGAGACCCGGTCGGCGGTCAGCATGATGTACAGCGCATCGCCGATCGGCAGCATCCGCGCCAGGTGGTGAATCGCGTAGCCCGGCAGAATCCCGCGCTGCACCTCGAACAGACCGAAGTACGCCTCCGACGACGCGATCCGGATGTCGCAGTCCAGCGCCCGCTCCAGACCGCCGGCGATACACAGTCCGTTGATCGCCGCGATGAACGGCTTGCGCGCCCGCGAGAACGGCATCGCCTCTTTGAAGTCGTAACCCATCGTGTCGCGCTGACCCTCGCGCGTCTGGTTCTGCTCGTTCATCTCCTTCAGGTCCGCCCCGGCCGAGAACGCCCGCCCCGCGCCGGTCAGGATCCCCACCCGCATCTCCGGGTCGGCCTCCATGTCCGCCACCGCCTCGCGAGTCAGCCGCCGCAGATCGCCGCCCAGCGCATTCAGCCGGTGCGGCCGGTTCATCGTCAGGATCGCGTAGTGGTCGAACTTCTCGTAGATCAGGTCCGGCCCATGTTCCGTCATCGTCCGTTCCTTACAGGCTTAGAGGTCAGAGAGCGTGTCGCGCATCTCGCGGTCGTCAACGATGTTGCCCGTGAACGACGCCGGCTGACTCGCAATCCAGACGCTCGCCCGAGCCATCCAGTCGGCCGACTCGAACTCGGTCTGCGGTTGGTCCGGCGTGGTCAACGCGTACCAGTGACCCGGCGTCTTGATCAGGTAACGCAGCGTCAGCACGTTGCAGGCAATCTGGTACTGCTGCAGCTCCATCGCCCAGCCCTGCGTGATCCGCTCCAGCCCCGCCTTGACCATCCCGTAGAACTGCCCGCCCTCGCGCACCTCGTCGTAGGGCCCGGGACCGGGGAAGTCGGCCGCGCCCGAGGAGATGTTGATAATGTCCCCGCCCGACTCCTTCATGTGCTCGATCGCGTACTTGGCCAGCAGCACCGGTCCGCGCAGGTCGAGCTGCCAGATCAAGTCGATGTGGCGATCCTGGACCGACTCCAGCGTGCCCGGCACGAGCACCGCCGCGTTGTTGATCAGGATGTCCAGCCCGCCCAGCTCCGAGGCCGTGTTGTCGATCGCCCGAACGATCGATTCCGGATCGCGCACGTCCAGTTGAATCGGCACCGCGTGCCCGCCGGCCTGGCGAATCTCCTCGGCAACCGTGCGGATCGTGCCCGGCAGACGCGGATCGGGCGAGGCCTCGTCCGACCTCGCCGCCACCGCCACTGCCGCCCCGTGCGCCGCCAGCCCGCGCGCGATGTCCGCGCCGATGCCCCGGCTCGATCCGGTCACCAGCGCCTTGCGTCCGTCCAACAGTCCCATGGGTTCCCGCCTTCCTTGAGCTCCGAATCAAACGCCGTCAGTCTAATCTCCGCCAATCCCGGCGATACCATGCGCGCATGCCGACCGCTCAACCGCTCATCGCTGCGCCAATGCGCTCCCTGCCCGGCGGCACCTTCACCATGGGCGCCGACGACCGCCGCCGCGACGAGCGCCCCGCACACCGCGTCACGATCGCTCCCTTCCGCGCCGCCCTGCGCCCGGTCAGCAACGCCCAGTACGCCGCGTTCGTCGATCACACCAGCGCCCCGCCGCCGCCCTTCTGGTCGCAGCAGCAGTTCCGCATCGCCGATGCCCCGGTGGTCGGCGTCTCCTGGCACGAGGCCGTCGCCTGGTGCGAGTGGTACTCGGAACAGTCCGGCCTCCGCGTCCGCCTGCCGACCGAAGCCGAGCGCGAATACGCCGCCCGCGGCGGCCACAACGGCGCCGATTGGCCCGAGCCGAACGAAACTTGGCCTGACGAATCGGTCCGGTCCGCCATTGCCGAAGCCGAACATCCTCACGTCCCGCTTGAGATCTGCCGCAATCGCTTCGGTCTCTACTGCATGGCCGACAACGTGCACGAGTGGTGCTCCGACTGGTACGACCGCGGCTACTACGCGGCCTCGCCCCAGGTCGCGCCGGCCGGACCCGCAACCGGCATGCGACGCGCCAGCCGTGGCGGCTCCTGGCGACACCGGATTAAGTTCACCCGCGTCGGCGCGCGCTCCAGCCTCTCGCCCAACTACCGCTACAACGACTACGGCTTCCGCATCTATGCCGACGCCGACTAGGGAGCCGAGGATCGCTCATGCCCATCCGCACTACCGTCGTCGGCTCCTGGCCGATCCCGTTCGGACAGCGCCTCGAGCTCAAGCGCTACTACGCCGGCGAACTCTCCGACGAAGAAGCCCACGGCGTCCTCCAGACCGCGGCCCGCATCGCGATGGACGAGCAGATCGCCTGCGGTCTCGACCAGATCATGGGCGGCGAGGTCTTCGCCCCCGACTTCCTCCATCACATCCCGCCCCGCCTCGACGGCCTGGAGACGCTCGCTCCCCGAATCACGTCCCAGGGTCAGCAGGGCGTCGGACGCTACCGCGTCGTCGGCAAGGTCACCGCGCCGCGCGGCACCGGACACGCCAAGGCCTGGCGCCGCGAACGTGAGATCGAGCCCCGCCTCGACAAGGCCTCCGTCCCCTCCCCGCTGACCATCGGCGGCGGATTCGTCGCCGACGATGACGCCATCGAATCCGGACATCTCAATGATCTGATCGAGGTCGTCCAGGACGAGATCGCCGACATGGTCGACAACGGCCTCCAGGAGATCCAGCTCGACGCGCCCGGCGAGGCGATCAATCTCGTCTCCGAGCGCCAGTCCGCCGGCTCCTTGCTCTCGCTGGTCAGGGAGCCGCTCGCGCCGGCGGCCGGCATCACCCGAACCATCCACTTCTGCCTCGGCGACATCGCCCGCAAGCCCTCGATCGAGGTACAGAACCTGCGCGCGCTAATCCCCTTCATCCAGCAACTCGAGGGCGTCGTCGACCGCGTCCACGTCGAATGCTCCTACTCGGGGCAGTGGGAAGAACATGGTCTGCTGGCCGAGCTGCCCGATAGCATGCAAATCATCGCCGGCATCGCCGACGTCAAATCAACACCCGCGCCCGTCACCGAGCTGCGCCAGAAGATCGGGCAACTCGTTGACGTGATCCCACCCGAGCGCCTGCTCGTCTCCACCAGTTGCGGCGTCGGCCGCGTCCCACACGACGAAGCCATCCGCCTGATGCGCAACCTGGTGAAGGCCGCGCAGGCGGTCTAGGGGGCGCTCCAAGTGCAACTGGAGTTCCGGACTCAGCGGCTGCAGAGGGCCTTTCATGATCCGCGGCGTGCCGTGCGATTGTGGGGACCCACGGTGGGACACCGCTACATAGAACGCTTGGCCCTGGTAGCGCTGGAACCAACATGGGATGGCCTGTTCAACATCAGATCACTCAACCTGCATCCGCTGCACGGCAGACGCCATGGCGAGTTCGCGCTTCGATTGACCGGAGGATGGCGGCTGATCGTTCGCCCCGGCGCTGAACCGGGTCACATCTATATCATTGACGTGGAGGACTACCATGGCTGAGTTCAAGCCGACTCATCTGCCTGGATTCCCGGTGCACCCGGGCCTATTCCTCAGAGAGGAAATCGAGGCACGAGAATTGAGCGTGGAACAGCTTGCTGAGTTGACGGGGCGCTCCGTGGGCGAACTGTTGGCGGTGATGCATGAGCGAGCGTTGATCGATGAGAGCCTCGCCGAAGATCTTGGCCGCGCCCTGGGTACCAGCTCGGAAGTCTGGGCGAACGGCACCGTGTTGTACTTGCTGACCCTCGAACGCGACTATCTGCGCGACGGCGCCATCGAGACGATCGCCGCGGCTGACTAGCCGACTAGTAGTAGATCCCCCGGCCCACTCCTCCGCCCGCCGCGATCGTGTCTCCCGTAATCGCGATCGACTTCGGCGAGGCCAGGAACGCCACGATGTTGGCGATGTCGTCCGAGTCGATGATCGTCCGCACCGAGTTGCCCGACGCCATTCGCGCCTCAGCCTCCTCCAGCGAGATCCCGTTCGACTCGGCAATCTGCGCGATCCGCTCTGGCGTCGCCTCGGTCCGCGTCAGACCGGGATGCACGACCGTCACGTTGATCCCGTCAGGCCCCAGCTCGTCCGCCAGGTTCTTCGTCATCGCCGCAACCGACACATTGCGGATCGAACCCACCGTGTTCCCGCTGCCGCGAGCGGCGAGGCCCGACACGTTGACGATCCGGCCCCAGCCCTGCTCCTGCATGTACGGCGCCGCCGCGCGCGAGCAGCGCAGGTAGCCCAGCACCTTGACCTGCAAGTCGGCCATCGCGTGCTCCGCGGTCAGATCGGCCAGCTTCATCGGACCGTGCACGCTGCCCGGAGACGCCGCATTGTTGACCAGGATGTCCAGCCCACCCAGCGCCTCCGCCGCGTCCGACACCATCGCCTCGACCGACTCGTCGTCCGACATCTCGCAACTGAACCACGCCGTCGCCCCGACCTCCTCGGCCGCCGCCGCCAACCGCTCCGAGTCGCGTGCCGAAATCACGACATCGCAGCCCTCCTCGACCAGCACCCGCGCAATCGCCTTGCCGATCCCTCGGCTGCCGCCGGTAACCAGCGCTCGCTTGCCCTGCAGTTGCAGATCCATCTCAGGCTCCGTTCGATGTCACTTCGGGAACGACGCGCTCATGCGGCGCTTTGAGGAACTCCTCGGCCTCAATCGAGTGCCCGTCGAGCGACGCCTCCACCACATGCCCGTACTCGATCACCACGTGCTGCGGCCGCGTCGGATTGCGCTGACCCTCGCTCGGACCGAGCGCAATGATCTCTGCCTCGAGCCGGTGCGGCGTCACCGTCAGCATCCCGATCGCCCCCAGCCGCGTCGACAGGTGATGCGGCAACGACGGGCTGCCCGGATTGATCAGCAGTACGTCGTCGCGATACTCCAGCCGCTCCACGTGCGTGTCGCCGCCGATCAAGACGTCCACCCACTCGTCGTCGAGCGAGGCCGCCAGGATCTCCCCGATCGGCCGCGACTCGGGCCGCAACTCATGCGCCAGTCCAATCCGAAATCCCTCGACATCGAGAAATTGGTGTTCGGCAAGTCGCGGGTCGTCGAAGATGTCGTTGTTGCCCCGTACCGCCAGCACCGGCGCGAACTGCTCGCACCAGTCGAGCACGGCCGGCACCGTGATGTCGCCGCCGTGCAGGATCAAATCGACCCCGCTCAGCGCAGCTCCGGTCTCCGGTCCCAGTTCGTCCATCGAGTGCAGCAGTTGGGGCAGGTGAGTGTCGGAAATCAGACCGATGCGCATGCAGGCAGGCTACGCCTGAGCCGGGATCGGCGCTAGCCTGTCCGCACGTGCGTCCCGCAGGACGAGGAAAGGCTGTGACATGGCACAGGAACGACTGGCGGCAATCGCCGGCATCCACGAATACCCGCTGCGAGTCGCCCCCGGCGTCTCGTCCATGCAAATCAAAGCCGAATCGATGAAGCGCGCCCTCGACGACGCCGGCCTCGACTGGGGCGATGTCGACGGTCTGTACGACGCGCTCGACGGCGAAGGCGGCGGCGGACTCGGACTCGCCGCCTACCTCGGAATCAAGCCGCGACTGCTCGACACGACCCAGGTCGGCGGCTCGTCCTACGAGTTCCACGCCTCGCACGCCTTGCGCGACATCGCCGCCGGACGCTGCAACGTCGCCGTCACGACCTACGGCTCAACCGCCGCCTCCATGCGTGTGCCGATCGGTACCGGCGGCATGGGACGCGGCGGCGCATCCTGGCAGCAGAACATGGAAGCCCCCTACGGCGGGACCTTGATCTCGAACTACGCCATGGTCGCCCACCGGCACATGCACGAGTACGGCACCACGACCGAACAACTCGCCCAGATCTCTGTCGCCACGCGCAAGCACGCCATGCGCAATCCCGAAGCCGTCAAGGCGATGACCGACTTGCAATTCGTCAAGGTCGATGAGATCACCGTTGAGGACGTCCTTGAGTCTCGCGTGATCGCCGACCCGCTGCACCTGCTCGAATGCTGCATGATCTCCGACGGCGGCGGCGCAGCCGTCTTCGTCTCGCCCGAGATCGCCCGTGACATCAAGAAAAAGCCGGTCTGGATCATCGGCGCCGGCGAAGCGACCAAGTACCGCGAGAACGGCGGCGACATCACCACCTCGGCCGGTGCCCAGAGCGCGCCCGCCGCCTTCGGCCAGGCCGGCGTTACGCCCGACGAGATCGACATCGCCATGATCTACGACTCGTTCAGCATCACCGTCGCCGTCATGCTCGAAGACCTCGGCTTCTGCGCCAAGGGCGAGGTCGGCCGCTTCATCGAGGACGGCCATCTCGCCTTCGACCAGCCCGGCCTCACCCTCAACACCGACGGCGGCGGACTCTCCTCCAACCACCCCGGCATGCGCGGACTCTTCCTCCTGCTCGAATCCGTCCGCCAGCTCCGCGGCGAATCCACCAGCCAGGTCGAGGGCGCCAGCCTCGCCGTCGCCCACGGCAACGGCGGACTGCTCGGCGGCACCCACACCGGCGGCACCGTCATCCTCGCCGCCGACTAACTCGCTCCAGCGAAAGGCACTCCATCATGGCCAACCGACCGCAACCCAGCTTCCCCGAACCCGACACCCAGCACTTCTGGGACGGCTGCAAGGCCGGCGAACTCCGCTACCAGACCGACCCCGACGGCAACGTCGTCTTCTACCCGCGCGGTCACTCGACCGTCACCGGCGGCCGCGAACTCTCGTGGAACGTCTCCTCCGGACTCGGAACCGTCTATACCTACTCCGTCGTCCGCCAGAACCGCATGCCCGGATTTCAGGAACTCGGCGCCTACGCCGTCGCCTACATCGACCTCGATGAGGGCTTCCGCATGATGAGCACCATCGTCGGCGTCGACGACCCCACTCAGGACATCCACATCGGCCAGCGAGTCCAGGTCGAGTTTGAGGAGCAACAGGGCGACGACGCCTACCCCATCCCCGTCTTCCGCCCCGTCTGACGCCCAATCAACGTCATACCCGCGCTTGCCGCGGGTATCTCGCGGAGTCCTGCACTCCGGTCGCGCGCACGTAAACGACTTATCCCTCCGCGCCAAATCTCTCGGCGAAGTCGATACGCTCCCAAAGATGTCCAATCACTCGCCCAACCACGGCCCCACGGTCGCCGAGCGGCTCTGGCAGGAGTTGGCCGCGCCCGCGCCCCAGCACGTCCGCGACGCCGAACTCGCCATTGAGGCCTACGGCCTGGTCAAGCACTTCGGCGACATCCACGCCGTCAACGGCATTGACCTCCGCGTCCCCCCCGGACAGATCTTCGGCTTCCTCGGACAGAACGGCAGCGGCAAGACCACCACCGTCCGCATGCTCACCACCCTCCTGCGCCCGACCGAGGGCGCCGCCCGCGTCGCCGGATTCAACGTCCTCACCCAGGACCGGCAGGTCCGCCGAGCCATCGGCGTCGCCCTGCAGGAGGCCGGACTCGACATCCTCCAGACCGGACGCGAACTGCTCCGCCTCCAGTCCCGCCTCTACAACGTCCCCCGCGGCGAAATCGAATCCCGCATCGCCCACCTGCTCGATGTCGTCGACCTGACCGAAGACGCCGACCGCCGCATCGACGGCTACTCCGGCGGCATGCAGCGCCGGCTCGACCTCGCCTCAGCCCTCGTCCACTCGCCCTCGATCATCTTCCTCGACGAACCCACCACCGGCCTCGATCCCGTCTCCCGCCAGAACCTCTGGGAGTACATCCTGCGGCTCAACCGCGAGGACGGCGTCACCTTCTTCCTCACCACCCAGTACCTCGAAGAGGCCGACCAACTCTGCGACGAGATCGCCATCCTCGACGCCGGCGAAATCGTCCAGCAGGGCACCCCCGACCAGCTCAAGGCCACCGTCTCCGCCGACGTCATCTACGTCCAGGTCGAAGGCGACGAACAGGCCCAGATCCGCGCCGTCTCCGCCCTGCTGCCCCTGCCCAACGTCGAGGACGCCACCTGGGACTTCAACGAAGGCGTCGCCGTCTACAGCAAGAGCGGCCACGACACCCTCCCCCGCGTGGTCCGCACGTTGGACGACGAGAACCTGCCCTTCAGCAATCTGCGCCTCGCCCGGGCCACGCTCGACGACGTCTTCTTCAAGGCCACCGGACACCGGATCGAACCCGGCGACGCGGCTGCCCAACCGACCCAGGCCGGACCCGCATGACCACACTCGACGCACCGCCCGCAACGGAATCCACGTCCGCGCGCGAGTCCGGGCCGCTGCGCATCCTCACCGACGCCCGCTACCTCGCCGGACGCGCGATCCGCGAATCGCTGCGCCAGCCCGGCGTCGAGATCACCAACATCTTCATACCCCTCTTCTTCCTCGCCGTCTCCACCGGCGCCATCGCCAACTTCTCCGAGCGCGGATTCGGCGTCGACAACTACCTCGCCTTCCAGCTCCCCGTCGCCGTGCTCCAGGCCGTCGCCGGATCGTCCTCCGCCTCCGGCATCGCCATCGTGCTCGACATGGAGCGCGGCTACTTCGACAAGCTGCTGCTCACCCCTGCCTCGCGCTGGTCGCTGATCATCGGCCGCGTCTGGGCCGACGCCGTTCGCGCCGTCTTCTTCGCCACGATCATGCTCGTCGCCGCCCTCGTCGCCGGATCCGGCATGGCCTCCGGCGTCCCCGGTGCGATCCTCATCCTCGTCATCGCCGGACTCTTCGGCGGCGCCTACAGCGGCATCGGCATTTTCATCGCAATGCGCACCGGCAACGCCCAGGCCGCCCAGGCCGGATTCCTGCTCTTCTTCCCCCTGCTCTTCATGGCCCCCGCCTTCGCCCCGCTCGCCGTCTTCGACGACTGGCTCCGCATCATCGCAACGATCAACCCCGTCACCTACATCATGGAAGGCATGCGCGGCCTCGTCATGGAGGGCTACGCTTGGCCGATCACCGAGGGCGGTCAGATCGTCTTCGGTGCCGACGGACTCCCGCAGACCAAGGATCCGCCCGCCCTGCACTGGGCGTTCGTCTCGCTGGCCGGTTTCAGCGCGTTCACGCTGACCATCGCCGCCCTCGCCCTCCGCGCCCGCACCCGCGCCGACTAACGTCCCCTCTCCCCCGCGCAGCGGGGGAGATGCCGCAGGCAGAGGGGGTCCCCGGAATGCCCAACCAGAGCGGCAAGACTCGATACCCTGCCCAACGTTGTCTCCACGGTCAGAAGAGAGGATCCCATGCACCGAATCCGAATCTCAACCCTGCTCCCCCTCGCCCTCCTGGCAGTGGCCGCGATCGTCGTCACCGCCGTCGTCACCGCCGGTGAATCCGGCCCCGACGCCCGCGACATCCGCATCCTCGCCCGCCAGACCGACACCGGCGCCGCCGAGGTCGCGCTCCAGGTCCGCGGCGACGATCACGCCTGGGGCGAACGCATCCTGCCCCGCGAGCGCTTCCTCGCCGCCGACTCCGAGCCCGGCCGCTGGCGCTCCAGCACCGCGATCCGGCTCGAATCCGACGAAGGCGTCGACCCCGCAGCCGTCGGCCGCACCGCGACCGCCCGGATGCACGGCCCCGACGGCGAATCCATGGGCACCGTCACCATCATCCAGGGACCGCGCGGACTCCTCGTCCAGGCCCGCCTGACCGGCGTGCCCCAGGGCTGGCACGGATTCCACATCCACGAGACCGGGGCCTGCGACCCCGACTTCGCCGCCGCCGGCGGACACTACAACCCCGACGGCGTCGGCCACGGCGTCCTGCATCCTGACGGGCATCACCCCGGAGACACCGTCAACGTCTACGCCCACGCCGACGGCACCGCCAACGCCGACCAGTACACGGTCGACGCGACGCTGGGCGACGCGAGCGTGGGCGGCGGGCCGGCGACGCTCTTCGACGCCGACGGCTCCTCCATCATCGTCCACGAAGGTCCAGACAGCTACGGCGAAGCCCCCGGCGCCGGCGCCCGCATCGCTTGCGGCGTCATCACCCTCGATCAGCCCGACAGCTAGTACACTCTCTGCGGAACCAATCGCACCATTGAAGGAGCACCGCATGTCCTTGTTCGAAACCGCCTCCGCACACTGCGACCTGCCCTGCGGCGTCTACGACCCCGCCCAGGCCAAGATCGAAGCCATGTCCGTCCTCAAGTCGATGGAGAAGTACAACGACTCCGACGACCACGACTTCAAGGCCCGCTGCCTCGTCGTCAAGGAACAGCGCGCCGAGGAAGTCAAGCACCACCTCTGGGTCCTCTGGACCGACTTCTTCAAGCCGCACCACCTCGAGGCCGACGCCTCCATCCACGAGCTCATGTGGAACGCCACCAAGGTCGCCGGCGAAGCCAAGAAGACCAACGACGTCGCCAAGGGCCAGGAACTCATCGACCTGATCGACCAGATCAGCGACAAGTTCTGGGCCACCGCCGAAGGCCCCGGCGCCGGCGTCTACGCCCAGTAGCCGGCAAGCTGCTCAGGACGCCACCCGGACTGTCATTCCCGCGCAGGCGGTGATCCACCGCGGCCCGTCTCGGACGGGCCGTTTGGTGACCCGTCACCATTGCTCAATGTCGTCCTCGTACTCCTCGATCTCGCCATCGGGCTTGAATGCCTCCGGATCACGCGCGATCTCCTTGCCCATCGCTGCTTGGATCAACCGCAGCAACTCTTCTGCTCTCTTGTCGAAGAACATCCAGAAATCGTCGCTTCTCAGTTCCTCGACCGGGATCTTGTGCGATTCGAGCACGTTGTCCAGGGTGTTTCGGTCAATGTCCTCTTCGAGCCGGAAGAGGTACTTCGAGGGTGCACGTCCGCCAATCTTGATGTTGGTGTGAGTCGAAATCGCAGTCTTGTTGACAATGCTGTCGTATCGCTGGCGCGGGATCGCAGGACGGCGGCGCTCGCACCAATCGCGTGGGAAGACGTGATGGATGTCAATCGACTCTTCCTCAAAGACCAGCTTTTGCAGGTGTCTCCCGGTACGGAAGTCTCTGGAACCCTCCCGCATGAGTAGCGCGTGAATGCCCTTGTAGGCAGCACTGTTGCGAGTGCGCAGAGTCAGAAGGCGATTGGCCTGGAACGCGGCGTCTCGAATCGTCGATGGTTCGGGCCCATCGTCGCGAACCCACGCCACCACCTCCTGAAGGTCTCGAGCGAACGTCGTTTCCACCGCGCTGCCGTACATCTCGCCTAGCACGCCGCACCAGAACCACTTGGCCAGGCGTTCCTGACTCCTTTGTGTTTCACCGTCGCGCTTCAGGAGCGCCAGGATCGAGGCCAATGGCACGAGTTGCGTCCGGTAGGGAACATCGCGGGCCGCGAAGACGTACTGGTCGTGCAGAAACTTGGAAGCCCGTATGAATCCGTCTTCCGCATCGTCGCGCCATCGCTGGTATTCCTCAAGCGTGAGGCCCAGGATCTCTCGACGGCGGCAAGCAACGGCTGGCGGACGCTCCAAACTTGGGTCGGTCTCAAGTGCTTGCTGACGTCGATCGTAGGTGGCCAGGAGCGTCGCCACTTGCAGAAACTGATCCGGCTCGAGGTCTCCAAGGACCGGGTAGCCTCGTTCAAGTCGTTCTTCGCGAGCGTGCCAGTCCTCCCGAAGCTGAAAGCCCTCAGCAGCGAACGAAGCAGTGACCAACTCGAACACATTGAGCGTTACCCCGCCCGTGTTGACCTTCTCGAACACCAGACAGACCGCTTCTTTCGACGTGTCTTTGCCAAGGGCGATTACGGGAAGAGAGTATGTCGCGAAGGATCTAATGACGGCACTGTTGAACTCTTTCAGTTGCTCCCCGATCGGAGAACCGGAAGCGGCGACAATCCAATCGACGGGATCGAGGATTTGATTGAGGGGGAAGAGACCTTGTTCGATTTCCATTTCCCTTGTGCGAAGGTCTAGCCTGACCTCTTGAAGCTGCCTGACTACCTTGTCGGCTGGAACACTCAAAATCCAGTCGTCGCGCTCTCCGTCCTGATCGAGCGATCGCTGGATATCGATGTAGTAGTGCCGGTCAATGATCTTGCCGCGAACGTCCCTCGTGTGAACGGGAGTGTCTGTCAGTAGAGACTGATACAGGGTTGTCATTCTCTGTTGACCATCCAGAAGGAGGGTGTCTGGAAGCTTCCCGTTCGGCTGAGCACCCTCGATTGGGCGGGTGCGGAAGCTCGCCTCACCGCCTGTTGCCAGGGTCAATATCGCACCAATCGGAAACGACACGGAGATGCTCGCGAGCAGACTGCGAATACGCGCATCGTCCCAGACCCAACTGCGCTGAAAATCCGGTAGTTGCATCGTCCCGGAGTCGACCTGCCCGAGCAAATCGCTGAGCAAGACTTTGTCGGTGCTAAAGCTGGCATTGAGCATGCGCGTCTCCGATGTGCTTCATCTAATCCCCAGCAGGACTTGAGCTTCCAGCCTACGTGCCAAGGATCTATTGCTCAGCTAGAGCGATCGTCGCGTCAAGGTAGTCGCGAAGCACGATCCACCCCGCCTCCACCTCCCCACCCACCAGGCACTCAACCCCCTCCCGCAGCAACGCCCGACGAAACGCCGGATCGCTCTGCGCCCGCGCCAGCACCGTCTCCCTGAAGTCCCGCGTCAGTGCCATCGTTCGCCTCTCCCGCCCAACGCTATCCACCCACCAACACCCCTCTCCGCAAACCCCGACACACCCCATCCAACCCAAATCGCGCTAACGTTCTACACAGAACAGGAGTGCGCACATGAACATCTCTCCCCGCCGACGCCGACGTATGCAGCGCGAGCACCAGCTCCGACAGAACGGCAACACCCTCGAATACATCGCCGACAAGCTCAACGTCTCCGTCGCCACCGTCCACGACGACCTGCGCCTGCTCGAGACCAACTGGGACGACTTCGCCCGGGCCACCCGCCACGACCTGCTCCTCCAACAGATCACCCGCCTCAACCGCCGCATCAGCCAGCTGCTCAACTGGAAACCCCCTGGCCCGGAATCCAGAATCACCGTTGACGAGTTCATTCGCATCCAGGCCCTCAACGCCCAGAGCCTCAACGCCGCCAATCGCGAACTCCGCCTGCTCCTCCGCGAACTCCCGCCCGACGCCCGCCCCGGCAGCGGCGAGGTCATCGAGATCGAACTCGCCGACTACCCCAACGATGAACTCGCCGACCCCGTGGAGACCCGAAAAAACCTGAAAAAACCTGAAAGTCCCCAGGCCGCGATCCCCAGTAAAACACGGGAAATCGAGCCCCGGCCGGCCGCGAAAAAAAATTCGCCCGAAAACCTGAAAGTCGACGAAGACCTGCCCCGCAACACCGGCCGCAACAAGCCCTGTCCCTGCGGCAGCGGACGCAAACGCAAGCACTGCCACCCGCAGAACACCGACCCGCGCCCGTTTCCGCCCCCGCCCCGGCCTGATCGGGAGCTCGTGCCCGTCTCCGACCTCCCGCCCCATCTCGAGGCCGAGGCCGTCCGCCTCACACAGGAGTACCAGGTCGCCGAACGCAACAACGACGGGCTCGCCAAGCTCAGAACTCTGGAGAAACTGGCCGGTCTCTACGGCAAGTGAACGCCGACGCTGGTCCCCCCGGGAGGACTCGAACCTCCAGCCTACGGATTAGAAGTCCGTCGCTCTGTCCGGTTGAGCTACGGGGGGTCAACTCTGCGGACGCCCTGCCTCGTAGAAGGCCGCGCCCCGCTTGTCCAATGATATGGCGATGCTCAGCCGCTCAGGCTCGCCGTCGGGGTAGTGCAACTCCAGCACGATCTCGCCACGGTGCGAGCCCTCCGGCACCCCGCCGGCCGCCGCCGAGATCGGGATCACCGAGTCCTGCCGCCCGGGCGCGAAGTCGTACCCGCTGCCCAGCGCCACCCCAGCCTGCACCCCCACCTCCAGCCAGCTCGGCGCGTCGATCACCCGCCAGGCCAGCAGCCCGCTGCCCACATTTCGGATCGTCAGCCTCGCCCCCCGCTGCGTCAGCTCGTCCGAGCTCAGTTCCAGCTCCCGCGCCACCTCGCCCGCCTCCGGCGACCCCAGCAGTGCCGCCCGATCCGGGTTTGAGCCGCCCTCCGAGAACGCGGCCGGCAGAGCCTGCAACGGCAGCGGCAGGCTCATCCGCTCCCGCACCTGGTCCAACCGCCGCCAGAACAGGTCCGGATCGAGCGCCCCGCCCGGAACCGTCAGGCTCGGTATGTCGGGCAACACCACCGGATGCGGCTCCCACAGCCGCTGCCCGTTCACGAACGGCGGATTCAGCACACAACCCAGAACCTTCTCCTGGTACGGATACTCAAACCAATCGCTTTGGTCGGGATCGCAGTCGTACGGCCGCCGCCCGGGGTCGTAGATCTGGTTGCCGGGATGATTGATCCAGGCCCAGCCGTTGTAGGCCCACAGCGCGAAGTACCACGACTCAATGAAGTCCGGGTCGCTCTCGCCCACCACCGGGAAGTAGTCCTCGTTCCACTTCTCCGCCAGGATTCCCGCCCCCGCCGCGATGTTGTAGGCAAAGTGCGAACCCACCAGCGCCTCATATCGCGACGGCAATCCGCCGTCGTTGTCGATCGTGCTGGTCACCTGCATGATCCCGTACCCGCAGTCGAAGGTAATCAGCGCAGGGCCGATCTTGCCATATGGCACGTCTTTGTGAGCTTGTGTGTTGCTGCTCTCGATCCAACCAATCGCGTGCAGCAACTGCGTCGGCAACGTCGCGTTCGACGACTCCCGCCGCTCGCTGCCGACCTTCAGCGCTGGCAGGGCGAACTCCTCATCCGTTGGGAACAACCGGTTCGTTGCCGCCAACACCTGGGTCTGCAGGTGCAGCTCACGCTCCAGGTCGCCTTCGAACGAGTCGATTCTGAACGCCTGTCCGCCGCCGCTGTAAAGGCAACTGCTCGGCGTCCCCGACACCGGCTCAACCGACCACAACGCCGCCGCCGCGCCGGCCACTACGGCCAGCGCCGCCAGCAACAACATGCGCCATCGGAGCGCCCGGAGCCGGTACCCATCCACTCGCTGCATCAACCCGTCGGCCCCGCCAGAGCCGCGTGTCGCCACGCGTTCCGACTCTACCACGTACGCCCGGCGACCAGCGCTGCGATACTGTGTCCGACAAGCTGTGAGCGACAAGCTGTGAGCGCGACGAGAGGAGGCGGGCGTGGCTCGGATTGCAATCTGCGGATTGGGCTACATCGGCGGCTCAATCGGCATGGGCCTGCGGGCCGCAAAACTCAGAGACACCGAGATCGTCGGCTTCGACGATTGGCGACCGGCTCGCAACGCCGCCGGCAAGCAGGACGCCGTCGACACCGTCGTCGGCAACCCCAGGGAGGCGGTCGACGGCGCCGGCCTGGTCGTCCTCGCCACCCCGCCCGCCGCGACCTCCGAGCTGATGGAGGAAATCGCGCCCTACCTCGGACGCGGCGCGGTCGTCACCGACACCGCCGCCTCCAAGGTCCAGATCGGCGCCTGGGCCCAGCAGCACCTGCCCAACGGCGTCTCCTTCGTCGGCGGTCACCCCATGGCCGGCGACGCCTCCGCCTTCGGCATCGACAACGCCAGCCCCGACCTCTTCCGCGGCAAGCGCTGGTTCCTCAGCCCCTCCTCGACCTCGTCCGAATCCGCCGTCAAGTCCGTTCTCGGCATGGTCCGCGAACTCGGCGCCGTCCCCCACTTCCTCGACGCCGAGGAACACGACTACGTCATGGCCGGCGTCTCGCATTTGCCGCTAATCGTTTCCTCGACCCTGTTCACGATGCTGCGCGGCTCCGACGGCTGGCCCGATTTCGGCCGCGCCGCCGGCGACACCTTCCGCGCCATGACCGCCTACAACTCCGGCGACCCCAGCATGACCACCGAAATCGCCGTCACCAACCGCGACCAGGTCAAGCACTGGATCGACCGCCTCGTGCTCGAGCTGGACCGCGTCCGCAATCTGCTCGACGAAACCGAGGAAGACGTCTTCCGCGAGTTCTCGACCGCCCAGATCAATCACGCCCGCTTCCTCGGCGGCGACGACATGGATCCCGACGCCGGCTCGACCCCCGAGATCCCCGACGCCACCTCGCAGATGGCCGCACTGCTCGTCAGCCCGCGCCTCTACGACCGAGTCCGCCAGATGACCAAGCGTAGCGAACAGCGCGAGAAGGAACACGAAGCGCGCCGCGGGCGCTGGAGGCGCGGCTGACCGATGCCCGAGCAAGTCGTCGTCCGGCCCGGAGGTCCGCTTCGCGGCACACTGCGCGTGCCCGGCGACAAGTCGATTTCTCATCGCGCCCTGATCTGCAACGCGCTCGCCCCCGGCGAGGCCGAAATCCGCGGCCTGCTCGACAGCGCCGACTGCCGCTCGACCATCGCCTGCCTGCGCCAATGGGGCGTCCAGTTCGAAGAGTCCGCCGACCGCATCCTCGTCCGCAGCCCCGGACAGGACGGATTCCGCCCGGCCGCGCAGGTGCTCGACTGCGGCAACAGCGGCACCTCCATCCGCCTGCTCAGCGGCGTCGCGGCGGGACTCCCCTTCCGCAGCCGCTTCGACGGCGACGAATCCCTGCGCCGCCGGCCCATGCGCCGCGTGCTCGATCCGCTCACGCAGATGGGCGCCGCCGTCGACCTAGCCGACACCGCTCCCTTCTGGATCGACGGCGCGCCCGGTCTGACTCGCGGATTCGACAGAGAGATCGCGGTCGCCAGCGCCCAGGTCAAGAGCTGCATCGTCTTCGCCGCCCTGCGCGCCGAGCGGCCCAGCCGCATCGTCGAGCCCGGACCCTCGCGCGACCACACCGAGCGCATGCTGATCGCAATGGGCGCCGGCCTCGATGTGCGCGGCGCAGCAATCCACGTCGAGCCCGGCGCGGAACTGACCCCGCAGGACCTCGAAGTGCCCGGCGACATCAGCGCCGCCGCGTACTGGATCATCGCCGCCGCCATGACCCCAGGCTCCGAGGTCCTGCTGCCCAACATCGGCGTCAATCCGCGCCGCACCGGCGTCATCGACGTCCTCCGCGACATGGGCGTCCGCGTCGAACTCGTCAACCGGCGAGACGTCTCAGGCGAACCGGTCGCCGACATCGTGGCCCGCGGCGGCCGGCTCCATCCGACCCTGATCGACGGCGACACGGTCGTGCGCGCGGTTGACGAAATCCCCACCCTGGCCGTCGCCGCGGCATTGGCCGACGGCGTCACCGAGATCCGCGACGCCGCAGAGCTGCGCGTCAAGGAGTCCGACCGCATCGCCACCACCGCCTCACTGCTGCGCGCGATGGGCGTCGAGGTCGAGGAGCGGCCCGACGGCATGCGCATCGTCGGCGGCCGACTGCGCGGCGGCGAGCTGGACTCCCACGGCGACCACCGCATCGCAATGACGGCCGCCGTCGCAGCCCTGGCCGCCGACCGCGAATCGGGTCCGACCACGATCCGCGGCGCCGCCGCCGTCGAGATCTCCTATCCCTCCTTCTGGCGCGATCTCGATCAACTGCGTCATGTCGCCGTCTGATCCCGTCCCCCTGGTCGTGGTCATTTCGGGACCGTCCGGCGCCGGCAAGGACACCGTGATCAACGAGGCCATGGCCATCGACAGCTCGCTGGCCAAGGTCGCCACGGCCAAGACCCGCGCCCCGCGTCCCGGCGAGATCGACGGCGAGCATCACGTCTTCCTCACCGATGCCGAGTTCGAGCGCTGGGTCGCCGAGGACAGGTTCCTCGAACACGTCACCTCCTACGGCCACCGCAGCGGAGTCCCCCGCGCCGCCGTCGACGACCTGCTCGCCCGGGGCCACACCGTGATCCTGCGCACCGACGTCGAAGGCGCCCGCACGCTCAAGGCGCAACTGGACAGTCCGCTGCTCGTCTTCATCAAAGCTCCCGATACCAAGTCGCTCGAACGCCGCCTGCGATCCCGCGACGCCGAGACCGACGAGGAAATGGCCGCCCGCCTGGCCGAAGCCGAAGCCGAAATGGCCGAGGCCGATTGGTTCGACCTCGTCATCGTCAACGACGACGACGGCCACCACCACGCCGCGCGTCAACTCGTCGAAGCCATCAGCCGCCGAAGGGCCCACTCCGCCGATCCTTCTGTCGCCTCCGACCTTTGACATCGCCCGCAACTCCCGTAGCATTCCTGCAGGAACAGGAGTTCACGATGTCCGCGAAGTGGTTCAGTGTGGAAATCGGAGCGCACATGCGCCCCTCCGCCCACTGCCACACGTCGGGCGGCCAGGGGGTCTGGCGAGGCGCGCGCTAAGTCGTCACGCCGACGCGCCGCCCTGCCCACGCCGCAGGCCGCGTCTCACCCCAGGAGCCTGTTCCCATGCCGCAATCCGGCGGACTCAACCCCAGCCTGGACGAATTCAAACAGATCGCCGCCGACGCCCAGACCTCGGGCCGCGGCAACTACGCCGCCATCTACCGCGAAGTGCTCGCCGACCTGGAAACCCCGGTCTCGGCCTTCCTCAAGGTCAAGCGCGGCGCATACTCGTTCCTGCTCGAGTCGGTCGAAGGCGGCGAGCGCCCCAGCCGCTACTCCTTCATCGGCACCGAACCGTACCGCGTCTACCGTGCGCCTTCCGGCGGCGACGTCGATCCGCTCAATGAGGTCGAGTCCGAACTGGGCCGCTTCGACCTCGTGCCCAATCCCGATCTGCCGCCCTTCCACGGCGGCGCGGTCGGCTACCTGGGCTACGAGGCCATCCGCCACTTCGAGCCGCGCGTCCGGCCCGCCGAACACGACCCGCACGGTCTGCCCGAAGCGCTCTTCCAGTTCGTCGACTCGATCCTCGTCTTCGACCATCTCAAGCACGTGATCAAGGTCGTCACCCACGCCCGGCTCGACGGCGACATCGAGGCCGCCTACCGCGCCGCCGAGTTCCGCATCAACGTGCTGGTCGAGCGCCTGCAGTCCGGACCGCCCGTCCCGCCGCTCGACGCCCTCGAACCCTCCGGACACTCGGCCGCGATCCGCTCCAACATGGAGCGCGAGGCCTACTTCTCCGATGTCAAGCAGGTGATCGACTACGTCATCGCCGGCGACATCATTCAGTGCGTCTACTCGCAGCGATTCTCGCGCGAGACCTTCGTGCATCCCTTCAACGTCTACCGCACCCTGCGCACCGTCAATCCCTCCCCCTACACCTACTACCTCGAGATGGAGGATCACCAGATCGTCGGCACTTCGCCCGAACTGCTCGTGATCGTCGAGGACGGCAAGGTCTCCACCCACCCGATCGCCGGCACCCGGCGGCGCGGCTTCGACGACGAAGAAGACCGCGCGCTGGAGGCCGAGCTGCGGGCGGACGAGAAGGAAGTCGCAGAACACGTGATGCTGCTCGACCTCGGCCGCAACGACATCGGACGCGTGGCCAAACCGGGCACCGTACGCGTCACGCAGGAGCTCGATGTCGAGCGCTACAGCCACGTGATGCACCTCGTCTCACACGTCGAGGCAGATCTGGCAGAAGGCGCCACCGCCTACGACGCCGTCCGCGCCACCTTCCCGGCCGGCACCGTCTCCGGCGCGCCCAAGGTGCGGGCCATGGAGATCATCTCCGAGCTCGAAGAGGACCAGCGCGGACCCTACGCTGGCGCGCTCGGCTACTTCGGCTTCGGCGGCAACATGGAGACCGCCATCACGATCCGCACCATCGTCATGCAGGACGGCGTCGCCTCGGTCCAGGCCGGCGGCGGCATCGTCTTCGACTCCAGGCCGACCGCCGAGTTCGAGGAGACCGTGAACAAGGCAATGGGCATGTTCACCGCGCTCGACCTCGCCGAAGAGCGCTCCCGCGCGACCAACAGCGGCGCCGGATCGCGAGGCTACTGATGCCGCAGTCGCTGATCCTCGGCTACGGCGTCGTCTTCGACGAGGCTGGCCGCGTCCTCCTCTTGCGCCGCCGCCCGGGCGAGGCGCTCTGGCCGGGAGCCTGGTGGCTCCCCGGCGACGTGACGCCGCTGTCGGAGGAACCCGACGACACCGTCCCCCGTATCTTCGCCCATCTGCTCAGGCAACGCGTCGCCGCCGCCTACGCCCACACGGTCTACGGCCCAGAGCCGTCAACCGACCGTCACACGATTCACAACGCCTACCTGGTGACGGTCGAGTCCTCGCTCGACGGCGCGCCCGACGACGAGTCCAACCCCTTCGACGCGATGGAGTGGTGGGACCTCCCCGCCGCCGTCGCCGAACTGCCCGAACCGCAGGCCGAGCTGCTCGGCACGATCGCGGAGCGCCTGGAACAGGGCTGGACCTTCGAAGACGACGCCGGCCTGGACGATCTGTTCGAGCGTCTGGAGACTCCGGAACTCGCCGCACAGCCCGACGCCGCAGCGCAGCTCGCCCCCAGGCTGGAGGCGCTCGTCAGCCTGGCGCTCTGCGCCGCCCTCAATCAGGACGCAGCGCTCGAACGCCGCCTCCAGTCGGCGCGCGATCTGGGATGGTCTCAGGCAGAGCTGCAGCGCGCCATCGACCTCGGTCGGCAGGCGAGCCATGGTCGTCAGCCTGCCTAGAATGCGCGCCAACGACCGCTACAGAATCGAGGAACCGACATGACGACACACGCAGAACGGCGCAGAGCCGGCACGGAACTGCTGGCCGAGATGACCGGATCCGGTCCCGGATTCGCGTCCGGCGCCGAGCAGCGCACCGGCGCATTCGGCAGCTACGTCGTCGACTACATCTTCGGTCAGGTCTGGCAAGGCGACGAACTCTCCCGTCGCGACCGCAACATCGTCGCATTGGCCATGCTGGGCGCGCTCGAGCGGCTCCAGGCGGTCCGCTTCCACGCCAGCTTCGCACCCGCCAACGGCCTGTCGCGCGAAGAAATGACCGAGATCGCCCTGCAAATCGCCGGCTACTCCGGATTCCCCGCCGGCAACGAGATGATCAACGTCCTCGTCGACATGTGGAGCGAGGCCGACGGCAAGCCCTACCGCATCCCGCCGGCCGATTACAAGGACGACGAGCAGCGCCACCGCGACGCCGTCGACGTCATGCGCACGCTCAACGGACGCGACGAGGCGCAGGACCCGGCCGAGGCTCTGGCCGGGATGGAGCGAATCGGCCCGGTCGGCAAGCTCGCCTTCGAGTTTGCCTTCGGTGACCTCTGGTCCCGCTCGCAACTCACCCGCCGCGACCGGTCGCTCGTCGTCGTCTCAATCCTGGTCGCCCTGAGCAAGCCCGACGAGCTCCAGTTCCACATTCCCGGCGCGCTCAACCACGGCGTCACCGAAACGGAACTCGAGGGCGTCATGGCGACGGCCGCGCCCTACTGCGGGTTCCCCCGGGCGGTCGAGGGCTTCCGCACCCTGCGACGCATCCTGCGCGAACGAGAGGCGGCCGGCGATGGCGGTTGATACGTTGCTGATCGACAACTACGACTCGTTCACCTACAACCTCTACCAGTACCTCAGCGAACTGGGCGCCGATGTCGTCGTGCATCGCAACGACCAGATCACGCTCGACGAGATCGAGTCGCTGGCCCCGCGCCGGATCGTGATCTCGCCCGGCCCCAAGACGCCCAAAGAGGCCGGCGTCAGCGTGCCGGTCCTGCAGCGCTGCAGCCCGACGATCCCCACCCTGGGCGTTTGCCTGGGACACCAGGCGATCGGAGCCGCGTTCGGCGCCAACGTCGGGCCGGCCGGCGAGATCCGGCACGGCAAGGTCTCGGCCATCGACCACGACGGCTCAGGCGTCTTCGCCGGTCTGCCCAACCCGATCGAAGCGACCCGATATCACTCGCTGATCGTCGAACCGGACACCTTGCCGGACGAGCTCGTGCCCACCGCCTGGTGCGAGCGAATCGACGGCGCCGGCCGCATCCTGATGGGCATGAGGCACAGCGAGTACCCAATCGAGGGCGTCCAGTTCCATCCCGAATCGATCCGCACCAAGACCGGCCACGCCATCCTGCAGAACTTCCTCGACCAGTCAGAGGCCTACAACCGTGGCTAGCGCCAATCTCGGACCCGCGCTCACCGCCGTCATCGACGAGCGCCGCCACCTGACCGACTCCGAAGCGTCGGCCGCCATGGACGCCCTGATGTCGGGCGAAGCAGACGAAATCCAGTCCTCCGCCCTGCTCACCGGCCTGCGCATGAACGGCGAGTCGGTCGACGAGATCGTCGGACTCGCCCGCGCCATGCGAGAACACGCGCTTCGAGTCGACCTCTCCGACTTGCCGCGCCTCGCCGACACCGCCGGCACCGGCGGATCAGGCACGCACGCGTTCAACTCCTCGACCGCCGCCGCCTTCGTCATGGCCGGCTGCGGCGTCCCCGTTGCCAAGCACGGCAACCGCGCCATGTCCTCCAGCGTCGGCAGCGCCGACGTGCTCGAGGCGCTCGGCGGACAGATCAGCGTCGACCCGAATCAGGCCGCCCGGCTGATCCGCGAGGTCGGCTTCGGATTCCTCTTCGCCCAGGCCTTCCACCCGGCCATGCGCCACGTCGCCCCGATCCGACGCCGCATCGGCGTCCGCACCGTCTTCAACATCCTCGGCCCGCTGACCAATCCCGCCCGAGCCACGCACCAACTGATCGGCGTCCCTCGGCCGGAGTTGGGTCCCGTGATCGCCTCAGCCCTCGGTCGGCTCGGAGTCAGACGCGGACTCGTCGTGCACGGTCACGAAGGACTGGATGAGGTCTCGCCGCAAGGCGCAACGGCCTGCTGGCAGGTCGAGAGCGGCGGGATCACGGAGTTCACAATCGAACCCGGCGACTTCCAGATTCGTCCCGTAGACCTCTCGGCCGTGCGCGGCGGCGTGTCAGCGGACGAGTCAGCCGCAATGATGCGCGACGTTCTCGGCGGCAAGACCTCGGCCCTGACCGGATTCGTCACGCTCAACGCCGCCGCCGGCCTTTTGGCGGCCGAGGAGGTGCCTACCTTCGCCGAAGGCGTCAGCCGCGCCGCCGAGTGCATCGACGACCAGCGCGCCCTGCGTAAGCTGGAACTGTTCGTCGAGCGTTCGCAAGCGATCGCAGCAGAAACCGAAGCGTCAGAGACGACATAATGCCATCCATGCTCGATCGCATCGTCGCCGAAACCCGCGTCTCGGTCGAAGCGCGCAAGGCCGCCCGGCCGCTCGCCGAGCTCTGCGAGCGAGCGCGCGGTCGGACACACCGCGCCGACTTCGTCAACGCGCTGACCCAACCCGGTGTCGGACTCATCGCCGAAATCAAGCGCGGCTCACCATCCAGGGGACTCTTCGCGCCCGACATCGTGCCCGCCGAGCTCGCCTGTACCTACCGCGACATGGGCGCGGTCGCCGTCTCGGTGCTCACGGCGCCCGCCTTCTTCGCCACCGATTGCGATCTCTGCGAGGCCGCCGACGCCCTGGCCGGCAGCGGCCTGCCGCTGCTGCGCAAGGAGTTCCACGTCGACCCGTACCAGGTAGCCGAAGCGGCCGCGCTCGGCGCAGACGCTTTCCTGCTGATCGCCAAGACCCTCGATCCCGCAGAGCTGAAATCGCTCTCCGCCGTCGGCGCGGAGTTCGGCCTGACCGCCTTCGTCGAAGTCACCGACGAGCGCGAGACCGAAGTGGCGCTCGAGTCCGGCGCCGCCGCCATCGGGATCAACAACCGCAACCTGCATACGTTCGAAGAGGACCTGGGCACGACCGAGCGTCTTCGAGGAAGCATCCCCCTAGACGTCCCGGTCGTCGCCGCCAGCGGCGTGCGCAGCCGCGAGGACATGATCCGCATGGAAGCCTGCGGAGTGAACGCCGTACTGATCGGCGAGGCGCTCTCGTCGGCCGCCCACCCGCAGGCGAAGGCACGAGAGTTGCTGGGACGATGACGTTCGTCAAGATCTGCTCCGTGCGTGCCGTTGAGCATGTCGTCTGGGCCCGGGAAGCCGGCGCGGACGAAATTGGCATGATCTTCGCCGACGCCCCGCGCCGAATCGATCTGAAGGTCGCCAGGGCCGTCCGCCGCGAACTCGGACCACGCGTGGAAATCCTCGAATCTCGGACAGACACCTTCGAGCGCGAGCGCCGGGCGGCCGATCAGCCGCTATTGGTCGGCGTCTTCGCGCGGCAATCCGTGGACGAGATCGAGCGCGTGCTCGACCAGGTCGACCTCGATGTCGTCCAACTGAGCGGCGGCGAGCACCCGGCGTTGGCCGGCCGCATCCGGCGGGCGGTCGTGCGCGTCGTCCACATGGCCGACGGCATGGACGCCGGCTCGGTCGTGCGCGAAATCGATCGCGCCCCCGACGCCGTCGCGATGCTCGACGCCAGCTCCAGACAGGGCGGCGGTACCGGCGAGCGGGTCGACTGGTCGTTGGCCGCCCAGGTCGCCGCCCAGCGCCCGGTGGTCCTGGCCGGCGGACTCAACCCCGACAACGTCGGCGAGGCCGTGCGCACCGTGCGCCCCTGGGCCGTTGACGTGTCGTCCGGGGTCGAGACCGAAGGCGCCAAGGATCGAGAGAAAATCCGCGCGTTCATCGCCGCGGCGAAAGCGGAGGCTGTGTCGTGAGCAGAGAGAACGGAGCCTTCGGCCCCTTCGGCGGCCAGTTCGCCCCCGAGACCCTGATGCCGGCCCTGGAAGAACTGGAAGACGCCTGGACGCAGGCAAACGATGATCGCGAGTTCCAGCAGGAGCTGAACGACACGCTGCGCGACTACGTGGGCCGCGAGACGCCGCTGACCCACGCGGGCCGGCTCTCCGAACAGCTCGGCGGCGCGCAGATCTGGTTCAAGCGCGAGGATCTCGCCCATACCGGCGCGCACAAGATCAACAACGCCCTCGGCCAGGCGATGCTCGCCCGGCGCATGGGCAAGCGGCGCATCGTCGCCGAGACCGGCGCAGGACAGCACGGCGTCGCCACCGCGGCCGCCTGCGCCCGATTCGGACTCGAATGCATCGTCTACATGGGCGCCGAGGACATCCGCCGGCAGGCGCTCAACGTCTTCCGCATGGAACTGCACGGAGCCACCGTGATCTCGGTTGAGTCCGGTTCGCGGACGCTCAAGGATGCGATCAACGAGGCAATCCGCGACTGGGTCACCAACGTGCGCACCACCCACTACCTGATCGGCAGCGCGATCGGCCCGCATCCCTATCCGCTGATCGTCCGCGACCTCCAGTCCTGCATCGGCAATGAGGCGAAACGCCAACTGCAGGAGAAGATCGGCAAACTGCCGGATGTCGCCATCGCCTGCGTCGGCGGCGGCAGCAACGCCATCGGACTGTTTCACCCGCTGATCGACGATCCGGTCCGCTTGATCGGTGTCGAGGCGGCCGGTGAGGGTCTGGACGCACGCCACGCCGCGACCCTGTCGGCGGGAGCTCCGGGCGTGTTGCATGGCACTCGCACCTACGTGCTCCAGGACGAGCACGGGCAGATCACCGAAGCGCACTCGATCTCGGCCGGCCTCGACTACCCCGGCGTCGGGCCCGAACACGCCTGGCTCATGCTGACCGAGCGGGCCGAGTACGTCTCGGTCACCGACGACGAAGCGCTGGACGGCCTGCAGTTGCTGTCCGAGACCGAGGGCATCATCCCGGCCCTCGAGACCGCCCACGCCATCGCCTACGCCGCCAGGATCGCCCCCTCCATGAGCCCCGAAGAGACGATCCTGATCGGCCTCTCCGGCCGCGGCGACAAGGACGTCGAAATCGTCCGCGACGCACTGGCGGCGCGGTCAGGCTGATGACGACCCAGGATCGTGGGGATCGGCGCGAAGCGGCATGACCCGGCTGGGCGACCTAGGGGAAGAGCAGGATCAGCTCACCGGAGAGAGCCAGCCCGACCGCGGGATGGAGGGCCTCAAGCTGGTCGGCTGGGGTCTGATCTGCACGCTCGCCTGGCTGTTAATCGTCGTGGCGACCGCGGCCATCGTCTCCGAGATCGACGATCCGGAGGTGCCCAGCGAGACGGGACTGCTCGTCTTCGTCGTCGGACAGGGTCTGGCCGGGCTGGTCGGTTGGCTGGTCCTGCCGCTCCTGATCATGCGGCGTCGCGGACAATCCGATGTCGTCTATTGGCGTCGGCCCAGAGACGTGGACGCGCTCTGGGCAGCCGGCGGACTGCTGACCATCTACGCGGTGCTGTTCGCCTACACCAGCATCGTCGCGGCCCTCGGTGCTGACTCCCTCGAGCCGCAATCCACGATCGATGACGATCGTCTCTTCGTGCACACCTCCGTGATGATCGCGCTCGGCGTCCTCGTCGTGTTCTGCGCACCGATCTACGAGGAAGCATTCGCTCGCGGCTTTGTCCTCGGCGGCCTGCGCCCGCACTGGGGAATGATCCCGGCCTTCATGATCTCGGCAGCGGTGTTCTCGGCCCTGCACGCAGATCTGGGTAGTCTGATTCCCTTTGCCATCGCCGGAGTCATCCTGGGCGTCGTCTATCTGCGCACTGGCTCACTGACGGCGGCGTCAATGGCCCATTTCGGCTTCAACGTAATCGGATTCTCGGCGACGCTGGTACAGCAACTCGCCTGAGGAAGCGGTATGAGCACACCCACTGAGCCCGGCCTCCGCTACCGCGCGGCATTCGCGACCGCAGAGTCCCGCAGCGACGGTCCATTGCTGTTTCCGTTTCTGACGGCAGGATTTCCCACGCCCGAAGAAACGCCGGCGTTGATCGAAGCAGCCCTGAGAGGCGGCGCGGCCGGACTCGAGATCGGCGTGCCCTTCTCCGATCCGTTGGCCGACGGGCCGACGCATCAGAGCGCGTACACCGTCGCTCTGAGTGCCGGCGCGTCGGTGCAGACAGCGCTGGATGCTGCGCGAACGGCACGAGCCTATGCGCCGGACTCGGCGCTCACGCTGATGGGCTATCTCAATCCCTTCCTCGCCTGGGGCGCCGAGCCGGATCCGGACTCGAGTGAGCCCGGCGAGGCCGTCGGCCGGCCCATGGAGGCGCTGGCGAAGAGCGCCGCCGAAGCCGGTGTCGACGGAGTGATCGTCGTCGACTTGCCCGTCGATGAATCGGACGCGACCCGTGAAGTGCTCGCCCAACACGGCATCTCGCTGATCTACCTGCTCGCGCCCACCTCGACCGAGGCGCGGATCGATGCGGTCGTCCAGCGCGCCTCGGGCTTCATCTACCTCGTCTCACTGACCGGCGTGACCGGTGAACGTGATCGGGTGGCGGCCGACTTTGAGCAATTCGTGGCGCGAGTCCGGGCCAAGACTGACACGCCGTTGGCAGTCGGATTCGGCATAAGCAAGCGCGCGCACGTGGTCGAAGTCGGAAAACTGGTTCCGGCTGCTATCATCGGCTCAGCGCTGACCACGACGATCGCGTCGGCGCCGCCGCATGGCCGCGCCGCGGCCGTTGAGCGATACATCGAGGTGGTCACCGGCCGCCGGAGCGATGAGACAAGCGAATGAACCACTGTTCGGCTCTGCAACAGCGTTCGTTCTTCGACTGCGTCTATATCTCCGCGGCCGGCGTCTTTGCCGCTGGTCGCTAGATCGCGTGCCGACGCCTGGCGTCGAATCGCTGATCGCACCGCTTCACCAACCCCTCCGTTTTTCACGCACAACAACGCACCGAGCACTTGACGATGCCGAGCACTGATCCCGAAGCTGTCTGGCGCCTGCGAGGCATTCGCGGCGCGACGACGGTCGACGGCAACACGCGCGAAGAGATCATCGAAGCAACTGAAGAGTTGCTAGGCGAGATGATCGTGCGCAACGACATCGAATCGAGCGAAGTGGCCTCTGCCTGGTTCACCACCACACCGGACCTGAACGCCGAGTTCCCGGCAGTCGCGGCGAGACTCACCTACAAGTGGAGCCACGCCGCGCTCATGTGCGGTCACGAAATGCAGGTGCCTGGGTCATTGCCGTCCTGCCTGCGGATCCTGTTGCACGTCAACACCCCGCTGCGCCAGAACCAGATCCAGCACGTGTACCTGCGCGGCGCGCGAGTGCTGAGAACGGACTTAACGGTTAACACAGAATCTTCAAGTTCGGTCCGCGATTTCCTGCGAAGCTTCAAGGGAGATCCGGAGCCGTACAGCGAGTGAGCGAGAAGGTGACGACATGCTGATTGTGATGAGAATGGGCGCGACCGACGAGCAGGTTCGCGGCGTGCTGGCGCGACTCAAGGAGTTCAATCTCGAGGGGCACCTGTCTCCGGGCAAGGAACGCGTCGTGATCGGCGCGGTGGGTGTGATCGGCGATCCTGACATCCGCACCCAGATGTCCCGCATGAGCGGCGTCGACGAAGTGATCGCCATCTCCCGTCCCTACAAGCTGACCGGCCGAGAGTTCCAGCCCGAGGACACCGTGATCGAGGTCGGCGGAGTCAGGATCGGCGACGGCTCCATGGTCGTGATGGCCGGACCCTGTTCGATCGAGAACGAAGAGCACATGGTCAAGACGGCGCGGGCCGTATCAGCCTCGGGAGCGCAGATCTTGCGCGGCGGCGCCTTCAAGCCCCGCACCTCGCCCTACGCCTTCCGCGGCCTGGGCGAAGAGGGCCTGCAGCACCTCGCCACGGCCCGTGACGAGACGGGTCTGCCGGTGATCACGGAAGTGATGGATGCCCGCGACGTCGAGTTGGTCGCGCGCTACGCCGACATCCTCCAGATCGGCACCCGCAACATGCAGAACTTCATGTTGCTCGACGAAGTCGGCCTGGCCCGCAAGCCGGTCATGCTCAAGCGCGGACTCTCGGCCACGATCGACGAGTGGCTGCTGGCCGCGGAGTACATCATGGCCAAGGGCAACCGTGACGTGATCCTCTGCGAGCGCGGCATTCGCACCTTCGAAACCTCGACCCGCAACACGCTCGACCTTTCGGCGATTCCGGTGGTCAAGCGCCTCAGTCACTTGCCAATCGTCAGCGACCCGGCACACGGCACAGGTCACTGGTACCTGGTCGAGCCGATGTCTCGCGCCTCGATGGCGGTCGGCGCCGACGGCCTGATGGTCGAGGTCCACCCGAATCCCGACCATGCGCTGTCCGACGGCCCTCAGTCGTTGACGTTCGAGAACTTCGACACGCTGATGCGCTCACTTGAGCGCGTCGGAGAAGCCGTCGGTCATCCGTTGGCTACGCAGCCGGGGCTCGCCGCCGTCGCCGACTAGGGCGGCGGAGGCGCCGACTCCGGGGAACTTCGGGCCGACTCGCCGGCTACAACTCGCTCGTGAGCGCCCGTCGCGCGGCTTCGTCCCGCTCGCCGAGCAGTTGTGACTGCTCGCTCTGCTCCACCTTGTACTCGAGTTGCTCGACGGCTCCGGTGACCGAGGATTGCATCGTGCGCAGCTGGTCGTTCAGCCGGCGCAGCATCTCCAACGAGTAGCGATCAGCCTCAAGCGCCTGGGAGACGGCCTCGGTGGTCGCCTGTCCGCGCACGGCTGCCGCTTCCTGGTTGGCTCGCGTAACCGTCTCGGTCGCGGTCGCGTGAGCCTGGTCAACGATGCTCTGAGCACGCGACTCTGCGGCCTGCACCAGTTCGTGCACGGAGACCTGTTGTTCCGCGTCGCGCCGCGCCTGCGCCGAAAGCACAGCCGCCTCTTCCTGAGTCTGCTGGATCAATCGCTCCCGTTCTTCAAGCAGCCGTTGCGCCTGATCAGCCGACGCCGGCGCCGCCATGCGCAGGCGGTCGATCAGGTCCAGTAGCTGTTCGCGGTCAACGGTCCAACCCGATCCAAACCGGCTGCGACGGCCGGCCAGGATCGCTTGCTCGATCTGGTCGATGAGTTCGAGGAGATCGATGATCAGCTCCTGCCCAGAGCCCCGCCTGTTTCGACTCTAGCGCAGGATGTCCGCAAGCAAACGCTCAGACCTCACGCCGAATCGGCGGACCGTACTTGTGAATCAGCGCCTCGGCGACGTTGGGCGGCACGAGGTCGTCGACCGGATGCTTGAGCGTGGCCAGCTCGCGAATGCGGCTGGCGGAAATGAAGAGATGCTCGTGTCCGGCCATCAGGAACACGGACTCGATATGCGGCGCCATCTTCTTGTTCATCAGCGCCATGTCGAACTCGGCCTCGAAGCCGGTGACCGCGCGGATGCCGCGGACCAGCACCTTGGCGCCGACCTCATCGGCGAAGTTGACCACAAGGCCAGTGAACTTGGCGGCTCGGACATTGGGGCAATGCTGAGTAGCGCCTTCGATCATCGCCAACCGCTCGTCGACGTCGAACGTCTCGCTCGATCGGGGATAGATCGCCATGACGACCTCGTCGAACATCGATGCGGCGCGCTGCACGATGTCGAGGTGACCGTTGGTGATCGGGTCGAAGCCGCCGGGGTAGAGCGCGATCGTCATGTCAGTGCCTCCGCACGATACGTATCGATAGCGCCGTCACCATAGCGCCGTTGATCAATCCGCACTAGCGCACCGATGCGCGCTGGAGGCGGCGGCACGCCGCCCGAACCCGTGATCAGCCGCCGCCACACCGCGAGCGCGCCCTGATGCAGCGTCGCCCGTTCCATGAACGCCTCGATCACCGGCGTCGCATCGACGCGATAGGGCGGATCGATAAAGATCAAGTCGGGATCGAGTGGAATCCTGGAGAAACACCGCTCAACGGGTAATCGGTGGACGCGGGCGCGATCCTTGAGGCCGAGTTCGTCCAGGTTGCGGCGAATCACCGCGCAGGCGGGTCCGTTCCGTTCGACAAAGTCGACCGCAGCCGCTCCCCGACTGAGTGCTTCGAGACCGAGATATCCCGCGCCGGCGTAGAGGTCGAGTACGCTCGCGCCCTCGACCATGCCGCCGATCTCCGGTCGGTCGAAAATCGCCGAGCGGATGATTGCCGTCGCCGGCCGCGTGCCGTTGGCCGGAGAGCGAAGTCGTCTGCCGGAGAGTTGGCCGCCGGCGATGCGCGGTTGCGCCCGGGACATCACTCTGCTCCCTCGGCTCGGACCGGCACGGTAATCACGTGCCCCACGCGGACGTCGCCGTCGGACAGGACGAGCTGCGCGCGATAGTCGCCGGCGACCGGTGGCAGATCCCAGAACTGCCAGCCGCTGCCGCCGGCGCCTGAAAGCTCTCCCGCTTCAACGCTGAAGATCGGATCGAACAGGATCGCGTTGGGCAGCCGTAGGTCCGGAAGTCCTGACTCAAAGAACGCTGCCACGGCCGGCCAGAGATTGGCATTGCCCGGATCGGCCGAGGCATTGCTGATGTACACGCCGCCCAGCTCGTAGTCGGAGACCACCTGGAGCTGGAAGGCCGCGCTGAAGCGGTTGTGAATCCAAACCGTCACGGCCGAGCCCGTCTGGTCCGGGTACGTGAAGGTCACGATCCGATTGACGCTGTCCCAACGCAGTCCTCCAGCCAGGTTGTCCAGCAGAATAGAGTTGCCCTGCAGCGTCACTCGCATGCCGGGACGGTACGGTCCCGGCTCGCGGATACTGATCAGAGAGGCGATATCGAGCGCGTCGCGTTGCGTAATCTCGCGGAAGCCCGTCGCCTCGCGCACCACCGCATTGGATCGTAGGGCGAGCAGCACCTTGCTCGATTCGATCCGCTCGAGGATGGTCGGCAGCGAGGCAGCAATCGCAGCGTCGAACATCGTCGGATCGAGGGGCGGCTCAAGCACAATGAAGTCGGCCGAGGCGCCGAGCTGGGCGAGGTCGTAGCCGGCCTCGCCGACTCCGCCCGACGCGGTAATCGGCACATGCACTGAGATCCCGCGATCCTCTCGATGCAGCCTGCCTGCAAGTTCGCTGATGAACGACGTGAACTGCGGCTGCAGAGCCGGCGATACATCGAGATAGTGAATGTCCACGCCGTCGTGCAGGCCGCTCTTGATCGCGTGCTGAATGTTCGCGATGTGTTGCCGCCGCAGATTGTCGGAAGCGAGAATGTCGTTGACCAGGTCTGCTTGGTCGTCCGTCGCGAACACCGTCGGCCAGCGATTCTGCGGGATCGACGCATTGACCTGGTCCACGCCGCCGAGCAGCGAGCCGTCGGCAGCGGGCTGCCAGCCGTCGGGATGAACCAGGGTCAGCGAGCCCGCGAGGATTGGCTGCGGTTCTTCCCCGCGTGGCACACGTCCGGCGATCACATCGCGAAACTGCAGCCGGCGCAGGATGACCAGGATGGCCGGTGATTCGGCCAACTCAATCCGGGCGGTCGAGCCGTCGCTGCTCAGCGCGGCGTCTCCCAGCCGTACCCACTCGTCGCCGTTCCAGGTATAGGCGCCCAGGTTGCGCGGATCCTGGGTGGGATTGGTTAGCTCCGGCTCAAACAGGAACGGTCCCAGCCGGCCCTCCGGCGCCCGGAACTCGTAGATTGGCGAAACGGCGCCCAGAATCTCGGGAATCGCCGGCGGCCGCTCGGCCAATCTCGCCTCGAACAGTGTGGTCCGGACGCCATCGATGTCGGTCGACGGGGCCGGCTCGGCGTCGTCAGTGTTGAAGTTGGTCTCAATCAATCCCGGTTCGAAGAACAGCACAATCACGACGCCGACCAGGAGCGCGGCGATAATCAGTACAACCAGCACACCAATCCCGCGTCCTCCCGGCGGCGGTGACGGTCGGCTGGGCGTTCCCCGTCGCGTGCCGGGCCGAGAGATTGAGGGCGCGTCGGGCGGAGGCGGGAGGACGGGCGCCGGCTCCGCCGGCGGCGGATCGAACGGCGCCGGATCGGGAGGGCGCCGGGCGTGGCTGCCGCGCTGCCGCTCGGACTGCGGCTCTTCGCCGATTCGCCGCACTGGTCGCGGCTGCCAACCGCCGCCCTCGCGCGTGCTCACGGCGCTCGCAAGTCAGGCGCGATGCTGAGTCGGTACTCCTCACCGCCGCGATGGATGTGGACCAGCACCGGCACGTTCGGTTGCAACTGCGCCAGGGCGTTGAGATACGGCGTCTCAGCGTTGATCGGCACGCCGTTCATGTTGAGCAACACGTCGCCGGGGCGAATGCCGGCGCGGGCAAACGCGCCGCGCCGCTCGAGCTCGATCAGGAATGCGCCCTCGCTGACATCGAGGTCGAGTTGCACGGCGGCCGTCGGAGTGAGCAGACGTTCCTGCACCACTCCGAATGTCGGACGGGGGAAGAAGCCGTCGGCGGCGATGCCGCGCGCAACTTCGAGCACGGCGTCGATCTGCACGGCGAAGCCGACACCATCGACAAAACCGCCATCCACCGTCTCGCGCGCGATCACGGCCGTCATACCCACAATGCTGCCGTCCAGGTCGACAAGAATGCCTCCGGAGTTCCCGTGATTCAGCGCGGCGTCGGTCTGGATCAGATGTTCCTGCTCATATCGCTCACGAAAGAACGTCGTATCCGGGTTGCTGACGACCCCTACCGTCAGGGCGATCTCCCGTCCCAAGAGCGTATTGCCAATCGCCACCACGGTCTCTCCCGCCTCTACCGATTCGGTTCGGCCAAAGACCGGCACGACCGGCTCGAACTCGGCCTGGTCCGTCTCAATTCGCAGCACCGCGACATCGGAGAACGGTCGGTCGTCACCGACGCGCAAGGCCGGAAAACGGCGTTCGTCGTTGAAGATCACGGTGAAGCTGGTCATGCCTTCCAGCACATGCGCCGCGGTCACGATGTGTCCCCGGCCGTCAAGCACGAAACCGGTGGCCAGCGCCGCCGGGACCACCGTGACCCCTTCGTCGTTGACGCGTTCCGGACCTTCGGCGTCGATCACCACGACGGAGCGAACGACGTCCTCGAAGACCTCACCGATCCGCCGCGCCCGGCCGTCCAGCGACGCCTCGATCCGCGCGTCGGTCTCGGCGCTCGACTGGTCCCTGGCCTGTTCCACGGCCTGGCTGACGGACTCCTCAACGGCAGCCTGGATCGTGCGGTCCAACTCCGCTTGCGAAGGACCGTCGTCAACCAGGAATCCCGCGATCACCGCGCCGCAGGCCGCACCGATCAAGGCTGAGAGGATCGAGATTGTGAAAGTGTGACGCACGTTACACGAATGCCCGGACCCATCGGGACTCTGCCTTCGCCTTGCCTGCTATCGTAGCCTGCCATAAAGTAGTTCGGCTTCTCGAACAGTTGATCAGTCAGGCAGCATACGTGGTACTGCGACGCTCGGTTCCCATCACAGCGGATGGTCTTCAGCGTCTGCGAGACGAGTTGCTCACACTCAAGGAACGACGCCGCCAGGCGGCCGAGTTGATCCAGCAGGTGCGTGAAGACTCGCCCGGCGCTCGCGATGAAGGTGACGGAGGCGAGACCAAGAACGAGCAAGCGTTCATTGAGGGTCGCATCCGCGAGATCGAGGCGGTCATCTCCTCGGCATCGATCATCGATGAACAGGAAGTGCGCGGCTCGGAAGTGGTCCGCCTCGGTTCAACCGTGACCGTGCGCCCCGTGCCCAAGCGCACCGATGTCGACTACCGCATCGTCGGCCCGGCTGAGGTCGATCCCAAGAACGGTCTGCTCTCCGATGAATCGCCGGTGGGCAAGGCGCTGCTGGGCGCGAAGGTGGGCGACACCGTCGAAGTCGCGACGCCGACCGGTGTGCGCAAGTTCAAAGTCAAGGCCATTTCCTAGTCAAGTTCGGTCTCCGGCTACGCGGCAGGGGGCCGCAGCCTGAGAGACGAACTGAGATGACTCAATCCCCAACCACTGGCTCAGAGACGCTCTACCTGCGAGAGATCATCGCCGAACGTCAGGCGAAGGCCGAGGCGTTGCGCGCCAATGGGATCAATCCGTATCCGCCGCGAACTGCTCGAACGAACGACATCGCCGCTGCGCGACGTCCATTCGATCAGGCTCAGGAGCAGGACCTGCCGGATCCGGAAGGCGGAACCGTCACGCTCGCGGGGCGTATCACGTCGATTCGCAACATGGGCCGGATCGCGTTCATTGACATTCAGGACGACACCGGACAGATTCAGGTTCTGGCCAGCCAGCGGGCATTGGGCGATGCCTGGAGCCTGCTGGACGCGCTTGATCTCGGCGATTTCATTGAAGCTGCGGGACAGATGATCCGCTCGCGGCGAGGCGAAGTCTCGGTCCAGGCCGAGAGTGTCACGATGCTGACCAAGTCGCTGCGGCCGCCGCCGGAGAAGTTTCACGGACTGCAGGACATCGAGACCCGCTATCGCCAGCGGTATCTCGACCTGATAGCCAATCGCGAGGCCAAGGAGGTCTTGCGAACCCGCTCCCGGGTGATCTCGGCCATGCGTCGGTTCATGGACGGCCGGGGCTTCCTCGAGGTTGAGACACCGGTCCTGCAGTCGGAAGCGGGCGGAGCGGCGGCGCGGCCTTTTCTAACCCACTTCAACGCCCTTGACGAGCCGAGGCAACTGCGGATCGCCCTGGAACTCCACCTGAAGCGCCTGATCGTCGGCGGTTTCGACAAGGTCTATGAGATCGGCAGGCTCTTCCGGAACGAGGGCATCGGCAACCGCTGGAATCCCGAGTTCACGATGATGGAGAGCTACGAGGCCTACACCGACTATCACGGCGTTGCCGAAATGGTCGAATCGAGCCTTGCCTACATCAGTGAAGAAGTCACCGGATCGACACGAGTGCCATGGCAGGACGGCGAGATCGACTTCACGCCGCCGTTCCGTCGCGTCACGATGGTCGACGCGGCCAAGGAGCACGTCGGCGTCGACTTCCGCGACTATCCGACCGTCGAAGCCATGGAAGACTTGCTGCGCGAGCAGGGCATAGGCATTCCGCCCAATGCGGGTTGGGGAAAGCTGTTCGACGAACTGGTATCGCAGAGGGTGGAGCCGCAGCTTCAGCAGCCGACGTTCCTGCTCGACTATCCCCTCGCCATCTCGCCCCTGGCCAAGCGGACCGAGTACGACGACACGCTGGTTGAGAGGTTCGAGCTCTTCGTCGCCGGTTGGGAACTGGCCAACGCCTACACCGAACTCAACGATCCGGTCGATCAGCGCCGACGGTTCGAGGAGCAGATCAGGCTCAAGGCCGAGGGCGACGAGGAGGCCGAGCAAATGGACGAGGACTTCCTCGTCGCGCTGGAACACGGCATGCCGCCCACCGGCGGTCTGGGCATGGGCATGGATCGGTTGGCCATGCTGTTAACAGACTCGCAGTCCATCCGCGACGTCATCCTCTTCCCGCAGATGCGCAAGCTGTCCGACTAAGTCACACAGAGGGCGACTACGTCACTCCGAGCCCGACCCGGCCTCGCGCGTTGCGCCGGACTCTACGAAGCCGTCCACCTGGGCCGCATCGAATCCCAACTCGGCAAGAATCTCCCGCGTCTCGCTGGCGAAGGGCCGGGTCGCCGCGGGCTTGCGGAATCCCGACCGGTCGAGAGCCACCGGCGGCGCCAGGAGCCGGATCTTGCCCACCTCCGGATGGTCGAGGTCGTAGAGCATTTCGTTCGCTTCAGCCTGGGGATCGTCCAGGATCTCGATCGGCAGTAGCACGCGAGATCCCGGCACGCCGGCCCCGGCCAGCGTGGTCTCCCATTCCGCGGTCGTGCGCTCGGTCATGCGCTGCTCCGCCGACTGCTGCAGACGGGGGTAGTAGTCGGCGTCCTCGACATCGTCTCCGGCGTACGGGTCGTCGAGACCGATGGCCTCGATGAACGCCCGTCTCAACTTGCGGCTGCCACAGGCGACGGCCAGCCATCCGTCGGCAGTCGAGTAGGTCCGGAAATAGATGTCCGCCATTGTCCTGGCCCGCGCGGAGACTTGAGCCTCGCGCTGTTCCTCGTAACTCGCACCGCGTGCGCGCATCTCTGCCAGGTCCTGCAGCGAGCGCTCGTGTATTGGACCGTCAATCGACTCGACTCGCATCATCTGGTTATTGTTCAACGTCATCGCGGCCTGCATCAGCGAGGCGTGGACCTCGCCGCCGGTGCCGGTCGCGGTGCGTCGCAGCAGAGCCGAGGCAACGCCGAAAGCCAGCGACATCGCCGCCATGTAATCGGCGCTGACCGGGTCTCCGCTCAACGGACGACCCTCACCTGCCCGGCCGTTGGCGACCATCAGGCCGCTGCGGGCCTGGACGACGATGTCCATGCCGGCCAGGTCCGAATCAGGTCCGTAGCGTCCGAACGGCGTCACCGTCGCGATCACCAGGCGGGGGTATCGCTTGCTCAGCGCGTCCGCGTCGAGACCGAGCTGTTCGGCGAGTCCTGGACGGAAGTTCATCAGCGCCACATCGGCCCGGCTGAGCAGCGCCTCGATGATCGGAGCGGCGTCGGCATGCCGCAGATTCAGCGGCAACGATCGCTTGCCGCGGTTGCGCGAGAGAAACGTGCGCGACTCCATCGGCGCAATCTGCGCAAGCCGGCGGGTAGGGTCGCCTTCCAACGACTCGATCTTGATTACCTCGGCGCCGCCTTCAGCCAACAGCTGTGCGGCAAAGGGCACGGCGACGAACTGGCCGAACTCCACGACCCGAATACCATCAAACGGTTGTGATTCGGCGGCCTCACCGCCCCGATCGCTAGACATCTGACACGTCCATTCATCAACATCTACGTGACACACCTGGTCTGAGTGCGACGCTAACACTAGCCCGGAGGCTGGACTCCGAGAATGAGTGAACGATACGCCGACATTGCCATGCTGGTGGGCAGTCCCCAGGACAGCGTGTTCACATACGCCGTGCCCGAGGAGATGGACGTGCGGCGCGGCATGGCGGTCGTCGCGCCCTGGCGAACACAGTGGGCGCTGGGCGTTGTCATTGCGGTCACTGCCGAGACTGATCTGCCGAAGACTCGGGAGATCGAGCGAATCCTGGACCCCGAACCGCTGATGACGGCTCAGCAGCTCGAGCTAGCCGCATGGATCGCCGAGCGATATCTCGCCTCGCTTGCTTCCTGCATCCAACTCTTCCTGCCCCCGGGAACGCCTTCCCGCCCGCGCCGCTCGCCAGACTCGTTCTCCCTGTTGGTGCCCGGCCAGCCCGCGATTCCGAAGCTTCTCGTACTTGCCATAACAGCGACTGAGCTTCGGGAAACGATCGATGCCTGGCCGCACAGCAAGCGCTCACGACCTGCGAGGTTGCTGGACGAACTCGCGAACGGCGAGCTAACCGAGCACGAGGCGACAAGGATCATGGGCAGCCGGCGCGCATTGGACGACTGGCTGCAGACCACGTCGCTGGCGTCCCGACTGGATCACGTAATCCGGCTGTCGGTCGACTCGCCGGACGCCAGAACAGTTGCCGACTCGCTGCGCCGGACGGCCGCAGAGCGCCGGCAGCTTGAGCTGCTTCGGCTCCTGACGGAGGGTGAGCTTGAAGAGTCGGAAGCCAAGCGACGCAGCGACGCGACGCGCGCGGACATCGACCGCCTCGTCGCGGCCGGTGTCCTCAACCGGGTCGAGACGATGACGCCGGAGTCGGAAACGCAATCGGTGCCGGCGCCCCAGCTCACGGCCGAACAACTGGCTGCGGTTGGCGAAGTCGTGCGCTCGCTGGATGAAGACAATGGCGAGGTGTACCTGCTGCATGGCGTGACCGGCAGCGGTAAGACCGAGGTCTACCTGGCCGCGGCCGACCACGCGCTCGCCCGCGGCGGCAGTGTCATCGTGCTGGTTCCGGAGATCGCGTTGGCGCCTCAGACGATCGCCCGATTCGAAGCTCGGTTTCCAGAACAGGTGGCCGTCCGCCACTCCGGGCTGTCGCGATCGGAGTCCCGCGAACAGTGGCGTCAGGTGTACGAGGGCAAGAAGCGCATCCTGATCGGCGCTCGTTCGGCCTTGTTCGGGCCGATGCCCAATCTCTCGCTCGTGGTCGTTGACGAGGAGCATGAGTGGACCTACAAGCAGACCGATCCGCAGCCGCGTTACCACGCAGGAACGGTTGCGCGCGAGATGGCACGCTCCTGGGGAGCCGTCGCCGTCCTCGGCTCGGCGACGCCGGACGTAGTCTCGATGGCCGATGCCCGCTCCAGTCGCAGCCGACTGCTCACGCTCACTCATCGGGTGCAATCGGGAGGCGACGGCGCGTCCATCATTCCTCAGCCGGCCGTCGATATCGTCGATCTTCGCGAGGAACTGGCGGCCGGAGTCCGTTCGGTCTTCGGGCGGCAGCTCGACGCGGCGATATCGGAAGCGCTCATTCGCGACGAACAGGTGCTGCTCTTCCTGAACCGCCGGGGGATGTCCTCTCTGGTTTGCCGCGCTTGCGGCCAGGCCGTGGAATGCCGCCAATGCTCGATCGCGATGACGCTGCATCAGCCTGGTCCCTATCTGCGCTGTCACGAGTGCGGCGAGCGGCAGCCCAGTCCGCTGCGCTGCCCCAGTTGCAACGACGAGCGGATAGGCGCCATGAGTTTCGGCACGGCCCAGCTCGAGGCCGAGCTCCGACGCCGTTGGGGGGACGTGCCGATCACGCGCTGGGATCGCGACACCTCAACTGCGCCCGGTTCGCACGCGGCGCTGCTTGAGGAGTTTGCCGAAGGGCGCTCGCGAGTGCTGATTGGCACGCAGATGATCGCCAAGGGTCTCGACCTGCCGCGAGTCACCGTGGCCGGCGTGATCAATGCCGATCTCTCGCTGCGCGAGTCCGATTACCTGGCGTCGGAGCGGACGTTTCAGGTGCTCTCCCAGGTGGCCGGACGCGCCGGCCGCGGCGCATGGGGCGGACGCGTGATCATTCAGACTTACTCCCCCGATCACTTCGCGGTGGTCGCCGCCGCCGCGCACGACTACGAGGCCTTCTACCAGGAGGAGATGCGGTTCCGTTCCGCTACGGACCATCCGCCGTACGGCCGCCTGGCGCGGCTCACCGTCACGCGCGCCACATTGAACGACGCGGAAGCGGAAGCGCGGATGATGGTCGACTCGCTGATCGCGCTCAGAGCCCGGACGCCGGGCCCGGTGGCGCAGATCTTCGGTCCGTCGCAGCCGTATCCGGCCCGGCGGCAGAATCGTTGGCGACAGCAGATCCTGCTCAAGGGAGACGATCCGCGTTCCCTGCTCAGGCAGGTTGAGCTCGGCCGGGGCTGGTCCGTGGACGTGGACCCAGTTGCCTAGAAGGCCTCGAACGCGACCCGGACCGCGACTACGAGCATGCCCAGCGCCAGCAGCCGAGAGAGCAGGGACTCGCGGACTCGGGCAGCGACTCGCAGGCCGATCGGATTGGCGATCAGGGTGCCGATCAGAAGCGGCGGGACGTCGTTTAGCGGGTCGCCAAAGTGCTGCATCGCGGTGTGAAAGACGACCACCGCGATGGCAATGCAGGTCACGATGCTGTGCGACGCGGGTACGCCCAGCCAGGCCGGCATACGCATCACCCGGATGGTGATGGTGGCGAAGAAGAGTCCGCCGCCGATGCCCGCGAGTGATGTCAAGATCGATGTTACGCCGATCACGGCGAGGGAGCGCCGGACCGGGATCCAGTAGAGGTAGAGTTCGCCCCGGCCATCGCGGAGCATACGGCGCCAACCGCGCTGACCGACCTGGCCGGCGTTGCCGGTCGGCCGCCAGATCAGATACGCGCCGATCGTGGCGAGCAGGGCGGCGAATCCTCCGGCGAAGACCTCGCGGGGCAGTTGGGCCGTACCCGTCGCGCCGATCACGCCGGCTGGTACCGCGATGGCTGCTGCCATGCCGACGACGCGGTAGTCGATCCGCTTCTCGCGAGCCAGTCGGGCCGCGGCCAGACCCGACGTCGCGAGGACCAGGCACATCGAGGCCATTGCCACCTCGGCCGGACTCGACTCGGCGTGGCGGGTGAGCAGGACGGGCGCGAAGAGGAAGCCTCCTCCTGCGCCGACCGCCGTGGCGTAGACTCCGACGGCGAAGCCGACTCCGATCAGGGCGGCGAACTCAAGCCAATCCATGCCCGCAGGCTACGACTGGGACAGCGGATTCCCGCCCGGCTAGGACCGCTGCTTGGGAATCTGCGGCAGCAACCAGTTCAACAGCGCGTCCTGGCTGCGAGTCTGCATGTAGAAGCGGCCGGGACCCGTGAGCTTGCAGACCAGTCCCTCGCCCGAGAGCAGCGTGGTCTTCCAGCCGCCGGAGCGTCCGACGTTGTAGGTGACCGAGTCGTCGAAGGCGACCATGTGGCCGGTGTCGACGGTGTACTCCTCGCCGACGTTGAGTTCCTTGAGGTGAATCGCGCCGTAGCTGGACAGGAACAAGAGACCGTGTCCGCTGCAGCGCAGCAAGATCAAGCCCTCTCCGGAGAAGAAGCTATTGGCGCCGCCCCATGAGGTGTCGACTTCGATCTCGGTTGTCGCGGCCAGAAACGAACCGGACTGGACGAGGACCGAACCGCCGTCCATTTCGATCACCTGGATGTCGCCCGGGAGCCCGGGCGCGATCGTGACTTCGCCCGACTGCTCGGCGGTGAAGGTGTTGATGAAGAAGCTCTCGCCGCCGAGGACCGAACGCTTGAGGCCTCCCAACAGGCCGCCCCGCATGCCGGTCTCGATGGAGATGCTGGCCGACATCGAGACCATTGCCCCGGACTCGGCCTGGAGTTGTTCTCCGGAGGCGAGTTGGATCTGGGCGAGGGCGTAGGAAGGTCGGTGGAGGATCTCGTACTGCATGGGGTGGCTCCCTTGGGTTGAGTGATGCCGTTTCACTCTATGGGGAAGTGCGGACTGTGGGCGTGTGGGGAGGGGTGGGTGCTGAGGCGGGCGGTGTTGCCGTGGCGGAGATGGTTGCTCTGGGCCCCGCGTCGGGGCGCGGGGCATCGGAGGGGGAGGGAGCGGGCCCCCGAATGAATCGGGGGCTGGGAGGGCTGAGGGTGAGCGGGTCATTGGGCGTGGTCGCGGAGGAACTGGCGAATGGCGTCCAGGGTGGCGGGCAGCTTCTCGGGAGAGCGCGCGTCGACATCGAGGCAACGGGCGTTGGGGGCTTCGTTGCAGATGCGGTGTCCGATGCCGGTCGGATGGAAGGGGTCGGCGCCGGGGATGACCAGCATCGGCGAGTAGGTGCGCTGGACGGCGACCTCGTTGACCGCAAAGTAGGGCTCGACCGGCGGCCACATGCCGTCGCGGAACTCCACGACGAGGGCGATGTAGGTTTCGCGGCGGAGGGTTCGCAGGGCGTCGGCGAAGAGGGGTTCGTCGTGGATGCGCTGGGCGAAGGGTCCGGCCTCGTTGTTCTGCATAAAGATCGGATCGCGCTGGGCGGCCTCGATCACGGCTTCGAGGCCCTCGGCGCGGCAGAGGCGGATGGTGGGGTTGAACATGTCGTAGAAGGTCTCGGGCGAGTTGGTCTCGTCGAGTCCGACGGGGTCCTGCATGACGATGCCGGCGATGCGGGCGGGGGCCTGGTCGGCGACGCGGAGGGCGTAGGCGCAGCCGATGCAGCCGCCCATGACGTGCGCGCGGGGGATGTCGAGGTCGTTGAGCACGGCGAGCTGGTCGAGCATGGCCTTGCCGTAGCTGAAGGGCTCGAGCGCGGTCTTGCTCTGTCCGCAGTGGCGCTGGTCCATGCCGATCACGGTGAACTCGTCGGAGAAGGCGTCGATGGGGTTGATGATCGAGCGCCGCCAGAAGCCGATCTGAGAGTTGACGCCGCCGGGGGCGAAGAGCAGGAGCGGGGTGCCGCCGTTGTTCTCGCCGAACACCTCGTAGTGGATGGTGGTCCCGTCGGGTCGCATGACTTCGGCCATAGCGGCGTTCCTCTCTGCTCTCAGCTCTCAGCTCTCAGGTCTCAGCTCTCAGGTCTCAGCTCTCAGCTCACGGCTCAACTCGACGCTTAACGGGGGTCAGTGTAGTCGTCGTCCGGATAGATGATCTCGTACGCGTCGCGACCGTGCATGCGGATGATCCAGGGCCTGTCGCGGCTGGGGGCGACGGGAATGCCCCTGAAGGTTGGAGGACCGGCGCGGGTCGTATAGCTGGGCGGCACTGAGGGGCGGCCCAGAAGAGGCACGCCGCCGCTGCGCGGCCGGCGCGAGCGGCGGGCCCGGCCGCCCCGTCCGCGTCGAGGGGAGAGGTTGGCGAGTTCGTGCAGGTAGCGGTCGGCGTCGAGGAGGTCGTCGTTCTTGCGGTGGGGCTCAGGGTTGTGATCGTGGCGTTGGCTCCAGCGATAGTCGCGCATGCGCAGTGGGAACTGGGTGAGTGAGGGGATGTAGAAGGAGCGCGGGTTTTGGGGATCGAGTAGTTGCTGAACGAGGGCGATGCCGACGTGGACGGAGCCGGGTCCGCCCTGGCTGGGGCGGATTGGCATTCCACTGCGGGCGAGGTGGGAGATCCAGGCGGACTGGGAGCGGTCGGCGCACCAGGTGATGGGTCCGAACTGGCGGCGGCAGCGCTGCATCCACTGTTCGAGCCGGCGGGTGACGCCGGTGCCGCGCTGCTCGAACTCGGCGAGGCGGATGAGGGTGGGTTGATGCGAGTCGTGCGGATCGTCCGGGTCGTGCGGGTCATGGTTCGAGGGGTCGAGGTGGGCCGGACCGGGTCCGCTGAGGTCGATCTCGCCGGTCAGCGGGTCGGGGCGCATGACGCCGTCGGGATCGAGGCGGGAGCCGACGGGGGCGGCGCGGCGGGGGTCGCCGTCGGGGAAGTGGAGTCCGGCGACGATGCCGGCGGTGAAGTGTCCGGTCTCGGACTCTGCGCCGAAGTCGAGACCGCCGATGTAGCGGCTGAAGCGTGGCAGAGGACCGTCCCAGCAGTGGATGTTGGGGTCGAAGGCGGGATAGATCTGTCCGAGGAAGGCGTCGAAGCGGCCCTCGACGAAGCGGTCGACCCAGTCGCCGGGAAGGACGGCGCGCTGGGTGTCGGCGTAGTTGGCCGGGAGGTGGGGGTTGTCCTCGATCCGGGCCTGGATGAACTTGAGGCGGACGTCGGCTCGCTCGAGGGCGTGCTCGGGAAGTTCGCGCTTGACGAACCAACGCTCGAACCAGCCGGGGTAGGGGTTGGAGGCGGCGATGAACCAGGGCTGGGGCTGGGCGGGATGACGCAGGCGGGTGACGAGCATCTGGGCGGCTTCGGCCTCGACCTGTCCCGCTTCGTCGATGAGGACGGCGCCGTACTGCTGGGAGCCGAGTCCGGTCCAGTCGGAGAGGTGCCGGAAGTGGATGGTGGAGGATCGGGACTGATCGGGGGCGGCGATCTCGACGGAGTGAGTGGGGGATTGGCGTCGCTTGCCGATCAGACCGGGCGGGCAGTAGCGGAAGAAGTCGGCCATGGTGGTGGTGGCGAGGTCGGTGAAGTTGTGCCGGGCGACGAGGATGTTGTTGCCGGGGAAGAGGAGAGCGGCGTCGATGGCGAGTTCGACGAGGGCTCGGGTCTTGCCGCCGCCCATGGCACCGCCGTAGCCCACGAGCGAGAGACCCGAGGCCTGTGGGGCATCGGGCAGAGGGGCCGGGTCAACCAAGGCGCGATAGAGTTCGCGCTGGCGATCGGTCGGGAAAAAACGTCGGTGGCGGTGGGCGCGCCAGAGGCGCCCGCCGAGCCGGAGTGGCCGGGTATTAGGGGTAGTCATCGTCCTCCTCGCTGGATTCGTCTACGGGGTAGAGCCCGCTGTGCTGCTCGGGCTGCTGTTCGGGTTCCTGTTGGTTGTCACGGGAGAGTCCGAGTTCGCGGAGGGCGTCGCTGGTCTTGTCGAAGAGTCCGACGATGCGGGCGAGGGAGCGGGTGGCCTGGAACTGGATGTAGGCGGGTCCGTTGGTAGCGAAGTGCTGGAGCCGGCCGACGATGGCATTGGCCTTGAGCTGGAGGGGCGGGTTGTGTCGTGGGGCGACGACGGCGCCCATGGTTGCTGCAGACATTGGTGGGTCTCCTTCCGTTGGTGTCCGATGGGGTTGATGGTATGTGAACTGGTGTGCTGAAAGTGTGGCGGGGTTGTCGGAGTGGGTCCCCAAACAAATCGGGGACTGGGAGGGTGAAGTTGTTGCTGAGGCGGAGGGTGTTGCCGTGGCGGGGTTTGGGTGGTCTGGGCCCCGCGTCAAGCGCGGGGGATCGGAGGGGGGAGGGAGTGGGTCCCCGGATGAATCGGGGACTGGGATGGGTTGATTGGGTTAGCATCGTGGTGAGTTGGAGTGGAGGACTGTCATGGTTATCGCTGACCTGCCCGGACTGAGTCTTGACTCGGTGGACATCACGGATTCGGATCGGTACCGCGATCATGGATATCCGTGGGCGGAGTGGGATCTGCTGCGGCGGGAGGCTCCGGTCTACTGGTATCAGCGGCCCGGCTTTGAGCCGTTCTGGGCGATCACGAAGCATGCGGACATCCGCTTCATCTCGTCGCATCCGGAGTTGTTCTCGAACAGGCAGATGCTGCGCTTGAACCAGGCGTCGAAGCTGGCGACGGCTCAGCGGCAGCGTGAGGCCGGCGTCAACCGGACCGGCGGGCACGCGGACGACCCGCCGGACTTCATTTACATGGATCCGCCGGAGCATCGGCAGCATCGGAGCCTGGTGGCTCGGCACTTCACGCCGCGGATGATGAAGATGCTGGAGGATCACTTCGCCGAGATGGCGGAGAACTACGTGTCGGACTTCGCCGACAAGGTGGTGGCCGAGTTCGCCGAGCGGGGATCGAGATCGGCGGTGGACGTGGTGCATGAGCTGTCGGCGAAGCTGCCGGTGGCGGCGATCTGCGCGATGGGCGGGGTGCCGGAGGAGGACTGGGAGCAGATCTTCGAGTGGACGGAGGTACTGGTCGGCGCGGATGATCCCGAGTTCCGCCTGCCTGGCGAGTCGCCCAGCCAGGCGACTGATCGGATCGGCGTCGAATGGTTCCGCTACAACAACGAATTGATCGAGCAGCGCCGGCGCGAGGGTCTGGGCGACGACTTACTGAGTGATCTGCTGCGGGCCGAGGTCGACGGACGCCAGCTGACTCCGGCCGAGATACACGGCTATTTCGTGCTGCTGCTGGCGGCGGGCAACGAGACGACGCGCAACTCGATCTCGGGCGGGGTCAAGGCGTTGATCGACCATCCCGAGCAGATGCAGATGCTGGTCGACCATGCGTCGCTGGTGCCTTCGGCGGTGGAAGAGATCCTGCGCTGGACGTCGATCGTGATCCAGTTCCAACGCACGGCTGTCGAGGATGTCGAGCTGCGGGGCCAGACGATTCGCAAGGGCGAGTCGGTGGTCTTGTGGTATCCGTCGGCGAACCGCGACGAGGATGTGTTCGAGGATCCGTACAAGTTCGACATCTTGCGCGATCCCAACGATCACTTCGCCTTCGGCGGCTACGGCGAGCACTTCTGCCTGGGCGCGAACCTGGCGCGCTGGGAGATGCGCGCCATCTTCCACGCGTTGCGACCGATCCTGCCCAACCTGGAACTCGTCGCACCGCCCGAGAACGTGATCGCGTTCCTCCACGTCGGCGGGATCAAGCGCCAGATGGTCCGTCACCGGCCTGCGTGACGGGTGTGGAGATAAAGTGAACCGCAAGGTCATCACTCCTGGCCCTCAAGGATGGGAGGCATCCTATGTCGCGGAAACCGAGGCTCCGCCAATTCGACTTTGATGCCGAGAAGTTCAAGGAGCTCATCGTTTACGTGGCGGAACGCTGCGCTGACGACCCGTCGTTTGGCGCGGTGAAGCTCAACAAAATCCTCTACTACGCCGACTTCGACGCGTATCGGCTGCTTCATCAGCCAATCAGTGGAGCGACCTACCGGAAGCTCTCCGAAGGTCCTGCCCCAAAGGAGTTGGTCAGTTCGAGAGACGAGTTGATTGAGCAAGGCCGGATCGAGCTAGAAGAGCGTCCCTACTTCAATCGAACCCAAAAGCGTCTCGTCCTCACCCAGGGAGAGGCGGCAAATCCCGAGATCTTCTCGGTCGATGAGCGACAGGTAGTCGATCAGGTAATCCAGTTCTTCTGGGGCAAGTCCGCGCGTGAAGTCTCCGACTACTCGCATCGGGAGCCGGGTTGGCTTGCCGCGGGTGATCGCGAGCAGATCCCCTACGAGACCGCGGGCTTGAGTCCAGAACCTATCGATCAGGAGGCAGAGGAGTACGCGCTGAGGCTCGCGCAGGAGTACATCGCCAAGAAGAGGCATGCGCGATAGCGATGGCATATGGGCAAGGGTGGGGAGTAGAGATATCCAATGGGTTCCAGCAACAGTTGGACGCCTTGGCGGAGAATGAACCGCACTTGGAGGAACTGGTAGAAGGGCTGATCTTCACTGCGTTTGCCGGGCCTGATGCGATCTGGCCTCAGTTACACATGGTCGGAAATCTCTGGTGTACCAGGGTCCTCGCCCCACTGCCGTACCTGATCTTCTTTGAAGTGAACGAGACCGAACGATTCATCGAGCTGGTGATCATCACAGAGACGCCATAGCCGTGCGTCAGCGCACTTGGCCCTGTCGCTACACCGCGTAGCTGCGACACTGCGAAGCCCGCGTTCGCATGGAGAGCAGTACGGACTCGGAGAGCGCTCCGTTCTAACCGTCGTTCTAGTGATCTTCCTCGCCTGAGTTTTGTTCGGCTTGCCGAAGCATGTATCTTTGCGATGATCCACCGTCTGAGACTGCCTCTGGAGGCTTGCAATGGTGACCGCTGAACGACCCGCACTGACGCTTGACAACCTGAACATCACCGACACCTCGCTGTATGTCGATTACGGTTACCCGTGGGAAGCTTGGGACATTCTGCGCCGCGAGGCGCCGGTGTACTGGTATCAGCGGCCCAACTTCGAGCCCTTCTGGGCTATCACCAAGCACGCGGACATCCGCTACATCTCCTCCCACCCGGAGCTGTTCTCGAACACGCAGCTCCTGCGGATGAACGATCACGACTCGATCGGGATCACCGAGCGCGGGCGGGAGGTCAACGCGAACCGCTACGGCGGACATCCTTCCGAGCCGCCCGACTTCATCTTCATGGACCCGCCCGAGCACCGGGAACATCGGCGGCTGGTGGCGCATCACTTCACACCGCGGATGATGAAACGGCTTGAGGACCACTTCGCCGAGATGTCGGAGAACTACATCTCAACGTTTGCGGACCGAATCGTGGCGGACTTCGCCGAACGCGGCGCGACCAGCGCGCTGGACGTGGTGCACGAGGTGTCGGCGCTGCTGCCGGTGGCGGCGATCTGCGACATGGCCGGCGTGCCGGAAGACGACTGGTCGCAGATCTTCCACTGGACCGAGACCAGCGCGGGCGCGGCCGACCCGGAGTTCAGGCTGCCCGGGGAGGATCGCGAGCAGACGATCCGCCGAGTCAACCTGGAGTTCAACGTCTACAACGAGGGGCTTGTGCGGGAGCGGGAGTCGAACGGACTCGGGGACGACTTGCTGAGCGATCTGATGAGGGCTGAGGTCAATGGCGAGCATCTGACGCCGCGCGAGATATCCTCCTACTTCCGCCTGCTGATCGGCGCGGGCAACGAGACCACGCGCAACTCGATCACGGGGGGGATCAAGGCTCTCCTGGATCACCGCGATCAACTCGACGATCTGGTTGCCAACCCTGAGTTGATCCCCTCGGCGGTGGAGGAGATTCTGCGCTGGACCTCGATTGTGATTCAGTTCCAGCGGACGGTGATGGAAGACCTCGAGCTGCGCGGCAAGATGCTGCGCAAGGGCGACTCGATCGTGATGTGGTATCCGTCGGCCAACCGCGATGAAGAGGTCTTTCCCGACCCTTACAGGTTCGACATCCGCCGCGACCCGAACGACCACTTCGCCTTCGGCGGCTATGGCGAGCACTTCTGCCTCGGCGCCAACCTAGCCCGCTGGGAGATGCGCTCGATCTTCCATGCGCTGTTGCCGATTCTGCCCAACCTGGAGCTGGCCGGGGAGCCGGAGATGGTGCCGCAGTCGCTGCATGTGGGCGGAATCAAGCGGCAGATGGTTCGCTACCGGGCGCAATAGTCTCGTACGCTAGCGGGGATGAGTTTCCTTCGCCGGCGCGCCTGGTTCGTCGTTGTCGCCGTCCTGGCTCTGAGTGGAGTCGGCTATCTGGTCGTCGGTGTCGGTCTGGCGCAGGATCCTGGTTCGCCGGAGCCTCGCTACGAAGTTGGCGCGCAGATCCTGACCAGGGTCGCCGAGGGCGGTGGGATCGAATTCTGTTTGCGCTCCCACGACGGCCAGGTGGTGTGCCCGTCCGCGCGATTCCTCAATCCCGAGGGAGCGCCTCGCGATACGTGGATTCCCAGCAGCGATGCCGCGTGGTCGGCGCGGATCGATCCGGAGCGGATCGAGTATGTCGCTGACGCTGCGCCCGGCGCGGCGCCGGACGATTCCTGCGCGCTCGACTTCGATCGAATGCTTGCGGCGACCTGGAAGGTGGAGACATCGGCCACGTTTGGCACGGCGTTTCATGTCGGTGACGGGCGGTTCATCACGGCGTTTCATGTGATCGAGAATCGGCCGCCGTTCGTCTCGCTGATCCATGGCGAGCGGACGATCGGCGCGGCGGTGCTCGGGGTCGATCGCGACTTCGATCTGGCGCTGCTGCAGGTCGAGTCGCCGGGTCTGGTGCAGGATGTGCCTGCGCTGCGGATGCGCTCGCCGACGCCGGAGGACGTGAGCGAACCGGTGTACGTGATCGGCTATCCGGGCGGCGAGGCGTTGACGATCTCCGGCGGCGGCGTGGTGATCCAGGTGTGGGACGACAACATTCAGACCTCGGCAGTGGTCAGGGGCGGCAATAGCGGCGGTCCCATGTTCGACGTCTGCGGTGACGTGATCGGCGTGCTCTGGGCCGGCGGATCGTCCCGGTCGTACACCTACTCGGGCAGTGCGCTGAAGCGGTCGTTGCAGCGGATCGACGGGGCCTGGCCGCGTTGGCCGTTGATGCCGACCTCGGTGCCGCCGACCCTGCAAGCTCCGGGCCGGTTGATCTGGCACTACGGCTCGGAGCCGCCGCAAGATGTCGATTGCTCGGAGCTGGATGCCGAGTGGTGGATTGCCGTGTCGGCTGTCTCTGACGAGGCGGAGGTGCGGGCCGACCTGGAGCGAGCGGGCTGGCGGCAGACCGGCGTCTGCGGTGCGATGGGTCCGGAGGATTTCGACAACGGATTCACGTATGTCGCGGCGCTGGAAGCGATCGCGGTCGAATTGCCGGCGGCGGCGGATTGCTCCGACGTTGGTGAAGCCGAAGTGCTGCATGAGTCGGATCAGACTTTTGGTTCGCTCAACGTCACAGTCCGACGGTCTGCGCCCGAGTGCCCGGGGCGGAGCGAGTATTCGCTGCGGCTCGACTTCGCGACCCCGCAGGCGCCGGGTCCGGGCCTGGGCGCGACGCTGATTGGCAGAGACGGAGCGCAGTTGCCGGGCGGGTGGACGGGCAGGTCGTTTGCCGGCATCGGCGACGCGGCGGACTCGCCGGTCGCCACGTTCTGGCAGGACTGGTCGGTGGACGGCGAGTTCGAGCCGGCCGCGGTGCGGATCTCTGCCGGGTCGGAGCGCTGGCTGGTTCCGCTGGAGGATTTGCCGACGCCTGAAGCGGAGACCGGTGCAGCCTCGGTTGAGGTGTCAGTTGAAGTCGTGGCCTGGATCGATTCTGAGACGGACCTGATCCACGCCTGCCTGCGCAGTGACGGCGAGATTCACTGCGGCCCGGACGGCGGCGTGATTGCGTATCGCGGGGCGAGCGGTCGCTGGCGGGAGACGGCGCCGATCTCGTGGACGACGATGCTGCCCGAGGAGTTGACGCCAATTGCCGCGCACGAAGTCCGAGCAGCGCTGTCTTGCGAATACGGCGACCCGCATGAGCTGTTCGCCTGGCAGTTCAACTCGCTGGCCGGGACGAGTACGGCTGTGCACGTGGGCGAACGACAGTTCCTGGTCAACGGGGCGCGCACGCCGGACGGCGCGCCATGGGGCGTGGTCTCGCGCGGCGACGTGAGCCTGCCGGTGATCCGCGTGGCGACCGACCCGCGCAACGACCTGGCGCTGGTCGAGCTGTTCGATCCGGAGCAGGAGGCGTTGCTCGGGGCATCGGCGGTCTTTGGCTCGACCAGCGGGGGGCTGATCGGCAGGAACGTGCATCTGCTGACGTTTCCCACCGGCGACGCGGGGCGTTACCTGATTACCGTGCTGGAGGTGACCGAACTGAGCGAGCGGGTGCTGCGGGTCGAGCCGACGGGCAACGGGCGGCACGGATCGCCGCTGGTCGACCTCTGCGACCAGTCGCTGCTGGGCATCTCGCTGGGCGGCGACGACCTGTTGCGGGCCGAGACGGTGGAGGCGTCATGGACGGCGATGCGGGCGCGGGCCGAGCGTCCCGCGTACTCGCAGAACGGACCGGCGGCGCACGGCTCGGCGGCGGCCTATCCGCAGCCTTTGTACGACGGGCCGATTCAGCCTCGGTTCTCGGGCAGGATCTGCGACGTGCATCCGTCGGAGCGCTACCACGGCCGCTACGCCGTGTATGTCTCGAGCGTCGACAACCCGGACGTCTGGCGGGTCTACGAGCGCGACGGGGCGCGGCCCGATACCTGCGACTTCGGCGACAAGATCTTCATCGTCGAGTACCGCGAGGACCAGGCGCCGGAGGCGATTTGCATCGAGCCGCGGCGGCCGCTGTCGCCGGAGTCGACGCTGGAGTGGGAACTGGATGCGCCGGACGGCGTCGAGCTGCTGCAGGCGATCGAGTTCCTGCGCGACGATTGCCCCGGACTCTCGTCGCTTGAGCAGTCGCGCTGGTTCTCGACCCACTACTTCAAGCTGAGGAACACGGGCGAGCACGACTTCGAGGACTTCAGCGTGCGCGTCGTGACCGATGAGGACAAGCGCCTGGTGCCGCGCCGAGACGTGTACAGCTTCGCCGACTCGGACGTCTGGGCGTGGCGGGTGAACGTCAAGGAGGGCGAGCCGGTCAAGGTGGTCGTGACGGTGCGATAGCGGGCGGAGTGGGACATCCCGGCTAGGACCTGTTCACGGAGATTCTTCAGGGATTTGCGTCCATGTGAACAGGCCCTAGGGCTCGACCCCAATCAGGACGAGGGGGACGGCGGGGACTCCTCGGCCCTGGCGGACTACGTTCATCAGGTCGCGTTCGTAGTAGGCGACGCCGGAGGACATCTCTGATTCGAGCGATTTCATCGGTAGGATCTCGATGCCGACGTCGATGATGTCCGACACATAGAAACTCAGGTGCTTGACGAACAGATCGTGGGCAACGAACGCGTACTTGCCGAACTGGACCTCGACGGCGACCCGGTCCTTGACGAAGTCCGTCTGGTTGTATGAGCCGATTGCCCTGCGGCCTTGGGCCTCGATAGCTGCCTTCTGTTGGTCGGCAGACATGCCGAGGATGCCTCGCAGGATCTGCTCGTCGTCAGTCACCCAGAACTGATTTCGCCGCTCTTTCCAGCCACAGGACTCAAGTCCGCTCTTGAATGCAGCGTTCATGTCCTTCGGAGCGAAGAGTCGACGCCCCCGGGTTCTCCGTTCCCCGGGAGACTTTCGTCCGGCACGATTCAGCGTCGACCTCGGCAATGACGCCCTCGACCTCACGGAGTAACTGTGGATGGTGGACCAGCAGATACTCCTCGCCGTTGAGGTGTGAGTATCTGGCGCCGATACGCATTAGTGGCCGCCGCGCGGCAGGCTGGGATCATAGATGGGCTTCCCCATGGGGCGGGTCCGTAGGGTGCCTGCTTCCAGTTCAGCGACACGCTGCGTTGCAATCTCAACGTACTCTTCGACGATGTCGCATCCTGCGGCGTCTCGTCCGTGCTTGAGTGCGGCGATGAGGGCGGAACCGACGCCCATGTAAGGGTCGAAGACGGCGTCGCCTTCGTTGGTCATCGACAAAACCAAGCGTTCGACGAGTTCGACCGGGAACTGGCAAGGGTGGATGGTCTTCTCGACGTGGTTACTCTTCACGTTCGGGAACTCCCACACATCGCTCGGGTTCTTTCCCATCGGGTTGCCGGAGAGCTTGCCGATGTTGGGGCCCTTGAAGTGGCGCTTGTTGGGGTACTTCGAGGGTACGCGGATTGGGTCCAGGTTCCAGGTGTAGTCGTCCCCAGCGGTCCACCAGTTGATGGTCTCGTAGCGTCCCGAGAGGCGGTTGGTGCAGTGCAGCCCGTGGCCGAAGTGCCAGACGATTCGGTTGCGCAACCTGAGTCCACGCCCTCGGAAGAGGGGATAGAGGAGGGTGTCGAGGGGCACGATCTCGCCGTTGTCGACGAAGTTGCCGACTTGCCAGCAGATGGAGCCTTTGGGGTGCAACAACCGTATGCACTCCTCGATCACCTGGTCCTGTTGTTCGAGATAGGCGTCGAGCTCGGCCTTGCGTTCGTACGGCTTGCCGAGGTTGTAGGGCGGCGAGGTGACGATCAGCTTGAAGCTGCCGTCGGGAATGCTGCGCATGAACTCGAGATTGTCCTGGCATGCCAAGTCGGCTCGCGCCGGGCGAACGGAGAATGGCTCTTCCTGATTCGGCGGTTCGCCCCGCTGCAGTGGTTGTTCGGCCTCGTCCGGCAACAAGGACAGTTGCTGTCGCGAGACTCTGGTGGTGTCGTGCGTCACCAGGACCACCCTCTCCTGCGACTCTGCGCATGCCGACTAGCGCATCCGTTCAGAGAATAGACGAGTACGCGGTGTATGTCGAGTGCTGGCGAGGGGAGGGCATGTCCTTGGATTGCCTCCGAGGGGGCTAGTCCTCCACTGAGATGGCGGCGCGGGGGCAGGTTCGGACGGCTCGGGTGACGTTGGCTTCCTCTTCGGGGGGGACGGTGTCGACGAGGACGTGGGAGAGGTCGTCGTCGCGGACTTCGAAGACGACTTCGGTGGCTTCCATGCACTTGGCGTGGCCCTCGCACAGGCTGGTGTCGATCTTCACCTTCATCTCGGCCTCCCCATCATGCGCTCTGGATTGCTGCTCTGGATTGTTGGGTCCAGTCTATCGAACCACGCCTACCGCCACGTTTAGCGGAACTGCGGTATGACTTCGCGGGCGAAGAGCTCGATGCTGCGGCGGGCGAGGTCGCGCGAGGCGCCGGGCGGGACGGGCGAGGTGATGATGTGGTCGGCGGGAATCCAGTCGAGGGTGCGCTCGATAGCGGCGGCGACGTCGTCGGGGGTGCCGGCAACGAAGCGGGCGCGCAGGTCCTCGTCGGTCTGGTGCAGGAACTGTCCGAGCGGGTCCTGTTCGCCCAGGTCGGAGGCGTCGCTGTACCACTTGCCGTACGTGTCGCGCAGGTAGCGCTGGTGCGGCTTGAGTTCTTCCCAGAGCGCGTCGGGATCGTCGGAGACGTAGCCGCCGGCGGAGAGCAGGACCTCGAAGTCAGCGGGGTCGTCGCCCTGTTCTCGGAGCGCATTAGCCCAGGCGTCGTAGACGGGACGGTCGGCGACGATCATCAGGTTGGCGCGGAATCGGGCGGCGCGGCGGGCGGCGGCCTCGGAGCGGGCGCCGACCCAGAGCGGGAAGGGCTGCTGGATCGGCGGCGGCATGATCTGGACGTCCTTGACCTGGTAGTGACGTCCGTCGAGCGTGACCGACTCGCCGGCCAGGGTGCGCGTGATGATCTCGAGCGATTCGTCCATGATTGATGCGCGGTGGCGTCGGTTGACGCCGAAGCCCTCGAACTCCTCGACCTTGTAGCCGAGGCCGACGCCGAGATCGAGTCGGCCGTTGGAGAGGATGTCGACCGTGGCGGCGTCCTCGGCCACGCGGATCGCGTTGTGCAGCGGCAGGAGCAGGACCCAGGTGCCGATGCGAACGCGGGTCGTCAGGCGGGCGATGGCGGCGGCGATCGGCAGGACGGAGGACGTGTAGCCGTCGTCGATGAAGTGATGCTCGGTGATCCAGATGTGGTCGTAGCCGAGCTGCTCGGCGTAGACGATCTCGTCGAGAATCTCGTCGTAGAACTGGGCCCAGGGCTTGCGCCACTGGGGCGGATTGCGGAAGTCGTAGATCAGGCCGAACTTTGGTTGTCCTGTTGGCATCAGTAGAGACCAATCCGTCCGCCGAGCGGGATGTCGAGCAGTTCGGAGCGCGGGGCGACGTGGTTGAGCTCGTTCTTGACCGGCGCGAGCGAGTCGGGTCCGGTCATGTCGTGGGTCATCGGCGGCATCCAGTCGTCGTGGTGTCCGAGCACAATGCGCGGCGCACGCAGCATGTCGGACATGCGGCCGACGAACTGGGCGAGCGAGCCCTGGATCGGCTCGCCGTCGATGTTGGGCCGTCCGGCCATGGCGACGATGGCGATGTCGGGGCGCATGTTCTGGACGACGCCGGTCCAGCAGCCGGACGTGTCGTGGTAGAAGATTGAGCCGTAGGGGGTATCGATCAGGAAGGCGAGCGCGCCGCCGGTGTCGTTTGAGCCGAGGCACGTGGCGACGTGGTCGATCATCTGGGTCTGGGCCTCAGGGCCGAGATCCTGCGAGCGCTCGCCGAGCGAGCCGCCAATGTCGATCGAGCCGCGCTGGCCCCAGCGTTCTTCCTCGGTCAGGCCGTACTGGCCGAGGACGACTTTGCCCGGGTCCCAGGAGCCCTTCGTCCAGATGCAGGAGTGGAGGCTGGGGAAGACCTCGACCGTGATGTCCTTTGAGATGCGGTGGCGCTCGCCGCCCTGCGAGCGGAGCAGGAGATCCTCGGAGATGCCGGCTTCGAGCAGGACGCGGGCGGATTCGTTGGAGCCGATCACGGGCGCGCCGGTGTTGGCGGCGATGACTTCGGCGCCGGCGATGTGGTCGAAGTGGGAGTGTCCGACGAGGACGGCGTCGGCGCGGGAGATGTCGGCGGCGGTGAGGCCGACATCGGGCGCAGAGGGCACCCGGTCGATGTAGGCGTCGAGCATGATCACGGTGTCGTCGACCTGGAGTCTGAAGGTCGCGCAGCCGAGCCAGTCGAGGGTGACGGTCATGGGTGGCCTCCGATGGTTGTGGTCGGAGGGTAGTGGGTGGGTTAGAACTCAATACATGATCATGGCGGCAGGGACCAGTTGCTTCGCACCCGGGTCAACAGCGAGCGCCAATCCCTCAAGTGTGTACGCGCCCAACAGGGCGGGGCCATTGTCCCTGCCGAAGAAGACGATTGTCATCTCTCGCTCGCCGTCGATCGTCGCCCAAGCACGGCCGTAGTCCATATCCACTCGACTTCCATCTGCGAGTAGCAGCCGTCGCGTGCCAATCGTCTCTACGCCTAGCTCGCGTAGGAATCTACCGGGCAGCACTGTGTAGGACGCACCCGTGTCGACCAGAGCCTCGATCTCCCCGGAATAACGCTCGTCGAGATCAGTGATCTCAACCGGATAGGTGAATGTACCCATGCCGACAGCTTACCGTGATGGAACAGGACCTCACGCGTGTCCCTGATGGTGGGGAGGGCTGGGAGTCATCAGGCAGGGACGATGCGGTACCACTTGCGGCGGCCGACGCGGAGGACGGCGCCGGCGACGATCCGGGCGGTCTGGTCTCTGGCGACTTCGTCGTTGATGCGGACGGCTCCCTGGGAAACGAGGCGCTTGGCTTCGGCTCGGCTGGCGGCGGCGCCAATGTCGTGGAGCAGGACGGGGAGGGCGACTTCGAGCGTGTCTGCGCCGGCGAAGTCGATGGGTGCATCGGGGACGTCGTCAGGGATATGGCGCTGGGAGACGGTGCGTGTCCACTGCTGCTCGGCAGCCAGGGCGTCGTTGTCGCCGTGCCACTCGGAGACGATGGCTCTGGCGAGCTGTTTCTTGGCGTCCATCGGCTTGAGGGTGCCCGATTCGAGGTCGGCGGCGATCCGGTCGACTTCCTCGTCGGGGATGTTGGTGCCGTCGTCGAAGAAGCGGACGATGACGTCGTCGGGGATCGACATGGTCTTGGCGTACTGGTCGTTGGGCGGTTCGTCAATGCCGATGTAGTTGCCGGTGCTCTTGGACATGCGCTGTTTGCCATCGGTGCCGACGAGGATGGGGGTGAGCACAGCGATCTGGGGCCGTTGCTGCTCGCGTTCCTGGAGGGTGCGGCCGCACATGATGTTGAAGGTCTGATCGGTGCCGCCGAGCTGGACATCGGCTTCGAGCGCCACGGCGTCGTATCCCTGCATGAGGCCGTACATGAACTCGTGGACGTAGACGGGCTGCTCAGCGTCGATGCGGCGTTTGAACGTGTCGCGGGCGGTGAACTGCTGGACGGTGAAGTTGGAGGCGAGGTGGACGACGTCGCCGAATGACATCCGGCCAAGCCACTCGCTGTTGCGGCGGACTTCGGTGCGTTCGGGATCGAGCAGCTTGAAGGCCTGGTCGCGGTAGGTGGCGGCGTTGTGTTCGAGGATCTCGGCGGCCTGCATCGGACGCAGCGAGTCCTTATCCGAGGGGTCGCCGACGAGTCCGGTGAAGTCGCCGATCAGGAGGATCGACTGGTGGCCGAGTTGCTGGAAGAGAGCCAGCTTGCGCAGCGTGACGCAGTGGCCGATATGGAGGTCGGGCGAGGTCGGGTCGACGCCGAGGTACACGCGCAGCGGTCGGTCTTCCAGGAGTGACTCGGTGAGGCGCTCGCGAAGTTCGCGATCCATGACGCGTCGGGTGCCTTCGTCGCCATAGGTTGTGCCGCGCATGATCAGCGCATGCTGGCGCTCGACCTCGGCGGCGATGTCGGGTGGGATCTGCTGGTTCATGCTGGTCTACGCCCGTGTTCCCAGGGACATGCCCGCCAACAGGTCGCGGGCGGCGTCGCGATCCTTGCCGATCTGCTCAACCAGCGCGTCGATGCCATCGAACTTGCGCTCGCCGCGTAGGCGTTGGACGAACTCAACCCGCAGGTCGGTCCCGTAGATGTCTTCATCGAAGTCGATGATGTGGCACTCGATCGAGAGTCCGCCGCCGTCGTCGAAGGTCGGGCGCATGCCAATGTTGGTGACTGAGGGAGCGGGGCCGGAGACGAGATGAGCGATGGTGGCGTAGACGCCGGGCGCGGGGATCGAGCGGTCGTTGCCGATCGCGACGTTGGCGGTGGCGAAGCCAATCGATCGGCCGCGCTCGAATCCGACGACGACGGGGCCGTGCAGCGAATAGCGGCGGCCGAGCAGGTCGCCGACGAGCTCGACATCGCCGTCGCCGAGAGCTCGGCGGATCTCGGTGGATGAGACCTTGTCAGCCGAGTCCTGTGTGAGGAGTTCGATCACTTCGACCTCGTAGCCGAGTTGCTGTCCCAGCTCCTTGAGCGTGACGGGATCGCCGCCGCGCTGGCGGCCGAGGGCGAAGTCCTCGCCGATGATCAGCCGGGCGAGCTGGAACTCGTCGACCAACATGCGGACGAAGTCGCCGGCGTCGGTGAGCGAAAAATCGGAGGTGAAGGAGACGGTGGCGACGGTGTCGAGACCGGTCTGCATGATCAGCGAGAGCCGGTCTTCGAGCGAGGTGACGTACTCGGTCGGCAGGTCGGGTCGGAGTACCTGCCTGGGGTGAGGATGGAAGGTGATTGCAGCGGAGCCCAGGTCGTGGGCGCGGGCGCTGTCGACGACGTGGCGGAGCACGGCCTGGTGTCCACGGTGGACGCCGTCGAAGACGCCGATGGTCAGCGCGGTCGGCCGGCTCAGCGCCGCTCGACGCAGCTCCCAGCGAGCCAACTCAGTGACCACAAGGCCCGGCCCTTCACCCTTGCCAACCGAGACGAGGCGGAATCTCAGCGTACCAGCAGGCGCGGGCTACTCAGGATCGCCTTCATCTCCGGCGGTCGACTCGGCGGGCGCCCAGGCCGACTGCGGGGCGTCGGGCAAGGCGGTGATCAGGATGTCCTCGAAGTCCGCGTCCTGCTCAATCTCGATGGCGAGCGACTTGTGCAGTTCGAGCACGGCCATGAAAGAGACGATTAGCTCGAGTCTCGATTGCGCCTCGGCGATCCACCGGCGGAAGGAGACGGAGTGACCGCTGAGGAGTCGCGCGCGGAGGTCGGCGGCGCGCTGGCGCACGGTGATCCGCTGGCGCTCGATCGCGGCGTCGTGAGCGATCTCTTCCTGGGCCAGCCGCTCGGCCGCTCGATCAAGCGCCTCCTGCGCGATCCGGGCCAGCATGCCGATGGTGACATCGTCCGACATGCCGAGCGGCAAGGGCCGCTCGAGCGGCGGCGCGGCGATTGGCGTGTAGGAGCGCAGCCGGCCGAGGTCGCGGTCGCTGAGCTGGGCGATGCCGTCCCGGTAGCGCTTGTAGGCGAGCGCCATGGCGACCAGCTCGCTGGCTTCGTGTTCGGCCTCGTCGGCGGCCAACGGATCGTCGGTGGGAGGCAATAGCTGGCGCGCTTTGATCAGCACAAGTCGGCCGCCGATGCTGATGAACGCGGCCAGCGCGTCGGCCTGCTCCGGGCTGAGCGCCTGATCCGTGGTCGTCATCGCGGCGACCTGGGCGAGGTATTGGTCGGCGACCTGTGCCAGCGAGAGCTCGGAGATGTCAAGCTGATGCGACTCGATCAGTTCGAGCAGGAGGTCCAGTGGACCTTCGTATGCCGGCAGTCGAAGTTGGACCATGATCTCGCCGCAATCCCGCTCCAGTTCCGTCCTTGCCGTGATCCGTACAGGCGTCGGTGCTCGAATCGGCGAGATTCCCGCGGCAAGCGCGGGAATGACAGTACGCGTCTCGTACTCAGTTGGCGACGAAGTTGAGCAGCTTGTCCGGCACCCAGATCACGCGGCGCAGGGTCTTGCCGTCGAGCTGGTCGGCGACTCGTGACGAGGCGCGCGCGGCGGACTCGGCGTCCTCCTGGGAGGCTCCCGGCGCGAGCGCCAGCTTGTCGCGCAGCTTGCCGTTGACCTGGACGACGACGGTGATCGTTTCGGCCTGGGCCAGGGCTTCGTCGTACCTGGGCCAGCGCTGATTGTGGATCGAGCCGCTGCCGCCGGTTCGCTGCCAGAGTTCCTCGGTGATGTGCGGCGCGGACGGAGCAAGGCAGAGCAAGAGCGACTGGATTGCTTCCCGCCAGGCGTCGGCGTCGACCGGTCCCAGGTCGCGGATGGCCTGCAGTTCGTTGGTGAACTCCATCATCGCGGCGATCATCGTGTTGAAGCGGAAGCGCTGGATGTCGTCGGTGACCTTGCCGATCATTGCGTGCGTAGCGCGGCGGATGGCATCGGCGGAGTTGCCGCCGCTGTCGATCTCGCCGAGGACGAGATTCCAGACGCGGTTGAGCCAGCGCCATTGGCCGGAAATGCCGCTGTCGTCCCAGTCGCCGCCGGCTTCCCAGGGACCGAGGAACATCAGGTAGAGACGGACGGTGTCGGTGCCATAGCGCTCGACCCATTCGTCCGGATTGACCACGTTGCCCCGCGACTTCGACATCTTCTGGCCGCCCTTGATGATTGTGCCCTGGTTGAACAACCGGGCGAACGGCTCGTCGATCTCAAGGATGCCCATGTCGCGCGCGGCTTTGGCGAAGAAGCGGGCGTAGAAGAGATGCATGACCGCATGCTCGGCGCCGCCCGTGTAAGTGTCGATCGGCAGCCACTTGCGGGCGAGCTCAGGGTCGATCGGCGCGTCGTGATTGTGCGGGTCAACGTAGCGGTACATGTACCAGTTGGAGCACATGAACGTGTCCATCGTGTCGGTCTCGCGCCGGGCTGTCTCGTCACAGGTGGGACAGTCGGTATTGACAAAGCCCTCGTGCCGCTCCAACGGCGACGCCCCGGTGGGCAGGAACTCGGCGTCGTCGGGCAGCAGCACCGGCAAGTCGGACTCGGGCACGGGGACGATGCCGCAAGACTCGCAATAGACCATCGGAATCGGCGCGCCCCAGTAGCGCTGGCGCGAGATCAGCCAGTCGCGCAGCCGGTAGGAGACCGTGCGTCCACCCAGACCCATCTCATCGAGCGCGTCGGCGACCGCCAGCTTGCCCGCCTCCCAGTCGGTGCCGTCGAAGCGGCCGGAGTTGACCATCACGCCGGGGCCGGTGTATGCCTCGTCGAGCTCGCTGCCGTCCCAGTCGGGCGGGGCGATCACGACCGGGATCGAGATGCCGCGCTCGGAGGCGAAGGCGAAATCGCGCTCGTCGTGAGCGGGCACGCCCATGACGGCGCCGGTGCCGTAGCTGAGCAGGACGTAGTCGGCGATCCAGATCTGGATCTCATCGCCGGTGAAGGGATGCTTTGCGTATGCGCCGGTGAAGACGCCGGTCTTCTCGCGCGTCGTCGACTGGCGCTCGATCTCGTTCTGACGCCGGGCCTGCTCGATGTAGGCATCGACCTCGGCGCGGTGTTCGGCAGTGGTCAGCTCGGCGACTAGCGGATGCTCCGGCGCGAGCACCATGAAGGTGCAGCCGAAGAGCGTGTCGGGACGGGTTGTGAACACGGTGATCCGGTCCTCGCCCGCCACCTCGCGGCCCAGCGGGAAGGAGATCTCCGCGCCCTCGGAGCGGCCGATCCAGTTGCGCTGCATCAGCTTGATTGGCTCGGGCCAGTCCAGGCCGTCGAACTCCAGCAACTCCTCCGCATAGTTGGTCGTGCGGAACATCCACTGTTCCATCTGCTTGGCTTCAACAATCGAATCGCACCGCTCGCAGACGCCCATGCCTTCGTCGTTGCGGTTGACTTGCTCATTGGCCAGAATCGTGGCGCAGCCGGGACAGTAGTTGCAGTCGGCCAGGGCGCGATAGGCCAGGCCGTGTTCGTACAGCTTCAGGAACCACCACTGCGTCCAGCGGTAGTACTCGGGGTCCGAGGTGGAGAACTCCCGATTCCAGTCGAACGACGCGCCCATCGTCTTGAACTGACGGGTCATGGCTTCGATGTTGGCGTAGGTCCACTGCTTGGGATGCGTGTTGTTATTGATCGCCGCGTTCTCGGCCGGCAGGCCGAACGCGTCGAAGCCGAGCGGGAAGAGGACGTTCTTGCCCTGCATGCGGTGCCAACGCGCGGCGGCGTCGGAGGGCGATATTGCGTACCAGTGGCCGACGTGCAGGTCGCCGCTGGTGTAGGGCAGCATGGTGAGGAAGAAGTAGGGCGGGCGGGGATCGTTGTTGTCGACCCGGTAGAGACCGTCAATGTCCCAGCGTTCGCGCCAACGCGGTTCAATCTCGGCGGGATCGTAGTCGGGCAGCGATGTCGTGGTCGTCATAGGCGCAGATTACACGGGAGTATCGTGTGCAGAGACCTGCTCAATTGCACGAGTTCGACGATGACGGAAGGGATGACAAGCGTATGACGGACGGACCGCTGGTCGGCATCATGATGGGCTCCCACTCCGACTGGGAGACGGTCAAGAACGCGGCGTCGACGCTCGAGTCGCTGGGCATTACCTGGGAGGCGCGGGTGCTGTCGGCGCACCGCACGCCTGACGAGACGGCCGAATACGCGGCAGAGGCGCAGGGACGCGGCGTCAAGGTGATCATCGCGGCGGCCGGCGGCGCGGCGGCGCTGCCCGGAGCGGTCGCGGCCAAGACGCCGATTCCGGTGATCGGCATCCCGGTCAAGGGCTGGGCGACGGACGGGCTCGATTCTCTCTTGTCGATGGCGCAGATGCCCCGGGGCGTCCCGGTCGCGACGGTGGCGATCGGCCGCACCGGCGCGGTCAATGCGGCGCTGCTGGCTGGGCGGATCCTGGCGCTCTCGGATCCCGAGATCGCGGCTGCCGTGGATCGGGATCGCGAGCAACGGGCGGCCGAGCAGCTGAGTCAACCGCATCCGACGCTGGACTGAGTTCGAGTCCGATGGCCGTCCGGCGGATCACCACGCTGCCCCGCGACGCCGGTGTCCTGCGCGCGCCGGCCAAGCGCGTGCGCCATTTCGATGGTTCCCTGCGGGCGCTGGTTGCGGACATGATCGACTCGATGAACGCGGCTCACGGGGTCGGCATCGCAGCGCCGCAGATCGGCATCGGGCTGCGGGTGGTGGTGATCGGAATGCCCGGCGAGCGGCCCTTCGTGATGGTCAATCCAGAGGTGGTCAAGCGCAGCGGCGAGCGCGAGTTGTTGGAGGGCTGTCTGAGTGTGCCTGGATATCGCGGCAAGGTCGTCCGCTCGACGCGGGTGCTGGCCAAGGCGCAGGACATCTCAGGCCGCGAAATTCGAGTGCGGGCCGAAGACGACCTGCTGGCCCAGTGCCTGGAGCACGAGATCGACCACATCAACGGGCGCGTGTACATCGATCACGTGCCCTCGATCGACCAGCTCTGGACGCTCGAAGAGATGACGCCGGATGAGCAGGACGATGACCAGGACCATGACGGGGAGTGAGGCGGCCTCGCGGCTCGCCGGTCTCGAGGCTGACGGCGTCTGGGTCGTCGGTGGAGCGGTGCGCGATGCGCTGGCCGGGATCGAGCCCGAGCGGTTCGATCTTGACCTCGCCGTGGTCGGGGCGGAGTCGTGGGCGCGGTCGGCGGGTAACCTGCTGGGCGCGCCGGCGGCGAGGATCAGCGCCCGTTTCGATATCTGGCGGATTGTCCTTGCCGACGGACAGTTCGACGTCTGGGAGCTGCCGGACGGCGACATCGAGCGCGACCTGCGGCGCCGCGACTTCACGGTCAACGCGATGGCGGTCCCGCTGGACCGGTTCCGGCACGGAGAGTTCGATGCGTCGCTGAATGATCCGCTCGGCGGCCGCTCGGACGTGGGACCGCGCAGGCTGCGGCTGGTCTCGGACGGGGTCCTGCGCGAGGATCCGCTGCGCTTGCTGCGGGCGGTCCGACTGGAGGCGGAGGGCGGCTGGCGGCCTGACGCGGAGTTGCGCGAGGCGATGCGGCGTGATGCGAGTTTGATTGAGCGCGCCGCGGCCGAGAGGCAGTGGGACGAGCTTCGCCGCATTGTTCTCAGCGAACGGTTGCCCTGGGCGCTGCGACGGATGGAGCGGAGCGGTCTGCTCGATATCGTCGTTCCGGAGCTTGGGCGCTGCCGGGGCGTCGAGCAGCGGCCGGTTCATCGCCGGGACGTGTTCTGGCATCAGATCGACGCGGTGCGCTGGCTGTCCCGGCTGACCGCGTCGCAGCCGCCGCGCGGTCTGAGCGCGGCGACGATCTGGGGGGAGCTTGCCCCATTGCTGGAGCAGGACGAGGTGCGCGGTCCGCTTGAGGACTGGCGGCTGGCGCTGCGCCTGGCTACTCTGCTGCACGACATCGGCAAGCCCGAGACCCGGACTGTGGATGAAGACGGTTCGACGCACTTCTTCGGTCACTCGGAACTCGGCGCCGAGCTCGCTGCAGAGCGACTTCGTTCGCTGCGCGTGCCGACGCAGACGATCGGGCAGGTCGGGTTGCTGATCGAGCAGCATCTGCGGCCCGGACAGGTGAACTCGCCGGGCCAGCCACCGACCGGTCGGGCCTTGCATCGATTCCACCGGGCGTTGGGCGAGGCGGCGGTGCCGCTGTGCTGGCTGTTCCTGGCGGACTCGCTGGCGACCGCGGGGTCGGAGGCGTTGCTGCCGCGCTGGCCGGCGTATGCCGGGCACGTGGCGCGGATCGTCGGCTGGCGGCCGCAGGATCGAGGACGCGGCGGGGTGATGCTCGACGGTCACGCGATCATGGCGGCGACCGGACTGGAGCCGGGACCGCTGGTGGGCGAGATCCGTGCGAAGATTGACGAGGCCGCGGCGGTCGGTGAGGTCGCCGGCATCGATGAGGCGCGCGAGCTGGCTCGGCGGCTTGCGGACGAGTCGCGAGTTCTGACCAAGACCCAGGAGTAGTCCGACATGACGGAAGTCATCCTGATCACGCTGCTCGTGGTCGCGCTGTTCTACCTGTTCTTCATCCGCCCGGCTCGGTCGGAGGAACGACGGAGGCAGCGGGACCTGAACGAGCTGCGAGTCGGCGACACAGTGCTGACGCGGGGCGGGTTGATCGCCGAGATCGAAGGCGTGGAGACGCCCGAGGACGGGCCGATGGTAGTGCTGCTGCGGCTCTCGGAGAACGTGGTCGTGCGGGCCCGGACGGCGGCGGTGGAGGAGCGGATCAGCGCCGCGGACTGGGACGATGAAGAGGCGGACGAGCCGGAAGCGTGAGCGTAAGTCGCGACGACGGCGGATTGGCTGTGTCCGAGTGGCTGAACACAAGGGCGTTGCTCCGTATGCTGTTCGGACATAATCGATTGATCCTCCGTGGAGCGATCGATTCAAGACGCCTCGGCAGGTGACGGGCAGCGCGAGAGTCCATGGGCTTCATCCGACGCTTCAAGTTCCGCGATGCCTACATCTTCGCGCTGATCCTGATCCTGACCGCCTTCGCGATCGCGGCCTCCTGGCCGGGCAATCCCGATCGCTATCTGCCCAGTTTCATTCCCTGGCCCGAGGGCGGCGGCGTATCGGTCGGCGACTGGACGCGCGACGAATTCCGGCTCGGCCTCGACCTGGCGGGCGGCGTCTCGATCACGCTCGAAGTCGCGGGCGAGGCCGCGCCGGTGCGTCGCGGCGAGTCGCTTAACCAGTTCCTCGCCCGCGAAGGGGTCGAGCTGGATCAGATCATCAGCCTGAATCCCGAACTGTCCGACCTCGACCCGGCCGAGTACGATTTGCCGCTGCCGGCGAACGTCGGGGAGATTGTGCTGCCGCTCGACGTGGACGATGCGTCGCTCGAAGAGGCGGTCGAGGAATCGCGGCGAGTGATCGAGGAGCGAGTCAACGGCTTCGGCATCTCCGAGGCCGAGGTGACCGTGGTCGGAACCGACCGGATCAACGCGCAGATTCCCGGCGTTGACGCCGACGAGGCCTCGGACCTGGTGGGATCGACGGCGCTGCTGGAGTTCCGTTCGATCGATCCGGCGCAGCCGCAACCGCCCGGGGAACTGGACCGGCTGCAGGTCGGCGCGGCGATCGACGATGTCTGGGACTCGACCCTGCCGCACAACGACGACCGCTTCGTGCGGCGCGCCGAACCCTATTTCATCTCTCCCGACGACGAGGACGTGATCATCAGTGATATTGACGGCAGGAGGCTGCGCTGGCTGCCCGCGACCGGCATCAACGTCATGGGCGCGACCGTCCAACTGACCGGCCGCCATCTGATCGCCGATTCGATCTCGCGGACGATTGACCAGGGCGGGTCGCCGGCGCTGACCTTCGAGTTTGACGATGAGGGCGCGCGGCTGATGGAGCAGATCACGCGGCGCCTGTTCGAGTCGAGCGGTCTGCTGGGCATCTTTGTCGACGGCCGGCGGATCTCCGCTCCGTCCGTCAACGCGGTGATCTCTGACAGCGGGATCATCAACGGCCTCTCTGAAGAGGACGCGATCACACTGCGGCGGCAGCTTCGGGCCGGCGCACTGCCGATCAACCTGCGCGTGCTGCAGAGCACCGAGGTCGCGGCGACGCTGGGCGAGGACTCGGTGATCGATACCGTGCGCGCGGGCGTGGCCGCGTTCGTGGCGATCATCGTGTTCATGATGATCTACTACCGCGTGCCGGGAGTCGTGGCGGCGCTCGCGCTGATCGTCTATGCGGCCGGAGTGATGGCGACGTTCAAACTGGTGCCGATCACGTTGACGCTGGCCGGAGTGGCCGGCCTGGTGCTGTCGATCGGATTCGCGGTCGACGGCAACGTGCTGATCTTCGAGCGGCTCAAGGAGGAGCTGCGGCTGGGACGCAGTCTGTCCGGCGCGGTCGAGACCGCCTGGGCCCGCGCCTGGCCTGCGATCCGCGACGGCAACATCTCGACACTGATCACCGTGATCATCCTCTGGCTGTTCGCCGACGCGCTCAATCAGAATCTAATCAAGTCCTTCGCGCTAGCGCTATTGGTCGGTACCGGCTTCAGCTTTGTCACCGTGATCTTTGTCACCCGCAACTTCATGAACATGGCGGTAAGCACCGGCTGGATCACCGGACTGCGGCCGTTCGGCGTGCGCCGGATGAGCGTGCAACCTCGGGCGTCGCGCGCCTCGGGTGAAGGAGGCGGCGCGAGATGATCGACTTTGTCGGCCGCCGCCGGGCCTACGCCGTGTTCTCCCTGCTGATGATCGTGCCGTCGCTGATCGGGCTGGCGCTGTGGCAGTTCGAGGCCGGGCTCGACTTCGCCGGCGGCCTGGAGACCGAGGTCCGCTTCCTTGGCGATACGGACGTGTCCGATGTCGAAGCGGCCGTCGCGGGCATCGCCGATGCTGAGGACGTGTCGGCGGGCGTTGAACTGTCCGTGTTTGAGGCCGAGGACGGGGCGATTGCGGTGGAGGGGACGCTGGCGGGAGCTTCGCTGGACGACGCACTCGCGCTGTCCGATCGGGTCGGACAGGCGGTTGAGGCGTCGCTGCCGGCGAGCGAAAGCCTGGCGGTTGATGTCGACGAGTCCGAGTTCCGGACCGAGTTCTGGTTCCCGGGCGAGGTCTCGCAGGACGACGTGCGATCGGCGCTGGAAACGATCGGGCTGGGCGGGGCGAGAATCCAGGCCACCGCGGACTCCGCCTTCCGGATGCGGGTCGAGCAGCCGGCGGACGGCGATCTGGAGCGGCTGCGGCAACGGATCAACGAGGCCTTGCGTACGGAGATTGGCCCGATCGTCGTATTGCAGAGTTCGGCCGTTTCGGGCACGCTTTCGGTCGAGATTGCGCGCGACGCGGGGATTGCCCTGGCGGTGGCGGCGGTGGCGATCCTGATCTACATCTCGCTGGCATTCCGGCGACTGCCCAATCCGGTGTTGTACGGCTCGGCCGCGATTGTGGCGCTGTTGCACGACGTGACGATCGTTGCCGGCGCGTTTGCGATTGGCGGACAGGTCGCCGGGCTGGAAGTGAACGCGATGTTCGTGACGGCCCTGCTGGCGATCATCGGCTACAGCGTCAACGACACGATCGTCGTCTTCGACCGGATTCGCGAGAACCTGTTGCTCGATCCGCGCGAGGACTTCCGGCGAGTGGTCAACGCGGCGATCACGCAGTCGCTGGGACGCTCGCTGAACACTTCGATCACCGTCGTGCTGGCGCTGCTGGCGCTGTTGCTGATCGGCGGCGTGACGATCCGTCCGTTCGTCGTTGTGCTGTTCATTGGCACCGTGGCGGGCACCTACTCGTCGATCGCGGTGGCGAGCCAGATCGTCTACCTGTGGCAGGACGGGACGCTGCCTCGGCTGTTGCGCATGGACCGCGAGCGCCGGGTCGTGCGCCGAGTCGAGCGCCGAGCCTAGCACCTGATCCGTTGGACTAGCCCAATCGCAGGACGCGCGCGTCGCCGACACGGCGGGTGACGCGGATCGTGTCGAGGTGCTCGAGGAATGCCTGGGCGACCTTGCGGCTGGTGCCCAGGCGGTCGCGGACGTCGGCGAGCGTGGCCCGCTCCTGCTCCTCCAGCAGCAGCCTGGTCTCGGCGACCATGCCCTCGTAGATCGCGTAGTCCAGCGTGACGCCGCCCTTGAGCCGGACGACCTGGCGCTGGGCTTCGAGGTATTCGAGCAGTTCCGGGTCGACGCTGGCGTCCGCCTCGGGTCGGACGCCCTGTGCTTGGAGGCGTGCCAGCAGGCGTTCGACCTGGTGCGTCTGGTCGGCGCTGAGCGCCACCGCGCGGCCGGGGATGTCGAGCGCGCCGGCGTTGAGCGTAAGCGCGCCGGACTCGACGAGTTGCTGCTGGACGAAGGCGAAGGCTCGTTGGGGGAGCTTGAGCCGGCTGCGCAAGTCCTCGCGGGGGAGTCCAGCCCGAAGCGGGAATTCGTCGACATAATCGGCGACGTGATGTTGGGCGGCTGCGGTCATCGCGCCGAGTCCGGTGTCGGTGATCAGCACGGCCGAGTCGGCCAGGCCGGATTCGTCAAGCACGACGATCGCGCCGTCGTCGATCTGGCGGCGGCAGGCGGCGAGCGCGTCGTCGCGGGCGAGCTCGCTGCGGGCCAGCAGATCTTCCCAGCGGGCGGGTTCCATGCGTTGCAGGACGGTGAGCAGGGTGTCGTCGGGCGAACCGTCGAGCAGGCGCTGGAGCGCGTTCAGGGTCGAGGCGTCGTTGCGGTGGTGTCGGCGCGGGCGGGTGTCGACGATTCGTCCGCCGGCGACGGTGGCGTCGGCGGAGCGCAAGACGAAGTGGTCGCCGCGGGCCGCGGCCAGCGGGCGCTCCAGCCGGAGCTGGGCCCAAGTCGACCGGCCCGGGGCGAGCGAGTCGCCTTCGAGCAGGCGGACGCGGGCCTGGACCTCGTCGGCGCCGACGTGCAGCGTGCGAGTCGCGTTGTGGGGCAGCGCGCGGGCGGAGCGATTGACGGCGCGCAGGCGCACGTCGACGGCCGTGGTCGGTTCGAGCCAGCCGGGCGAGGTGAGCACCATGCCGCGCTCGACGTCGCTGGCCGAGACGCCGCTGAGGTTGACCGCCGTGCGCGCGCCGGGCGGCGCGGTCTGCATCGATTGCTCGTGCGACTGCAGTCCGCGCACGCGGCACTCGATACGGCCCGGTTCGATGATCACGGCGTCGCCGACCGAGAGCTCGCCGTCGAGCAGGGTGCCGGTGACGACGGCGCCGAAGCCGGAGATTGAGAATGAGCGGTCGATCGGCATGCGCGGGCGGCCGTGGTTGGAAATCGGCGGCAGGTCGTCGATGGCGGCGTCGATCAGGCTTCGCAGTTCGTCGATGCCCTGACCGCTGAGCGCGGAGGCGGGCGCGATCCGCGAGCCGGCGAGCGTGGTGTCGTCGAGCAGTTCGGCGATTTCCTCTTCGACCAGCGCCAGCCACTCTTCGTCGACGAGGTCGACCTTGGTCAGGGCGACCAGGCCGCGGTCGATGTCGAGCAGGTCGAGGATGTCGAGGTGCTCGCGGGTCTGGGGCATGACGCCCTCGTCGGCGGCGATCACGAGCAGGGCGAGGTTGATCCGGCCTACGCCGGCCAGCATGTTCTTGATGAAGCGTTCGTGGCCGGGGACGTCGACGATGCTGACGGCGCGTCCGGAGGGCAGTTCGCACCAGGCGAAGCCGAGGTCGATGGTCAGTCCGCGCGCCTTCTCCTCGGCCCAGCGGTCGGGATCGATGCCCGAGAGCGCCTGGACGAGGGCGCTCTTGCCGTGATCGACGTGTCCTGCGGTGCCGATGACGTACACGCGACTACCCTGACCTGTAGCTACCCGACTTCACCTGAGGATATGTGCGATGAGAGCGATTGTTGTTGAGGCGCCGGGGAAGACTGCGGACTCGCTGCGGCTGGCGGAGGTTGCGGATCCGCGGCCCGGGGACGAGGAGGTGCTGATTCGCGTGCATGCGACGGCGCTGAACCGGGCCGACATGATGCAGCGGATGGGCAACTACCCGGCGCAGCACGGGGCGTCGGAGATCCTGGGGCTGGAGCTGGCGGGCGAAGTGATCGAGGCCGGGTCGCGGGTGCGCGAGCTGTCGGTGGGCGACCGCGTCTACGGGCTGTCGGGCGGGGGCGGATACGCGGAGCTGGCGACGCTGCACGAGTCGCTGGCGATGCCGATTCCGGACGAACTGACCTATCACGAGGCGGCGTCGATCCCGGAGGTGTTCTTCACGGCCAACACGGCGGTGCGGACGCTGGGCGAGACGCTGCCCGGTGAGCGGATTCTGATTCACGCGGGCGGCAGCGGGGTCGGGATCGCGGCGATCCAGATTGCGCGGCTGATCGGGGCGGAGGTCTGGATCACGGCGGGCTCGGAGGAGAAGTGCGAGCGGGCGCGGGAGCTGGGCGCGGACCTGACGATCAACTACCGCGAACAGGACTTCGCGGATGTGGTCGCCGAACAGACCGGCGGGCGGGGCGTGAACGTGATTCTCGACGTGATCGGCCGCGACTACTGGGAGGCGAACCTGCGCTCGCTGGCCACGGCCGGACGGCTGGTGCTGGTCGGTCTGATGGGCGGAGCGGTGGCGGAGACGAACCTGGGCATGTTGATGCAGAAGCGGCTGCGGGTGCACGGGACCGTGATGCGCTCGCGACCCTTGCTGGATCGCGCCGAGATTACCCGCGACTACCAGTTGCACCTGGAGCCGGCGATCGTGAGCGGGGAGATGAAGCCGGTGATCGACTCGGTGTTCCCGCTGAGCCGGGCGGCGGAGGCTCACCAGTACATGGCGGAGAATCGGAACTTCGGCAAGATCCTGCTGGATTGCATCGAGGTTGAGTAGTTGGGGAGGGTCGTCCCCCACCGGAGGGCGCGCGGCCCCCGCCTTCGCGGGGGCGACTTCTTTGGATAGAGAGGGAGCCAGGGTCAGCCGGCGGCTTCGGCGTAGATTTCGGTTGGATACTCCGAATCCGGGGCTTCGGGGTTGGTGATCCGGTCGAGGAACTGGACGATCTGGTCGGGGGATTTGCCTTTCAGGTGGGGGAAATGCTGGACGGCTTCCTCGACCAGGGCGTCGAGATCGGGGTCGGCGGGGACTTTTTCTGTTTTGGGCTGATCCGCCGCGATTTCCTGCTCTGGACTGGAGATCGTGAGATCGGGGGGATCAATTTGTGCTGATTCCGGGGTGGTTTCTGCAGGTTCTGCGAGGTCCTGCGCATCCTCCTCGTAGAGCTCGGGCTGGTCGGGACGCTGTGCGGCGCGGCGCTGGACTTCCTGGGCGGTGCGGCGGATTTCGCGGGCGAGGGTGTTGAGCTGGTTCTCCTGGGCGTCGCGGGCGCGGAGGAACTCGACCGACGTGAGACGGCTGATCTGGTTGGCGACGTCGTCGTTCTTGATCGCAAGGGAGAGCCGGATTTGGAGCAGGTGGAGCGATTCCAGGAGCAGATCGTCGGCGGCGGCTGAGGCGATGCTGGACCAGTGGGTCTCGACCAATTGCAGGTCGGCGCGGACGGTGGCCTTGGAAACGTTGAGCTGCGCGGCAATGTCTTTCTGCGTGCCGGCGCGCTGGGTGAGGTAATGGACGCGCATGGCTCGGCGTCGGCGCTTGGGGGTGATGTGCATGGCTGGGCTTCCCTTCTTGGTCAGACAGATGTTCTTGTCACTGTACATGAATGTGTGTTCGGTGTTGTGTCGTGGTTTGCGGAGGGGACCGGAACCCCCTCTGTCACTCCGTGACATCCCCGCATCAAGTGCGGGGAAGGCTCCCCCCTGGAAGGGGGGAGAGAGTGGGGCGCCTATGGCGCCGCGGTGAGGCGCGGGGCCACGGAGGGGCCAATTGAAGTCGCCCCCGCCTACGCGGGGGCGCCGCGGCCTGATAGGCGCTGCATGGCCCCGCCTGCGCGGGGCCGACGATGTTTGGGTGACCGTAGATCTCCTCTGCGAGATTACCGGGCCTGTTCGGTTGTTTACGAAGGGTTGGCGCGGGGCGACGAGGAGGTTTCGCCTCCCGTCCCCTGTTCAAGCTGGTCGTAGTGGGGGTGCGGCCCCCGCCTTCGCGGGGGCGACTTTGATTGGGATGTGCGTAACTCCGCTGGGGGTGAGGGCTTTCCGTTGCCCCGCGCCCCCTGTTCAAGCCAGGGACAGGCGGGGCGCGGGGCGACGGAAAGGGCCTAGTCGGTCCGCGGAGGGCCCTCACCCCGCCTGCGCGGGGGCGACGCGGGTTGGGTCTATTCGGGGACGGACTCAAGGAGGCGGACGAAGATTTCGTTGGCGACTTCGTGGCCTCGTCTGGTGAGGCTGAGGCGGGCGCTTTGGCGCTGGGCGAGGTTGTTGGCGACGGCCCAGTCGATGGTGGGGCGGAGCTGGTCGTAGGCCGGGGGGAGGCCGGACTCGTCGACGCCCTCGATCAGGCGCAGGCCCGAGGTGAGGGTGTCGATCAGGTCTTCGAGTTCGCCGACTTGCTCGGCGTCGGCGATGGCGGGGGAGGGGAGCGCTGCGGCTGCCGGCGGGTTGGGGTCGCCGTGCAGCAGGCGGTCGATGTAGGCCCTGGGTCGGCGGACGACGTGGTAGCGGAGGCCGTCGACGTAGCCGTGCGCGCCGGGGCCGAGCGCGAGGTACTCCTGGTTGCGCCAGTAGATCAGGTTGTGGCGGCACTGGAGGCCGCGGCGGGCGTAGTTGCTGGTCTCGTACCGGCGGAAGCCGGCCTGGGCGAGGCGCGCGGCGGTCCAGTCGGCGAGTTCGGCGACGAAGTCGGGGTCGGCCTCGAGGACGCGTCCGGCGGAGACGCGGGCGGCGAGCGGGGTGCCCTCTTCGACGGTGAGCGCGTAGCAGGAGAGGTGGTCGGGTCCGCCGTCCCAGCTCAAGACCTGCTCGACGGTGTACTGCCAGGTCTGGAGGGTCTGACCGGGCAGGCCGTAGATCAGATCGAGGTTCACGTTGTCGAAGCCGGCCTCGCGGATCTCGCGGAAGGCCTGGGCGGCGCGGTCCGCGCCGTGGATGCGGTCGAGGAAGACGAGTTCGGCGGCGTCGAGCGACTGGACGCCCATCGAGATGCGGTTGACGCCGGCGTCGCGGTAGGCGGCGAGGCGATCGGGCCGGACGCTCTCGGGATTGGCCTCCAGCGTGATCTCGGCGTCGGGCGCGAGGCGGAGTTGTCGGCGGACGGCGTCGAGCAGGCGGCGGATTGCATCGCCGGAGAGCAGGCTCGGGGTGCCGCCGCCGATGAAGACTGTGGAGAACTCGCGCTCGGCCAGTCGCGGAGCCCAGAGCGCGAGTTCGGCGAGGGCGGCGTCGAGCCAGGCGTCCTGCAGGTCGTCGATGCCGGCGTAGGAGTTGAAGTCGCAGTACGAGCACTTGACCGTGCAGAAGGGGACGTGCACGTAGAGTCCGATGGGAGCGTGTGTCACGTGTCGAGTCTATGCCTCGGCGGAGGCGCGCGAGTGTCCGCTTGAGTGACTGGGCTGAGAGTGTCTGGGCTGATTGCCCGCGGGACGACGTAATGACACACTCGAAGCGGTTCAAGGCTTGGAGGCCGCGGTGCTGAAGACACATGGTTGCGGGACGCTGCGTGCGGAGCATGCGGGCGGATCGGTGACGCTGGCGGGCTGGGTGCATCGGCGTCGCGATCACGGGCAGTTGATCTTCATCGATTTGCGCGATCGCGACGGGCTGGTGCAGGTCGTGGTGCGGCCGGACGATCATGCCGAGGCGTACGCGGCGGCCAACGACGTGCGGGGCGAGTACGTGCTGCGGATCGAGGGCGAGGTGGTCGAGCGGTCGGAGGCGACGCGGAATCCGAACCTGGCGACGGGCGACGTGGAGGTGATCGCGAGTTCGGTGGAGGTGTTGAACGAGGCGAAGACGCCGCCGTTCTCGGTGGTCGAGGACGACGAGGTGAACGAGTTGGTGCGGATGCAGTACCGCTACATCGACCTGCGCCGCTCGTCGATGCTGGAGGCGCTGGAGCTGCGGCATCGGCTGAACCAGTACATCCGCGATTTCATGACGGGCAAGCAATTTCTCGAGGTGGAGACGCCGATCCTGGTCGCGGCGACGCCGGAGGGCGCGCGCGACTACGTGGTGCCAAGCCGGCTGACGCCGGGCGCGTTCTACGCGCTGCCGCAGGCGCCGCAGCAGTTCAAGCAGTTGTTGATGGTGGCGGGAGTGGAGCGGTACTTCCAGATTGCGCGCTGTTTCCGCGACGAGGACCTGCGCGCCGACCGCCAGCCGGAATTCGTGCAGCTCGACCTGGAATGGTCGTTCTGCGAGGAAGAGGACATTCTCGACTTGCTGGAGGAATTGTTTGCCGGCGCGGCGGCGGCGTTGCGGCCGGATCTGACCGTGCCGCGTCCGTTCCCGCGGTTGACGTGGCACGAGGCGATGGAGCGCTACGGGTCGGACAAGCCGGACCTGCGTTACGGCTTGGAGCTGTCGGACTGCTCGGATATCGCCGAGACGTCGGGCTTCGGCGTGTTCTCGTCGGCGGTCGCGAACGGCGGACGGGTGCGCGGGATCGTGATGCCGGGCGGCGCGTCGCTGTCGCGGCGGGAGGTGGACGCGTTCACGAACCTGGCCAAGACGATGGGCGCGCCGGGGCTGGTCTCGCTGCAGTTCAGCGCGGAGCCGGGCTCGGCGGGCGAGGACGACGTCCGTTCGCCGGTGCTGCGGCATGTGGGGATCGAGGACGCGCGACGGATCGGCGAGCGTTGCGGCGCGTCGGCGGGCGACCTGGTCTTGCTGGCGGCTGGCGAGTCGGGGATGGTCTCGACGGTGCTGGACGGGATCCGGCGCGAGCTGGCGCGTCGGCTGGAGCTGGTCGACGATTCGATCCTGCAGTTCGGGTTCGTGACCGATTTCCCGCTGGTCGAGTGGGACGAGGCGGGTCAGCGCTGGGACGCGCTGCATCACCCGTTTACGGCGCCGCAGGACGAGGACGCGGGCTTGCTGGACCGCGATCCGGGGCAGGTCCGGGCCCGGGCCTACGACGCGATCTGCAACGGGTTCGAGCTGGGTTCGGGATCGATCCGGATTCACGAGCGCGAGTTGCAGATGCGGGTGTTCGAGCTGCTGGGCGTGGGGGCGGAGGAGGCACAGCAGCGATTCGGTCACATGCTCAACGCCTTCGAGTACGGCGCGCCGCCGCACGGCGGGTTTGCCTTTGGGATCGACCGCGTGGCGATGCTGTTGGCGGGCACGGAGAACATCCGCGAGGTGATTGCGTTTCCGAAGACGATGTCGGCGTCGGACCCGATGACGGGCGCGCCGATGGCGATCACGGATGAGCAACTGGAGGAGCTGCACCTGCGCGTGGATGCGCCGTCCGAATCCTGATTGCGGTGGTAATCTTCGATAGATATGGGGCGGCGGGCGAACAGGGCGATACACACACTCGGAGGGTCCCAACGTGCGAGCGTTTCAGGTGATGAACTCGACGGGATCGCAGGGAGTGCGGGTGATCCTGCTCGCTGCGCTGGTGTTGCTGTTGGCGGCGCTGCTGGCGGCTTGCAGCGGCGAAGAGGCGCCGGCGCAAGCTGAGCAGCAGCAACAAGAGGCGGCGGCCAGAGGCGAGCGGCAGGAGTCGCAGGCCGACGAGCAGGCGCAGGATCGGCAAGAGCGTCAGGCGACGATCGAGCAGCAGCAGGAACAACAGCGGCAACCGCAGCAGCAGGACGCGCAGGTCCGGCCGGTGCTGCCGCGCGAGGCGGGCGAGTTTCGGATCGCGCGCTCGGAGCCGATCAACCTCGATCCGGCGCAGATCACTGACGTCAGCTCGGCGGTGATCGCGGTTGAGGTGTTCGGCGGGCTGCTGGTGCTGGATCGCAACCTGCGGATCGCGCCCGACCTGGCGGAGTCGGTGCCCGGTGCGCAGGTCAACGACGACGGCACGGTGACGTATCGCTTCACGATCCGCGACAACGCGCGCTTCCACGACGGCAAGCGGATTACGGCCGAGGACTTCAAGTGGAGTTTCGAGCGCAACCTGCATCCGGAGACGCTGTCGCCGACCGCGCCCGATTTCCTGGGCGACATCGTGGGAGCGGCGGAGTTCCTGCGCAACCGCACGGATGAAGTGGTCGGGATCCAGGTGATCGACGATGTGACGCTGGATATCACGATCCTGCAGCCGACCCCGGTGTTTCTCTACAAGCTGACCTATCCGACCGCGTTCGTGCTGGATCGGGACCAGGTCGAGGCGGATCCGGAGCGCTGGGCGCTGGCGCCGAACGGCAGCGGTCCGTTCCGCTTGACCGAGTGGCAACTGGGCGAGGGTCTGACGCTGGAGCGGTTCGACGACTACCATCTCGAGCCGGCCAAGGTGCGCAAGGTCACGGTGCGGTTCGCCGGCGGTTCGGTGGAGCAGTTCGAGAACGACGAGCTCGACCAGGCCTTTATCGGGCTGAACGATATCGAGCGGGTCCGCGACCCGGCGTCGGAGCTGAATCCGCTCTACGTCTCGCGCTCGGAGCTGTCGGTCTTCTACCTCGCGTTTAACGTGACCCAGCCGCCGTTCGACGACCCAAACGTGCGGCTGGCGTTGGCGCACTCGATCGACAAGACGACGATTGTCGAGGATGTGCTCGACGACCTGCTGGTCGCGGCGCACCAGATCGTGCCGCCGGGGCTGGTGGCGCACGACCCGGAGTACCGCGGGATCGTGTTCGATCCGGAGCTGGCGCAGGAGCTGCTGGCCGAGTCGCAGTACGCGGGGACGACGTTCATCGACGAGATCCGGCTGACGATCCCCGGCGCAGGCGCGACTCCGGGTTCCGTCTTCGAGGCGATCCAGGACATGTGGCGGCAGCACCTGGGGCTGGAGATCGAGATCCAGCAGGTGGAGTTCGCGACCTTCATCTCGGAGGTTGACCGCGGGCTGTACGGCTTCTTCTCACTGGGTTGGAGCCTCGACTATCCGGACCCGCACAACGTGCTGGACTACAAGTTCCACAGCGCCTCGCTGGGCAACGACACGCAGCTCAACAGCGACGAGATCGATTCGTTGCTGGAGCAGGCGCGCTACTCGCTCGACAACGAGCTGCGCACGGGCATCTACCAGGAGGTCGACCGCAGCCTGGTCGAGGACGCGATCTGGATCCCGCTCTACTACTCGGTCGCGCACGAGGTGGTGAAGCCCTACGTCCAGGATTACGAGCCGACGCGCATGGTGATTCCGCATCTGCGCTTCGTCAGCATCGACGAGTAGGCGTCACCGGGTGCGAGGCTGAGTCGCGTGCCTGGGATGGATAGTCAGGAGGCGTCTCGTGCGAAGCGGCGTTCTCCCATTCCTCACTCGCCGCATCCTGCTTGTGCCCCTCATGGTGTTTGCGGTCATCGCGATGACCTATGCCTTGACGCATCATGCGCCTGGCGACGCCGTGCGAATCATCGCCGGCGCACGCGAGATTGAACCGGAGAGAGCCGAACTCATCCGAGAGGCCTATGGCCTCAAGGGGAACTACTTTGAGCGATTCGGCAACTACGTATGGGGTTTGGTGAGCCGCGGCGATCTGGGACCGTCGTACTTCTATCGGTCGCCGCAACGATCGGTTCAGGAGCTGCTCGGAGAGCGGATCGGGGTGTCCGCGCAGATCAACGGAATCGTCCTGATCCTTACTTTTGGACTCGGAATCCCCTTAGGCATCTATGCCGCCCTACGGGTGGGCAAATGGCAAGATCCCGCGGTCATCGCCTTCTTCAAGATCTTCGACGCGATCCCGTCGCCGATCATGGTCGTCGTCCTTGTCTATTTCTTCGTGGAGACGTTAGGGCCACTCTTCCGGTTCTTCGGCTTCAATGTGCCCGTTGTTTGGACGCCCGGTGACCCGGCGTCGTTCATTGTGCCCGTGCTGTCACTGACCCTGCCTGTGTGGGGCGGGATGGCCAGATTCGTTCGCGCCAGCATGTTGACCACGGTTCAGGAAGATTACGTGAGAACTGCCCGCGCGAAGGGTCTCAGCGAGCGGCGGATCATCTGGGGTCACGAGTTTCGCAACGCCATGCTTCCCCTCGCGACGACCATTGGATTCTCGATCATTGGCGTAGTCGGCGGATCCATCATCGTAGAAACCCGTTACGCAGTGCCGGGTGTGGGCGCGTTCATATTCGAATCGATCAATCAGCGTGACTTCAATGTGGTGCTCGGCTTCACGATTCTCACGGCAACCCTGCTGATCATCGCCAATGCCCTGATAGATGTGGCATACGTCTTCATCGATCCACGGATCACGTATGAGGAGCGCCACATATGACGGCGCAAGTTGACGAGAACATTGCTTGGGAGCGGCCGCCTCGCGCAGAGTCGCCCTTCCTGCGTGCTGTTCGGGCCATCTTGCGCAAGCGAATCGCAGTTATCTGCATCATCACCATCATCGTGCTCTATGGGGCCGGCGCGTACACGCTGTTAGACGCCTTCGGAGTCGACATCGGTCTACAGGACCCGAACGCGACCAATCTCAGCGAGCGTCGCTCGACACGCGAAGCAGACGGCGGTGGAGGAGAAACGCTCGGCACATTCGTAGATCGGGTTGACGCCGATGTCTCTCGGCTGAACGACCTCAATCCAGAAGTGGTCGAACAGTTCGGACCCCTCACACGCGATACAGTCTTACCGCCTTTCACGGAGCTAACCCTGACGCCCGACGAGACGAAACAAGGACCGTCGTCCAGGCACTGGTTCGGCACCGACCGTAATGGCCGCGATCTGTTCGCCAGAGCCATGTTCTCCTTGAGAACCACCATGATCATCAGTGTTCTCTCGGTCGTCTTTGGCAACCTCTTTCTGGGACTCGGCGTTGGGCTCCTGGCGGGTTACAAGGGGGGTCGCACTGACAGTGTGATCATGAGGATCAGTGAAGTGATCATGGCGCTGCCGAACCTCGTGTTCCTAATCGTTCTCGTGGCTGTGTTTCGGGATCGTTGGGAGGGGTGGTTCCGAGAGATCGAGATCTTCCTCGGTGCAGACTGGCTCATTGAACAAGGCGTTGACGACTACATCTTGATCATCTTTGCCTTGTCCTTTATCGGCTGGGCCGGTGCCGCACGCTTCTACAGGGCCCAGGTGCTTGCGCTCCGAGAGTCGGACTACATCCTGGCTGCGGAGACTATTGGAGCGCGCACTCCGCGAGTCCTGATCCGTCATCTGTTCCCCGGTGTCTTGCCCTGGTTCGTCCTTGGTCTCAGCGCTTCCCTGGGCGAGATTGTTGGGCTGGAGGTCGGACTCACGTTCATCGGAGTGGGGATCACCCCACCAACCCCTTCGTTTGGTGTCATGGTCGCCTCGGCCGGCCACTACAAGACGCTGATTGCCGAACCCCAACTCCTCCTCGTGCCAATGCTGTTCATTCTCCCGCTGATGCTGGCCTTCAATCTCCTTGGCGATGCGATCAATGACGTGCTGAATCCGCGCGGGAGATAGTCCGATCCGCTGGTATCGTGGGCGGAGCCATGCCGTGAAGGTAGATCCATGAAAATCACTGCTGAACGCATCCCCGAAGCGCAGATGCGGCTGGAAGTCGAGCTCGACGACGCGCGCGTCAAGAAGTCGCTCGACCAGGCCGCGCGACGCCTGTCGCAGCGCTTTCGCATTCCCGGATTCCGCCAGGGCAAGGCGCCGCGGCGCGTGGTCGAGAGCGCGCTGGGCGCCGACGCCGTGTTCGAGGAAGCCGCCGATCGCCTGATCCCGCAGGCGCTAACCGAGGCGCTGGAGCAGGAGGGCCTCGACCCAGTCGCCCCGCCGAGCGTCGAGATCACGGAGCGCGAGCCGGTCACCTTTACCGCCACTGTGCCGCTGACGCCGGTGGTCGAGCTGGGCGATTACCAGGGCATCTCGGTCGCCAGGACCGAGAGCGCGTACTCGGAGGAGATGCTGGAGGAGCAGTTGCTCGAACTGCGCCGTCAGCACGCGATGCTCGAGCCGGTCGATCGGTCGCCCGACCTCAACGACCGGGTGACCGCCGACGTCAAGGCGGAGGTCGACGGCGAAACTATCCTCGACCAGCCGGGCGCGGAGTTTCACCTGCGCGAGGGCGCGGTGATCGGCGTGCCCGGGCTGTGCGAGCAACTGGTGGGCGTCGCCGTGGGCGAGGAGCACGCGATCCCGATCGATGTGGACGAGGACTGGGACGACGAGGAGGTGGCGGGCAAGACGGTTACGTTCACGGTCACGATCCATGACGTGAAGGCTGAGGAGCTGCCCGAGGCCGACGACGACTTTGCGATGGAGGTCTCGGAGGAGTTCGAGACCTACGACGCGCTGCGCGAGCGGGTGGAGTCGGGCCTGCGCGAACAGACGGAGCAGCAGGCCGAACAGGAGTTCAGCCAGGCGGTGATGCAGGCCGCGGTCGAACGCGCCACGCTGGAGTATCCGCCGGCATTGGTCGAGCACGAAGTCGAGCACATGCGCCAGGAGTTCGCCCGCCAGATGGGCCAGGATCCGAGCACGTTCCTGCGCGACGACAGCGAGTCGGGCGAGCAACTGATGGCCAGCTTCCGCTCGCAGGCCAACGAGCGCGTGATCAACACGCTCGTGCTGCAGCACATCAGCGAGGCGGAGCAGATCGAGGTGCTGGACGAAGAGGTCAGCGCCGACATCGACAAGATGATCGAGGGCATTCCTGCGATGCCGCCCGAGCAGGCCGAGGAGACGCGCAACGACGAGACGTTCCGCGCCACGGTCCAATCCCGCCTGATCCGCGAGCGGACGGTCGAGCGGTTGCAGCAGATCGCGCTGAGCAATCACGCCTCCGGCGTTTCGGACGATGACTCTGACGAATCAGACGAGTCGGACGACCTGGACGATGCGGAAGCCGACGACTCTGCAGACGACGCACCCGTGTCGGAGGCCGACGCCGAGGACTCGACCGAGGCCGAAGAGAACGACGAGTAGCCGCCGATATGCCAGCGCGTTCTGTCAGTTGGTGTCTGCTGCGTAATCGCGCGATTGCCAAACGCGCCTACACTTGATCCGCGTAACCCGCGAAGGAGGGCTCCATGACCCTGAGCCACCACATCAACCGAGACCTGACCCGACCCAGTGACATCATTCCGATGGTGGTCGAGACGACCAACCGCGGAGAACGCGCCTACGACATCTACTCGCTGCTGCTGCGCGAACGGATCATCTTCCTGGGCACGCCGATTGACGACCAGATTGCCAACGTAATCGTCGCCCAATTGCTCTACCTCGACCGCGAGGATCCGGACCGCGACATTCAGCTCTACGTCAACTCGCCCGGCGGCGTGATCACCGCCGGTCTGGCGATCTACGACACGATGCAGCTAATCAAGGCTGACGTCTCGACGATCTGCGTCGGCATGTCCGCCTCGATGGGCACGGTGCTGCTCTCGGCCGGCGCGTCGGGCAAGCGCTTTGCGCTGCCGCACGCGACGATTCACATGCACCAGGCGCTGGGCGGCGCGCGCGGTCAGGCGTCGGACATCGAGATCGCCGCTCGCGAGATCCTGCGCAACAACGAGACGATTCGCAACATCCTCGCCCGGCACACGGGACAACCGCTGGACCGGATCGCGGCGGACACCGATCGCGACTTCTACCTCGACGCCGAGCAAGCGCAGGAGTACGGTCTGGTCGACTCGGTGCTGTCCAGCGAAGTGGCCGGGGATGCAGTCGCGGCCGCCGGCGCATAGCATCTAGGCAACCCTGCCCCGGCCGGCCGGCAGGGCCGTCCACAACGTCCCACCGTCGGGACGTTGACAGGCAGCAGAGAGGCAGTGGCTGATGAGCAGCGCGCACGGTGGAGGTCGCGGCCAGTATCACTGCTCCTTCTGTATGAAGGACCAGGCACAGGTGCGCCGGTTGGTCGCGGGACCGGGCGGCGTCTACATCTGCAACGAGTGCGTCGAGGCTTGCCGCGCCGTGATCCAGGACGACGCGCTGCAGTCGGCTCCGCCTGAGCAGAAGACCGAGACCAGTCCGCCGCAGACGCTGCCGCCGCTGGCGATCTACGACCGGCTCTGCGAGCACGTCGTCGGCCAGGACGAGGCCAAGCGCGTCCTCGCCGTCGCGGTCTACAACCACTACAAGCGGATCAATACCGTTGTTGACCCCGAAGACGACGTCGAACTGGAAAAGAGCAACATCCTGCTCGTCGGACCGACCGGATCGGGCAAGACGCTGCTCGCCTCGACCCTGGCCCGGATCCTCGATGTGCCGTTCTCGATTGCGGACGCGACGGCGCTGACCGAAGCCGGTTACGTCGGCGAGGATGTCGAGAACATCCTGCTCCACCTGATCCAGGCGGCTGACTTCGACATTGCCCGCGCCGAGCGCGGGATCATCTACATCGACGAGATTGACAAGATCGCGCGCAAGGCGGACAACCCGTCGATCACCCGCGACGTGTCCGGTGAGGGTGTGCAGCAGGCGCTGCTCAAGATCATCGAGGGCACCGTCGCTTCAGTGCCGCCGCAGGGCGGACGCAAGCATCCGCACCAGGAATTCCTGCAGATCGATACGAGCAAGATTCTCTTCATCTGCGGCGGCGCATTCGAAGGTCTGGAACAGGTCATCGATCGGCGCGTGACGACGGGGATCCGCAACATCGGCTTTGGTTCCAAGTCGCGGACGGCGCAGGAGCGCGATCATCTGCTGCATCACCTGAGCCACGACGACCTGCAGAAGTACGGTCTGATCCCCGAGTTCGTCGGCCGCCTGCCGGTCGTGGTCACGCTGGATCAGCTCGACCAGGCCTCGCTGGTGCGGATCCTGACCGAGCCCAAGAACGCGCTGATTCGCCAGTACGAGCGCTTCTTCGACATGGACGGAGTCGAGCTGAGCTTCACGCCTGAGGCGCTGGACGCGATCGCCGAGCAGGCGATCGACGAGATGACCGGCGCGCGCGGACTGCGCACGGTCGTCGAAGATTTGCTGCTGGACGTGATGTTCGAGGTGCCGGGCCGCCCCGAGGTGAAGAAGTGCGTCGTCAACGCCGACACGGTGAAGCGTCAGGAGCGGCCGCTGCTGCTCAACGATCAGGGCCTGGCCGTGGAGTACGAGGCGATCCGCCGGCGCAGCGATGGACGATTGGCGGAGCGCCAGGAAAGCGCCTGATGCCCGCAACCCGCTCGGCCGCATCCGCTCGTCGAGCGCGGCTCGACCAACTCCTCGTACAACGCGGCGACGCTCCGGACCTGGCGACCGCCCGTGCGTTGATCCTGGCCGGCCGAGTGCACGGTGACGATCGGCGCTACACCCAGGCCGGCCAGCAGGTTGACTGCGAGACGGCGCTGAACGTTCGCGGCGCTCGACCGTACGCGTCGCGCGGCGGAGAGAAGCTCGCGGCGGCGCTGGAAACCTGGTCGGTCGCGCTTGCGGGCTCCGTCTGCCTCGATGTGGGGGCGTCGACCGGTGGATTCACCGACGTATTGCTGCGGCGCGGCGCCGAGCGTGTGTACGCCGTGGATGTCGGCTACGGGCAACTCGCCGAGACGCTGAGGCGCGACCCCCGGGTCATCTCAATGGAACGCACTCATATCTGCAAGCTCGACGCTTTGCCCCTGAGTCCCACGATCACCAGCATCGATGTGTCCTTCATCGGATTGCGCACGGTGCTGCCCTGCGTGCAGCGTCTGGCTGCCCCGGGCTCGGATGTACTGGCGCTGGTCAAACCGCAGTTCGAGGGGCCGCCTGAGGATGTCGACGAGCGCGGCGTGGTCCGCGAGCGTTTGGCTCAGGGACGCGCCGTCGGCGGCGTGATTGCCTGGGCGCTCGAGCAAGACTGGCGGGTCGGCGGGGTGCTGAAGTCGCCGCTCCCCGGTCCGGCCGGCAACCGCGAGTGGTTCATCTGGTTGCGGACACCGTGAACGACATGACCGAGATCCAGTGCGTCGGCATCTACTATCACCCGCGTCTCGACGAGGCCCGCGACGCCGCCGACGAGCTGGCCGAGCGTCTGCACGGTCTGGGCTGCGATGCCTGGACCTCGATGCCCTGGGATCCCGAGCGCTCGGTCGAGCGTTTGCCCGACACCGACCTGCTGATCTGCCTGGGCGGCGACGGCACGATCCTTCGCGCCGCGAGGGCCAGCGCAGGACACGGGTGCCTGATCCTCGGCGTCGATCTCGGCCGCCAGGCCTTCCTCACGGAACTCGTCCCCGAGCAGCTGGATGCACACATTCCCCGCTTGCTGCAGGGTGACTTCAGCGTCGAGGATCGCTCGATGCTCGAAGCGACGCCGATCGGCGTCGCGGGTGAAGCGCCGGGCACGCTTTCGGCGCTGAACGACGTGATGATCGGCCGGGGTAGCCTGGGACAGCCCGCCTACATCGCGGTCTGGGTCAACGACGACCTGGTCGGGGTCGTGCGCGCCGACGCGGTCGTGGTCGCCTCGGCGACGGGCAGCACCGGCTACTCGCTCTCGGCCGGCGGACCGATTCTGCATCCCCGGGCCCGCAGCGTCGTGCTGACGCCGGTCGCGCCGCACCTGGCCCAGGCCGCGCCGATGGTGTTGCCTTCCGACGCGCAGATCGAGTTGCGCCTGGGCCGCGAGCATCCCGGATCGCTGTCGGTCGACGGTCAGCGGCCCTTCCCGCTGCAGCCTGGCGGCGGCGCGGTGATCCACCTCAGCGAGTCGCTCGCGCGTCTGGTGCGATTTGGCGAGCGCTCGTTCTTCGCCCAGCTCGGACGGCGACTGGCCTGGCTGGACGAGCGGCGCATGGAGGCCGTCTCGCGCACCGGCGTCGAGGCCTTTGACGCCACCAACGCCGACCCGTCATAGTTCCTGAGCATGGACGCCCGGTTGACTGCGCTCGGGCTGACTGTACGCTTCTGTGGCGCTAATATGAACATACGCTCGAAGTGCAAGCCCGCCGCGAGCGATCGCGACAGGACTGAAGGAGTTGGATGGTGTTGACCGGATTGCGGCTGCGCGACTTCGCATTGGCCGAACGGGTCGAGCTCGAACTCGGCGGCGGCTTCACCGTGATCACGGGCGAGACCGGCGCCGGCAAGAGCGTGCTGATCTCTGCGCTCGCCTTTGCGCTCGGCGCGCCGGCCGATGCGGAGCTGATCCGCCCCGGCGCCGAATCGGCCGAAGTTGAGGCGATCTTCGACCTCGCGGACAGCGTCGCGCGTCACGGCGTCGGGCGAGTGCTCGACGATGCCGGCATCCCGTTCGAGGCCGAACTGATCGTCCGGCGCAGCGTCAGCCGGCCGCAACCGGGCGGCCAGCGGCTGGGCGGCCGGCTGCGAGTCAACGACCGCGCTGCGACGACGTCGCTTCTGCGCGAGTTGTCGCCGATCCTGGCCGACATTCATGGCCAGCGTGAGCATCTGTCGCTGCTGCGTCCGCAGGAGCAACTGGCCCTGCTGGATCGCTATGCCGGCGTCGAGCACCAACGCGACGCCGTCTCCGCGATGGTGCGCAAACTCAGGATCCTCGATCAACGAGTCGCCGACCTGAGCCTGCAGGGTCGCGAGCGCGCCCGGCGCATTGCATTGCTGCGCCACGAGTCCGAGGAGATCGCCGCAGCGCAACTCGCGCCGGGCGAGGATGCGGAGCTGCAGGCTCAACACCGACGCCTGGTCAATGCGCAGGCCCTCGCCGCCGACGCGCAGATCGCCCGCGACGCGCTTGAGGGCGACGCGCTCAGCGATGCCGTGGACGCCGTCCGCCGGCTGGCCGCCATCGACGAGTCGGCCGCGCCAATCGCCGACTCGGTTGAGCAGGCCGCCGAACAGGTGGCGGAAGCGATCCGTTCGCTGCGTTCGTACGGCGATGAGATCGAACTCGACCCCGCCAGCCTCGAGACCGTGGAGTCGCGGATCGCGCTGGTCGCCGAGATGAAGCGTCGCTGGGGAGACACGATCGAGGACGTGATCGCCTACGGTGAGCGGGCCGAATCGGAAGCGAGTCGGCTGGAACAGGAGACGGCCGACGGCGACACACTGGCGGCTGAGGCGGCGCAACTCGCCGCCGACCTCGGCGACGCCGCCGGCGAGCTGAGCAATCAGCGCCGCGCCGCCGCAGAGCGCCTGGAGGCAGCGGTTTCCGCCGAGTGCGAGCTGCTGCGTCTGCCCGATGCGAGGATTGCATTCGAGATTGCTCAGATTCCGCCTCCGACGGAGGGCAGAACGCTGCGAATCGACGGCGCAGGCGTAGGATTTGATCAGACGGGCATCGACCGGGTCCAACTCATGGTCTCATTCAATCCCGACTCGCCCCTGCGTCCGATGCAGCGAGTCGCATCGGGCGGAGAGACGGCGAGACTGACACTGGCAATCAAGGCCGTTCTGGGCGACAGTGATGTGGTTCCGCTGATGGTCTTTGACGAAGTCGATGTCGGACTCGGTGGACGCAGCGGCGGCATGATTGGCGAGCGCCTGGCTCGCCTGGGAAGGCACCGGCAGGTCGTGTGTATCACTCATCTGCCCCAGGTTGCGGCGCACGCGCAGCGGCATGTCACGGTCGCCAAGTCGTCCGAGGCGGGCCGGACCAGCGTTGATGTCCGGCTGTTGTCCGAGAGTGGGCGCGTGTTCGAACTGGCCGACATGCTCGGCGGCGTCAGCGACGCCAATCGGGCCAGCGCCACGGACCTGCTCCATGCGGCGGTCGGCTCATGACCTCTGAGACCATCGGCCCATCGCCGGCCGCAACCATCCGCCAGCGGGCCTCCGAACTCCATGCGCTCGAAGAGCGCAAGCAAAGTGATGACGTCGCCGCGGCCGAGCCACTGGTCGCCGACAAGGCGGTGATCTCGGATGCGCCGGAGATTCACCGGCTGATCCAGTACTGGTTCGAGGCGACCGGCGACGTGCTGCCGCGCACCGAGGGCGAGATTTATGAGACGATCCGCGACTTCGTCGTGGTCAGAGAACCGAACGGGCGCAAGCTGCTCGCCGCGGGCGCGCTGCACGTCGAGTGGCGCGATCTGGCCGAGATCAAGTCGCTGGTCGTCGATCCCGGCACGCAGGGACGGGGGCTGGGCCGGATCGTCGTGGACGCCTGCCTCGACGAGGCGGTGGATATGGGCTTGAAGACGGTCTTCGCCCTGACCACGACGCCGGCCTTTTTCGAGCGCCTGGGCTTCCGCATCTCGGGAGTCTCGGCCTTCCCTCGCAAGGTCTGGAACGAGTGCTTCCGCTGCCCCAAGTACAACGCCTGCGACGAGATCGCGGTCACGATCGATCTGCGCGACAGGCTCGACGGATGAGCGAGCCGGCCCCGGAGTCGACTGCGCCGCTGGTCGAGACCGTGCTGCGGTCGGAGCGTGTCTTCGAGGGCCGGCGGATCAGCGTTCGCGTGGACGAGGTATCGATGGCAGACGGCCGCCGAGCGCGTCGCGAAGTGGTCGAGCATCCCGACGCCGTCGTCGTGCTTGCGATCCGCGACGACGGCCTGATCGCGTTCGTCCGCCAATGGAGGCATCCGACTGGTCGGCCGCTGTTGGAACTGCCCGCCGGACGCATCGATCCGGGCGAGACCCCCGAGCAGACCGCCCGGCGCGAACTGCGCGAAGAAGTCGGACTCGATCCCGGGCGGCTGGAACTTGCGCGCGGCTTCTTCGTCGCTCCCGGCTCTTTGGACGAATTTCTGCACGGCTACATTGCGCGCGACTGCGTCGAGGCCCCGCTGGAAGCGGACGAAGACGAGGAACTGATCGTCGAGTGGAAGCCGCTGGGCGAGGCGATCGATCTGGTCGAAGCGGGAGAGATCATCGATGCCAAGTCCGTGATCCTGATTCAACATCTTGCGCTCGAGGCGGTCGGTCCGCTGGGCCGCAAGATCGTGCGTCACTATCGCGGCCAGGAGTGAGGTTGCTACACATGTGACTACCGCCCAATGGCGTTTGGTGCGAAACTGGGTAACGCAGCCATAGCGGGGGACAGCACGATGTTGCAGCATGACGTACTGATTGTCGGCTCGGGACTGGCGGGCATGCGCGCCGCCCTGGAGGTCTCCAACGACCCCACGCTTGACGTGGCGATCCTCTCCAAGGTGCATCCGCTGCGCTCGCACTCGGGCGCGGCGCAGGGCGGGATCGCCGCCTCGCTTGGCAACTCGGCAGAGGACTCCTGGGACTTGCACATGTTCGACACCGTCAAAGGCGGCGACTACCTCGTCGACCAGGACGCCGCCGAGGTGCTGACCCGCGAGGGCCCGGAGAACATCTTCGAACTCGAGCACATGGGCTGCGCCTTCTCGCGCGACGACGAGGGCCGCGTCGCCCAGCGGCGTTTCGGCGGACACACGGCGCCGCGCGCCTGTTACGCCGCCGACCGCACCGGGCACGCCGTGCTGACCGTGCTCTTCGAGCAGCTACTGCGGCGCGGGGTCAAGGTCTACTCCGAGTGGTACGCGCTCGACCTCGTGGTCAAGGACAACGTCTGCCACGGCCTCGTCGCCTACGACATCCTCTCCGGCCAGATCGAGGCGATCTCGGCCAAGGCGGTGATGTTCGGCACGGGCGGCTACGGCCGCGCCTTCCGTGTCACGACCAATGCCTTCGCCTCCACCGGCGACGGCGTGGTCATGGCCTACCGCGCCGGTATCCCATTGGAGGACATGGAGTTCGTACAGTTCCATCCGACGGGGCTGCAGGGCTCCGGCATCCTGCTCTCGGAGGCTGCCCGCGGCGAGGGCGCGCATATCGTCAACTCCGACGGCTTCCGCTTCATGGAGAACTACGCGCCCGGACGGATGGAACTCGCGCCGCGCGACATCGTTGCGCGGGCCGAGCAGTCTGAGATCGAAGCCGGACGCGGGGTGACCGAGCTACGCGACTCGGTGTTCATGGATCTGCGACCGATCGGCGAGGAGCGGATTCGCTACGCGCTGCCGTCGGTGCTGCATCTGGCCCGTGATTTCGCCGGCATCGACCCGCTTGACGCGCCGGTGCCGATTCAGCCGACCGCGCACTACTCGATGGGCGGCATTCCCTGCGACATCAACGGCCAGGTGCGGATCAAGGATCAGGACGGCGCGCCCGAGATCACCGGTTTCTTCGCCGCCGGCGAAGCGTCCTGCGTCTCCGTCCACGGCGCCAATCGACTGGGTACCAACTCGCTGCTCGAAGCCGTCGTCATGGGCCGCCGCGCCGGACGCGGCATTCTCGACGTCGTGCACGACCTCGAACCGACCAGCATCGACGAGGGCGACATGGCCAACGCGATCGGCGAGGTCGATCGCTTCCTCACGGCCTCGGGGTCGGAGAAGGTCGGTCAGATCCGCGCCGAGCTGCGCGACACGATGATGGACAAGTGCGGAGTCTTCCGCGACGACGCTGAACTCAAAGAGTGCCTCTCGGAAGTCAAGGACTACCAGGAGCGCTTCAGACAGGTCTCGATCGACGACCACGGTTCGACCTTCAACACCGATCTGCTCGACGCGATCGAACTCGGGCACATGCTCGAGTACTCAGAGGTGATTACGACCGGCGCCATCGCGAGACAGGAATCTCGCGGCGGACACGCGCGGCGCGACTTCCCCAACCGCGACGACGAGAACTGGCACCGCCACACGCTGGCCTACCGGCCGCAGGAGGGCGAGGACGGTCCGCGCCTCGAGTACTGCGAGGTCAACATGGAGCCCAAGTTCCGCGAGCCATTCCCGCTGCAGGAGCGGACCTACTAACAACTTCCCGCCGCGCGCATCCAGAGCAACGAACAGGCGCACACTCATGGCCCAGCAGGAATTCATCATCCAGCGCTACAACCCCGACACGGACGAGTCCTACGAGGAGTCGTTCAACGTCGATGTCCAGCCAGGTCAGACGGTGCTCGACTCGCTCAATGCGATCAAGTGGGAACAGGACGGCACACTTTCTTTCCGCATGTCCTGCCGCCACGCGATCTGCGGCTCCTGCGCGATGAAGGTCAATGGACAGTCGATGCTCTCCTGCCAGACCCAGGTCGACGCCGCCGCCGAGCGCGGCGACCCGATCCGGGTCGGACCGCAGGGCAACCAGAACGTGGTCAAAGACCTGGTCGTCGACGTGTCCAAGTTCCTCGACCAGTTCGAGCGCGCTGAAACGTGGCTCGAACCGCACGAAGACCAGGCACCGCCGGAGAAGGAGTACCGCCAGCAAGTCGAGGAGTTCGACCACTGGTCGCACGCTTCGACCTGCATCCACTGCGGCGCCTGCTACTCGGACTGCACCGTGGCGGCGGTCGACGAGAACTTCCTCGGACCGGCGGCGCTGGCCAAGGCCTATCGCTTCGTTATGGACAGCCGCGACTCCAGGCGCGAAGAACGGCTCCAGTTCCTGTCCGAAGAGCAAGGCGGCATCTGGGACTGCACCCGTTGCTACATGTGCGTCCAGGCGTGCCCCAAGGATGTATTGCCGATGGACGCGATCATGGAGCTGCGCACGATGGCGATCGAGGCCGGCTTCACCAACAACCACGGCAGCCGACACCACAAGGGCTTTACCTCGGGCGTGCGCAAGCGCGGCCGCCTGGACGAGATGATGCTGCCGGTCCAGTCGGTCGGCATCGGACGCCTGCTGACCGGCAACATCGGCGCGCACAAGGAGATGATGGACTACACGCCAGGAGCAATCCGGCTGCTGAAGTCCCGCAAGCTCCTGACCATCGCCCAGCGGCACGGCGCCAACGCCGAGGGCCGCGAGCAGATCGAGCGCATCTTCGAAGAGGTCGAGGCTGAGAAGCATCACCACGATGTCGACTCCGAGGCGTTCGGCGCGGAGTTCGAGACGGCGCTGGGCGGTCACTAGGGGTTCAGGTCAGCAATCACGGCACGGCAGAGCGGGGGATTCGGAACCATGAGCAAGTACGCATTCTGGCCGGGCTGCGTGGCGCGAGGCGCGGCGCCCGAACTCTACACCTCGACGCTGGCCGTGGCCGAGCACCTGGGCATGGACCTGGTCGAGCTCGAAGCCGCTGCCTGCACTGGCGCCGGGATCATCTCCGACGGCGAGCCGTACCTCCAGGATGTGCTCAACGCCCGCACGATGGCGATGTCGGAGCAGATGGACTTGCCGCTGATGGACATCTGCTCGACCTGCGTCGGCGTGCATCGACTGGCCGCGGAGAAGTTCCGCGATGTCGACTACCGCATCCGCATCAACCACCACCTGGCTCCCGAGGGTCTGGAGTATCGAGGCACCGCCGACCCTCGTCATCTGCTCTGGATCATGCTTGAGGACGTTGGCATCGACCGGATCAACTCGCTGGTCAAGAAGCCGTTGGAGGAACTCAGCCTCGGCCCGTTCTACGGCTGCTACATCATCCGGCCCGAGCGGACGCTCGACTTCGACGAGCATCCCACGCGACGCAACAGCCTCGAGCAGTTGATCGAGATCCTCGGCGCAACCACGGTCACGTATGACGGCATGACCAAGTGCTGCGGCTTCCCGATTCTGACGATGAACAAGAAGAACTCGTTGACGATGGCCGGCACTCACCTCGACGAGGCGCAGTCCAAGGGCGCCGACGCGCTGGTCACGCCCTGTCCACTCTGCCACCTCAATCTCGATGCTCAGCAGCCCGATGCGGCCAAGGTGATCGACCGCAATCTCAACCTGCCGATCCTCCACGTGCCCCAGCTCCTCGGCCTGGCCATGGGGATTGAACCGGAGAAGCTGGGTCTGACCCGCCACGTCGTGGACACCAACCGCTTGCTCAACAAGATCGGCGCGTAGCCACAAGTTTGGCCAGGACAGGAGCGCCCCCGACCGGCGGACCGGTCGGGGGCGACACAGGCAACTGGAGGGTGGCCAGTCGGAGAGGTGACCGATGTCTCCCATGCGGACATCGGTGGGCGGGCGGGGTGACAGTTCTACCGTCTGACCTCACTGACCCTCCGCCATACAAGACGACGGCAGGGGTCGAAAGGTTCCCGAGCGGTCGAGAAATGTCGAATGTAGGGTCAGGCTCCGGCGCCGGTGCCGCGCAGGCGCGGGTCAAGTACGTCGCGCAGGGCGTCCCCGAGCAGGTTGAAGGCCAGCACGATCAGCGTGATCGCCGCGCCCGGGGTCAGGGCCAGCCAGGGCCAGCGGTCGAGATTGCCGCGCTGGGTCGCCTCGAACAGAATGAAGCCCCAGGTCGGATTCTCCGCCGAGTTCGCGCCCAGTCCCAGGAACGACAGTGCCGCCTCGGCGAGAATGGTGCCGCCGATCGTGACTGATGCGATCACCAGGATCGGCGCCATGATGTTGGGCAGAATGTGGCGGGTGATGATCCGGCCCGGTCCCGCGCCAATCGTGCGCGCGGCTTCGATGTACGTGTTCTCCAGCGTGGAGAACACGGTCCCGCGCACGACACGCTGAGTCCCGGGTATCAGGAAGATGACAATCACCAGGATCACCGTGGTCATACTCGGAGTCAGCACTGTGACCAGCGTCATCATCAGCAGCAGCGGCGGCAGCGCCTGGAAGGCATCGGAGATGCGCTGCAACAACAGGTCGGTCACGCCGCCTGCGTAAGCCGAGATCATGCCGATGACCATTCCGCCGAGGATGCCCAGGCCGGTCGCAACAATGCCGATCACGATTGCCGGCCGCGCGCCGTAGATAATCCGGCTGAAGAGGTCGCGGCCGAGCGAGTCGGTGCCCGCGATATGTTCGGGGAACGTGGGGGCGGCCAGCTTGTTGATGATGTTGGTCTCGCTGGCTGGATGCGGCGAGAAGCCGGGAATGATCGTGCTCCCGCCGATGTTGATGTCTTGCCCGAAGATCGCGGCGACGATCAGGACGAAGATGAAGGCCGCACCGATTGCGCCGAGCGGCTTGTTGCGCGCGTGGCGACGCCAGGTGACCCACCAGCGCGGACTGTCGCCACGCAGGTCGAGTGCGATTGGATCTGCGGCTTCGGTTGCGGTTGACATCTCAGTTTCGCTCCATTGACCAACAGGGACCTAGGAGTACCGGATCCGCGGATCGAGCCATGCGTAGCTCAGGTCGACGAGGATGTTGATGAACACCACGCCAAAGCCGACCACGAGCGAAATGCCCAGCACCAGGGTGAAGTCCACCTGGCGGATGGCGCGGACCGCGAGCGCACCGATGCCGTCGATGCGGAAGATGAACTCGACGATCACGGCGCCCGAGATCAGGAAGGCGAACTGGTTGGCGAAGATCGTGATCACCGGAATCAGCGAGTTGCGGATCACGTGCCGCATGATGATCGCACGTTCCGCCAGCCCTTTGGCGCGAGCCGTGCGTACGTAGTCCTCGTTGACCACTTCAAGCACCGTCGAGCGCTGCATGCGCATCACGGTCGCCATCAGCGACGCGGACAACACGAGTGAGGGCGCAATCAGCCCTTCGAGGTTGTGCGCGACTCCATCCCAGATGTAGGGAGGATCAATGGTCGAGAGCGACACGTTGAGCCAGGCCGCCGCAAAGGTCACCACCAGTACGGCGAGGAAGAAGTTGGGCACGGCGAGCCCGAGGATCGCGAAGATCCTGGAGATGTAGTCGCCCGCTCCGCCCTGCCGGATGGCAGAGAACACTCCAATCGGTACCGCCAACAGCGATGAAATCAGCGTCGCCATGATCACGAGCTGGATGCTGCGCGGCAGGCGGTCCTGGATCTCGCCCCAGACAGGCAGGCTGGTGGCGAACGACTTGCCGAGGTCGCCGTTGACGGCGTCCCAGAGCCAGTTGCCGTAACGCTCGAGCACCGGCTTGTCGAGACCGAGATCGATCTCGTACTGCTCGATCTGCGCCGGAGTCAGGTTTACACCCTGCGGGCTTTGATTGAGTATCCGAGTCAGCGTATTCCCCGGAACCGCGTTCACCAACATGAACACTATGAACGACAACATCAGGAGCACAAAAAGTGCGCCGACGATTCGCCTGATGATGTAACCAGTCACACTTGTTCTCGGTTCAGTTGGCCGTAAGGTACGCAAGTGGCGGTGAGGTAGCCACCAAGCGGGCGGCTACCTCACCGCTGGATAGAGCGGCTGTGGGAGTTCAGCCAAAGCAGACTCTCCCCACGTACCAACAGAACTGCCAGCAGCCTCCTGGGTTGCATGCGATATGGCAGGCATAGACGTCCACGCAGTTCTCCTGTTTGGGCTGGATGTCATTCCAGACACCTGACCCGCCGGCGTGGCCGAACTCAGCGGCTATCCCAGTTGTACCGCAGTAGTCTTGCTGGAATATGACGGCGCTTGGCCCGGCAATTTCGATGCCTGGGTCCGCTGTCGTGACATCTGCCGCGAGTGCGCCAGAAGTGTCGATGCTGATGGAAACCAATGCAACTGCGACAGTTGCCACGGCGATAAGCAACCACGTCTGTAGCCGTTTCATGTCATCACCCTTCGTTTGAGCTGTGATGTGCGTGTGTGTGGGGGGGTGAGATGCTTAGGTGTTCTTCCAGATCCTCTCCGTGTTGGTGGCGCCCCAACCGGGGTTCCAGGCGTTGTAGGTGTCCATCTGGCCGAACAGGTACTCGCGTCGCGCGGCCATGCGGTACGGGTTGACGCAGAAGATGCGCCACATGTTCTCGAGTTCGCGGACGCGGATCTTCTCGAGAATCTCGGAGCGCTTCTCGACATCCAGCTCCTGGCGCTGCTCGACCGCCCACTGGTCGACATCCGGGTCGTTGATCCCGTAAATGTTGCCGGGGCTCTCGGAGTGCATGCGGCCGTAGGCGAGACCGTCGGCGTCCATCTCACTGCCGACCAGCCAGGTGAACAGCGTGTCGCTGTATTCCTTGTCGAAGAGGAGACCGAGCCACGATTCCCACTCGATCTGTTCATGTTCGACTTTCGCGCCGAGGTTGCGGTTCCACTGGTCAATGACCAGCAGGAAGTGGTCGAGGTAGAAGCCAGGCACGGTGTGGAACGCAGCCTGGAAGGAGAGCGGATTGTCGTCGTTGTATCCGGCGGCATCGAGGAGGCGTCGGCCTTCTTCGGCGTTGAAGATATGGAAGTCCCCCAGTTCTTCGAACGTCCAGGGCCACTCGCGGAAGCCCCAGGGCGATGTCTCGTCCTTGAAAAAGGTCCAGTTCTGGCCGTACCCGCCGGCGGCGAGGCCGTAGTAGACGCCGGCCGCCTGCTCGTCGCGGTCCATGCCCAGCGACAGCGCCTGACGCACACGCGGGTCGTTGAACGGCTCGGCGGTCAGGTCCTTGAAGGTCATGTGCGGCTGCCAGCCCGGAGGCGGCGCCGTGACCTGGACGACCATGTCCGGGTGCTGCTCGATCGCGCGGTCGTACTCGGTGATGTCCTGCAGCCGGATCCAGTCGGTCTCGCCGGTTTCCCAGGCGGCCCACTCGGACTCGCGCTGGCCGACGAAGTCGAGCCCGTGGATGTTGTCGATGTAGGGCAACTGCATGCCGGTCCGCGGATCGAGCTTGTGGTACTCGGGGTGCCGGCTGCCGCGCCACTCCGAACCGGTGGTCGCGCTGTCGAGCTGGAAGGGCCCCGTGCCGACCGTGTTCTCGGCCAGGTCGAGCAGGCTCGGCTCCTCGACGAACTCCGGCGCCACGACCGTGTGGAACGGGTTCATCATGTTGTTGAGCAGGTACGCTGCCGGCTCCGCAAGGTTGAAGCGGACGTTGTTGCTCGCGTTGTCGTAGTCGATGCTGTTGACCGCGGTGTAGGAGGACGCCTGCACGCGGCCTTCCTCGCGCAGCGCGTCGTAGGCGATCTTGACGTCCTCGGCGGTCATCGCGCGACCGTTGACCGGCGGCTTGTCCTGCCAGGTGATGCCGTCCTGGAGTTGGAAGACGACGGTCGTCGGCTCGGGGACTTCCCATCCGGCTGCCAGGTCGCCCTCGTTGACGTAATAGTGAGCGTTCGAGAAATCGTCCATCGGGAAGACGATGAGCTGGCTATAGAACATGGGCGCGAAGGCGGCCATGAGGCTCGCGTTCGTACCTAGCACATTCCAGTTCGCCGGGGCCGCGTGCGCCAGACGCCAGGTGCCGCCGTGCTTGGGGCCGTCGGCCTGGCCGGGCAGGTTCTGCAGCTTCGACCAGTGATAGCGCAGCCGCCACTCTTGCTCGGCGGTCAGCGACATCGCCTCTTCCTCGGCGGTCAACTGACCGGGGAGCAGCGCGACGGCCTGCTCTTCGGCGGCCTCCTGCTGGGTTGCGGCCTGCTGGGTTGCGGCCTGCTGCGCATCCTGCTGCGCTTGCACCTGCTCCTGATCGGGCTGCGGCTGGGCCTGGGCCTGCGCGGCTGCCTGCTGATCGTCATCGTCATCGCCACATCCGACCAGGGCGAGGCCGGCCGCGCCGACGCCGGCCCGGGCGGACGCCGAGATCAGCGAACGGCGGCTCAGGCGCTTGCGCTGCATCCTCTTCCAGTAGTTGCGTTCTGACATCTTCTCGCTCCTTGCGCTCTGTTCCCTGGCTCGTACGCAGGCCGGCGCCCGCGTCGTGGCTGGTACGGGTTCGCGTAATATAACGCCTTGCGGAGCGACTTGCACTGGAGTCATCAAGTGGAGACGGCAGAAGCGATCGAAGCCCGTGTGCGCGCCTTCCTGACGGAGCTGGAGATTCCCTACGAAACCATCGCCTGCCGGCCCGATCAGGCGGATACGGCGGTCTTCTGCGAGGTGTTCGGCATCGCCCCGGAGGCGTCGGTCAACACGATCATCGTCGCCTCGAAGAAGGAGCCCAAGCAGTACGCCGCCTGTCTGGCGCTGGCTCACACGAGGCTTGACGTGAATCGTGTCGTGCGCAAGGAGATGGGCGTGCGCAAGTGCTCGTTCGCCTCGTTCGAGGAGACCGAAGCCGTGACCGGCATGCTCTCAGGCGGGGTCACGCCGTTCGACCTGCCCGAGGCGATCCCGATCTTGATCGACGCACGGATCGTCGGCGACCACTTGATGTGGCTTGGCGGCGGCAGCCGCTCCCTGAAGATCGGCGTCAGGGCCGACGACCTTGCGCGTCTGCCCAACGCCCGGGTGATAGAAGGTCTGGCCGGCTGATCGACAGTGCGCCTATCAGGCGCGGCTGAGATCCGACTCCAACGCCAGGATCTCGTCAAGCGGCACGGCTCCGTCGCGCAACCCGGCACGGAGCGCCCGCTTGGCCATCAGTTGCAGGGCTCGATTCGCCGGTGTCGGCACGCCGTGCTCCAGTCCGATCAACACAATCTCACCATTGAGCCAGTCGGTCTCGATGCCCGGACGTCCGCGGCGGAACGACTGCCAGGTGGAACTGCCGCCTCGCTCTGCGCCGGGAATCTCCCCGGCGGTGAAGGTCGCCACCCGGCGTTCGCCAATCTCTCGCCGAGAGGCGTAATCGATGCCGGCCGCCTCATAGCAGGCGACCGCCTCATCGCGCATGCGGCGCATGAAGGCGCGCACCTCGTCGCCGCCCGAGCGCAAAGCCGCCTCGCCGCAGAGCGCGCCGACGGCGTTGCCCAGATTGTCCAGCAGCTTGCCGTACTTCAACCGCATCACATCTGAATGTGGCTCGGCGTTGAAGCCTGCTGTCGACAGGTCGGCGCAGAGTTGGGTCACCGTGGGGTCGACGCCGTGAGGGAAGCGCCCGCTGTCGAGCAGACCGGGTTTGGGGTCGCCGAACAGCGCGATTTCGCCTGGCACGAGAAAGGTGGCCGGCATGACGACCAGCATGCCGTAGACGTTGAGGAAGCGTCGCGCGACGCTGCGCTCGTTGCCGACGCCGTTCTGTCCGCAGACGACCGGAATCTCCGGTCCGGCGGCGCGTTCCAGATCGTCGAGCGCGTTTGAGGTGTCCTGCCCCTTCATCGTCAGGACGACCACGTCATCGTCGCGGAACTCGATCTCGCCCGGGTGGGATGCGGTCTGCACCTGGATGGTCTCGCTGCGTCCGGGCTGCCTCACCAGCAGGCCGCGATCGCGCATCGCGGCGAGGTGGTCGCCGCGAGCGACCAGAACGACCTCAGAGCCGCTGCGGGCGAGCAGCGCCCCGATGCCGCCGCCGATGCCTCCGGCCCCGTAGATGATGTAGCGCATGGCGGGGTGCTCCCAAAGCTCCGGGTCGGCGGGCGATTGGTACCAGTCTCAAACGCGACGCGCGGCTTATCAAGCTGATCAGCCGCGCGCCATAGGAGTCGTCGTCGGCCTGAGTAGTCCTGGAGGCTATGGTCCGGTGTCTTCCGAATCCTCGGCTTCACCGCGCAGGCGCTCGGCAAAGCGGAACATCGACTGCAATTCGGCCGCGCGCTCCTGGTCGGCGAGCGTCGGCTCGATCAGGATCTTGGCGCCGTTGAGGAAGACCTCAGAGTTGAGCTGGCTGATCTCCAGCGTGAAGGCCATGGCCATGGCAGAGACCGCCAGGTAACCCTGGATCACCGGGTGGTCCCAGACCAGGAACAGCATGTCGCCATTGCGGACGGCTTCGGCGAGGCCGTCGCTGAAGCCGAAGCTGGCCAGGGCGATCTCGGCCTCGCTGTCCTCGGCTGCCGCCAACGCGGCCATGCCGGTGTCGTGGTTGAGCGTGACGATGCCGCCGACGCCGCCGGCCGCGATCCGCTCGGCGAGGTGACCCTGCACTGCGGCGAACTCGGTGGGCCCGAGCAGGTCGACGAACATCTCCTCGACGCTGCCTGCGTAGCCGTCTTCGAGTCCCTCGCAGCGCTGACGCAGCCCGATGTTGTCCGTCTCGTGAATCACACAGAGCACCGTGCCGGTCACGCCGGCCTCGTTGAGTTCGGCGCCGGCCTGGACGCCGCCGGTGTAGTCGTCGAGTCCGATGTGCAGCAGCGAGTTGACGCTGTCGGCGTCGTCCGCGCCGGAGTTGAAGGTGACCACGAGGATGCCCGCCTCGCGCGCTTCGGCCAGCGGTTCGGCCAGCGCTTCCGCGTAGGGCAGGGATGTTGCGATCGCGACCGGCTCGTTGGCGATGCAGTCCCGCAGATCGGCGGCGTGCTCCTCGCTGTCGCGCGCTCCATAGAGGCGCATGTCGATGCCGTACTGAATGCCGGCGACACGCGAGGAAGCGAGCGTCCACTGCCAGAACCGGTCGTCAACGGGGTAGGCGTGTCCGAGCACGCACATGATCGGAGGATCGCGCACGATCTCTTCCTCGACCACCGCCGTGACCGAGATCTGGTTGCTGTGGCGCCACTCGCCGACCGTGGCGTTGGGCGGCAGGAAACGGCTTGACGGAGCCTCGAGGTCGGCCCACGAGCCGTCTTCCTGCAGTTGCTGCAATCCGACCTCGACGCGGCCGTCGTCCAGAAGTCGCGCGCCGACTCGCACTTCGCTGGTTGCACTCGTGGCGGCCTCAACGACTCCCAGCGCGATCGCGCCGAGAATCATGCCAATGGCCAACATCAGTAGGTGGGATTTGGACAGGCGTCTCATCAATTGTTCCTTTCGGCGGGGACGTTGATGCACATTGCAGCCGATCATATCCGCTAAACCGATACGCAACATAATGCTCGCCACGTTGTTCCAGCTTGGGCACGGAGTGATGCCACGCGGCAGGAACCTGGAGCCTCCGCATGGAATTCAGGGGGCAAAGCGCGCATCCGTCCGGTCCCGCGGTCGAGCCGTCGGTCTACCATGCCGAAGGCGTAGTTGGACCGTCACGAGGCGGCATAAGGGAGCGCGAACGATGGCAGATCAATCAACCTTGCACCAGATTGACGGAGAGCTCGCAGTGGACGGGCTCGACGCGCCGGTGAGAATCGTCTGGGACCGCTGGGGCGTGCCGCATGCGCAGACCGGCTCGGCCCGTGACGCGTTCTTTGCCCTGGGCTACTGCATGGGTCAGGAGCGCGGCTGGCAGATCGAGCTCTACCGGCACATGGCTCACGGCCGCGCGGCGGCGCTGCTGAACAAAGGCCTGTTGCGGATCGATCGGATGAATCGCACGCTCGGATTCGGACGCGACGCCGCCCGTGAGTGGGAGGACCAGTCCGACGACGCACGGATGATCCTGCAGGCCTACGCCGACGGCATCAATGCCGCGATCGCGGTGGGGCCTGCGCCGGTCGAGTTCGGGTTGCTCGATCACGAGATGCTGCCCTGGTCGCCGGTCGACTCGCTGGCAATCCTGAAGATGGTTTCCGCCAATCTGCACTGGTCGACCAAGATTGGCAATGCTGAGGTCGCGGCGCGGCTCGGCGTGGATGCGCTGCAGGCGCTCATCCCCGATGTCCCGGCCGACGGAGCATTGATCGCCCCAGCCGGCGCCTCCTGGACGAATGGCAGGCATGCCTTTGCCGAGGCGCTCGCCGATCTCGAAGCAGAGCCGGGCACCCGGCGCGGCAGTCTGGACGGTTCCAACTGCTGGGTGATCGACGGCGATCACACCGCCAGCGGCAAGCCTATGGTGGTCGGCGATCCGCATCTTGCCTTCAGTGTGCCGCCGCAGTGGTATCTGATGCACATGCAGTGCCCGGAGTTTGTGGTCGCCGGTCCCGTCAATCCCGGATACCCAGGGCCCGTCTACTACGGACACAACACGCAGATTGCCTGGACGATGACCCACGCCCAGGGCGATCGCTGGGATGTCTACCGTGAGCGGATCGTGCGCAACGGGACCGGACCGTCCGCCAGGTGGCTGGATGGCGAGGAGCCGCTGCAGCGGCGCGAGGAGGTAATCGAGATTCGCGGCGAAGATCCGGTCACGCAGGTGGTCTGGTCGACGCGGCACGGTCCGGTCGTCCAGGGCGATCCGGAGACCGACGACGAGGTGCTGACGGCCCGCTTCGGACTCTCCGATCCGTGTCACGACTTCGACGGCATGTTGCCGATCTTCACTTCCGACAACATTCACGACGCGCGCGCGGGATTCCAGCGCTACGACTCAATCTCGGGCAACTACTGTTTCGCCGATCAGCGGGGCGAGATCGGCTACCAGTACACCGGACGCGTACCCAGGCGCGAAGCGAAGCTGACGCCGGTCAGCGGTTGGGACGGCGCACACGAGTGGGACGGCGACGTTCCCGCCGACGAACTGCCGCAGGAGCTGAACCCCGACTCCGGCGTGATCATCACGGCCAACAACCGCACGACGACGCCCGACTATCCCTACTACCTCACCTTCAGCCAGACACCGTATCGGGCCGACCGGCTACGCGAGTTGCTGCGCGGCCGCGACGACTGGTCGCCCGAGGACATGCCGCAGATCCAGTCTGACCAGACCAGCATCCACGCCCGCTTCATGGCGGGGCGGGTTGCGGCGGCCGAACTCAACGGAGCGACCTCGGATCTGCAGGCGATGCTCGGAAGGTGGGACGGGCGTCTGGCGATCGACTCTGCGCCCGGTCTGCTCTACCAGGAGCTGTGCCAGCAGATGATCGACCGGACCGTGCGGTCCTACTTCAGCGCGCCGTCGCGCGTGGTTGAGGGTTCGGCCGACGAACTGCGCATCCTGCACGAGCAGCTTCGCGCGGACAGTGCGCTGACGCTGCCCGAGGGACGGTCGTGGGACGACGTGATCGGCGAGTCGCTGGCCGCCGCCGGCGTCGCGCTCGCAGAGCGGTACGGTTCCGATCGAGCCGCGTGGCGCTACGGCGACGCCCACTCGGTGACCTGGCGGCACAATCTCGGCCGCGACCCGGAGCGGGCAGCGCGATTCAATGTCGGCGACTTCCCCAAGGGCGGCGACGGACACACGCCGAACAACGCGACCGGCCTGGTCAATCAGCCCGCCGATCATGGGGTGAGTTACCGTCAGATCTTCGATCTCTCGAATCTCAACGGCGCGCGGATCGTGCTGCCGCCGGGCAACTCGGGACGCCCCGATTCCGCCCATTACCAGGACCACATGGAGAAGTGGCTGAACATGGAGTACTTCCCGCTCTACATCGAGTGGGCGGACATCGAAGCCAACCGCGAGGGCGTGCTGACCCTGACGCCGGCCTGAGCCCTAAGGCGCGACCGCGGCGACCGATTGGCGCAGGATCGCCAGGCCGCGCTCCAGGTCGGTGTCGTCGATCGTGAGCGGCGGCATCAGCTTGATCACGTCCGAGGCGGCGCCGCCCGAGGTCTCCAGCAGCAGGCCGCGCTCGAAGGCCGCCCGGGAGACCTGCGAGGCCAGACCGTCGAGCGGCGAGTGCAGGCCGATTAAGAGTCCTCGTCCGCGAACCGTGGCTCGCATCGACTCGTGTTCGGAGGCGATGGCTTCCAACTCTGTTCGCACGATGTCGGACTTGCGCCGCACCTCACGGGCCAACCGGTCATCCTGCCAGAAGTCGAGCGCTTCGGCGGCGGTGACGAAGGCGGCGTTGTTGCCGCGGAAGGTGCCATTGTGCTCGCCGGGACCCCAGACGTCCAGATCGGGCCGGATCAGGGTGAGCGCCATCGGCAGGCCGCTGCCTGAGATCGACTTGGACAGGCAGACGATGTCTGGCTCGATTCCGGCCGGTTCGAATGAGAAATATGAGCCTGAGCGTCCGCAGCCGGCCTGGATGTCATCGATGATCAGCAGGACCCCGTGCCGTTGACAGCACTCGGATAGTCTCCGCAGCCAGTCGAAGCTCGCTGCGTGGAGTCCGCCCTCGCCCTGGATCGTCTCGACGATCACGGCGGCGGCGGAGACGTCGCCGTCGGTCAGCATGGCGTCGAGCACGGAGATTGTGTCGATGTCCGGCCCGAGGTCGCCGTCGAACGGGGCAGTGGCGTGGTATTCGAGCGGCACGCCGGCCGACTCGCGCTTGACCACGTTGCCGCTCAGCGCCAGTGATCCGAGGGTCATGCCGTGGAAGGCGTTGGTGAAGGAGACGATGTCCTGCCGGCCGGTGACCTTGCGGGCAAGCTTGAGCGAGGCTTCGACGGCGTTTGTGCCGGTCGGTCCGGGGAACTGGACACGGTAGGACATCCCCCGGGGTTGCAGGATGACTTCGTTGAAGCGTTCGAGAAAGTCGCGCTTGGCGGTCGTCGCCATGTCGAGCGAGTGCAGCACGCCCTGTGAGCGCAGGTAGCGCACGAGAGCGTCGATCATCGCCTCGTGGTTGTGTCCGTAGTTGAGACCGCCGGCGCCGGAGAAGAAGTCGAGGTACTCGCGGCCGTCCTCGTCCCAGAGCTTCGCGCCGTGAGCGCGTTCGAACACGGTCGGCCAGGAACGGACGTAGGAGCGGACGCCCGACTCGAGCTGCTCGAAGGCATCGAGTCCACTCATGGCAGAGACACCGGTGACCATCCACGACCCTCACAATCAGGCGCCCCGCCCGAGGCTTGTGCTTTCACTATGCCTGATTTCCGGGTCCGTGTCGCGGGCTGGGAGTCCTAGCTGTGGCCGTTGTGGGCGGTGTGGTCGGCGTGGTCGTGGGTGTCGTGGCTTTCGTGGGCGCACTGATCGGCCTCGGGCAGGTCGAGGGCGGGGTTGTGGCTGAAGAACCCTGAGGGGCGCAGTTTGAAACCGCTGCGGTGAACCGGCGCGACGGGCCAATCCTCGGGCACGACGATGTGGTTCATGCCGACCGTGTACCAGAGCACGAGATCCTCATCGGCGATCTCGCGGTCGGCCGCGACCCAGGCGGGGATGCCCTGGCCGGGCTGACTCTGGTTGGGATAGTCGCCGGCGGGGTAGAACTGCGAGTCGTCGTAGGGGGTGACCCAGAGCTGCCGGTGGGTGAAGCCGGCGCGGCCGCGGACGGCGGCGTCGGGGCCGGCCATCAGCGAGACGGTCTCGCCGGGCACCAGCAGGTAAGCCGGCGCGTGACCGACCTGGTTGACCTTGTTGGTGTTGGCGATCCGCCAGTGACGGGCAGAGGCGGCGTTGACCACGCCCTCGCCGTCGGTCTCGCTGATCAGCGGTTTGGCGACGGCGGTGAAGGCGTTGTCGTAGGGGTTGTCGGGACCGGCCGGCAGCGGCACGGTGTCGACCTCGTAGACCGTGTTGGTCCCGCCGTCGACTTCCATGTCCATGCGGAAGCAGAGGAAGTGCTGGTGGATCGGCGCGGCGAGGCCGGGGGCGATCATGTGGCGGGTGATCTGCGGGTCGTCGGGGTCGGCGGCGATCGTCTGGACGATGCCGGTCGCCTTGACCTCCTGCTCCCACGATCCGTCCGGGTAGAACATCCAGTAGAAGCCGTAGTCGTAGTTGCCGACGGTGGCGATCGCGGAGACGACGAGGCGACGGGTGCGGCGCACCTCGGAGACGGGCACGTCCTGCTCGACGCGGGTGTGCTTCCAGTTGATGCCGAAGTCTTCTTCGTGGATGCAGACGGCGTTCTTGATCGTGCGTGAGCCGCCGAACTCGTTGGTGACCTCAGCGTCCATGTAGACGATCTCGCCGAGGCAGTCGCAGCCGAGTTCGAGCGAGTTGGTCAGACGGCCGAGCCCGCCGACCTCGCCGGAGTCGAAGGCGTTCTTGAAGTACTGCGTGGGCGAGGGGTCGCCGTAGGGCACAACCATCTCGACCATCGAGGCGCGGTAGCAGATCGGGCGCAGCTCGCCGTCGTCGTTGTAGGCGATCTGGTGCAGGACCAGGCCCTCGCGCGGATGCAGCGAGACGCGCATCTGCCACTTCTGCCAGCTGAGCAGGTGCCCGTCGAGCGTGAAGGAGACGCCGTCGGGCTGGACGATGTCCAGGGTGCGCAGGTCCTCGCGCGGGGCGATGTCGTTGTAGCGGTAGTCGAGGGCGGTGTCGGGTGCGGGCGGGCCGGTTTCGTCGACCACGTCGACGACCTTGTTCTCGACCAGGTCGACGACGGCCATGACGTGCTCGATCGGTCGCCCGTAGCCGTTGGACTCCTCGGAGTCGCGCAGGTAGGAGATGGCCTTGAGCGCACGGTGGTCGTTTTCCCAGGCCGTGCCGAAGTTGCCGCCCGGCCAGGGGTCGACCTGGATCAGCTCGATCTGCTCGTCGGAGTAGCCGCGCTTCTTCATCGCCGCGAGCCAGCGCGAGTCCGACTTGACCGCCTCGATGGCGCGGCCGAACTCTTCCATCAGCGGGAACGGCTGGTGACCGACCAGCGGCGTCCAGCGGGCCACCGATTCGGAAGTCAAGTCGACAACGCACTCCACGGCGTCGCCCGAGTTGACGTCGAGCAGCATGACGAAGGCCTGCCGCGTTATCGGATCGCCGTCGGAGAAGGAGCGGACAACCTCCTTGGCGGGCTCGTCGAGCGCGACCAGTGGAAATCGCCAGCCCTCGCGCGGGTCGTGAGAGGCGGCGATGCGGGAGGCCGCCGAGATTTCGTCGGCGGTCAGCGGGTCCAGCGGATGGGTGACGCCCACCGGCGTCGCGGGTCGTGTCTCGGTGACCATGTGGGAACCTCAAGTTCAATGTGGTGTGGGTGACCATAGGATAGGTACTCACCGCGTTTGCTGCCCACGCACGAGAAAGACCGGCGAGTAGATGGATTACCGGCTCGAATTCGCTGAAGATTCTGTCAACGTTAGCGTCCAACACCTGCGGGAAGTCAATGAGATTGTCCGGATACGCGAACTCGAGGTTGCTGAGGGAGCCGACGGCATGGCGGAGAACATCGATCTGTCAGATAGTACGAGGGAGGGTTTGCGCTCAGGTGCAGAGCGACTACGCAACCGAAGTCCTGAGTTCCTCGAGAAGCTGGAGGAGTTGGAGGCGGACCTGCGCACCGCCGTCGCTGTAGGTCGCACAACGGAGCCGGAAGCGCGGACAGCAAGCTGGCGCGGCGCCGATCGGTTGATCACCAGAGTGGCCCGACTCGGCGAGAATCTGTTCCAGCGTTGGATGCACATGGATCGAATGGAGCGGCTCATCCTGCAACTCATGGGAGAGCAAGACCTCAAGTCGATCGGAGTGACGGAGTTTCCGTGGCCCGAGCGGCACAAGTCACGGACCAAGTCACGGATAGCTGGGAGCAAGGGAACTGAGGACCAACCGCGCCGATGGTGGCCATTCGGAAGAGGCCGAACACGAGTGGATGCGGATGCTGCCTTGGAAGAGGCGGTCAGAATTCTTGACGACGCCTCGGATCAAGTGCGCGACGAAGATGCATCGAATTGATCGCGAAGCCAACCAGGTGCTCAACTAGCGAATAAAGATCTGTTCCCTGTGACAAGCGAGCGCAGCTGGGTCAGGTGCGAACTTTTCCGGCAGGCGTAGTGCATTTCCGCTCAAGTCCAAGAAGCTCATGTGAACGAATGGGTTGTTGGTCTCCTCGAGTGCAGGCGAGACACACAGTCGCAACTGCTCGTCGAATGTGATCAAACCCCGGTCGAACGCACGATCGTGTAACGCGGACAGGCACAGACCGTTGCGGGGATTCAGGCGATTGGCCGGGTCAGCGCGCCACGGCACAATGTGTGAGGCATTCAATAGGCGGGAGTCCGACAGTCCAGTGATGCAGCATCGACCTTGGTAGGCGCTTAGCACTGCCGCGCGAAACAGATCTTGCCCGCGACGGGTCTTTCTCTCGACCAGTACGTCCTCACCGCCAGCTGGCGAGGCAGAGACCTCGTCGTCTGTAGGTGTTCCCTCGCCCACCCGCGCAGTTGCCTCGACAATCGCGTCGGCCGTCGCCGGCCAATCCGCTTGCAACTCGGCCCACACCTCGCGGTCCGCGCTTGAGGCGTTGCTTAGTCCTGATCGGTCGAGCGACTCGTCGAGGCTCGCGAGATTCGTCAGCTTCATCGCCAGCGCAGAGGGCGTCCGATCCAATAGGGCAGCATGCTGGACAATCTCAGGATTGCCGCGATGGAGCCTTCCAAACGGCAATCGTAGGTAGAGGCCGAGCGCGACCAGCAGTTCTTCACGAGTCCATGGACGCCGCGTCGTTGCCACAACCTGTCCTTGCTTGCGTTGAGCTTCCAACCAGGCCAGGCTACCGCGAGGAGGTGACGGCTATGGCGACTGAAGCGGAACTGACGGAAGCGATTGAGGAACTCTGGCTACGATCGGACATCGTCTGGTTGGCGACGCGGCTGCGGTCAGATGCGAGAGACGAAGAAGGACGGTGGCCGCATCGGATCAACATCCACATCAAGTTCTTCCGGGCGCTCAAGGAGGCGGGCTGCGGTGATGGCGTTGAGGTTGAGCTTGTGTCTCACGGCAAATCGGGTAGGGCCGTGCCAAGGTACGCGAGGGGCCGTGTCTTTCTCGAATGGGACGTGCAAGCCGAGTCGGCCGGCGCTGACGGTGTTTGGTCTGCGTTCACCATTCTCGCGCTCATCCCTGACGAAGAAGGACCAAGGCTGTGGTGTTGGATTTGCGACTCCGCCGAGGAGGAGGAACACGCGGAAGCCGTCTTTGCTTGGTGGGAGCCGCAGTCGTTCGCGTTTGCCAAGGGCTTTCCATTGTTTCCTGAGCGAATCAGCCTATCCGAGACGTAGTGAGAGGGCGGGCCGATTGGCCCGCCCTCTGGGTGGTTGGCTTGACGTGGTGGGGGATTAGTCTCCGGGTTCGAAGCAGGGGCTTGGGTCGGTGCCGCTGGCGGTGGCATCGGTGACGCAGCGGATGATGTCCTCCCAGCCGGGGACCACGCCGTCGAAGTAGGCCTTGTCGATCACCGAGGGGACGAGCAGCAGGACCGACGTGGTGTTGACGTTGACCGGGTTCGCGCCCACGGTCAGCGAGAGCAGGCCGCGGGTGAACGGGCTCTGGTCGATCATGACGAAGCTCTGCACGACCTGCGCGCCCTGGGTGACGTCGCCGTCGTCGATCTGGAAGAGCAGGTCGCCGTCGGCGATCAGTTGCGGCGCGTCGAGCAGGCGGCCGATGGAGCCGACCAGCGCGTCGCCGTCGCCAACGGCGGCGATGCCCGGCCGGATCAGGCCGGCATTGAGGACTAGCACGGCGCCGGCCTGGTGTTCGGCGATGGCGGCGCTGATCTCGCCCTCGGATGCGTCGGCGTCGCCGAGGATGCCCTCGGTCAGGTTGATTCGCTCGACCTCGCCTTCGTAGGTCGCCTCGAGACCGTCGCAGCGGTCATCGAGGCCTCTGTTGGCCGATTCATGAACGATGCAGAGGACCGGGCCGGCGGCGTCGGCGGCGTTGAATCGCTCGCCGGCTCGTTCCCCGGCGGCGCGGTCGTCGAGACCAAGATGGACGGCGGAGCCGACTCGTGAGGCGAACTCTGCGCCGGAGTTGAAGGTGAGGACGAAGGCGCCGCTGGATCGCGCCTCGGACAACGGGCCTTCCAGCATGTCGATGCTGGGCAAGGTGGAGGCGATGCCCAGTGCGCCGCGATCGACGCAGTCGCTGATCGCGGCCGCCTGATCGGCGACATCCGGCTCGGAGTGAATCTCGAGGTTGGTCAGGCCGACATCGTTGGCTGTGGCGACCAAGTAGCGATCGAAGGTCAGCCAGAAGAGGTCGTCGTCGTGTCCGTGGTGGACGACGCAGTAGAGCGGCGACTCGACCGGTTCGGCGATTGGCTCGGGCGCAGGCGGATCGGACATTGCCTCGGGCTCGGACATGACGTCGTCGCTCATCGCGTCGTCGTCATGCGCGTGTTCGGTGACGACGCTGATCGGCGAGGAGTTGCGCCACTCGCCGACGGCGTCGGGTGGGAGGAAGCGGTACTGGGGCAGGCTGCGCTCGCCCCATTCGCCGTCGTCGCCGCGCTGCTGGAGTCCGACTTCGACGCGGCCGTCGTCGTGGCGGAAGGTGTTGATCCTGACTTCGGCGTCGCCGTGGCTCATGGCGAAGACGGCGCCGGCCATGATGCCGATCACACCGAGCAAGGCGAAGCTGATCAGTCGCCATCGGTTGTGGAACATGCTCGTGCTCCTTTGCGTGGATCGTTAGCGGTTGGCTACTGCGTGCAGAAGGACGGCGCCTGGTCGGGGGCGATTTGCAGGGCGATCGCGCAGACCTGATCCATCCAGGTGGGTGGCAGGTTGTCGATGTAGGCGCGGTCGAGCGCGAACGGACGAATCAGCATCGTCGTCGTGTCGCCACCCTGGCTGGCGGTCAACGCGAGCATGGCACGCGCACTGGGACTGGAGTCGACGTTCTTGATGGCCAGCATGACGTGTGTGGCCTGAGTCAGCGCGCCGTCGTCAATGGCGAACAACAGATGACCTTCGTAGACCAGTACGAGCGCTGCATCGGACTGACCGATCGCGCCGACCATGGCGTCGCTTCCTAGGAACTGCACTGCGCCGATTGCCCCATTGATCAGCTCGCCGTTGAGGACGACCACGCCTGCGGCCTGGTGTTCAACGATGGCTCCGCCGATTGCGGTGCCGGAGGCGACGGGATCGGTCAGGGTGCCGACCGGAATCGGGACACGGACGACCTCGCCTGAGTAGACAGACTCGAGCCCGTCGCAGCGGTCTTCGAGACCGATGTTGACCGGCTCGTGAACAACGCAGAGAACCGTGCCTGCTGCGCCGGCGTCGTTAAATTCGCGTCCCGCGAGCTGGCCGGCGCCATGGTCGTCCAGTCCGTAGTGAACCGTGGAGCCGACCTGACCGGCGAAGTCGGCGCCGGAGTTGAACGTGATCAGGACCGCGCCGCTGGTTCGTGCACCGGTAAGGGCGGCCTGCAGACCGTCGAAGTCGGGGATGGTTGAGGCAATGCTGACAGCGCCGCGATCGACGCAGTCGGTGATGGCGGCGGCCTGGTCGGCGATATCGGGTTCGCCAATGACGTCCACGTTGGGGAGGTCAAGTTCGGCGGCGCTGTGTCGCGCGAGCAGTTCGAAGCTGTTCCAGAATGGGTCGGTGTCGGAGCCGTGGTGGATGACACAGTAGAGCGCGGCCGGCTCGGGCGGGGCGACGGGCTCGGACATGACGTCGTCGCTCATAGCGTCGTCATCATCATCGTGAGCGACGTGCACCGGGATTGGCGAGGAGTGCAGCCACTCACCGGTCACGCCGGGCCGGAGGAAGCGGTTCTGGGCCAAAGAGCGCTCGCCCCAGCTACCGTCGGCGGCGCGCTGCTGGAGTCCGACTTCTACGCGTCCGTCGTCGTGGCGATACGCGCTGACGCGGACTTCCGTGTCGCCGTGGCCGGCGGCAAAGACTGCGCCGGCGACGATGCCGATGATGGCCAGAAGGGCGAGACTGAGCAGCCGCCATTGTTTGCTGAGCATTGTGGGTCCTCCACTCGGTATCGCTGGTGATCTGGGTTCTCTCGCAGGCACAGGCTAGATGCACCGCATCGATGATAGAAGCGCGACAGGGCACGGGACTGTGCCCGTGCCCTGTCGTGGTGTGTCGGCGAATCGGCCGATTCGCCTACTGGCCGATGGCGGTCAACGGAGCCGGGTTAGACGGCCTCGATGATCGTCGAAATGCCCATGCCGGCGCCGATGCATTGGGTGGCCAGGCCGTACTGGCTGCCGGAGCGCTTGAGCTCGCGGGCCACCGTGGTGACGAGGCGGGTGCCGGTCGCGCCGAGCGGGTGACCGATGGCCAGGGAACCGCCGTTGACGTTGACCTTGTCCATGCCGATACCGAGCTCCTTGACGGAGGGGATGACCTGGGCGGCGAAGGCTTCGTTGAACTCGACGCGGTCGATCTCGGAGGCGTCGACGCCCGCGTGGGCCAGGGCCTTGCGGGTCGCCGGGATCGGGCCGAGGCCCATGACCTGCGGCTTGACGCCGCCGACGCCGAAGCCGGCGATGCGGGCGAGCGGCTCGAGGCCGAGTTCGTCGGCCTTGCGCTCGCTCATCAGCAGGGCGGCGGTGAAGCCGTCGTTGGTGGGGCAGGAGTTGCCAGCGGTGATGCGGATCTCGCTCTGGGTGTGCGAGACGGTGCCGCGCACGGTGCGCAGTCCGCTGAGGCCCTCGAAGTTCGTGCCGGGGCGGTAACCCTCGTCAACGGAGACGACGGCGCGCTCGCCGCGCTCGTCAAGCAGCAGGTTGCCTTCCTCGTCGAAGACAGGTCGCTCGACCTCGATCGGCACGATTTCGCCGTCGTAGAAACCGTTGGCCAGCGCTTCGCCGTACTTGCGGTGCGACTCGACCGCGAACTCGTCCAGGGTCTCGCGGGAGATGTCGTACATCTCGGCCACGTTCTGGGCGGTTTGCAGCATGGAGCAGACGGGCGAGGAGTCGAGGATCTCGTCGGGGATCGGCACGGAGAAGTCGAGGCCGTGGTCGGGCGCGAGGTTGCGCTGGGCCTCGGTCATCTGGTGGCGTTCCTGGTTGAACTCGGTGATCCGGTTCGGTTCTGCGCCGCCGCCGCCGCCAAGCTGACGGCCCATGCGCTCGACGCCGAGCGCGATGCCGACGTCAATCGCGCCGACCATGATCTCCTGCGCGACGCGGTGCATGGTCTCCATGGAGGAGCCGCACTGCCGGTTGGAGTCGAAGGTGCAGACGGACTCGGGCAGTCCGGCCAGGCGCACGATGTGGTTGGCGCCGATGCCGGCGAGTTCGGCCACGCCGCCGACGCAACCCATGCCGACATCCTCAATGTCATGCGGGGAGAGTTGCGGGTAGCGGCTGAGCAGTTCCTGCAGCACCTGGACGCCGACGGTGTCCATCCGGGTCGCCGTGAAAGCGCCGCGTCCGCCGCGAGTGAAGGCGGAACGAGCGCCGTCAACGATGACGACATTCTGCATTTCCATCGTTCGAATTCCTCTCTGTGAGGCGCACACGCGCCCGGTATCTGAATGTCAATCGGCAGTGTAGCGAATGGCGCAGTGAGGCCTGAAGAGCAGCCGCGCCGGACTCCCTGAGAAGCCCGGCGCGGCGGTTGTTCTTCCGGATTGCCTTGGAAACTACACCTCGAAGTTGTAGACCTTGGCGGCGTTGCGCTGGAGGACGTTGAGCAGGTCTTCCTCGGGCAGAACGCTGAGGACTTCCTCGACGTGCTGCTTGGGGTTGCGGGCGATGCTGTTCGGTCCCGGCGACATCGAGGTCGGGTGCGGGAAGTCGGTTTCGAAGAGGAAGTTCTCGGAGCCGAACTGCTCGATTGCCTTGAGCACCGAGTCCTCTTCGAACCAGAAGCATCCATAGCACTGGCGGCGGAAGTACTCGGAGGGCAGCAGGTCCATTTCGGGGTGCTCTTCGATGCAGCCAGAGTTCTTCCACTGCCAGTCCATCGCCTCGAGCAGATACGGGATCCAGCCAACGCCGGACTCGACGGAGACGAACTTGAGCTCCGGGAATCGGTGGCACATGCCCGAGAGGATGATGTCAAGGATCGCATTGGAGTTGTCGAGGAAGAGCTTGACGGTGATCTTGGCGTAGGCCGCCTGGCGTCCGTTGTCCACGTTGGCATTTCGGACCTCGGTGAGGTCGCCGGAGCCGATGTGGAAGTTGATCGACAGACCCATGTCCTGGGCCTGGTTCCAGAGCGGATCCCAGTGCCGGTCGGTGATCCGGGGCAGACCAAAGGTGTCGGGCTGGTTGGTCATCAGCACGCCCCGGTGGCCGCGGTCATAGGCGCGCTGCATCTCGTCGACGCAGGCCTGCACGTCCCAGAATGGCATGGCCATGATCGGGATGAAGCGCGACGGCTCGACGGAGGTCCACTCGACGAGGAAGTCGTTGTAGGCGCGAACGCAGTCGAGGCGCAGCTCGTCGTCGGTCATCTGCAGGAAGTTGCCGGAGCCGAAGCCGCCGACGTTGGGGTAGACGACCTGGGCGTACATGCCGTATTCGTCCATGCGCTGCAGGCGCTCGCGGATTTCCCAGGAGCCGTGGTCGGCCTCCTTGAGGCTGGGCGGGTGATCGGGCGGCGGCGACTTCCAGCCGGCCATGGCGGCGCCGGCGGTGGGCATGAACTTCTTGCCGCCCATGACCCAGCGGTCCTCGTTGATCTCGGGGTCGAAGATCACGTGGGGGACGAGGTCGCCCCACTTCCTGGTCGAGATGCGGTCCGTCCACAGGGTCTCCGGTTCAGAGACATGGGTGTCGGAGTCGATCACCTTGATTCGGTCGCAGATCATCTCAGCCATCGGTGCACGTCCCTTCGCTGGCGAGATCGGAAGTGTGGTCAGGTTAGCACTGGCAGGCGCGGGCATGGAGCGTTGATTGAGGCTGGGAGCCTGCGTAGGCTGCGGTTAGTTCGCAGGCTCGAAACATCTCTCCATGGCCGTTCAGGGTTCCCGTTCCGACGCTGAGGCTTCTTCGCAGTCCATGCCGGACGAGCAGCGGCCGCTGGGTATCGACCTGCCGGTCCGGACCAAGCGGCTGATCATCGTCGGGGCGATGCTGGGCATGTTCATGGCCGCGCTCGAGCAGAGCGTAGTCAGCCCGGCGATGCCGCAGATCGTCTCGGATCTGGGCGGCCTCGAGTTGTACCCGTGGCTGGTGCAGTCGTTCATCATGGCGCAGGTCGTGACGATCCCGATCGCGGGAACGCTGAGCGACAACTTCGGGCGCAAGCCGGTGCTGCTGACCGGCATGACGGTGTTCCTGATTGGTTCGGCGCTGTGCGGGTTTGCGCCGGGCATCTATGAGTTGATCGCGTTCCGGGCGGTTCAGGGCGTGGGCGCCGCGATCCTGATGACGGCGACCTTCTCGGTGGTCGGCGACCTCTATGCGCCGGCCGAGCGGGGACGCTTCATCGGTCTGTTCGGAGGCGTCTTCGCGCTCAGCAGCCTGATTGGCGCGCCGTTGGGCGGCGTGCTGACCGAGGCGCTGCACTGGCGCTGGGTCTTCTGGATCATGTTGTTGCTGGGACCGCTGGTGCTGGCGGTGGTGGCCTTCAAGATGCCCTGGTTGCGCCCGCCCAAGCGCAAGTTCCGGGTCGACGCGGCGGGCGTGCTGACGCTGTCCGTCACGCTGATCCCGGCGATGATCGCGCTCAGCCTGGCGTCGCAGTGGGGTTGGCTGGCGCCGCAGACGCTGGTTCTGTTCGTGGTCTCGGCCGTCGGATTGGTCGTCTTCATCCGCGTCGAGCAGCGGGCCGAGCAGCCGATCGTGCCGCTGCAACTGTTCCGGATTCAGACGATCGCGACGGCGGCGGTGGTCAACTTCTTCATCGGCGTGGGAATGATGGGCGTGTTCGTTTACCTGCAGTTCTACCTGCAGGTCGGGATCGGCGTCGACGCGGCCACGGCAGGGTTGGTGATGGGGCCGATGATCCTGGTCTCAGTGACAGGATCGATCGTCTCGGGGCAGATCATGTCGCGGACCGGCCGCTACAAGCTCCTGGCGGTGACCGGCTCGCTGATGATGTTCGCCTCGATGCTGATGCTGTCGACGATGACCAAGGACACGACGATTCCGGGCGTGCTGGGGCGGATGTTCCTGTTCGGGATCGGCATGGGCTTGATGATGCCGGTGATGTCGATTGCGTCGCAGAACGCCGCGCCGCAGCGCTACCTGGGGATCGTCTCCGCCTTCAGTCAGTTCTTCCAGCAAGTTGGCGGCGTGATTGGGATCGGCGTCGTGGGCGCGCTGTTCAATGCGCGGTTGGCGAACGGGTTGATGGAGCGGCTGAGCGCGGACCTGGTCGAGGTGATCAAGCCGGAGAAACTGGTCGATCCGCTGTTCCGCGACTCGCTGGTTGCGGACCTCGGGGCGGAGGTCTGGTCGGTAGCGGAGCCGCAGGTGCAGACGGCGGTGGCGACGGCGATCACCGACAACTTCCTGCTGGCGGCGGCGATTGTGTTCATCTCGGTGCTGGCGATCCTGCGGATGCGGGAGATTCCCCTGCGCAGCGCGGCGTTGCCCTCGGGCGTGGAAGTCGAGCGGCCCGAACCGGCGCCGGAGGCGGAGTCATTGCAGCGGCAAGACTCGCACCGGACGCGAGTACTTGAGTTTCCGATCCTGGAGCCGAAACCCAAGCTGCAGCACAACGGCGGTGTGCACGCGCCGATGCTGGACGGACTCGACGACCTCCAGTTGCGCGGACAGTTCGAGTCTCCGCGAGATGCGCCGTCGCCCGGAGGCAACGGCGTTGGCAGGGCGCCCAGCCTGAAGCGGGTGATGGTGGCGAGCGCGATCCTCGGCGCGGGCGTGGGTCTGGCGATCTCGCTGGTCTCGGGTCGCGACGGATCGCGCTAGTCGGAGAACTCCTCGGCGATGACCGCGAAGGCCTCGTCGGAGGCCTCGATCGTGTGGGCGATGTCCTCGTCGCTGATGGCGGTGGAGAGAAATCCGTTGTGCACGGGGTGCAGATAGACGCCGCGCTCGGCGAGTTCCGCGGAGAAGCGGTAGGCGCGGGGCACGTCGCGGGTGCTGAAGTCGTCGCCGTCGAAGAGCATCAGCGGGATCGTCACCGGTCCGGTCTGGCGGATGCCGACGCCGTGGGCGTCGGCGGCCTGCTGCCAACCGGCGCGCAGGGCGTTGCCGATGCCTTCCAGCCTTGCGATGCCGTCGGTTTCCTGCATCGTCGTGATCGTGGTCTGGGCGGCGGCCATGGGCGCGCTCGTGAACCAGTAGGAGCCGGTGGCGAAGGTCGCGGCGACCGCCTCGGAGAGGTGATCGCGTCCCAACAGCGCCGAAATCGGGTGGCCGTTGCCGATCGCCTTGCAGTAGATGCTCAGGTCGGGATCGACGCCGAGCGGGGCCCAACTGCCGGCCATGTCGATGCGGAAGCCGCCGCGCACGTCGTCGAGGATCAGCACGATCCCGTTCGCGTCGCAGAGGTCGCGGACGCCCTGGGCGAACTCAACCGTGGGCAGCTCCTGGTCGTAGCCGACATCGTGGCGGAAGGCGGAGACGATCACGGCGGCGGCGTCGCCCTCGGCGGCGTCGAGCGCGGCGCGGACCGAGGCGAGGTCGTTGAAGGTGTACTCGACGGTGCCGTCGGCCGAATCCTCGGGACCGCCCGCCATCCAGGTCGGCGATGCACCGTGATATGCGCCGCGGGCGCGCAGGATTGCGTTCCGGCCGGTCGCGGTGCGCGCGACGGAGGCGGCGTAGACGGTGGCGTCGGTGCCGTTCTTGGCGAACCAGGCCCAGTCCGCCCAGGGGGTGATGTCGACGAGCAGCTCGGCCAGCTCGACCATCTTCTCGGAGGGCCCGTTCATGCAGTCGCCGGCGTCCTGGACCTCGGCGACCGCGCGGTCGACGCCGGGATGGCGGTAGCCGAGCAGGATCGGACCGTATGAGCACATCAAGTCGATGTAATCGTTGCCGTCGACATCCCACAGGTGAGACCCCTCCCCGCGAGCAAAGAACTGCGGGAAGTTGGGGGGCAGGTGCACGGCGTCCTGGTGTCCGTACATGCCGTTGGGAATGACGGCGCGGGCCCGCTCGCGCAGGGCCATGTCGTTCTCACGCGGGAGCTCAGTGGTCATCGGGGAATCCAATCGAGGGGACGCTGGTGTTGCGGCGCAGTCTAGGCGCGAGACTCCAGGGCCCGTTCAGCACTGGCTCGTCTCTCGATTCGCTGCTGGCAACCGAGCGGCGATCACACCGGCAGGGGCCAAATTTCCGTGCGCTGCGGCGAAAAAGAACAAATTTCGTGCTGTCGGCGGGCGATTCTTGCTGCACGATGTCAGATTTGGTCAGATTCGGTCAGATTTTGTCTGACTGAGGTCAGATCCGGGTGAGCTATGTCGGCCCAGGTCGGGTGATGCTGAGTGATGTTGGGTGGGTTGTTGTGGTTCATGAGGCGCTCCCTGTTCGCTCTCGCCGGTCGGGTCTAGCGATTGTATCCGAACGGACATTCGTATGGACGACTGCGGTGTATCGAAGGCAACGGCGGCAGCCTGGGGAGGGCATCCGGGTTCAGCAGGCGTGAACAGGCCCTAGCCTGCATCCATGTCCGACCTGTCTGATTCGGCCGACCGGGCCGACCCGGTGCACCCGTTTGCGGCATACGAGGAGCACTCGCTGGTGCGCGCGGCGCGGGAGCTGCAACCGGCGATCCGCGAGTGCGCCGAGGAGATCGAGGCCGGCGGGACGATCCCGGCGCATCTGATCGAGGCCTTGACCGAGCGGGGGCTGTTCCGGCTCAACATCCCGGCGGGCAGTCACGGCGAGCAGGCGCATCCGCTGCTGGTCTTTCACGTGATGGAGGCGCTGGCCCACGCCGACGCGTCGTTGGCCTGGGTGGTGATGATCTCGACCGAGGTGTCGCTGCTGGCGTCGTACCTGCCCAACTCGATCCTGAGCCAGATGATCGGCGGCGAGGAACCGGGCGGTCCGAGCTGCCGGATCGTGGGATCGTCGCGGGTGATGACGACGGCGCAGGCGGATGTCGCCGGCTACCGCTTGAGCGGGCGGCTGAACTTCGTCAGCGGGGTTGAGCATGCGACGCACATCGTGGCGACCTTCGTGGACTTCGAGGACCGGGTCCGCTTCGCGCTCTTGCCGCAGCGGGCGGGACGGGTGATCGAGACCTGGGACGCGATGGGGTTGCGGGGCACGGGCAGTCACGATTGGGAACTGGAGGACGCCTTCGTCCAGCAGGCGCACACCTGGGCCGCGCTCGAACCGGCCTGCGCCGACGGTCCCCAGTGGCGCGTGCCGGACCGCTCGCTGGTCGCCTGGATTGCCAACGCGGGTCACGCGATAGGCACAGCGCAGGGGGCGCTCGACGATCTCGCCGTCTGGTCGGGCGAGTCGACGACCGGCGACACAGCGGCGCTGCGCGAGCGCGAGCCGTTCCGGCTCGAATACGCCCGAGCCCAGGCGGACGTGTCGGCGGCGCGGGCGCTGGTCCAGGAAGCCTGGACGCGAGCCTGGCCGCTGGTCGAGCGCGGCGACGTGGACGCCGAGTCGCTGGGCCGCTGCCGGCTGGCCAACGTCCACGCCGTGCACGCCTGCGTCGACGCGGTTGAGCGACTGTTCCGCGCCGGCGGCACCAAGGCCGCGCGTCGGAGTTGGACGCTGGAACGCCGCTGGCGCGATCTGCAGACCGCGCGCCAGCACGGTGCGGCGCTGGAGTGGAACTTCGACGCCGGCGTGCGCCCGCTGCTGGGCATGCCGCCCCGCCGCGTGCGCTAGCGCGACGCCATCGCCTTGCCTTGCCGAGGTCCTGATCCGATTCTGCGAATTTGCGGTTGTGACCTAGCATGACCGCAAGCGCGCAGCGGTCTGCTCGGCGGACGCCGGAGCGATGCCGCATGGTCCGCATTGCGCGGCTGGGGAGCGTATGGCCGCACCGCTGGAGGGACTCGTCGTCCTGGACCTGACCACCGAGGTCGCCGGTCCATACGCCACGAAGCTGCTGGCCGACTACGGCGCGCGCGTGATCAAGGCGGAGCCGCGCGGCGGCGATCCGGCGCGGCGCTTCGGTCCCTTTGTCGGCCACGAGCAGAACCTCGAAGCCTCTGGCCTCTACCTGCACCTGAACACGAGCAAGCAGTCGATCGTGCTCGATCCGCACACCGACGACGGCGCGGCGACGGTGCGGCGTCTGGCCCAGATCGTGGATGTCGTGATCGAGGACCTGCGCCCGGGCGACGCCGAGGACGCGGGCTGGGGTTGGGAGACGCTGCACGCGATCAATCCGAAGCTGGTCATGTGCTCGATCACGCCCTACGGCCAGACCGGGCCGTACCGCCTGTACCGCGGCTCGGAGATCACGATGCAGGCGATCGGCGGACCCCTGCACGCGACCGGCGCGGCCGACCGCGAGCCGATCAAGGTGGCCGGCCACTACGCGGGATATCACGCCGGCGCGACGGCGGCCTTCGCCGTCCTGCTGGCGCTGAAGCGGGTGGAGCACGATCGGCAGGCCGGGGACTGGCTGGACATCTCGATCTACCGCTGCCAGGTCGGCTGCCGCGACCGGCGCACGATTCAACTGGTCGCGGCCGAGTACAGCGGCGTCTCGCCGGGACGCGCGCAGCCGACGCGTCGGCTGGTCGGATTCGGCATGTATCCCTGCGCCGACGGGTTCGTCAACATCGTCGGCGCGGGCACGCGGATGCCCAGGCTGATGCGCTGGGTGGGCCGCGAGGACCTGCTGGAAGATCCGGACTATCTGGCCGGTCCGCGGCCGGGCTCCGGATTCGGCGCGCGCGTGGACGAGGCGGTCGAGGCGCACCTGGCCGACATGTCCAAGGTCGAGGCGGTGGCCTCGGCCCAGGCGGCCGGGTTGCTGGCCGGGGCCGTGATGACGGTCGCCGACGTGCTCGAGGACCCGCAGCTCGCATCGCGCGACTGGTGGCACGAGATCACGCACTGGCACGGCAAGGCGCTGCCCTATCCCGGATTTCCCTTCCGCCTGAGCGATTCGCAGCCGGAGCGGCCCAAGCGCGCGCCGCGCCTGGGCGAGCACTCCCGCGTGGTGCTCGACCTCACCCCGCCCGACCCGCTCGAGGAACTGCGCCATCCCCTGCCCGAAGGTCCGAGCAGCTCGCTGCACCTGCCGCTGGAGGGCATCCGCGTGGCGGCGGTGACGGTGGTCTGGGCGGGTCCGCACGTGACGCAGTTGCTGGCCGAGTGGGGCGCGGACGTGGTCAACGTCGAGCCGATCAACCGGGTCCAGCCCTACACGCGCGGCGCGGAGAATGTGCAGACGCGCGAGGCGATGCTGCGCGGCGCGGCGATCGGCGTGCAGCCGCAGTATCCCGACGCGGAACCGGGCGAGGAACCCTGGAACCGCTTCGCCTCGTTCAACTCGCACGCCCGCAACAAGCGCTCAATGACCTGCGACATCATGTCGCCCGAGGGGCGCGAGGCGTTTCTCAAGCTGATCGAACAGTGCGACGTGCTGGTCGAGAACAACGTGCCGACCACGATCGACAAGGCCGGGATCGGCTGGGAGACGCTGAAGCAGATCAATCCGCGGCTGATCATGCTGCGCATGCCCGCCTTCGGTCTGGAGGGTCCCTACTCCGGCTACCGGGCGTTCGGCCTGCACGTCGAGGCGATGGTCGGACACACGCACCTGCGCGGATACCCGGATCGCGGGCCCGAGGGGATCGGGGAGACGCTGGCCAGCGACGGACTCTCGGGCGTGCAGGGCGCGGTCGCCGTGCTGATGGCGCTGCGCCGCCGCGAGCAGACCGGCGAGGGTCAGATGATCGAGATGCCGCTCAACGAAGGCTTCATCCCGACCCTGGCCGAGTACCTGTTCGAGTACTCGATGAACGGCAACAATCCGCCGCCGCAGGCGAACAGCCACACGATCCGCGCGCCCTACGGCGTCTATCCCTGCCGCGGCGACGACCAGTGGATTGCGATCGACGTCGGCTCGGACGCGGACTTTGTCAGCCTCTGCGACGCGCTGGCGACCGGTCCGGGCGACGCATCGGTGCAATCGGAGCTGGCCCACGCGCCGATGGACGCGCGGTTCTCGAACGCCGAGGCGCGCAAGCTGAACTCGCACGCGCTGGACCAACTCATCGGTCGCGAGACCGAGATCTGGCACAAAGAAGACCTGTTCCACAAGCTGCAGGAGGCGGGCATCTGCGCGGCGCCGCTCAACGATCCGTTCGACGCGCTCTCGGACCGGCACCTGCGCGAGGTGGGGTTCTTCGAGCAGATGACGGTCGACGGCGTCGGCACGCACCGCTATCCGGGGCTGACCTTCACCATGAGCCGCACGCCGAACAAGCTGCGCACGCCGCCGCCGCGACTGGGCGAGCACAACCGGGAGGTCTACTGCGACCTGCTTGGTTACTCGGAGTCGGAGCTGGCCGAGCTCGAAGCCAGGGGTCTGGTCGGCACCGAGTATCCGGACGAGCTGCTGCCGCCGCACGCGCGGCGATCTGCACAGACCTGACAATCATCGGAGGAATGACGATGCCACGACTGGAACCGCAGACATTCGACACGCTGAACGACGATCAGCGCGTGCTCTGGGAGAACATCACGACCGGACCGCGTGCCAATCCCGAACGCGAACACGGCGGGCTGGCCGGGGCCGACGGCGCGCTGATCGGTCCGTTCAACGCGCTCTTCCAGTCGCCGCTGCTGGGCGACGCGATCCAGAAGCTGGGCGCGGCGGTGCGTTACCACACGTCGCTGCCCAACGACCTGCTGGAGGTTGCGATCTGCACGATGGGCGGTCACTGGCGGGCCAACTTCGAGTTCTGGGCGCACGCCCGCCTGGCCAGGAACGCGGGCGTCTCGGAGGGCGCGATCGACGCCATCCGCGACGGCGAGCAACCGTTCTTCGGCGACGATCGGCAGCAGGCCGTCTACCAGTTCGGCCGCGAACTGATCGAGCACCAGCGAGTCTCGGACGAGACCTACGAGTCGCTGAAGGGCATGATCGGGGAGCAGGGCGTGTTCGAGGTAGCCTCGGTGATGGGCTACTACGCGCTGGTCTCGATCGGTCTGAACGTGTTCAACGTGGCCATGCCGCCGGGCGTCGACGCTCCCTTCGACGACTGACCGAGGAGAAATCGATGCTTTCCGACGCCGACCGCGACTTCTTCGACCAGAACGGCTATCTCGTCGTGCGCCAACTGATCCCGCGCGAACAGGTGTCGGCGGTGACGGACGCGATCTGGGACTTCCTCGAGTTCGATCGGGACGATCCCTCCGACTGGTACCGCGAACCGCACCGGCCCAACGGCATGGTCGAGATGTATCACCACCAGGCGCTGTGGGACGTGCGTCAGGACCCGCGCGTCTACGAGCTGTTCCGCGATCTGTTCGGCCGCGACGACCTGTGGGTGTATATCGACCGAGCCAACCTCAAGCCGCCGCCGAACGAGGCGCATCCGGAGTACGACCATCAGGGCATGGTCCACTGGGACATCGACGTGCGCGAGACGCCGACGCCGTTTCTGGTCCAGGGCGTGCTCTACCTGGTCGACACGAGGCAGGGCGAGGGCGGGTTCCAGTGCGTGCCGGGCGCGCATCGGCGGGCGGCCGAGATCTCGGCGGGCATCTCCGACCAGGACCTGCGGCATCAGCAGTTGCACGAGCGCTTTCCCGAGCGGATCGGCCCGCCGATCGAGGTCGAGGCGGACGCCGGGGACTTCATCATCTGGCACTCGGCGCTGCCGCACGGCAACAGCCGTAACCGCTCCGACAAGCCGCGGCTGGCGCAGTATGTGCGGATGTTTCCCGCCGAGCCGTCGAACGAGGAGTTGCGCGAGCAGCGGATCGCGTCGTGGCGCGAGTCGACGCATCCGGTGTTCCAGCATCCGCGCGCGTTTCCCGGCGACCCGCGGGGCAAGGAAGCGGAGACTCCGCCGGCCGAACTGACGGCGCTGGGGCGCAAGCTGCTGGGTCTGGAAGATTGGGACTAGGCCTGCGATCGGGCGTCTGACGAGGCGGCCGGGGCGGGTTGGCGTCGGAGTTGGACGATGGCGCTGCCGCCGACCAGCAGAGCGACGCCGACGAGCACCTCGTAGCCCAACGTCTCGCCGAGCAGCAGCCAACTGAAGATCACGCCGCAGATTGGCGCGAAGAGCATCGTCGCCGCTACCTGCGAGGGCAGGTAGCGCTGGATCAGCCAGAGATTGCCGATGAATCCCAGGCCGCCGATCACGATGCCCTGGTGGACCAGCGCGATGACGAAGTCGGTGGTCCAGACCGGTCCGCTCGACTCGAGCGTCAGTCCGAGGATGCCGAAGACGATGACGGCGGCGACCGACTGGGTGAGCAGCAGGCGGGCCGGGTGAATGCTGTGCGAGAAGTGGGCCAGGTAGATCTGCCGGGAGGCGAGCAGCATGGCGGACGCGGCGGTCATCAGATCGCCGTGGATCGTCGCGCCGGGCGCGCTGAGCCCGCCGACGAAGACGACGACCACGCCTGCGTAGGCGATCAACAGGCCGAACGTGCGCCGGATCGACATATGGTCGCCGGGAATGAAGATGTGACCGAGCAGCGCCGTCCAGAGCGGGAAGGAGAAGATCAGGACCGAGGCGTGGCCGGAGCTGGTGTTGTCGCCGCCGGCGTACATCAGGTAGGTCTGGACGACGAAGAGCACGCCCAGTCCGAGCAACGGCCGCGCTTCCGCTCGCGTCGGGCGGATGCGGGTGCGTGTGACGATCGCGTAGATCAGGACGACCGCGCCGCCCAGCGCCATGCGGATCGCGCTGAGCCGCAGCGGGCCGACGCCTTCTTCCAGTCCGGCCTTGATCGCGACGGGTTGACCGCCCCAGAAGAGGACCAGCAGGAAGGCGAAGAGCGCGGCCCGCAGCGTGAGCGGGCGTCGCAACTCGGGCAAGCCCTGGGCGGCGGGATCGTCCGTGCGCGGGGTCTCGGAAGGCTGGCTGCTCACTCCCCGAAGATACGACCGAGCCTCGGGCGCTCCTACGCCGGCAGGGGGAAGGCGCGAACCGCGGTGATCGCGGCGAGATGCTCGCGCATCAGGCGCCAGGACTCGCCGGCGTCGGTCGAGCCGTAGAGCTCGCCGCCGCTGGAGCCGAAGTAGAGGCCCAGCGGATCGCCGGCGTCCTGGCCCAGCGCGTGACGGTAGACGGTGTGATAGAAGCCGGTCTGCGGCAGTCCGTTCGAGAGCCGATCCCAGGTCGCGCCCGCGTCGCGCGTGCGGTAGACCGCGAGCGAACCCTCGTAGGGCATCCGCGCCTGATCGGAGTCGTGCGGGACGAAGTAGCAGACGTCGGGATCAGTCGGGTCGATCGCCGAGGGGAAGCCGAAGACGCCGGGCAGGTCCTGACCGATCACGTGCCAGGTCTGGCCGTCGTCGTCGGAGCGGTACTGGCCGAAGTGGTTCTGCTGCCAGAGTCGTCCGCGCTGCAGCGGATGCGCGTGCAGCGAGTGGACGCAGGGCGCGCCCTGCTGGAACTCGGCGGGGAAGTGCTCGTTGAAGATGCCCTCGTTGCGCACCTCCCAGGACTCGCCGCCGTCGTAGCTGACCATGATCCCGGTCGCCGAGCCGCCCACGACCAGGCGGTCGGGGTCGTCGGGATCGACCGAGATGTGGTGAATCACGAGGCCGGCTGCGCCCGGTTCCCAGTGTTCGGCGGCGGGATGCTGAGTGAGCGACTCGACTTCGCGCCAGGTCTCGCCGTCGTCGCGGGAGACGAACATCGCGCCGGGCATGATCCCGGCGTAGAGTACGCCCTCGCTGACGCCCGGCTCGATCATCCAGATCGCCTCAACCGATCGTTCGCCGTCGGTGAAGGTGGGCGTGCCCGCCTCGGTCCACGTCGCGCCCCAGTCGCTGGAGTAATGCAGGCGCGGACCCCATTGCCAGTGGCTGGCCGAGCACCAGACCTTGCCGCTGCGCGCGTCGTACATTGCGTAATCGACGATCCAACCGCCGCGCTGCAGATCGGACCACTGCCATTCGCTCCGCCCGTTGCTGCTGCGACCGAGCAGCAAGCCCTTGCGCGTGCTGACCAACAGTCCCGCTTCGTTCATTTCTAGCTCCAGTTCGTCGGACGATCCGTCGGCAGATACCCTGCCCCGCCGGAGACGGCGGGAAGAATGTACAGCCGGTCCCCGCTGGAGAGCGAGTCGGAAAGCTGATCTCTATCGACGATCAACGCGTCATTGATGTAGATGTTGACGTGCTGCCGCAGCCGCCGCGTGTCGTCGAGCACGTACCTGGCCAGTTCGGGATACGCGACAATCAGGGAGTCGACCGCTTCACGCGCGGTGTCGCCGCTGACGGAGACCGTTGCCGGCACATCGACATGGACGCGAAGTCCGCGCGCCATCCGGATTTCGACGCTCATGCGCATTGCTCCCGCCGCGCTATCGTCGCACGAGTGTTTGACGAAACAGCGTAGTCGTCCGGAGACCGCAACGCACACGGCCGCAGATGACGTAACGAGAGGGGCAACAACATGATCCGGGTCAGGGCGATGGATCACATCGTGTTGCGCGTGTCGGACGTGGAGCGTTCGCTGCGCTGGTACACGGAGCAACTCGGACTCGCGCCGGTCCGAGTCGACGAGTGGCGCGCCGGCGATTGCCCGTTTCCCTCGGTGCGCGTTTCGGCCGAAACGATCATCGATCTGATCGCCGGCGACGTCGCCATGGAGACGCGCAATCTCGACCACTTCTGCATGGTCGTCTCGGCCGAAGACCTGGCCGAGGTGCGGTCGTCGGGCGAGTTCACGATCGTGCGCGATCCCGACTTCGAGCTCTACGGCGCTCGCGGCTACGCCGACGGCCTCTACATCGCCGATCCCGACGGCAACGAGATCGAGCTGCGGGCCTATCCGAGCGACTGAACCGGCCTGCGATAGCCTGATTCTCGGCTGGACCCGAACGAAAGGACCACGCGATGTCAGCACACAACGCCGACGCGAAAGCGTTGGAGATGGGACTGGACCTGTCCACCAATCCGCCGCTGGCCAACTACGTCCCGGCGGTGCGGACCGGCAACCTCGTGTATCTCTCGGGCCACGGTCCGTTCCAGGACGGCGAGCTGATCCGCGGCAAGCTGGGCGACGACCTCGACGTCGACGGGGGCTACCAGGCCGCGCGCGCTGTAATGGTCCAGTTGCTCGGCTCGCTGCGCGCCGAGATCGGCTCGCTCGACCGCGTCTCGCGGATCGTCAAGCTGCTCTGCATGGTCAACTGCACGCCCGACTTCGGCAACCACCCCGGCGTCGCCAACGGCGCCTCCGACCTGCTCGTCGAGCTGTTCGGCGAATCCGGCCGGCACGCCCGCTCCGCGGTCGGCATGCAGTCCCTGCCGGTCGGCATGGCCGTTGAGATCGAGATGATCGTCGAGATTGAGTAGCGCTGCACAACCGTCATACCCGCGCTTGCCGCGGGTATCTCGTCGATTCCAGCACCGACGTTGGTGCAGAACGCAGCGAGATTGCCGCGGCGGAGCGCGGCAATGACGAAACGGTGAGAACGGTTGATTCCGCACACAGGCGGTTGTCCTACGAAGGCCGCTAATGTCAACAGAAAGAGACACCACAATGCGACTGGGCATCCTGGCCGGATTCGACGCCAACTGGCGCGACACGCTCGAGAAGATCAAGATTGCCGAGGACCTCGGCTACGAGATGGTCTCCACCGGCGAGGCCTGGGGCCACTCCGTGCTGCCCTGGCTGACCGTGATCGCGGCCTACACCGAGCAGATGCAGATTGGCACCGGCATTCTCAACACCTTCTCGCGCACGCCGGCGGCGATCGCGCAGGAATTCGCCACGCTGGAGACGATCTCCGGCGGTCGCATGGTCTGCGGACTCGGCTCCTCCGGCAACCTCGTGATCGAGGGCTTCCACGGCGTCGATTTCGACCGCCCCCTGCGCCGCATTCGCGAGTACACCGAGATCATCAAGATGCTGCTCAGCGGACAGCGGCTGCAGTACGAGGGCGAGATCTACACCCTCCAGCGCGGCTTCCGCCTGCTCGGCTACGAGCCGGTGCGCGAGGACATGCCTGTCTGGATCGCGGCGATCACCCCGCGCTCGATCCAGCAGACCGGCGAGATCGCGGACGGTATCTACCCGATCCACTGGCCGCGGCGCGGCTTCGAGCCGCTCAAGCGGCAGCTCGCCGGCGCCTCGCGCGACGCCGGCCGGCCCGAGGACTCGGTCACCGTCGCGCCCTTCACCAACGTCTACGTCACCGGCGAGGGCGACGACGAACAGGTCTGGCGCAACGCCCGCCAGCCGCTCTTCCACTACACCAACCGCATGGGCTCCTTCTACTGGCAGATGCTCTCGCGCTCGGGCTTCGAGTCCGAGATCAAGGACTCCCGCGCCGCCTGGGCCGACCGCGACTCCGAGGGCGCGCTGATGGCCTTCTCCGAGAGCATGGTCCGCGAAATCCAGGTGATCGGCCCAATCGAATCGGTGCCCGAGCAGCTCCAGGCCCGCTCCGACGCCGGCGCAGACCTGCAGATGATCCCGCTGCCCTCGGGCGACGCCGTCGACGTCGGCCGCCGCCTCGAGCAGTACCTGGGCGGCTAGGACTCAACCATGTCCGACAAGCAGATCGCCATCGAAGTCGTCTATTGCGCCGACTGCGGCTACTGGCCGCGCACCTCCTGGATGCTGGGCGAGTTGATGACCGACATCCAGCACCTCGTCTCGGACGTGAAGTTGGTGCCGGATACGAAGGGTCTGTTCGAGTGGTCGGTGAATGGGGAGCTGGTGTTCAGCAAGGCGGTGATGGGCCGCTTCCCCGACATGGATGAGCTGCGGGAGTTGATCTACGCTCGGCTGGACTGAGTTGCCCGCGGAGCAGGAGAAACACGATGCCCGACACGATCGAAGTCCTCAGCCCTCAGGCTCACGTCGCCGTCCACGAGGCGACCGCCGCGCCCCGACCTCTCTCCCTCGACGGCCTCCGACCAGGCATCCTCGAGAACCGCAAGGCCAACGCCCGCCTGCTCATGGAGACCATGGTCGAGCGCCTCGGCGAGCGGCACAATTTCGGCGAGCTCGTCGTCGGCAGCAAACCCGTCGGCGCGCCGCCGTCGGACTCGACGATCGAGACTCTGAGAAACGGCGCCGACTTCCTGCTCATCGGGAGCTGCGATTGAGGAAGCTGCACGACGTGGAGTGTCCACGCCGCCGTCCTGTTTGAAGAGCTGGGTATCCCGACCGTTACCGTCGGCACGACCGCCTTCACCGACCTGCTGCAGCTCGAAGCGGAGCAGCGCGGTTTGCCCGAGCTCGACCGTCTGATCGTGCAGCATCCGCTCGGCGGACTGCGCCCCGATCGGGTCCGCGAGCGCGTCGACGACGCCGTCGTCGATCGGCTCGAATCAGCCCTGCTGGGTCAGGGAAACGGCTCGTGACGGCGGCCCGCGGTCGGCAGGCCGAACGATTCTCGCTGCCGTCCGATCCCTTCGACTTCTCCCAGGAGTGCATCCGACGGGGCTGGTCGGACGGACTGCCGCTGATTCCGCCGACCGCCGAGCGGGTTGAGTCGATGCTGTCCTCGGCCGGACGCGATCCGCTCGAGGTGCTGGGCGTGCTCGCCCCGCGACAAGGTGAAGCCACCGTCGAGGCGGTCGCCGTCAATGCCGTGATGGCCGGCTGCCGTCCGCAGCAGTTCCCCGTTGTCCTGGCGGCGGTCGAGGCCATCGCCCGGCCGCCCTTCAACCTCGACGGGATCAACGCCACCACCCATCCCTGCGCGGTCTTCGTGCTGGTCTCGGGACCGGCCGCGCGCGTCGCCGGGATTCACGGCGGCTCCGGCTGCTTCGGTCCCACCTTTCCCGCCAACGCGACCATCGGCCGCGCCGTGCGCCTGGTCCAGCTCAACGTCGCCGGCGCGACCCCCGGCCGCGGCGACCGGGCGACGCAGGGGACGCCGGCCAAGTTCGCCTTCTGCGCCACCGAGCGCGAGGACGCCTCGCCCTGGCCGCCCTTCCAGACCACTCGCGGACTCAACGCCGAGGACAGTTGCGTCACCACCTGGGCTTGCGAGGGTCCGCACAACATCCAGGATCACGGCAGCAACACCGCCGCCGGCATCCTCCAGACCGTCGCCGGGGCGATGGGTCAGGCAGGCTCCAACAACATCCTCGGCAAGGGGGAACCCGTGCTGGCCTTCGGACCCGAGCACGCCGAGACGGTCGCCTCAGAGGGTTGGACCCGCGAGGGCGTGCAGGAATACCTCTGGGAGCACGCGCGCTATCCGGCAAGCAAGCTCAGCGACGCCTTCCTCGAGTCCGTGAACATCCGCATGGCCGGCGGCATCCTGCCCACCCACACGTCCGACGAGTGGCTGCCGATTGCCGACAAGCCCGACGAAATCCACATCATCGTCGCCGGCGGCCCCGGCAAGCACTCCTGCTGGATGCCCACCTTCGGCGGCATGACCCGCCCGGTCACGGTGCCGCTCTAGGGGGTCGGGATCAGGGCGCGAATCCCGCGGCGCGCTCGCCTCGATCGAATTCGGCGAGCTTGCTGAACAGGTCGCTGAAGATCGGGTTGCGCTTGACATAATGCGCCTCAGCGAACGGGCCGAGCGGCGCGTCGTCGGGCGGCGCGATCCAGCGCATGTCGTCTGAGAGCGTCGGCCGCCCGACGCTGCGTCTCGGCGCCCAGTCGTCATCGATCAGGTAGCCGGTTGCCGACAGGTCCCAGATTTCCTTGCTGCGGCCCGGGTACTGCTCGTCGTGGTCGCGGAAGATATCGCAGAGATACTCGCCGATCGCCCCGTGTGGCCGCACATAGGCGTCCAGCTCGGCCGTGCTGGTCAGCAGGTGCGAGGCCGCGCCGTAGCAGGGGATATGCACCAGCGGCACGCCGCTGTCGAAGACGGCTCGCGCCGCCACGGGATCCTGGTACAGATTGAACTCTCTTGCGTCGACCGCGTGTTGCGCCTGTCCGCCGAGCCAGACGATGCATATGCGCTCGGCGATTTCCGGCGCCTGGTTGAGCGCCGAGGCGACGTTGGTCAGCGCGCCGATGGCGGCGACCCAGAGCCGGCCCACGCGCGGCTTTAGGGCGCGGCGGATCAGGTCGTCGGAGGCGGCATTGGAGACGGTCGGCCGGTCGTCGGTGAGGAATCGGTCGGCGCCGCGCAGGACGCGCCCGGCCGGATCGACGCGGAGGCGTTCGAGCAGCCGGTGGATTTCGGCCTCCGATTCGGCGACGCCCTCGGCAGGCGTGTTGCCCTCGCGCGTGAACAGCGTGGCGTAGATCGCTTCCAGTTGCAGCCGATCTTGCGAAAGTAAGGCATGGACGACGGCGAACTGATCGTCGATCTCGTTGGCGGTGTCGGTGTCGAGCACGACCGGCACGCGGTTGGGCGCGGCGGGCGGCGTGAGGATCTCGTGTTGCATGGACCCAGCCTATTCGCGAACAGCGCGTCGTAGGCTGTGGGAGACTGCGTGACCATTCCAGAAAGGACTCCACGATGAAGTACGGGGTGATGATCTTTGCGACCGATATGGCGATGGATCCGGGGGAGTTGGCTGCAGCGGCGGAGGAGCGGGGATTCGAGTCGTTCTGGGTGCCAGAGCACGTGCACATGCCCGCCGACCGCGAGACGCCGTTCCCGCGCTCGGAAGACGGCTCGCTTCCGCAGCAGTACTACCGCCTGCACGATCCGTTCGTGGCGTTGGGCGCGGCGGCCGGCGCGACGTCGGAGATTCGGCTGGGAACCAGCATCTGCCTGGTCACGGAACACGAGCCGATCGCGCTGGCCAAACAAGTGGCGTCGCTCGACTTCATTTCGGGCGGGCGCTTCGAGTTCGGCATCGGCGCGGGATGGTTGGCCGAGGAGATGGAGCCGCTCGGCGTGCGTTTCCAGGACCGTTGGAAGGTCACGCAGCAGCGGATCGAGGCGATGAAGGTCATGTGGACCGAGGAGATTGCCGAGTATCACTCGGAGTTCGTCGATATCCCGCGCACTCATGTGATTCCGAAGCCGGTGCAAGACCCGCATCCGCCGATCCTGATGGGAGCGGGAAGCAAGTGGGCGCGTCAGCGCGTGGTCGACTGGTGCGACGGCTGGCTGCCCAACATCCCCGCGCCGGGATTTGTTGAGCGAGCGATGCAAGACATCAAGTCCCGCGCCGAGCTGGCCGGTCGCGACTTCGATTCGATTTCGATCAATGTCTTCCCAGCAATCGAAGACGCGCTGCCCGAGTACGAGCGCATCGGCGTCGATCGGGTGGTCTTCGGTCTGCCTCACGCCGGCGCAGACGAGGTGCTGCCTGAGCTGGATCGGCTGGCGAAACTGATTGCGCAATAAGTCGGTGCACCCGCGCTTGTCGCGGGTATCTCGCCCCTAATAGTACGAACGACGGCGCAGAGCACAGCGAGATTGCCGCGCCGGAGCGCGGCAATGACGGAATTCCAGGCTCGTCCCTACTTGTAGCGGCGGCCGCGTTCCTCTCTGGAACGGTCCCTCTTGTACTCGTAGAGGGGGACGCCGTAGCCGCATGAGGTCTGGGTTCGGTCGACGCTAATCTCGATCACCTGGCGCTCGGGCGTCGGCATCTCGACGGCGCGCAGCAACTCGGCCTGGTCGGCGAGGACGGACTCTTCCAGCGGCAGGGACTTCGCCGTGCCGTAGAGGCGGACGATGGCGGCGTCCTCGTCGAACGAGGTGACCATGATCGTGATCGGGCCGCCGGCCGCGGTGTGTCGGGCCGTCTCGTTGCCGCTGCCCGAGTAGTCGAAGTAGGCGATGGTGTGCTGGTCGACGACCTGCAGGTCGGCCGCGCCTTTTGGCGAGAGATTGACGGGGCCCTCGCCGTTCGGTCCGTCGCCCATGTCAGGGTCGGCCGAGGCGACGAAGAAGACCTTGGCGCTGCGGATCAGGTCGGCCTGCTCGTCGGTGATGTGGTCGATCATCGGCATCGTGACTATCGCTTTCGCTTGCGCGCTTCTTCGGAAGTGCGGCGGTAGGTGCGGCCCAGGAATCGCGCCGCCCCGCGCAGCGTCGATTCCGCCTCCTGCGAGGCCTGTTTGACCAGCTTCTGCGGATCGGGCTGCTGGGGAGCCAGTTCGGCGATCAGCTCGTCAAAGTGCTGCTGGTCCGACTCCGCCAGTTGGCCGAACCAGTGAATCATGGCGCTGGGACCGGCGCTCTGCAGTTCGAGGAACACGCCGGTCAGCGCGTTGATCGTCCCCTCGCGGCCGCGCAGGCGAGGCCAGAGTTGCTCGTACGCATCGGGCTGCGACTGCTTGAACGGACCGGCCAGCCAGATCAGGAATCGGCGCCGGTCCTCGTCTCGGGTCGACGGGGCGGTCAACCGCTGGGCGAGCTGCGACGCCACCTGCGGCGCGGCCGAACCGGCGATCACCCTCGCCGCCTGGCGGATCAGGAAGTGAGACATGGCCACACGATACCGAAGCCCGGTTCAGGCGCGCGCATTCCAAGAGGTCCACGTCGCGCGGGTCAGCTTGCGGATGTTGCCGTGTTCCAGCGAGGCCGTGACGATGTCCCAGTTGCCGCCGTCGTGGAGCTGGTAGGCAATCGTGTCAATCTCCAGCGGATGCGGCGCCGGCGCTCCTGCCGGCGAGGGTAGGTAGGAAATGTCCGTCATCTCGCCGTCCGGATGGATGATCATCAACTGGGCATTGCGGATGAACACGATGTCGCCGTCAAACTGGATGCAGGGCGACTGGTCGGCCGGATTCCGGGTACGCTGGCGGGCCTCACCGCTGCCGGTATCGAACTCCCAGATGCCGCGTCTGACGAACACGATCGTCCGTCCGTCGGCCGACCAGTGCGGCTGTTCGGCGTCGCGCAGCAGCAGGCGCTCAGCGCCATCCACGTCGCGAACGAACAGATCGCGTTTGCGCACAAACGCAAGCTGACCGGTCGGCGACCAGGCGGCATGGGATGCGCCGCCGGCCAGAACCGTACGCTCACGATCGTCGAGAGAGACCCCCTCAATCCGGTGATCCCGCTCCACTGCGATCCAGCGCCCGTCGGGCGACCAGGCGGGATCGTCGGCCGTAGCGCCGCTGGTCAACCGCGTTGCATCGCCCCCGCCGGCCGGCATGGTGTAGAGGTCCCAGCCTTCGGCGCGGTTACTGAGGAAGGCGATCTGTTGGCCGTCGGGCGACCAGGCCGGCGACATGCCGTTCTCGGCGGAGATCAGTTCCATGTGCGATACGGTACGTGACAGTGAATTCTGGGGACGGCATCCGACACTTCACCGTGACGACGTTTGTGTCGATGCACGGCGCGACCCTGCTGCACTGGCACCGTAAAGTTGGGCTATGGCTGCCGCCCGGCGGCCACATCGAGCCGAACGAGGATCCAATGCAGGCGGCCCGACGCGAAGCGCTGGAGGAGACGGAGTTTCCGGTGGAGATCGTGCCTGCGACGGAGCCGTTCGCCTATCCGGATCCGCCCCAGGTCTCGCCGCCGGTGACGATCATGGTCGAGCCGATCCGCGCCTTCGGCGGCGAGGACGCGCATCATCACATCGACATGATCTACTTCTCGCGCCCGACCGGCGAGATGCGTCCGCAGCCGCCATCGGAGTCCTGGCGATGGGTGAGCAGGAAAGAGCTTGAGGATGACGCGCCGATGACGCTCAAGGGCGTCTCGGCGCAGATCTCGGAGGACGTGCGAGTGCTGGGTATGGCGGCGATCGATCACATCACAAAGCACGAGGAGCGGCGAGCGTGATTTCTGCGCAGATGATTCGGGAGCATGCGGACGCAATCCGGCGTTCGTTGCATCGCCGGCGGGCCGATGCTCCCGTGGACGAGGCGATTGCGGTGGACGAACGGCGCCGCGAGGTCCTGGTCGAGCTGGAAGAGTTGCGTGCCTCGCGCAACACAGCCGGACGCGCGATTGGCCAGGCGAAGGACAACGAGGAGCGCCAGCGCCTGATCGCGGCACAGCGGGAGTCGGCAACTCGGATCGACGAGCTCGAGGAGCAACTTCGCGAGATCGAGTCTTCATTGAATGCGCTGCTGGCCGAGATTCCCAATCTCGTGGGCGACGAGACGCCCGACGGCGAGGACGAAGACGCCAACGTCGAGGTTCGCGCCTGGGGCACACGGCGTTCGTTCGGGTTCGAGCCCAGGCCGCATTGGGAGATCGGGGAGTCGCTGGGAATCATCGACATCGGGCGCGCTGCGGCAATGTCGGGATCGCGGATGTACGCCCTCCGCGGCGCGGGCGCGCGCTTGCAGCGCGCATTGATCGGCTGGTTCCTCGACTGCCATCAGGCGACGGGCTACGAGGAGTGCTACGTCCCCGCAATGGTGCGCGAGGACGCGATGCGCGCCTCGGGTCAGTTGCCCAAGTTCCGCGACAACCTGTATCGCGACGAAGAAGAGGACTACTACTTCGTACCCACCGCCGAAGTACCGCTGACCAACATGCACGCGGACGAAATTCTGGCTGAAGAGCAGTTGCCGATCCGCTACGCCGCGCACACGCCCTGCTTCCGCCGCGAGAAGACGAGCGCCGGCCGCGACGTGCGCGGGATCAAGCGGGTGCATCAGTTCGAGAAAGTGGAGATGTACCAGTTCACGACGCCGGAGGCGTCGGCGGCGGCGCTGGAGGGGATGCTGGCCTCGGCCGAGTCGCTGCTGCAGGGTCTGGAGCTGGAGTACCGGGTGCTGCAGATCTGCAGCGGCGACCTGGGATTCAACGCCTCGGTGTCCTACGACCTCGAAATATGGGCGCCGGGCGCGCAGGAGTGGCTGGAGGTCTCCAGCGTTTCCAACTGCACCGATTTCCAGGCCCGGCGCGCCAATATCCGCTACCGCCCTGAGGAGGGCAAGGGCACGCGCTTCGTGCACACGCTGAACGGGTCGGGACTGGCGCTGCCGCGCACCATTGCCGCGCTGCTGGAGAACGGCCAGCAAGAGGACGGTTCGGTGGTGCTGCCGGAGGTGCTGGCATCGCGGATGGGTTCCCGTGTCATCGCTTGATCTACCGGATCGGTACCGCGAAGCGAATCGCGCCCGCTGGGACGAGTCGGTTGCGATTCACGCGGCGTCGGACTTCTACCGGGTTGACGACTTCCTCGCCGGCGAGTCGAAGCTCCTGAAACTCGATCTCGACGAAGTCGGAGATGTCGCGGGCAAATCGCTGCTCCATCTGCAATGCCACTTCGGACTCGACACGCTGTCATGGGCTCGACTGGGCGCGGAAGTGGTCGGCGTCGACTTCTCGCCGTCGGCGGTGCAGACGGCCCGCGATCTGGCCGGCCGTGCGAATCTCAGCGCCGAGTTCGTCGAGTCGGAGTTGTACGCCTCGCCGGATGTGCTGGCCGATCGATTGGGCACGTTCGACATTGTCTACGTCAACCTGGGGGCCCTGTGCTGGCTGCCCGATATCGCCGGTTGGGCCAGGGTCTGTGCCAGATTTCTCACGGACGGAGGCGCCCTCTACGTGCGCGACGTCCATCCCCTCACGCAGAGCCTCGACGACGAAACAGCGAGCGGGGAGCTGCGCCTTCGGTATCCGTACTTTGAGACCGAGAGGCCGCTGCACTGGAGCGGCGACGGGGACTACGCCGATGCGTCCGCTAAGATGGCGCACCAGGACTCGTACGAGTGGAACCACAGCCTCGGAGAGATCGTGACGGCGGTGATCGACGCCGGCTGCCGGATCGAGTTCCTGCACGAGCAGGATTGGACGGTCTATCCGGCGCTGCCCTGGCTGGTCGAGACCGAACGAGGCGTCTGGCGGTTGCCGTCGCGGGACGGAACACCGGACCGCCGCCTGCCGCTGATGTTCTCGCTGCGGGCGACGAAGGCGGCTACTCCACCTCGCCCATCGGCTCCTCCTTCCAGGTGAAGAAGGGTCCCCCGATCTTGACCTGGACGGGCTCGGTGAACGTCGGGTGGGTGGCCAGCGTGAGTTCGTGGCGGGCTCGACCGCCGTTGGCGAGCTTGGCCCGCACATCGTCAGGTCCGCGCCAGGTGTCCTCGCGGGCGCGGGTCGCGCGCCAGTGATCCCGATCCGTGTACTGGGTCAGCAGGATGACCATGTCGCAGGGCTCCTCGACCTCGTCATTCAGATGCGGTTCTTCGGCGCGGAACATGCCCAGCACGCGCGCTCCGGCGGCTTCGATCGGCGGCCAGATCTCCTCGCGGCTGAGCCGCTCGAACTCGTCGAACGAGTCCTTCTCGATCCAGAACCTGCGCATGACGACGAGCATTGGTCAACTCCTGTTCCGCGCGTAGCATTATGGCGCAAGGCGAGCGCGAGGCAAGGGGACGACCGGTGAGTATCTTGCGGCGGCTGTTTCGACGCGGTCCCGACACGGAGTCGACCGACGCGGTGATCGACATGCTGGCCAAGCGTCGCGTGCGCGGCCGGCCGGCGGCGGATGCCGACGGCGTCGTGCGCGGATTGCACTTGCCCCGCGGTACCAGAGCCATTGCTGTGATTGAGTTGGACGCGGAGGCATCGCCGCTGCGTCACGTGGTGGCATCGCGAATCGGCGGTGAGGCTGCGGGCCACCTCGGCAAGATCACGGTGACGGGGATTCATGTGACGCTCGACCGCGCAGCGCTGCCAGAGGCCTGGCCGTCGAGCTGGGCAACGCCGATCCTGGCTCAACCGGTCGACCGCGGCGCATTCGCCTGGCGGCCGTTTGACGCGACCGGCGCGGGCGCGGCAGAGGCGGTTGAGCTGCTGTCGGCGAGCGAGCGGGTCGCCGGTTGGGTCGACGTCGTGCTGAACGAGCCGCAGACGATGCAGATCGAAGTGGCGCCGTTGGCGGATCGGGTGCGGGTAGCGGCGCACCATAGCGGCGGCGGGTTGCCGCAACCGACGACGGTCGAGGCCGTGTTGACCATCGCGCGCACGATTGCCGGTAGCGAAGCTTGAATCCCGCTGGCGGAGGGGGAGGGATTCGAACCCCCGAGACGCTTGCACGCCTAACGGTTTTCAAGACCGCCGCCTTCGTCCGCTCGGCCACCCCTCCGCAAGGGTCAGCGTACAGCGCCCTCGCCCTCTCCCGGAGGGAGAAGGCGAGGCGAACGGGGACCCAACTAGAAGCTGGTCAGGACGGTGCGTGCGACTTCTCCGGCTTTCATGGCTCGGAAGGCATCATTGATGTCCTCAAGCGGTGCCGTAACCGTGACCATCTCATCCAGCAACAGGCGGCCCTGGCGGTAGTACTCGACCAGGTTGGGCATGTCGGTACGGAAGCGGTTGCTGCCCATGCTCGACCCCTGCAGGACTTTCTCCGAGAGCAGTTCGTGTGCGGGAATCTCCAGGGTCTGGCCCAGCGGGACCATGCCGATGATCGTGGCGACGCCGCCGCGCTTGATCGCGGCGAAGCACTGCTCGGCGACGCTCTTGAGACCGATCGCTTCAAAGCTGAAATCGACGCCTTCGCCCTCGGTCATGTCCCTGATCTGCGCGACGGGGTCACCGCCGGAGGCATCGACCGAGTGAGTCGCGCCGAGTTCGCGGGCCAGGGCCAGCTTGTGCTCGTGCAGGTCGACGGCGATGATCTGCTTGGCTCCAGCGATCCGCGCGCCCTGAATGGCGGAGAGTCCGACGCCGCCGGCGCCAAACACGGCGACCGTGCTGCCGTGATGGACCTTGGCGGTGTTCATCGCCGCGCCGGCGCCGGTCATCACGCCGCAGCCGATTAGTGCCGCCTTGTCGAGCGGCATCTCGTCGTCGACGTAGACGAGCGCGTTCTCGTGAACCAGCGTGAACTCGGCATAGGTCGAGAGATTGGCGAACTGGGCGACGGGATTGCCGTTCCAGGAGAGGCGCGGGTCCTCATCGGGGCGGCGCTGGGTCTCGGGGCTGCGGCAGAGGTTAGGCCGGCCGCTGAGGCAGTAGGAGCAGTTGCCGCAGAACACGGAGAGACACATGATCACGTGGTCGCCGGCCTTGAACTGCTGGACGAGCTCTCCGACCTCTTCGACCACACCTGCGGCCTCGTGTCCGAGGATGCCGGGCGCCTGGAAGGGGTAGAGACCTTCGACGAAGTGAAGGTCGGAGTGGCAGACACCCGATGCGGCGGTCTTGACCAGCACTTCGCGCGGGCCGGGCTTGGATACGTCAACGTCTTCGATGGTCAGATCCTGGTTGGGGCCGTGGAAAACAGCGGCTTTCATCGGGTCGTCCTTTCTGGGCGCGGCGCACGGTTGCGTCGCTGCGCTGGGCAGTCTAGTGCTTCGGGTTGCGAGGGCGGGAAGAGCGAGGGAGTGGTACCGGGAGAGGGGCTCGAACCCACACGGCCCGAAGGCCAGCGGATTTTAAGTCCGCCGCGTCTGCCAGTTTCGCCATCCCGGCACGCAGACCACTCTGTTGACGATATCGAAGCGTCAACGCTCGGTCGCAATGCCGATGGTGTGTCCATCGGTGCTGATGCTGATGTCTCCGCGAGCAAAAGTGCGGTACGAGGCCGAGCCGATTCGCTGCAGGTTGCGCAGCACGGACTCGTGCGGGTGTCCGTGGGGATTGTTCGCACTCGCACTGAGGACTGCGACGCTGGGCCGCACCGACTCGAGGAAGCGGGACGTCGACGACAGGCGGCTGCCCTGGTGGGCCACCTTGAGGACATCGGCGCGCAGATCACAGGGTTCGGCCGATCCCGCGCTCCTGTTCGGCGTTGATGTCTCCAGCAAAGAGGAATGCTGCGTCTCCGAAACGGGCGCGGATCACGAGCGAGGTGGAGTTGGGATCGTCGAGATAGCGATCGGGCAAGCCTTGGGCAGGAGGCCAGAGCACGTCGAGAGTGAGTCCGTCCGTCTCCGCGAACGCGAGCTGCTGACCGGCAGCGAGCAGGCGGACCTTTGTGTTCGTCCGTTCGAGCAAGTCAAGGACTCTGCGACCAAACGCAGTCGAGTCGAAGTGCCTACTGACCAATGCCAGTCCGATGTCGTAGAAGTCGGTGACAGCCCAGAGCGCTTCAGCGTGATCGGTCTGGGGATGGGTGACGATCAGGACGTCGATCGTGCGCGAGTTGGACGGCAGGTGTTGGCGCAACGCGGAGCGGATGGCGTCGGGGCGTTCGCCCGTGTCGATCAGGATCGAGCGCTGATCCGGCGTCACGATCAACGCCGCGTCGCCCTGGCCGACATCAATGAAGTGCACCTGCAACCGGTCCGGACTCGATGAGCAGGCGGACAGCCAGATGGCGGCGGCCGCGGCGGCGGCGACGCCGGTCCAGGCTGCTGGCGTGAGGTGGTTGCGTAAATCGGAAATGACGTCCAGTCCGATCGCGCGAAGCACGTTGTTGAGTGCTCGCGCATTGGCAGGGGCGGGTCGGTACCAGCGTCTGATGCGATCGCGATGGGGTCTGAAGGCGGCCACGAGCACGGCAGCGTAGATCAGGAGCAGGTGGAGATGGGTGAATCCAATCACCGGGACGCCGGCGCCCGGCAGTTGGGCCGCGCGCTCGGCGACGATGACGAGCCAGCGCAGTGGGAGCCAGGCCAGCGGCCAGGCGATAATCGACGCCGCGGACTCGGAGATCAGTCCGACGAGCGCGGTCGCGGCGGAGCCGAGCAGCATCCAGGCGAAGAACGGCGCGGCCAGCAGGTTGGCGGGAATGCCGATCAGTGCGGCGCGCTCGAAATGGAGGATGATCAGCGGCATCGTAGCGAGGCTGGCAACCATGGTCACGAGCGCGGCGTCGCGAACCGATCCCGAGATTCCGCGTTGTCCGCTGAGAAAGTCGTGCGAGAGCGACGGCATCAGGACGACAATGCCCAGCGTGCCGGCAAGGGTGAGCTGGAAGGAGATGTCGACCAGGATGTGCGGCTCGAGCGCCATCATGAGCCCAGCGGTCGCAGTGACGGCGTGAAGGGCGGAGGCGCCGCGACCGAGCAGATGCGCGGCGGCAAAGACGACGGCCATCCACATAGCTCGCTGGACGGGAGGATCGGGTCCGACGAGCGTGCCGTAGGCGAGCGCCGCGAGCATCGCCAAGGCGGCAGCCGGACGCCGGCCGAGCAGCCAGGAGGAGGCGGCCATGACAATCGTCGTGAGCAGGGTGAGGTTGCTGCCCGAGATGACGATCAGGTGCGAGAGCGAGGTGTCATTGAGCGTGGTCCGCAGGTCGGTGTCAATGGCGTCGCGTCGACCGGTGATCATGCCCTGTGCGATCGCCGAGAGAGGCGGCGGCAGGGCGTCACGCAGACTGCGGTTGAGTCTGGAGCGGGCATCGGCGGCGAGCTGTTGCCACCAGGGCAGGACCCGTTCGCCCAGGACCTCGATACTGCCCGGCGTCGCCAGACCTGCGGCGGCGACGCGGCGCTGCGCGAGCCAGACAAGATAGTCGTCGGTGGCGGCCGCCGTCGGGGCGAGGAGGGCGCGAGCGCTGATCCGGTCGCCGGCGGCAACACCGGGCGGATCGGGCGACTGCAGCTGGATCCGTTCCTGAAGTTCGTGGACTTCGTCGCCAAGCCAGATCCGCTCTGTCTCGAGGAGAAGGCGAACGCCGGCTGCATTGAACCGGGGATCCTCGATCACGATGCCTTCGATGTTCAACTCCTGGTGGGAGAGGTCGGCGAGGGCAAGACTATCGGTCTCGAACTTGGTCGAGTCGGCGCGCCAGAATCCGACGGCGAGCAGTGTGGGTGCGAAGAGAATCATGGCGGCGTGGAGCGCGCGGCGTCTGAGTGGGGCATTTCCAGCGAGCAAGACCGCGGCCGAGAGCGCGCTGGCAGCGCAGACGAAGAGCAAGACAATCCAGAGACCGGCTCCGGTAAGCGAGAGCGCCACGCCGACGATGAAACTCATCGTCCAGAGCAACAACGGCGGCAGATAGATGGGTCGGAGCCGGCCGAACGCGGCGAGTCGGTTCGCTAACTGGGCCGGCTTAGTCAGGGAGGACATAGGCAGCGGCCAGATCCCTCAGTGGCAAGAGTTGCTCTACGTTCAGGATTCCGCGCTCGACCAGTTCAGCCAGCGAGTCGAAGGGCTGTTGTTCGCGGAGCGCCACGATCGCTCGCGCCCGTTCGTCGCCGATGCCCGGAAGCGTGGCGAGTTCCGCGATGGTCGCGGAGTTGATGTCGATTCGCGGATCGGCCTGGGCAGCGGGCAAGGTCGCCGTCTGCCCGATCGGCGCTTGAGGGGCACTTGACTCGGCGGCGATGAGTGCGCCGAGTCCGATCAGGGCGGCCAGGACGGCGGTCGTCAACGGGAGGCCCGCGCGCAGCAACGACCGAGGATCGCGCTGACCGAAGAGAAGGGTTGCGGCGGTCCGATCGGCATGCGCGGGAGGGAGAATTCGGGACCAGATGCTCACGTCGCCCACCCCTCCGCACAGTGGCCCTTGTCGATCCACGCGACATTAAACGAAGAACCTACAACACACGGAATTGTGCGGCGATAGAGTTGGATTTGAGAGGGATGTGCGCCATGATCCGCTCGGTGCTGACTGCGGGGAGCCTGTCTGCGTCGGAGATTGGCGAGGTCCTGGACCTGGCGCTGGAGTCGAAGCGGCGCAGCGGCCCACGCGGCTCGGAGCTTGCCGGAAAGACGGCGCTGCTGATCTTCCAGAAGCCCTCGCTGCGCACCAGGGTGTCGTTCGAACTGGCGGTCAGCAACCTGGGCGGCCGTCCGCTGTATCTCTCACCGCCTGAAGTCGGTATCGGCGAACGGGAGTCGCCCGAGGATGTCGGCGGCGTGGCTGGTCGATATTGCGATCTGATTGTCTGCCGGACATTCGATCAGAGCATCCTGGAGCGCCTTGCAGCATCGTCGGGCGTTCCGGTGATCAATGCGCTGAGCGACTGGGAGCATCCCTGTCAGGCGCTAGCTGATGTCCTCACGATCCGCGAACACGGCGGGACCAACGGTCGAACTATCGCCTACGTCGGAGACGGCAACAATGTCGCACGCTCGCTGGCGATTGCCGCGGCTAGCGAAGGCATGCACGTGCGGATCGCTTCTCCGAGCGGATATGAGCTCGACGCCGAGAGCGTGGATGAGGCCTCGAACAGGGCACGGGAGTCCCGCGGTTCCGTGGCGCTGCTCTCCGACCCGGAGGAGGCCGTCTACGGCGCGGACGTCGTCTACACGGACACCTGGACCTCGATGGGACAGGAAGTTGAAGCGAAGCAGCGAGTCGAAGCATTCGCGGGTTACCAGGTTGATGTCAATCTCGTCGCCAAGGCTTCGCCCGACGCGGGCGTCATGCACTGCCTGCCGGCGCACCGCGGCGAAGAGATCTCCGATGAGGTGCTCGATGGTCCGCAGTCGATCGTTCTGGATCAGGCGGAGAATCGGCTGCACGCACAGCAGGCCCTGATGGCCTGGCTGTTTGGCTGATCGTCACCGGGGCTGGCGGTCGCCTAGCATGGCGAGCGGCAGACGGGTGTTGCGCATGGACTAGGGATCCGAGGCGAGCGTCGTGGGTGAGTTGGTCAGCGACATCCAGGCCACGTTCGGCGACTTTAGCTGGACGAATGCGCTCGAGATCACGGTGATTGCGGTCTTCTTCTACGCCGGCCTGCGCCTGTTGCGCGGAACCACAGCCATGTCCGTGATTCGCGGCATGGTGCTGGTCGTCCTGGGCATCCTGGTGATCGGCCGATTGACGGAGTCGATCGTGCTGGACTGGATCGTCGAGAACGCGCTGGCGGTGCTGCTGATTGTCGTCTTGCTCGTCTTCCAACCGGAGTTCCGGCGAGCATTCGAACATGTCGGCCGGGCCGGAGGACTGAAGCACTGGGGCAGCAGGCGACAGCCGTATCGGTCCCTGATCCCGATGACCGCGGCGGTCGTGCACCGACTGTCGCAGCAACGGGTCGGCGGGCTGTTCGTGTTTGAGCGCGATACGGGCCTCGAAGAACTGGCCGACGCTGGCGTCCGCCTGGGCGCGGAACCGACGCTGGAGTTGTTGGAGAGCATTTTCTGGCCCGGATCGCCGCTGCACGACGGCGCGGTACTGCTGCGGCCGTCGGAGATCGTCGCAGCGGCCGTCATCATTCCCACGCCCGCCGGCGAGTACCACGCGCGCGGCCAGACTAATGGGCGGGCCGGCGAGCATCTGGGTACGCGCCACCGGGCCGCGTTGACGGTCTCGGAAGAGACGGATGCGGTGGCGGTGGTGGTCTCGGAAGAGAGCGGCCGAGTATCGCTGGCGGTCGGCGGCGCGCTTTCAGGCCCGCTGACGGCGACGGAATTGGAAGTGGCCCTGGCTCGGCACCTGCACTCGCGGCGTTGGGGTGATCGGTTGGGCGCGCGCTGGCTGGATCGCGTGTGGGGCCGGCAGAGCCGCACTCCGTCGACCGCCGGCGGAGACGCATCGGGGCCCTAAGTGCGACGCGCCGCGCAAGAAGCGACCCTCCTCGTCTCGGTCGTGGTGCTGGCGTTGATCGTCTGGTTCGTGATCGCCGACACGGAGAATCGCGAAATCGAGACCCGGCTGGGATTCAGTCTGCAAGTGGAAGTGCGAGACCTGGGCTCTGACCTGGTCGTGGCCAGCGAGCCGCTGCCGGTCACGGTCACGGTGGTCGGCCGCGAGGCGGATGTCGAGGCGGCACGTCCGGAGCACTTCCTGGCCACGGTGTCGACGCGCAACCGCACTGCCGGACAGCACAGCCTGCCGGTGCGCGTCGATCGGCTCGAAGGTGATGTGCGTGTGCGCGCGGTCCAGCCGGAGACGGTCGTGGTGATCCTGCAGCAGAGCGTAGAACGCGAGGTGCCGGTTGTGGTCGAACCGTCGAATCTGCCGCCGTTGGGGTTTCGGGTCGGTGTTCCCGAGGTAACGCCTGAGACGGCGCTGGTCTCAGGAATCGCGGCTGAAGTCGAAGCGGTCGACTCGGTGGTGGCGCGTCTGGACCTGGGTGGGGCAACGGCGTCGCTGGAGCGGGATGTGACGCTGGAAGCGAGGACGGCGTCGGGCGGTTCGGTGTCGCAGGTGCTGATTAGTCCCAGGTTCGCGCAGGTCCGAGTGCCGATTGAGCAGGAAGTGTTTCGCAAGACCGCTTCAATCCTGCCGGATGTGATCGGCACTCCGGCAGAGGGGTATCGCATGCGCACCGTGAGCGCGACGCCGACCACGGTAGAGGTGCTGGTCTCGGTGGACGTGCTGGACGACGAAGTCGAGGTGAGCACCGAGCCGATTGACATCGACGGCCGGACTCTGGATCTCAACACGCAGGCGCAGTTGGTCTTCGCCGACGGCGTGGCGCCGGCCGGCGAGACAGCGGCGACGATCCAGGTGACGATCGCGATCGAGCCGGTCCTGACGACGGTCGAGTTGCCGATTGAACTCCGGCTCGTCGGAATCCGCAGCGGGTTGGAGGCAGCCCTGGTTAGTCTCTCCACGGTCCGCGTGCGTCTGCATGGTCCCGTATCGTTGATTTCGGAGCTGGAGGGGCCGTTGGGCCCGCTCGACGTGGACGTCTCCGAGCTGAGAAGCGGCAGTCATCGGGTCGACTTGGAGTGGTCGCCGCCGCAAGGAATTGAGTTGCTCGATCTCTCTCCGAAGCAGATTGTGATTACGCTGGCTCCGATCCGGCAAGCGCCGCCGGATCCTGTGGACGCCCAGCAGGAGACGCCAGGCGATTCGGAGACCGGGGAGGCCGACGATGAGTGAGGAAGCGCCGGGCGCGCCGCCGCGGGTTGAGGTCCGCGCCCTGCCGGCCAATGCGCTGCCGACGGTGGCGATCGTGGGCCGGCCGAACGTGGGCAAGTCGACGCTGTTCAATCGATTGGTGCGTCGACGCCAGGCAATCGTGCGCGGTGAGCCAGGCACGACGCGCGACCGCAACTACGCAACGACGGAGTGGCGCGGACAGCACTTTTCGGTGATCGATACCGGCGGACTGCTCGGGGAACAGCTCAGCGGACCGTTCGCCGACTCGGTAGCCGAGCAAGTGGAGCAGGCGCTGTCCGAGGCGGACGCGGTCGTGCTGGTCGTCGATGTCCAGGCCGGGACCCTGCCGGCGGACGAAGATGTTGCGAAGTTGCTGCGTTCGGCGGCGCAGCCGGTCACCGTCTGCGCGAACAAGGCTGACAACGATTCGCTCGTCGCCGAGGCCTCGCAGTTCTTCTCGCTCGGCCTGGGAGACCCGGTCGCGATCTCCGCGCATCACGGGCGCTGGATCGACGACCTGCTCGATCGTGTGACGGAGAGTCTGGCGGTAGCAGAACCGATTGAGTCGGAGGATGTCGCCTGCCGGCTGGCGATCGTCGGCAGGCCGAACGTGGGTAAGTCGTCGTTGGTCAACGCCCTGCTGCGGGACGAGCGGATGATCGTATCGGAGGTGCCGGGCACCACGCGGGACGCGGTGGATACGTTGCTCAGCTTCGACGGTCAGCGCGTGTCGCTGGTCGACACAGCGGGGATTCGGCGGCGAGGGCGGGTCGCGCCTGGGATTGAACGGGCGTCAGTGCGCCGCGCCGGCGCCGCCGTTCGGCGGGCAGACGTGTCGGCGGTGGTGATCGACGCCCATGAAGGCGTGACTTCGCAGGATCTGCATGTGCTGGGCATGGCGATGGACGAGGGCTCGGGAATCGTGATCGTGATGAACAAGAGCGATCTGGTCGATGGCGAGGATGGGTTGCGGAACAGCAGGGAACGTCAACTTGCGGGCCGCGCGCGGTTCGTGAGTTGGGCGCCGATCGTCTGGGTGTCTGCCCTGACCGGCGAGGCGGTCGACAGCGTGGTCGCGGCGGCGTTGCACGTTGCAGAGGCGCGGCGGATGCAAGTGCCGACGCCGCGTCTCAACGCCATGCTGCGGCAAGCGCAGATGGAGCGCACGCCGTCGACGCATCGCGGCAAACGAATCCGCTTTTACTACGCCGTTCAGACCGGAGCGGATCCGCCCACGTTCACGTTCTTCGTCAACTACCCCGAAGGCGTGCACTTTTCCTACGAGCGCTACCTGATGGGCCGCGTGCGCCGCGCCTTCGGTTTCGAAGGCACGCCACTACGCTGCGTCCTACGGGGCCGCGACTCGGAGGAGTCGACCAACGGAGGCAGAACTCGTGGTTGAGGCGTGGATCGTCGGCGGCCTGATCGGGTATCTGCTCGGGTCGATCCCGACCGGACTCTGGATCGGCATGTGGCGGGGCGGAGAGGACATACGCGCTTCGGGCAGCGGACGTACGGGAGCGACCAACACGTTCCGCGCGCTGGGATTGCGCTGGTCGGTCTCCGTACTGGTGCTTGATGCGATCAAGGGCGGCGCGCCGATCTTGATCGTGATGGCGGTCTGGGACAGTCCGACGGCCGAAGTCGTCGCAGGACTGGCGGCCGTGATTGGCCACCAGTTCCCCCTCTTTGCGGGATTCCGCGGCGGACGGGGCGCTGCGACGGCGCTGGGCGGGATGCTGGTGGTGATGCCGATGGGCGCGCTGTTTGCGCTTGGTACCGGGATTCCGATCCTGCTGCGAGTTCGCGTGATGTCGCTGGCCTCGTTGGTCGGCGCCACTTCTGCGGCGGTGGGCATCTCCTTGTTGGCCGTCTACGGCGGCGCGCCAGACGCCTATGTCGGATTCGCGGTCGGCACCTGGTTGCTCGTGGTGATCGGACACAAGGACAACATCGAGCGGCTCGCTGCGGGCACGGAACGGGTGCTGTCGATGGGCAGGCCGTCGTCGTGAGGGTGATGGTGGTTGGGGCGACGTCGTGGGGCTGCACGCTGGCGATCTGCGCCGAGCGTGCGGGGCACGAAGTGGAAGTGCTCTGCCGAACCGAGAGTGAAGCGTCCGAGCTGGCGGCGGCGCGCGAACATCGACGGCTGCTGCCAGGCATTGCTCTGCCCGAGGGCCTGACCTTTCGCGCCGACGCTTCGGGCCGACCGCCGCAGGTGTTGATCTGGGCGACGCCCTCGCAGCGTCTGCGGGAGAACCTTCGTCATGTCCTGCCGATGCTGACTCCGGGCGACACCGTGCACGCCTCGGCGGCCAAGGGCCTCGAGAAGGGATCGCACCTGCGCATGACGGAGGTGTTGAGCCAGGAGCTGCAACTGGCAGAGCGTGAAGCCCGCGTCGGTGTGATCTCGGGACCGAACATCGCCCGTGAAGTGGCTCGTGGAATGCCTGCGACGACCGTCGTTGCTTCCCAGGGCGAGTCCGATCGGGAGCGGCTGCAGTCGGCGTTGAACTCGTCCAGCTTTCGGGTCTATACGAACGAGGACGTGATCGGCGTGGAATTGGGCGGCGCGCTGAAGAACGTGATCGCGATAGCCGTCGGCACTGCTACGGGCCTTGATATCGGCGACAACGGTTGCGCCGCGCTGATGACGCGCGGGCTCTCGGAGATGGCGCGGCTGGGCGTGGCGTTGGGGGCTCAGCCGTCCACCTTCGCCGGCCTCGCCGGATTGGGCGACCTGCTGGCGACGGCCAACAGTCCTCGCTCGCGGAACCGCTCATTGGGAGAGAAGCTCGGGGCCGGATTGACGCTCTCCCAGGCGATGGAGGGCAATCCGCACGTGGTGGAAGGCGTCGAGACGACGCGTGTTGTGCTTGAGGTCGCGGAAGCGATGGACGTGCAGATGCCGATCGCCGAGGTGGTATCGCGGGTGCTGTTTGAGGAACTCGATCCACGTGAAGCGATCCGCGTATTGATGGAGCGCGCGCCAACGGTGGAGGGCTGATGACCTCGATCGACGGTCACCAGGACGCGGCCGAGCCGATCGACGGCCTGCGCCGAGTGGTGGCAACGATTTCCTCGGGCCAGTTCGACCTGGAACCGCAGGACTTGCACGCGGTCTCGAGGCTGAGCGGAGGGTCGGAGTCGCTCGTCCATGAGCATCTGTCATCACTGGATGCGCAAGGACGGTTCGCCTTGATCGAACGCCTCCGGCAACTTGGCGCGGACTTCGGCGGATACGACTTCACGGTCGTCTTTGCTGCCATGGCGTCGGACGACGACGTGTCGGTGCGAACGGTGGCGGTGACCGGCCTGGGGCAATGCGAGACGGCGGGCGCGACGCAGTCGTTGCTGGACGTGGCGAAGTCGATTGAGGAAGACCACGGCGTCCGGCGGGAAGCGGTGAGCGCGTTGGGTGAGGTCGCGATGCGCGTCGAACTGGGCTGGGCGGCGAGTGAGGGCGCGGACGGAGTCGTTGAGGCCCTGAGGACGATCGCCGAGGACGAGATGGAGGATGAGGAGATTCGCGCCTCGGCGCTCTCGGCCGTAGCCGTGGCTTCGGAGACCTGGGTCGCAGCGTTGATCGAAGAGGCCTTCGACAGCGACGCGGCCGCGCTGCATCTGGGTGCGGTCGAGGCGATGGGTCGAAGCGCCGACGAATCCTGGTTACCGGTGCTGGAAGGTTCGCTCGTGGCTGAGGACGAGGACGAGCGCCTGGCGGCCGTTCAGGCGATTGGCGAGATCGGCTCGGAAGAGGGGACGCCGATGTTGCTGGAGTTGTTCGACGACCCGACGGCGTCGGAGGAGGTCGTGCGCGGCGCGGTCGCCGCTCTCGGCGAGATCGGCAGCGAGGAAGCGCTGGAAGAGCTGGAGCAGCTTCGCACTCATCCCGCGGCGACGGTACGGGAGACCGCTCAGGCGGCGCTGGACTCGGCGTCCTGGCAGGATGACTTCGACGACCTGGGCGCTGGTCGCGCCTCCGACCCCTGGCGCGAGTAGCGCTGCACTGTTTGACGCGGCCGGCGCGTGGGCCGGCTCCGTCGAGCCATGCGTCCGGGAGTGACGGGACCCTCTGATAGATTGAGCAACGTCTAGAGCACGGACGAGGAGCAGAGGCGTGCGAAGCCGCAACGATCGCCGTCACAGCGAAGGTCATCGAAGAAGTAACCAGAGCAGCAAACTGATCAAGAAGGGAATCGCCGTCAGCGCCGGCGGAGTGGTCTGGCGAGAGTCAGGCAGCGAGGGAGAAGTAGAGGTCGTTCTGGTGCAGACGCCGGCGCGACGCTGGTCACTGCCCAAGGGCACGCCCGAGAACGGTGAGAAGCTGGTCGACACGGCGATTCGCGAGGTCTCGGAAGAGACCGGGCTGTCGGTGGCGCTGGATGAGAAGATCGGGGTGATGCGTTACTCGTTTGTCGGTCAGGAGGCGCGGATCGATAAGGCGGTTCACTTCTGGTTGATGCAGCCGACCGGGGGATCCTTCGAGGATCACGACGACGAGCACATTGATGTGCGCTGGGTGGGCCTGGGTGAGGCGATGCGATTGGTGAGTTACCGCAACACGGCGTCGTTGCTCGAGGATGCCGCCGCGATGCTGGTTCGGCGAGTTGGTCCCGGGCCGGGCTGAACATAGCCGGATCGAGTGGCTGAGACGAATCGGAGGCTGGTGGGTGCCATGGTGACCAGTCCGGCGGATGTCGTGGCTCAAGGCCAACTGGTGCTATTGCGCCGCAAGCGGCTGGAAGACGCCGAGCTGGACTGGATCTGGCGCACCGATCCGGAGTTGGCGGAACTCGATGCGGCTCCGGTCAGTCCGCTGACGTTCGAACAGTACAGAAATCAGTACTCGTGGCAGTTGCGCTCGACTCCAGTGTACCGTTCCACGTTCGCGGTGGAGACGGTGGAAGAGCCGCGGCACATCGGCAATGTGATGTACTACAACACCGACTTCCAGCGTCGGGAGACGGAGCTGGGCATCCTGCTGGGTGATCGGACGACCTGGAACGGCGGGTACGGTCGCGAGGCGGTGGGGTTGCTGCTGGACTACGTGTTTACGAACACGTCACTGACGCGGATCTACCTGCACACGCTGGACTGGAATGTGCGGGCGCAGCGGGCGTTCGCGGCGGCGGGCTTCCGGGATTGCGGGCGGGTGCGCCGCGGACGATACCGGTTCCACCAGATGCACGTGCTGCGCGAATGGTTCTGGGATCGCGAGTACCAGCGCCGCAGGGCGCGGCGCTAGCTCAGGACGCACCTGGTCGCGAGGGGTTGTGACCCCCGGCAGCCTGCGCCGCCCCCGCCTGCGCGGGGGCGACTTCATTAGGGCGCGGGGGCGCCCCCGCCTACGCGGGGGCGACTTTCGGGGGGGGCGTGCGCGCAGCTCCCCGGACGGGGATGCGGAGGGGTTAGCCTCGGCTGGGGAGGACGACGGTGCCCTGGCCCGGGGTGCTGACGGAGCCGTCGGCGCGGACGCCTTCGATGTTGAGCTCAACGAAGTTGCGCTCGCCCTCGGAGTACTTGCGGGTGACGGTGCCGCGCAGGGTGAACTTGCGTTCCTGCGCCGATTCGCGACCCTGGGCGGCGGGGTCCATGCCGCGGTAGGAGCACTGCACCCGCTTGACCGAGCCCTCGGGACCGGCGAAGCGCCAGAGCAGCTCGCCGAGGAAGGCGTGCTTGAGCGCGCCGTGGACGATGATGTCGTCGAGGCCGGTGTCCTGCGCGTAGCTTGTGTCGTAGTGAATCTGGTAGAAGTCGCCGGAGCCGGCGGCCCACTGGACGAGCTGCTGGCTGGTCGGGTTCTTCTCGAGTTCGGGAATGCTGTCGCCGACTTCGATGTCCTCGAAGTAGATCTGGTCAGGAACCGCGTCTGACATGTGGGCTCTCCTTGCCTCTGTACTGGATTGTAGCTGGTTGGTATCTCGGCTCGTACGCCCCTCTGCCTTCGGCATCTCCCCCCTGGAAGGGGGGAGAGGGAGGTGGCGGACAGCGTTTAGCTGCCCGGGGCGGGGTAGGAAATGCCGGTGCCGCGGGAGATGGCGACGACGGCGCCGTGCTGATTGGTGTAGGTGGTCTCCGAGACCTGGATCAGCATGGGCACGCCGAGGGCGCCGCTCCAGCGCTCGGTGAGCGAGGCCAGGGCCGTGGCCGAGGTCAGCGTGTCGCCGGCGCAGATCTGCTCGCCGGTGTACTCGATGTCGGTACCGCCGTTGAGCACGAGGGGGTAGGGGGAGCGGAAGCCGCCGCCGCCGCGACGCCCGCCGAAGGTGGGATCGGAGTCGGCCGGATTGTAGATCGGCGTGCCGAGGTAGCCCGGAGGCGCGGGCAGGCTGCGGAATCCGCGCTCGCGCGCGACGGCCTCGTCGTAGAAGGCCGGGTCGACGTAGCCGACCGAGCGGGCGAACATGCGCACGCTGGTGGTGGTCAGCTCGCTGACCGTCTCGGGGCCCTTGACCCCGATCAGGGCGCGCATCTCGTCGGTGACGACCGACTCAAACTCTTGATCTGCCATGACTCCCCTTTCTCGAATCTGGTCTGGGACAGGTACTCAGTTGCGCACTCTAGTCGCTAGTCGCTAGTCGGCAACGGCGACGCCGCTGATGACGAATTTGCGCGGGCGCGAGGGAATGGCGAACTCCTCGCCGGTGGCCATGTCGACGGCGCAGAAGTTGCCCAGTTTGAGCTCGCGGACGAGGTCTTGCCAGGTCTCGATCGAGTCGGTTTCGAACCAGGTGGCGACCTTGCCGATGTCGTGCACGGCGTGGGAATCGGTGCCGGCGGTACCGTTCATGCCGGTCTTGGCGGCGAGGTCGGCGGAAAAACGATTCTCTCGCTCCTTGCCGCGGCCGTTGAGGATCTCCAGCGCGACCACGTGTTCCATGGCGGGGCTGTTGACCGCCTTCTCGACGGCCAGGTCCCATTCTTCCTGGTCGTCCTTCCAGGCGATCTGACGGCGGTAGGGGTGGGCAAGGACGAGCGCGCCACCGCGCGGGTAGACATGCTCGGCGAGGCGGTCCACGCGGTGCATGCCGAAGACGTACTTTTCCATGCCCCAGGCGAGGATGTGGCCCGGGTCGGTCGAGACTTCACAGCCGGGGATGACCGTGATGCCGATTTCCTCGGCGATCTGCTGGGCTTCCTCCTCGGGCCAGAGCGCGTCGTGCTCGGTGAGGCAAAACGCATCGAGGCCGGCGTCCTTGGCCCGCTGGGCGAGGTCCCTGGGGTCGAGCACGGAGTCGTGCGAACGCGGCCACGTGTGGTTGTGCAGATCGATCAGCATATGGACACCTCATGGGTGAGTGGAATGGGCGATTGACATGCTATCACCTCCCTGTCCGGGCGCGGCCGGACCGCGCCCCGATTGGGTTGGGGAGTCGGTGCGCGCGGGTGCTCAGAAAAAAGGTGGGAGGGCCCTCACCCTAACCCTCTCCCTCGGGGAGAGGGGACCGGAAGGCTCTCGCCCTCTCCGTCGAGGAGAGGGGCGTGGGAATTAGGGAGGTTCGTCTTCGTCCGGGTTGGAGGGGTCGTCTTCTTCTTCGCTGGACTCGGACTTGGCTTTGGCTGCGGCTTCGGCGTCTTCCTTGGCCATGTAGGCGTCGAGTTCTTCGTCGGTCATGAGAACGACGTCGGAGGGCCGGATGGAGGGGTCGAGGACCCGGGGCGGCGGTTCGGGCGGGGGCGCGGCGAAGTAGGCGTCGCGCTTGGGCCTGGGGAAGAGGTCGAGCAGCTTGGAGAGTGAGTCGAGGGCTCGGACCTGGACGTAGCCGCGTTCGTTGGGGTCGTTGGCGATCTGCCAGTAGCGCTGCTGGATGGCCTGGGGCGTGGGTTGGGCGATGGCGTCGAATGACATGGTGCGAACTCCCGTTCTTGTGTGTTAGACAATCGATTGTATGTGAACGGGGGTTCTATGTGGGTTGTAGGTGTGTGTCTGTGGATACTTGCGGGGTCCGGAGGGCCCTCACCCCCGCCCCCTGTTCAAGCCAGGGGCGGGCTTCGTGTCAAGCACGGGGCAGGCTTCGCGGGGCCCCCGCCTGCGCGGGGCAGGCTCCGAATGAATCGAGGACGGGATACCGGAGGGCCCTCACCCTAACCCTCTCCCTCAGGAGACCTGCGCGTAAGTGTGGTTTGGTGGGCGGCGCGGGTGTGGGGCGCGACGACGCGACTTGCCGGTCCGGCGGTTGGGTGAGCGGATGGGGTGTCGCGGCGGCGGCGGCGGCCGGGCGGCGCGACGGGCGGGCGGCTC